>NZ_AAYC01000012.1 GCF_000169455.1 Roseobacter sp. SK209-2-6 | reverse complement strand
AGACGACCCGGAGCTCTTTGATCCAACACGGCCAGCGCGCACCAATACCGCCTTTGGTGGCGGCTTGCATTTCTGTGTCGGCGCCCCATTGGCCCGATTGGAGATGCAGATAGCACTGCCAATCCTGTTTGAGCGCTGCCCTAGCCTGAAACTTGCGGCAGATCCGGAGTATAGCAACAGCTATCATTTCCACGGATTGACCCGGTTGATGGTGACCACCTGAGGGCCAAAACTATGGGTCAAGGGGCGCCCTGCGCCCCTACGCAGCAGGGCTCGCCCTTGACGCGGAACCCAATCCCGGAGAACCAAACAGGCGTCTTCAGGGGCGGACCACCCCTTGAAGCACTCCTTTAACCTTCTCTGCCGTCAACTCCGGAACACTAATCCAGCGGCAACATGGTTGTGGATTTGATCTCTTCCATCGACAAAAGCGCAGTCACATTATGCACCCGCACTTCTGAGATCAAAGCCTGATAAAACTTGTCATAGGCACGGGCATTTTGCACCCGCACCTTGAGAATGTAGTCGATATCGCCGGCCAGGCGATGTGCCTCTTGCACCTCGGCGCGGTCACGCAGGGCCTGAAGGAACTTTGCCTGCCATTGCGCCTCATGCTCTGAGGTGCGGATCAAGACAAAGAAACAGGCCTCAAATCCCAGCGCTTCGGCATCCAGCACCATGGTCTGCTGCCCGATCACCCCTGCCTCGCGCAATTTGCGGATCCGATTCCAGACTGGGGTCTTGGAACTGCCCACTTGTTTGGCAATTTCATCCAAAGATTGGCCCGCATCGCGCTGCAGCTCAGCCAAAATTTTCCGATCTGTGGCGTCTATCCGCACTGTCATTCTCTAAATCCTCATCAATCAGGACCATTCTATCCGATCACTTCGCACGGAAGAACGATTTTCCTTATTTGCCGCAGCATATAGCGCTAAGGCGGGAATATTTCCTATATCTAACCTCAAGTCAAACAGCTGCAAAGAGGTCCTCCATGGCCGACAACATGACACACACTGCTTTCGCCACCACTCACACTCTGAGCGGTATGTGTTGCCTTGTCTCTGGCCAGGTGGCTTTTGCGGGCTCTGGCCCGGGCGACCCTGGGCTACTGACCCTCAAAGTGTTGCAAGCCCTGCAAGAGGCTGAGATCATTCTCTACGACCGCCTCGTCAGTGCCGAGGTGCTGGCTCTGGCCGGTCCTGAGGCACTGCTGGAGAACGTCGGCAAAGAGGGCTTTGGCCCACAGATGAGCCAAGACGAGATCTGCGAACGCATGATTGCCCATGCGCTGCGCGGCAAAAAGGTTCTGCGTCTGAAATCCGGCGATCCCACCATCTATGGCCGCCTGGATGAAGAGCTCACCGCCTGCGAAGAGGCCGGGATTGCCTATCAGATCATGCCTGGCATCACTGCCGCCTCGGCGTCCGTTGCCAGCATCGGTCAAAGCCTGACACAGCGCGGGCGCAACACCTCGGTGCGGTTCCTGACCGGCCATGACATGAAGGGCTTTGCCGATCATGACTGGGCCGCCCTGGCGCGCCCCGGCGAGGTTGCAGCCATCTATATGGGCAAGAAATCCGCCCGCTTTGTGCAGGGCCGCCTGATCATGCATGGCGCCGACCGCTTCACCCCGGTCACTGTCATCGAAAACGCCTCCCGCGCCGATGAGCGCGTCCTGGAAACCACATTGGACCGCCTGCCTGCCGATCTGGCTGATGCAGATCTCTCCGGTCCCGCCCTCACCTTCCTTGGGCTCGCCCCGCGCCAAAGCCGGGCCGCCCTCGCTGACCTGAATATGGAGCTTGCATAATGGCCCGCCCCTTTACGCCCAAAGTCATCACCGCCAATGACCTGCTCGAAGGCGATGTGATCTATTTCAAAGCCGACGGCACCTGGACCCGCCATATGGGCGAGGCAGAGCTGATCGTGGATGAGGCCGAGGCGCAGCTGCGTCTGCTCGAGGCCGAAAAACAGGCTCTGACCACCGTCGGTGCCTATCTGGCCGATGCCAAGGCAGGCCCCAATGGCCCGGAGCCGACGCATTTCCGAGAAGAATTCCGCCGCAAAGGCCCTTCCAACTACCAGCACGGCAAACAGGAGGCACTCGCCAATGTATAAGTACAACGCTTTTGACGAGGCCTTCTTGGCCGAACGCAACGCCCAGTTCCGTGCCCAGGTCGAGCGCCGCATCGACGGCTCCCTCACTGAAGATGAGTTCAAGCCGCTGCGCCTGATGAACGGCGTCTATCTGCAGCTGCATGCTTATATGCTGCGGGTTGCAATCCCCTATGGCACGCTGAATTCCGCCCAGATGCGCCAGCTGGCGCTCTTGGCTGAGAAGTGGGACAAGGGCTACGGCCATTTCACCACCCGCCAGAACATCCAGTACAACTGGCCCAAGCTGCGCGACATCCCCGACATGCTGGATGCGCTGGGTGAGGTCGGGCTGCATGCGATCCAGACCTCGGGCAATACCATCCGCAACACCACCGCCGACCATTTCGCCGGTGCCGCTGCCGATGAGCTGACCGATCCGCGCCCCTACGCGGAGCTGATCCGCCAGTGGTCCACTGATCATCCCGAATTCCAATTCCTGGGCCGCAAGTTCAAAATCGGCATTACCGGCAGCCCCAATGACCGCGCCGTGGTCAAGGCCCATGACGTGGGCTTGCGGATGGTGCAGCAGAACGGCGAGATCGGTTTTGAGGTCATCGTCGGTGGCGGCTTGGGTCGCACGCCCATGGTGGGCAAAGTGCTGCGGGACTTCCTACCCAAAGAGGACCTCCTGCCCTATCTAGAAGCCGTGCTGGCGGTTTATAACGTGCTGGGGCGCCGTGACAACAAGTACAAAGCCCGGATCAAGATCACCGTTCAGGAGAACGGTATCGAGAAGTACCGCGAGCTGGTGGAAGAACACTTTGAAGCGCGCCGCAAAGAGTTCGACGGCACCGACCAGCTGCTTTTGGCGGAGATCAAAACCCATTTTGCGGCACCTGCGTTCCGCCAGGGGTCTATTGCGGCCTATAGTGCGGCCTATGATGCGGACCCGGTCTTCCGGGCCTGGGCCGATACCAATTTGGCCGAGCACCGCGACGGCGAACACGCCATCGTAACCGTCTCGATCAAGAAACATGGCGCCACTCCTGGCGACGCGACCGCAGAACAGATGCGGGTGATGGCGGATCTGGCCGAAGAATTTGGCTATGATGAGCTGCGCATCAGCCACCAGCAGAACGTGATCATCCCGCACGTCCATAAATCGGACCTGCCCGCAATCCACGCCCGTCTGAAAGAGCACGAGCTGGCCACCGCCAATATCGGCCTGATCTCCGATATCATCGCCTGCCCCGGCATGGACTACTGCGCTCTGGCAACTGCCCGATCGATCCCTGTCGCACAGGAGCTGGCACAGCGTTTTGATGATCTGAAACTGGAGCATGACATTGGACACCTGCAGATCAAGATCTCTGGCTGCATCAATGCCTGTGGTCACCACCACGTCGCGCATATCGGCATCCTCGGTCTGGACCGTGCGGGCGTCGAAAACTACCAGATCACCCTCGGCGGTGATGCGACAGAGACCGCGGCCATCGGCACCCGGACCGGCCCCGGTTTTGCATATGACGAAATCATCCCCGCGGTAGAGCGCATCGTTCAGACCTATCTGAGCCTGCGCCAGGGCGACGAGGAAACCTTCCTCGAAACCTACCGCCGCCTCGGCATGGAGCCCTTCAAAGCGGCCCTGTATCCCGAGGCTCAGAAAAAGGTGGCGTAGATCATGGTACAGTTTGCCCAAGGTACAACCCCAGAGCAAAACGCAGAGGTTTTTGAAAGCCTCAAAGCCAAAGCTGATGCGTTGAATGCGCGCTTTCGCCATCATTCGGCCACCGCCGTGATGGAAGGCGCCCTCAACGATGCAGGGCACATCGCGCTTGTCTCCAGCTTCGGAGCGGAATCAGTCGTCCTGTTGCATATGGCCGCGGTCATCGACCCGATGGTGCCGGTGATCTTTATCGATACAGAGCTTCTGTTCACCGAGACGCTGATCTATCAGCAGGAGGTGAGCGAGCGTCTGGGCCTGCGCAATGTGCAGATTATTCGCGCCGCCGATATCGCTGAAAAGGACCCCTATGGCGCTCTGCGCTTTAGCGACACCGATGCCTGCTGTGCCCTGCGCAAGACCGCACCGCTGCAGAGGGCTTTGTCGGAATTTGACGGCTGGATCACCGGCCGTAAGCGTTTTCAGGCTGGAACCCGAGCGGCGCTTGAGTTCTTTGAGGTCGAAATGGAGGCCAATGGCCCAACCGGTCGCCTCAAGATCAACCCGTTGGCCCATTGGGCGCCGGAAGATGTACGCGCCTATATGGATGAAAATCGCCTGCCCCGCCATCCGCTGGTCGCCAAGGGCTACCCCTCGATTGGCTGCGCCCCCTGCACCTCGCCGGTGCAGCCCGGTGAAGACCCGCGTGCGGGCCGCTGGCGGGACCAAAGCAAAGAAGAATGCGGCATTCACGTGGTCAATGGCCAATTTGTCCGCACAGGAGCATGAGTGATATGACTGTAATTGTGACTGACGCGGGTTTTGGCCCGGAAACATGGACCGCTGGTTTTGAAGCCGAGACTGTCCTGAACCTCACCTCTGACACTGATCCCGCCAGCCTGGCCGGGCAGATCGCCGGGGTGGAATTGGTCCGCATCGCGTTCCCCAGCTTTGCTGATGGGCGTGGCTTTACCCTGGCGCGCCAGCTGCGTCTCATGGGCTACAACGGTCGCCTGCGGGCCCATGGTCATGTCTTGGCAGATCAATACGCCATGGCACGCCGCACGGGTTTTGATGAGGTGGAGATCAGCGAAGAACTCGCGGCCCGCCAACCACAGGAGCAATGGCTTGCGCGCTCTGCCTGGACCTCCCATAACTACCAAGCCCGCCTGCGCGGCAGCACTGCTGCCTCCTGACGCCAGCTTTTCGACTTCATTGGGATGCCTTTGCCGCAAAGTCACAGCCAAAGTGCTGCGGCTTTGCGCTTTCCGGGCTTTCCCTGACCTGAATCAAAGATTAATCAGAGGTGCCGGTCTTTAACACCGGCAGTGCTATCGATGAACGAGATGACTTCTGTGACCGACACCGCCACCGACCAAAAGCCGGCCAAAGCAGTGCCTACGCTGCCCGACGCCCAAACCGTAACCGAGGTTAAGCACTGGACGGACCGGCTGTTCTCCTTCCGCTGCACGCGTCCGGCCTCCCTGCGCTTTCGCTCCGGCGAATTCGTGATGATCGGCCTGATGAATGATCCAGATCCCAAGACCGGCAAGCAAAAGCCGCTTCTGCGCGCCTATTCCATCGCTTCCCCCTCCTGGGACGAGGAAATGGAGTTCTACTCGATCAAGGTGCAGGATGGCCCGCTGACCTCGAAGCTGCAGCACATCCAGCCCGGCGATGAAATTATCCTGCGTCCCAAACCAGTCGGCACCCTGGTGCATGACGCGCTGGTTCCGGGCAAGCGGATCTGGTTCTTTGCCACCGGCACCGGCTTTGCGCCCTTTGCCTCGCTGCTGCGTGAACCCGAGACCTATGAGAAATTCGACGAGGTGATCATCACTCATACCTGCCGCGAAGCGGGTGAGCTGACCTATGGCCGCGAACTGATCGAGAGCCTGAAGGACGACGAGCTCCTGAACGAGGTGATCGGCGAGGGCTTCTGGAAGAAGATCAAATACTACCCGACCACGACCCGCGAAGAGAGCGCCAAGATGGGCCGCATCACCGATCTGATGCGCTCGGGCGAAGCCTTTGAGGATCTGGGCGTGCCACCGCTGAACCCCGAAAGCGACCGCGCCATGATCTGCGGTAACCTGGCCTTCAACCTGGAGCTCAAGGATCTCTTTGAAAACACCTACAACCTCGAAGAAGGCGCTAACTCCAAGCCTGCGCATTTTGTTGTGGAAAAGGCTTTCCTGGACTGATCGCACAGAGACTTCTGATAAGAAAGCCGGGCCGCATCTGCCCGGCTTTCTTTTTTGTTTGCACATGACATTCGAACAGTATGTCTGCGTGATTCCAGCCTGAATATGGGACAAATTAGCGGAGAGAGCAGGCTGCGTTGCGGTGACAGCGGCCTATTTAGCGCATTTGCTTTCCTTAGGCCTGTTCGGGATGCACTTCAGATTGCGGCGCCTCATCACAGATCTCGTACCAGTCTGGTTTCTCCGCCACATGCTCATGAAACTGAACCTTCAGACCAATATCTTCGTCCAGCGCATTGGCGGCGATGGGGAAGCTGTCTTCTTGCGACAAGATTTCCCCCAATGAGGTGCCACAGGTCATACAGAAACATCTGCCGTATTTGTAAGGCGCCTCTGGCTGGAAAAGGGTCACATTCTCTCTGCCCTGGACCCATCTAAGATCGGCCTGCTTCACAAAGACAATGGTGCTGGCCCCTGCTTTGCGACAACGACTGCAATGGCAGGTTCCCATCATCGATGGCTTGTTTAACAGTTCAAATCGCACAGCGCCGCAATAGCAACTTCCCTTAATCACAATTTTTCTCCTTGCTTGCACCAGGCGGAACATATCGTGAACATATGAAATGAGCAATCAAAATGGAGAGTATTAGGATAAGGCTCAAAAGAAAGAGAGACGCCTCATTTCGGCGCCTCTCCAAGACCTCGAAATCTCCAACAGAGCAGCTCTGATTACAGACCCAAAGCCGTTTTGATCTGCTCCAGAACGCCTCCTAGCAACTCTGGGTTATCCTTTGCCTGGCCCAATGTACCGCGCAGAAGGGTTTTCTTCACATCATCAAGGTTAGATGCATCGATCAACTCGATCACCTTGTCGTAGTTGAAACCCTCCGGCGTCAGGTACTCCGCTACAGCTGTTGCAGCTCCCGCCGCACTTGCCAGAGTGCTCTCACCGGTTTCGGCGACGCTCGTAGCGACTTCAGAAACAGTCTCACTTGTGGCTTCAGCAACTGCGCTAGCAGTATCAGTCGCGGTCTGAGCAGCGGTGCTGGCTACTTCTGTAGCGGTATCAGCTGCTTCCGCAACCACTGAGGATGCGACCTCACCTGCTGTTTCGGCTACATTGGCAGCGGCTTCACCCGCTCCAGTGGCAATACCGCTTGCAGTCTCAAGTGCATTTTCCATCGCTTCTTCAGCAACTTCTTGAACCCTGTCCTGGGCGTCATCCGCCAGTTCCTCTGCGGCGTTTTCAACAGTTTCGGCCGCAGCTTCGGCACTCTCTGTAAGCTCGGTCGCCGCAGTCTCAAGTGCTTCCTCCACCGCTGCCTCTGTAGAAGCCACCTCTTCAACCGACTCTTCCGCAACTTCAGCAGCATTCTCTGCGGGTGCCTCGCTTACATTTGCAGCGGGTTCAGGTGCCAGAGCGGTCTGCTGCCCCTCAAAATACAGATACCCAGCGGCGGCCACTGCTCCCAATCCCAAAATCACAACGATTGGTTTCATTGCATAACTCCATGTCATTTTGCATCACCCAATACCGGGCGTTATGCGCACTGAGGTGAGCTTTGCATGCACCTTTAGCAAGGGGGAAATCCTGAGGCGCGACCTCACAAGCCAAAGCCTGCGCAAATCTAAAGCCCTGTCGGCAAGTCCTGGCGCAGTTGCCCCGCGCACCCTCAAAGTTGCTGTGAAAGCTGTAACTGCAGTTGAATTCACCTGAAACCACTAGTATTCGCGCAACGCCCCCGGAAAACCCCCACTGCAACTCCGGTTGCCGCTTGAAAGCCGACGTTGTTCCGTTTAAGTTCCGGGCTCGAAAACGGCAATCATCAAAGGATTAAAGCCATAGCCCGCAGACCACATAATGCGCCGCCGCAACGAGACACTGGCCCGCGCACCAACGAAAAGATTCGCGCCTCTGAAATCCGCCTGATTGGCGCCGATGGGGAGAATGTCGGAGTCGTTCACCCAGCCAAAGCCATGGATCTGGCTAATGAAGCTGGTCTCGATCTCGTAGAGATCTCGCCGAATGCGAAGCCTCCGGTCTGCAAGATCATGGACTTTGGCAAGTTCAAATACGAACAGCAGAAACGCGAGAGCGAAGCCCGCAAGAAGCAGAAGATCATCGAAGTCAAAGAGGTCAAGTTCCGCCCGAACACCGACACTCACGACTACGAAGTAAAGATGCGGAACGTTTTCAAATTCCTGGAAAACGGCGACAAGGTGAAGGTCACACTGCGCTTCCGCGGCCGCGAAATGGCGCACCAGAACCTGGGCCGGGAACTCCTGGAGCGGGTTGCCGAGGACGTCAAGGAAATCGGCAAGGTTGAAAACATGCCGAAGATGGAAGGCCGTCAGATGATCATGATGATCGGCCCGCTTCCGCAAAAATAGCTCAAGTCGGACTTTGTTTCCGTAAAAGCTTTGCAACGCTTCTCCATATCTTTGGAGGAGCGTTTTTTGTTTTCTCAGCCGCTCCATCTAATGCTGAGTAAATCCTGCATGTTCTTTGGCAAGCAAACTCTGCATCAATCCCGCCTCTTGAGCTTGCGTTAACCTCCTTTTGCTAGGGCTCAATACAGCAACATCATTGGCGGACTTCGATGCAAACTTTAAATGACATTCAAAACAAAGCCTTCATGGCCATTGGACCGGCAAGAATTGCCGCACTCGCGCTCTTGGTACTGAAAGACAAAGAAACCACAGAAGACGCGCAGACAGCACTGAAACTGTCGCAGGATCGTGTAGGCGAAGCGCAAGAGATGTTAGAAAGCAAGCTGCCGGCCATGTTGAAATCCAATCAACATAGCCTCCCAGAAGCCTTGGAGACACAGCGACAAGATTGCATCAAGGCCATGACACCTCTCGTCCAGTCCCTCAAGGTCGACCAACACGAGCAAAGCCGTGATTTTGCAGAACACTGCCTTTATCAGCTGGAGCCTCAGATCTCAAAATTTCTGAAAGAACTGACCTCTCATTTGCTTGAAAGCCAGAAACAGCTGGAGGCCAACCGCCAGGACAAGATGCTGCAAGCCATTACCAGCGCCGAAGCGGCGGGCAAGAATATTCAGCTCATCGCTTTCAATGCCTCTATTGAAGCGGCCCGCATTGGGGAACTTGGCAAAGGCTTTACTGTTATTGCCTCTGAAATCCGCGACCTTGCGGGCAAGACGCAAGGCATCCTCGACAATATTGCCAGCCTTCTAAAAAAGTAACGTATATCACCAGCCGAAAACACAAATGGTCCTGCCGCATAGCATGCGACAAGACCATTTCTCTTTGTTGGGCCGTTTCAAACAGCCGAGACAGCACGCTTGGTCAACACCCCAACCAGATGAGCGCGATAGGCTTTGCTTCCATGAATGTCAGCCATCATTCCCTCTGCATCCAGTGCAAGCCCCTCCAGCGCAGCTGCGCTGAAATTGCTATTCAAAGCCACTTCGGCCTCATCCCAACGGAAGGCTCCCTCCTCTGAGGCTCCGGTCACGCCGACGCGCACCCCATCAGCATATTTGGCAACAAACACCCCAACCAATGCAAAACGGGAGGCGGGCTGAACGAACTTCTGGTAATTTGCGCCCTCGGGAATTTCACAACGTACCGATGTGATGATCTCCCCTTCTTCCAGAGCAGTCTCAAACAGGCCTTGGAAATAATCGTCGCCCGCAATCTCTCGATTGTTAGTCACGATGGTGGATTTCAGTGCCAGCATTGCGGCCGGGTAGTCCGCGGCGGGATCGTTATTGGCCAGGCTGCCGCCAATGGTGCCGCGGTTGCGCACCGCCGGATCGCCAATCTGCCCGGCCAATGCCGCCAGCGGCGGGCAGGCCTCGGCCGCTACCTCTGCATGGGTTGCGCCGCCGCCGATTGTCAGCATCCCGTCGGCGATAGAAACCCCCTTCATTTCGGCGATGCCTGCAAGGCTCACCAGTTTCGAGGGCATAGCCAGACGCTGTTTCAGCGTCGGGATCAGGGTCTGGCCGCCGCCCAGCGCCTGGGCCTCCTCTTCTGCCAAGGCTGCAACCGCTTCGGCGATGCTTGAGGGGTTTTCAAACTCGAAATTATACATTCCGTTTTCCTTTCCAGAACTGGCCCGGCCAGCTCCTTCATCTTTCTAAACAATATCCCGGGGGTGCGGGGGCTGGCCCCCGCCCTTCCCTCTCAGCCTTGCATCGCGGCCCAAACCCGCGATGGGCTTAAGGGCATATCCACATGGGTCACATCCTTGCCCGCGGATTGCAGCGCATCGACAACCGCATTGACCACCGCAGGCGGGGAGCCGATGGCGCCGGCCTCGCCGCAGCCCTTTACGCCCAAGGGGTTATGGGTGCAGGGGGTCTGGCAGGAATGATCCACCTGATAGAAAGGCAGATCATCAGCGCGCGGCATGGCATAGTCCATGAAGGAGGCCGACAGGAGCTGCCCGTCGTCATTATAGACCGCCGCTTCCAGCAGCGCCTGGCCAATGCCCTGGCCTAGCCCGCCATGGACCTGACCGTCCACAATCATCGGGTTGACGATATTGCCAAAGTCATCCGCCGCCGCAAAACGCTCGATGCTGACCTTGCCGGTATCCGGATCCACCTCAACCTCGCAGGCATAGGCGCCTGCGGGATAGGTGAAGTTGGCCGGATCATAAAAGGCGGTCTCCTCCAGGCCCGGCTCGATCTCTTCCAGCGGGTAGTTATGCGGCACATAGGCCGCCAGGGTTACATCGCCCCAAGCCACGGATTTATCCGTGCCCGCAACCGAGAACTGCCCATCCTTCAGCTCGATGTCGGCCTCAGCGGCTTCCATCAGATGGGCAGCGATCTTCTTGGTCTTGGCGATAATCTTTTCTGTGGCGCGCACCATGGCAGAACCGCCCACTGCCAGCGAGCGGGACCCATAGGTACCCATGCCCATCGGCGTATTGGCGGTATCGCCATGGACGATCTCCACCATGCTCTCGTCGATACCGATCATCTCAGCAATCACCTGCGGGAAAGAGGTCTCATGCCCCTGCCCGTGGCTGTGGCTGCCGGTCATCACCACCAGCCCGCCGGTAGCATTGACCCTGACGGTCGCACTTTCATAAAGCCCCGCGCGCGCACCGAGCTGTCCAACCAGGTTCGAAGGTGCAATGCCGCAGGCCTCGATATAGCAGTTCACCCCCAGGCCGCGAAGTTTGCCCTTGGCTTCGCTCTCGGCCCGCCTCGCGGCAAAGCCCGCAAGATCGGCGATCTCCTCCAGCTTATCCATGGTGGCGTTGTAGTCACCGGTATCATATTCCACCGCCACCGGGGTGGCATAGGGGAACTCGGTGATAAAGTTCTGGCGGCGCAGGGCAATGGGATCAACACCCAGTTCCCGCGCGGCCTTGTCAATGACCCGCTCCAGCTGGAAAGTGGCTTCAGGCCGACCCGCGCCACGGTAGGCATCCACCGGAACAGTGTTAGTGAAGACGGCCTTCACGTTCACATAGATCAGAGGGGTCCTATAGTTCCCAGCCATCAGCGTGCCATGCAGCCAGGTCGGAACCGAGGGCGCGAAGGTCGAGAGATAGGCCCCCATATTGGCATGGGTATCGGTGCGCAGCGCGGTGAAGTTATTCGCCGCATCCAGTGCAAGTTCAATCTTGGTCACATGGTCGCGACCATGGGCATCACTGACAAAGGCTTCCGAGCGGCTCGAAGTCCATTTGACCGGCCGATTGACCGCCTTTGCCGCAAAGGTGCAAAAAGCCTCTTCCGCGTAATGGAAGATCTTGGAACCAAAGCCCCCGCCCACATCCGGCGCAATCACGCGCAGCTTGTGCTCAGGGATCCCCAGCACAAAGGCCCCCATCAGCAGGCGGATCACATGCGGGTTCTGTGAAGTGGTATAAAGCGTGCTGTCGCCAGTGGCGCGGTTGAAATCACCCACCGCCACACGTGGTTCCATCGGGTTGGCCACAAGGCGGTTGTTGACCAGCTCCAGCGTTGTCACATGGGCGGCATTGGCAAAGGCCTCGTCCACCGCGCCTTTGTTTTCCTCAACAAAGCCCCAGTCGTAGCAAAGGTTTGAGGTGAGATCGTCATGCACCTTGGTGGAGCCTTCAGCGAGTGCCGCTTTCATGTCGACAACGGCGGGCAGCTCTTCAATGTCAAGCTCGATCGCTTCGGCTGCATTGCGAGCCTGATCGGGCGTTTCTGCCACCACAGCTGCAATCGCCTCCCCAACGTGTCGTACTTTACCCTGAGCCAGAACCGGGTGGGCGGGCTCTTGCATCACCTCACCATGACGGTCCGTCACCTGCCAGCCGCAGGGTATGCCTCCAACCCCTTCAAAGTCCACGCCTGTGAAAATGCGAACAACGCCGGGCATTTCAGCAGCGATCGAAGTATCAACCCCGTTCAGCTTACCATGGGCCATATCCGAGCGCAGAAAATGCACATAGGCTTGGCCATTCAGATTGATGTCATCTGTATAATTCCCGGTTCCGGTCAGGAACCTTGCATCCTCGCGCCGCTTGGGGCTGGCGCCAATACCACTATCTTTTGGCATGTCTCAAATCTCCTCCCTGGAGTGTGCCTCCGCTTGGGGCGCACCTCTTGGTTATGCTTTTGACAATTGCCGGGGCCGCGCCTCCCTCTGGCGGCCCAGGAGGCGGGCGTTATTCTGCTGCGATGGCAGAGGCATCCTGTCCGGATGCGGCCAAGATCGCCTTGACGATGTTATGATAGCCGGTACAGCGGCAGAGGTTCCCTTCAAGGTACTCTCGGATCTCCTGCTCGCTGGGCTTGGGATTGTCCTTCAGCAGAGCCGCTGCGGACATCACCATCCCCGGCGTGCAGAAACCACATTGAAGCCCGTGATGATCCTGGAAGGCCTGCTGGATCACATTCAGCGTACCATCAGGGGCGGCCTGACCTTCGATGGTGGCAACCTCAGCGCCTTCGGCCTCAGCGGCCAACATGGTGCAGGATTTCACCGCAACCCCATTCACATGGACAACACAGGCGCCGCACTGGCTGGTGTCGCAGCCCACATGGGTTCCCGTCAGCCCCAGTTCCTCACGCAGGAAAGACGACAACAGCGTGCGCCCCTCTGCCTCTCCGCTCGCGGCTTTGCCGTTCACGGTCATCGAGACCTTGGTCATGTATTCCTCCCGTTTAGCTTGTTTTTTTCTGGCTAATGAGAGTTAAACACGGGAAGAGCTCTACGCGAACCCCTTTGGACGCTGGGTCACAAACAATTTTACCGGTTGGCAAAAAATGGCTCTCCTCTCAGAGAAGGACCTCCAAATCAGGACAATTTGACCCTAGCCTGCAGCCACACTGCACAAATGGGAGGCGATCTCTTGGCTGCCCCTAGCTATCTCTCGGCATGGGGCGCGTGGGAATCTCTTTAAGCAACCCGCCGACACCCATGGCAGCAATATCCCCTCCGGTCAGATCCAAGCCGCACAAAACCCTTTCCAGCACCCAATCGGCGCCATTCAAAGCAGGGGAACGCGCACATCCAGGCAAACCGATGACAGGCTTCTCACCCAGATTGCCCAAGAATAGCAGGTTGCCAGGATCAACCGGCATACCAAAGCGCGTGATCCTGCCACCAGCAAGGTGCAGCGCCTCTGGTGCAACATCTCGTGCATCTGAAGTAGCTGAGCCGGTCAGAACAAGCAGCACCTCTCCCGGTGCCTTTTGAAGCGCTGCAGACAAGTCTTCCTCGCGATGTGGGACAATCTGTCGGGAGGTCAGCTCTAGCCCCATTCGGTGTAGGCGCCCAGCCATGGCACGCCGCCCCTTGTTCGACGGCATCTCTTCGTTGACCTGCGTTTCGATCAGTGTGGCCGTTCTGAATACTGGTGGCAGTACTTTGACCGCTTCGCCCCCCTTTTGTGCAGCAGCTTGCAAAAGTTCTGAGGCAACCGCGTAGGAAATTATCTTTATGGTGGCGATCATTCCCCCTTCGTCTACGCGATACCAGGGCGGAACAGTCGCAATAGTGATCATAGGGTCAACAGCATTCAGCGCTTCGATACATGCAACATCCAGGCAGGTTATCCCGCAACAATCCGCATAGAGATTTACCCGGCCTGCACCCGCATCAGAGATACGTACGCGTTGCCGAGCTTCGTCCGGCACCAATGCCCGCGCCAGGAATAATGCAGCTTCGTTTTCTTGAACGTCCTCAGCTTCGATTTCCGCAACCGTTACAACCTCATGCCCGACCGCGATCAAATCCTCCAAGTGGCGACGTGTAAGTTCCGTTCCCTTTGGGATCCTATAGGGAGTCCCTATCTCCTCAGCCGAACGCGATGCCTTGATCGAATGGGCCAGAATCGTTCCAAGTGCCTCACGAACAGGGCGCTTGCCGAATTTCATGTCTGTTTCCCACGCAGCACGGCTGTCATCTCTGCCAGGATAGCAACCGCAATTTCCGATGGGCCTGAGGCACCCAGATCAAGGCCAATAGGTCCGTGAATTCGCTGTAACTGCGCCTCCGAGCTTCCGCTGGCCCGCAATCGGTCCAGCCGCTTGGCATGCGTGCGTTTTGAGCCCAGTGCGCCAAAATAAAAGCAATCCCGGTCAAGCGCCGCAATCAGGGCGGGATCATCGAGTTTTGGGTCATGGGTAAGCAACACAAGTGCAGTGCGGTGATCCAGGCCCAAAGTCGTAACAGCCTCATCTGGCCAATCCTCCAAGAGAGTGACTCCCGGAAACCGCTCTGGGGTGGCAAAGGCTGCCCGGGGATCGATCACATAGGGATCATATCCCGCGATCTGCGCCATCGGAACCAAGGACTGAGCAATATGGACCGCTCCAACAATGACCAAACGCAGAGGCGGATTATGGACGGCAACAAAGGTCTCTCCATCGTCTTCAAACCCTGAACGATCAGAACGGAGGCGTTCGGGATAACCATCCTTCAACAAGCGTGCGCGCCCTGAAGCAAGATTGATCTCATAAGTAACGGCTTGGCGCGATTGCTGCGCTGCAACCAGCTCTTCCAGAACGCAGAGAGGCAAAGCTGATCCAACCGGTTCCACCAGAATGCGAATTGTACCACCACAGGCCAGGCCAACAGCAAAGGCATCGCCATCGCTCACGCCAAATTCCAACACACGGGACAGGCCCTCTTTCAGGGCCTCCTGCGCTTCTAGCACAACCGCGCCTTCGACACAGCCTCCCGAAACCGAGCCTTCAATTCGCCCGTCACCACTGACCACCAGCTGAGCGCCAGTACGGCGTGGGGCGGACCCCCAGGTCTCGATCACGGTTGCCAGAACAGCGCCATGCCCTTCGCGATGCCAGCGCAGTGCAGTGCTCGCCGCGCTCTCCCAGATGGCTGTTTTCTCGACCATACCCCCTCCAAGGTTGTTCAACTGTCTCAACCTTGCCCTTCAGGCACAGGGTTTCAAGGCGCAAAACCGTGAGATTTACAAAACACCCCAGCATCAGCAGGTACGCCAGGAAGCAAGGGCCGTTCCCGAGTTTGAGGGAACACCGGGTTATTCAGCCTCTTGCACCCGACCAACCGAGGGGTTCAAACGCTCCGCAAGCGCAAAGGCAATCACGATAGAAACCAAGCCTTAGAGGACGCCCAAGAGATCACCAAGCGTTTCGATCAGGCTTTCGGTTTTGGCGCCTGGAATAACCCCTAGGGTCGTCTTACCCCAAATTTTTTATCGAGAACGCCACTCGCCTTCCAGACGGCGTCAGTCAGGAAGTAGGCGCGCACATTCTCTAGTAAATCGGCATTTGGTCTCTCCAGAATACACTCCGAAAATGAGGCTTAAACACCCTGCCAGGACAGATGTTCGATCAAAATCGAATA
Source organism: Roseobacter sp. SK209-2-6 (assembly GCF_000169455.1). Lineage (GTDB taxonomy): Bacteria > Pseudomonadota > Alphaproteobacteria > Rhodobacterales > Rhodobacteraceae > Pseudophaeobacter. The sequence goes on along the minus strand of NZ_AAYC01000012.1, from coordinate 143,616 downwards.
AAATCAGGTATTGGATTTTGCATTGTGAGCGAGGGATAAATCAAAGAAACAAATGAGGAAGACAGGATTACAGCAATGCCATCAACCGCTCGTGTTCACCCTTGTCTTTTTGTTGTGCAAAGGCCTCTGCCAGATCTTCCAGAGAGGCAATTGTATGCCCCGCACGAAAACTGTCAACATGAGGCAACATCGCCCGGATCCCTTGCGCTTTGGGGGCAAACTCTCCCCAACGCAGAAGTGGGTTAAGCCATATGAGTCGACGGGCAGAGAGGTGGAGGCGCTGCATCTCATGGCTCAGAGTATCAGGGTCATCACGATCCAACCCGTCAGTGATCAATAGGACGACAGCCCCCTGCCCCAGAACACGGCGGGACCAATCCCGGTTAAACTCATGCAGACAGGCTCCGATCCGGGTTCCACCCTCCCAATCCTGGGCCTCCGCCCCTGCAGCGGCCAGGGCCGCGTCAACATCTCGGGTTGCCAAATGCCGGGTGATATTGGTGAGGCGGGTGCCAAAGGTGAACCCATATACCCGCGCCCAGCCCTGTCCCTTGGAATTGGCAACCGCATGCAGAAAATGCAGTACCATTCGGCTGTATTGACTCATCGAGCCGGAGATATCGCAAAGAACCACCAGGTTGGGCCAGCGCTTGCGGCGCTCTGCCTTGGCAATGGAGCAGATTTCGCCACCGTTACGGCTCGCTAAACGCATCGTGCGCCGCCAATCAGCCCTGGCTCCTTGCACCGCGGGTTGCAGGCGGCGCGTGATCAATGGGGAAACAGGCAGTGTCATTTTAGCCAGGACCCGTTTGGCAGCAGCGACTTCTTCGGTGCTCATCTGCTCAAAATCCAGGTTCCGCAACCGCTCTTCCGAAGACATAGTCAGGCTGGCGTCCAGCTCTATCTCCGAGCCCTCTTCAGCCATCTCTGGTGGCTCCGCCGCCTGATTTGCCCCATCCAACAGGGCCTCGGCCGCGCGTTTTTCCGCAGGTTTCGCAGCCCGCTCCTCCTGAACCCCGCGAATGGCGGGCAGCATTGCTGCCATCATATGTTCCAAAAACCTCGGATCGCGCCAGTAAAGCCGGAACACCTGGGCAAAAACCCTTCTGTGCTCGGGCCGGGAGACAAAACAGGCATGCAAAGCCCAATAGAAATCCTGCCGGCTGGAGAACCCCGCCGCTGCGACCGCCCGGATGGCATCAGTGACCCGCCCGGGGCCAACGGGCAGCCCAGCCCGCCGCAGCGCCCGCGCAAAATGCGTGATATTCTGCACCAGTTTCGGATCTTCCGGCAATTCCAGTGTTGGAAGCTCAGGCATCAACTGCCCCCTTCATGGCAAGGGCATGGACCTGGTGCGCATTCATGGTCCCTGTAAAACCTGGGCCGCCTCTTCCAGATCCCAGGGCTGGCGGTCTCGATAGGCCGAAACAATTCTGATCGTGCTGGTCAGCTCGCCATTGAACCATTCCAACTCCTCGGCAGGCACCCAAAGTTCGCGGTGTTCGCGCCCTCCGGCCTCTTCAACCGGATAGCGCCGCGCCGCAGCCTCAGAGATGGTGAATTCCGTCACAAACCCCATATTGTCCGGCGCGGGCAGGACTGAGTTCCAGTCCCTTGCGATCTTCTCAGCATAGCCGAAAGTGGTGACCGGATAGAAAATCGGCTGATCCGGAAGCCGGGGCGGCCAGGACGCCCAGCCGCTGTCGCGAACCAGAACCAGCTCTTTCAGCCCAGTCGGGCGAAACAATTTCATGTAGCCTCCAATCCGCTTCTAACCCTGTCCAGAATGCGTTTGGCCTCTGAACCCTGCAGCCGGGCGATGTCATCCTGGTATTTCAGCACGGCCCCCAGTGTGTCTGCGATCACCTCTGGCGAGAGATTGATCACATCCAAGGCCAGCAGGCAATTGGCCCAATCGATCGCCTCCGCGACACCCGGGCGCTTGAACAGATCTTCAGTACGCAATTCTTGCACAAAGGCCACAACCTCGCGGCTCAGCTCCTTAGAGACATCCGGGGCGCGGGCCTGAAGGATGGCCAACTCCCGCTCAAAATCCGGATAGTCGACCCAATGATAGAGGCAGCGCCGCTTCAGGGCATCATGCACTTCGCGGGTGCGGTTAGAGGTCAGAACCACGATGGGGGGTTCCGGTGCCTTGATGGTGCCCAGCTCCGGTATCGTGACCTGAAAATCCGAAAGCGCCTCTAACAGAAAAGCCTCAAAGGGTTCATCCGTGCGGTCCAGCTCATCAATCAGCAGAACAGGCGCTCCATTTTCATCGGGACGCATCGCCTCTAGCAGCGGACGTTCTATGAGGAAATCTTCTGAAAACAGCTCTGCCTGCAGATCGCGACGGTCTGCACTACCGGCGGCCTCAGCGGTGCGGATTGCCACCATCTGCGCCGCAAAATTCCATTCATAAACGGCACTGGAAGTATCCAGCCCTTCGTAGCATTGCAATCGGATCAGGCGCCGCCCCAGGGCAACGGCCAGCGCTTTGGCGATCTCCGTCTTGCCAACACCGGCCTCCCCCTCCAGGAACAGGGGGCGCCCCAGCCGAAGTGAGAGGAAAACCACCGTTGCCAGATCACGGCCACAGACATAGCCTTGCTCGTTAAGCATCGTCTGCACGTGATCTATCGACTGTATGGTCTGCATCAGCATTCTCCCTCTGCGTGCCCAGAGATGGCCACGCCCAGGAGCTAGGGTCAAGCAAGAGCAGACTATCGTTACGTCTCTTTGGCAACACAAACCTATGCGCTCGAACCCGAAGTGGCTGGAAGATTGACCTGCGCGCCCTGCAATGCAAAACTCAGGTTCAAAGAGAATGCGCCATAAAAACAGGTGCGACGAGGCAGAGCAGATAGACCCATGAACCAGCGATTGACTGGCACCGGCAGGTTCTGGCCCGGTGCAAGATGCTATTGCAGAGGTGCATCATGCGCATCACGGCCGTAACCTGCGTCAAGAACGAAGGCCCTTTCCTGCTGGAGTGGATCGCCTTCAACCGATTGCTCGGTGTGACGGATTTCCTGTTCTATTCGAACGATTGCACAGATGGCACAGCCGAGCTGCTCGACGCTTTGGCCTCACGCGGCCTGCTGACCCATTTGCCCAATCCCGCCCAAGGGCGGAATTACCAGATGGAGGCGTTAAAAGTCGCCCGGCAGCACCCCCTGATTCAGAAGGCAGATTGGGCCTGGGTCGCGGATGTAGATGAATTTTTGAACATTCACGTTGGGGACCATAGTATCCCTGCCCTGATAGAGGCCTGTGGTGATCCTCAGGCAATCTCGGTGAACTTTCAGTTTTTTGCCAATGATGGGGTGGAGCGTTTTGAGGATCAGCCGGTGATCAGCCAGTTCACCCACTCCCACAATCCAGACATCTGGTGTGATGAAACCGCGATTGAGGTCAAAACCCTCGTCCGGCAGGACTTTCCTTTGCAATATTACGGCGCGCACCGCCCTTTCTTTAAGAAATCCATACCAAAATCGGAGTATCCGCGCTGGAGTGACGGTTCCGGGCGCGCTGTGCAGCACCGCTTTTTGGTTGCAGCCAACCCGCGCCGGATCCGCAAATTTCCTGCACAGGGAAGCCGCGATTTTGCAACGCTGAACCACTATGCCCTACGCTCACTTGATAGCTATTTGGTCAAAAACGATAGGGGCGACGTGAACCGCGAAAATCGTGCCTTTGACGACAGCTATTGGCGAGAACGCAACGATCCAGCCTATCAAGACCTCTCGATAGCGCGATATCTGCCCGCGCTGACTGAGGCCCTCAAAGCGCTTAAATCAGATCCTGAAATTGCCGAACTGCACCGCAATGCAGTGCGTTTACACCGAGAAAAACGCGACATTCTTTTGGAGCACCCCAGCTATCAGGACATGCGCGATAAACTGCGCCAGGCCTCCACCCTCCCACCACAGGAAGAAGCATTTCTGGCAGAAATGGGGCTTTCAAAATGAGACTACACCCATGACACTGAAGGTCATAAATCTGGGCCTGCCAAAGTCCGGCACCACCACCTTGAACAAGGCGCTCACGCAGGCTGGGTATCAAGTGGCGGATCACCGCTTGAAAGAGCGTGAGGAAGATCGCCCCGGAAAGCGCCGGGTCTTTGTGGGTGGGCTGCTCTACAAGGGGCTCTATGAACAAGGCGACCCAATGGCCTTCATGCGAGAATATGATGCCATCTCTGAAATCAGCTTTATACATGGAAAATTTTCGGTCTGGCCGCAGTTTGATTTTGCCCTCTTGCAGGCCTTCAAAAACCTTTACCCAGAGGTGAAATTCATCGCCACGCGACGTGATGCGGCTAGTCATTCCAAATCAATCATGGCCTGGAACAACCTGGGCACCACTCGGCTGCCTGCCAGTACAGTGCCCGGTCTGCCTATCGGATATGGCAAAACAGAAGAGCAACAAGTGCGTTGGATCAATGGCCATTATGATGCCTTGAAGCATTGGTTTCGCGATGACCCGGATTTCCTGGAAATCAATGTCGCAGATCCCGAAGCACGCGAGAAGGTCAGTGCCCACCTCGGGCGTGATCTGCCCTGGTGGGGCAAGGCAAACGTAAACCGGAAGGCACAAAACGGATAATGCGGATCTATCTTCATATCGGGCTGGAGCATGCCGGAGCAGAGCGTTTGCAAAAACTGCTGATCAAAAAGCGCGACAAGCTGCAACGCAATGGTGTGTTGTTCCCACGCGCGCCTGGAGCAAGCAACCACACCCGTCTGTTCATGGCCGTCACGGATCCCGAACATATCGACCCGCTTCGCTACAATCGCGGTTATATCTCCGAAGGAAAACAGGCCAAACTCTATCGAGAGCTTAGCGAGGAACTGCAACAGGAAGTGGCCCAGGCCAAACCAGATGTGATGATCCTTTCCGCCTCTCAACTTGGAGCCAAGCTGCACCGCAAAAGTGAGTTGGAGCGGTTGAAAGCCCTGCTTTCCCCCCATTCGCATGATATTATTCCGGTCGCCCATATTGATGAGCCAGCTCATGCTTTGGCGTGGAACTACAGCAGCCAGATTCTGGAAGGGCGGGATCGCACTCTTTCACAGGAACTATCTCTCGTAGGAGCAGAAAACTGGTGGCAGGATTGCCTAAACACGCTCCCCCGGATTGCGCCGCAAGCGGGTCAGTTCGAGGAAACACAAGGCGCGCCGTTCTGGCTGGACTACTCTGCCCTCGAACAGCACTGGAATGCGGTCTTTGGCGCAGGAGCCCTGCGGTTTCGCCCCTATCACGAAGCCACCTTTTACGGGGATGGTTTACCTTTAGAAGTTCAGAAGACCTTTGATCTGTCTGTGCCCTTGGGCAAAATTCCCAACGGTCAGCCGCCAGCGCTGCCCTCTGCGGTTTGGCTGGCGCGTTGTCGACACCTCAACCAGCTCTTGCTGCAATTACTCAGCACGCGCAGATTCATCCTGCCGCGCCAGCTTTGGCGCAGTTTTCACAAAGAGATCTTTCGCCCCGGCGCAGGGTTTGATCCCAAGATGCTCCAGCCTATCGCCGCCTATTTCTTGCCTGCAAATACGGCCCTGGCCCAACGCCATCCGGCGCTGGCAGGCTCGGACCGCCTTCTCGACCATGGGTTGGGCGACACACCACTCCCCTTATCAGAGCCGGATCTAGAGAGTGGCTTCCGGGCCTCACAATACCTGATGACCTTCATGCAGCGCATCAAAAAGGCCAGCAGAGGGGAGATGAAATCCAAAGGGGCAGACCTTGGTATCGGAAAGTCAAACCTTCAAGCAGAAGAGAGGGCAACCCCACCTCCTCCCGGCAAAGACGTAAGCAAACTGCTTCCTCCAGCAGCTGTGCAGAATTATGAAACGCTGATCAATTCAGCCCTTCGCCCCCACAACAATCTCGGCGCTGGGGGTGAGGATCAGCCGCGCCCTGATTACTCAGCTATTCCTTCGCGCGTTCTGCCCAAGGGGAGCAGCGGTAATGTCATTGTCGGCTGCATGAAGAACGAAGCCCCCTATATTTTGGAATGGGTCGCCTATCACAGAGCAATGGGTGTCGATAACTTCCTCATCTACACTAATGGCTGTGAGGATGGCACCAGTGAACTGCTGGATCGATTGCAGGAGCTTGGTATTCTGCAGCATCGCAACAATGATAATTGGAAGGGCAACTCACCGCAGCAATATGCGTTGAACCAATCGCTGAAAGAACCACTGATCAAAAATGCCGATTGGATCATCCATATCGATGTGGATGAGTTCATCAATGTGCGCTGCGGAAATGGCACTTTGCAGGATTTTTTAGCGCGCGTGCCTGACGCCACAAATATCGCGATGACCTGGCGCCTATTTGGTCACAATGGGGTCACCCGGTTGGCAGATCGCTTTGTCATTGAACAATTTGACACCTGCGCGCCGAAACACTGCCCTAAACCTCATACGGTTTGGGGATATAAAACTATGTCCAAGAACATTGGCGCATATCAGAAAATCAGCTGCCACCGCCCCAACAAACTCCTGGAGGAAAAGCGCGCTGAGGTGAAATGGGTCAACGGGTCCGGCAAAGACATGACCCAAGAGGCGGTAGACAACGGTTGGCGCAGCTCCCGAAAATCCATTGGTTACGACCTATTGCAGCTCAATCATTATGCGCTACGTTCTGCAGAAAGCTATCTGGTAAAGCGTCAGCGTGGGCGCGCCTTGCATGTGGACCGCTCCATAGGCATCAACTACTGGATCCGTATGGATTGGGGCGATCACAAGGATCTGACTATCCTTCGCAACCTGCCCAGAATGCGCACAGAGTTTGAACGTCTGTTAGAAGATGCCTCTCTCAAAAAATGGCATAAGGCAGGTCTCGACTGGCATCTCGCCAAAGCGGCTGAATTGCATGGCATGGATGAGTTCGAGAGCCTCTACCAAAAGGCACTGACGATCAAGTTGAACGCCGCTGAACGCACGGCCTATGCATTGGCCTTGGATGTGGAGAGTTGACCCATGGGTGAAACATCAAAAGCCGATAGGTATCTTTGGTGCAGAGGAATGCGCTTCCCTTTGGATCGGTCGATCTTACCGGAACGCATCAGGCGCTTGTTGCGTCAGGGCACCTATGAAGCGAAAGAAGCCATTGCCGCTCTGAAACTGATCAAAGCCGGTGATGTCGTTTTGGAATTGGGCGGCGGCATCGGCTTTATGTCAACGCTTGTTGGCACCAAAACACCTGCTGCCTCGGTGCACTCCTTTGAAGCGAACCCCAATCTGGTTCCTTATATTCAAGAGGTTCATGCCGCCAACGAGGTGACCAACGCCCATGTCACCCATGCGGTGCTAGGTGAGAAAGACGGCTCAACATCGTTCTATTTACGGCAGAACTTCCTTGCCTCCTCTCTAGATCCGGAACAAGGTGTCTCAGAGGGCTCTGAGGTTGAGGTTCCGACAAGAGACGTCAACGCAGTTATCGCTGAGTTGAAACCTTCGGTTCTTATTTGTGACATCGAGGGTGCCGAAGTAGATCTACTACCAAAGATGAACCTAACAGGCCTGCGGGCAGTAGTCATGGAAACCCATCCCCAATGGATTGGAAAATCCGGCATTCGCAAACTGTTCCACTGTCTGGATGACGCTGGCCTAGTATTCTACCCTAAATGGTCCCATGGCAAGGTCGCGGTTTTCCGCTCGGATTGGTGAAAATGCGTTTTCTGGCTATCCTGACCGTCCGCAACGAAGGCGCCTTTTTGTTGGAATGGCTTGCCCACCATCGCGCAGTCGGGTTTACGGATTTCCTCGTATTTTCAAACAACTGCCAGGATGGAACTGATTTGATCTTGGACCGGCTGGACGAGCTGGGGCAGCTCACCCATATTCGCAATGACGGTCCCTACGGCAAAGGCGGCGTCCAATTTACAGCGATGAAGCACGCCGACAAACACCCCCTCGTTCACGCGGCAGATTGGATCCTGGCGCTGGATATTGATGAGTTTGTCAACATCAAGACCGGGCAAGGCAAGTTGGATGATTTGTTGGCGGCACTGCCCGATGCCAAAGCGATCACCCTCACCTGGCGACTTTTTGGCAATGGAGACATCCTGCGATACGAAGACCGCCCGATGACAGAGGTCTTTCGGAAATGTGCGCCAGAGATCATCCATTGGCCCTGGCGCGCCTCGATGTTCAAAACTCTATATCGCAATGATGGCACCTATCAAAAGATTGGTGTCCACAGGCCGCGTAGCGCCAAGAACGAAGAGAAGCGCGATCACTTTCGCTGGTTCGATTGTATGGGCCGAGAACTGGGCGATGCTTTCAAAAAGAAACGGGTATTTTCCAACTATGGCCAGCCCAATTACGATCTTGCGCAGCTAAACCATTACCCCTTGGGCAGTATGGAAAGTTATGTCCTAAAGGCGGACCGGGGACGCGCGGTGCATTCTGATGACCTGTTGGGAACCGACTATTGGATTGAACGGAATTTCAACACTGATGAAGACCATTCGATAGATCGCTATGCAGAAGCGCGCGATCAGCATCTCTCGCAGTTTCGCGCAGACACCAAACTGACGAATTTGCATAGAGAGGCAGTGCAGTGGCGTCACGAGAGATTTCGTCAATTAATGCAAGAAGAGCCCTTCCGCGCCCTTTTCGCGCGCCTGTTGATGACGCCCCCTTCGCGATTGATCAATCCCGCCTCAGCCCAAACCCTGACTGGTTTCGCCAATCTCGCCCAGCAAAATGCCGCTAGATCTGCAGCCTCGGACTATGAGGGTAAAAACACATAGAGCGACTTCTTGGATCTGGGGCGCGGGCCCATTGGAAAACAGCCAGCAAAGAAACGCGAGTTTTTCCAAATTTGGCCGCATTCCCTCCTTAGGTCTTGATGCAACTGCGCGCAAATCAAGGCCAAGGCAAGGACACCAGCAATGACCGAAGGGTTAGACATCCTCGAGGAAGATCTTTCCGCTCTCAAACCAGCTGAATGGCAGCAACGCCTTGCAGAAATCTCTGAAGAACTCGGGCTGTTTCAACCCCTTGGGCCCAAGCATTTTGCGACCTTCATCGATCAAGGCAACACACTCCTGGTGAGCTTTGAAACTATTCAAGGTATTCGCAATCTCTCGGATAAGGCGCAGCCTCAGGGTTTTGAGATGGTGCGTACGGCGGGGTGGTCGCATCTCTGTCTCATTTCCAACGGAGATACCTGGTTCCGCGAGGCGCATCTCTATGGTTTCTTTGACCAATTGATCGATGACGGATTCTTTGATGAGTTCGACAATGTGATTTTCTATGGTGCGGGCCCCTGCGGCTATGCGGCTGCCTGTTTCTCGGTTGCGGCGCCGGGCGCCAGCGTCGCCCTAATCCAACCCCAGGCCACACTTGACCCGCGTATGACCGAATGGGACGATCGCTTCACAGAGCTCCGCCGCACCTCCTTTACTGATCGCTACGGCTATGCGCCGGACATGCTGGACGCGGCCAAAGATGCCTATGTTTTCTACGATCCCTATGAGCAGCTTGATGCGATGCATGCCGCATTGTTTCAACGCGAGAACGTCGACCGGATCAGGGTGCCCAACCTTGGGGCAACTGTTCAGACCCGTTTTTTGGAAATGGACATTCTGCAGCAGATCCTGTTTGCCATAGAAAAAGGAGAGTTGAGCACTCTGGAGTTTGCGCGCCTATATCGCGCACGCCGCGAGAACTCAGCCTATTTGCGTTCTGTGATGAACCGTCTGGACCTCTTGGAACGTCCTTTTCTGCAGCTTCTCCTGTGCCGCAATGTAACCTCTCGCATGCGCGCTCCGCGCTTTAGGCGCAGGCTCAACAACCTGCAAAAGCGCGCAGCAGACGGCGAGTTCGAACTCCCCTCCACTCTCTGAGCGATCTCACAGCCTCGCCCTTGGCCAATTCTGGCCGAGCAGAAATCCGAGAGCAGCTTCCCCTTTGCCGGGACCTATGCTAACGCCACTCGCATGACCCAGACGCTGACCCTTACCCGCCCCGACGACTGGCATCTGCACCTGCGCGATGGCGCCATGCTGCAGGCCGTTCTGCCTGAAACTGCCCGCGATTTTGGCCGCGCCATCATCATGCCCAATCTGGTGCCGCCAGTGGTCACTGGGGATCAGGCCGCGGCCTATCGGGAGCGTATTCTGGCCGCTCTCCCCGAGGACATGTCGTTTGAGCCTCTGATGACGCTCTATCTGACCGAAGACACGGATCCGGAAGATGTGGCAGCAGCCTATGCCAGTGGTTTGATCAAAGCGGTGAAACTATACCCAGCAGGCGCGACCACCAATTCAGCTTCGGGCGTTACCGATTTCGATAAGGTCCGCGCCGTGCTCGAAAAGATGGCTGAGATCGGACTGCCGCTCTGCACCCATGGTGAGGTCACCGACCACGACATCGACATTTTCGATCGCGAAGCGGTCTTTATTGATCGCGTACTGGATCCGATCCGTTGTGCCACACCAGATCTGCGCGTGGTGATGGAGCATATCACCACCTCCAACGCTGCAGACTATGTGCGCAGCCAAGACAAAAATCTCGGCGCCACAATCACCACCCATCACCTGATCATCAACCGCAACCATATCCTGGTTGGCGGTATCAAGCCGCACTACTACTGCCTGCCAGTGGCCAAGCGGGAAGAACACCGCCTGGCCCTGCGCTCCGCTGCAACCTCAGGTGATGTGCGGTTCTTCCTGGGCACCGACTCTGCACCTCACATTGATCCCGCAAAAGAAAGCGGATGTGGGTGCGCGGGCTGCTTCACCGCTACCAATACCATGCCGCTATTGGCGCATGTCTTTGAGGAAGAAGGAAAACTGGAAAACCTGGAGAAATTCGCCAGCCAGAATGGACCTTCGTTCTACCGATTGCCGGAAAACCCCGAGACAATCACACTTGTGAAATCAGAGGCCGCGGCTAAGTTCCCGAAAAAGATCCATAGCGACGACGGTCCCGTCACCGTCTTTGATCCAGGGTTCGACATTTATTGGGCTGTCGCCAACTGACGCCCAATTTTCTTGTCGCAAGAAAATTTTCCAGAAAATTTGAATATTTTCTGGTACGAAACAGACTAAGGATGCCATTCATGATCCCGACCTCTTATCCGTCCCGCGAGGAAATCGCTCGCCTTTCTGCCCGCATGCTCTTGGAAATCGGCGCGGTCAATTTCAACACGCGCGAGCCTTACACGCTCGCATCCGGCCTGCCGTCGCCCAGCTACATTGACTGCCGCAAACTGATCTCTTTCCCACGCATACGCACCACCTTGATGGATTTTCTCACCGTCACCGTGATGCGCAACGCAGGGTTCGAAGCCTTCGACAATATTGCAGGCGGTGAAACAGCGGGCATCCCTTTCGGCGCGCTGGTGGCAGAGCGCATGGCCCTGCCGATGACCTATGTGCGCAAAAAACCCAAAGGGTATGGCCGCAACGCACGTATTGAAGGTGTGATGACAGAAGACCAGCGCGTGCTTCTGGTGGAAGATATGACCACCGACGGTGGCTCCAAGCTCTCGTTCGTAGATGCGATCCGTGAAACCGGCGCCTCCTGCGGCCATACGGCGGTGATCTTTTACTATGATATCTTTCCCGAAACCACCAAACGCCTGGGCGACCACGGCGTAGAGCTGCACTATCTGTGCACCTGGTGGGATGTCCTTGCCGAAGCCAAAGCGCAAAAGAGTTTTGACGAGGAAACCCTGACCGAGGTCGAGATCTTCCTCAAAGATCCCCGTGCCTGGCAAGAGGCCAACAAAAAGATCTGAGACCGAATTTAGCGCTTATGGAATAGGCCGCCGGTTCCAACCAGGCGGCCTATTCTATGCCCACGGCCCAAGAATTCACCCCATGGAAAAAGAAATCCACAGCCAAGCACGACTTGCGCACAGGATTTCCAGATACCCAGCCCGGCCGATATGCGCTATCTATTCCTAAAGCGACGAGAGCAGAGATGAACGAGATCCCCCCATATGACGACGGAGCGCCCAGCGCGCCCCTGCCGGAAGAAATGCCGGATCACATCTCTGGTGAAATTCCTGAGGACATGGCCTCTCCGGCCCCGGATCAACTGCCCGCCACTCCGCAAGGCGCGGGCATGGCAGTTGCCAAGGCTGCGGACGAGCCCGTCGAGTTGCCCCATTCAGTCGAGGCTGAGCAGCAGCTTCTGGGCGCGATCCTGACAAATAACGATGTTTATGATCGGGTCGCCTCGATCATAAACTCCAGCCATTTCTACGATCCGGTCCACACAAGGATCTATGAAATCGCCGCCGCGCGGATTTCCAAGAATGCGCTTGCCTCACCCGTGACCCTCAAGGCCTTTATGGAAGATGACGAGGGCTTGAAGGAACTTGGCGGACCTGCCTATCTGGCAAAACTTGCCTCAGCCTCGATCTCGGCCTTTGCGGTTCGTGATTACGCTCAGATGATCTATGATCTGGCGATCCGACGTGAGCTGATCGCCCTCGGTCAAAGCATTGCGGATAAGGCGCGGCGCGTCGATGTGGCCTCGGAGCCGAAGGAACAGATCGTCGAGGCGGAACAATCGCTTTATCAGTTGGCCGAACAGGGCCAGACAGAAAGCGGTTTCAAGAGCTTCCTCAAAGCCGTCACCGAAGCGGTCAATGTCACCAATGAGGCTTATCAACGTGGCGGCGGCATGGCCGGGATCTCAACCGGGCTGGCCGATCTGGATAAGCAGCTTGGCGGCTTGCACCCCTCGGATCTTCTGATCTTGGCGGGGCGCCCCTCGATGGGTAAAACCTCACTGGCGACAAACGTGGCCTTCAACGTGGCCAAAGCCTATCGCCGTGGCACCAAGCCGGACGGGTCAGAAGGAGCTGTGGATGGCGGCGTGGTCGGCTTTTTCTCGCTCGAGATGAGCGCAGAACAGTTGGCGGGCAGGATCCTGGCGGAAGCTTCAGAGATTTCCAGCCACAAGATCCGCCAAGGTGATATGACCGAAAGCGAGTTCCGCCGCTTTGTCCAGGCCGCCAAAGATCTGGAAAGCTGCCCGCTCTTTATCGACGACACACCTGCCCTGCCCATCTCGCAGCTGGCGGCCCGTGCGCGGCGCCTGAAGCGCACCCATGGGCTGGACCTCTTGGTCATCGACTATCTGCAGCTCTGCCGTGGCATGTCCGACAACCGGGTCAATGAGATCGCCGAGATCTCCATGGGGATGAAAGCCATCGCCAAAGAGCTGAACATCCCGGTTGTCGCTCTCTCGCAGCTCTCGCGTCAGGTGGAAAGCCGCGACGATAAACGTCCGCAGCTCTCGGACCTCAGGGAGTCAGGTTCGATCGAACAGGATGCTGACGTGGTAATGTTCGTGTTCCGCGAGGAATACTACAAGGAACGTGAAAAGCCCGGCGACCACGAACTCGATAAAATGGAAGAGTGGAAAACCGCAATGGAACGCCTGCACGCCAAGGCCGAGGTAATTGTCGGCAAGCAGCGTCACGGCCCCATCGGCACGGTTGAGCTTTCATTTGAGGCGCAGTTTACCCGTTTTGGCAACCTCGCCAAGGAGTGGCAAAATGGTCCGCGCGAGGACGAGTATTGAGCCATGCTCAGAACACTCAGTCAACGCGACGCCATGTGAGTGAACCACTTGGGTTGATGGTCTAATCCATAATCTGGCGTGCTGTCTTTTTTATTGACAGAAGCTGCAACCCATACATTGATGCAGATATGTGTATCGCTGCTACATATTCTCAGATCCGTGTCGTCCTGGAGCGGCACTATGGCCATCGCCGGAAACGCTTTGCGGGTTAGCCAGGGGTGAATTTTCACCCCCAAGGCTCACCCTCATAGCAAAGGCTCTTCCCTTGACAGAATTCAACGAAATCCCAGTGATCGAGCTGGGAAGCCGCACCGATGCCGACCTAGCAGCGGACTTACGACGCGCCTATGGCCAAACCGGTTTTGGCTATATCAGCCAACATGGCATTCCGCAGGCTCTGACTGATGCAGTCTTTGATGCGGCGCGTCAGTTCCATGCGCTGCCTCTTGCGCAAAAAATGGCAATCAGCGTCAACAAGGCCCATCGCGGATATATTCCGATCAATACCTCGACCGATGTAAACTCCACCCTGGCCGATGTGACCAAGCCCAACCAATCCGCCAGCTTTATGATGATGCGTGAAGATGAGATCACCGACCCTGACATTTACCTAAGCGGCCCAAATCAATGGCCAGACCTACCCGGATTTCGTGAAACCCTGATGGCTTATAATGAGGCCTTGTCGCGTTTAGGTCGTCGGTTGATGCGTGTTGCACTGTTGGCAGCAGGGGTGGAGGACATGGATTTTCTTGACAGCTTTGACATGGCAACAACCTGGCTCCGCCTTCTGCATTACCCTCCACAACCCACAGCCAGCCCAGAAGATCTATACGGGTCCGCACCGCATAAGGACTTTGGCTGCCTGACGCTTCTTTCGCAGGGTGATATAGGCGGATTGCAAGTCCAAACACCTGCGGGAAACTGGGTAGATGCCCCCTATATCCCGGGCACTTTGGTTGTGAATGTCGGCGATATGTTGCACAGGCTCAGCAATGGCCGCCTGCTCTCGACACCGCATCGGGTGATAAACCGGTCAGGGAAGGAACGGTATTCCATCCCGTTTTTCTTTGATCCTCATGTAAATACCGAAATCGCCCCCCTTCCCGGAACTGGGAACGCCAAATTTGCGACAATCAGATTTGCCGATTTCCTGCGTAACGAGCTGGAAGCAGCCTATGATGTGCACCAGCAATCCCCCAGAGAAGAGAATTCCACTTGACCCCTGCAGCGCGCATGTCAAGAACGGGGCATGAGCACGGCTAAACTGACAATCAACCTAGATGCGCTGGTGGCAAACTGGCGAAATCTCAATGCAATGACCAACTGCGAGACTGCCGCGGTGGTCAAAGCGAACGGCTATGGACTGGATGCTGGGCGGGTGGCCAAGGCATTGGCCCAGGCAGGCGCACGCAACTTCTTTGTGGCTGCTGCTGAAGAAGGTGTGGCCCTGCGTCGCGCACTTGGGGCCGGCCCCGGCATTTCGGTCTTTTCGGGCCACATGGATGGGGATACCCGACTGCTAAAGGACTTTCAGCTGACACCGATGCTGAACTCCCTGGAGCAGATGTTGCGACACTTCGAAAGCCTGCCCGGACACGCTTTTGGTGTGCAGTTGGACAGCGGCATGAACCGACTGGGGATGGAGCCTGCGGAATGGGCCGCTGTCGGCGAAATCGCACTTGGGCAAAGCCCGGTTCTGCTGATGTCGCATCTGGCCTGTGCCGATGAGCCTGCCCATGAGATGAATGCCAAACAGTTGAAGACCTTCCGAGAGATGACGAGTGGTATCGAAGTGCCGCGCTCTCTTGCTGCCACAGGCGGTATTCTGCTGGGGCCCGAGTACCATTTTGACCTCTGTCGTCCCGGTATCGGCCTCTATGGCGGGCGCCCCTATTTGGACGCCCTGCCAGTTGCCTCCCTAGATCTGCCCGTAATCCAGGTGCGTGATCTCGAAGCGGGCGAAAGTGTTGGCTACGGCAATGCCTGGATCGCCAAGCGCCCTTCCCGCATCGCGACCGTGGCGGCAGGCTATGCGGATGGCTTGCAACGGGCGCTGATGAATACAGGCATCGATACCTTTGCAGGCGAAACCCCCTGCCCTATCGTGGGTCGGGTTTCGATGGATCTGATCACAGTGGATGTAACCGCCCTCAGCGACGTGCCCAGCCATCTGTCCCTGCTGAACGAGCGTCAGGGTGTGGACATCCTGGCAGATGCTGCGGGTACGATCGGCTATGAGTTCCTGACCTCCCTTGGTCATCGCTATGCACGGACGTATCTGGGATGACACCACTTGCTCTTCTGGCACGTTTGGGTCGCATGGCGCTTGGCGCTTTGGCCGCAATTGGCCGTGTCACACTTTTTGCGCTGAGCACCTTTACCCATATGTTCCGCCCGCCCTATTACCCGCGGGAGGTATTACTGTCGTTGCTACAGGTGGGCTGGCTGTCCCTCCCGGTTGTGGGATTGACCGCAGTCTTCACCGGTGGCGCCCTCGCCCTGCAGATCTATGCCGGAGGCGCCCGATTTAATGCCGAAGCCGTGGTGCCGCAGATCGTTGCCATCGGCATGGTTCGAGAGTTGGGGCCCGTCCTGGTCGGCTTAATGATCGCCGCACGGGTGACCTCTTCCATCGCAGCAGAGATCGCCACCATGAAAGTGACCGAGCAGATCGACGCATTGGTCACGCTTTCTACCAACCCAATGCAGTATCTTGTCGCTCCCCGCGTCCTTGCCGCTCTGGTCACCGTGCCGGTCCTGGTGGGTGTTGGTGACATCATCGGTATTGCAGGCGGCTATACCGTGGCTGTCTACAATCTCGATTTCAACTCCGCGGCCTACCTCAAGAACACCGTTGATTTCCTGGAGCCGCTCGATTTGATCTCCTCTCTGGTCAAGGGCGCCTTCTTTGGCACCATTGCCGCCACCATGGGCTGCTACTACGGTATGCAATCCGGACGCGGCGCACAGGGTGTTGGCCGCGCCACCAAATCCTCGGTTGAAGCAGCGGCAGTGCTGATCCTGGCCGCGAATTTCATTCTGACTGGGGTGTTCTTCTCACTATGACCCAAGACATTATGCCCGCTTCCATGATCAAGATGGACAACGTCCATAAGGCCTTCGGTGACAATCGCGTGCTGAACGGCATGAATCTGGAGATCGCCAAGGGCACCTCCATGGTCATTATCGGTGGCTCAGGCACCGGTAAATCCGTGGCCTTGAAGAGCATTCTGGGCCTGATCCAGCCAGATAGCGGTGAGATCTATGTCGATGGAAAGCCCTCTGGCTCTGGTGATCGCGACAAGTTCCTGGCCCGTTTTGGCATGTTGTTTCAAGGTGGAGCCCTCTTTGACTCGCTGCCAGTCTGGCAGAATGTCGCCTTTCGCCTGCTGCGCGGTCAGCTGAAGCGCCCGGTGGAGGAGGCCCGCGAAATCGCGATTGAGAAACTCCGCCGCGTAGGTCTGAAGCCAGATGTCGCCGACCGCCTGCCTGCCGAGCTTTCAGGTGGCATGCAAAAACGCGTGGGCCTTGCCCGCGCTATCGCTGCCGAGCCCGAGATTATCTTCTTTGATGAGCCCACAACCGGCCTCGACCCGATCATGTCTGGCGTGATCAACGATCTGATCCGCGAGATCGTGGTGGAGATGGGGGCGACCGCCATGACCATCACGCACGACATGACCTCGGTGCGCGCGATTGCCGATAATGTGGCGATGCTGCACGGCGGGGTGATCCAATGGACCGGCCCGGTGGCAGAGATGGACCAGTCAGGCGACCCCTTTCTGGATCAATTCATCCACGGCCGCGCAGAGGGGCCGATCGAGGCGGTTAGATAATTGATGGTCGATTGGCCAGAGACTTGGGTCTTGTTTGCGCGAATAGTGACCACACTGACAACTTCCTTAGCCTTGATCAGTCTTGGTCACTCCCTGCTGAAAACCCCGACGGGCAAAGTTTTTCCATACAAAGCCCTAGGCATTATCCTAATGGCTTTGCCTATCTCAATTTCAGTTCTCGCCGCTGTTTGTTTCCAAGTTATGTTGCAATATGTTCCCGCAAAGCCCCCGCCGCCTTGGCCTAACGTCGCTGAACTATATCTCTTCCCCTTGCTCGCGGTACAGCTTCTTATTCTTCCACCTCTCGTTTTTGGCCCTTTTCGTAGATTGTCATTCGTTACGAGTATCCATTGCTGGATCTGTGCCACAACCTTTGTTGTTTTATACTAGCTAAGCCAAAGGAAGCCCTCGACATTGCTGTTCAGAAATCTTCTGCTAAAGACAATTGGCTTTTCCCTCTACCAGTATTGGCGCCATCGCTCTACGTCTAAGGAAACAATTGAGCGGGCCTGCATGTCTCTTCGTATACTAACTCTCTCCCTGCTGATCCTTTACCCCGTGGCTTGGTTTGCGCCCTTGATGCGGGCCGGCCTGCTACCAATCTTCGGTCTCAGCGAAATCTCAGTCATCACCGGGTTGCAAAGTCTCTGGGGCAGCGATGCAACATTGGCGCTGATCGTGACTTTCTTTGCCATCTTCGCCCCCTACCTCAAAACCATCGGCTTGGCCCTGGTGCAGTGGGACCTCTTGGATAGCAAAGTGCAGCCGGTGCTGCATGTTTTGGGAAAGCTCGCAATGGCCGACGTCTTCCTGATCGCTCTCTACATTACCCTGGCTAAGGGGATTGGCCTCGCCACCATCGAAGTCGCCTGGGGGCTCTATATGTTCACCGCTTGCATTGTGACCTCTCTTATCCTTGGGATGCTGACAGAGCGCCGCCTGCGTTCAGAACCCGGCGCCTGAGGTATCGCGCGCCGCGCCAGCGGCGCTTGGCCCAACGGGAGGAGATCATCTTTGATGATCGCCCGACGGGCGGGAGGACTACGCTCCCACCAAACACCACTTGAACAAATGCGGAACATCGGGCAGAACCACTTCATGGCAAAGACATCTTATTCCTGTTCGGCCTGCGGGGCCGCATTCTCCAAATGGTCCGGCCGCTGCGAAGGCTGCGGTGAATGGAACACCATCACCGAGGACAAGGGCCTCTCCGCTGGCGGCCCAGCCAAGAAATCCCTTGGCGCCCGGCGCGGAAAGACGATCCCGCTCACCAACCTCTCCACCGAGGAAACACCACCGCCTCGCGCATGCTGCGGTGTGGCCGAACTCGACCGCGTCTTGGGCGGCGGACTGGTGCCTGCCTCTGCTATTTTGGTGGGCGGAGATCCGGGAATCGGCAAATCAACGCTTCTCCTGCAGGCCGCTGCGCGCTTTGCGCAATCCGGCCTCAAGACCATCTATGTCTCAGGCGAGGAGGCCTCGGCCCAGGTGCGGATGCGGGCACAGCGCTTAGGCTTGGCCCAGGCGCCGGTTCAATTGGCTGCTGAAACCAATCTGCGCGACATCCTCACAACGTTGGAAGCAGAAAAACCGCAGCTCGCCATTATAGACTCCATTCAAACCATGTGGGCCGACCATGTGGACAGCGCCCCCGGATCTGTCAGCCAGGTGCGGGCCGCAGCGCATGAGTTGACAACTTTTGCCAAGAGCCAGGGTATTTCCATCATCATGGTGGGCCATGTCACCAAAGAAGGTCAAATCGCCGGGCCGCGCGTGGTCGAGCATATGGTGGATACCGTGCTCTATTTCGAAGGCGAGCGCGGCCATCAATTCCGAATCCTGCGCGCAGTCAAAAATCGCTTTGGCGCTGCGGATGAGATCGGGGTTTTTGAGATGACCGGTTCTGGCCTTTCCGAAGTCACCAACCCCTCCGCCCTGTTCCTCTCTGATCGCGGGGAGCCCTCTCCCGGTTCCGTCGTCTTTGCCGGTATCGAGGGTACCCGGCCAGTGCTGGTCGAAATGCAGGCCCTGGTCGCGCCCTCCCCACACTCACAGCCCCGGCGCGCTGTGGTCGGCTGGGATTCGTCGCGGCTTGCGATGATTCTCGCAGTGCTGGAGGCGCGCTGCGGCATTCCTTTTGCCGGGCTTGATGTCTACTTGAATGTGGCCGGCGGCATGAAGATCTCTGAACCCGCGGCCGATTTAGCGGTTGCTGCTGCGCTGCTTTCCGCCCGCGAAGACACCGCCCTACCCGCAGATACAGCAGTTTTTGGCGAGATATCTCTCTCTGGAGCCCTTCGCCCGGCTCCGCAAACAGAAAACCGGTTGAAAGAGGCGCAAAAACTTGGTTTCACCTCCGCAATAGCTCCTAGCGGTGGCAAATCCGTTTCAGTCAAAGGTCTTGGCCTGCGTCAAGCATCAGACCTGACAGGATTTGTTGGCGAATTCTTTGGAGCCGGCTAGAGTTGCCAAAATTTTAATCGCGGGTTCAACGGGCGAGGGACATGGAAGGTTTCACCATTATTGACGGGGTTGTGGCCCTGGTCATCGTATTATCGGCTCTCTTGGCCTATTCACGCGGCTTTGTCCGCGAGGCCATGGCCATCGCAGGCTGGATCGCAGCCGGCGTTCTTGCCTTTATCTTTGCCCCTCAGGTCGAGCCACTCATGGCTGAGATCCCGGTTGTTGGCGAATTTATTGCCGACAGCTGCGAGCTGTCGATCATTGCAGCATTTGCCGCAGTCTTTGCGCTGGCTTTGATCGTAGTCTCCTTCTTTACCCCCTTGTTCTCATCCTTGGTGCAGCGTTCCGCACTGGGTGGGTTGGACCAGGGTGTCGGTTTCTTCTTTGGCGTTTTGCGTGGCATCCTTTTGGTTGCGATTGGCTTCTTCCTCTACAATGTCGTGATGACCGGACAGAGCTTTACAATCGTTGACGAGAGCCGCTCTTTGGTTGTCTTTGAGCGCATGATTGGCAAAATCGAAGACCGCAACCCAGAGCAGGCACTGGGCTGGGTTACCGAGCAATACGAAGCCTTGATCGGAAAATGCGGCAACTAATCCGCTCATCCTTTACCAAGATTAAAATCAAGGGCGCCACAATGGCGCCCTTTTTATATGGTTCTGCAAGGGCTTTCACAAATCTCTTGCATTCTTGGCAACCTTTGTTAACACGGCCCGTTAACGATTAAGTTTTTGTTAACCAACAAGAATCAGATCTCGCATCGCAAGAGCTTTGCAGCGAAAGCCAAGCGCGATTCTTAACGAATTCCGACCAGAGCCCTCGCAAGAGTTAACAATCCCCCCGAAAAATGAGGTTTTGTCGCCAAAAAATGGGGTCGGATCGAAATTGGCCGCAGGCTTGCCCCATTTTCGGCCCAATTCGGGTGCCACATAGGCTCAACACCGAACGACGGGCACCGATCTCAGAAGGGACGACAAGATGCTGCTGGATCATTTCAACTCATTCGCCGATTTTCAGCCAGTTGGCCTGCTGTTGGATTTCCCTATCCTGCCGTCTGAACCTGTCGTCGAAATCCCACAGCGCAAACGCACCGGCGGTTTTCTTCCCGAAACTATCGTTGAAACAGAGCGCGGCTTTGTTCAGGCCCGCGATGTAAAGCCCGGCGATATGGTTTATACGTTTGATGGCGGCGCCCAGGAAGTGAAGGCTGTTCGTCACGCCGTCCCGCGCATGACCACTATGGTGCATGTTCCCGCCCTTGCACTGGGGAATGAAACCGATCTCTGCCTGCCTGCGGATCAGATCGTCGCGCTGGAGATCGCCGCAATTGAGCGCCTCTTTGGCCTGCCCCTCGCGATGGTGAAACTGATTTCTCTTGTGGGCTACAAGGGCATTAAGGCCATCGCACCCGAGCGTATGGGCCGCATTCACATCGAATGTGAAGAAGAGGAACTGATCTGGGCCGAAGGCGGAATGCTCATGCAATCGGGTGAAAACGAAGATGGCAGCGCCTTCAAAGAGCTCTCCGTCGCCGAAACCCGACAGGTTCTGGCCAGCGAAGAGGGCCGCGCCCTCGCCGCGACGGGTATTGAAGGTGAAGATGCTCGTTTGCCCAACCTGCTTCAGGACCTTCTGGACAGTGCAAAGGCCGCCTAAATCTCAAAGCCATTTCCGAAATTCCGGCAAGCGATGCGCTTAAAACCGCATCGCTTTATTGTTTTTGCCTTTTCAACCTAATCCGGCACCTGCACTGCCCAGATCACACAACTCTTGCGAGGAAAAGCCAGGGCGCAACGCATCTCTCGCAGGTAGGTTTTCCGACACCAGGCGAAGAGATGAAAAATGACGCACTAAAAACCAAGCTTTCTTCTGTATTCTAGGCGTCATCCGGGCTAGGAAGCGCCAGCAGTGTCTTTGTCGCGAACAGCACTGCCGCATCCGACTGCAACGCCACAGTGAAATTGGAGCCATTCAATGTGCGGGATTTTGGGGATCGCAAGCCGACAAGATGAGGTCTTTGCGGAACTATATGATGGGTTGCTGATGTTGCAGCACCGCGGACAGGATGCCTCTGGCATTGTGACCTATACCGGAGAGTTCTTCCGGGAGCGCAAAGCCAATGGTCTGGTCAAAGACGTTTTTGGTGCCAGCGATGCGGACACTCTACGGGGTAAGGTTGGTATCGGCCATGTACGCTACCCGACTGCGGGTTCGCTCTCTGCCTCGGAAGCACAGCCATTCTTTGTGAATGCACCCTACGGTATCTACCTGGTACATAACGGAAATATCACCAATACCGCGGAACAACGCGAGAAGGTGACCGCCAAATACAGCCGACATCTGCGGACCACCTCCGATTCAGAAATCCTGCTGAACGTCCTGGCGGACAAGATCTCTGACAGCATTAAGGTAAACGGAAATCTGGATCCGGTTCGCAATCTCTTTGCTGGCGTAAAGATGACCATGGAGCGGGTTCAGGGCGCCTATTCGGTAATCTGCCTGATTGCCGGTGTGGGCATGCTGGCCTTCCGCGATCCGCACGGCATCCGCCCCCTTTCGGTGGCCAAGCGCACCGTTGAAGGTGAAGGCGATGATTATGCCTTTGCTTCCGAGGATGTCGCCTTTGGAATCAACGGTTTTGAAAAGCTGCGCGATGTAGCCCCGGGTGAGGCGATCCTCATCGACTTGGAAGGGCAAATGCACAGCTTTCAGGCGGTCGAGGGTAAACTCACCCCTTGTGTCTTTGAATATGTCTACCTGGCGCGGCCAGATTCGATGCTGGATGGCATTTCTGTCTACAAGACGCAGCTGCGTATGGGCCAGACACTTGCCACCCAGATCAAAGAAGCCGAGCTGGATATCGATTGCATTATTCCTGTGCCCGATTCTGCTCGCCCAGTAGCGCTGGAAGTCGCAAAATCCATGGGCATCCGCTACCGCGAAGGCCTGGTAAAGAATCGCTACATCGGTCGTACCTTCATTATGCCGGGCCAGGCGGAACGGCAGAAATCGGTGCGCCGCAAGCTCAATGCCATCCCGCTGGAGATGAAGGGGCTGAACATCATGTTGGTGGATGATTCCATCGTGCGTGGGAACACCATCCAGAAGATTGTTCAGATGTGTCGTGATGCTGGTGCCAAGAAGGTCTACATCGCCTCTGCCTCGCCAGCGGTGAAATTCCCCAATGTCTACGGCATCGACATGCCCACCCGGCACGAGCTGATCGCCAATGACCGCAGCACGGAAGAGATACGCGAAGAACTGGGGGCAGATGCCCTGATTTATCAACGCCTTGAAGATCTGGTATGGGCCGCCAAAGAAGGCAATAAGGACATCGAAGCCTTTGATTGCTCCTGCTTTGACGGCAATTACGTGACTGGCAGCGTGACGGAAGAATACCTGCAGTCATTGGAAAGCAGCGGGCGTGTCAGCAAGAAAATCAAGGATATGCCAGCACCAGGCGAATCCTGGAACAGCATGAAAATTGCGAACTAGGCAGTACTTTTGCTAAGGCTCCAAGTCGGCTAGAGCATCTCCTGTTAACAGGGTTTGATCTTGGCGACGAAGCACAGTAAGAGAGCGGCCATCGCTTTGGGGAGGCGCTGATCACTGGATCGGCGCCTCCCCTTGTTTCAGTTGCCCGCCCCGGCACTTTTCGGGGCAACCAGAAAGGTCCCTGCCGTGGACGCTCATCTCGCCCGTATGCTGACATCTGCGCGTCAGTGCCGCTGCTGCGGTGCCACTTTTGCGCAGTTGCTATCCCTCGGCTGCGACCGTCCGGACCTTTGCCCCGAGGATCTGGTTGTACAGGACAACTCTGCCATCTTGGCTCAGTCCGGAGATGTGCTGACCGATGATTTCTGCCGCCTCGGAGACCTGAGGTTCATTCGCGCAATCCTGGCCCTCCCCATCGCAAACAGCGGTGGTGAGGAGTTCACATTTGGCACCTGGGCGAACATCGGTGCGGATGATTTCGAAACCTATATCGACCTTCTGGACTTGCAGGATACCGAAAGCATGGGCAGTCGCCCTGCTTGGCTTGCCAATGCGATCCCACCAGATACCGCCAGCCCTGTGGCCTGCATGTTGCACATGCGCCCAGAAGGCCAATACCCAGATCTGCAAATTTCAGAACCCAATCACCCACTGGCTACATTGCAAACCGCTGGTGCTCAGCTGGAGGAATTGCTGGAGTTGCTCTTCGCATACGGGCACGATCTGGCCTCATTGGTCTATGATTCCTGACTGCACCCGCTCTTTGGGTTTCAAGGGCCAAGCCTAGAACCCCGAGCACGAGTTGAAAACTTGGCAACTCCCTGCTGGTCACTGCGGATCGGCGCGACCTTCCGCCGAAAACAAAGCCGCCTCTCTCACACTTCCCTCATTTCCCTCTGTTCCAGACTGGCAAGGCATCCCTTGCCGCATTAGGTAGCCGTCGCACCCAAATGAAGGGATAGCTCTCGTCGTGAAATCTGCGACGGGTCGAAACAGACACAACACTCAATCCGGCGCAATCGCCGGGAGGAACTCCCAAGCTCCATGGCCAATTCTCTCTCTACCGCAGCAACCCCTGACAATGTTGCGGGAACCGCCACCAAACGCGGCGTTCTCAATTCATCCGATCTCAATCTACTGGGTCTTTTTGGCACCTCCGGCGACATGCAAGCGCTAGTCCGGATGCCGGGAGGCCGTGTGAAGACCGTAAAACCCGGCAATCGTCTAGCCCGCAGCAGAATTCTGAGCATCGATGCCGACGGGGTGGTTTTGCAAAAAGGCAGCACCACGACGCGTATCAAGATGCCCGAGGGATAATCACCTAGATTGAAGGACACGACCTGCGATAAAGCCCCCGTCGAGGCCCATAAACTTCGCCCGCGCTGACACCTCAAGCCTATGGAGGCTTGACCCGCCCGACCTGTCGGACCACAAGGCACCCATGACACAGAAACTTGCTCTTATCACCGGTGCTTCTCGCGGATTGGGCGCAGCCCTGGCGGAGGCCCTAGCCCCGACCCACCATATTATCGCTGTTGCCCGTACAACCGGCGGGCTGGAAGAGCTGGATGACCGGATCAAGGCCCTGGGCGGCAGCGCCACCCTGGCCCCAATGGACATCACGATCCCCGAAGCCATGGCAACCCTTTGCCGTGGCATTCATGACCGCTGGGGAAAGCTGGATCTTTGGCTGCATAGCGCTATTCACGCGACCGCACTCTGCCCCGCCCCATCGGTTGCGCCCAAGGACTGGGATAAGGCTTTTGCCATCAATGCGACGGCAACTTCGGTGCTGATCCCCTATCTGGCTCCCCTTTTGGGTCAGAACGGTAAAGCGGTCTTCTTCGACGACGCCCGCGCTGGCGAGAAGTTTTACGGCACCTATGGGGCCACCAAGGCCGCACAAATGGCCCTGGCCCGCAGCTGGCAGGCTGAGACCCTGAACACCGGCCCGGTGGTTGAGATCGTCGAACCTGCTCCGATGCCAACAGCGCTTCGGGCACGTTTCTTTCCAGGGGAAGATCGCACTGTTCTGGCCAACATCCGCGATGAGGCACAAAGGCTGCTGCCCCAAATTCTAGGCTGACTGCCCTGCAGGCACCTAGGTTAGCAGCTGGGTAGTCTTGCAAACCCAGCGACTACATCGCATCTACTGCCCTTTTCCAAGGGCAGTCAGAAATCCGCCCCCGGCGAACCTGTGACTCTTTTCCCGTTTTTCAACGGTCTTCTGCCCCTAAGCCTGCGAAATGCTTGCCCAGTTCCGCGCCAACGCCTATTCAGATCAAAACAGATCCAAGGGGCCAGCATGCGCATATTGATCACAAATGACGACGGCATTTCCGCTCCTGGTCTCTGCGTGATAGAGCGGATCGCCGAAGAACTGGCCGGTCCCGAGGGAGAAGTCTGGTGTGTTGCCCCAGCTTTTGAACAATCCGGTGTTGGTCATTGCATCAGCTATACTCGCCCCTCAATGCTCAGCCAGCTGGAAGAGCGTCGTTTTGCGGCTGAAGGCTCCCCTGCTGATTGCGTTTTGGCCGGCATCCATGTCGCCATGACCGGAGAGAAACCGGATCTTGTCCTCTCTGGGGTCAATCGTGGCAACAATTCCGCCGAAAACGCCCTCTACTCCGGCACTTTGGGTGGAGCTATGGAAGCGGCACTTCAGGGCATTCCGGCGATGGCATTGTCGCAGTATTTTGGCCCGCATAACCGCGAGTTGCCCGATCCGTTTGAAGCATCTGCCGCGCATGCCGTTGGTTTGATCCGGAAAATTCTGGCCGCCGCCCCCGAAGAAGACGAAGACTACCGCCTGTTCTACAATATCAACTTCCCCCCAGTACCTGCGGATGCAGTCAAGGGAACGCGTGTTGTACGGCAAGGGTTTCGACGCGGTAGCCATTTTTCTGCAGAAGAGCAGACCTCGCCAACCGGACGTCGTTATCTTTGGATCAAAGGTGGCGATCAGCACGTGCACACGGCACCCGATACCGATGCCAGCGCAAACCTGGAGGGCTACATATCCGTGACTCCGATGCGCGCGGATCTTACCGCCGATGAGACACTGGAAGCCTTCAAGAGGATCGAATGAACGGCCCCGATCCAGAAACACAGATGCAATTCCTTTTTGCCCTACGCTCTCGCGGGGTGACGGAGAACCGTGTCCTTGAAGCAATGGAAGCCATAGATCGTGGCCCCTTTGTGCGCGGGATCTTCGCGGAGCGCGCCTATGAAGACACGCCGCTACCCATTGCCTGCGGACAGACCATCTCGCAACCCTCTGTTGTCGGACTGATGACACAGGCACTGCAGGTCAGCCCACGCGATACGGTACTAGAGGTTGGCACTGGATCCGGATACCAAGCCGCGATCCTTTCCAAGCTTGCTCGGCGCGTCTACACCATTGATCGCCATACGCGGCTGGTGCGCGAAGCCCGGCAAGTTTTCGAAGCGCTTCAACTGCCCAATATCACCTCTCTTGTTGGCGACGGGAGTTTTGGCCTGCCGGATCAGGCTCCTTTCGACCGGATCATTGTGACGGCTGCTGCTGAAGACCCCCCCGGCCCCCTGCTAAGCCAGCTTAAGCCCGGTGGCATCATGGTGGTGCCTGTTGGTCAGTCCGATACGGTACAAACCCTAATCCGGGTTCGCAAAACAGATGACGGGCTCGACTATGACGAGCTGCGACCCGTGCGGTTTGTTCCCCTGCTAGAGGGCTTGGGGAAAGACGGCTGAGCCACCGGCAAAGCCCCGCCTATTGTTTCGGGTTTGGCGACAAACCCCATTGACCGCTACAGCAGAGCAGGCACAAGAGAAGATAAGCCTGCTAGAGGCAGATTTGAGGAGTTGAAAATGACGGCGATCCCCCGCCTCTCCATCGCCCCCTTGCGGATGACCCTGGGTGTGGTTTCAATGCTGGCCCTTCTGGCTGGCTGCGAAGGGCCCCTTGATTATGATCTGCGTGGGCAGTTTGGTGGGTTCAACACCACTGCAGCCGCTCAGGGTGCGACAAAGACCCCGCCTCGCCCTGATGCGCGTGGTCTGATCACCTATCCCTCCTACCAGGTCGCGGTCGCAGAACGGGGAGACACTCTCGCAAGCCTTTCCACCCGTATTGGCCTGCCCGCAGCAGAGGTTGCACGTTTCAACGGGATGGAGCCTGGTGACAGCCTACGCAAAGGCGAAGTCATCGCCCTGCCCCGTCGTGCCCCTGACAGCGCGGTCGCATCATCATCAGGCACGACAAACCCCGGCTCGATCGATATCGCGTCACTGGCGGGCAGTGCAATCGAGAACGCTCCCGCCACTTCCCCCAACCCTGGCTCAGTCACCACAACCGAAATCCAGCCGACTCCGCAGGCCAAACCGGTTGTCGTCCAGACCGGTCCAGAACCCGTCCGCCATAAGGTTGAGCGCGGAGAAACCGCTTATACGATTTCCCGCCTTTACCAGGTCCCGGTCAGATCTCTGGCGGAATGGAACGGGTTAGGCAGTGATTTCTCCATCCGCGAGGGACAATATCTGATGATCCCTCTCAAGGATCAAAAAGTGGCGCCCAGCCTTCCACGAGACAGCGGTGATGTTACCGCACCAGGCCAGGGCAGCAGTATTCCAACGCCACCAAGCGCCAGCAAACCTCTGCCAGAGGAAAACTTGGCCCCGGCATCTGTCGCAGTAAAGGACCTACCCAGCGTCTCGGTGCCAGAGCCCTCTCGTAAGGCTGAGGCGCCTATGTCTTATCCTGTGCAGGGCAAAATCGTAAAAACCTATTCCAAGGGCCGCAATGATGGTATCGACATCTCCGCAGCATCCGGCGCGGCGGTCAAAGCGGCTGAGACCGGCACGGTAGCCGCAATCACCAAGGACTCACAGAACACGCCGATCATCGTGATCCGTCATGATCCGCAATTGCTGACGATTTATTCAGGTGTGGATGAAATCAATGTCTCCAAAGGTCAGAAAGTCAGACGTGGAGAAACGATTGCAGCCCTACCCGCCAGCAACAAACCAGTCCTGCATTTTGAAGTGCGCAATGGCTATGACAGCCTGGACCCGCTGGACTATCTAAACTGATCCACAAAAGAAAAGAGCAGCTCTTCAGGCTGCTCTTTTTTGATTTTGACGACTCAAATCTTGTAGTCTAACTTACTTCGTGCTCAGGGCTACGCCGTTGCGGCCCGCCAGATCCGTAAAGAACTGCCAAGCGACCCTGCCTGAGCGCGACCCACGGGTTGCTTGCCATTCAATCGCTTCCGCTCGCAGCCGTTCTGCCGCCACCTTGACGCCATAGGCTGTGCAATAGCCTTCGATCATGGCCAGATATTCATCTTGGTCGCAGGGGTGGAAACCGAGCCAGAGACCAAACCGATCCGATAGCGAGACTTTCTCCTCCACTGCCTCTGAGGGGTTGATGGCGCTGGAGCGTTCGTTCTCGATCATGTCGCGCGGCATCAGATGGCGACGGTTGGATGTCGCATAAAAGACCACATTCTCTGGACGTCCCTCAATGCCGCCATCCAAAACCGCTTTCAGGCTTTTGTAGTGCTGGTCATCATGACTGAACGATAGGTCATCGCAGAACAGGATGAAGCGGTGTTCAGACCCGCGCAGGTGATTGAGCAGTCGCGCAACCGAAGGCAGGTCCTCACGTTGCAACTCCACCAGTTTGAGATGCGAATACTCTTCCATCAGGGCGCCATGAATAGCCTTGACCAGGCTGGACTTGCCCATCCCACGCGCGCCCCACAGCAAGGCGTTGTTCGCCGCATAGCCTTGGGCAAATCGGCGCGTATTCTCAAGCAGCGTATCCCGCGAACGGTCAATCCCCAGCAAGAGATCCAGATCCACCCTGTTCACACTCTTGACTGCTTCCAACCGTTCGGGTCCCACATGCCAGACAAAGGCAGCCGCTGCGTCGAAATCAGGTACCTCCAGAGGGGCGGGTGACATCCGCTCTAGCGCCTCGGCAATACGGGTCAATGCAATCTCGTCCATGGGCCACCTCCCTTTGTCATTTACAGG
Source organism: Roseobacter sp. SK209-2-6 (assembly GCF_000169455.1). Classification (GTDB taxonomy): domain Bacteria; phylum Pseudomonadota; class Alphaproteobacteria; order Rhodobacterales; family Rhodobacteraceae; genus Pseudophaeobacter. Next base: position 114,245 of record NZ_AAYC01000012.1, on the reverse strand, counting down.
GTTTCAAGCATGTTCCGGCAAAGGCGGCAAGAGGTAGCATGCCCCGCGGTATACTCTGCACCTCTGCCCCTTCTGCAGCGTCAAATTAACATCAAGTGCCAATGACGCGGGAATCCTTGCTATAGTTGTCTTGCCAGACAGAAGGAGAAGACGATGCTTTACCCTCTTGCCGCGCTCGAAGCGGAGAAACTCAGCGCAATTCAGGATCTTGAGAAATCCATTGGCGGCCCGGTCGTGGCGCTGGCCGAGGTTGAGGCCCGCACGGCGGATCTGCCCCAGGAGCAGTTGCAAAGACTCAAGGATCTGGAGGAAGAGCTGGGCATCGTTCTGGTCGCCGTGCGGCCGAACTGACGCCAAAGGCTTTCCGGCTAGGCAGCACGCGCTTAGGCCCGGTGGATCAAGAAGAAGAACTCACTTTCTCTAAAGTGCGGTACATACAGACTGCGTGGATAGGTCCGAAAGCACCTCTGACCAGGTCCGGCCCTGCTGCGCCCACGCAGCAAATGACTGTGGCTTCAAGGCTGTGAGAGAGGAACGTCTCCTCTAATTCCGGGCACTGGTTCTCCGTTAATTTGGCAGTTCGAGAAACATCTCTCCTCACTAGGGAGCCAATTCAGCTGTTTTAAACTGCGTCCACTCTTCGCCGTCGTTTCCTGTTGGGCTAAGCTTTGGGTTGAAGGACATTTGAGAAGGAAAACCATTCATGGCCCGCCGCAATCGAGGGACCAAACTGCCCTCTCCTTTTTTGCAAAACCTGTCCATCCTTCCCGAACGGTTCGCTGAGAAATCGGGATATCCCTTTGATCTGCCCTGGCTGGATGAGGGCCGCTTCGAGCTGCGCTTCACAACCCCGGTGACCGTAATTGTTGGAGAAAACGGAACGGGAAAATCCACTTTGATCGAGGCTATCGCGGCCCTGAGCGGCTATGACGAAGCTGGCGGCGGTAAAGGATACCGGCCGGTGGATCATTCCAACGCCATCGACAAGAGTGGCGCTGAGCTTGCAGAGGTCCTAAGAGGCGGCTGGCTGCCCAAAGTCACCAATGGCTGGTTCTTCCGGGCAGAGTCCTTCTTCTCCGTCGCCCGCTACCTTGACGAGGCCGCAAGAGAAGGTGGCGGCCCAGCACCGGATTTCCTATCCTGGAGCCATGGCGAAGGATTTGTTCGTTTTTTCGAAGAACGCATGTCACGCCAGGGCATCTACTTTATGGATGAACCTGAGAGCGCTCTTTCGCCAAAGCGGCAACTTGAGCTGCTCCGGATTTTGAATCACATTCAGGAAACAGAAGTTTCTCAGGTCATTATGGCGACACATTCGCCAATTCTGATGGCTTTGCCACAGGCTCGCGTGCTGGAAGTCACCCGCCATGGCCTTTCGGAGATCAACTACCGGGACACCCAGCACTTCAAAATGTATCAATCCTTTACTGCTGACCCCGAAGATTTCATTTCTGAGGCTCTGCAGGAGGAAGGCGGCGTCCAATTCTGAAGCGCCTTCCCCTTTTCTGTCTGCAGCGAGACTAGCTAGCCACTGCTTCGAAAAGCGCTCATTCTCAGCCGCAGCAGCTGCCGACAGAAGGGCTTGCAGCGCTGCGCGGCGGTTCACTGCTATTGGCACCCCGGCCCAGGAAGCTGCGCTCCGACAGATAGAAATCCGAAAAGCGCTCGGGAAAATCCTCCGGCACCGAGGCGGAATAGAGCCCGGTCGCGGAGAGGGTCTTTTGCCAGGCCTTCACTTTGGGAAACCCGGCAAGAAGGTCGTATCCGGAGTAGGCCTCAACCAATTCCGCCCGGTGCAGCAGAGGTAGCCAGGCCAAATCGGGATTGCCCAGATCCGCGCCGTTGAAATAGGGCCCGTCACCAAGCTGCGCTTCTGCCTTGGCAAAGGCTTTGCGCAGCTTCGTAATGCGCTCTTCCAGGGTTTCACGGTCCACGCTTTGTATTGCAGAACATTGCACTAGATAGTGCTTGCTGGCCTGGTAGCTCCAGGCGCGGTCCAAGGCACGCTGTTCCGGCGTCAGGCCCGGAACCAGCGGCGCTGTCACCTCGTCGAGATATTCAACGATGGCATCGGATTCAAACAGAGCCTCCCCGTCTTCGGTGATCAGCATCGGCACCTGGCCGGTTGGCGAGAGTTCCAAGAACCACTCCGGCTTGTCGCTGAGGCTGATATATTCGATGTCATAAGGCACTTTCTTTGCTTCCAGCATCGCTGTGACGCGCTGAACAAAGGGGCAGATCTTGAAACTCACGATCTTGATCATCGGTCTTTCCTTTCTTTCTGGACCTGTCTGTAAGACGCTGGCTTCAGGAGAAAGACGAAAGAAATCTCAGCAATCAGAGCAGTTCTTTGATTTTTGGCGAAAATCTCTGATATTGCCGCGGCTGTCCAATGGCAGGTGACAGCAGTTTTCAAAGACCGCGCGCAGCGCCAGGCGCCCGGCCTGCACCCTGGATTTCAAGGTTGAGTAGCTTAGCCCATGCTCTGCGGCGTAGGCCTTCTGCGGCTGTCCTTCCAGATCGATCGCCCGCAGCATAGCGGCGGTCTCTTCCGGCAAAGCCGCCAAAAAAGGCTCAACACAGGCCTCCAGCCCGGCCAAGACCTCCGGCTCTTCCGCCTGGTACCACAGATCCTCTGAGGCCAGCCCCTGCCCCCGTCCCCGGCGGCGGTAGAAATCAATGATACTGTTGCGGGCGATCTCGAACAGCCAGGCCTGCAGCTTGGCCGGGTCTTTCAAACTGTCGCGGCTGGTCACTGTCTTCAGCAAGACCTCTTGCAGCAGATCCTCGACATCAGCCGGGTTGGAAAGCTTGCTGCGCATGAAACCCTGAAGCCGCCCGCGGTATTGCTGCCAGATCTCTTCTGTCGTCATTGATGCCCCTCCGCGCAGGTGAAGATGGCAGCGCCGCAACAGAAATCAAGCGAACGACCGCCGAAAAGAGAAACGTCTGCCGATTTTGAGTGTCGTGCACGCGCTGCTTTACAAGACCTATTTTCGATGCTTCCCAGCGATCGGCTACCAGGTGCTTTTACGGTCTGCCGCCAGAACAGTTATTTCCAAGCTATCAAAGTCAACCGATCCCGCGAAGCTTTTCACTATCTGCTTGATAAGGGCATGGTGCCTTTGCCAAAGGTCCTCTCGAGAAAGAAGGTACAGATAGATACCTTCCATGGCCAAGGCCTCTTCACCGACCTCCAAGAAATGGCGTGAGTTTGGCCAGAAATCGTTTTCACATTCGCAAAGCTCCAATAACAATTGAACCTTTTTGCGCCTTCTTACTTCTTGATGCCGGTACCCTAACATAGCGCGCAGATTAGAATGCGGCAAAAACACTAGCAAGTTGCAAACACCAGCTTCACCTGAGATCGCATTTCTTTTTGAGTTACAAGCAACAGTTGAGAAGAGAAAAGCGCGCCAGAATAGGCGCGCTTCACTATATTTTACTGGAAGGCCGGGGCCTACTTGTCCTTGCCTTCCCCTGCTTCGAACTCAGCCGTCATAGCCTCCTCGGGATGGGCCTCCATCTCGTCCTCATCGTCATAGTAGCCTTCAGCGCGCAGCTTGGCTTCGCGCTTGGCCTCCACCCGGCGGACCAGGAAGATCGAAATCTCATAGAGCCCATATACCACAACAAAAAGAATGATCTGGGTAATCACATCCGGTGGAGTCACCAGTGCTGCCAGCACCAGAATCGCTACAACCGCATATTTGCGCACCGAGCCCAAACCATCCGCACTCACCAGCCCGGCCTTGCCCATTAGGGTCAAAAGCACCGGCAACTGGAAACAGAGGCCAAAGGCCACAATGAACTTGATGGTCAGGTTCAGATACTCCTGAGCAGAGCCCTGGAACACAACGCTGAGCCCCTGATTGACCTCTTCGCCGACAACTGCTTCGCCACCAGTTCCAAACTGTTGGAAGCCAAGGAAGAAATCATAGGCCAGCGGGGTGACCACATAAAAGGCAAAGCTGGCACCCAGCAGGAACATGAAGGGTGACGCCACGAGGAAAGGCAGAAAGGCCCCCTTCTCGCTTTTGTAAAGGCCCGGCGCCACGAAGCGCCACATCTGGTAGCCGATGTAGGGAAAGGCCAGCATAAACCCGCCCAGGAAGGAGATCTTGATAGCAACAAAGAAACCTTCTTGTGGACTGATGAAGATCAGCGCGCAATCCTGGCCGCCTTCAGCCAGAACCTGGCAAAGGGGGGCGGTGAGGAAATTAAAGATCGGTGTTGCCACGGTAAAGCAGATCACCATACCCACGATAAAAGCGAGGACAGAGTGAATGAGCCGCGTCCGAAGCTCCGCCAGATGCTCAATCAGCGGCGCCGTTGAATCTTCGATTTCGTCGGTTTGGCTCATGATTTGGTCTCGCTTCCTTCACCAACCTCTGCCGTAGGAGCGGTTTCAACTGCCGCTTCCGCCGCTTCAGCATGGGCCATCGCCTCTTCTGCCTCACGCGCCTTCCGCTCCGCAGCCGCACGCGCGGTTGCAGCCTGGATCTTTTTGGCATCGGCCGCACGTTCTGCCGCCAGTTTGGCGGTTTCCGAACCGGCGTCATATTTGGTTGGATCAATGGAACGCGCCATATCCTGCGCTGCTTCTTTGACACCATCCATGGCCGTGCCAACCGGGTTTGTCGCGGCCTTCAGCCCCTTTGCCACGTCGCGAACACCGCTTTCGTCAGCGGCATCATTCATGGCCTGGCTGAACTCACGAGCCATACCCTTGGCCTTACCGACCAAACGCCCGACACTGCGGAACAGCACCGGCAGATCCTTTGGGCCGACAACAATCAGCGCAACGACGCCAATAACCAGTAGTTCGGTCCAACCAAGATCGAACATATGTGCTTACGCCTTGTCTTTTTCGGAATCGGGCGTCACGTCCTTGGCTTCATCTGCAGCATCCTGCTCCAGCTCTGCTTGGCCTTCGTTGATACCTTTTTTGAAGGAGGTTATGCCCTTGCCCACTTCGCCCATCAGAGAAGAGATTTTGCCCCGTCCAAAGAGGACCAGAACCACAACGGCGATGAGCAGCAGGCCGGGAAGACCGATATTGTTAAGCATGAGTGTTTCTCCTTCTTGATCCAGCACCGCACAGACCGGCGCCAGTGAATATCCTGCTTCGGGTTTAGCCCGTCCCCTCCTCTTAGCAAAAGCCGTAAGGCGCATTTGGCTGGGTACCTCTTCCAGAATTCCTGCCCAATCGCACAGATCGCGAAGACAACTGACAGGTTTATGTCAGTTGCCCTCAGCTATTCACCCCCCATCAACAAGAAGGAGTTTGATATGACCCAGCAAGTTGCTGAAACCGTGACCTTTCACCTCAACGAAGGTGTCAGCACAGATGATTTTCTCAATGCGATCAAAAGTACGGAGGAATTTGTCGCCAATTATCCGGGGTTTGTCTTTCGCCGCCTCAGCAATGGTGAGGATGGAAAATGGACAGATACAGTGATCTGGCAGGACATGGACACCGCGCAAAAAGTGGCGGAGGAGTTCTCAAAACAGGCCTTTATCCCTGCGCTCATGTCAGCAATCAACAGCGAGAGCCTTGCTATTCGGCACGAGACCATTCGTTGGAGCATGGCGCCGTCTTGACCTTGGGGCGGTCAGTGCGTCAAGGGTAGATCCATGCGCCGCACCGACCGCCTCTTTGAGATCATACAGATCCTGCGCGATGGGAAACTCCATCGCGCAATGGATATCGCCGAGCGGCTCGAGGTCTCTACCCGCACGATCTATCGCGATATGGACACGCTTGTGGCCTCGGGCGTGCCGGTCGAGGGCGAGCGTGGTGTTGGCTATATGGTGCGCGACCAGATCACCCTGCCGCCACTGACGCTGACGCCGGAAGAACTGGAGGCGCTGAACCTGGGCATGGCGATCGTGGCAGAAGCCGCTGACCCGGATCTGAAATCCGCAGCCCTCTCACTTGCGGCAAAGCTGGACGCAGTCCTTCCAGAAGAAACCATTGCCGAGGCGGATGCCTGGAAATTTGCGGTCTACCCCTTCGCCGATGCTGCGCGGGGCTTTGCTCAGATGCCTGTGCTGCGTGCCGCCATCAAGGCACGCCAGAAACTCATGATCGATTACCAACGTATTGATGGCACCAAGAGTGAGAGAGTCATTCGCCCCCTGCATATGGAATATTGGGGGCGTGTCTGGACGCTAACCGCCTGGTGTGAAGCACGAGAGGATTTTCGGGTGTTTCGTGTCGACCTGATCCAGAATGCAACCGCGCTGCCAGAACTCTTTGTCGATGAACCCGGCAAGCGCTTTGTCGATTACGACCCTCATCGCAACAAGGATTAGGGCCTAGGCTCCTGCTGCTCGTTCCAAAGGGAAGACATAGCAACGGTTACGTGGCAGGGTCAGCCACATGACACGATCAATTTCGGGCAAAAACACCTTTGGAACAGTGACCTTAACAACTGATCCATCGTGGTCCATCCGAAACTCCACCAGGCTTTCGTGGCCCAGGTAACGCGCCCGCTGAACAGTACCACGTGCCGCCACCCCATCCGTCGGAGTTGGCAATGGTCCCTTGCCTGCCCGATCAAAATCGATCCTCACATGCTGGGGGCGAAAGATGATTTCGACATCCGTGCCATCCGGAATGCCAGGGGCCAAAAACTCTCCAAATGGGGTCTGAGCCAATGCGCCATTCACCTGCGCCTGCACCACATTGACATCGCTGAAGAACGCTACGGCGGCCCGGTCAACCGGTCGAGTATAGACATTATAGGGGGCGCCCTGCTGCACGATCTTTCCCCGGCGCATCAGAGCAATCTCGTCAGCCATGCGCATGGCTTCTTCTGGTTCATGTGTGACCAGAAGAACCGCGGCATCTTCTTCTTTGAGCAGTGTCAGCGTCTCATCACGGATCCCGTCCCGCAGACGATTATCCAGCCCGGAAAAAGGTTCATCCATCAGCATGATCCGAGGCCGTGGTGCCAGGGCGCGCGCCAGTGCCACCCGCTGTTGCTCGCCACCAGAGAGCTGGTGCGGGAACTCATCAATAAAGCGGGTGAGCGAGACTTTCTGCAAAAGCTCCGCGACGCGCTGACGCTTTTCTTCTTTTGATCCCTTGAGACCAAAAGCCACGTTATCTGCAACACTAAGATGCGGAAACAGGGCGAAGTCCTGAAACATGAGGCCAATCTCACGCCGCTCGGGTGGCACGCGAAAAATGGTATCGCAGATCAGCTTACCATCGACGTAGATTTCACCGCTGTCCTGCATCTCTACGCCCGCGATCATCCGCAGCGTGGTCGATTTTCCGCAGCCGGAAGGACCCAAGAGGCAGGTCACCTGCCCGGCCCTGATCTGCAGAGAGACATCGTCCACAACAGGGCGGCCATCAAAGAATCGGTGAAGATTGCGGATCTCCAGCCTCGGCGGGGCGATGGGTTTGATCGTCTCAGCTGGTGCAGTATTCATGAGGTCGTGGGGCTTTTCCGATGAAAACACTAGGGCTCACGCCGGGATAGCAACCCAGCGCTGCCGCCGCAAGCCAAACGCACCACCCCAGTCTGGCTAGCCGATTGTCGGGCAGATAGAAGAACTCCAACCACCACAACAAACCGAAGGAATAGCCGACAACTAGCAGCAGCCCGGCGTTGCCGCCTGCGCATCCAAACCATTGAATGGTGAGTTGCCGCCACAGCCGGCAAATATCCCGTAGTGCGTGGAAAAATCGCCAATGAAGTCAAAATGCAGGGCAAGCCGCGAGTCCTGCAACATCATCCAAGTATTTCCACAGACCGGAAAGACTTTGCCGGTTTCGATCACGTGGTGATCATCCAGCACCAAAGCATGCGGCACATGCGGAATTGTACCCTTGTAGATCACCGCCTGACCGTAGTCCTCACAGGCGCTCTCCAGAGCTGGCAGCTTGAACAATCGATAGGTAGCCGAAAGGAATTTCAACGGGGCCACTCTCGCCTCGAGAACCGGGTTTTCGACAGTCAGCGGGCGGGCCGTCACCATACGGGGATCAAGGAACCCCGCCTCTTTGGCCAAGGTGAGGAAATCATTCCAATAGAGCGCACCTGACAGGCATTCTCCGTAAAGCACTTCATCCTGCGCCATGGCCTCGGGCACCCGCCGGTCGGCATAGACATCAGAGAAATACATCTCACCGCCCTCTTTCAGCAGGTGATGTGCCCCGCGCAGAACTGCCCCCTTGTCGGTGGCCAGATTGATCACGCAGTTGGAAACGATGATGTCAAAGGAGCCCGGTTCCAGACCGAGGTCCTCCAGCTTTTCGATATAGCCATGGTGGAATTCCACATTGCTGCTGTCATAACCAAAGGCTTCGGCATGATAGTCCTGATGCCTCCGGGCCACCTCCAGCTGCGCCTCTGTCATATCGACACCAACGACCCGCCCTTCTGGTCCGACCATAGCAGACAGCGCATAGACATCGCGCCCAGCACCGCAGCCAAGATCCAGGATATTCGCGCCCTCCAGCGCCTCTGGCGCGATCAGGCCGCACCCGTAGTAGCGTGTCAAAACTTCGTCATGAACCTTGGACAGGACCGCCTTTACATGGGCAGGGATTTCATCCGGAGTGCAGCAGGCATTGGTCTGTAGATCTTCACTGCCCTGAAGCGTTTCACCATAATAGGTCTGTACGGATTCGTGCTTCATTTCAGGTCTTCTCCAGGCAGTCAGAATAGATACCCAAGGGGCTACCCCCCACCTTTCCAACTCGCAACCCGGCTGAACCAAAGCTAACGCAAGCGTGACTGCGCGTGTATTCCCATTGAACCACGGTCTACAAACCCGAGCGTTTCAAATCACCAAAACCGACCAGCCTTAAGGTCCGGCTGGCTCAGCAATCAACCCGACCACTTAGCCCGAAACCTGCTCCTTCTAGATGCGCTAAAGACACTCCTAGGCGAGGAGTTCAAAGGCGCTTTCCGCGCGGACCACACCGTTTACCAGCAACTCTATCTTATGGTGCCCAGGGTGTAGTTTAAAGGTTGTGGCATCACCTTTAAGCAAATGCCGCTTTTCCAATGCGAACATTTTTCTCTGAATTATCGCTTTCTTCAACTTGTAAACCTTTTGTGAACTTTTACCCGCAGACCGCTGAAATTCAATAATATAGTCAACAATAACAGGAGTTCTTTCGCTCGCATTCAACTGAACCTCAAACTCCAGGTATTCACCAATTCGGACATTTTTGGATTTCAGCGTCATCTTGGCTTCGACCTGGGCTGAAGGATCATATCCCAGCAAAAGCAAGGCGCCAGCGTGCCCATCTTTTATCAAGCCGCGACAAGCATGGGCGGTCATCCAATCCAGTTCTTTGCCCTCCTGCCTCCGCTCATCCGCCCAGAGGCGAAGCCGCTTCAAAACCAGATCAGGATCTTTCTTTGAAACGTCGTTCAAATGGTTTGCCACCGAACGAGTCACATAGCGCGTGGGGTCGCCATAAAGCCTATCCAAGAGAGGCAAAGCCTCTGCCACGTCCAGCGGAATTGAGGTCCCCCAGGGCAATCGTGGCCTACTTCCTTCGCTGACCAGACGTCGAACATGATAATTTGGATGCTCGGCCCAGGCCTCCATCCGCTTTAGGGTTTGCGCCTTATCCACATGAAAGAAGGCGCGAATAGCCCATTCCATGGAGAAGCGCTGCGTGATTTCTTCGATCAGGTCCAGGGCCAGCGGCATGTGGTCCGGCAGGCCACGTGCCACAACCAACTCCCCCAAAGGCGCAAAGATAAAATCGCCGAAATCATCGTCACGTTTCCCTGGATCCAATGGTTCGGGCAGAGCCTTCAGGAGTATTGGGGCGAGCTCTGGCAATGTCTCGGGCAGATTTCGCCCCAGAACTTCGGCAATCCAAGCCATACGCTCTTTGAGTTCAAGCCCAAGTAGTTTGGACATGACCTCTTCCTCAAATGCTAATGCATCAAAGCTGGCATCAGCCGAGGAGAAAAGATCCGCCAAATAGCGGATCTTTTCTTGGTTAAACAACTGATCTTTGAGTGAGAACCCGCTGGCCATTTCCGCTTCCTCAGAGGGTCATATTTGTTGCACCGCCATCCAAAAGGATGTTCTGACCCACAATGAAACCTGCATGCTGAGAGCACAAAAAGGCACAGGTTGCACCAAATTCTGCAGCTGTTCCATACCGACGGGCCGGAATAGTAGCGGCACGCTGCGCTTGAGCTTCCTCCATGCTGATCCCCTGCTGGCTAGAGACTGCGCTATCCAGTGAAACGGCCCTATCCGTCGCATGAATTCCTGGCAGCAAGTTGTTGATATTAACGCCTCTTTCCGCAACCTGCCGCGCAGTACCGGCAACATAGCCAGTAAGGCCAGCGCGGGCCGAGTTCGACAAACCCAGGACTGCAATAGGGGCCTTCACTGATTGCGAAGTGATATTGACAACACGTCCCCAACCTCGGTCCATCATGCCAGGCAGATATGCCTTCATCAGTGCAATTGGTGCCAACATATTGGCATCCAGAGCCTGAATGAAATCCTCCCGATCCCAATCGGACCACATCCCCGGAGGCGGGCCACCGGCGTTATTTACAAGAATATCAACTTTCTCCGCAGCATTCAGCAGCTTGGCACGCCCTTCTTCTTTAGAGACATCAGCTGCAACGGCAACAACAGAGACCCCATATTCTTTCCGGATGGTTTGGGCGGTGTTCTCCAACGCTTCAGCGCCGCGCGCGTTCAAAACCAGATCCACGCCCGCCTCGGCCAGAGCCTCGGCACAGCCCCGTCCCAGACCCTTGCTGCTGGCACAAACCAACGCGCGCTTCCCCTTGATGCCAAGATCCATTGCACTCACTCCCGGTTTTTCAATCCTTGCGCGGAGAATGCACAGTCAGGCACGGCTTGGCCAGTCCCATCCAGCGCAAAATGAACAAAATAAGAACATTTCAGTAAGTTTTTCTTAGGACAAGGTCTGAAACCATTGATCATCATCAGGAAGATCTAGCTTCAGGTCAGGAATTCAGCCCGGAATCGCCGGGATTGTGCCATATTCATCAGATAGATCTCACTCATAGAACCAGTGGGGCGTATGAGAACCTGCCCCCAGATCAAGCCGAGGCTCTTTCGTGAACAGGACACAGCGCGCCATCCAATCCATACCCGCCTATCCGGCGGAGCAGTTTCTGGTGGAAATGGGGGCCAATATGGGCGATTCTCTTGGGGTTCTTGAGGATTTGATCCTTGATGACATCTACCAACTGTTGCCTCCTGCCCAGCCACAACGCCTAGGTATTAGTTCCGGACCGGATAGCAGCTATTGCACCAGCTCTGATACAGAGCTTGGCACGCCGGGCGCTGAGCTACATCTCGATTGTGCGATTTCCTTAATGCCTGCCTCCGGAAGCAATATCGATGCGCTGATCATGGTGGAGGTCGACGATGAGGGCCTGATCTCGGGTATTTTCCTGCTGCCGATGGCCCCTCTTGTGCCTGAAACCTCATATTCACTGGTACGCGCGGATAGGGAGGGTGCAAGAGAGAAGCTGGCGCAGATGACTTTCGTAGCTTTTTCGCGCGGCACACGGATCACTCTTGCGACGGGTCAACAAAAGCCAATCGAAGATCTTCACCCAGGCGACCGCATTCTCACCAGAGATGACGGCGTGCAAGAGCTGCGTTGGATTGGCCAAAGCACCTCCCGTGCGGTGGGCCGCATGGCCCCGGTCCTAATCAAAAAAGGCGCTATGAACAATTCCGGCGACTTATTGGTCAGCCCCGATCACCGCCTCTTTGTCTACCAACGCCGAGACGAGCTCGGAACAGGGTGCCCGGAGTTGCTAGTCCGTGCCCGTGATCTGGTGAATGGGGAAACGGTTCTGTTGCAAGACGGCGGTTTCGTGGACTACTTCCAGCTTCTGTTCGACCGCCATCATATCATCTATGCCGAGGGCATCGCAGCGGAATCGCTATACCTGGATCCGATGATCCAACCTGCCCTGCCGGATGAAGTGTTGCAAAAAATCACTGAGATGCCCGCTACCCGCCAGCGCCGAGACAGCCACGGCCTGGATGTGGAAAAATCCCTCCTGGACCTGCCCAATGCGGTAGATCTGCTGAGACGATCCTCGCTTCGGTAGCGGCTTCGCCTCCGCATGATGCCTTTCACTAGAGACGCAAAAGGGGTGCAAACGGGCGAAGCTCTGCCCCTTTCGCTTTGATTTTGGCATCTGTTTTCCTTGCCTCGACCGCCGTTTCTGGCTAGAGGCCTGACCATGTTGGATACCGCTGCAAACCGCCCTGAACTGCCGCCCGAAATCGCGCGGCGCCGCACCTTTGCGATCATCTCGCACCCGGATGCCGGCAAGACCACGCTGACCGAGAAGTTTCTACTCTATGGTGGCGCTATCCAGATGGCGGGTCAGGTCCGTGCCAAGGGCGAAGCGCGGCGAACGCGCTCGGACTTTATGCAGATGGAAAAGGACCGGGGTATCTCGGTCTCGGCCTCGGCGATGTCATTTGATTTCAGCGGTTTCCGCTTTAATCTGGTGGATACCCCTGGCCACTCGGACTTCTCCGAAGACACTTACCGCACCCTGACTGCTGTGGATGCAGCTGTTATGGTGATTGACGGTGCAAAAGGGGTCGAGAGCCAAACCCAGAAGCTGTTCGAGGTCTGCCGGTTGCGCGACCTGCCGATCCTGACCTTCTGTAATAAGATGGACCGCGAAAGCCGGGATACCTTTGAGATCATTGATGAGATCCAGGAAAACCTGGCAATTGATGTGACGCCTGCGGCCTGGCCTATCGGGGTGGGGCGCGACTTCATCGGTTGTTATGACATGCTGCGCGACCGGCTGGAGCTGATGGACCGCGCCGACCGTAACAAGGTCGCCGAAAGCATCGCCATAGAAGGTCTGGATGACCCCAAACTGGCTGAACATATTCCCGAGCATCTGCTAGAAAAACTGCTGGAAGAGGTTGAAATGGCGCGCGAATTGCTGCCAGCGCTCGACCCGCAAGCTGTTCTCGAAGGTCACATGACCCCAATCTGGTTTGGCTCTGCTATCAACTCCTTTGGTGTCAAAGAGCTGATGGACGGCATCGGCGCCTATGGGCCCGAGCCCCAGCCTCAGTCGGCGCACCCCCGTGCGGTAGCACCGGAGGAGAAGAAGGTCGCTGGATTTGTCTTTAAGGTTCAGGCCAACATGGACCCCAAGCACCGCGACCGGGTGGCGTTCGTGCGGATGGCGTCGGGCCATTTCAAACGCGGCATGAAACTCACGCATGTGCGCTCGAAAAAACCTATGGCCATCTCCAATCCCGTATTGTTCCTGGCCTCGGACCGGGAGTTGGCCGAAGAGGCCTGGGCCGGTGACATCATCGGTATCCCGAACCACGGTCAGCTGCGCATCGGCGACACGCTGACCGAGGGTGAGGCGCTGCGAGTGACCGGCATTCCCTCCTTTGCGCCAGAGCTCTTGCAAGGCGTGCGTGCAGGCGACCCGATGAAGGCAAAACACCTGGAAAAGGCGCTGATGCAGTTCGCTGAAGAAGGCGCTGCTAAGGTCTTTAAACCCTCCATCGGGTCAGGCTTTATCGTTGGTGTCGTGGGTGCTCTGCAATTTGAGGTGCTCGCCAGCCGGATTGAAATGGAATACGGACTACCTGTACGGTTTGAGGCCAGCCAGTTCACCTCTGCCCGCTGGGTGAGTGGTGACAAAGCGGCGGTCGACAAATTCGTCAACGCCAACAAACAGCACATTGCCCATGACCACGATGGTGACATTGTCTACCTGACGCGATTGCAATGGGACATTGACCGGGTCGAGCGTGACTATCCAGATCTTAAACTGACGTCCACCAAAGAGATGATGGCTTAGCCCCAAGCCAAACACCTCCTGCGGGGAGTAACCAACCTCCTCCCCGCAGAAATCACTGGCTCTGCCTTGGGCGAAATCATCTTGTCCAACACCCAGATCCAAGGTTAGCTTCAACGCTAGTTTAGGGTCAGAAGTACCGCCCTGTGGTATAGGAAAGCGAGCAATACAATGAACCCCGGTTCCACAAATTGGGGCATTGTCAGCACCATCAAAGCTCCAGCCAGAGAAATCCTAGAATTCGCGGCCTTTCACCTGGAGGCCGGAGCGCATCGATTGTTTCTCTATCTGGATGCGCCCTGCCCAGAGGCCCTTCCTTTTCTGCGGGCACATCCTAAAATTCGTGTCTTCAACTGCAATGATGCCTTCTGGGCCAAGCGGAGTAAGAACGGGCGCCCTCAAAAACACCAAGTGCGCCAAACCAAAAATGCCTCAAGAACTTATAACCGGCAAAGCAAGGACCTAGATTGGCTGGCGCATATCGATGTGGATGAGTTCTTGTGGTCCAGCATGCCCATCGCAGATTTGCTCGAAAAGCAATCTCCTGACTGCTACTCCCTGCGGGTACAGGCCTTGGAGGCTCTGGCCGGAGCGGAAGAAGCCTTTAAGGCGCATCTATCTGCTTCAGCCTCTCAAGACGCCATACTAGCCGAAATCTACCCTCGCTTTGCCAGCTATCTGAATGGTGGTTTCCTAAGCCATACACAGGGCAAATTGTTCGTTCGTTGCGGATTGGAACACCTCACCTTCCGCATTCACAACGCCTATTTCTCTGAGATCGAAAACCCCGGTTTGGCAAACCTGCCGGAAGTCGACCTCTGCCATCTGCATGCATCTGACTGGGAAAAATGGTTCGCTCATTATCGGTATCGACTTGAAAAAGGGTCTTATCGTGCGGAACTTGCACCACCTCGTCGCTGGGAAAAGGGCAGCCCGAATCTTCACATGCTCCTGAAAGCACTGGAAGAGAAAGAGGGACAAGCCGGGCTGCGCGCCTTTTTTGCGGAAACTTGCGAAGCGGGCCCTGCGTTGCGGGAACGGCTACAAGAGGTGGATCTTCTCCGAATCCGCCCTCTGGATCTGGTTGCAAAACGCAAGAAACACTTCCCCGATTTCCCCTAAACTGTCCCTTTGTCCCGAACAATGACGTATATTCCTACGGGAAATCAGCCATTAATTGACCCTCAGCCAAGATTTTGCTATGTCCCGCCAAAAGCTGGAAGCTGCACCACCGCGTGACTCGCGGGCCCGGCTTGCCTCTCACACGCGCGGGCGCTGTCACAGTCCGCTAAAACGGATGCATATGACAAAATTTACCGATCTGAACCTGAATCCGAAGGTCCTCAAAGCTATTTATGAGGCCGGGTACGAAACCCCCACACCGATTCAGGCCGGTGCTATTCCACCAGCGCTTGAAGGGCGCGATGTTCTGGGTATCGCGCAGACCGGCACCGGGAAAACGGCATCCTTCACCCTGCCGATGATAACTCTTTTGGCCCGCGGCCGGGCCCGTGCCCGAATGCCGCGCAGCTTGGTGTTGTGTCCCACCCGCGAACTCGCGGCTCAGGTGGCTGAGAATTTTGACACCTATACAAAACACTTGAAGCTCACCAAGGCGTTGCTGATTGGCGGCGTCAGTTTCAAGGAGCAGGATCAGCTGATCGACAAGGGCGTCGATGTCCTGATCGCCACGCCGGGCCGCCTGCTCGACCATTTTGAACGTGGCAAGCTGTTGCTGACCGGTGTGCAGATCATGGTAGTTGACGAAGCGGACCGGATGCTCGACATGGGCTTTATCCCGGATATTGAGCGGATCTTCTCGCTCACGCCTTTCACCCGTCAGACGCTGTTTTTCTCCGCCACCATGGCGCCCGAGATCGAGAGGATAACAAATACCTTCCTCTCCGCCCCTGAGCGGGTGGAGGTGGCGCGCCAAGCCACCACTTCGGAAAACATCGAGCAATCGGTCGTGATGTTCAAAGCCTCCCGCAAAGACCGGGAAGGTAGCGAAAAGCGCCGGGTGCTGCGCACTCTGATCGAGCAGGAAGGTGACAAGCTGACCAATGGGATCATCTTCTGCAACCGCAAAACGGATGTGGATATCGTTGCCAAATCCCTGAAAAAATATGGCTTTGACGCAGCGCCAATCCATGGCGATCTGGACCAGAGCCAGCGGACCAAAACCCTTGATGGTTTCCGTGACGGCTCGCTGCGAATTCTCGTAGCCTCTGACGTCGCCGCGCGCGGGCTCGACGTGCCGAGCGTAAGCCATGTGTTCAACTTTGATGTGCCTGGCCACGCCGAAGACTATGTGCATCGCATTGGCCGGACGGGTCGCGCGGGCCGCGACGGGAAAGCCATTACAATTTGCGCCCCGCGCGATGAAAAGGCCCTGGCTGCGGTTGAGGATCTGGTGAAAAAGGAAATCGCTCGCCTCGAAAACCCGGTGAAGAAGCCAGAGCCCAAGAAGCGCAAGAGCAACAAAGACCAGAAAGACGCAGCCGAGATCGCTGCCGATGCGGTAACCAAGCCCGAACCAGTCGAAAAGAGCGACACCAAAAAACATGTGTCGAAACATTCCGACGAGGCCCCCCAGCCCAAAGGCAACCGAGGCCGTGGCGGCAAGCAAGGCGGGCGCCGCGACGATCGTGTGGTTGTCGGAATGGGCGATCACATGCCGAGCTTTATCGCTCTCTCCTTTGCAGAGCGACGCGCTGGCTAAGACCAAGACTTGACCCTCTCTATCGCCTTGAGCCCTCCGCTTCGCGGAGGGTTTTTTCTTGTCTGCAATGCAGATGCAGCATGGCGGCATTGTCGATTTGTCCGATGTATCCCATCGACCAAGACCATAGGTTCATGCCAACCGATACAGTGAAATTGAACGAGAATTCCTATGTCCCAGCATCATCAGCCTGTTTCCCTCTCTCTTGACGAAATTCATGCCATCGAGGCACGCGCCCATGCTCTGCGTGCACAAGCAATGGCTGAAGGTCTCCGCGCGCTTGGAGGGTTCCTGCGCAGCCTACCCCATCGATTTGCGGTTGCCCTGCATCTTCCGGGCCAAGCCTAAGCACGGCGTTATAAATGCGCTCACCACCACTCATAGAAAGCAAAAAGGGCCCAGGTATTCTCGCCTGGGCCCTTTGTTTCATCTGACACGATTGTTCAGCGCATTCTGCTGATAACGACAGTCACTTCCGGCTTTTTCCCAATTTCGGCCTGCGAGGTCTGTCTGACAATACGGCGCAGCTCATCTTCAAGCTTGCCATCGTCTTTTAGCGTCTTGGCGCCAGCACGCATCAGGAATTGATTGAGGTCCTCTTCCAGGACTTCGATCAGGGCCGCATTTGATGTGCCCGTTTCCGCAAGACCTTTGACATCGCACCAGGGTTCGCCCAGAGGTTCGTCTTCCTCATCCATGATGAGAGTCACAACCACATGGCCATTCAGCGCCATGCGGATGCGATCCCGCACCACACCGTCCAATGCGCCGATCTTGACGGAACCATCAAGATAGGTGCGTCCTGTTTCGATCCATTCGGTCACGCGCGGTGTATCGCCGGTTAGATCCATCATCATGCCATTGACCACCACAGCGCTTGGGATGCCCTTGGCCTCACCCAGGCGCGCGTGCTGGCGCAGGTGGCGGTGCTCGCCATGCATCGGTATCAGCATCTGCGGTTTCAAAAGGTCATGGAGCTCTTCCAAGTCCGGGCCGTTGGCGTGGCCGGAGACGTGATAGAGGCCAGAACTGTCATCCACCACATCAACACCCTTTTCAGAGAACTGGTTGATGATGCGAATGACACCTTTTTCGTTTCCGGGAATGGTCTTGGAGGAAAACAGGAAGAGATCGCCCTCCTTCAGCTCCAGTCCGCGGTATTTGCCACGCGCCATCTGTGCGGTGGCGGCCCGGCGCTCACCCTGGCTGCCGGTGGTGATCAGCATCAAATTCTCGCGCGGGATATCCCGTGCCTCTTCCGGCTGGATCACCTTGGGAAACTTGGTCAGCACCCCGGTTTCAGTCGCAGCTTCGATCATCCGGCGCATGGCACGGCCCAAAAGGACGATGGAGCGTCCTGCCCTGTCGCCAGCCTCTGCCAGGGTTTTTACGCGCGCCACATTGGAGGCAAATGTGGTCGCCGCCACCATGCCCTTGGCCTCGGAAATCAGCTTGGTGATTTCTTCCGGCAGGTCGGATTCAGAACGCCCCGGATGCTGAGAGAAGACATTGGTGGAATCACAGACCAAGGCCTTGACCCCCGGTTTGGCAATTTCTGTCCACATCTCCGGGTCAAAGGGTTCACCCACCAGCGGATCGCGGTCGAGTTTGAAGTCGCCTGTATGAACCACGCGGCCCGCCGGGCTGTCGATCACCAGGCCGCCGCTTTCGGGGATGGAATGGGCCATGGGTGCGACACCTACGGTGAAGGGTCCCAGCTTGGTCACCTCCGG
This sequence comes from Roseobacter sp. SK209-2-6, assembly GCF_000169455.1. Lineage (GTDB taxonomy): Bacteria > Pseudomonadota > Alphaproteobacteria > Rhodobacterales > Rhodobacteraceae > Pseudophaeobacter. The sequence goes on along the minus strand of NZ_AAYC01000012.1, from coordinate 95,946 downwards.
CCAGGCGCCGACCGTATGCACCTGCATCGGGTCATGGCCGCGCTCTTCCATCTTGCGGCGGGCCAGATTAGCTGTGAAGGCGCGGGCATAGACCGGCACGTTCAGCTGCCCGTAGAGATGCGCAACCGCACCAATATGGTCCTCATGCCCATGGGTGATCAGGATCGCTTCCAACTGATCTGCGCGTTCGCGCAGCCAGGTAATGTCGGGCATGATCAGATCCACGCCTGGCGTGCCGTCCATATCGGGGAAGGCCACGCCTAGATCCACCAGAATCAGCCGTTCCTGGCCTTGTTTGCCATAGCCGTAGACATAGGCGTTCATGCCAATTTCACCTGCCCCACCGAGGGGCAGATAGATCAATCGTTCATCAGTGCTCATATAGGAGTACCGTTTTCCTTGTTGTATTTGTGAATGATCTGAAGCCCATGCATCGTGAGGTCATCCTCAAATGCATCAAACAGATCAGCGGATTGCTGGAAAAGCGGCGCCAGCCCGCCTGTTGAGATTACTTTCATTGGTACGCCACGCTCTGCCTTGATTTGAGAGCAGACCTCACGCACCAGGCCTACATAGCCCCAGAATACGCCGGACTGCATACAGGCAACGGTATTGGTTCCAATGACACTATCCGGTTTGGAAATATCTACATGGGGCAAGGCAGCGGCGGCTTGGTGCAGAGCTTCGAGGCTCAGGTTTACACCCGGCGCAATCACGCCCCCCACATAGGCCCCATCCTCGGCTACCACATCGAAGGTTGTCGCGGTGCCGAAATCTACCACAATCAAATTACCACCATGGGTGTCAAAGCCAGAAACGGTATTGACCAGCCGGTCCGGCCCCACTGCGGTGCCCTCATCAACCCGGACGGCGATCGGCAGCAGACAATCAGGCTTGCCCACCACCAGCGGTCGCGTATTGAAATAGCGGTCTGCCAAAACACGCAGATTGAACACAACGCGCGGCACCGTGGAAGAAATGATCATATCAGTGATATCTGCTTCGATGCCCTGCAGCCGCATCAGCGTGTTGAGCCAGACATAGTACTGATCTGCAGTACGCTGCCACTCGGTTGCGGTGCGCCACATGCCAATAAACTGCTCACCATCATAGATGGAAAAGACCGTATTGGTATTACCGCAATCAACAGCCAGAAGCATGGTCGCTCTCCGCCTTAGAAAAAGATGTCCGCAGCCGGGATAGTGATCCGGCCTTTGGCGCTGTTTAGGACAAGGTTGCCCTCCTCGTCCACCGTCTCAAATGTGCCTTCCGTCTCTGAGGAGGCTGTTCGCGCCGTAATCACCTCTCCCAGTTTTGCGGCCCGTGCCAACCAAGCTTTACGAATGGGCTCGAAGCCATAGGTGGTAAATTGCAACTCATAGCGCGCATAGGCGGCCGCCAGTTCCGTTAGGAACCCTTCGGGGGTTACCTGTACACCGGTTTCAGACAAAAGCGACACAGGCCAAACAGCACCGGGCTCCAACCATTCTTTCATGGGCGTCTCGATGAGATTGACGCCAATGCCAACTGCCAAATGCGTGACCCCGGCGCCCTGGCCTGCGCTTTCCAGAAGAATGCCGGAAAGCTTGCCGCCATTCAGCAGCACGTCATTAGGCCATTTGAGCGAGATCCTCGCACTCTGTCCGGTCAAGGCTTCACAGGCATCAGCCACTGCAAGGGCTGCAACAAAGCTACGCAGCGCGACAACATTTGGCGCTTCGCTTGGTCGAAGAACAAGTGCCGCCGCAAAGTTGCCTTTTGGGTCCTTCCAGTCACGCCCTCGGCGGCCACGCCCTTTAGTTTGCCGCTTGGCAAGGATCCACTCAGGCCCTGCAAGTTCCGGCGCAATCCGTGCGGCTTCATCCAGAGTGCTGTCCACCTCTTCCAGAATGCGTTTCCCGTATCCTTCAGGCCAGTCGCTCATAGTGCTTTCCCTTCAAGGCAAAAAGGCCCGGTCCAATGGACCAGGCCTCTGTTCAGAGATGTTGAGCTGGTCAGCGGACCAGCGCCGCGGCTGCAGCTGCGGCTGCACTGTCGACGCCAAACATATTGATGATACCAAAGACCATCACAGCCGCCGATCCCATCAGGAAGACCCAAAGGATCGGAGAGTTGGACCGATCCAGATCTTCGCCCTCGTCACCAAAGTACATGTAGTAGACGATACGCAGATAGTAGAAGGCACCAATGACCGAAGCGACCACACCAGCAATTGCCAGCCAGGCCAGACCGGCCTCATAGGCGGCGCGCAACACATAAAGTTTACCAAAGAAGCCCAACATCGGCGGCACGCCAGCAAGTGAGAACAGCAAAACCAGCATCGCCAGAGCTTTGCCCGGCTCACGACGGGAATACTGATGCAGCGCATCAATCGAGGTGATGGGTTGACCATCCTTTTGCAGCATCAGGATAAATGCAAAGGTGCCGATATTCATCGAGACGTAAATCGCCATATAGACCAGCATCGCCTCAACCCCCATTTGGGTTCCAGAGGCGAGCCCCATCAGCGCATAACCCATATGGGCAATCGAGGAATAGGCCATCAGGCGTTTGATGTCGCGCTGGCCGATTGCGGCAACGGCGCCGACAAACATCGACAGAAGCGACAGCACCGCGACAACCTGGCTCCAATCGCCAATGGCATTGCCGAAGGCGTCATGCATGACCCGGGCAAAGAGGCCCATGGCCGCCATCTTGGGCGCGGAGGCAAAGAAGGCTGTAACCGGCGTCGGCGCGCCCTGGTAGACATCTGGCGTCCACATATGGAAGGGCACGGCAGAGACCTTGAATGCCAGGCCCGAAATCAGGAAGACCAGACCGAACAGGAGGCCGATGGATACTTCCCCGTGCTGCGCCACTTGGATGATGCCCGCGAATTTTGTGGTTCCGGCAAAGCCATAAACCAACGATGCGCCATAGAGCAGCAGCCCCGAGGACAGCGCGCCCAGCACAAAGTACTTGAGCCCGGCCTCGGTGGATTTCACGCTGTCACGCCGCATGGAAGCAATCACATAGAGCGCCAAGGACTGCAGTTCGAGCCCCATGTAAAGCGCCATCAGGTCTCCGGCAGAGACCATCATCATCATGCCAACCGCAGAAAGAGCGACCAGAAGAGGGAACTCAAACCGCAGCATGTTGCGGCGCGCCATGTATTCCAGCCCCATGAGCAGAACCGCAGCAGCGGAGAGCAGGATTGCGACCTTGGCAAAGCGGGCGAAGCCATCATCGATGAACATGCCGCCAAAGGCTTCCTGGGTGCCGCCACCATTGGTGCCGATCCAGATCCCCAGCGCGGCCATCAGCCCTGCTGTAGACCAGACCAGAACAGCGGCCAGTTTATCCTTGCCCGTATAGACCGCAAGCAGCAGCGCGGCCATGGCGTAAACTGCCAGGATGATTTCCGGCAGAATGACGGAGAGATCAGCTTGGATCATCTATCCACGCTCCCTTAGTGCGATGCGACCTGGGTTGCCGAAGAGGTATCGGCAGAGGCCAGGGAATGGTTGAAGTTTTCGATCAGGGCCGCGGTAGAAGGCCCGATGATATCGGTGACCAGCGAAGGGTAAACACCCAGGAGGATGGTCATACCCACGAGTGGCGCAAAGATGAACCGCTCACGCGCGTCCATGTCCTGAATGGTCTTGAGGCTTCCTTTGATCAGGTCGCCAAAGACTACCCGGCGATATAGCCAAAGCGCATATCCAGCCGAGAAAATCACACCGGAGGCTGCAACTGCAGCAACCCAGGTATTCTTCTGGAAGGTGCCCATCAGGGTCAGGAATTCACCGACAAAGCCAGAGGTACCCGGCAGGCCGACATTGCCCATGGTGAAGAACATGAAAACCAGCGCATAGGCAGGCATCCGGATCACCAAGCCGCCATAAGCATCTATGTCGCGGGTGTGCATGCGGTCATAGATTACGCCCACACAGAGGAAGAGCGCGGCAGAAATAAAGCCGTGGCTCAACATCTGGAAGATCGCGCCATCGATGCCTTGCTGGTTTGCGGCAAAGATACCCATGGTGACAAAGCCCATATGCGCAACAGATGAATAAGCGATCAGCTTTTTCATGTCTTCCTGAACCATGGCCACCAGCGAGGTGTAGACCACGGCGATGGCCGACATCCAGAGGATCAGGTCAGTCATAACGTCAGCCCCTACCGGGAACATCGGCAGTGAGAAGCGGAGGAAGCCGTAGCCGCCCATCTTCAAGAGGATTGCCGCCAGCACCACCGAGCCCGCCGTGGGCGCTTGTACGTGGGCATCCGGCAACCAGGTATGAACAGGCCACATCGGCATCTTTACGGCGAAACTGGCAAAGAAGGCCAGGAACATCAGGGTCTGCATCCCGCCGACAACATGAATACCCAGCACATCGAAGCTTCCAGCAGAGAAGCTGTGCTTCAGCAGTGCTTCGATATCGGTGGTGCCTGCATCTGCATACATGGCTACCATGGCCACCAGCATCAGCACCGAGCCAAGGAAGGTATAAAGGAAGAACTTGAAGGAGGCATAGATGCGCTCCTTGCCGCCCCAGATGCCGATGATCAGGAACATCGGGATGAGGCCCGCCTCGAAGAACAGGTAGAAGAGCACCAGGTCCAGCGCCATGAAGACACCCAGCATCAGGGTCTCCAACATCAGGAAGGCGATCATGTATTCCTTGACGCGGGTGGTGACATTCCAGCTGGCTAGAATGGTAAGCGGCATCACAAATGTGGTGAGCAGCACAAAGAGAACCGAGATGCCATCAACACCCATCTTGTACTGCAGGCCAAAGATCCACTCATAGTTTTCGACAAACTGGAAGCCGGTATCGTTGGGATCAAATTGCGCGTAGATCCCAAGGCTCAGCAAGAAGGTGAATGAGGTCGCGATCAGGGCAAGCCATTTGGCATTGCGCTGAGCTGCCGCATCCTCTCCCCGCATCAGCAGGGCCATTACGGCCGCCGCAAGCGCAGGCACAAAGGTGACAATAGAAAGAAGATTGTCCATCAGTGGGCTCCTCCGCCGATTGTCATCCAGGTGACCAGGGCAGCGATGCCCAGCACCATCCAAAAGGCATAGGTGAAGATGAAACCGGACTGCGCGCGGCCGGCAAGTTTGGTGAAGAAGGGCACGATGCCCATGGCGACGCCATTCAGGAAGCCATCGATGGTATTGCCATCGCCGCGTTTCCAGAAGAAGCGGCCAATTGCCAGCGCAGGCTTCACAAAGATCGCATCATAAAGCTCGTCAAAGTACCATTTGTTCTTGAGGAACAGGTAGAGCGGTTGATGAGCGGCAGCCAGACGCTTGGGAAGGCTTGGGTTCACGATGTAGAACCAGAAAGACAGCGCCAGCCCTAGCAGCATCGCGATGAAGGGGGAAACCTTCACCCATTTGGGAGCAGCATGGGCATCGTCCAGCACATGATTGTCTGGCGCAAAGTAAAGCGCTCCCTCGCCCGGCTTGCCAGCAAAGACATAGTGATGCTCAGCCTCTTTGGCCGCGCCGTGATCTTCACCGTCGCCCTCTTCAGCATCATGCAGCAACCCGCCATGAGAGTCAGTTCCAAGCGTTACTTCGCCCTTGGTTGCGGCTTCGGCCACTGGAATGCCGTAGAACTTGCCGACTTTGTCCGCATGGCCAAAAAAGCTGTTGTACCAGAGCATACCGGAGAAGACCGCGCCGAGAGCCAGAACGCCCAGCGGGATCAGCATGACCATCGGGCTTTCATGCGCGTGATCATGGGTGTGCTTGTCGCCGCGCGGCTTGCCATAGAAGGTCAGGAACATCAGGCGCCAGGAGTAGAAAGAGGTCATGAAGGCGGCAATCACCAGCGCCCAGAAGCCAAACATCGACCCGCCAGCAAAGGCACTTTCGATGATCGCATCCTTGGAGAGGAAGCCGGCAAAACCGATATGTGTCAGCGGAATGCCAACGCCGGTGATCGCCAGCGTGCCGATCATCATCGCCCAGAAGGTATAGGGGATCTTTTTGCGCAAGCCACCATAGTTCATCATGTCCTGCTCATGGTGCATCGCGTGGATCACCGAACCAGCACCAAGGAAGAGCATCGCCTTAAAGAATGCATGGGTGAAGAGGTGGAACATCGCGGCGGAGTACATGCCAACGCCAGCAGCCACGAACATATAGCCGAGCTGCGAACAGGTCGAATAGGCGATTACGCGTTTGATGTCAGTCTGAACCAGTCCAACAGTGGCGGCAAAGAAAGCGGTACAGGCGCCGAGCACAGTGATAAAGGCCGCAGCCTCTGGTGCAAACTCGATCAGCGGCGACATGCGGCAGACCAGGAAGACACCGGCGGTCACCATGGTGGCCGCGTGGATCAGAGCCGACACAGGGGTCGGACCTTCCATCGCGTCCGGCAGCCAAGTGTGCAGGATTAGCTGCGCCGATTTACCCATGGCGCCGATGAACAGCAGAACCGCCAACAGATTGGCCGCGTTCCACTCGCCCCACAGGAAAGTGAGCTGGGTTTCAGCCAGAACCGGTGCTGCTTCGAAGATCTCCGACAGGTTGATGCTGTCGGTCAGGAAGAACAGGCCAAAGATCCCCAGCGCAAAGCCGAAGTCACCCACACGGTTGACGATAAAGGCCTTCATCGCCGCAGCATTGGCGCTTGGCTTGCGGTAGTAAAAACCAATCAGCAGGTAAGAGGCAACGCCTACGCCTTCCCAGCCAAAGAACATCTGCACCAGGTTGTCAGAGGTCACCAGCATCAGCATGGCAAAGGTAAAGAAGGACAGATAGGCAAAGAAGCGCGGCTTGTAGCTCTCGCCATCTTTCCACTGCGGATCGTGATCCATGTAGCCAAAGCTGTAGAGGTGCACCAGTGACGACACCGTGGTGATCACGATCAGCATGATCGCGGTCAGCCGGTCCAGACGGATCGCCCAATCGGTGCTGAGTGCGCCGCTTTCGATCCAGCGGAAGATCGTGATGGTCTCTGTCGTGCCGTCAAAGCCCAGGAAGGTGATCCAGGACAACAGCGCCGAGAGGAATAGCAGACCTGTCGCCGTGACCGTTGCGGCTTTTTCGCCGATGAACCTATGGCCAAAGCCGCAGATCACCGCGCCCGCGAGGGGGGCAAAGAGAAGGATTTGTTCCATGAGTTCCTTACCCCTTCATCATGTTGATGTCTTCCACCGCGATCGTGCCGCGGTTACGGAAGAAGCAGACCAGGATCGCCAGGCCAATGGCGGCCTCAGCCGCAGCCACAGTCAGCACAAACAGTGTAAAGACCTGCCCGACCAGATCCCCAAGGAAGCTGGAGAAGGCCACAAGGTTGATGTTCACTGCGAGCAGCATCAATTCGATGCTCATCAGCAGGATGATCACGTTCTTGCGGTTCAGGAAGAGCCCGAAGATGCCGATGACAAAGAGCGTTGCCGCGACAGTGAGATAGTGTTCAAGTCCAATCATAGCCTTACAGCCCCTGCCCCGGTTTGACGTCCTTCAGCTCCATCGCTTTGGCCGGATCGCGGTACATCTGGGCCAGGACATCCTGGCGTTTGACGTCCTGGCGATGGCGCAGGGTCAGCATGATGGCGCCAATCATGGCGACCAGCAGGATGAGCCCCGAGAGCTGGAACAGAAGGAAATATTGATCATAGATGATGAGGCCCAGGGCCTCGGTGTTGTGTTTGTCGGCTGGTGTCGGCTGCGCGAGCAGCTCGGACGCGCCATGCGCGCTCTCCCAAGAACCATAGGCCATGACGAATTGCATCAGGATAACCAGCCCGATCAGGAGAGCCAGAGGCATGTACTGGGCCATCTCCGCCTTCAAAGCGGCGAAATCCACATCCAGCATCATCACAACAAAGAGGAAGAGCACCGCAACCGCGCCCACGTAGACGATCACCAGCAGCATGGCGACGAATTCCGCCCCCAGAAGTACAAACAGCCCGGCCGAGGAAATAAAGGCCAGGATCAGCCATAGCACCGAATGCACCGGCTGGCGGCTGATCACTGTGAACAGCCCGCCGGTGATGGCGCTGATGGCGAAGAGGTAGAAGGCAAAAACGCTCATGTCTCATCGTCCCTTTTGTCGTCCAGAACCTGTTGCGCCAGCTCAAGCGCCCGGTTCATGGCCGGAATGCCGGCAAAGACCGACATCTGTGTGATCGTTTCCACGATCTCTTGTTTCTTGGCGCCCGCCTCCAGGGCATGGCGCACGGTCTGGCGCAGGGCGGTATCCGCCTGAGCGCCTTGGCACGTTAGCCCGGCCAGCGTCAGCAAAAGCCGGGTTTTGGCATCCAGACCATCCTTGTTGACGGTCTTGCCGAACATCATTTCCATGACCTCTTTGGGCATGGTCGGCCACAGGGCCTCAAACCCTTTCATCGCCTCAGTCGGCGAGAAGCTCTCAAGCGACGGGTTGAAGGCCTTGGCCATTTCCTGCGCTTGGGTTTGCATCTGGGCCATCATGGCCTCAAAAGGGTTCTTTGCGTTGCTCATCGGTACGGCGCGTCGATTTCCAGGTTGCGGGCGATCTCGGCTTCCCAGCGCTCGCCGTTCTCCAAGAGCTTTGCCTTGTCGTAGAACAGTTCTTCGCGGGTTTCCGTGGCGAATTCGAAATTCGGGCCTTCGACAATTGCATCCACCGGGCAGGCTTCCTGGCAGAAACCGCAATAGATGCATTTGGTCATGTCGATGTCATAACGTGTGGTGCGGCGGCTGCCGTCCTCGCGCGGTTCCGCATCGATGGTGATCGCCTGTGCCGGGCAGATTGCCTCGCAAAGCTTGCAGGCAATGCAGCGCTCTTCGCCGTTGGGGTAACGGCGCAGCGCGTGTTCACCCCGGAAACGCGGCGACAGAGGTCCCTTTTCATGCGGGTAGTTCAGCGTGGCTTTGGGCGCAAAGAAGTATTTAAGCCCCAGTTTGAAGCCGACCCAGAAATCCTGCAGCAGGAAGTATTTGGCGGCGCGGGTGTAGTCGATCTGAGTCATGATCAGCCTCCTACGGTCCAGCGGGCGAAGAGGCCCCAGAACCAGTCAAATTTTGCAGCAAAGGAGACAAAGACCACCCAGGCCAGCGAGAAGGGCAGGAAGACTTTCCAGCCCAGGCGCATCAGCTGGTCGTAGCGGTAGCGCGGGGTGATCGCCTTTACCATGGCGAAGAGGAAGAAGAAGAAGGCCATCTTGCCAACCATCCACAAGACGCCATCTGGCAGACCCGGGATCGGGGAGAGCCAACCGCCAAAGAACAACAGCGTGGTCAGGGCGCACATCAGGAAGATGGCGATATATTCACCGGCCATGAACAACAGGAAGGGTGTAGCAGAATATTCAACCTGATAGCCCGCAACCAGCTCCGATTCCGCTTCCGGCAGGTCAAAGGGCGGGCGGTTTGTCTCTGCCAAGGCAGAGATGAAGAACAGGAAGACCATCGGGAAATGCGGGATCCAGTACCAGTTCAACAGACCCAGATCGCCATCCTGTGCACGCACGATGTCGCCAAAGTTCATCGAACCGGTGGAGATGATGATGCCGATGATAATGAGGCCGATGGAAACCTCATAAGAGATCATCTGCGCAGCGGACCGCAAGGACCCCAGGAAGGGATACTTCGAGTTCGAAGCCCAGCCGCCCATGATCACGCCGTAGACCTCAAGAGAGGAGACAGCAAAGACGTAAAGGATGGCAACGTTAATGTCGCTCAGAACCCAGCCGTCGTTGAAAGGGATCACCGCCCAGGCGATCATCGCAAGTACGAAAGAGGTGAGCGGCGCCAGGATAAAGACGGTGCGGTCGGCGCCAGCCGGGATCACTACTTCCTTGACCACATATTTCAGCGCATCTGCCACCGATTGCAGCAGGCCATAGACGCCAACCACGTTGGGGCCCCGGCGCATCTGCACCGCAGCCCAGATCTTCCGGTCCCCATAAACGAGGAACAGAAGCGAGATCATCACAAAGGCAACAACGGCAAGCACCTGCGCCAGTATCAGAATGGCGATGCCGCCTGGGGTGTTAAAGAATTCAGCCATAGGTCCTCACACCGTGGGTATTCCGTTTGCCTCGCAATTTGCCACCACGACTTCAGCGTCGATGGTGCGCAGACCGCGCGGGAGAGAGGGCGAGATGGTATAGACCGCGTCGGCAATCTGCCTTCCGCCCTGATGTTTCATTGTCGTGCGCAGATGGCGCGCAAATCCGTAGCCCCGGATCAGGGCATATTGCGCCGCAGCGCATTCCGCATACTCGTCCAGATCCTGAGGCGATTGTGCCTTGGACATGGTGACGTGAAATTGCACCAGATCGCCCTCCAGCAGGCTGGTCTCCACCCCATGATACTGGGGCGGCAAACGCTCACCGGCGGTACCGGGCGCCTGTGCACAGGCTGCCAGCAACAGGGGCGATATGAGTGCGAGGCGGATCACTCGGCTGCCATCTTCGCACTATTGCGCGTCTTGGCACCGGCGGAAAGCTCAGCCATCAGCTCAGAGGCCCGGGCAATCGGGTTGGTCAGATAGAAATCCTTTACCGCAGGCAGGAAGTCCGCCTTGCCCAGCTTGTCCAGTTCCAGCACCTCGCCAGTCTTCTTGATGACTTCGTCGATCTTGGCGAGATGCGGTACTTCAACAACCAGCGCCTGGCGCAGTTGAGCCAGGCTGTCATAGCCGAGTGTTGCGTCCAATTCAGCGCTAAGCGCGCGCAAGATGGCCCAGTTTTCCTTGGCCTCACCTGGGGCAAAGCCCGCGCGCATTGCCAGTTGCGGACGGCCTTCGGTGTTCACGAAGAGACCGTTTTCCTCGGTATAGGCGGCACCCGGCAGGATCACATCAGCGCGATGCGCACCGCGGTCCCCGTGGGAGCCCTGGTAGATTACAAAGGCGCCCTCATCGATCACGACCTCATCGGCGCCGAGGTTGTAGATCACCTCTGCCCCGTCGATGGCGGCGGCCATGCCGCCCTCAGTCGCGGCACCGATGTCCATGGCACCAACGCGGGAGGCCGCGCTGTGCAGAACCAGCAGTTTCGATTCTGTGTCAGCGGCAAATTTCTGTGCATGGGCGAGAACCGCAAGGCCGTCGGCCTCACGCAGAGCGCCCTGCCCCACGATCACCAGAGTCTCTTTACCGATGGCACCGGAATGATCCGCGTCATGCAACGCTTCTAGTGCTGCGCGGTCGGTGCCCAAGTGTGCATAGTCGTAAGTTAGATCAGCCGCCTGCCCCACCAGACCTATATTGGCACCGTTGGCCCAAGCGCGGCGGATACGGGAGTTTAGCACCGGCGCCTCTTCGCGCGGGTTGGTTCCAATGAGCATGATCGCCTTGGCGCTGTCCACATCCTCAATGGTGGCAGTGCCGACGTAGCCAGCGCGGTTGCCGATGGGCAGGCGCGCATTATCGGTACGGCATTCGACTTTGCCACCCAGGCCTTCGACCAGCTGTTTCAAGGCAAAAGCGGCCTCAATCGGGGCCAGATCCCCGATCAGCCCGGCAAGTTTCTTACCCTTCATGGCGGTGGCCGCAGCGGTAAGCGCTTCCGGCCAGCTGGCGGGCTTCAGCTTGCCTTTGACGCGCACATAGGGGCGGTCAAGACGCTGTCGGCGCAGCCCGTCCCAGACAAAGCGGGTCTTATCGGAGATCCACTCTTCGTTCACACCGTCATTGTTGCGCGGCAGGATTCGCATCACTTCGCGGCCCTTGGTGTCGACGCGGATGTTCGATCCCAGCGCGTCCATGACGTCGATGGTTTCAGTCTTTGTCAGCTCCCAGGGGCGGGCGGTAAAGGCATAGGGTTTGGAGGTCAGCGCGCCAACTGGGCAGAGGTCAATGATATTGCCCTGCATATTGCTGTCCAGCGTCTGGTTCAGATAGCTGGTGATCTCTGCATCTTCGCCGCGTCCGGTTTGACCCATCTGGGTGATACCGGCCACCTCTGAGGTGAAGCGCACGCAGCGGGTGCAGCTGATGCAACGGGTCATCGCGGTTGAGACCAGCGGGCCCAGGTCCAGATCATCCACCGCACGCTTGGCTTCCTTGAAGCGGGTGCCTGAAAGACCATACGCCATGGCCTGGTCCTGCAGATCGCATTCGCCGCCCTGGTCGCAGATCGGACAATCCAGTGGGTGGTTGATCAGCATGAATTCCATCACGCCTTCGCGGGCCTTTTTGACCATCGGCGAATTGGTCTTGACCACCGGTGCCTGACCTTCGGGCCCCGGGCGCAGATCGCGCACCTGCATGGCGCAGGAGGCAGCGGGTTTCGGCGGGCCGCCTACGACCTCAACCAGGCACATGCGGCAATTGCCCGCGATCGACAGACGCTCATGATAACAGAAGCGCGGGATTTCCACGCCGGCCTCTTCACAGGCCTGGATCAGGGTCATGGCCCCATCCACCTCGATCTCGGTTCCGTCAATATTGATCTTGCGGAGGTCAGACATGGTCTATTTCGCCCTCAGTAACACGCCGATCGCGCTGTTTTTCTTGATTTCCGTGTGCCCGAACACACAGAAAGTTTCTGGATTTTTGTAAGATACGCCGCGCTGGGAGAAGAGCACCTTGCCTTTGGCTCGCATGCGCGCTTTTTCCTGATCACTTTCCACATAGGCACGGATCTCGGTATCCGAGTAGCCCAGCTCATTGGCGCGGGCCCGCAGGCGCCGCAGCTCGCCCAGACCTTTGAAAAAACGTGCGCCAATGCTGCTACAGTGATCCGCAATTTCCTTTGCGACGGCCACGGCGAACAAGGGTTCCTCAATTTCCGGAACCTCCCGCAGCGAAGGTTTAGCCGAAAGAGGTTGAGGATGGAGCACAGCCCCAAGAACAAAGATCGCGGCAATCCATAGGTGTTTCATTGATCTCTCCTGTATCATGGAGAAGTCAGAAACACGCGCATCTACGGTGCTATTCAATAGCAATGCCGAAACGCGGCAAGGATATGCCGAAAGAGCACTCACGGAGCGCAGGTCCCATGGAAGACAGCAGTGGTGCCATCCAGCGCAAGCGCTGCCTCGGGATCAAAAGGATCGATATCCCAGTCAATCTTGGACGTGCCATAGCCTGCTTCAGTCAAGCAATAGCTGACACCGGAATGATGCGCTGCAAGCCGTGCCCCCTCAAGCGACAGAGGAGCATCGTAGACTTCGACGCGGAAATGAGCGCGGGAGACTTTTTTGTCGACCACCTTGGCCTTGGCTTTGAAAGGGATGCCGTCAAAGCGCAAGCGGTCTTCCTTAGATGGACCACAGGCCGCCAGCAGCCCCGCACAGAGCATTGAAACCGAAAGTATTTTGACCATTGAAGCCATGTTCCGTCCCATAATCCCGTTCCTAGCGCAGCTTACTTCGCTGCGATTGCGCTTTTGCGGCCCGCCTTTTGCGCTTTGATGCGGTCTTCGATTTCCTCGCGGAAGTTGCGAATGAGGCCCTGGATCGGCCAGGCAGCCGCATCCCCCAAAGCACAGATGGTGTGCCCCTCCACCTGCTTGGTCACATCCCAAAGCATGTCGATCTCTTCAAGATCGGCCTCACCTTTGACCAGGCGATCCATAACCCGCATCATCCAGCCGGTGCCTTCGCGGCAAGGCGTACATTGGCCGCAGCTCTCATGTTTATAGAACTTTGAAAGGCGCCAGATTGCCTTGATGATATCCGTCTGCTTGTCCATGACGATCACAGCCGCAGTACCGAGGCCAGAGCCCAGCTCGCCGCGCAGGTAATCGAAATCCATGATCGCGTCGCGCATATTCTCGCCGCGTACGCAAGGGACTGAGGATCCACCGGGGATAACCGCCAAGAGGTTGTCCCATCCGCCACGGATACCGCCACAATGCTTCTCGATCAGCTCTTCAAATGAAATCGACATCGCCTCTTCAACCACGCAGGGGTTGTTGACGTGGCCCGAGATGGCAAAAAGCTTGGTGCCCGCATTGTTAGGACGTCCGAATCCAGCAAACCAATCGGCGCCACGGCGCAGGATGGTGGGAACAACCGCGATGCTCTCGACGTTGTTCACAGTGGTTGGGCACCCATAAAGACCCGCACCCGCCGGGAATGGCGGCTTCATCCGGGGCATACCCTTCTTGCCTTCAAGGCTTTCGATCAGGGCGGTTTCCTCACCACAGATATAGGCCCCTGCCCCGTGATGCAGGAAAACGTCGAAATCCCAACCCGAGCCAGCGGCATTGCGCCCCAGAAGGCCCTTGTCATAGCATTCGTCGATGGCCGCCTGCAGCGCCTCACGCTCGCGGATATATTCGCCGCGCAGGTAGATATAGCAGGTATGGGCATTCATTGCGAAGCTGGCAATCAGCGCGCCCTCGATCAGCGTATGCGGATCATGGCGCATGATTTCCCGGTCCTTGCAGGTACCTGGCTCGGATTCATCCGCGTTGATGACCAGATAAGACGGGCGGCCATCGCTTTCCTTGGGCATGAAAGACCATTTCAGACCGGTGGGGAAGCCCGCACCGCCGCGGCCGCGCAGGCCGGAGTCTTTCATGGTCTGAATGATCCAGTCGCGGCCCTTTTCGATAAGTCCGGCAGTCCCATCCCAATGGCCCCGCGTCTGGGCGCCTTTCAGCGTGCGCTCATGCATACCGTAAAGGTTGGTAAAGATCCGGTCCTGGTCCTTCAGCATATTTGCCTACCCTTGGCTGTTCTGACGCATGCGCCAGAGTTGATAGATGTTGACCATTGCCCAGACAAAAGCCGCAAGAGCGCCAAAGTAAATCAGCATCTCGTAGCGGGCCGGCAGTCCAAGCACATGCACGATCCAAGGCGCGAGGATGGCTGAAAGCCCGCCCCCTGCGATCACCAGTCCGGTGATGCGGCCCTTACGGGCAAATGCCTGATCCTGCTCTTTGCTCATCTGGTCCAAAATCTCCGTGCTGCGGCCTGCGGGGCCGCAACGAGGTTAATCTTCGTCGTCGTAAAGGCCGTCTTTCTTGGCGCGTTTGGCGAATTCGGTATCGTCACCCACCGCCAGGCGCTTGGCCTGTTCGATCCAGCCGTCACGCTCGATGCGGCCTTTGAATTTGAGGCGGCTGTCAACCCAGGCGACCTCTGCCTCAGTCCAGTCCGCGATCTGGTCAAAGTGGAAAAAGCCAAGTGTGTTCAAGGTCTCTTCCAGCTTGGGGCCAACGCCCTTCAGCAGTTTCAGGTCATCAGGCAGACCGCCGCGCGCTTCCTTCAGCGTCTCAGGCTCTGCTTCAGCTGCTTGTTCCTCAACTGCAGGCTTGGCCTCTGCGGTCTTGGCAGGAGCGGCCTTCTTTGCTTCCTCAGCCTGTTTGGCAGCAGGTTTCGGCGCTTCTGGCGCCTTAGGAGGAGCCTCCGCAGCCGCGCGCCCGGCAACCACGCCATCCTTGCCAACCCAAGGGGTCAGAATTGGGACCTCGTCCCCCTGAATACGCTTCACCCCATCGCCGATATCTGATGCCAGCTGGGCAGAGGCGTTATATTGCGTCTTGCCGCTATCGTATTCGGTCAGTGAGGTCAGGCCGGACTTGGGCTCTGCTGCGTAACGACCGTTCTGCGGACCGGGCACAACCTTTTTGCCAGCAGCCAGATCGTCCAACATATGGGCAAAGCCTTCAGCGGTCAGATCCTCATAATAGTCTTTGCCGATCTGCGCCATGGGAGCATTCGTGCAGGCCCCAAGGCACTCCACCTCTTCCCAGGAAAACTTCCCGTCTGCAGACAGGGTATGTGGTTTTTCCGCAATCTTCTCTTTACAGATCGCCACCAGATCCTCGGCGCCGCAGATCATGCAGGAGGTGGTGCCGCAGATCTGCACATGCGCCACGGAGCCAGTCGGCTGCATCTGGAACATGAAATAGAAAGAGGCCACTTCGAGTACGCGAATATAGGCCATACCCAGCATGTCAGCGACATATTCAAGTGCGGGTTTGGAAACCCAGCCCTCTTGCTCTTGGGCGCGCCACAACAGTGGAATCACCGCCGAGGCCTGGCGGCCTTCGGGGTATTTGGTCAGCTGCGCCTCAGCCCATTTCTGGTTGTCGGCGGTGAAAGCAAAGCTTTCGGGTTGTTCGGAATGAAGGCGACGAAGCATTAGCGGTCAATCTCTCCAAATACGACGTCCATGGTGCCGATGATGGCGGCGACGTCGGCCAGCTGGTGGCCTTTTGCAACGTGGTCCATAGCCTGCAGGTGCAGATAGCCCGGCGCGCGGATCTTGCTGCGGTAGGGTTTGTTTGACCCGTCCGCCACCAGATAGACGCCGAATTCACCCTTCGGCGCTTCAACGGCGGCATAGACCTCACCGGCGGGCACGTGGAAGCCTTCTGTATAGAGCTTGAAGTGGTGGATCAGGCTCTCCATCGAGGTTTTCATCTCGCCGCGCTTTGGCGGGGTCAGCTTGCCGCGGGCCAGCACGTCGCCGGTGGCTTCGCGCAGTTTGGCAATTGCTTGGCGGATGATCGAAGTCGACTGCCGCATCTCTTCCATGCGGCAAAGGTAGCGGTCATAACAGTCGCCGTTCTTGCCAACGGGGACCTGGAAGTCGAATTCGTCATAGCATTCATAGGGCTGCGCGCGGCGCAGGTCCCATGCGAGGCCGGAACCACGGACCATGACACCAGAAAAGCCATATTCCAGGATCTCTTCTTCCGTCACCACGCCGATGTCGCAGTTACGCTGCTTGAAGATGCGGTTTTCGGTCAGGAGACCGTCGATGTCATCCAGCACCTTGGGGAATTCAAGCGCCCAGAGGTCGATATCATCCAACAGATCATCAGGCAGATCCTGATGCACACCACCGGGGCGGAAATAGTTGGAGTGCAGACGGGCACCGCAGGCGCGCTCATAAAAGATCATGAGCTTTTCGCGTTCCTCAAAGCCCCAGAGCGGCGGCGTCAGCGCACCTACGTCCATGGCCTGTGTGGTCACGTTCAACAGATGATTGAGCACCCGGCCAATCTCTGAATAGAGAACTCGGATCAGCTGGCCACGGCGAGGCACTTCCACGCCAGTCAGTTTTTCGATGGCCAGACACCAGGCATGTTCCTGGTTCATCGGTGCCACGTAGTCGAGGCGGTCAAAGTATGGCAGGTTTTGCAGGTAGGTGCGGCTTTCCATCAGCTTTTCGGTGCCGCGATGCAAAAGACCGATGTGGGGGTCGCACCGCTCTACGATTTCACCATCCAGTTCAAGAACCAGACGCAACACCCCATGCGCCGCAGGGTGCTGCGGGCCAAAGTTGATGTTGAAATTGCGGATCTTCTGTTCGCCGGTTTGGGCGTCGTCGAATTTGGAGCCGTCCATCATTTACTCCCCCCACCGCGCTTTCGAAACATTCGAACAACTAAGTACACAATGCCCAACAAAACAGCCACTTGAAGCAAAGCGGCTAGCCCTGCCCCCACGTACTGCCCAGTCTGCGCCCAGCTCTCGGAATTTTCCATTTTGAGGCATCCTTATTCGCCTTTCTCATCACCCGGCAGGATGTATTCGGCACCCTCCCAGGGAGACATAAAGTCAAACTGACGGTATTCCTGCACCAGGTTCACCGGCTCATAGACGACGCGCTTTTCGGCCTCGTCATAGCGCACCTCGGTGTAACCAGTGGTCGGGAAATCCTTGCGCAGCGGGTAGCCGCGGAAGCCATAGTCGGTCAGGATGCGGCGCAAATCCGGGTGGCCAGAGAACAGGATACCGAACATATCAAAGACTTCGCGCTCAAACCAATTGGCCGAGGGATGTACATCAACGATCGAGGGCACCATGTCGTCTTCACGGATGGAGACCCGCAGACGAATACGCTGGTTTCGATACATGGACAGGAAGTGATAGACCACATCAAAACGCTTGGCGCGTTCGGGGTAATCAACCGCAGTCACATCTACCAGGCTAGAGAACTTGCAGCTGCTATCGGTCTTCAGGAATTCTACGAATTCCGCGATGTTGGCCGGGGCGACATCGACATTCAACTCGCCAAAAGAAACATCCCAGGACAAAACGCAATCCGGGCGCTTGGCTTCGATCTGGGCCCCAAGTTCGCGCAGGGGTTCTTGCAGTGATTCAGTCATTTTTTCCTCCCGCAAGACGCTTAGCGAACCAGAGTGCCGGTACGGCGGATCTTACGCTGTAGCTGCATCAGCCCGTAGAGCAGGGCCTCTGCTGTCGGTGGGCAACCTGGGACATAGACATCCACCGGAACAACCCGGTCGCAGCCACGCACCACGGAGTAACTATAGTGATAATAACCACCGCCATTTGCGCAGGACCCCATGGAAATCACATAGCGCGGCTCTGGCATCTGGTCGTAGACTTTACGCAGAGCGGGCGCCATTTTGTTGGTCAGGGTTCCGGCCACGATCATCACATCTGACTGGCGTGGAGAGGCGCGTGGTGCAATGCCAAAACGCTCGGCATCGTAGCGCGGCATCGAAGTATGCATCATCTCCACCGCACAACAGGCCAGACCAAAAGTCATCCAGTGCAGCGAACCCGTGCGCGCCCAGTTGATGATATCTTCAGCAGAGGTGAGCAGAAACCCTTTGTCCTGCAGCTCGGCATTGATGGCCTGGGTGACAACTTCCTTGTCCACACCAGCGGTGTTTGCTCCGGTCATCACTCCCATTCCAGAGCTCCCTTTTTCCACTCATAAGCAAAGCCGATTGTCAGCACGGCCAGGAAGACCATCATCGACCAGAATCCTGTGTCGCTCATGTCCTGAAAACCGACGGCCCAGGGAAAGAGGAAAGCAATTTCAAGGTCAAAGATGATAAAAAGAATCGAGACCAGGTAAAAACGGACATCGAACTTCATGCGGGCATCGTCAAATGCGTTGAACCCGCATTCATAGGCGCTGACTTTTTCTGGGTCTGGATTGCGAACGGCAAGGACAACAGCCGCTAAAATAAGGACAATTCCCAAACCAGCGGCGACTGCCAGAAACACGAGGATCGGGAGGTATTCCCGCAACATCTCTTCCACGAGTGGCTCCTTTCCGAGCGCGCAGATTCTCGCGCGCCGTCAATTGGCGTGTTGACTTGGCCCTGTGTCTACTCTTGCGCCCTCTCAGCGTCAACCAAGCCATTACTCAAGAATGTGGCTTTCTGCAAAAGGCGCGACCAAGCGGCATCACTTCGCGGCATTTGCGCAGTGCAGGATTAATTTCCTATTATTTTCATAAAGAAAGGCACCGCATTTTTTCTGCGGCGCCTCACTAAAGATACAAGTAAAATCTTGGTTAATTCAGCCCTGCCAGGCTGGTTTGCGTTTGGCAAAGAAGGCTTCGATTCCTTCGCGGGCCTCCTCCCCTTCCCAACGGTCAACCAGGGCCTGGATCGTCATATCGATTACCGCATCATCCAGCCTGGGCCCAAGGTCCCGGGTCAGTTTCTTCGCAGCCGCGACAGCGCCCGGCGCGCATGACAGGTAAGGAGCAACCTCAGCCTCAACCGCAGCGGCCAGATCCTCTGCTGGAACCGCTTTGGTCAAGAGCCCCAGCTCCACCGCCTCCGCTGCTCCAAACAATCGCGCGGACATAAAGACACGGCGCGCCTTTGCCTCCCCCATGCGGGCCAACACATAGGGGCCAATTGTGGCCGGTATCAAACCCAGCTTGGTTTCAGTCAGCCCCATCTTCAAATGATCAGCCCCGATTGCCACGTCACAGACCGAGGCCATCCCTACGCCACCTCCAAAGGCATTCCCCTGCAGCGCCCCGACAAGGGGCTTCGGCAGAGTATTGAGTAGCATCAAAGCCTCCGCCAGCACCCGGGCCTCGCGCCCACGGGTTTCCGCGTCCGCCGCCATCTGCTGCTGCATCCAGCCCAGATCGCCGCCAGCGCAGAAACTCTTGCCCGCGCCAGTCAGCACCACCACGCGGATGCCATCATCCGCCGCCAGCTGCTCCGCTGCCTGTTTCAGCTCCAAGAGCATGGCGCCGGACATGGCATTGTGCTTCTCCGGCCGGTTCAGCATCAACGTCGCGATCCCGCGCTCATCTGTGGTTACTTCAATCGTTTCAAACACTCTCAGCCTCCCGAGATTTCTCTTCCTGCACCCGAGCGAGTTCCGAAACGGATCTCCGGACGCTCCATTTTGCCGTGTCTATTTCCAAATCGGCAACCACGAAGGGTTCAAATTCCCGCGACTGCACGTCTTGCCAACCAGGTCCGCTCCAGCCTTCCAGATCCACCCGCCGGCCTTCCAACCGCTGGCGGTGAAGCTCCTTGTCCGAACAGAAGACTTCCACATCCAGATGAGCCGCCCCGGCCTCGTGCGAAACCCTCCGCCAGCTCCGCCGGGTCAGCGCTATGGGATTGACGCAATCAGCGATGACATCATAGCCCTGCCGCAAAGCACCCCCAGCCACGGCCTGTGCCGCCGCATAACCGCCATCAGCCAGATCCTCTGTCTGCATATGCGATTGCCGCATCCTGGCCTCGATCTCATCCAGCCAAAGCCATAGCGCGCCGGTTTCTTCCGCGAGCTTCCGGGCGATCGTGGTCTTCCCTGCGCCCGGGAGACCAGACAGGCAAAGTAAAACCGGCAATCAGCCCTCCCGCATAGCCCGCGCCATGGCCGCTGCTTTGGACAGAACGTCGGTGTCCAACCCAGTTTCATAACCAAGCTCTGTCAAACGAACATGCACTGCTTCGGTCGCAACATTGCCAGCTGCACCCGGCGCATAGGGGCAGCCCCCCAGTCCTCCAACCGCCGCATCAAAAACCCGGAGCCCCATGTCCAGCGATGCCTCGATATTCGCCAAAGCCCGGCCAGCCGTATCGTGATAGTGTCCCGCAAGCCTCTCTGTCGGCACCCGTTCCGTTACGGCAGCAAGCATTTTGGTGATGCTCTCTGGTGTCCCCTGCCCGATAGTGTCGCCCAGCGAGATCTCATAACAGCCCAGCTGGTACAGAGTTTCAGCAACCCGGGCCACCTGTCCGGGATCTGTTGCCCCGTCAAAGGGACAGTCCGTCACGCAAGAAACATAGCCCCGTACCGGCAGGTTGATAACCTTGGCTGCTTCCAGAATTGGTTTGAAACGCTCGATACTCTCGGCAACTGTGGCGTTGATATTGGCCTTGGAAAACCCCTCAGAAGCTGATGCAAAGACCGCAATCTCATCAGCCCTTGCCGCAACCGCATCCTCATAGCCTCGCATATTTGGGGTCAGAGCCGCATAGGACACACCGGGCGCTCGGGTAATTCCGGCCAGTACCTCAGCGCTGCCCGCCATCTGCGGCACCCATTTGGGTGAAACAAAACTCGCGACCTCGATGCGGCGGAACCCGGCGCCAGACAGGCAGTCGACCAGGGCAATCTTCTCTTTGACGGGAATTGCGCGCTTCTCATTCTGAAGCCCGTCACGCGGCCCCATCTCAAAGATCTCAACCCTCTGCGTCATGGCGACTGCCCTCTGTTTCATTTTGCCAGAAATACCCAATTTCTAAACGGCGCCCCAAAAGGGCACCGCCTAGGTGGAGCGCTTCAGTCCTCTTCCAGACGCACTAGAGCCGCGCCTGCTTCGACCTGATCACCATCGACCGCCAAGACCTCAGCCACCACACCATCGCGCGCTGCAAGCAGCGAGTGTTCCATCTTCATGGCTTCCAGAATGGCCAGCCGATCGCCCTCTTTCACAGCCAGCCCTGCCTCGGCAAAGACCGCCTTCACCAGCCCAGGCATCGGTGCCTCAATCAGGTTCTTGTCCCCACCGGCAGTCGCGTCACGGTCCAGCGGATCAACCACCTCGAACTGCAATCCATAGCCGTCATAAACCGTGATGACATTATCTGCCTGAGACATCGGCGGCAAAGACAGGCCGTTGAGCACCCAGGCGCCAGCAATCCTGTTGGCGCAGACCTGCTCCTCAGGGGATGCAGGAAACTCCCAGATCTGACGGTCTGCACCATCCACCTCGACTGTGGCCTCGAAAACTTCGCCCTGATAGCTGAGATGCACCGAACGGCGCAGATCGGACCAGAGCGTGAAGCCCGCATGCCAATCCAGATCAACTAGACCCAACGCCTGCATTCCGGCGGCGGCCCTATGCTCGAAACTGACCTCTGGCGCCTGCGTCAGCCGGTCCAGATCCCGTGCGATAAGCCCCGTGTCCACATCGCCCGCAGCAAAGCCGTCATGTGCAGCCAAAGCGCCCAAGAAGGCCAGGTTGGTAACAGTCCCGCCCACCTCGGTCGCCGCCAAAGCCTGCGAGAGGCGGGACAGCGCGACCTCTCGAGTGGGGCCATGGACAATAACCTTGGAGATCATCGGATCATACCAGGGGCTGATGGTATCGCCCGCGCGAACGCCGCTATCAGCGCGGCAGTTGGGCGGAAACTCCAGATGGGTCAGCGTGCCAGTTGCTGGCAGAAACCCCTTTGGCACGTCTTCCGCATAAAGACGCGCTTCAAAAGCATGGCCGCTGATGGACAGCTCTCCCTGCTGCGCCGGCAGGGTCTCACCCGAAGCCACGCGGAGCTGCCATTCCACCAAATCAATGCCAGTGATGGCTTCGGTGACCGGGTGCTCCACCTGAAGGCGGGTGTTCATTTCCATGAACCAGAACCCGTCGGGGCGCAGACCCTCTGATCCATCGACGATAAACTCAACCGTCCCTGCGCCCTTGTAGCCAATGGCCTCAGCCGCACGCACGCCCGCATGGCCCATGGCTTCGCGCATCTCTGCAGTCATGCCCGGCGCGGGCGCTTCTTCGATCACTTTCTGATGGCGGCGCTGCAACGAACAGTCGCGCTCGAACAGATGCACCGTATGGGTGCCGTCACCAAAGACCTGCACTTCGATGTGGCGTGGCTGTTGAATGTATTTCTCGATCAGCACATCCGGGTTGCCAAAGGCCGTGGTCGCTTCCCCTTGCGCACTTCGCAGCGCATCTTCGAACTCCGCTGACTTTTCGACCAGTCGCATCCCCTTGCCGCCGCCGCCGGCAACTGCCTTGATCAGCACCGGGTAGCCGATTTTTCCGGCTTCCTCCGCCAGAAAACCTGCATCCTGGTTGGCGCCGTGATAGCCCGGCACCACCGGCACCCCGGCCTCCTCCATCAGCGCCTTGGCCGCATCTTTCAGGCCCATTTTGCGGATCGCATCCGCCGAAGGTCCAATAAAGGTAAGGCCCGCCGCCTCTACCGCGTCCACAAATTCAGGGTTTTCCGAAAGAAAGCCATAGCCTGGGTGGATGGCCTGTGCACCGGTCGCCTTGGCCATGGCAATGATCTCGTCTCTCAGCAGATAGCTGTCGGCAGGAGCCGGGCCATGCCCAATGTGGCAAGCTTCATCCGCCATGGCGACGTGTTTTGCCTCGCGGTCCGCATCAGAATAGACCGCAACGGTTTTCACACCCATTGTGCGGGCAGTTTCCATCACACGGCAAGCGATCTCGCCCCGGTTGGCTATCAGGATTTTATCGAACATTTTGGAGAGCCTCCACAAACGTCAAGCCGCTGGGTGCAGCGGTTTCAAGTGACCAGGAAGAGGCCGTGCACTCAAAGGCCTCATCCCTGAAATAAAACAGGAAATTTCGAGCAGGGGTCGCTTCAGCTTGAACCATGGTCCAAGCCGATTGATCTTCAAGTTCTAAAATGTCGCCTGCAACTTCGTACAACTCGCCCCAAACCGGGGCCAATTTGCTGAAACGGCATTGACCCAGGTACCAGCCATGATCGTTTACGGCCGTAAAGCGATACCGCTGACAATCCCCGAAGCAGAGATACAAGTATCCGGAAGCCAATCGGGATGGGTTGGAGAAGGAATTGGGATGAAACCGCAGCCAAAGGCTCCTCCCCTGAACTGTCGCAGCGGGCATCGGTGCATTGGGGTCAGCGTTCCAGCCCGTACTAAGTATTTCAAACGAAGTTGACATTTCGCCCTCACATCCGGAACACGCCAAAGCGTGTGTCTTCGATTGGAGCATTCAGGGCAGCACTGAGCGAGAGCGCCAGAACATCGCGGCTCTTGCGCGGGTCGATGATGCCGTCGTCCCACAGGCGCGCGGATGCATAGAGCGGGTGGCTCTGCTCTTCGAACATATCGATGGTTGGCTGCTTGAAGTCCGTCTCTTCCTCGGCACTCCAGCTGCCGCCCTGACGTTCGATGGCATCCCGTTTCACCGTCGCTAGCACACCTGCCGCCTGCTCTCCGCCCATCACCGAGATGCGCGAGTTCGGCCAGGTCCACAAGAAACGTGGAGAATAGGCCCGGCCCGACATTCCGTAGTTGCCCGCCCCGAAGGAACCGCCAACCAACATGGTTACCTTTGGCACATTGGTGGTGGCCACCGCCGTCACCATCTTGGCGCCGTGGCGGGCAATGCCTTCGTTTTCGTATTTCCGCCCCACCATAAAACCGGTGATATTCTGTAAGAACACCAGCGGAATCTTGCGCTGGCTACACAGTTCCACGAAATGCGCGCCTTTCTGGGCCGCTTCCGAAAACAGTACGCCATTGTTGGCGATGATCCCCACCGGACAGCCTTTCACATGGGCAAAGCCGGTAACCAGCGTCTCGCCAAAGCGTGGCTTGAACTCGTCAAAACGCGAGCCATCTACCAGCCGCGCGATCACTTCGCGGATGTCATAGGGCGTGCGCAGGTCGCCGGGCACCACGCCCAGGATTTCTTCCGGATCATAGGCCGGTTCCTCAGGGCTGGCCCAATTCACCGTCAGCGGCTTGGTGATATTCAGCGACTGCACCGCGCACCGCGCCAGCGCCAGGGCATGGGTGTCATCCTCGGCCAGATAATCCGCCACGCCCGACAGACGGGTATGCACATCGCCCCCGCCCAGATCCTCGGCGCTCACAACCTCGCCCGTGGCGGCCTTGACCAGCGGCGGGCCAGCCAGGAAGATCGTGCCCTGTTCCTTCACGATGATTGTGACATCGGACATCGCGGGCACATAAGCGCCGCCCGCGGTACAGGACCCCATGACAACGGCGATTTGCGCGATCCCCTTAGCCGACATCCGCGCCTGATTGTAGAAGATGCGGCCAAAGTGATCACGGTCAGGGAAGACCTCATCTTGGTTCGGCAAGTTGGCACCGCCGGAGTCGACCAGGTAGATGCATGGGAGGCGGTTTTCCTCAGCAATCTCCTGTGCGCGCAGATGTTTCTTGACCGTCATCGGATAGTAGGTGCCGCCCTTCACGGTGGCGTCGTTGCAGACCACCATGACCTCTTGCCCGTGCACCCGGCCAATGCCCGCAATCACGCCTGCCGAGGGTGCTGCACCCTCATACATCGCATGGGCCGCAGTCGCTCCGATCTCCAGGAACGGAGATCCCGGATCCAAGAGGTTCGCCACCCGCCGACGCGGCAGCATCTTGCCCCGACTCTCGTGACGGGCCCGCGACTTCTCGCCGCCGCCCAAGCGCGCAGCCTCCGCCGCTGCACTGATCTGCGCCAGCGCTTCAATGTGCGCCTCGCGGTTCTGCTTGAAGCCCTCGGAGGAAGGCATTGCCTTAGATTGAAGTTTCATCTGTACGTCCTTCTCACCTGGTGTGGTTTGATTGATTGAGTTCAACCACGCGGAGCTTGAACCATGTCGAAAGCGCCGTTTGATAGCCGCAGATTTCTTTGGGGGTCAGGCCAATATCCTGTGAAGAAGTTTGCGTATCTGAGCAATCTGTCTGCATTGCAGCCCTTGGCAGAAGGTCAGATGCAGCAGAGGAAGCCTTAACCGTGTCGAGAGCCCCAGGATATGCCTGTTCAATGCGCAGGCTGTCTTGTTCCAACCAGACTGTAACATCAGTCAAACAGCCTCCCAGGCCCTGCTCCCCAAGGCTCAAATTGCACAGCTTTGTCGCGGTCGAGACACACAGCTGAAGCATAGGGACTTGCATGGCCACATCAGGAATACGGGTGCTACAGGCCTCCAGGTAACCATGAATATCAAATGCTGGAGATTGGGAAACTTCCGCTGAACCCGAAGTCGGCGCCATGGCGAGCAACAGGACAGAAATCTTAAAACCGTTGGCACTCACGTCTCTCCCTCCTTCGCTGCCCGCGCCTTCAGCCCCTTGCGGATCACCTTTCCGGTCACCGTCATCGGCAGTTCCTTCAAGAACTCCACCTCACGCGGATAGGAGTAATGCGCCAGGCGCTCTTTGACATAGTCCTGCAATTCCCGCTCAGAAGCCTCTACCTCCGGCTTCAACACCACATAGGCCTTGACGATCTCTGTCCGTAAGGCATCCGGCTTCCCAACTACGCCCACAGTCGCCACCGCTGGATGGGTCATCAGACAATCTTCGATTTCCGCCGGTCCGATGCGATAGCCTCCGGAGGTGATCACATCATCCTCGCGGCCCACAAATCGCAGATAGTCACCCTCCCAGATGCCACGATCGCCTGTCACCAGCCAGTTGCCGCGGAACTTGGCTGCCGTCTCTTCCGGCCGGTTCCAATACTCGATCAGCATAGAGGCCGAGCCACGGCGCAGAGCAACATCGCCCTCTTCAGCTGTGGGGTTGCCCGTCGCATCGATCACCGCCAATTCATGCCCCGGCACCGCTTTACCGATGCAGCCTGGACGCGGGTCAAAATCAGCCCCGCAAGAAGAGGCCACCATATTACATTCGGTTTGGCCATAGAACTCGTTGATTGTAACGCCCAGCTCGCGCCGGCCCCAAGCGAGCATCTCTGCGCCCAGGGGCTCTCCGCCAGAGGCAACCGAACGCAAACCCTCGAGCCCCTGCCCCGCTGCCTTCAGCATCCTGAGCGCGGTTGGCGGGAAGAAGACATTACGTACCCCTGCCGCCTTGATCAGATCAGCGCAAGCTTCAGGCGTGAATTTGTCCAGCCTTGCGGCCACGACCGGCACGCCCAGCGCGAGGCCCGGCATGAGCACGTCGAACAGCCCACCGATCCAGGCCCAATCGGCTGGCGTCCAAAGGCAGTCACCCTCCTGCCCCAAGTGGTCATGGCTGATCGCAACGCCCGGCAGATGGCCGGTCAGCACACGATGCGCATGCAGCGCGCCCTTGGGGCTGCCGGTAGTGCCGGAGGTGTAAATCAGCACCGCAGGTGTTTCCGGCGTGGTTTCCGCAAAGGGCACCGCAGCGCCATCACGGCCCGCGGTCTCAACCATCACAGCCTCAGCCAGGTCCCCCAGCAGCTCCGCCCCCTCGGTATCGGTAAAGACAAAGCGCACTTCGGCATCACCCGCGCGGGCGGCCAGAGCGTCGCGCTTGAACAGTTTGAACAGCGGCACCGAAATGCCGCCCGCCTTCCAGACCGCCAGATGTGCTGCCGCGCACCAGGGCGACTGGCTAAGCAGCACTCCCACCCGGTCGCCCGGTGCGATACGGCTGAGAAGATAGCGCGCAAGGCGATCCACCATATCTGCAAGGCCACCAAAGGTGAGGTCTTGGCGCGCAGGGCCGGTCATGTCGATCAGCGCCAGCTTGTCAGCCGGATGAGACAGGCATTGCTCGGCCATGTTCAGCCGCTCTGGCAGGTCCCAAGCGCCATCAGCCCTGAGACCCGGGAGTGTCAGACCATCTGCCATTTTCCTAAGACCTCCTGCTGTGGAAACGCGCCGGATAATGGATCACATCGTGCCCATCAGCTCGCGGCCGATCAGCATCCGCCGGATCTCGCTGGTGCCGGCACCAATCTCCATCAGCTTGGCATCGCGGAATATCCGCCCAACCGGATTGTCAGACAGGTAGCCCGCGCCGCCAAAGGCCTGGACCGCCTGATGCGCCTGGGTCATCGCCACCTCCGAAGCATAGAGACAGCAAGCCGCAGCATCCTGACGCGTGACCGTGCCTTTGTCGCAGGCCTTGGCCACCTCATAGACATAGGCACGCGCGGAGTTCATCGCCGTGTACATATCTGCGATCTTGGCCTGCATCAGCTGGAAGTTCCCGATCGGCTGACCGAACTGCTTGCGCTCTTTCAAATAGGGCATCATTTCGTCCATACAGGCCGCCATAATGCCAGTTCCGATGCCCGCCAGCACCACGCGCTCGTAGTCCAGACCCGACATCAGGACACGCACGCCTCTGCCCTCTTCGCCCAGCACGTTTTCAAAGGGCACTTCGCAGTCTTCAAAGATCAGCTCTGCCGTATTGGAGCCGCGCATGCCCAGCTTATCGAAGTGGGGCGAGGTCGAAAAACCTTTGAAGTCTTTTTCCACGATAAAGGCTGTGATCCCCTTGGAACCCGCCTCCGGGTCGGTCTTTGCATAGACCACCAGGGTATCTGCATCCGGGCCATTGGTGATCCAGTACTTATTGCCATTGAGACGATAGTGATCGTTGCGCTTTTCTGCCCGCAATGACATCGAGACCACATCGGAACCGGCGCCCGCTTCGGACATCGCCAGGGCGCCGACATGTTCGCCGGAAATGAGGCCTGGCAGGAATTTCCTCTTCTGCTCTTCACTGGCGTTAAGCTTGATTTGGTTCACGCAAAGGTTTGAATGCGCGCCATATGACAATGAGACCGAGGCGCTGGCGCGGGCGATTTCCTCAACCGCCACCGTATGCGCCAAATAGGACATTCCTGCCCCGCCGAACTCTTCCGGCACGGTAATGCCCAACAGGCCCAGCTCACCCATTTCCCGCCAGAGATCCGCAGGAAATTCATTTGTCTGGTCGACCTCCTGCGCCAGCGGCTTAACCCGATCCTGGGCCCAGCGGTGGATCATGTCACGCAGGGCATTCACATCTTCGCCGAGATCAAAAGTCATGCTGGCGTTAAACATCGGGGCACCTTCCTGGCATCTGATACAGATTTATTTGAACACTTGTTCATTTACTAATCTCAAATCACGATTCGCGTCAACAGAAGATCCGCGAAAAGAAAATGGGAGGGCAAATGCCCTCCCATGAATACCGGTCTTTTTGGCCAGGTAGATACCGACCTATTTGCCTATCAACCCACTGTCAGTTGGCCTGAAAAACTGCGGCGACCTCGCTGCGGATGATCCGAGCGATGAGATCACAATCCTCAAGGCTGAAGGTCAGCGGCACGCGCATATCGACAATGCCCGCAAGGATGCGGTCACTCTTTGGCAGGCTCTGCGCCTTTGCATAGCGCCAGCTGTCATAGCGGGAGGTAAATCCAGCAGGCTCAGCCCCACCGAACCACTTCAGCTCTACGCCACGTTTACCGCAACGGGTTATCACTTCAGCCACGGCTTCCGCACTCCAATCGAGTAGCAGGAACTGGATGGAAGATCCGACATAGCTCTCCGCCTCCGAGCGCTCCACAATGGTCAGGCCAGGTGTATCGCGCAGTCCTTCTTCGATCCTTTGATAGCGTTCATTCCAGCGCGCCACCTGCTGATCCAGATCCCGCAACTGCGGGCGCAGGATGGCTGCACGCAGATTATCCATCCGGCCGGAAATATTGGGGGTCACATACTTGACCCGCTCAAACACCTCCGGGTCCGGCGAGGCTAGGTGGCGTTCATAGAGCATATAAGAGCCAGACAATATGATGGCCCGCGCGGCGATCTCTTCGTCATCGGTGACAAACAGTCCACCCTCGCCGGAATTCACATGTTTGTAGGTCTGACAGGAGTAGCAGCCGATAGCGCCTTGCCGCCCTGAAGGCACGCCATTCCAGGTCGCCCCCATGGTATGGGCGCAGTCTTCGATCACCGTGATCCCAGCCGCATCACAAATCTGCATCAAGCGGTCCATATCACAAAGGTGGCCGCGCATATGGCTGAGCATCAGCACCTTTGCCTGATCGGCCTTGGTAGCCAGATCCCCTAAATCGATGGTCAGACCCTCGGTGACGCCAACAAAGACAGGCTGTGCGCCTACCGCAGCAATACTGCCCGGCACAGGCGCCAGCGTGAAGGCATTAGTCAGGACCTTGTCGCCAGGCACCACGCCAACCGCACGCAAAGCGGTCGCCATCGCATAGCCGCCAGAGGCTACTGCTAGACAGTATTTTGCCCCCACCTGTGCGGCAAACTCTTGCTCTAGCAGCGCAGTTTCACCTGCCTCGCCCTCTGCCAGGTTGTAGCGGTGCAAACGACCATGGCGCAGAACTGCCATTGCAGCCTCGATGGCCTCTTCAGGCAGTGTTTCCTGCTGGGTGAAGGATCCGGTAAATATCTCGCTCATGCGTCGATTTCTGCGCCTTGGCCAGGTTCGGGTCAAGCGCCAAACGCAACAGTTGGAATTTCCGAAACAAAGATGCGGGTTCAGCCAATCAAACGCGCTACGATGCCAGGCAGGTCCTCGTAGCGATGCAACAGTGCCTCTGGCTTTAGTGCCGCCATGTCACCGCCCGCTGGACCAAAGGTAACAAGAACAGACGGAACCCCTGCCGCCGCCGAAGTATTTCGGTCTGTATCGCTATCTCCGATCAGAATAGTCTTGCCAGGATCGCCTCCAGCCCTGCGCGCAGCTTCAAACAGGGGCTCGGGGTCCGGTTTGCGAACAGGCAGGGTATCTGCCCCAACCAACGAAGCAAAATTATCCCGCACCCCAAGAGCCTGCATCAGCTGTTCGGCCAAGGCTTCGGGCTTGTTCGTGCAGATGCCGACACCATATCCCGCAACCCGAAGGGCCTCTACCGCCTCCATGGCGCCGGGATATAGATAGCTGTGGTGATCGATCGCATTTCGATAGGCTTCAAGCAGCACTGGGTAATATTCATCCACCACTGCGTCCTCAAAACACCCGGCACGCTTTAACCCAGCAGTCAACATCATCCTGCCGCCGCGCAGTGCTGTTGCTGCATCCTCCGGATGGGTCAGCATATCCCCAAGCCCCATCTGGCGAAAACACGCATTGGCAGCAGCCAAAAGATCTCCGGAGGTATCCGCCAATGTTCCATCCAGATCGAAAATCACTGTTCGCATTTTGGCCCTTTCGGCGCTTTCCCGCCCGTTGTTGTTGCAAGTCGCAACCTAGTTTGAAGCTGCAAAGCCTTGCGTCCCCAATGTTAGCGGATAAAACGGGGGCAAAAGAAATCAAAGAGAAAAGTTATTATGGCTACTGCCCTCGTGATCCTTGCCGCAGGCAAAGGCACCAGAATGAATTCGGATCTGCCCAAGGTACTGCATCCGATCGCCCATGCCTCCTTGCTGGAGCACGCTTTGATTGCTGGCCGCGCACTGGATCCGGAACGCGTGATCGTTGTGGCTGGGCACGGGGCTGACGCTGTTCGCGCCGCTGTCAGCGAGATTGACGAGACTGCAGAAGTTGCCTTGCAAGAAGAACAACTGGGTACTGCTCATGCTGTTGACCAGGCCCGTGAAGCACTGCAGGATTTCGCAGGCGACGTTGTCGTTCTTTATGGTGACACCCCCTTTGTCAGCGCAGAAACGCTGGAGCGCATGGTCGCCGCCCGCGAAGGTGCCGATCTCGTCATCCTGGGGTTTGAGGCGGCGGATCCTGCACGCTATGGCAGGCTGGTCATGGATGGCACCAGCTTGGAGCGTATCGTAGAATTCAAAGATGCGTCAGCGCAAGAGCGTGAGATTTCCTTCTGCAACTCTGGTTTGATGGCTTGTGATGCTGGGCAAATGTTCGACCTGATCTCTAAGATCGGCAATGAAAACGCCTCAGGTGAGTATTATCTAACGGATCTCGTCGAGCTTGCCCGTGCGGAAGGCAGATCTGTCACGGCTGTCGCCTGCGATGAAAGCGAAACGCTTGGGGTAAATTCGCGCCTCGACCTTGCTGGCGCAGATGCAACCTTTCAGGCCAAGGCCCGCAAGTCTCTGATGGAATTGGGTGTCACGCTTATGGCGCCGGAAACGGTCTACCTCGCTTTTGATACGGTTATTGGCCGGGATACGGTGATTGAACCTAACGTTGTGTTTGGACCGGGCGTCACTGTTGAAAGCGGCGCGCTGATCCGCGCCTTTTCGCACCTGGAAGGCTGTCATGTCAGCCGCGGTGCCAAGATCGGCCCCTACGCCCGCCTGCGCCCTGGCGCTGAACTCGCTGAAGACACTCACGTAGGCAACTTCGTAGAAATCAAAAACGCTGAGATCGCGGCGGGCGCTAAGGTCAATCATTTGAGCTATATTGGTGATGCCTCGGTCGGGGAGAAAACCAATATTGGTGCGGGTACAATCACCTGCAACTATGATGGCGTAATGAAACACCGCACCGAGATTGGCGCACGTAGCTTCATCGGCTCTAACACGCTTCTGGTGGCTCCGATCTCTGTCGGAGATGAAGCGATGACCGCAACCGGCACTGTAGTGACGCGGACGGTTGAGGACGGAGATCTGGCAATTGGACGCACCCGCCAGGAAAACAAACCTGGTCGCGCACGCAAATTGATGGACATCCTAAGGGCCAAGAAGGTCAAGATTTCAAAAGAGGCGAAGTAAGTTTATGTGCGGAATTGTTGGAGTTTTAGGAAACCATGAAGCGGCCCCACTGCTGGTCGAGGCGCTGAAGCGTCTGGAGTACCGCGGCTATGACAGCGCTGGCATCGCCACTGTCAACAAAGGGGTTCTTGACCGCCGTCGCGCTGTAGGCAAACTGGTCAACCTCAGCGACTTGCTGGTTCATGAGCCTCTGGCTGGCCGGTCAGGAATTGGCCATACACGCTGGGCCACCCATGGCGCACCCTCTGTTGGAAATGCCCACCCACATCGTGCCGGAGCGGTCGCCGTTGTTCACAACGGGATCATCGAGAACTATCGAGAGCTCCGCGCCTCTTTGGCAGAAACAGGAATTGAATTCAAAACTGAAACGGATACTGAAACCATCGCCTTGATGACGCAGAAGTTCCTCCTGGAAGGCGCAACTCCGGTTGAGGCTGCGAACAAGACATTGGACCTCCTGGATGGGGCCTTTGCCCTCGCCTTTCTTTTTGACGGCGAAGAGGATCTCCTGATCGCCGCGCGCAAAGGCTCCCCCCTGGCGATCGGCCACGGCGATGGTGAGATGTTTGTCGGCAGCGATGCCATCGCTCTTGCCCCGATGACCGATCAGATCACCTATCTGGAAGAGGGCGACCGCGCAGTTCTGACCCGCAACAGCCTCGAGATCCGCGATGCCCAGGGTGAGCTGGCCAATCGCAAGGTGAGCACCATCAGGATTGATGTAAGCCAAGTCGATAAAGCGGGCCACAAACACTATATGTCTAAGGAAATCGCGGAACAGCCAACCGTGATTGCTGAGGCGATCCGCCACTATCTTCCCGTGGGTGAGGATCAGGTTATCCTGCCCGGAGAAGGCATAGATTTCTCCAAGATCGAACGCCTGACCATGGTAGCCTGTGGTACTGCCTTTTACGCCTGTCTGACCGCGAAGTACTGGTTTGAGCAGATCGCCCGTCTGCCGGTTGAGGTCGATATCGCCTCTGAGTTCCGCTACCGCGAACCTCCGATCCCAGGAAAAACAGCCGCTCTCTTTGTTTCACAGTCCGGCGAAACCGCAGATACACTTGCTGCCCTTCGCTATTGTGAGGGTAAGGCGGAGAAGATCCTCTCGGTGGTCAACGTTCCGGAAAGCTCCATCGCGCGCGAAAGCGATCTGGCGTTGCCCATTCACGCTGGCGTCGAAATCGGTGTTGCCTCAACCAAAGCCTTCACCTGCCAACTGAGCGTGCTCTTGATGCTTGCGCTCAAAGCCGCCAGTGATCGGGGGGAAATCGTCGCGGATGATCTGCAGGCGCATATTGATGCTCTGCGCGGGTTGCCGAATGTTCTTGCAGCCGGACTTGAGCAGAATGCCGATCTGGAACGGGTCGCAAAAAAGCTGAGCGAGGCAAGAGACGTTCTCTTCCTGGGCCGTGGCTTGATGTATCCGCTCGCACTGGAAGGTGCGCTGAAGCTCAAAGAGATCAGCTATATCCATGCCGAAGCCTATGCCAGCGGCGAGTTGAAACATGGGCCCATCGCCTTGATCGACAAGCAAATGCCGGTGGTTGTCTTTGCACCCTGCGATAGCGTTTTCGACAAGTCAATTTCCAACATGCAAGAGGTCATGGCCCGCGCGGGTAAGGTCATGCTGATCTCTGACAGCGAAGGGCTGGCCACAGCAGGTGAGGAGGTTTGGGACAGCGTGCGGATGCCTCGGATCCACCCCAACCTGGCCCCCATCCTCTATGCCCTGCCCGCACAGATGCTCGCCTATCACACAGCAGTGGCCAAAGGCACCGATGTGGATCAGCCGCGTAACCTGGCTAAATCCGTGACGGTGGAATAGCAACAAGGACAGCAGTAATGGCCAAGCAGTTTAGCAGCATCGAAGCACCGCATCAGAAATTCATCGAAGAACAGCATATGTTCTTCACTGGATCTGCGGCCCCCGAAGGGCGCGTGAATATATCACCCAAGGGGATGGATTCGTTGCGTGTGCTTGGCCCAAACCGCATTGTTTGGATGAACCTCACCGGCAGCGGCAATGAAACTGCGGGGCATTTGAAAGCCGCCAATCGCATGACGTTGATGTGGTGCTCTTTCACAACGCGTCCACTGATCCTGCGGTGCTATGGCCTCGCCCAGACGCTTCACCGCGGCGACACTGGGTGGGACGAACTCTCTGACTTGTTCCCGGCCCATCGCAGCGCCCGACAGATTTTTGATGTCTCTATCGATCTGGTTCAGACCTCTTGCGGATATGCAGTTCCCTTCATGGAATACCAATCCGAGCGGGATACCATGCAAAAATGGGTCGACGGAAAAACCGACGACGATATCCGCGACTACTGGGTCGAGAAGAATCAAAAAACCATCGATGACCTGCCGACTGATGTCCCTTTGACAGCCAGAGAGAGCTGATCTAAATGCGCAATCCCACTCTAGACCAACTGACATCCCTGGCAGAGCCTGGGCGTGCAGAACAGATGGCGGCCTATCACAAGCAAAAGCGCAGCGTGATCGGCATCAGCAATCCTGTGCTGAACGATCTGGCCAAGGAGTGGCGGCAGACTTTATCGTTGGAAGAAAGAGTGACGCTGGCGCGAGAGCTTTGGCAAAGCGATGTTTTTGAGGCTCGCATCGTCGCGAGCAAGGTGCTGACCCAAGCCAGGATAAAGGAAGACGGTACCGTTTGGGATCTTCTGCAATCCTGGGTTCTAGAGTTTGACAGCTGGGCTATTGCGGACCATGCCTGTACCGCCATCCAGAAACGCCTCTTGGCAGAACCTGAGCGCCTGGACCAAGTTGCATCTTGGACGCAATCAGACCACATGTGGACCCGCCGAGCTGCCCTGGTATCCACTTTGCCCTGGGCCAAGATGAACAACCTCAAACCAGCGGATCAAGAGAGGCGCAACCGGATCTTGGGCTGGGCCGCCACCTATGTGCCGGATCGAAATTGGTTCATTCAAAAGGCGATTGCCTGGTGGCTGCGTGATCTGAGCAAACACGACGCACAGGCTACCCAGCGCTTTCTTGAAGAGCACGGCGAAGCAATGAAGCCATTTGCCCGCAAGGAAGCGGGTAAATACTTAAACCGCGGCTGAGCGTTTGTGCCCCTCTGAGGCTCTAGCCAGGAAGAGCATACTGATACTGCGGTCGCGATATGCGTAGTGCATCTTGGGGTTAATCTGGATCCAGCACCTAGCTCAATTGGCGCACAGTCTAACTGGCTGGCAGAACCTGAATCTCCACCAACTCGGTCAAAGGCACACCCAGGACCCGCATGGCGCTGATCGATAGACGACTGCTGCTGGCAGCATCCCCACCCGAAGGTTTCAGCAACACTGTCACCTCAGCACCGGCAGCACTCCGCACCCGCCCCACCAGCTCTTCGCCGACCAGTGGCGTTTCCAACCAGAGACCGGGAACAGTTGGATCCCCAAGTGATGCAACCGTCTGCCCTTGCCCGGTAAAGGCAGGCTTCCCTTCAAGTGAGCCGGTGAAAACCTGCCCATCCAGCCCGGTGCCAACTTCGCTAACAGGAACATCATCTCCCGGAATGGCCGACAAGGGCGCGCCAGGATCGGTTTCGGAGGGCACAGAAGCGTCAGCAGGCGCTGATGGTCCGCTGAGAATCGTGGAATTGAGCTGCGGCAGATTGCAGGCAGAGGTTAAGAGCATGGCGCTCAGACAGGGAACAATCATCTTCATGCCCCAAACCTAGCCCGCAGGCCTTGGCTTTGCCAGTTGGAAATTGCATGCTGGACTTGCTCTAGGCAAATCTGCGCCTTACGTAGGATCCCATGACTGTTTCTCAGACCGCCCCGCTCATCGACCCGTTCGCCCGCGCAATTACATATCTGCGTGTTTCGGTCACTGACCGATGCGATTTTCGCTGTGTCTATTGCATGTCTGAGCATATGACGTTTCTGCCCAAGAAAGAACTTCTGACACTTGAGGAGCTGGACCGGCTCTGTACCGCATTTATCGACATGGGTGTCGAAAAGCTGCGCATCACCGGTGGTGAACCTCTGGTGCGCCGCGACATCATCACCTTTTTCCAGGCGATGAGCCGTCATCTGGACTCCGGCTCTCTAAAGGAACTCACCCTGACCACCAATGGCTCGCAGCTAGAGAAATACGCAGAGGCACTCTATGCGGCGGGTGTTCGGCGGGTGAATATCTCGCTTGATACGCTGAATGAGGAAAAATTCGCTCGCGTCACGCGCTGGGGACGGCTACCGCAGGTGCTGCGTGGCATTGATGCGGCGCAAAAGGCAGGTCTTCGGGTCAAGATCAATGCGGTAGCACTCAAAGGCTTCAATGAGGAAGAATTGCCAGCAATCACCCGCTGGTGCGCGGAACGTAACCTCGACCTCACCTGGATTGAGGTGATGCCCATGGGGGAGGATATCGATCCAGCCAATCGCATCGGCCAGTACTGGTCGCTGAAGGACGTGCGCGCCGAATATGAAAACCACTACACGGTCACCGATCTGGCCGAGCGCAGCGGTGGCCCGGCGCGTTATGTACGCCTGGAGGAGAGCGGCCAGAAGATTGGCTTCATCACCCCGCTCAGCCACAACTTCTGTGAAAGCTGTAATCGCGTTCGGGTGACCTGTACCGGTGAAATCTACACCTGTCTGGGTCAGGAAGGCTCGGCTGATTTGCGGGCTCCGCTACGCGCCAGCAGCGATGGTGCTGGTCTGTTAAAGGATGCAATCCGAGCAGCGATTGGCGACAAACCCAAAGGTCATGACTTTGACTATTCGCGTCAGGAAGTCGGCGGACAAATGACCCGCCATATGAGCCATACCGGAGGCTGAGCGCCAAAAAGATGTCACAAGACCCGTCTGGCGCCAGGCCAACGCTGCTCTATCATACCTATCGTTTGGTGTCGGGGCTGCTGCTTTCCTTTGCCTTTCGAAAGGTAGCAAACAAGCTTGCAGCCCACGGCGTTGAAGAAATTCGCCAGCGAGAGCGTCTTGGCCATGCCACAGCGCAACGACCGGAGCTGCGGGCAAAAGCGCCTATGATCTGGTTCCATGGCGCTTCGGTAGGCGAAAGCCAGGCGGCGCTAACCCTGATTTCCCAGTTGTCGCTAAGGCTGCCCCAGGCCCGTTTTCTCTTGACCTCCGGCACCGCGACCTCTGCCGTGCTGGCTGCAAAGCGCCTGCCGGAGTGTTGCCAACACCAATTTGCACCCTTGGATGCCCCAGCTGCTGTTGATCGTTTTCTGAAACATTGGCGACCGGATGCTGGGATCTTTGTGGATAGTGAGCTCTGGCCTGTCACCTTGGCCACAGCAGCAAAGCACGGGGTAAAGCTGGCTCTGGTCAACGCCCGCTTGTCAGAGCGGTCTTTGGCACGCTGGCGTAGCCGTCTGCCAACCGCGCGTTTCGTATTCAGCCGGTTTTCCCTCATCCTGACACAGAACGATAGAGTGGCTGAGGAGCTCTTATCTCTTGGTGTTGACCCACAGCGCCTTCAGGCTGGTGGGAACCTCAAGGCGGCAGCCCCGCCCCTTCCGGCGGATGAAAATCTGATCCATCGCAGCCAGGCGCTTTTGCAAGGTCGCCCGATCTGGGTGGCCAGTTCGACCCACCTCGGTGAAGAAGAGACCATACTGGATGCCCATGCGCAGCTACGCCAGCGCCACCCTCATCTTAGCCTGATCCTAGTCCCGCGCCACCCAGAGCGTGGCCATGACGTTGAACAATTGATAACAGCCAGGGGGCTGACCTGCGCTAGGCGTTCAAAAGGGGAAGAGCCTAACTCCGAGACCTCTGTCTACCTTGCAGATACATTGGGCGAACTCGGAAGTTGGTATCGCCTCTCCCCAATCGTGTTTTTGGGCGGCTCCCTCAAGCCAATCGGGGGACACAACCCGTTTGAGGTCGCAACTGCAGGGGCTACAGTGCTGACTGGGCCTGAGACATTCAATTTCGCTGAGAGTTTCCCCCCAATGATCGCTGCCGGCGGCGCCAAGCAGGTGACTAATACGCAAGAACTGGCGCAAGCCGTTGATGGCTGGCTCATCCAACCGGATGAATTGGACAAGGCGAAAAACGCCGCGCGTTTATTCGCCACAGAACAGGCGGCCAAGCTCGAACACCTAATGGAGCTACTTATCCAGGGTCTAAACCTGGAGGCGAAAAGTGACTGAGCTGTTTGTGACAAATTTCAATCGCAACTTCACTGGCGTTTCTGCAACCTGTGCCAATGTCCTGCGCCAGCAGGTAAAATCCTATGATCTGCAACTTGTGGGCCAGGCCCTGCCCCATTGTCCCACGCCGATCAGCATCGCCGAGGCCAGGCGCCGCAGCCCCTCCGCTTTGCCAAAGCGACCCTTTGCGATTTGGCACGTCCGTCGCAATACAGAGATGCGCGCGGCAATTTGGGCACGGGATGTGATGCGATTGCCAATCCGCACGGTCTTCACCTCTGCAGCCCAGCGGCGTCATTCCGCGTTTCCGCGTTGGCTCATCTCTCGTATGGACGCCATAGTCGCAACTACAGAGGCGGCCGCTTCATTTGTGCCCAATGTACGGGCTGTCGTGCCCCACGGGGTGGACACCGCGCTGTTTTCACCGGCCGAGGATCCTGCCCGGTCTTGGACTGCGCTTGGCTATGGTGGCACGTTGGGCATTGCAACAATTGGGCGCATTCGTCCGGAAAAGGGCACTGATCTCTTTGTGGATAGCATGCTGCGCCTGCTGCCAAGGCTGCCCGGTGCAACCGCATTGGTCCTGGGCAAGGCAACGCGAGAGCATCAGGCTTTCTTAGATGCCCAAAAGGCTAAGATTACCACCGCCGGTCTTGCGGATCGCATCCTGTTCCCTGGTGAGGTCAAGGCTGCCGAGCTTCCCGCACTGGTGCGAAGCCTTTCGATGATTGTGCAATTGCCGCGCTATGAGGGCTACGGCATGGCTCCCTTGGAGGGCATGGCCAGCGGCGTTCCCTTTGTCGGTAGCAGAACCGGATACTATCAATCTTTTGCCTGCCAGGGCAAAACCGGCGAGATCGTCCCATTGGAAGCCGCAGAACAAGCTGCAGAAATAGCCCATTCCATTCTCACGGATGATCAACGGCATCGCCAGATGTGTCGTGACGCGCGCGAAGTTGCGGTTTCAAGCTTTAGCTCAGCAAGTGAGGCGGAGGGCTACAGCAGGGTCTATGAAGAACTGTGGGCGCAGGGAACATAGGCGCAGGCTTGGCTCGCGCTTCCCTCTTGGCAGAACTTCTATTGCTCCTCAGGTTTTCCGATTTCATCTTGCGGCCTCATGCCAACAAAAAGGGGTGGCAGAAGCTGCCACCCCCAGGTCTTTCCAGTCAGGCCAGTTTTAGTTTGCAGTCGGCATGCGCTGCTCAACAATCTCTGCCCACCAGCTGCAACCAGCCGGGATCGCTTCATCGTTGAAATTATACTCTGGGTGATGCACCGACGCGCTGTCACCGTTGCCAACGAGAATATAGGCGCCTGGACGTTCCTCTAGCATATAGGCGAAATCTTCGCCGCCCATGACCAGTGGCGCCTCATCGCATGAGCCAGAGACCTTCTTGGCTACATCTGCCGCAAACTCGGTTTGGGCGTCATGGTTCGCCATCACCGGATACCCACGATTATAGGTCACATCTGCGGTGCCGCCAAAGGTTGCTGAGATCCCGTTGCAGATCTCTTTGATCCGTGTCTCAGCCAGATCGCGCATCTCTTTCGACATTGTGCGCACGGTGCCTTTGATCTGCACCCGCTGCGGGATCACATTGAAGGCCTTGGAAGAGGTCTCAAATGAAGTAACGGAGACGACGATCTGCTGGACAGGGTCTGCGTTACGGGCTGCAATGGTCTGTAGCGCCAGAACCGCCTGCGCAGCCATGACTGTGGTATCCACGGTTTCTTGTGGCTTGGCTGCATGGCCGCCACGGCCCTCAAAAGTGATGTCAAAGGTGTCAGTTGCCGCAAAGAAGGCGCCAGAACGGATGGCAAAAGAGCCGATTGGCCGACCAGGCCAATTGTGCATGCCATAGACTTCCTGGATACCCCAACGCTCCATCATTCCGTCGTCGCACATTTCCTTACCGCCGCCGCCGCCTTCTTCGGCGGGCTGGAAGATCACCACAACGGTGCCATCAAAGTTACGCGTCTCAGAGAGAAACTTAGCCGCACCGAGCAGCATAGCCGTGTGGCCGTCGTGACCACAGGCATGCATGGCATTGGGCGTCTTGGAGGCATAGTCCAGCCCGGTGGCCTCATGAATGGGCAGCGCGTCCATATCAGCCCGTAGCCCGATCACTTTACCAGAAGCGCTGCTTTTGCCTTTGATCACGCCTACAACGCCGGTGCGACCAATTCCGGTCACGATCTCGTCGCAGCCAAATTCCTGCAACTTTTCCGCCACCATTGCACTGGTGCGATGGGTCTCAAAAAGGATTTCTGGGTTTTCGTGGATATCCCGGCGCCATGCGGTGATTTCATCCTGCAGTTCTGCGAAACGGTTCTTGACCGGCATTGATACACTCCTTGTTTGAAAACTGCCGATCAGCAACCGACCAGCAAATCTATCTGTTCTCAGCCTATGGCAGTCACTCTGCTGGCATACGCTGTTCAATCATCTCGGCGAACCAGCTGATGCCGGCCGGAATTGCTTCATCGTTGAAATCATATTCCGGATGATGCAGCCCCGCCGATGGGCCATTGCCCAACCGGATCATGGCTCCTGGACGTTCCTCCAGCATGAACGAGAAATCTTCTCCTCCCATCGCCAAAGGCACCTCGACGCAGCCCGCTTCACCTGCAACGCTTTCAGCTGCACGGCGTGCATGCTCAGTTGCCACTGCATCATTGATGGTAACAGGAACGCCGAGATGAAAGGACAGATCTGCGCTGCCACCAAAGGTGCTGGTGATCCCTTCCACAATTTCTTGCAGACGTTCCGGGATCATCTTGCGCACTTCTGGGCTATGGGTACGGATGGTGCCGCGCACCTCTGCCCTGTCGGGGATTACATTGAAGGCCTTAGAGGAAGTCTCTGCCGAGGTTATAGACAAAACCCCTTGCAGCACCGGATCCATGTTGCGCGCAACAACGGTTTGCAGCGCACAGATGAGATGCGCCATCAAGACAGTTGTATCCACTGTCTCCTGCGGCTTGGCCGCATGCCCGCCACGTCCCTGTAGCTGAATGGTGAACTCATCCACCGAAGCCAGGATCGGGCCAGGGCGCAGGGCAAACTTTCCAATTTCCAACCCCGGAGAGTTGTGAATGGCATAGACCTCATC
Source organism: Roseobacter sp. SK209-2-6 (assembly GCF_000169455.1). GTDB lineage: Bacteria > Pseudomonadota > Alphaproteobacteria > Rhodobacterales > Rhodobacteraceae > Pseudophaeobacter. The sequence continues at coordinate 54,420 of NZ_AAYC01000012.1, read as the reverse complement.
AATGCCAAATCGCTCCATCATGCCATCTTTGCACATGGCCTCAGCGCCATTTCCACCTTCTTCTGCCGGCTGAAAGATCACTACAGCGGTGCCATCAAAGTTTCGGGTCTCGGCCAGGTATTTTGCAGCCCCCAAGAGCATCGCCGTGTGCCCGTCGTGGCCACAGGCATGCATTGCACCAGGGATCTTTGAGGCATGGGGGATATCCCCCTGCTCCTGCATCGGCAGAGCATCCATGTCGGCGCGCAATCCAATTGCCTTGCCTCGCGTGTCACTCTTGCCGCGAATGACCGCCACCACACCGGTGCGACCGATGCCCGTCACCACCTCATCGCAGCCAAAGCCCTTCAGTTTGTCGGCAACCAGGGCACTGGTGCGATGGGTCTCATAAAGGATTTCTGGGTTTTCGTGGATGTCGCGGCGCCAGGCGGCCACTTCCTCGTGCAGATCAGCAATTCTGTTTTTGACTGGCATCGCGCGTTTCCTCGTTTACTTGGCTGGCATTCGTCGTTCCACCAGCTCTGCAAACCAGCTGCAGCCTAGTGGAATGGCTTCGTCATCAAAGACATAAGCCGGATGATGGCACATGGCGGTATCGCCATTGCCCAGGAAGATATAGGCGCCAGGGCGCTCTTCCAGCATGTAGGAGAAGTCCTCGGAGGGCATGATTGGCGGGGTGTCCGCATCAACTGAGATGCCAACGGCCTCTGCCGCTTCGACGGCATAACCAGTTTCAGTCTCGGAATTGATAGTAACCGGATAGCTTGATGACCAGTTGACCTCAGCACTCGCGCCAAAGGCTTCGGCGGTGTTTTCCACCACGCGGCGCACCCAGGTTTCGGCCTGGGTCCGGTACTCTGGGTCCAGCGTCCGGACAGTGCCTTGCAGACGTGCTTGATGCGCAATCACATTCGATGCGGTACTATCGGTTTCAAAGGTTCCAACGGTCAGCACCACCCGCTTGATGGGGTCCACATTGCGCGACACGATTGAATGCAACGAGACCACAATCTGTGAGGCCACTAGGGTGGTGTCGATGGAATCATGCGGTGCTGCCGCATGGCCGCCCTTACCAGTGACAATGATTTCAAACTCATCGGAGGAGGCCATCAGAGGGCCCGGCCGGATTGCAAACTCTCCAACCGGCAGACCTGGCATGTTGTGCAAACCATAGACCTCTTGGATGCCCCAACGCTCCATCATTCCATCGTCGCACATGGCCTTGCCACCGGCGCCGCCCTCTTCTGCGGGCTGGAAGATCAGAACCGCTTTGCCGTCAAAGTTCCGTGTCTCCGCCAAGTATTTGGCCGCCCCCAAGAGGATTGCAGTATGGCCATCGTGGCCACAAGCATGCATGACACCGGGTGTTTTTGAGGCATAGTCAACGCCAGAAGCTTCGTGGATCGGCAAGGCATCCATATCCGCGCGCAGCCCGATGACCCGACCAGATGTATTGGTCTTGCCTTCAATCACGGCAACAACACCGGTTTTGCCAATACCCGGTGTTACATCAGTCACACCAAAGCTCTTGAGCTGCTCTTGCACAAATGCGGCGGTCTGATGGACTTCGTACATGAGCTCCGGATTTTCATGCAGATGACGCCGCCAGGCGGTGACCTCGCCCTGCATTTCAGCAAATCGGTTTTTGATCGGCATAACCGAAACTCCTCTCATTTGAGATGATTGGTACAAAAGTTAAATATGCTTGTCCATGCCCGTGCTCAGCTTTCCTCTGCTATCGGACTTTCTGCGGACAAAAACGTGATGAGATTGCTTTGCAATTGTTCTACCTGGCCGTGGGTCAACCTGCCCTGCACTTCTTTACGCAGTTCTGCCAAGCGTGCTTTGACTTCCAGAATATAGCCTGTACCAGCCTCGGTGAGGCTAAGATGCACGGTGCGCCGATCCTTTTCACTACGCTGGCGCAGAACAAGGCCCCGTTCTTCCAGCTTATCCACATAGCGCCCCAGGGTGGCATCATTGATCGCCAAAATGGAGCCATAGACATTCTGTATCAGGTTCGGCTTACGGTAGATCATGCCCAAAAGACTCAAATGCCCTGCTGACAATCGCTCTTCCTTACCAATGGCTTCGACATACTGCGCAATCATCCGGCCCGCGATCTGAATAAGTACGGCAAAGTCCAGATCCTCGTAGACACCTGCTGGCAATGATCGCGGGGTGCCATTTGAGTGCTGTGATGCAGCCTGATCCGGGGCAATGGTTTCCGACATGGGCACATTCCTTTAAGTAACATACCCTTCGACCCTTAGCTGAGACGTGCCACCAGTTCCATCATGAAGCGATGTCCAGCCTCAAATTGCGCCTTTGAAATGAATTCATTGGGCTGATGTGCCTGAGCAATATCACCAGGGCCGCAGATCACGGCAGAATAACCCGCCTCCTGAAATTGTCCTGCTTCCGTGCCGTAACTCACCACATGTGTGCCATTGTCACCGGTCAGGGCACGCACCAGCATCTCTGCTTCGCCGTCCTCTTCCGGGACCAAGCCTGGTACATTGAAACCCTTACCCACCTCGATCCGGGCCTCGGGGTGGATGGCCTGCATCTCGACCTCAATCTCTTTGACCTTGGCCAGATAGGCAGCTTCCCAATCTTTGGCCTGTTCACCCGGCACCACCCGAAAGTCCATCATGAACTCACAATCCTTGGCAGTGATGTTATGGGCAGTACCACCAGAGATCATACCAACATGGCAGGTGGTAAAGGGCGGATCAAAGAGCGCCTGCATCGAGCCTGGCTCTCGCGCCATATTCTCGATGTTCTTTTGATTGGCCCAGTCGATCAGTTTAGCACCCTGCATGATGGCATTGACGCCGGTATGCATGATCGAACTATGCACTTCAAAACCAATCAGATGGGTGGCATAGCCAATGCCCCCCTTGTGGCCAGTCACCGCTTGCATCATCGAGGGTTCGCCCACGATCACGGCAGTTCCCTTGGGCAGCACGGGTTGCATGGCTTCAATCATCGGTGGCGCGCCAGTACAGCCGATCTCTTCGTCAAAGCTCAGCGCCAGTTGCAAAGGACGGGAAACGCCTTTGTGATGCGCTTCGACCAGGGCCCAGATTGCCAGGGCATCAAAACCCTTCATATCGCAGGTTCCACGGCCAAAATACTTGCCGTCTCGCTCTGTCACTGTAAAGGGATCACTATCCCAGGGCTGACCGTCAACCGGCACCACATCTGTGTGCCCAGATAGTACAACTGCCCCCTCTTCCATAGGCCCTACATGAGCAAAAACAGCCGCCTTATGCGGTTGCTCCGGATCCACCCAACGGTGGCTCTCTATCCCATGGGAACTAAGGTAGTCTTGAACCCAATCGACCAAAGGCAGATTGGTATCGCGGCTGACCGTTGGGAAAGAGATCAGCTTGGTCATGATCTCTAGCGGGGACAGGATTTGTGCCATTTTCGCCCTCAGTATCCGCTATCAGTCGTCAGAACAAAATGCCCTGGTTCCACCTCAAGATACTCCGAGGGCTGCGGATTGTAGTCCAGCCCGTGAATCGGTGATGGGATCGGTTTGAAGTTCAGATCCTTCTCGCTCTTGCGCTTATGCGGATCGGCGATGGGCACCGCTTTCATCAAGGCCTGGGTATAGGCATGCTGCGGGTTTTCGAATACCCGATCGCGCGGCCCCAGCTCAACAATGCGACCCAGATACATGACGCCAACCTGATGGCTGACCCGTTCCACAACTGCCATGTCATGGCTAATAAAGAGGAAAGACAGCCCAAGGTCCGCCTGCAACTCCATCATCAGGTTCAGGACCTGCGCCTGTACCGACACATCCAGAGCAGAGACGGCCTCATCCGCGACAATGAGTTTCGGGTTCAGAGCCAACGCGCGGGCGATCGCAATCCGCTGACGCTGCCCACCGGACATCTCATGGGGATAGCGGCGCATGAAGCTGCGCGGCAGCTGCACCCGGTCAAAGAGGTTGGCGACACGATCCTGCAACTCGCTGCCCGAGGCCAAACCATAGTTGCGCAGCGGTTCCGCAACTTGATCCATCAGCTGCATCTGCGGGTTGAGCGAGGCAAAAGGGTCCTGGAAAATCATTTGCATATCCAGGCGCGCCTTGTGCATTTCCGAGGCATTTAGATCCAACAGGTTATTTCCCTCGAACATCACCTTGCCGGACATTGGCTCAACCAAGCGCAGGATAGAACGCCCTGCGCTGGATTTACCGCAACCGGATTCGCCCACCAAGGACAGGGTCTGACCCTTGTAGACCTTAAAAGAGACATCCTCGACCGCGTGCACATTGGAAATGGTACGCCGCAGCAAACCACCTTTGACTGGGAAGCGCGTTGTCAGATTCTGCACGTCCAGCAAGACTTCATCGGTCCCAACAATCGGTTCGATGCGTTGATTTTCGACACCCATCAGCTTCATCGGCTCTGGATAGGCCTTGCCGCGCATCTCACCAAGCTTGGGCACTGCTGCCAGCAGCGCCTTCGTGTAATCATGCTGCGGGTTTTCAAAGATCTCCTGGACCGTGCCCTCTTCAACCTTGTTGCCACGGAACATGACAACCACACGATCCGCCATCTGCGCCACAACCGCCATGTCATGTGTAATAAACATAACGGCTGTTCCGGTCTCCCGCTTCAGGCGATCCATCAAAGCAAGGATCTCTGCCTGGATGGTCACATCCAGTGCTGTAGTGGGTTCATCGGCGATAAGGAGGCGCGGTTCGCAGGCCATGGCCATAGCGATCACCACGCGCTGCCGCATACCACCAGACAATTCGTGCGGGTATTGCTTCAAGCGTCGTTCCGGTTCGGGGATTCGCACCTGACGCAGCAATTCCAAAGCACGTTCTTCTGCTTCACCTTTATTCATGTTCTTGTGGATCCGCAGACCTTCGGTCAGTTGGCGACCCACGGTAAAGACAGGATTGAGGGCGGTCATCGGCTCTTGAAAAATCATGCCGATTTCGTTTCCGCGAATCTGTTTCATCAGATCCCCGGGTGCTTTTGCCAGGTCTTGGTCGCCACCATCCTTGCGGTCAAAAACCAACTGTCCCCCGGCAATTTCGCCGCCACCGAACTCCACCAGTCGCATCAAAGACAGCGAAGAAACAGACTTGCCTGAGCCAGATTCTCCAACAATACAAACGGTTTCGCCCGGATGCACATCAAAGGAGACATCCTCGACACCGACAACTGGCCCGTCCTTGGTTTGAAACTCCACGCGCAAGTTCTTAATGGACGCAATCGCGTTGTCCAACATGGCCGCTCCCCTGCTTTCAGCACAACAAAGCCCTCTGGATGAGGGCACATTGAGCAGGAGGTTAAACGCATTTCTCTCAAAAATGCTCATGCAAATATTGCATAGGCAAATCCGAAATAGGAATTTGCAATTTGTTGAAAACTGGTTTTCGATTGCCATGATCGTGGGAGAAAACCTGCGGCCTGTGCTTCGCGAGCAACGCCTCATGGGGAACAGACCGCCAAAAACCCTTCTCTCTCGAGGGCCATTTGACGCCAAAAAGATCAATAATTGCGCGCCCTATGCGTGCACAACAAGGAGAGTGTAATGAAATTGAAGACGCTTTTGCTGGGGGCAATTGCTTCTACAGCTCTGGCACCTGCAGCCTTCGCCGAGCGCGGCTCGGATGGCCAGGTGAACATCATCTATTGGCAAGCGCCATCGATCCTTAACCCCTTCCTGTCCGGCGGTACCAAAGACATCGATGCCTCCGCACTCGTAATTGAGCCACTTGCGCGCTACGACCCAAATGGGAAAATGATTCCTTATCTGGCGTCCGAAATCCCTACCGTTGAAAACGGCGGCGTCTCGGCAGATCTGACCTCCATCACCTGGAAAATCGCACCGGGAATCAAATGGTCCGATGGCAGCGCATTCACTGCAAAGGATGTTAAGTTCACTGCCGACTACTGCATGCATCCTGAAGGCGGCTGCGCACAGCTGACCAAATTCGAAGGCGTGACCGCTGTTGAAGCGCTGGATGACATGACCATCAAGGTGACTTTCGACAAGCCCACCCCATTCCCGTATGGCCCCTTTGTTGGTGGTGAGAGCCCCATCATTCAGGCTGCTCAGTTCGCCAACTGCATGGGCGCCAAGGCACCTGAGTGCACCGAGGCAAACTTTGGCCCAATCGGCACCGGTCCGTTTGTTGTGGAAGAGTTCAAGCCCAACGACGTGATCACCATGTCCGCGAACCAGAACTATCGCGATCCGGCTAAGCCTGCCTTTGCCAAGGTTCTTTTCAAAGGTGGCGGCGACGCAACTGCTGCGGGTCGTGCGGTTATGGAAACCGGTGAATTCGACTATGCTTGGAATCTGCAGTTGGCACCTGATGTCATCGCTCAGATGGAAGCAGGCGGCAAGGGCACTCCGGTGGCAGGCTTCGGCCCGCTGGTTGAACGCATCATGCTGAACAACACCGACCCGACCCCTTCTTTGGGCGCGGATGAGCGTTCGGTCAAGCGTGGTCACCCCTTCCTGAATGACCCAGCCGTCTACAAGGCGATGTCGCTGGCCATCGACCGTCCTCTGCTGGTTGAAATCGGCTACGGTAAAGCGGGTAAAGTAACCTGTAACTGGGTTCCTGCTCCTGCGGCCTTCAACTCCGACAGCTTCCAGTGCGACAAGCAGGATATTGCTGCTGCAAATGCAATGCTGGATGAAGCAGGCTACAAGGACACCAATGGCGACGGCATCCGCGAAACCGCAGATGGTACGCCTATGAAGATCCTGTACCAGACCTCAACCAACGCCGTGCGTCAGGATTTCCAGGCTCTGATCAAACAGTGGTGGAGCGAAATCGGTATCGAAACCGAGCTGCGTAACATCAACGCATCTGTCTTCTTCGGTGGTGACCCAGGTTCGCCTGACACCTTCCAGAAGTTCTATGCGGACGTTGAAATGTACGCCAATACCTTCAACGGTACCGACCCGCAGTCTTATCTGGCTGCAGGCCTCTGCGACAAGGCTCCAAGCCCCGCGTCCCAGTGGCAGGGTGAGAACATCTCCCGCTTCTGTGACTCCGAGTATGACGCCCTGCACGCAGAGCTGACCAAAACCGCAGGAATTGAGGCCCGCGCCGAAATCGGCAAACGCCTGAATGACATCATGGTTTCCAAAGGCGGTATGATCCCGCTTGTACACCGTGGCCGTCTCTCCGCGCATGCCAATACCCTGGGTGGTGTTGAGCTGAACGTTTGGGATAGCGAAATGTGGAATGCCGCCAACTGGCACCGCACCAAGTAAGAGGCACTAGCCCTAAGGAGGCTCCGGCAAACTGCCGGGGCCTCTCACCATGAGTGAAGCGCAGGTATACTCCCTTTTACTCTGGTTCTGCGGCGGCCCTGTTTGACCGATACTTACCCTCACATTGCAAAAGGCCACACCTTATGCTGACCTTTACGATCAGGCGGCTGATCCTGTCAGTCCCGACTTTGCTGTTTATCAGCCTGATGATCTTCCTGCTGCTAGAGCTGGCACCTGGCGACCCTATGGCGCAGGTCCCGCTCACCGTTCCACCTGAAGTCAAAGAAAAGATGCGCGAGGCCCTGGGCCTTGGCGAACCGATGCACATCCGTTTCTGGAAATGGATTGTACAGTTCTTCTGGATCGAACCACAGGTTCTGATCGACCATTACTTTGGAACAACCTTCTCTGAAGGCTCGCTGCGCGTCATTTCCTGGCAGACCCGTTCGCCGGTTATGGATATCGTGATCCAGCGTATGCCGCAGACCCTCTGGGTTGTTGGCACTGCCTATGTGGTTGCCATCCTGATCGCCCTGCCGATCGGCATCTACTCCGCCTACCGCCAGTACAGCTGGTTCGACCAGCTCGGGACTTTTGTTTCCATGGTTGGCTTCTCGGTTCCCCCCTTCTTCTCCGGTGTCTTGGTCATTGTGATTTTCTCGGTGCAGCTCGGCTGGTTCCCCTCGATTTATGACACCACCCATGTGGTCGACAGCTGGGAGAGCTTTGTGAAGCAGCTGCAGCAGATGATCATGCCGGTCATGGTGCTGGCGCTTCAGATCACCGCCCAGCTGAGCCGCTTCATGCGCGCCTCGATGCTGGACAACCTCAACCAGGATTACGTCCGCACCGCCCGCGCCAAGGGCCTCAGCGAATATGTTGTGGTCATGGTGCATGTGCTGCGGAACTCCATGATCCCGGTTGTCACCGTAATCGCTCTGGGTATCCCATCGATCTTCGGCGGCGCCATCATCACCGAGCAGGTCTTCAAGGTGAACGGCATCGGCCAGCTCCTGATTGGCGCGATCCAGGCGAATGACCTTCCGATGGTGCAGACCCTGACCTTTATCTTTGCCGTCCTGATCGTGCTCTTCAATCTGATTGCAGACGTGCTCTATGGCATTCTTGACCCGAGGATCCGCTATGACTGAGTTGAGCAATCCTATCCCGACCCAGCCACCGCGGAGCCAATGGCTGGATGTCTGGGACCAGTTCAAATCCCACCGTGGCGCCCTGATGGGCGGAATCCTCTTCTTGCTCATCGTTGCCACAGTTTATCTTGGCCCGTTTGTCTGGGACATTGAGGCGACCCATATCGATATCCGGTCGCGCAATCAGGGGCCCAGCTGGGCACACCCCTTCGGCACGGACCAGCTGGGACGCGATATGCTTGCCCGGATGATGGCAGGCGGAGCAACCTCGGTTTCAGTGGGTCTCACAGCGATGCTGCTGGCCCTGTTCCTGGGCAGTTTCATTGGGGTCCTCGCAGGTTTCTTCAAACGCCTGGACGGGCCGCTGATGCGCCTTACTGATCTGTTCCTCGCACTGCCGCTGCTGCCTTTGTTGCTGGTGATGATGCTCCTGTTCCGCGAACCACTGAACGCAACATTTGGACCCGAGCAGGGCATCTTTATCCTGATTGTGGCCTCCATCGGCATCACCTCTTGGATGCCAACCGCGCGGATCGTGCGGGGGGATGTGCTGGCGATCAAAGAGCGGGAATTCGTTATGGCTGCCCGTTCCATCGGCACGCCCGACAGTAAGCTGATCTCCCGGCATATCCTGCCCAATGTGCTGTCACCAATCATGGTCTCGGCAACGCTTGGCATTGCAACAGCGATCATCACCGAAAGCTCGCTCTCTTTCCTGGGTCTCGGCTTCCCGCCGGATTTCCCGACCTGGGGCCGCCTGCTCTTTGATGCGACCGACTACCTGCAACAGTACCCCGAACGTGTCTTCTGGCCCGGTATGGCGATTTCTCTGACTGTGCTCAGCGTCAACTATCTGGGTGATGGATTGCGCGACGCGCTTGATCCCCGCATCCGGGGACGCTGATCAGAACCCAGAAACCAAACAAAGCCGCGCCCTCAATAGCGCGGCTTTTCCTTTCCCGCCCGTCTTCATCTTTCCCAAAAATACTCCGGGGGAGGCGCAGGCCGGGGGCAGCGCCCCTCCCCGCCCTGACCAATCAATGCAGCTTGCGCTTCACCCGCCGCAGCCCCAGCCAGACTAGCCCGACAACGGGCAGGGTCAGCATGGAAATCATCATGCCCTTGCTCAGCCCCAGTGCAGCGGCCAGCGGGTAGAACAGATAGCCCGCTAGCGAGACCGCATAGTAGCTGATCGCCACCACTGAAAGCCCCTCGACCGTGTGCTGCAGCCGCAGCGCCAGGTCGGCGCGCCGGTCCATGCTGGCCAAAAGCGCCTGATTATGGGCGCTGCGTTCCACATCCACCCGGGTTCGAAGCAGCTCCCCGCCGCGCCGCGCCCTGTTCGCCAGGGTCGCCACCCGTTTCTCGGTGGATTTAACCGTTCGCATAGCCGGTTCATAGCGGCGCAGCATAAATTCGGAAAAAGTCTGATAGCCCGCATGGCGCTCCTCCCGCAAAAGCTTGATTCGCTGATTGACTAGAGCTTCATAGGCACCGGTGGCGCCAAAACGAAAAGCGGACTGTGCGGCCATGGCCTCCAACTGCGCCGAAACAGACAGCAGCCGCGTCAGGGTCTGATCCGCCGGGATGGTATCCGAAGTCATCTCGGCCATCATCTCGCTCAGCTGCGTATCCAGCGAGCCAATAATGGGCGAAAGTTCCCGGGCGCGCGAAAATCCCAGCATCGACATGGCGCGGTATGTTTCGACCTCACAGAGGCGCTGCACGATGCGGCCAATACGCTGGGTGCCGGTGCTCTCATTGGCAAAGAGTGCAAACCGCATGTGGCCGGCCGGATCGATCCGAAAGTCCCCCGCGACCACGGCACTGTCATCCAAGACCTGGGCCACCGCCAGGCTTTCGGGCACGAAACACTCGCTGAGCTGGGCCTTGATCTTGCTGTCCTTGGGCCTGGGCAGAATTCGTATCATCAGCGAGGTCACCCGCTGTCCCGGCGCTTCTGCCAGCCAATCTGCCGGGAAGACATCAAAATCGGCAGGATCAAAGGCTCTTTCAGCAACCCCATCGCAATAGAGAGTATAGCTGACAAACTCTGTATGCTGCTCCCATTTCAGCGTGTGACGCCCCAGCTGCGCTGAATGGTGCGTCGCGCCTGGCTGAGGGTGCACCGCACCATGGCGGTCGAGCAGCGCCATGAGGTGCCGCAGATCCAGGCTGCGATCACGGTGCGCCGCTTCCCTCGGCTGCTTTACCGCCAGATAAACCACCGTGCTGGGGCTCACCATTGCCGGGAACGGACGGGCATGCAGCTCATTGGCTAACTGATAGCGGAGCGGGTGATCTTCGATCGGCGGCATCTCTTTGGTCTCCACAGAAGTACGCCGGACCATATCCCCCTAGGGGAAACCTGTACAGAAGTGTTTTTTTTCAACAAGTTACATGAATACATAGGTATACAATGGGTGAAATCCGAGCCTTAGGGGTCGAACTCGCCACTCGCTAGAAAATTGCTGAGCGCTTTCACGCCTCCTAGCGGACTTGTTTCACGTGCTGAAAGGCGCGGATCGGAAACAAAGCCCCAGCTGGATCACATATGGCACAACGAAAAAACGCGCCGGAAATCCGGCGCGTTTTCAAACCTTAATGAGGGAGCCTTTACTGGATCAGCGTCAGCAGCTGATCAAGAGAGGCCTTGGCGTCACCATAGAACATGCGGGTGTTCTCCTTGAAGAACAGCGGGTTCTCGATGCCGGAATAGCCGGTGCCCTGGCCGCGTTTTGAGACGAAGACCTGCTTGGCTTTCCAGCATTCCAGAACTGGCATCCCGGCGATGGGCGAGTTCGGGTCTTCCTGGGCCGCCGGGTTGACGATGTCATTGGAGCCAATGACAATCGCCACATCCGTTTCCGGGAAATCCTCGTTGATTTCATCCATCTCCATGACGATATCATAGGGCACCTTGGCCTCAGCCAGGAGCACATTCATGTGGCCTGGCAGGCGGCCTGCGACCGGGTGGATCGCAAAGCGCACCTCTTTGCCCTTGGCCCGCAGCCGGCGTGTCAACTCTGCCACATTCTGCTGCGCCTGGGCCACCGCCATGCCGTAGCCGGGGATGATGATGACGCTGTCCGCTTCTTCCAGCGCAGTAGCAACGCCATCGGCATCGATGGCCACCTGCTCGCCCTCGACCTCCATCGCAGGCCCGGTGCTGCCACCAAAGCCGCCCAAGATCACGCTGACGAACGAGCGGTTCATTGCCTTACACATGATGTAACTGAGGATCGCCCCCGAGGAGCCCACCAGGGCGCCCACCACGATCAGGAGATCATTGCCCAGGGAGAAGCCGATCGCCGCCGCCGCCCAGCCGGAATAGCTGTTCAGCATCGAAACAACCACTGGCATGTCAGCTCCGCCGATACCCATGATCAGATGATAGCCGATAAACAGCGCTGCCAGTGTCATCAGGAACAGCGGGAAGAAGCCGCCGGTGTTAAAGTACCAGATCAGCGTGATCAACGAGAGACCCGCCGCACCAGCATTCAGCATATGGCCGCCCGGCAGCTTGGTCGCCGCCGAAGTCACTTTGCCTGCCAGCTTGCCATAGGCAATGACCGAGCCTGTGAAGGTCACAGCACCGATAAAGATGCCGAGGAACAGCTCAACCCGCAGGATTGAGACCTCGGTCGCGGTTTTCTTGGCCAGAAGCTTGGCAAAACCGTCGAGCGCCTGCTTCTCCTCTGCCCCCATGGCGAGTACCCGGCCCAGTTCCACATGGGCGATCAGGCCGACAAAGACCGCAGCCAGCCCGACCAGCGAGTGCATGGCAGCCACCAGCTCTGGCATCTGCGTCATCTGCACCCGATTGGCCAGCTGATAGCCGATGGCACCGCCACCCGCGATCAGAAGGAGCGACAGGAGCCAAAGGCCGGAACCCGGTCCGATCAGAGTGGCAAAGACCGCAATGCCCATGCCAACGATCCCGTACCAGACGGCGCGTTTTGCGCTTTCCTGTCCCGAAAGTCCGCCCAGCGACAGAATGAAGAGAACAGCCGCAACTACATAGGCGGCAGTGGTAAATCCGTATTCCATTGTTTCCGCCTCGCTTTAGGATTTCTGGAACATGGCGAGCATGCGCCGGGTGACGAGGAATCCGCCAAATATATTGATCCCCGCCATAAAGACGCTCAGCGCCGCGAGGAGGATCACAAGGAAGCTGCCTGATCCGATTTGCATCAACGCCCCCAGGATGATGATCGAGGAGATCGCATTGGTCACCGCCATCAAGGGTGTGTGCAGCGAATGGGCCACATTCCAGATCACCTGGAAGCCGACAAAACACGCCAGAACAAAGACGATGAAGTGCTGCATGAAACTGACCGGCGCAAAAAGGCCGACCAACAGCATCAAGGCACCACCTACCCCAAGCAGGGTCACCTGCTGCTTGGTGGCAGCTTTGAAGTCTGCAACTTCCTTGGCGCGGATCTCTTCCGGGGTGAGTTCTTTCACTTCCGGCTTCTTCTGCGCCGCAATGGCCTGCACTTTGGGAGGTGGCGGTGGGAAAGTAATCTCACCCGCATGAGTAACGGTGGAGCCGCGAATGACGTCATCTTCCATGTCATGCACCACCTGACCGTCCTTTTCAGGCGTCAGGTCCGTCATCATGTGGCGGATATTGGTGGCATAAAGGCTGGAGGACTGCGCTGCCATCCGGCTGGGGAAATCGGTATAGCCGATAATAGTGACACCGTTTTCCGTGACGACCTTTTCATCCGCAACAGTGAGCTTACAATTGCCGCCCTTCTCCGCTGCCAAATCGACGATAACAGAGCCCGGCTTCATAGCCGCAACCATGTCCTCGGTCCAAAGCTCTGGCGCTTCGCGGTTCGGGATAAGCGCTGTAGTGATGACGATATCCACCTCAGGCGCCAGCTCGCGGAACTTGGCCAGCTGGGCCTCACGGAACTCTGGTGACGAGACGGAAGCGTAGCCACCAGAAGAAGCACCGTCCGCCTGTTCTTCCTCGAAATCGAGGTAAACAAACTCTGCGCCCATCGACTCGACCTGTTCTGCCACTTCTGGGCGCACGTCAAAGGCCAATGTAATTGCACCAAGGCTGGTCGAGGTGCCAATCGCCGCCAGACCGGCCACACCAGCGCCCACCACCAGAACCTTAGCCGGCGGTACCTTGCCCGCCGCTGTGATCTGTCCGGTGAAGAAGCGGCCAAAGTTGTTGCCAGCCTCAATCACAGCGCGATAGCCCGCGATATTGGCCATGGAGGACAGCGCGTCCATCTTTTGCGCGCGAGAGATCCGCGGCACCATTTCCATCGCAACGACGCTGGCACCTTTGGATTTCGCCAGTTCCATGCCCTCTTCGTTGCCTGCCGGGTTGAAGAAGGAGATCAACGTCTTCTTCGAGTTCAACCGCTTCAGCTCTGTCTCATTGGGCTGGCGTACCTTGGCAATGATGTCAGAGGCCTTCCAGAGCGCAGCTGCTGTTTTGATAATCTCAACACCAGCTTCTTCATAGAGCGCGTCCGAAAAGCCGGCCGCTTCGCCTGCGCCAGTTTCAATGGCACATTCATGTCCCAGTTTCTGCAGTTGACGCGCGGAATCCGGCGTCATCGCCACCCGCGCTTCACCCGTTGTCACCTCTTTGGGTGTTCCGATTTTCACCTTCTTGGTCCCCCTCGTCTTGCCCATGCCAGCAATGGCAAGGTACAGATCGCAAATATTTCCACTACCTCACGCAAGATACTTGCGCAAGCATTTCGCCGCGTCGCCGCATTCTCTTGCCGCGATGCCGCATTTGCGCATCACTCAACGAAAATACGCTGAGATTTGCAACCACGACCGCCGTATCACCGCAAAAACTACGGTCTTTTGGTCACAGCCACCGACGCACCTTTTTCTCGTATCGCGCCCAGTCCTGGCGGAATGTGAAGCGCAATCGTTTTTCTTCGACCTCGATAAATCGCTTCTCTAGGATCCAAGCGAAAACGGGAATCAAGGGGAGCGAAAGCACCGCATCAAACCTAAGGATCAGGCCCGCAAGCAGCAGCAGGTCCCCCAAATAGATCGGATTGCGGCTACGCGAGAAGATGCCAGACTGTACCAATTGGCTTGGCTGCCCATGAGGGTGAATGCTGGTGCGAAAGCGCCGCATTTCAATGAGGGCAAGCACCATCAGTAGGATCCCCCCGCCCACCAGCAAGCCGCCCAGCAGCCCCCCTACCACGGCACCAAAACCCAACCCAAGGGGGAGATAGTAGCTCTGTGCCCAAGCCAAGAGAACTGCACCCAGCAGCCAAATGGGCGGTACATTGATGTGCTTCATAGCCTCGATCACCTCTCTCAGGCGCTCTTTCCACTCAGGTCTGAAAGGCCTCATGCCGCGAAACAAACCCCTATCCCGCAGCAAGGTCCAGCCCCGTTTGAACGCTGAAAAAAGAAAAGGACAGGATACCTCTTTAGCCGAGAAGAAACACATTCGCGTTCTCACTTGCAACGGCAAATCAGGACACTGCGACAAAAGGGGCAGCACTTCAAGAACAGCTGCAAAGCCCTATTTTTGTGCACTATTGTACGCAACAACTGCCTGGTCAAAACTGAGAGAAGCCGATCCCCCTGTCAATTTGCGGCATGGCAAGGAACCAAAGGTCAGCGCGACAATCGCCCTGCCTCTTGCCATGGGGTAGAGTGACGGAACGGCGCGCTTGCCCCTCCCCCGCTCAAGACTAGTCTGAAACCAGACAGGAGGAACGAGCGATGGAACACACTAAAGATCTTGCAGGGAAGCACGCCTTAGTCACCGGCGGTGGCACGGGGATTGGCCTTGCGATTGCACAGGCCTTGGCTGGCCGGGGGGCTCAGGTCACCATTACCGGCCGCAGGCTGGAAGTTCTGGAAGAGGTCGCAGGTACAGACCTCACTGCGATGGCTATGGACGTTCGGGACGAAGCAGATGTAATCCGAAAAACTGAAGCCGCTGTTGCCGCACATGGCCCAATCCAGATCTGCGTCGCCAATGCGGGCATCGCTGAGGGCAAAACCCTACATAAAACTTCGATGGAATTCTGGCGCAATATGATGGCCACCAATCTTGATGGGGCCTTCTTGACCCTGCGTGAGAGCCTCAAATCCATGCAGGGCACAGATTGGGGACGGGTAATTACTGTGGCTTCCATCGCGGGGCTGCGAGGCCTCAAGGGTGGCGCCTGCTACAGTGCAACCAAACATGGCATGATCGGCCTGACCCGCGCCCTGAGTGAGGATTTCATGGGGTCACAGATCACAGTGAACGCTCTCTGCCCTGGCTATGTAGACACGCCCATTGTGGATCGAAACATCACTTCCATCGCGCAGCGCGCCGGGATCAGCGAGGACGAAGCCCTAAAGGTGATGATCAATGCAAACCGCCATCAACGCCTGATCGAACCCGAAGAGGTGGCAGCTGCCGCCCTATGGCTGTGCGGGCCAGGATCGCAATCTATCAATGGTCAATGCATTGAAATCGCGGGTGGCCAAACCTGAAGTCCCCTTGGCGTAGCAGCTTCAAGTTTGGCTGCTACATCAAACCTAAAAGCTGCGCCTCAGCGCAAACTCAAGATCAAATAGGCCCCGCGGCTGCCCCCGACACCAATGGGCTGTGCGTTACCCTCGGCAAAACTTCTGGACAGGTTTGACATGATCGGATACGAAATACGAAAAGCTTTAAGCTTGAAATATTATGCCGCTCAATGAGGACACCATGTCAGATTTTTCCGCAACCAAAGCGATGTTCGATCTCCCAGAGGGGATGATCTATCTGGATGGCAACTCTCTTGGCCCCCTCCCCAAAACCGCAGCAAACCATGTTGAAAACATGATCCGCAAGGAATGGGGCGAGATGCTAATTACCGGCTGGAACAAGGCTGGCTGGATGCAGAAACCCACTGCAATCGGCGATCGCATTGGACGGCTTATCGGCGCCGAGCCAGGTCATGTGGTCATGGGCGACACCCTGTCGATCAAAGTTTACCAGGCCGTGGCCTCAGCTCTGGAGCTGAACCCGGACCGCAAGGTTGTGCTTTCGGACAGTGGCAACTTCCCCTCCGATCTTTATATCGTGCAGGGCCTGCTGAAATCGCTGGGCCCGGGTTATGAGCTGCGCGTGGTGGATCCCGAAGAGGTGGAGGCCAATATCACCGAGGACCTGGCGGTCCTGATGCTGACCGAAGTGGATTACCGTTCCGGTCGCATGCACGACATGAAGACGCTGACCGCACGCGCCCATGAAAAGGGCGTCGTGACAGTCTGGGATCTGGCGCATTCGGCGGGTGCAGTACCGGTGGATCTGGCGGGCTGCAATGCTGATTTTGCCGTTGGCTGCAGCTATAAATACCTCAACAGCGGCCCTGGCGGCCCGGCATTCATCTATGTCGCACCGCGTCACGCGGAGACTGCCCGCCCCGCCCTGTCCGGCTGGCTGGGTCATGAGGCGCCTTTTGCCTTTGATTTGGACTACCGGCCCGGACGCGGCATCGAACGCATGCGGGTTGGCACGCCGCCGGTGATCCAGCTCACAGCGCTGGAAGCCTCGATGGATATCTGGGATATGGTGGAGATGGCGGATGTGCGCGCCAAATCCATTGCGCTCTGTGATCGTTTCATTGCCGGGGTTGAAGCTAGCTGCCCGCAATTGACTCTGGCCTCGCCACGGGATGGCACTGCGCGCGGCAGCCAGGTTTCCTTTGCTTTTGAGGAAGGTTATGCGGCGATGCAGGCACTGATCGCGCGTGGTGTTATCGGCGACTTCCGCGCCCCCAACATCATGCGCTTTGGCTTTACCCCGCTCTATATCGACGAAGGCGACGTGGACGGCGCCGTTGAGATCCTCGCAGAGATCATGAAAAAGCGCATCTGGGACCAGCCGGAATATAAAGTCCGCGCCGCTGTGACCTGATGCATTTCCGCCGCTCCATATCCCTACCTCTATGCAGACCAGCGGGCTGGGTGGCGCTTTGGCGCCGCCTGGCGCAATGCGGCACATTGAACAGGAGGACCCCGGCCTTTCCCTGAGCTATAACTATGACTAGGAAAAGGAGGGATCCCATGAGCGGCCCCGAAACCAAACCCCAAACCTGCCCCTTTGACCCCGCCGAGGATGGCGCCCAGATGGATTTCGACGGGCGCATGTCCTATGGCGACTACCTGTCGCTGGACGTGCTGCTGAATGCCCAGAAAACCTGGAGCGATACCCATGATGAGATGCTTTTCATCATCCAGCATCAGACTTCAGAGCTATGGATGCGCCTGGCCATCCATGAGCTACAGGCGGCCCGAAGCCGCCTGCTGAACGGCGAAGCGCGGCAGGCCTTCAAGATGCTGGCGCGGGTGGCGCGTATTTTTGAGCAGCTTAATTCCGCCTGGGATGTGCTGCGCACCATGACGCCCTCGGATTATACCGCCTTCCGGGATGCCCTGGGGCAGAGCTCTGGTTTTCAGTCGCATCAGTACCGGCTGATCGAATTCATGCTGGGCAACCGTAACAAGGCGATGCTGCGGCCCCATGCCCACCGGCCTGACACGCTGAAACTGCTGGAAGAGGAACTGGCGCAGCCCTCACTCTATGATGTGGCGCTACGCGCCCTGCATCAGAGTTTTGCCTTGCCGGATGAGGTGGTGAATCGCGAGCTTTCTGCAGCCTATCAGCCCAGCGAAGCGGTGGAGAAGGCCTGGAGCGAAGTCTACCGCGCGCCGGAAGTGCATTGGGAGCTTTACGAGTTGGCGGAAAAGCTGGTGGATTTTGAAGATTACTTCCGCCGCTGGCGTTTCAACCACGTAACCACGGTGGAACGGGTCATCGGCTTCAAGCGCGGCACCGGCGGCACCGGCGGCGTGAATTACCTTAAACGCATGCTGGAGGTGGAGCTGTTCCCGGAGCTCTGGCACCTGCGCACTACGCTCTGAGGCCAGGCCCTCAGCATAGTCCATAAGGCAGGCGAGGGCTCCCGCCCGTCTCGGGCCAATCAAAGATTGCCCCTCCCCCGTTGGGCCCGGCGCCGCGCTGCCGCGCGGCGTGCACCGCCTTGTCAGGGCCTCAGCGCCTCTGCGCAGAGGATAGCATAGTTGGAGACCCCTTGCCGGTACTCCGGATAGCTGCCGGAGGTATGTTTGATCCCTTTCAGTCCGGCACAAAAAAGCTGCGCCAAGTCTTCGGGAGCAGCGGAGGGCCTGACATTGCCCTCCTCAGCCGCCTTCGCTAGCCAATCCGTATAGATCCGGCGCAGCCCGGCCTCGCCGGCCTCGATCACTTCGCCCGCATGACTCATGCTCGCCTCCAAAAGCTCCATGCCATGGGCGGAGGCCATCATCGCCTCCATGGTTTCGCCGCCATGGGCCGCGAAGGCTGTTGAGAGCTTCTGCTTCAGCCCGCCTTCTGCCTGCAGGGCAGCCGTGATCTCTGAACTGGCCCGCAGGTAAAAGGCCTCAACAAGAGCGCGGAAGATCGCCTCCTTGTTCTTGAACCGTAAATAGAGCGCCGGGCGGGACATCCCGGCGCCGCGCGCTATGTCGTCCATCGAGGTCTTGCGGAACCCGTAGGCGGAAAAACCGTCCCAGGCGGCCTGCAGAATGCTTTGGGTTTTATCATCGGGCATCGGAATGTTCATGTTTTCGCTTCTGACATTCCTTGTAAAAAATGTCAATTGACACCCTGACACAATGAGTGCATTTTGTCAGAAACTCACGAAGCCAGCTAGAGAGGCCAGTCCTATGTCACGAACTCTGCGCATCAATGGAAAAGCTCATGAGGTTGATCTGCCTGGCGATGTGCCACTGCTGTGGGTTTTGCGCGATGAAGTGGGCCTGACCGGCACCAAATTCGGCTGCGGTGTCGCTGCCTGCGGCGCCTGCACGGTTCATGTGGATGGGGTTGCCCAGCGCTCCTGCCAGCTTGCTCTGGAAGATGTCGAGGGCGAGGTGACCACTATCGAAGGCATCGGCACCCCAGACAACATGGCCAAGATCCAGGCCGCCTGGGTTGAGCATCAAGTGGCGCAATGCGGCTATTGCCAGTCAGGCCAGATCATGCAGGCCGCCAGCCTGCTGGCCGAAAACCCAAAGCCAAGCGATGCAGAGATAGACGAGGCCATGCAGGGCAACCTCTGCCGCTGCGGCACCTACCCGCGGATCCGCGCCGCCATCCATACCGCAGCCAAGATGATCGAGGAGGCCTGAGCCATGGCAAGCATCGGTAAAATCGCCCGCCGCACCTTCCTCATCGGCTCTGCCGCCATCGTGGGCGGGGTTGCATTTGGCGCCTATTACGTCTCGCGCCCCGCACCCAACCCGCTGAAGCCCGGCGAGGGAGAGGCAGCGCTCAACCCCTTTGTGCTGATCGACGGGAATGGCATCACACTATTTGCGCCGCGCGCTGAGATGGGCCAGGGGGTCAAAACCAGCTGGGCCGCGCTGATCGCCGAAGAACTGGACGTGGAGCTGGACCAGGTCCGGGTGCTGCATGGCCCTGCCGCCAAGGCCTATTACAATTCAGCCTTCATGCTCGATGCACTGCCCGGCAAGGGCTATGACAGCGGCAACTTCAAACACTCCATCGGCGAGGCTCTGGGCCATCTGGGCAAGGTGCTGAACCTGCATGGAACCGGCGGCTCCACCTCCATGAAAGACGGCTATGAGCGTATGCGTCTTGCCGGCGCTTCGGCGCGCGAAACCTTGAAAGAGGCCGCTGCCGGGAAACTTGGCCTGAAGCGTAGCCAGCTCTCTACCGCCAAAGGCATGGTCATCGCTCCAGACGGGCGCGAAGTCTCCTATGTCGATCTGGCACAAGATGCGGCCAAGCTGAGCGCCATCGAGGCGGGTCTACGCCCCAGCAGCACCTGGCGTTTGATCGGAAAACCGCAGCCGCGTATCGACATGGCGGAAAAAGCCACCGGCACCGCGGAATTCGGCATCGACGTGCGCCTGCCGGGCATGAAGTTCGCCTCTGTCCGGATGAACCCGCGCCAGGGCGGCAGCATGAAGAGCTTTGATGCCTCTGCTGCACAAAACATGCCCGGCGTTGAAAAAGTCATCAACATGGGCGCAGGCGTGGCCGTTGTTGCTAGCAATACCTGGCTGGCGATGCAGGCGCTGGAAGCAATTGAGGTGGACTGGGAGGAAGCTCCCTACCCGTCTGAAACCGATCAGGTCTTTGCCAAGATCGCTGAGGCATTCGATGATGCGCCGAACTCCGTCATGCGGGACGACGGCGATGCAGATGCCCTGCCCACAGGCGCCACAGAATTGAGCGCGGAGTATCAGGTGCCCTATCTGGCCCATGCCACCATGGAGCCGATGAATGCCACTGCGCTGCTGGAAGAGGGCAAACTTACCGTCTGGAGCGGCAATCAGATGCCCACATTTGTTCAATCCAAATGCGCTGCGGAAGCGGGCCTTGAAAGCGAGCAGGTGGATGTGCGCACCACCTATCTAGGCGGTGGATTCGGGCGCCGGGTAGAATTTGACTATGCGGTTCAGGCTACCCGCATTGCAAAGGAGATGCCCGGAATTCCGGTGCAGCTGACCTGGAGCCGCGAGGAGGACATGCGTCACGATATGTACCGTCCCGGTGCGATTGCCAGGATGCGGGGGGCCGTGAAGGACGGCGCCGCTGTGCTGATGGACGGGCAGCTCGCAGCAGCCTCCCCCACCCATCAGGCCATGATGCGGCTGGCGGATTTCCAGCCAGCTGGGCCGGACAAGGTGCATGTGGAGGGCTTCTTCAATTCCCCCTATGCCATTCCGAACTACCGCATGGCCGGGCATATCTCGGATATCAAGATCCCGGTGGGCTTCTGGCGCTCGGTCGGCAACAGCTTCAACGGCTTCTTTATTGAGAGCTTCATCGACGAGATGGCGCATGCCGCCGGAGCCGATCCGATGGAATTCCGGCTGAGCCTGGCGCGGCCCGAATGGGCACCTGCTGCTGGCGTCTTGGAGGCAGTCAAGGAAATGGCTGGCTGGACCGGAAACACACCCGCAGGCGTGGGGCGCGGTGTGGCCATGTGCTACAGCTTTGGCACCCCGGTCGCGGAAGTCATCGAGGTGATCGAAGAGGATGGCAGCATCCGCATCGCCAATGCTTGGATCGCCTGCGATATGGGCCGCGCCATTGATCCGGAAACCGTGAAGGCGCAGATGTTCGGCGGCATGGCCTATGGCCTCTCTGCCGCCTGTTTTGGTGAGATTACATTTGCAGATGGCGCCGCGGAGCAAGGGAACTTCCCAGACTACGACGCTATGCGCATGCATACCATGCCGCGCACCGAGGTGCGGGTGCTGGAAACCCAGGCTCATCTCGGCGGCGCCGGGGAGCCTGGCACGCCGCCCGCCGCCCCTGCCCTGGCCAATGCGATCTTTGACCTCACCGGCAAGCGGCCCCGCCGCCTGCCCCTGATGCATGATTTTGATCTGCTGATCTGACCTGAAGGAGGGCGGTGCTCCGCCCTTTCCCCATACATATTTGCCTGCTGCATCCCCCGTCTCCATGGCGTTTTTGGGACTCAGGGAATTTTACCGAAGAGGACCACAAACAATGTCAAAAACGGTGCTGATCACCGGTACCTCTTCGGGCCTGGGGTTGGAGACTGCCCTTGCGGCCTCTCATGCCGGGCACCGGGTCTACGCCACCATGCGCGATCCAGGCAAAAGCTCTGCTTTGCGCGCCGCAGCTGAGGCCAGCGGCCTGGGGCTGGAGATCCTGCAACTTGACGTGCAGGACCCGGAAAGCATCAAAACTACCGTGGCGGAGGTACTGCGCCGTGAGGGGCATATCGACACTCTGATCAACAACGCGGGCGCCGGTTACCTGCGCAATATCGAGCAGGCCAGCGACGAGGACATCAACCAGGTGATGGACGTGAACTTCATGGGCGTGCTGCGCTGCACCCGCGCGGTGCTGCCGCATATGCGGGCGCGCAAATCCGGCCATATCATCAATATCTCTTCAGTTGGCGGATTGGTCGGCCAGCCCTTCAACGAGGTCTATTGCGCTGCAAAATTTGCTGTGGAAGGCCTGACCGAAAGCCTGGCGAGCTATGTTACCCCTGGCTTCGGCGTACATTTTACCAGCATCCAGCCCGGCGGCATCACCTCCGAATTCGCCAATAGCGTCCTGAAACAGGTTGAGGCCACAGGCGGCATGCTGGAGGATGATTATCTGCCGCTGCTGCAGCGCTATATCGGCAATGCTCGCGCCCGCATGGGCGGCGATGCCTATCAGAGCAGTGCTGAAGCAGCCGCAGTTGTCCTCGCTTGCCTGGAACAGGAGGATCCGCCGCTGCGGCTGCGCACCTCCGCCTGGTCAGAGGGCTTCTGCGCCTTCAAGACCGCAGCGGATCCGGACGGGCGCAAACAGAATGAGGCCACCATTGCGGCCACCCTGGGGTTATAGAGAAATCGAAGACTGCTTGGTCCTAGGCGGGCTGTGCCTGGTGTACCCCCGCCGCCCAGTCATGCACCGCCTTGCCAAAGGCCTGGAACAGCGGGCGGCTGACCGGATCATTGGCGGCATCCCATTCCGGATGCCATTGTACTGAAAGGGTGAAACCGGGCGCGTCCTTCACATAGATCGCTTCTGGAGTGCCATCAGGAGCCGCACCATCAATGACGATGCGCTGCCCCGGCGTCTTGATCCCCTGCCCGTGCAGGGTATTGGTCATGACCTCCTCAGCCCCGAAGAGCTGATTGAACACGCCCCCGGCCGACATTTTCACCAGGTGACGCAGGGCAAATTTCTCTTCCAGCGTCCCATCGGGCGGCATCCGGTGGTTCATCCGCCCCGGCAGGTCGCGGATCTCCGGATAAAGCGTGCCACCCATGGCCACATTCACCTCCTGAAAGCCGCGGCAAATGCCCAGAAAAGGTTGACCGCGCTCTACGCAGGCCCGCACCAGCGGCAATACAATTGCGTCCCTCGCGCGGTCAAATGCACCATGGGCAGCGGTCTCTGCTTCACCATATTCATTTGGGTGCACATTGGGGCGCCCACCGGTCAACAGGAACCCATCAAAGGTCTCCAGCAGTTCCTCAACCGAAAGAAAACGCGGATCCGACGGGATCAGGAGCGGCATACAGCCGGCAACCTCGGCTATGGCCTCGGAGTTCATCGTACCTCCGGCGTGGGCAGGATATTGATCATTGAGCAGATAGGAGTTGCCGATAATGCCTACTTTTGGACGCGCCATGAGAACTCCGTTTGGAACTGAATGCAACAAAACTAAGCTGTTGCGACCATAGCCGCAACAGCTCCGCTCTTGTATCAGGGCGCATTCAGCTGTTCAAAGACGCACAAATGCAAAGCCAGCCCAAAGACTAAGCAGCTTCACTCATCCAGGAGGCCTAGATCTCACCCTCTAAGCCTGCTGCCTTGATCCCGGCAAGCCCCGCAAGCGCATCATTGTCAGAGATATCGCCCGTCACTCCTATAGCACCAATCACAGCACCGGTTTCATCACGGATAAGAACACCACCTGGAACCGGAATGACCTGCCCGCCATAGACGCCGTTGACCGCAGCCATAAAGTAAGCCTGATTTTCCGCCCTCGCCATCTGGGCCGTGCCCGCCATGCCAAGCATCACGGCGCCATAGGCTTTGCCGTGGGCGATTGCAAAACGCCCAGGAGCGGCCTGGTCCTCACGCTCAAAGGCCTGCACATGCCCACCCGCATCCAGCACCACAACCGAAAGCGGCTTGAGCCCCATCTCTCGGCCAGTTTCGAGCGTCACGCGGATGATCTTGCGCGCTTGGTCCAGAGTAACTGCTGTCATTGGGTTTTCCTCCTGTTCGCCAATTGAAAACGGCATCAGAGAAGGCAATTCTACCTTCTCTGACTATCTGCCATTTTGGCGAAACTGCTTCAGGTGGTCAGTTTGCCGCAGTCAGTGCCTTTAGTTCCAACCTGCGCGCATGCAGAACCGGCTCAGTATAACCAGAGGGCTGGATCCGCCCCTTGAAGACCAGATCACAAGCTGCCTGGAACGCGATACCATCAAAACCCGGCGCCATCGGCGAATAGCTGGGGTCAGCGGCATTCTGTCCATCAACCACCTGCGCCATCTTCTGCAAAGAGGCCATGACCTCTTGCTCGCTCACCACCTCGTGATGCAACCAGTTGGCGATATGCTGGGCTGAAATCCGGCAGGTCGCGCGATCTTCCATTAGGCCCACATCATTGATGTCTGGCACTTTTGAACAGCCAACACCCTGATCAACCCAACGCACCACATAGCCAAGAATCCCCTGGGCATTGTTGTCCACCTCACGCGCGATCTGCTCGGGTGACCATTTGCGGTAGGTGGCCAGCGGAATCTCTAGGATTCCATCCACATGGGCACGGCGGCCACCGGATTTGAGTCTTGACTGAACCGCCAGAACATCCACCCTATGGTAGTGCAGCGCATGCAATGTGGCAGCGGTTGGGCTTGGTACCCAGGCGCAATTGGCGCCGGATTTGGGGTGCTCAACCTTCTGCTCCAGCATCGCCGCCATCATGTCGGGCATCGCCCACATGCCCTTGCCGATCTGGGCTTTGCCGCTCAGCCCGCACTCCAAGCCGATGTCTACATTCAGGTTCTCATAGGCACCAATCCAACCCTTGCGCTTGATGAAATCCTTGCGGGAGAATGGCCCGGCCTCCATCGAGGTATGGATCTCATCACCGGTGCGATCCAGGAAACCGGTATTGATAAAGGCCACCCGATGCTTGGCCGCTCGGATACATTCCTTGAGGTTCACCGAAGTGCGGCGCTCTTCATCCATGATGCCAATCTTGACCGTATGACGCGGCAGGCCCAGGATATCTTCGACCTTGTCAAAAATCCGGTTGGTAAAACTGACCTCTTCGGGTCCGTGCATCTTGGGCTTCACCACATAGACCGACCCATGGGCTGAGTTTCCGCCCTCACGCGCGAGGTCATGCATGGCGATCATAACCGTGATCATCGCATCCAGAAGACCCTCAAAGGCTTCACCACCCTCGCGGTCCAGCACCGCCGGGTTGGTCATCAGATGTCCTACGTTGCGCACCCAAAGCAACGCCCGCCCTTTAAGGGAGAGTGCCGTGCCGTCCGGACCGGTATAGCCACGATCCGGGTTCAGACGACGGATGAAGCTCTTGCCCTCTTTGGAGACCTTTTCCTCCAGATCGCCCTTCATCAGACCCAGCCAGTTGGAATAGGCCTGCACCTTGTCCGTAGCATCGACACATGCGACCGAGTCCTCACAGTCCATGATGGCGGACATTGCACTCTCCAGCCGAACATCGGCCAGACCGGCCTGATCGCGCGCACCAATGGCATGGGCGCGATCAAAGACCAGTTCTACATGCAGGCCGTTATTGCGCAACAGCACCGCTTCTGGTGCTTTGGGGTTGCCGCGATAGCCCGCGAATTTCTCTGGCTGCGCCAAAGGTAGATCGTCAATCAGCAATTGACCTTCCTGCACATGATAGCGACGCACATCCGCATGACTGGCTCCGGCAATTGGAAAGGCCTCATCCAGGAACACGCGTGCGCGCGCCACAACCCGTGCACCATGACCTTTGTCATATCCGCCCTTGGGTGCCGGGCTACCCATTGCATCGGTGCCGTAAAAGCCATCATATAGGCTACCCCAGCGAGCATTCGCCGCGTTCAGTGCATAGCGCGCATTGGTGATTGGAACCACCAGCTGCGGCCCCGGAACTGTTGCGATTTCCGGATCCACATTCTGGGTTTCAATTTCAAAGGTCTCCCCCTCGGGCAGAAGATAGCCGATCTCACCCAGGAACGTTTTGTAGCCTTCGTGGTCATGCGGCTTGTTACGGTTGGCAATATGCCAGGCGTCGATCCTGCCCTGGATCTCGTCGCGTTTTTCCAGCAGGGTCCGGTTTTCAGGGCCCAAGTCGTGGACCAGGTCGGACAGTCCCGCCCAGAAGGCATCAGCCTCAACCCCGGTGCCCGGCAGGGCCTGGTTTTCGATAAAATCTGCAAGCTCGGCTGCCACTTGCAGCCCTTGTTTCTCGACCCGAATTGTCATGGCTCTCTCCGCCGGTACACGATGGTATGCTAACCTTACCCCTAAGAGAAATGTTTCTTGTCGGCAACACAACAGCCCCCCTGCGAAACAAAATTCAACTTCTTGTTTTTCAAGAAAGTGCTGCAAGAGTAGCAAAAAAGAGGATTTTACAGGAACTCTCTTTTAAAGATGCTTGCTTTGCCAATATTTCGCCCGCTCGCCATAGGAATAGTCCTGCTGTTCCTTCCAATCCAAGCCGCAGCGTTTGAATGCATTTGCTACCTTTGCTTGTTTGGCAATCACCATATGTGGAAGATGACAGGCGAAGCTATGGCTCCAGCCCTGGACAGCAATGCCTGTAAGGCAGCACGCCTTCTAGACCCGAAAGCAGAACCGCCTGTTCACGGCGATGTCGTTGTTTTCAAACACCCCGTGAAACTGGATACGCCTATGGTATTCCGGGTCATCGCTCTCGGAGGAGACACGGTTCAGATGGTCCAGGGAAAAATCCTACTGAATGGCCAGGCACTTCCGCAGTCACCTATTGCCCCGCTTCACCGCAATGTCCTTGCCAACCCGCACCACCGTTGCGGACGGACTGCCGATCGAGACGGCTCTTGCCTGGTTGACCGCTACGTCGAAACACTTCCCAATGGCCGGGCATACGAGATCCTGGATCTTGGCTGGGAGAGCTTGGACAATACCGCCTCCCTCGAAGTGCCTATGAACCACTTGTTCGTATTGGGTGATCACCGTGACAATTCGGCCGACAGTCGGCTTCCTCATAGTTCTGGCGGTCTTGGCTTCGTTCCTATCGGGAACGTGACTGCCATCTTCGATGATCTTTAAACTTGCCGCCACAACAGAGCTTGCAGTCGCGCCTGGTTCCTCTACATCTGAGGGAAACTGAGCAGAGGAGCGCCCGATGGCCGAAGAGACAGCCCAGACCTTTTACCTGAAAGACTATACGCCTTTTGGATTTGATGTGGAAAATGTCGCGCTGACCTTTCGCCTCGCGCCCAGCGCCACCCGCGTTCTAAGCAAGATTCACTTTGCACCCAAACCGGATGCCGCAGACCAGAGGTTCTTTCTTCATGGAGAACAGCTAAAGCTGATCTCAGCAAAGATAGACGGCGTCGAAATCACCCCAGAACTCAGCGATGCAGGTCTCAGCTGCACTGTCCCGAACAAGCCATTTGTGTGGGAAGCCGAGGTTGAGATTGATCCGGCAGGCAACACTGCATTGGAAGGGCTATATATGTCCAATGGCATGTATTGCACCCAATGTGAGGCTGAGGGCTTTCGCAAGATCACCTATTACCCGGATCGTCCCGATGTCATGAGCACCTTTTCGGTGCGTATCGAGGGCGATGAAGAAGTGCTCTTGTCCAATGGGAACCCCAAGTCACAGGGCGAAGGTTGGGCCGAATGGCATGATCCCTGGCCCAAACCGGCTTATCTCTTTGCGCTGGTTGCCGGTGATTTGGTCAACTACCCGGACAAATTCACCACCCAATCCGGCAAGGAGGTCGAGCTCAACATTTGGGTCCGCCCCGGCGACGAGGGCAAGTGTTTCTTTGGCATGGAGGCGCTGAAGCAATCGATGAAATGGGACGAGGATGTCTATGGTCTGGAATATGACCTCGATATCTTCAACATTGTCGCGGTTGATGACTTCAACATGGGTGCGATGGAGAACAAGGGGTTGAATATCTTCAACTCCTCCTGCGTTCTGGCCTCGCCCGAAACCTCGACAGATGCCAATTTCGAACGTATCGAGGCGATCATCGCCCATGAGTATTTCCACAACTGGACCGGCAACCGCATAACCTGCCGCGACTGGTTCCAGCTTTGCCTAAAAGAGGGGCTGACGGTGTTCCGCGACGCCCAGTTCACCTCGGATATGCGGTCGGAGCCGGTAAAACGTATCGAGGATGTGATTGCCCTGCGTGCGCGTCAGTTCTCCGAGGATATGGGACCACTCTCCCATCCGGTACGACCTGAAGAATTCCAGGAGATCAACAACTTCTATACCGCCACGGTCTATGAGAAGGGCGCCGAAGTCATTGGTATGCTCAAACGCTTGGTTGGGGATGCAGACTACTACAAGGCGCTAAAACTCTATTTTGAACGCCATGACGGCCAGGCCTGCACCATTGAGGATTGGCTAAAGGTGTTTGAGGATACAACTGACCGTGACCTGTCGCAGTTCAAACGTTGGTATTCACAGGCGGGAACGCCACGGCTCACGATGGATGAAGCCTATGCGGATGGCACCTATACGCTGACCTTTTCCCAGAAGACCGCGCCAACGCCAGGTCAGGACCAGAAAGATCCGCGCGTCATTCCGATCGCAGTTGGCCTGTTGAATGACAATGGCGACGAGCTCTTGCCAACCCAGGTTCTGGAAATGACTGAGGCCAAACAGAGTTTCAGTTTCGATGGCCTCTCGGGTAGGCCAACGGCCTCTGTGCTGCGTGAGTTTTCAGCCCCTGTGATCCTGGAACGTGAAAGTAGCAAAGCGGAACGGGCCTTCCTGCTGGCCCATGACACAGACCCATTCAATCGCTGGGAGGCAGGCAACAGCCTAGCCCGGGAAGCCCGCATCGCTATGGTCACCGAGGGCAGTGCGCCCGACCCCGCCTATCTGGATGCCTTACAGAAACTGCTGCGCGACGACAGCCAGGATCCGGCCTTTCGCGCATTGGTCCTGCAACCACCCAGCCAGTCCGACATCGCCCAGGCCCTGTTTGAACAAGGTATCACCCCGGATCCACAGAGAATCTATGACGCTGCAGAGACCTTTGCCCAGACCCTGGCCGAACAGCTGACGGACAGCCTACCGCGTCTCTATGCTGATACAACGCTGGAATACGGCTACCGCCCGGATGCCGACAGCTGCGGCAAACGCGCCCTTAATTTCCGCATCCTCTCTCTGTTGTCACGCCTTGATGGCGGAGAGCAGGCGTCCCGCCAGTATTATGCGGCTGACAATATGACCCAGCAAAGTGCTGCCCTCACCTGCCTGCTATCCATCGACAAAGGAGAAAAGCAATCCAAGGCCTTTTTTACGCAGTGGAAAGAAGACCGTCTGGTCATGGACAAGTGGTTTGCCCTGCAGGTCGCCTGTGCCGCTCCTGACAAGGCCGCTGGCGTGGCCAAGGATCTGACCCGGCATGAGCTGTTCACCCTGAAGAACCCAAACCGGTTCCGCGCCGTTATGGGTGCGCTCAGCGGTAATCACGCGGGCTTCCATCACGAAAGCGGTGCGGGCTACCGCCTGTTGGCTGACAATCTGATCGCGCTTGACCGGCTGAACCCGCAGACCACCGCGCGCATGTGCACCGCCTTCCAGAGTTTGAAACGCTATGACGCAGCACGACAGAACCAGATCAGGCAGGAGCTACAGCGTATCGCGGCGCAAGAAGGTCTAAGCCGTGACACCAATGAGATGATCAGCCGCATCTTGGAAGCCTGATGTCAGAGAGCGCCCACCCCGCCCCATATCACTTTGAGCGTCAGGCCCGCAGCCTGGCGCTCTTTGTTGTTCTTTTGGCATGGGGCCTTGGGCTGTGCCTGATGTGGATCATTTTTCAAGCCGCCTGGTTCTTTCTTGTGCTTTTCGCCCTTCCTCTGGGTCCTGCACTCTGGGATCTCTGGCGCAATCCACATTCCGGGCTGTCCATCGCAGATGGCAATTTCCAATGGCACCATGGCGGATCAGAAAACCAGCTACCACTTTCAGAAATTGAAAAGCTACGCCTGGACCGACGTTGGGATTTCTCCTTTCGCGCCACGCTTATCCTTCGCAATGGTCAAAAATTGCGACTCCCCCAGCCTGCCCTGCCGAAAGCAGAAGAACTAGAAAACGCGCTGTCTTTGATTGGGATTCCAAGCGAAAGGCACCATTTCTCTGTCTTTTAGCCCCTGATCGCACGACTATCAGCCGGTTTTCTAAAATTCAAATTACTTCAGGCGACCTGCCCTTTCATTTCCTCAATACCGACGGCAATCTCCCTGAGCCTGCCACGATTGCGCCGCATTGACCCGCCAATTTGCTCTCATCGGTCAAGCTGCCAAACCGCAGGAAATGTGAATGCCAAAATCACCCCGACAGGCGATCCGTCTGTTCTCCCAAATTCGCGCAGATCTCACCTCTCGCTTCCTTTTCAAGGATACGAATGTGACAGCTGATGCGCCTAGGGAAGTTGCTTCTGCCACAGCAACACCCCCAACGAAGGAGGCGAACTGCCAGCCTCTCGAGGAGCAGTTGCAAATCCCTGTGAGGACAGATTCACCAGAAGGAGATTTGAGGCAATCCCTTCAAAACCAGGGACAATTTCTGGCGCGGCAGGAACGTTGGGGCGAACTGTCAGAGACTTTGCTTCAGGCAGACAGCGCCCAAAATCAATGGCCAGGAAGCGCCAATCGGGCCGAAGACCTCGCATTTGGCGCACGGGCGGATGTTGTCTTTGCGGTTGAACATGCCTTGAACGAACAAAGTCAGGCAGAGAATGAGTTTCCCGAAAACAAGGTTCTGACATCAGGGGTGATGGCGCTTGAGGCCCTCCGCAAAGAACACGCGGACGATCCCTATCTGACGGCTGTTATCGCCCTCGCTCATATCGACATTGCTTGGCTTTGGCGAAGCAGCATGGGTGCAGTCCAGGCATCTGAGGGTGCTCTTCGTCGAGCTGCGGCACATTTTGACCGCGCTTCAACCCTTCTGCTGCCTCTGCAAGAGAAACAGAAAAACAGCCCCTTTTTGTCAGCGGCAATCTGCGCACTCTATGCAGGGCGGAGCAGCGACACTATGCAAGTGGCAGATGCCTATGCAGAGCTGATCGATCTGTCCCCCTTCAACTATCGCCACATGCGTGCCTTGGGCCTACAGATGTTGCCCCGCGCAAATGGCTCTTACGCGGCATTGGAACTCGAAGCACGTCGCACAGCTGCGCGCACCCAGGAGCACTGGGGCGCTGGGGGGTATACTTGGACATATTTTGATGCCATCGCTGCTGATGAGCAGGCCTGTGCCAGGGTCGATCCGCAGTATTTCCTCGACGGGATCGAGGATATCCTTTGCACCGATCCAAGCCAGGAAATGATCAACCTTCTGACCGCTTATTGTACAGTGACCCTGCAAGCTGGCCTGGGGCAGAGTGCGCCAGCAGACAAAACCCGTCTGGAAATCGCCAAGACTGCGCGCTGGCTTGCCCGTAACCATCTACATGAACTTCACCCATTGATCTGGGCACATGCGGCCAAGGGGTTTGACAATAATGCCCGCGTATCGTCTCTGAGCCGCTTTGCCGCGCATGGCAAGGCCCAGGGACTTGAAACACTGGCAAGTATTTTCCGTGAGGAAATTGCCAGCGGCCATCGGATTTCCTTTTCTGAAAAGGGCTTTGACCTGATGTCGGTGTGAGGAGCACCGGGTGGTGTGCCAGTCAGGAACCAGCACCTAGAGAGTTTACTCTTTCTTCCCCTAGAAAGAAAAAGAACGGGCCGGAAAACCGGCCCGTTCTTTTTTAGTTTTTCTTGAAGGCATCCATCAGCGCGGCTCCCAGCGCCCCGTTTTCCTGGGGTTTCGCGCCCTTACCCCCTTTGGGACCTGCCGACATTTTCCCCTTCTTTGGTTGCGTGCCTCGACCACTCGGTTGGCGACCAGTGCGGCCGGTGCCTGGTTTGCCACGAAAGTCTCGCTCCTCACGGGCGGAAGCGCCACCATCCTTGCGCATCGTCAGCCCAATCCGCTTACGCGCAACGTCTACCTCAGTGACCGTTACCTTCACCACCTGGCCGGTTTTGACCACTTCATGCGGATCTTTGACAAAGCGATCTGCAAGCTGGCTCACATGAACCAAGCCGTCCTGATGCACGCCAATGTCGACGAAAGCCCCAAAAGCCGCGACATTGGTTACGGTCCCTTCCAGCACCATGCCTGGTTTGAGGTCGGTAATCGCCTCTACCCCTTCGGTGAAGGACGCGGTCACAAAGGAAGGTCGCGGGTCACGACCTGGTTTCTCCAGCTCTGCAAAGATATCCCGGACGGTTGGCAAGCCAACGCCACCCGCGACAAATTCCTCCGCCCGCAGATGCTTCAATGCACCATCATCGCCCATGATTTGGCGAATCTCTCTACCGCAAGCCGCAACAATTTTACGCGCGACATCATAGCTTTCAGGGTGCACGGATGAGGCATCCAGAGGTTCTTTACCCTCGCGGATCCGCAAAAAACCCGCGCATTGTTCAAACGCTTTTGGTCCTAGGCGCGCGACTTTCAGCAATTCCTTGCGACTGGTGAATGCCCCATTTGCATCACGGTGGGCGACGATGGCTTCTGCCAATCCAGGCCCCAAGCCAGAGACATGCGCCAGCAAGGGTGCCGAGGCCATGTTGAGGTCCACACCCACCGCGTTCACTACATCCTCGATCACCGCTTCCAGCGATTTAGAGAGTTTATGCTGGTCCACATCATGCTGATACTGTCCCACGCCGATACTCTTGGGCTCGATCTTCACCAGTTCGGCCAGCGGGTCCTGCAGACGGCGCGCGATCGAAACTGCGCCCCGCAACGACACATCCAGCTCCGGGAACTCCCGCGCCGCCAGTTCGGAAGCGGAATAGACAGAAGCGCCTGCCTCGGAAACCACAACCTTGGTTGGCTTTTTCACTTTAGCGGGCAGGTTCTGGATCACCTCTGCCACCATGCGTTCGGTTTCGCGACTGGCGGTGCCATTGCCAATAGCGATCAGTTCCACCCCGTGTTCTGCTACCAGTTTCAGGATCGAAATCTGCGCGCCCCGCAGGTCATTTTTCGGCTGAAATGGGTACAGGGTTTCTGTTGCCACCAATTTCCCGGTCGCATCAACCACTGCCGCCTTTACGCCGGTGCGAATGCCCGGGTCCAACCCTAGGGTCGGTCGCGCACCGGCCGGAGCCGCAAACAAGAGGTCCTTCAGATTGCGGGCAAAGACATTGATCGCCTCATCCTGAGAGCGTCCGCGCAGATCGCTCATCAGCTCAAGCATCATCGAAAGTGACAGTTTCACCCGCCAGCACCAGCCCGCGACCTTGCGTAGCCACTTGTCACCCGGCCCTTGCCCCGCCGCCCCCAATTCCGCAGCCACCATGCTTTCGGCGCGGGCGACACCTTCTTCCGGTTCCGGACCAATATCCAGGGTCAAGATCCCTTCGTTTGATCCGCGCAGCATCGCCAGCGCCCGATGCGAGGGCACATCGGCCCAGCGCTCTACGTGCTCGAAGTAGTCGGAGAACTTCGCCCCTTCCTGCTCCTTGCCCTCAACAACCTTGGCGGTCAGCCGCGCCTCGGCCTGCAAAAACGTCCGCAGCCGACCCAGAAGAGCTGCATTCTCGGTCATCCGCTCGACCAGAATATCGCGAGCTCCATTAAGCGCATCCTTGGTAGTGGCAACCACCTCGCTCAGATAGGCCCCAGCCAGGGTTTCCGGCTCTGCGCCCCGATCGGACAAAATAGCATCCGCCAAAGGCTCCAGCCCGTTTTCTCGCGCAATCATCGCCTTGGTGCGACGCTTGGGCTTATAGGGCAGATAGATATCCTCTAGCTGTGCCTTGGTTTCTGCCCTAGCAATAGAGGCCGCAAGATCGTCGGTGAGCTTGTCCTGCGATTTGATCGTGTCGAAAATCGTTGCACGCCGCGCTTCCAGCTCTCGCAGATACTCCAACCTTTCGGCCAGGGTCCGCAATTGGCTGTCATCCAGTCCCCCTGTGACCTCTTTGCGGTAACGCGCCACAAAAGGCACGGTTGCGCCTTCGTCCAGCAGCGTCACCGCGGCTGCTACCTGTTTTGCACTGGCGCTAATTTCATCTGCGATTGTTATGCTGATACGGGTGGTTACGTCCACAAGCGGCGTCCTTCTAGGCGGATTCTCGGGCGCTCAATTTCACACATCCGAACAAGCGCGCCAAGATCTCAATTCCTATTGGTTTTTGGCTCCACCCCCGACGGCATGAACAATGCCAGAGGATTGTTTCCAGGCTTTTTTGTTACAATTTGCAATTGTCTGTATTTGATTTAGTGTATTTTCTCGGAAGTTTTTTCTTGGGGAACCACATGTTTAATCTTGTACACAAACTTTCCGAAGCAACCCGACGTCTATCGGTTGGCTTTGCGACACTCGCCATTCTGGCCTTCAGCACATCGACTGCGTCTTCAACGACACTTTCCACCGGACTGACACCAAATAACAATCATAATGGGGTTATGTTTGATATTCAGGTTGGGTCAAGCGACCTGTCCCTTACGGATATTGCCGCCAACTTTATGTCGTCCAGCGCAGACTATGAGCTTTATTATATCGCTGGCGGTATAGGCAGCAATTTGAACAACCCGGGCAGTTGGACTTTGCACGACTCCATTAGCTCTCTTGCTGGTGGCAGCGGCTTGTCTGTTTGGAACATTGCTGACCTCCTCTTGTCTGCAAATACCATGTATGGCTTGTACCTCACTTCAACGGGCGGCTCAGACTACATTGGATATAGGAATGGCTCTAGCGTCGGCGACGTCATAGCTTCCGATAGCAATCTATCGATCCTCTCCGGATATGGCCGTTCGCACCCCTTCGGCGGTACTTTTTCTCCCCGCTCTTTCGCTGGATCCCTTAGCTACGATATTGCAGCAGTACCTCTGCCTGCTGCAGGATTTCTGCTGCTCGGCGCTCTCGGTGGAGCCGCAGCATTACGCCGCCGCAAAAAAATCAACTAAGCCCACCTTTAGTTCTACCCGACAGCCAGTAAGATCTCCTTGCGGGCTGTTCGTATTTCAAAGCACGGCCTGGCGCAGGCCTGGCTTTATCTGAACAGGAATTTTGATACAGCCTTTCCCCCTTGCCCCTCTGTCCACAGCTGCCTAAAACACCTACCAACATCAGACATTCGGATACGGCGGAAAACAATGCTCGACCTGACATATGAACTCCCCAAGCCCAAGGTGATCGCGGGCGCCAAACATGACTGGGAACTGGTCATCGGCATGGAGGTGCATGCCCAGGTCAGCTCCAAAGCCAAGCTGTTCTCCGGCGCCTCGACCAAATTCGGCAATGAGCCCAACTCCAACGTCTCCTTCGTGGATGCGGCCATGCCCGGCATGCTGCCGGTGATCAACGAGTACTGCGTTGAGCAGGCGGTGCGCACCGGACTTGGCCTCAAGGCCGAAATCAATCTCTGGTCCGCTTTTGACAGAAAGAACTACTTCTACCCGGATCTGCCGCAGGGCTATCAGATCTCGCAGCTTTACCACCCTATCGTGGGCGAAGGTGAGGTGCTGGTGGAACTGGGCGACGGCACTGCGCGCAATGTGCGTGTTGAGCGCATCCACATGGAGCAGGACGCAGGCAAATCGATCCATGACATGGACCCCAACATGTCCTTTGTCGACCTCAACCGCACCGGCGTCTGCCTGATGGAGATCGTCTCCCGCCCTGACATTCGTGGCCCCGAAGAGGCCGCCGCCTATATCGCCAAACTGCGCCAGATCATGCGCTATCTGGGCACTTGCGATGGCAATATGCAAAACGGCAACCTGCGCGCCGACGTCAACGTCTCGATCTGCCTGCCCGGCGCCTATGAGAAATACCAGGAAACCCAGGATTTCTCCCATCTCGGCACCCGCTGCGAGATCAAGAACATGAACTCTATGCGCTTTATCCAGCAGGCCATCGAGGTTGAGGCACGGCGCCAGATCGCCATCGTCGAAGGTGGCGGCAAGGTCGATCA
This sequence comes from Roseobacter sp. SK209-2-6, assembly GCF_000169455.1. Classification (GTDB taxonomy): domain Bacteria; phylum Pseudomonadota; class Alphaproteobacteria; order Rhodobacterales; family Rhodobacteraceae; genus Pseudophaeobacter. Next base: position 18,243 of record NZ_AAYC01000012.1, on the reverse strand, counting down.
GGAAACCCGCCTCTACGACCCCGACAAGGGCGAAACGCGCTCCATGCGTTCCAAGGAAGAGGCGCATGATTACCGTTACTTCCCAGATCCCGACCTCCTGCCGCTGGAGATCGAGCAGGACTGGGTCGATGGCATTGCTGCCTCCCTGCCCGAGCTGCCGGACGAAAAGAAAGCCCGTTTTATCGGCGATTTTGGCCTCTCCGACTATGACGCCTCGGTGTTGACCGCCGATGTGGAATCGGCCGCTTACTTCGAGGCCGTGGCCGAGGGCCGCAACGGCAAGCTGGCGGCAAACTGGGTGATCAACGAGCTCTTTGGCCGCCTGAAGAAGGACGAGGACAAGACCATCACCGACAGCCCGGTCTCGCCCGTGCAGCTGGGCGGCATTATTGACCTGATTTCCTCCGACGCCATTTCCGGCAAGATCGCCAAAGACCTGTTTGAGATCGTCTACACCGAAGGTGGCGACCCGGCAGAGATCGTCGAAGCGCGCGGCATGAAGCAGGTGACGGATACCGGCGCCATCGAGACCGCCCTGGACGAAATCATCGCCGCTAACCCGGCGCAGGTGGAGAAGGCCAAGGTGAATCCGAAGCTGGCAGGCTGGTTTGTCGGCCAAGTGATGAAAGCCACCGGCGGCAAGGCCAACCCCAAAGCAGTGAACGAGCTGGTCGCCAAGAAACTGGGCGGCTGATCTTACCCGGACAACGGATACCAAAAGGGCGCCCCATGCGGCGCCTTTTTTTTGCGCCTGAAACGAGGGTGCCCTGCGTGCACCCGCTGTCCCCTCCTGAGCACCGGGCACCCCCATTGGCGGGGCCTATGCCCCAACCCGCAGCCGGATGCTGCCTTTATTCACCTTCAGCGGATTCACCGGAAACAATTCTGGTGGCCTTCACCGCTTTGGCCCCTTGCTCTAGATACTTCGCGCCAAAGACCATTCCGCCAACGGCTGTGCCCGCCAGTGCCGGAGCTCCAAAGAGCGCAAATACCCCAGCAGAAACGCCAATCAAACCGAGCCGCCAAGTCGCATCGGAAAGTTCATCTTCCTTCCCGTCAGGCCAGGACCTCAAACTTCGCCAATACTTGGACAGGAGGCCCTTGGCCTGCTCTGCATCCTCTTGGGCTGGCTCCTCGGCCAGGGCTTCCGTCTGTTTCTTCAAAGTCTGAATAGCTTCGGCCATGGCCAAAAGACGCCGGACCAAGTCACGTGCTTCGTCTTGCGCTTCAGGAGACGGCCAGTGATTGATCCCCTGCAAGCGGCGAATCTCCAACTCCAGATGCCCATAAACGGCTTCAAGCGTGGGCGGCAAGGTGAGGCGATTGACCTTTAGTGCTGCCTGGACCTTAGTGGTGTCGATTTGGAGTGGCTCAAGCTTGGCAACAGGCTGCGGTTTTGCCGGCTGGTACTTCGCTTCAATCTCCGCAATCAACTCGGCGATATGCTCCGCCCCTTTCTCCCAGTCTTCATCGGGAAGCAGAGCGATTTCTTCCAGCATTTTCCTGTGGCTGAGCCAGTCCCCTGTCAGCGGTTTGCCGACAAGGATAGCCGAGTACCATCGCAGCCAGAACTCATGATAGGGTTCGGCCTCCAGCCAGGCGCGTGCCCGCTGCCAGAACTCATAAGCAGCATCCGGCATTCCATCTAGCCATAGCGGAAGTTGCTGAAGCTCTTCCTCATGCTCAAGCGCCGATGCATCAATCTGCAACGCAAACCAGATATCTGAAGCGATTGATTGAGGGACGGCCCTATTTGCGTAATCTATTGCATACGAAGAGCGTAGTGCCGCTTTTCGGCCCGAACGGGCCACTGCAACTGCGGTTGAAGCGACCGCTTCAACCGAATAGGCTAAAGCGCGAAAGTCACTCCCCTGAGAAGAAAAAACCATTGAAGCAAGTTTAGTTGCCGCGCTTGATGCAAAACTCGCATTCGTCTTCGTCGCCATTTCCGGATGAGCACTTGTAATTTCTGAAACTAGCGAGCACCTAAGAACTGGCAACGTTGCGAAATCACGCCCTAGTCCCCCTCTTGCCAGGGCTTCAAACCAGACCAAAACCGTTCTCAGGGCAGAGCGAGATGCCAATGCTATCGAACTTTGATATACTTGATCATCTGAAAGCTCGCTTATCCGATCAAAGTAACTCTCCCGATCAACAATCTTTTCTACCGCTACCACGCGCGAAACCCTTCAAACCCAATGGCAGAACTGTGCCGCAGGCTCCCCGCTTGAACAACCCCGCGCTTGACCCCCGGCCCTTATCCGCTAAACCTGCCGGTTAAGTCAGGAGACCGCGATGCAAGCGTTTGAGTATAAAGTTGTTCCCGCCCCCCATAAGGGCACTAAGGCCAAGGGTGTCAAAGGGCCAGAGGGGCGTTTTGCCAATTCGATTGAGATCATCCTCAATGAGATGGCCGCCGAGGGCTGGGAATATCAGCGCGCGGAGCTGCTCCCCTCGGACGAACGTACCGGCCTCACGGGAACCACCACGAATTGGCGCAATGTCCTGATCTTTCGCCGGATCTTACCCCCAGAAGAACCCCATCTGACAGAGGAGCAGGTCGAGGAAGCGCTGGCCCCTGCATCCTTTGACGAAGAGCCGACATCAAATCCAGCGGCGGTCGCGGTCAACGTACCTGCCCCACAGCAGGCGCCTGAACCCGTTCCGCTAACCGCAACAGCTGGCGACCCCGAGGCCCCTGCTGGTGCGCAGCCCATACCAGGTCCGGGTGCGGCCAAGATGGTCTCTGACGACGGGGTCGAAGAACTGAGCCCGGTCTCTGGCATAACTGCCGCCTTGAAAACACGGGCCAAACAAAAGAGTGAAAGCGGGGAGTAGGACGCCCCGCTTTCACTCTTTGCGGTGCGCGCTCAGGCGCCAATATCCAAGCCAAGCGCATGAATACGCGGCACAATGTCGCCCAATGCCTTGTGCAAGGTGCGATGCTGCTGCACCCGGTTCAACCCTTCAAAAGCCTCTGCCCGGATGCGAATGGCAAAATGACTCTCGCCTGAACCATCATCCCCTGCATGGCCTGCGTGCTTGTAGCTCTCATTCTCAACTTCCAGCTCGCGTGGCTGAAAGGTGGCCTCCAGCCGAGTAATCATCTCATCACGAATGCTCATTTTCCGCTCATCCTCATATTTTTTCGTCTCGCCCTCTTCAATCTGGCGCTCCTTAGACTAAACTGCTGCCTCCGAGTCGAATAGATGCGTCGAGAAGGTGCACACCATGAGCAAATCAGATCCTTTCGGTTTCGATATGTCCGTCAGCTCTGCTAAAAAGAAAAATCCACGCGGTCGCAGGGCCGCGTCAGGCGCCTCCGAGACCTCGGTGCGCCAATGTGACAAGGAAGGCTGCCAGGAAGCAGGCAAATTTCGCGCACCCAAAGCGCCAGATGTGCTGGATGATTTCTACTGGTTTTGCCAGGAGCACGTGCGCGAATACAACAATGAGTGGAACTTCTTCCAGGGCACTACAGAGGCTGAGCTGAATGCGCAGCGCTCCAAGGACAAGGTCTGGGAGCGTGAGACAAAGCCCATGGGCGACCCCGAGGCTCGCGCCTGGGCGCGCTTGGGCATTGAGGATCCGCATCAGGTTCTGGGTGCCAATGCCACCCAAAATCCGGGCCGTGCCGCCAAGGCCGGTCGTCGCCTGCCCCCGACTGAGCGCCGCGCCATTGAGATCCTGGAAGCCAAGGATGATTGGTCCAAGGCTGAAATTCGCAAATCCTATAAGAAGCTGATCAAGGTTCTGCACCCCGATATGAATGGTGGCGACCGCAGTCAGGAAGATCAGCTGCAGGAAGTCCGCTGGGCCTGGGATCAGATCAAGGACAGCCGCAGTTTTAAGTAGATCGGTTCGCCATGGCGAAATCGAGGGAGGTGACCAGGAATGGCCGCCTCCCTCTTTGCGTATTGGATGTAGAAACTGACGCAATTGGCAGTACTGCTCCACAAAATAAGTCCAGTTCCTGCAGCAACATCACGTTATTTGGTTTCGACCTTATCGCCCCCCTTGCCCTTACTCAGAAGATCGGGCACCAATCCCCGGATTGACCCGCGCGCGCGGCAGAGGAAGAAGGATCGACGAAGATGAGCGACGGTATGCTGGACATGAATGCAAAACCGATGGAGGCCGTTTCGGTCCGCGATGTATTCGGGATCGATACGGACATGACCGTCAAAGGCTTTGCTGAAGCCTCGAACCGGGTGCCTGCGATGGACCCGACCTACAAGTTCGACCCGGACACCACGCTAGCCATTCTGGCAGGTTTCTCTCACAACCGCCGGGTGATGATCCAGGGTTATCACGGCACCGGGAAATCGACCCATATCGAACAGGTCGCAGCGCGTCTGAACTGGCCTTCGGTGCGGGTGAACCTCGACAGCCATATCAGCCGGATCGACCTCATCGGTAAGGATGCTATCAAACTGCTTGACGGTAAGCAGGTCACCGAATTCCACGAGGGCATTCTGCCTTGGGCCCTGCGCAACCCGGTTGCCATCGTCTTTGACGAATATGACGCGGGCCGCGCCGATGTGATGTTCGTGATCCAGCGCGTGCTTGAACATGACGGCAAACTGACCCTCTTGGATCAGAACGAGATCATCACCCCGAATCCGAACTTCCGCCTCTTTGCCACCGCCAACACCGTTGGTCTGGGTGACACCACCGGGCTGTACCATGGCACCCAGCAGATCAACCAGGCGCAGATGGACCGCTGGTCCCTGGTCGCGACGCTGAACTACCTCAGCCATGATGCGGAGACTGCGATCGTCCTGTCCAAGGCGCCGCATTACAACACTGCCGAGGGCCGCAAGAACATCAGCCAGATGGTGACTGTTGCGGATCTGACCCGGACCGCCTTCATGAATGGTGATCTGTCGACCGTGATGTCCCCCCGGACCGTGATCAACTGGGCGCAAAACGCTGAGATCTTCCGCGATGTGGGCTATGCCTTCCGCCTCAGCTTCCTGAACAAATGCGACGAGCTGGAGCGCCAGACCGTTGCCGAGTTCTACCAGCGCTGCTTTGACGAAGAGCTGCCGGAAAGTGCTGCCAGCGTGAGCTTGGGGTAATGTCTAAGGCTTCCGCCCCAATCAGTGGGTCGATCGCGAGTAAACTGCTCTCGACCTTTTCTGTTGACGGAAGCCTTCGCGATATTCTTGTTCCGGATACCATACTGACGGATTGGAAAGTGTTATTGTCCAGCCTCAAACAGGCTGGGTACAAGCTGAAAATTTCGGAACCGTTTGACCTAACGCAAAACCTAAACATCGCAGAAGTCTTTCGACACTCAAATGAGAATTCGCCGGTCAAACTAGAAGTGGCGTTGTCGCCTACAAATCTCGTCCACTGTCACTTTTTCACATTGGACGAAATAGAATGCGACGTTGACCCACGTGCTATTGACGACGAATCTGAAGTCGAACGAATTCTCGGATTCATGAAATTTGTCGGTGACGCATTGAACAAGAATGTGCTTCTGACAGAGGAAGACACCCGAGAGGTTTGCCTCGCGACATATAGGCCCGATACCGGGGAGTTTTTGACGATATGAAAAAGCCAAACGACAATCCAGCGGATCCGTTCAAAAAGGCCTTGGCCGAGGCCACCAAGGTCATGGCCGATGATCCGGAGCTGAGCGTTTCCTATACTGTCGACCCTTCGGGAGTCTCCGGCGACAATATGCGCCTGCCGCAGGTCTCGCGCCGGATGACCCGCGAAGAGGTTCTGCTGGCACGCGGCACCGCGGATGCTCTGGCGCTGCGCCGCAAGTTCCACAATGAAGCTACCCATGCGCGATATGCGCCCCCGGGCGATCTTGCACGTGATCTCTATGAGGCGATGGAAACTGCCCGCTGCGAGGCCATGGGCGCGCGGCATATGCCAGGTACCGCCTCCAACATCGACGTCAAGATCCGCAACGAGTCGATCCGGCGCGGCTATGACCAAATGAAAAGCTCTTCCGAGGCACCGCTGGCGGCCTCGGCTGGCTATCTGATCCGTCACCTTGCCACCGGTCGCCCCCTGCCTGAGGGCGCTGCCAATGTGATGGAGCTCTGGCGCGGGTTTATTGAATCCCAAGCCGGCGGCACATTGGAAGGCCTGCAAGAGAAGCTGGAAGATCAGGCGGAATTTGCCAAATTCACCCGCCAGATCATCACCGACCTGGGCTACGGCGACCAGCTGGGCGATGACCCGGATGAGTTGGATGACCAGCAGGACGACGAGGCCGAGGAGAACGCAGAAGAGCAACCGGATCCCGACAGCTCTGGTCAGGACGATTCCGAAGACGAGCAGGCCGAAGCGGACGCCGAACAAGCGCAGGAACAGCAGCAGGACGAGAGTCAGGCCCAGATCTCCATGGATGAGATGGCCGATGAAGAGCTGGCAGAAGATGTGGAAATGCCCGATGGCGAGGCGCCGCTGGAGCCCCCCGCTCCACCGCCCGCCTCTGAGGCCGATCCGGATTACAAGGTCTTCCTGGATACGCATGACGAGGAAATCGCCGCTGAAGAACTGGCCGAGCCGGCAGAGCTGGAACGCCTGCGCGCCTATCTCGACCAGCAGCTGGAGCCCCTGAAAGGCGCGGTCTCACGCCTGGCCAACAAGCTGCAGCGCCGCCTACAGGCGCAGCAGAACCGCTCTTGGGAGTTTGACCTGGAAGAAGGCACGCTGGATGCCGGCCGTCTGGCCCGCGTAGTTGCCAATCCCACGACGCCGCTCTCCTTCAAGCGGGAAAAGGACACCGAATTCCGCGACACCGTGGTGACGCTCTTGCTGGATAACTCTGGCTCGATGCGGGGGCGTCCGATTTCGATCGCTGCAATCTGCGCCGATGTTCTGGCCCGCACCTTGGAGCGCTGCAACGTGAAGGTTGAGATCCTCGGCTTTACCACCCGCGCCTGGAAGGGCGGGCTGGCGCGCGAGGCCTGGCTCAACGACGGGCGCCCGCAGATGCCCGGACGTCTGAACGACCTACGCCACATCGTCTATAAATCAGCTGACGCCCCCTGGCGCCGTGTGCGCCCCAACCTGGGGCTGATGATGAAAGAGGGCCTCTTGAAGGAAAACATCGACGGTGAAGCGCTGGAATGGGCGCACCGCCGCATGATCGGCCGCCAGGAAGCGCGCAAGATCCTGATGGTGATTTCCGATGGCGCCCCGGTGGATGACAGCACTCTTTCGGTGAACCCGGCCAACTATCTGGAAAAGCACCTGCGCGATGTCATCGCCATGGTCGAGCGCCGCAAGATGGTGGAGCTTTTGGCCATTGGCATTGGCCATGATGTGACCCGTTACTACGACCGCGCCGTCACCATTACCGATGTGGAGCAGCTGGCCGGCGCCATGACTGAGCAATTGGCTGCCCTTTTCGACAGCGACCCGCGTGCGCGCGCGCGCGTTATGGGTATGAAGAAAGTCGGATAAACTTCTGAGGTCATAGCATGCCGCATAAGATCGAGTATTTCTACTCCACCCATTCTGCCTATGCCTACCTTGGCTCCAAGCGGTTGATGGAGATCTGCGCGGCCCATGATTGCCAACTTGTTCACCGGCCTTTCAATCTGTCCCCCGTGGTCGAACATTCCGGGGGGCAACCCTTTGCGGGTCGTTCACAAGCCCATGTGGACTATTTCTTTGGGCGGGAGATCGAACGCTGGGCCGCCTTTCGGGACGTCCCCATCATCGACTACCGCCCAACCTATCACGACAATCCCTTGCAGCTTTCAAGCGGCGTGGTGATAGCCGCAGACCATCTGGGACTAGACACGAATCGCATCGCGCAGGCATTGCTACAGGCTCATTGGCGCGATGATATTGACCTGGCTGACAGTGCACATCTCTCCAAAACGATCCGCGAGATCGGCTTTGATCCAGCCCCCTTGCTACAGGCCGCTTTGACCCCAGAGGTTCAGGCTGTCTTTGCCAAAAACACCAAGACCGCGCTCGACCTTAACCTCTTTGGCTCCCCCACCTATATTTTGAATGGTGACCCCTATTATGGGCAGGACCATCTGGAATTGCTAGAATACGCCCTGCAAAAGCCCTTTCCCCTATACCAGTTCAAAAACCCAGCGGTTGATAGCGCCTAAATCTCCGCTTGCACCTTCCTGCGCTTCGCGTTTCTCTGGCGCGGCTGAATTCAGCCAAAGCAGGAGAGGCACATGTATCAAACCTTTGACGTCACCGCGCGCCCTGAGCAAGGCCCACCCCGCTTGGCCGCCCTGCGGGCAGAGATCAATTCCGCCGGTCTGGATGGGTTTCTGGTTCCCCGCGCCGATGCACATCAAGGTGAATATGTTGCCCCAAGGGATGAGCGCCTCTCCTGGCTTACGGGCTTTACCGGTTCTGCCGGTTTCTGTGCGGTGCTAAAAGACAAGGCCGGTATCTTTATTGATGGACGCTATCGCACCCAGGTCAAACGCCAGGTAGCCGAGGAATTTACCCCCGTCCCCTGGCCCGAGGTCCAACTTGGAGCCTGGCTCAAAGCGCAGCTCCCCTCTGGCGGACGCATCGGCTTTGATCCCTGGCTGCACTCACTGTCCCAAATCGAAGAGCTGAGCCGCGCGCTTGAAGGGTCCGGAATCGAATTGCAGCAAACCAGCAACCTGGTTGATGCAATCTGGCCAGATCAACCGGAACCTCCGATGGAGCGAGTACAACTTCATTCGCTGGAATATGCAGGCGAGACTGCGGACGAGAAAGCAGAACGACTGGCGGCAGAACTGCGCGACGCTTCACGATCCGCTGCAGTCATCACCCTACCCGATAGCATCATGTGGCTGCTGAACATCCGAGGTGGCGACATTCCCCGCAATCCTGTTGCGCACGGATTTGCTATTCTCCACGATGACGCCCGCATCGACCTTTTCATGGCAGGAGAGAAACTGGCCGAGGTCGAGGGTTCTCTGCCCTCGATAGTCACACGACGCGAGCCAGAGGGCTTCTTGCAGGCGATTTCCGCAATCAAGGGTAAGGTGTCCGTTGATGCAGGCAGTCTGCCGCAAATCCTCTCAGATGCGCTGGGGGACCGTCTGGTCAAATCGGGGGACCCCTGCGCCCTGCCCAAGGCCCGAAAAAACACAGCTGAGATCGAAGGCTCTGCCGCGGCGCATCTGCGAGACGGTGCCGCCGTCATCGAATTGCTAGCATGGCTCGATCAGCAAGCCCCAGGTTCGGTGACTGAAATCCAGGTTGCTCAGCGCCTGGAGGAGCTACGCCGACGTGACCCCGCGCTACGCGACATCAGTTTTGAAACCATTGCAGGGACCGGGGAAAACGGTGCGGTCATGCATTACCGTGTGACCGAAGAAACCGACACCATGCTTGAGGACGGGCATCTCCTGGTGCTGGATAGCGGCGGGCAATATCTGGACGGTACCACCGATATCACCCGCACCATCGCTATTGGCAGCCCAGGGCAAGAAGAATGCGAGGCCTTTACACGGGTTTTGCAGGGCATGATTGCCATGTCCCGTCTGCGCTGGCCAAAGGGTCTCGCTGGTCGCGATATCGAAGCGATAGGCCGTATGCCTCTTTGGCTTGCGGGGCAGGATTTCAATCATGGGCTGGGCCACGGGGTTGGCGCCTTTCTCAGCGTGCATGAGGGGCCGCAACGCCTAAGTCGCGTTTCAACCGTACCGCTTGAAGAAGGTATGATTCTATCAAATGAACCCGGTTACTATCGAGAAGGCGCCTTTGGCATTCGGATCGAAAACCTATTGGTGGTGCAGCAAGCCCCTGCTTTGAACAGCAGCGATCCGGAGCGAGAGATGCTAGATTGGCGCACTCTTACCTTTGCACCCATCGACAGGCGGCTTATAGTCACCGCAATGCTGAGCGCAGATGAACGCGCATGGCTGAATAACTATCATGCCCAGATAGCCCAGAAACTGCGCGACCGCGTCAGTTCTGCCGCTCAGGCTTGGCTTAATGACGCAACCAGGCCGATCTGATAGGAAATCGTTACATAAGCTAGGCATATGAAATGCCGATGATCACCGAGGGGGAAGAAGATGAGCAGTATCCGTATTCGCAAAGCACCTGGCACCTGGAGCGTACGTTCTGGTGGTGCGGTCCTAGGCGAAAGCAGCAATGCGCTTGAACTGGAAGAAAGCGGACATGAGCCTGTCGTTTACTTCCCCCGTTCTGATATCGCTATGGCTTTCTTGGACCCAAGCGAAAAAACCAGCCATTGCCCGTTAAAAGGCACCGCCACATATTACTCCATCGTGAATAAATCCTCGGTCACCAAGGATGCGGTCTGGAGCTACGAAGACCCTGTAGAAGGTGCTTCTGCGATTGAGGGATACCTTGCATTCGTTCTGAGTGACTCTGTCAAAGTGGAACAAATTTGATAGGGGATATACACGCCCCGATAGCAAAATCGACAGAAATATACCTGAGATAGAAAAGAATTTTCTTTTTTCTGATAGTTTCACGAAACTCTTTTCGCGGCGCAATCTCTATTAGCGGCAGCTTCTGCTGCCGTTTTTTTTGATCAAAACACCATTGTTTTCATCGCTACCATGGGCTCGTTTCAACATTTCACCGCGATAGCTGTGCCATAAAGATCGCGAGCCGATCAGCACGCTTTCATTAGCAAGGTATTAAAATGAACGCGGAGTAGAGATCAAAGCGCCGCTGCACAGCAAGATGACTTGACCAGTCTTGCAGAAGGCCCAGTTAGCGGAAGCGGGTTCGGATTTGGTCTGTGATCAGGTCTTTCAGAACCTGCGATCACATAAGCCCGACACCGGGGCCACGCACTGCAAAACCGGAAATGGCGTGCACATCCAGTTGTCACAAAAACAAAATTCCAGGGGAAAACAAAAGAGATTACAAGGAAACCCCTCAGATCCATGGACCCAAGCGATGGTTCAAAACTACTGTGTAAGAAGAGGTTTTCTTCTTACAACACTGCCTTGCAAAGATGCTGGCGTGCGTTTTCCAAACGTTCGTCAGCGGCAAAAAGCTTACCATCCATTGCGCATTCGATAGCGTAATCGATCAAGGCTTCCAAGGCCGCTTTCTCATTGTCCTGCTCACTCAACTTTTCATTTACCTCAGCCTCTGATGGGCCGAATTCAAAAGTACGCATATTCATCCTTCCGCACTTTAGTAACTATGGTTACTGTAAGTGTATCTTTCACCATCTTGTGACCAGGAATCAATAGAAAGAAAAAATTAACCTATGCGTGATGTCGATACATCGCAAATCAGTGGTCGCCTTTTAAAGGTGTTCATTACTGTGTTTGATGAAATGTCAGTGAGTAAGGCCGCTGAACAGCTAGAAAGTAGCCAATCTACTATCAGCCACAATATCGAACGACTGCGTAGTATTCTGGGTGATCCGCTTTTTCTACAAGCTGGACGAGGGATTGTTCCTAGCGAAAGAGCGGAATTCCTGGCACCGAAAATCAGGCACCTTCTGACAGATCTCGAAAGTCTGGCTGACAATGATGGATATGATCCACTGGTTGACACTACCCCGGTCAGGATCGCCTCAAATGGCAGCACGGTTGCACCGCAACTTGATAGGCTTCGCACGCAACTCTGGTCCAAGGTCCCTGGTCGTCAGCTAATTTTTCGCGAACTGGGCTCCAGGGACAACCTAGAGAGCGTGTTACATCGAGGGGCTGCAGACCTGGCTATTGCCGCGCGCCCCATAAGATACCCCGAGTTGCTTCAATGTCGCCCCTTGTTCGCAACCCATTCTGTCATTTTCTACGACCCCGCTGAGCGGGGCCCAATTGAGAGCATTGAGGATTACTGCACCGCACCACATGCCACATTGGATTTTGGCGGGTCGATCAAGAGTGTTGTTGAAACCGCCCTGGAATCATTGGGACTTTCGCGCAACATTGCTATCTCAGTGCCAAATGTCTGGTTTCTTGCCCAGGTGCTGAAGGGAACTAATCTAATCACCACGCTCCCTGGATTGCTAGCAAACACGGCCTTTTCCGAGTTCAGCCAATGCAAATTCCCGATAAGTCTTCCGCCTATCGATTTTGATCTGGTCTGGCATCGCCGAAACCAGAATTCCCCCAGGCATATCTGGCTCCGAAGGGAGGCCGCATCAGCCCTTCAGCAATCCATAGCTGATCCGGAGCCCCTACCAGAGACGCCGAAGGCGATACGGAAGCCTGTGACGGATAGTGCAGTCTAGCTGTGTTCTTCGGCGGCAACCGCCACCAGAGCGCGGTTATAGGCCTTCAGAACATCCACATGGTAGATCGCTCCGATCACACGTTCTTCATCCTCTTCTTGGGCCACAACCGACAGAAAGGGAGTATCCGCACGGTCGAACACTGGAAGCAATGCCTCCAGTGAGGCGCCGCTGCGCACAAACAATCCTTCGGCACGTTTAGCCTCACATTCCTCAATGGAAGCACAGCGTGCGTTTCCAATATGGCGAATGATTGCGTCGGCCTTCAACAGAGCCAAGAGATAGGCCTGTGGCCCGGCCGCGCAGCGAATGTTCCGTCTCTCAAGCTGTGTAAGGAAGAAGGAGCGATCAACCAGGCGGGAGGCCAGAGCCGTAGAAATTGAGACGGAAACCATGACCGCCAAACCAATCTGCCAATCTCCGGTGAGCTCGAAAACAATCAAGGTCGTCGAAATGGGCGCCCCCAACACAGCAGCAGCCACTGCCCCCATGCCAGCAAAGGCATAAAGTGTATGCGTTCCAGAGACATCAGGCAAAATGGAGGTCGCAACCAAACCAAAGGCCAAGCCAGTCATGGCGCCGATCATCAGGGAAGGCGAAAAGACCCCCCCACCCATGCGGCCCCCAACGGTGATCGCCACTGCTGCTGTTTTCACCGCAACGAACAGCACAGCCTGCGAAAGTACCAGCCCACCTGTCAGGGCCAGTTCCGTGGTCTCATAACCTACACCGATGATATGCGGATACCAAATCGCAATAACGCCCAAAATCGCGCCTGAGACGGTGGGACGTAGCCAACGTGGCATGGAGAATTTATTTTGAACGGTTTCGCTGACCTGCTCTGCAAGGAAAATACTGCGCATCATCGCAACTGCGACCAGACCACAAATCAAGCCAAGCATAAGGAAGGCTGGTAGCTCGACATAAAACTGCAAGGCACCGGGCGTGTTCAACGCAAACTCGGTGACGTCACCATATTCCAGCCGGTTGATTACAGTTCCTGCGACAGCGGCAATAACAATTGGCGCAAAGGCGTGAACGGCAAAATGGCGAAGAACAACCTCCATCGCAAAGAGCGCCCCAGCAATCGGAGCGTTGAAACTCGCCGAAACCGCAGCGGCCACCGCACACCCCAACAGATCGCGACCGGTAATACCATCAGCTTTTATGCGATCACTTACCCAGCTTGAGATGACACTAGCCAAATGCACCACAGGCCCCTCACGGCCTGAGGATCCACCTGTCGAAAGAGTGATAAAAGACGCCAAAGCCGAGGCTATCCCGGCTTTGATCTCAACACGCCCCTCCTTGAGAGCTGCCCCTTCGATCACATCCGCGACCGAACGCACCCGCGCATCAGGAGTGAAACGATCCAGGATCAAACCCACGATGAGTCCACCCAAAGTGGCGATCAAGATCAACATGTACCAGGGCAGCGTCTCGGCAAAACTATGCAGGTAATTTGCGTCCTCTGCCCCGTAAACCCAGGCCTGCAACGCAGAGATGCCTTTACGGAAGAAAAGTGCTGCAAATCCCGCTGCGACACCGATCACAAGCGCGAGCAGCCAATAGCTCAGTTGCCCTGGCGCACGGTGCATCAAAATCCGACCAGTATCCCGTCCGGCAGAGCTCATCTGAGCCAACCGGGCTGAAAGAAGCGTGCGCATGGAATGCAGCATAGTTTTCTCTTTGGTTTTCAAGTCTCTCGTCAATCAGCCAGAGAAATTAGAACAGAAGGTAAATTACCTCCCTAAAACTGGGCGAAAGGTGCAGAAAAGGTAGAACTTTCCAACCTAAGCCAGCAAGAGCGCTTTCGCCGCAGCGCGAGCTTCTTGTGTGATCGTGTCTCCAGCGACCATGCGCGCAATCTCGTCTACGCGTTCGCTTTGATCCAAGGGCACCACTTCCGAGAGCGTCAAACCTTCGCTAACCCGCTTTTGGACACGCCAATGGTGACCGCCTTGGGCCGCAACCTGGGGCGAATGTGTCACGACCAAAACCTGACCGCTCCCTGCGAGGGTTTTCAGCCGTCGTCCAACCGCGTCCGCTGTTGCACCGCCGACACCGCGGTCGATTTCGTCAAAGATCAGTGTCTTGGATTGATCGCTGCCACGCAGACAAACCTTCAAAGCGAGCAAAAAGCGGCTAAGTTCACCGCCAGAGGCGATCTTGTTCAGAGGTCCTGAAGGCGCGCCTGGGTTGGTTGCTACGGTGAATGCCACCTCGTCATGCCCTTCAGGGCCCGCAGCTGTCGGTCCAAACCGGGTTTCAAAGACTGCGCGTTCCATTTTCAAAGGTGCCAACTCAGCCATAACGGCCTGATCCAGAAGGGCCGCCTGCTCCTTGCGCGCGGCACTCAATTGTTCAGCCGCCTTCTGATAGGTTGTTTCTGCGGCCTTCAATGCAGTTTCCTGCTCTAGCAAATTGCCCTCACCTGCGTCGAGCGTCGCAAGCTTTTCGCGTAGGCTATCCGCATGGGTAGCCAGATCGTCTGGCAGGACACCGTATTTGCGTGCCAAGGCCCGGATCTCGAAAAGGCGCGCCTCGCACTCTTCCAGCTCACCCGGGTCAAAATCCAAACCATCGAGGATTCTGGAAACCCCATCCTGCGCATCGCCCAGTTCGATCATCGCGCGTCCCAGAGCCGAGAGGGGCTCGTTCAAGCCAGCCTCCTCAGCGCCATTTGCAACACCTTCAAGCCAACGCTGCGCCTCACCCAGTGCGGTTTCCGCGCCTTCGCTCAACAGGGTATGTGCTCGTAGAATATCACCACGGATCCGTTCAGCAGACTGCATCTGGCGGCGGCGTTGATCCAGCGCCTCATCTTCACCCGTTTCCGGGTTCAGACGATCAAGTTCTGAAACCGAATGACGCAGGAACTCCTCCTCAGACCGAACAGATTCCAGTGCATTGCGCGTTGCCTCAACCGCTTTTCGGGCAAGGCTCATATTTGACCAGGCGCTGCGTGTTGCGCTCAACAGCTCCGAAAGGTTGGCAAAACTATCTAGCAATGTCCGGTGTCCACGCGGATTTAGCAATCCACGATCATCATGCTGGCCATGTAGCTCGACCAGTGTTTCCGACAGTCTCCGCAGAACTTCACCAGAGCAGCGCCGGTCGTTCACCCATGCGGTTTTACGACCCTCTGCCGTATTGACCCGGCGCAGGATCAGTTCCTCCCCGCCAGGCAATCCTGCCTCTTCCAGGACAGCATGCGCAGGATGATCGGAGGCAAGGCTGAACTCTGCAATGACTTCCCCCTGGGCAGCCCCTTGGCGCACCAGTTCTGCCCGGCCACGCCAGCCCAGAACAAAACCAAGCGAATCCAAGAGAATGGATTTCCCGGCCCCGGTCTCACCGGTCAGGACATTCAACCCAGGCTGAAAGTTCAGCTCCAGATGATCAATGATCAGCAGATCTCGAATATCAAGTGCGCGCAGCATAGTTCCGTTCCAGAGCCCCTGGTACCAAGAGGGTTACAGCCAGCGCCCTTTGATCGACTGGCGGTAGATCTGGCTGAGCCAGTTGTTGCCCCGGTCTCTCAGCTTCAACCCTTTCGAGGTCAGCAGACGATAGCTGTCCTCGTACCATTCGCTTGACTGGTAGTTGTGACCAAGGATAGCGCCAGCTGTTTGCGCTTCATCCGTTAGACCAAGGGAAAGATAGGCTTCGACCAAGCGATGCAGCGCTTCTGGTGTATGGGTGGTGGTCTGATACTCCTCCACCACGACGCGGAAACGGTTGATCGCGGAAGTGAAATGCCCCCGGCGCAGGTAATAGCGACCGATTTCCATTTCCTTGCCCGCAAGGTGATCAAAGGCCAGATCAAATTTGAGAATCGCCGCATTGGCATATTCACTGTCTGGATAGACCTCAATCACAGTCAGCAGCGATTGTAGTGCCTGAAAGGTCAGTCCCTGATCGCGACCGACCTCATCGATCTGATCATAATAGCTCAGCGCAAGCAGATACTGCGCATAGGCGGCGTCTTCATCCGTCGGATAGAAATCGATAAACCGTTGAGCGGCGCCACGGCTGTTCTCGTAGTCCTTGGACTGATGATAAGCAAAGGCCTGCATGATCAGGGCTTGCTTTGCATATTCAGAATAGGGGTAAAGGCGTTCAATCTCAGAGAAGTAATAGGCCGCGTCCTTGGTACGCGAACGCGCCAGCTCAAACTCTCCACGCTCGAAGATCTGTTCGGGCGTATATGTTTCTAGCGGAATAGAGCGTTCCTTGCCGGCTCCGCCATCTCCACCGCATCCGGACAGCGCTGCCACCAGAATAGCCGCGCCAACAAATTTGGCCCCTGCCTTGATGCCGATCATTTTCGCCTAACCTCACCGTCTTTGACTTTCGGGTGTCGCCCCCCCGGGTTCAGCCCGGTTTAGCACATTCGTTTGACATGCAAAACGTCTTATCCCCGTTTCTGTGCACTTGGCAGACATTGTGAAGCAGGGTCAAGTCAACCCCAATTAAGGGCAGCTGACCGGCAGGGCTTAGCCGATCACAACATCGCCCGCATTGCCTTGCTAAAGCAGCACAAAGCTCTCGCAGTGCTCCTCCGTTGCGGGTGAGTTTTTACAAAGGAACTAAGGAAGCTTTAGGCGACGCGGCGATGTTCTGCAGGCACCTCTGCCCAGACCAAGCCTTGACCGGGCAGTCGCGCGGTCATTGCAGCATCGCAACGCACGCGGCGCACAGCACCAGGGGTCGCAAAAAGTTCACGCAGCAGGGTATTTGTCAGGGAATGGCCGGCACGATCACCGACATAGCGGCCCAGCAGCGGCCCACCAGCCAGCGCCAGATCGCCCAGAGCATCCAGCATCTTATGACGCACGGGTTCATCACTGTGGCGAAGCCCTTCACCGCTTTCGATGCGAGCGCCATCAAAAACGATCGCATTCTTCCCAGGTACACCACCCAGCGCCAGTCCGTTGGCTTGCATGTTCTCTACATCGATACGACGACAGAAGGTGCGGCTATCACAAAGCTCCCGCACAAATGCACCATTGCGCAGATCCAGAACCCGGCTCTGGCGTCCGATCCCCTTCTCGGCAAAATCGATATGGAATTCGATCATCAAACGATCACAGGGAAGCAAGGTGGCACTGGCACCATCTTTTGTCACGGTAACCGGGCGGAGAACCTCCCAGGCTTCGACCGGGCTGGACAGGCGCTGCACGCCGCGCGCCATGATACCACGCACAAAAGGTGCGGAAGAGCCATCCAGAATAGGGACTTCCGGCCCATCGATTTCGACCAGTGCATTATGAACACCGCAGCCAGCCAAGGCTGCCATAATATGTTCAACAGTAGAAACAGAAACACCCGCCTCATTGACCAGGCGGGTGCAAAGTGCTGTGCGCTCAACACGATCCCATAGAGCAGGTACAATCGTGTTACCCAAAGAAATATCAGTGCGTTTGAAAGTGATCCCATGTCCCGCATCAGCAGGTTTCAGAACCATTTTCGCGGATTTCCCAGAATGAAGGCCGCGCCCTTCAAATGCCACCGATGCTTTGAGCGTATTCTGCACCTTGTGCTCCTGTAGTCCATGTCCGGCGTCATGCGCCGTGTTGGGAGAAACTCGTAATGTTTTCGCTCACAGGCCTCAACTCAATCTTTGTAACGGAATGAAACATCCCGGAAACATATAGGCAAAAGGCTGCTCAGAAAGGCACAATCGTATGAATTTAAAAAGAAAAAGGCCGCCCAAAGGCGGCCTCTTTTAGGGAATTAGTGAGGGCTCAATTGGCCTGACGACGCAAGAATGCAGGAATTTCGATACGATCCTGATCCGCATCCGCCTGGGTCTGTGCCGCAGGTTGCTGCTGTGGAACGGCCGCTTGCTGTTGAACCGGAGGCTGTTGACGCAGCTGCTGAGGCTTTGGCTGTTGCTGCCCTTCTGCTGCGCTGCCGGTCATACGGTGGATCAGCGAGTTCAGCCCAAAGCGACGCTGTTCAGCCTGAGGCTCTACAGCCTCCTGCTGAGCGACATTGCTTGGCTGCTGCTGTGGCATAGCTTGTTGCGGCTGCTGCATTGGTTGTTGCCCTTGCGCACG
>NZ_AAYC01000013.1 GCF_000169455.1 Roseobacter sp. SK209-2-6 | reverse complement strand
CCATTTTGCCTGATTTTGGCGCCTTGGTCTTGATTGGCTAAGGGATGCGGGAGGGGGCTTGCAGCCTTTTTGCAACAAACCCGCACACCTCTGGACTATTTCGCAATGTCATGGCGCCGGGTGACGTAAAACTCGGTCGAGTACTGCAGCCCTAGGGAAAATTCGCAAGAGCAGGGCAGCATCTCACTCAGAGCCTTGTCGAGATCTGCGAGCAAGGCTTGAGAGAATGAATGGTCCCGGTGCGGCTTCACCAGGAGGCTGACCGAGATATTCACATGGCTATGATGAAAGAGATCAGTTGGATAGGCGCGCCCTTTGCAGGCACCGGCACCGTCGTCATGGCGCAGAATAAGGGCTTCAATTTCAGTCAGCATAGCCTGGGTATCCAAGTCTAAGTCGCTGGAGAATTTGATCTCGGCGTGGGGCATTCAGATTGTCCTTTGATGTTTCTCTTTTTCAGAGACGGTTAGTACACATGTACCCGTACCTGTGGTCCGACGCAGGCGGATTAGCCAATTTTGGTGACCAATTCCGCTAGCCCGCTGAGATCGGCGAGAACGTTGTAGCGTGGGCTATGTTCCGGTGGTTCAGCATGTTCCAATTCCCAGCTGAGCCCATGGGGCACATAGGTTCCCCAGCCTCCGGCATCAATGATGGGCACAACATCTGACCGCATGGAGTTGCCGACCATCATGGCTTGTTCGGCGCTGCTGCCGTGGCGGTGAAAAATCTCCTCATAGACCGCGGGAGTTTTCTCTGAAACGATTTCCACGCCATCAAAAAGTTCACCCAACCCGGATTGGGCCAGTTTCCGCTCCTGATCCAACAGATCCCCCTTGGTGATCAGGATAACCCGGTGGCTCTTTGCCAGTGCAGTGACAGCTTCCTTGGCCGAGGGTAGCAATTCGATTGGATAAGAGAGCATCATCTGACCGGCCTCGATCAGGTCTTGGATCACTCTGGCGGGCACTTTCTGCTCTGTTACCTCAATCGCGGTTTCAATCATCGAAAGCGTGAAACCCTTTACGCCGTAGCCATAGCGTCCCAGGTTGCGTCTCTCAGCGGCCAACAAGCTGCGATCGAGCGCGGCAGGATCCATCTCCAGCGGCGTATGGTCCTGCAGGAGTTCGGCAAATCTTGCCTGCGTAATGCGAAAAAAACGCTCATTGTGCCAAAGAGTATCATCAGCATCAAAGCCGATTGTATCAATTTTGCTGCGCACGCTGCCTCCGCAATGTCTTTTCCTAATCACTCTTTAGGCTATATAAGCAATTGGTAGATTTCCATGCATGACCGGAACCCAAAGCCCATGCC
This sequence comes from Roseobacter sp. SK209-2-6, assembly GCF_000169455.1. GTDB lineage: Bacteria > Pseudomonadota > Alphaproteobacteria > Rhodobacterales > Rhodobacteraceae > Pseudophaeobacter. The sequence goes on along the minus strand of NZ_AAYC01000013.1, from coordinate 157,847 downwards.
GCTTCAACCTGTGATGATGTCTCAGTACCCGGATGATGATGCCGATACCGGTGTCCTGACCAAAACACGCCCCAAGACCAAGCGCCCACCGCGCTACAAGGTCTTGCTGCTGAACGACGATTACACTCCGATGGAGTTTGTTGTCATGGTGCTTGAGCGTTTCTTCAGCATGACCCATGCGGAGGCGTTTGATATCATGCTGACCGTGCATAAAAAGGGGTTGGCAGTTGTGGGGGTCTTTACCCATGAGATCGCGGAAACCAAGGTTGCACAGGTGATGGATTTTGCCGGACGGCATCAGCATCCATTGCAATGCACCATGGAAAAAGAAGAATAAATTCAAAAAGAAAGAGGGCGCCACATGTCCCTACGCCTGTCCCTGGCTCTTGCGCCGGGCGGTTTTCCTGTTCCGGACGAAGGACGCATTGCAGTCTTTGGTCCCCGTGCAGGGCTGGATCTTTCGGCGCTTCCAAAAGAGCGCCTTTTGCTGTTGCAGCCGCTGCGTCCGGACTATGAGGCCTTTCAGGCTAAAGGCTTTGACTGTGCAGCTGAACTGCCCAAGGATGAGGTTTTTGCCGCTGCGATTGTCTTCCTGCCACGCGCCAAGGCAGAGGCGCGCATGCAGCTAGCGCTCGCAGCAGAGTGCTGTTCAGGCGGGCCGGTGCTGGTAGACGGGGCCAAGACGGATGGGGTTGATTCGGCTTTGAAGGCGCTGAAAGCGCGTCTTGATGTCTCCGCTCCTGTTTCAAAGGCTCATGGGAAGATCTTCTGGTTCTCAGGTGGAAACGATGTGCTGCAGGATTGGATCTCTGATCTGCGCGCCTTGCCAGAGGGGTTTGTGACCGCTCCCGGAGTTTTTTCCGCAGACGGGGTGGACCCGGCTTCGGCACTCTTGGCCGCCAGCCTGCCCGCCAAACTGGGGCGGTCCGTCGCAGACCTAGGTGCGGGCTGGGGTTATCTGTCCAGAGAGATCCTTACGCGCGCGGATGTGGAAGAGCTTTACCTGGTCGAAGCGGATAGCCGCGCTCTGGACTGTGCTCGCCGAAACCTGGATGATCCACGGCCGCAGTTCTTCTGGCAGGATGCGCGTCACTGGAAGGCGCCCGCGCGGCTTGATGCAGTGGTCATGAACCCACCGTTTCACACAGGCCGCAGTGCAGAGCCTGAACTCGGCAAAGCCTTTATCCTCTCCGCAGCGCGCCAGCTTGCTCCGTCTGGCCAGCTCTGGATGGTGGCAAACAGACATCTTCCCTATGAAGAAAGCCTTGCCGCCAGTTTTGCACAGGTAAAGGAAGTCGGGGGCGACACGCGTTTCAAGATCCTGCACGCGCAAAAGCCACGTCGCAATCGATCCTGATCCGCATTCTGGCTGGAACCTGCTGGGCGCGGCAAAGCCCGTTTCCAATTCTGAACGATCGGTTTAATCTCGCACCAGTCTAATCCGTCTTTGCGGCGATCTGCCTGCGCAACCATTAGGGTCAACCACTAGGGAGTTTGCCTCTATGTCTTTTTCAATTTCTGGCAAGACCGCCATTGTCACCGGTGCCTCTAGCGGGATCGGCTTGGCTATAGGCCGACAGTTTGCGGCCGCTGGGGCAAATGTCATGTTTGCTGACACCCATGAGCCAGCTTTGTTGAAGGAATTGGGGACCGAGGCCGAGGATGGGAATATTCGCTATTTTGCCGGCGATCTGCGTGAACGGCTGACCATTGCGAACCTGCTCTCGGCGACGATTGATGCCTTTGATGATGTCGATATTCTGGTCAATGGGGCCCGGCAGGTTGTTCAAAGCGACCCGCTGGATCCCAATGATGATTCTCTTGATCAGCTGCTGACAGAGAATCTACTGCCGGGGCTGCGTCTGTCGCAGCAAGTTGCCAAGCGAATGATCAAGCAGGGGGAAACGCGCGATAGCGATGTACCGCTGGGGGCCATCATTAACTTGTCCTCCATTGCCGCGCGTCGAACGCACCCTGAGCTGATGGCCTATTCGGTGGCCTCCGCCGCCCTGGATCAGCTGACTCGTTCCCTTTCCGTCTCGCTTGCACCACATCGGATCCGGGTAAACTCAATCGCCTTTGGTTCAGTCATGAGTGCGTCGATGCAAGCCACACTCAAGGGCAATCGCAGCTACCGCGAGGACATCGAGCAGCATACGCCACTTGGCCGAATTGCTTCGCCTACGGAACTGACGGAAGCCGCACAGTTCCTGGCCTCGGATGCGGCGGGTTTCATGACCGGACAAATCATGACCCTGGATGGTGGACGTACTTTGCTGGATCCGGTCGCAGCACCGGTGCACTAACAGATTTGCAGGAAGACAGACCTCAGATGAATGCAGAAATGAAAGAGCAAAAAGCTCTGGCAGCAGCTTGGTTCCGCGAATTGCGAAACCAGATCGTTGCAGCTTTTGAAGAGCTGGAGCAGAGCCACACAACGGGGCCATTTGCTGAACTGGAGCCTGGATCCTTTGAGGTGACAGAGACAAAACGTGGCTCTGATGAGGGGGCGGATGCCGGTGGCGGCCTGATGAGTGTGATGCGCGGTGGCCGGGTTTTCGAGAAGGTCGGCGTCAATATCTCCGAAGTCTATGGCACATTGGGAGAGAGGGCGCAGATGGCCATGGCAGCGCGCAAGGGGCTGCCGGGCATGAAGGATGACCCAAGGTTCTGGGCTTCGGGTATTTCGTTAGTGGCGCATATGCGCAACCCCCGTGTGCCTGCGGTTCATATGAATACCCGTATGTTCTGGACGCCGCATGGCTGGTGGTTCGGCGGTGGATCGGATCTCAATCCATGTATCGAATACGATGAGGACACCGCTCATTTTCATCAGACACAAAAGCGCCATCTCGACCCGCATGGAGAGGATCTCTATTCGCAGCTGAAAGATTGGGCGGATGAGTATTTCTACATTCCGCATCGGGGCCGGGCCCGTGGTGTCGGCGGCATCTTTATGGATGATCGCAATTCCGGTGATTGGCAGGCGGATTTTGCACTGACCCAGGATATCGGACGAGCCTTCCTTCCAGCCTATGTTCCTCTGGTCGAAAAGCGGCGGCAGCAGGGGTTTTCGGAGGCCGATAGAGAGGCCCAATTGGTACACCGTGGCCTCTATGCTGAATATAATCTGGTCTATGACCGGGGAACAAAGTTTGGCTTGGAGACCGGCCATGATGCCAATGCCGTTCTGATGAGCCTGCCGCCTCTGGCGAAGTGGGTCTGAGCTATCAAAAGCTCGGATCGGTTTTTTCCATGAGGGTCCAGCCTGAGGTGGTCGCTGGTTTCTGGCGCTCCGCCTGTGGGTTGGATTTTCTTATAGCTCCCTCGCCAAGGTATCGCAAAAACTTACCCAAAGGCCCCGCTGGTTTTCTGGGGCTTGATTTCAAGTCTAGGAAAAGCTGCATTCTAGAGAGAGGATAGTTGCAAGGGCTCGCCCTGGTCCTCTGGGCCCCTGTGTTTTTGGTTCGAGTAGGAGTGATTCATGGCCTGGTTACGGGCGAAACTTACCAGCACTTGCTTGATGTGTGTCTCTTTGCTGGCTGGGGTGTTGCTAGCCTCCTGCGCCCGAACGCCACAACATTCGCAGGTTGTTACCCCTGACAGAAGCGTGGTTACCTCCCCTTCGGCCCCGGCATCATCAGCACAGCTGTCGCGGCTCTCGACCTTCCCCAGATTTGGCGATAGTGACCCCTTTGACTGGCAGGGGCGTGGCCCTGGCGCCTATGCGATACATGGTATTGATGCGTCGCGCTGGCAGGGTGAAATCGACTGGCGACAGGCCCGAAAGGCTGGGATCTCTTTTGCCTATCTCAAGGCCACCGAAGGTGGCGATTTAGCTGACCCCAGATTTAAGGAATACTGGCGCGGAGCAGGTGCCGCCGGGGTAGCGCGTGGCGCCTATCACTATTTCTATTTTTGTCGCCCGGCTGCGGAGCAGGCCCGTTGGTTCATCCGTCATGTTCCCAAAGATCCCGGGGCACTCCCGCCGGTTCTGGACATGGAGTGGAACCCCTTTTCCAAAACCTGCACCAAACGTCCGGATGGTAAAGTCGTGCGCGCAGAAGCGCGAAAATTTCTACGTATTCTCGAAGCGCATTACGGTCGCCGCCCTGTAATCTACACAACGGTGGATTTCTACCAAGAGACCGAGATTGGCCAGATCGCAGGAACGGAGTTCTGGCTTCGCTCGGTCGCGGGTCATCCGCGAAAGATCTATCCCGGTGCCGCATGGCAGTTTTGGCAATACTCGGGCACCGGGCAGGTGCCTGGCATCGCGGGGGATGTCGATCTGAATGTCTTCCGAGGAAGTCCAGAGAGCTGGCTGGCTTGGTCGGGACAATTGTAGCGCTCCGACGAACCGTCCAAGCGCTGTTCTAAAGAAGCACAGGAGAAGCGGCCTAGGCCCGCTTCCACCCTGCCTCTGCCAGGGCCTGGCCGTAGCCCCGTGCAATGCGCATATCGGGACCCAGACCTTTGGCAATCAGCGCTTTGTGCATGTGCTTCAACTGCCAGCAGGGCACATGCATGACCATGTGATGCTCGAGATGGAAGTTGACCCAATAGGGGGCGACAAAAAGCCGGGCAATCGGACCTGCCTTGGTTGTGCGCACGTTCTGCAGCGGGTTTTGCGACTGTTCCACTGCCCCATGTTCAGCGATATTGCGCACGCGCAACACGAACTGAAACCAGGTCAGGTAGGGCAGCAACCAAAAGGCCAGCCCCCACCACCAGTCTCCAATCAGGCTCATCAGCACCGCGATTGAGACAAAGACTGGAAGGGATTTCCACAGATGTGGTGCCTTGAAACTCTGGGCGAAATCGGAAGCTGCGGCCTCAATCGCATCCTCATCCCCGGCCAAGCGGAAGCTCATCAGGATCTGGCCGATCAACTGTTTGGCGCCTGTCTGGCCGGTCAGGTCGCGGGTGAATTTGCGCTTGAGTGAGGCCTTGGAGGTCGGGAATTTCGAGCTGAGCTTGAGATCCGGGTCCTTGTCGGTCTGGGTAAAGCGATGATGGGTGAGGTGGTAATGGCGATAGGCTGCCAGTTCTGCCAGAATGGGCCGCCCGCAGAGCCACTCTCCCACGGTGTCATTCCATTTCCGGTTCTTGAACAGAGCATTATGCGCGGCCTCATGCATGAGAATCGCCAAACCCAGCTGACGCGACCCAATGACCATAACCGCGACAAGAAAACTCAACGGGTTTGGCCAGAGAGCAAAGAGGCCTATTGCCAGCGCGATAGTGCCCCAGCAATGAACTACCAGCCAAAATCCCATCACATCGGATCGCTCGGCCAAGGGACGGATTTCATCCGAACTTAGATAGGATTTTCCCGGTGTCATGTTGCGCTCCTCCTGATGGAAGGCTCGCCGGCATCCGCGGAGCGGTCAAATGAGTCGCCACGTCATACTCTGGCGTATGTCGTGGCGGCACTTTGGCAAGAACGGTGTGCTACTGACGCCAATCAAAGAAGCTTGGGCCTGCCTGGTCCAGCAGTTTGGCTGCCATATCGCGCCCAAGTGCGGCACCATCTTCAATGGCGCAGCTCTGATCCTCGGCAATGGCCTCAGAGCCATCCGGGCGCAGCACTTCGCCGCGCATCCGCAGGGTGCCGCCATCCAGTTCCGCCAGACCGGCAATAGGCGTCTCACAGGATCCATCCAATGCCGCCAGAAAGGCGCGTTCCGCTGCCAGCCGCTGGCCGGTGGCCTTGTCATGGATCGCTTCCAGCATCGCGGCCACGCGGCTATCATCGCTGCGTCGCTCAATGCCGATCGCGCCCTGCGCTACGGCAGGCAGCATATCCGTTGTCTCAATCGCGGTGGCAGGCACACTCTCCATCGCCAGCCGGTTCAGGCCAGCCATGGCCAGGAAGGTGCATTCCGCAACACCATCTTCCAGCTTTTTCAGGCGTGTTTGCACATTGCCACGGAACTCAACCACCTTCAGGTCCGGACGGCGATTCATCAGCTGTGCACGACGGCGCAGCGAAGAGGTGCCAACTACAGCACCCGCCGCCAGATCCTGCAGCCGTGAAAACTTGGGTGAAACAAAGGCATCACGCACATCTTCGCGGGGCAGGTAGCAATCCAGCAGCAAGCCCTCTGGCTGCAGAACCGGCATGTCCTTCATCGAATGGACCGCAATATCAATCGCACCGGACAAGAGGTCCTCTTCGATCTCCTTGGTAAAGAGCCCCTTGCCACCCAGTTCCTTCAGGGGCTTATCTGCCGCGATCAGTGCCTGATTGTCGCCTGTTGTCTTGATCACAACGATCTCAAAGGCCTCTTGCGGCAGGTCGAATGCCTTGGCCAGGCGCGCGCGTGTCTCATAGGCCTGCGCCAGGGCAAGCGGAGAGCCACGGGTGCCAATTTTCAAGGGCGAAGCGGGGGATGGCAGGTTCTGTGTCATGCGCTCAGCTTTAGTAGCGGCATAATGCCGTTGCAAGCGTCCTGCATGCGGGCCTTGACAATTTGCCGCCAAGAGCCGACCTCAGGGGCGAGGCAAATTTCGAGGGTGACATGGCTGAACAGAAGAAAATCCTGCGCGCATTGGCTGGTGAGAAGCAATCTGTCCCGCCGATCTGGATGATGCGTCAGGCGGGTCGCTACCTGCCAGAGTATCGCGCAACGCGTGCGCAGGCCGGTGATTTCCTGTCGCTCTGCTACAATTCCGAACTGGCGGCCGAGGTCACTCTGCAACCGATCCGGCGCTATGGGTTTGATGCGGCCATTCTGTTTGCCGATATTCTACTGATTCCCCAGGCGCTGGGCGCAGATCTGTGGTTTGTAACCGGTGAGGGGCCACGCCTTTCGACCATCACCAGTGAGGCGGATTTCGCCAAACTTGGCCCAGCAAGCGATATTCACGAGACCCTGAACCCGATCTATGAGACGGTTAAAATCCTGTCGCGTGAACTGCCTGCCGAGACCACGCTTATCGGCTTTGCGGGCGCGCCCTGGACTGTGGCCACCTATATGATCGCCGGTCGCGGCACTCCGGATCAAGGCCCCGCCCATGCTTTGAAACAGGAAAATCGCCCCCTGTTCGAAGCCCTGCTGGCGCGCATCACCGAGGCCACCATTGACTATCTGTCGAAACAGATCGAGGCCGGGGCCGAGGTGGTCAAGATCTTTGATAGCTGGGCCGGTTCGCTCAAGGGGGAGGATTTCCGCAAATATGCACTGGAGCCCTGCCGCCAGATCACGGCTGCCCTGAAAGAACGCCATCCGGGTATCCCGGTCATCGGCTTCCCGCGCGAGGCTGGTGACGCCTATCTTGGCTTTGCCAAGGAGACCGGCATTGACTGTCTGGCCTTGGATAACTCGGTAGATCCGCTTTGGGCCGCGCAGAATCTTCAGGTCGACGGCTGTGTCCAGGGCAATTTGGCTTCGCGTCACATGGTCACCGGCGGCGAGGAGCTGGTGAAAGAGACCCGCGCGATCGTGCAGGCCTTCCAGAACGGTCCCCATATCTTCAATCTGGGGCATGGGATCACGCCGGATGCCAATCCGGATAATGTGAAACTGATGATCGACACCGTTCGAGAGGCATGAGCGCAGCGGCGGACACTGCGCCCAAGATCCACCTGCGCCCAGCGGAGGTAGGGGATGCTTCCAGCCTGGCGGCTCTCTCGATTGAAGTCTGGCTGGGCACCTATCTGCGCCAAGGGGTGAACGGGTTTTTCGCTGATTATGTCTTTGCGGAACTGACGCCGCAGCGCATGGAAGAGCATCTACAGCGCGAGAGCGAGATTTTTATAGTCTCTCAGAACCGTGATGGGATCGATGGGTTTATCCGTCTCACGAAAGATGCGCTTCCTCCGGCAGGGCAGGGGTCCCCACTGGAGATCACCACGCTCTATGTTCAGCCCCGGCACCATGGTCGCGGCGTTGGGCAAGCACTGTTGCAGGCGGGCTTGCGACAGGCGTCAGATCTGGGCGCGCCGCATCCCTGGCTCACCACTAATGTCGAAAACACCTCGGCTATCGGTTTTTATCAACGTCAGGGTTTTTCCATCACCGGGCGCACGCATTTCTGCATCGGTGATCAAGCCTATCCAAACGAAGTCCTGACCTATCGTCCTGAATGCTGAACTGTGGGTTGCGCGTGACCCCTAAAGGGGAACTTTACCAGAGTATCACCAGCTCATGGTGAGCCACTTGCCTTCGCAAGTGAGGTCACCTTCGAAGTGACGAGTGGTTTCCTCTGCCATTTGCTCGGTGCGATGCCTGTTTCTCGCAGGAATTCCCGATTGAAATTGGACTTGGTGTTGAAGCCGCTGGCAAGCATCGCCTCGGTGATGCTTGCCCCTTCTTCGATCAAGCCACAGGCATGTCTTATGCGCCATGAATTGATGTATCGCGAAACATTTGCACCAGTTGCCCGATTGACCGCAGTAGATAGCCGTTTCTCTGGCAAGTGCATTCGGCGGGAGAGGCGGGCCAGCGTCAGATTTGGATCAAGATGCATTGGCTCCCGCGACAGGAATGCTTGCAGGTTCGCGACAATCTTGATGTCTTCCGCTCTGGTTTGACGGGGAGGAGAGTGCGGGATCTGCCGCTCGTCGCCTGGGCTGCCTGATGCAGAGGGGCTGCCGCTCAGCAGTCCAACAAAGAGTAGAACCAGCGATGAGGAGAGCGTGATCATCCAGCCGGTCCAGTTCTCATTCCCTGTCGCAAAGGCCATGGCAATCAGCACATCGCTAATCGCAGATGCAATCAAGGCCCATCCGAGAACCTGCCATATAACTGCTGGGATAGGGCCAGCTTCAAGTCGGGCTAAGGGCATGTCGGATGCACTTTGCAGTCGGAGAAGGATCGCACCGCCATAGCCCGCAAAGATCAGTGGTACGACAAAATCGAGGGTTTCTGGCGCAAAGAGGCGACAGAACAGGGCAAACACCGGGGCCGCTACATGGGCTGCCATGCTACGCAAAGCCATACGGCTGACAAGCGCGTCTTGAAAAGTAACCCAGGCCAAGACGGGGACAATTGTTGCACTAACCGGAAGTATCGGTCGCAACCATTCTATTTCATAGCCGACGACCAGCGTGACGAGGCAGGATTGCAGGGCGCAGATGGCAAGAAATATCACCAGAGGTGGCCTTCCTCCAGACAGGTAGGTCCGCAGGGCAAGGTAGCCAAGAACAAGGGCGACAAAGGCAGGGATCGGAAGCATAGGCATCTGGCTACTATTGTCCGAAAACCGGATCGCGGCGACCTGAATCCCGAAAACAGGACGCGGAGGCGTACATTTTTCTTCACTCGTGGGGCAACGTTCAAAACGGAGGCTTCCATGAAACGTTTTGCACTTCTTTGCAGTTTGGCTTTGTCATCCGCCATGCCCGCCACAGCTGATATGCTTCCGGGTTACGACCGGTTCGATCTCTTGGCTGATCATCGTGCACGGCCGATCGCTGCTTCGATTTGGTATCCGGCGGCGAAGCCGACCTATCGTGCCCCGGTCGGGGATGGGCCTATCTTTGATCCGACCTTTGCCTTTATTGGCCCAGCTGTCGCGTCGGGTGAGCATCCGCTTGTGCTTTTGTCACATGGATCAGGTGGCAATGCGGAGAGCCTGGGCTGGCTGGCAAGTGGACTGGTGGCAGAAGGCGCGATTGTGCTCGCGGTCAACCACCCCGGATCAACCAGCGGAGACAGTTCTCCGCGTCGCTCTGTCGACCTGAAATCCCGCGCAAATGATTTGTCGGCGGCGCTTGATATGGTGCTCTCGGACCCCGTCTTCGCATCTTTCATTGATCAAGAACGGATCGGAGTGGTTGGTTTCTCTTTGGGGGGTACAACGGCCCTTGGAATGGTAGGTCTGCGGTTCGATGGCGCAGTTCAAGATGCGAACTGTACAAAAGGACCAGAGGCGGCCGATTGCATCTTCTTCCACCTTGGAGGTGTCAGGTTTGCCGATCATCCTGGATTTGGCGCCAATACGCGCGACATACGCATCACCGAAGCCGCGATTATCGATCCAGGTTTTGGCGGTGCCGTTAGTGCGGAAACACTTGGTGACGCCCTTGCAGGGGTAACGCTCATCAATCTTGGGGGTACAGACCGTCTGAGGGCGGTTGATGTCGGGTCGAGCGGCAACAATCTGGCGAGACGTCTTCCGGATGCGCGCTATGTTGAGATTGCACCCGCAAATCACTTCACATTCCTGGGTACCTGTAAGCAAGGTGCAGTTGAGCTACTTGCAGAAGAAGGGGATGACCCAATCTGTACAGACCCCGAAGGAACGGATCGTGCAACGGTCCACGATCAACTGATCGATGCCATTGCATCGGGGCTGAACCTCTAGCGTAGCGAAGGTATATCCTCCTGCATGGATGACCTGACAGATATGACGGGTGGCAGGGTTTTCTAATGACACTCGAACAGGTTTTCCTCGGGGAATCTGTTCGCGTTCCGGGAAATAGGAGGGCATCCGGTGGGGGCGGGTGACGCCTCCATCATTCGGGGCGCGGCCTTGCGTCGCCTGGGGAAATGGGTCATGACCGCTTTTACCCCTCATTGGAACCAAGGTTCGACACTATGGATTACAGCAAACAGGGCGGCGCACGCCAGGGCTCTAACAAACCCCGCCACGCCGAGCATAACGCCAAGGGCACAGCCAAGAACCCCTACGATAAGAAGGCGGACAAAGCTGCCCTCTTGGAGCGCATGAAAGCGGCGGCAAAGAAGCAAGAAAGCTAAGCCCTTTCACGCTCCGCGTTCCGCTTTAACTGGTCAAACTCCGCGCGATCAGCTCCTTCATAATTTCATTTGATCCACCATAGATTTTCTGGACGCGGGCATCAGCATACATATTGGCGATGGGGTATTCCGACATATAGCCATAGCCGCCAAAGAGTTGCAGGCATTCATCAATGGTTTCGCATTGCATCTGCGTCACCCACCATTTCGCCATGGATGCGGTGGTTGCATCCAGTTCACCGCGCAGATGTTTGGCGACGCAATCATCCAGAAACACCCGCGCGATATGGGCGATGGTTTTTACTTCGGCCAGTTTGAACCTTGTGTTCTGCATCTCCAATAGCGGCTTGCCAAAGGCCCGGCGCTCCGAGGTATAGGCGACGGTTTCTTCCAGCGCCTTGTTCATGGCGGCTGCCCCGCCCAGAGCCACCACCAGGCGCTCCTGCGGCAGTGATTTCATTAGCTGATAAAAGCCCTGGCCCTCGACACCGCCCAAGAGGTTCTCCGGTGGCAGGCGTACGTTGTCGAAAAACAACTCGGATGTGTCCTGACTCTTGAGGCCGAGTTTCTCCAGATTGCGCCCCCGGGCAAAGCCCTCGGCTTCGGCGGTTTCCACCATCATCAAAGAGACCCCCTTGGCCCCCTGGCTGGGGTCGGTCTTGGCCACCACGATGATCAGGCCGGCCTGTTGACCATTGGTGATAAAGGTCTTGGAGCCGTTGAGGACATATTCATTGCCCTCCAGCCGTGCGGTGGTTTTGATGTTTTGCAGATCCGATCCGGTGCCGGGTTCCGTCATGGCAATGGCGCAGACCATCTCTCCGGTGGCCATCTTGGGCAGCCAGCGTTTTTTCTGCTCTTCCGAGCCATAGTCGAGGATATATCCCGCGCAGATCTGGCTGTGCACCGAGTTGCCAAAACCGGAAAAGCCGGCGGCGCGGAACTGTTCGGTGGCGATCACCGCCTCATGGCGAAAATCGCCACCCATGCCGCCATATTCTTCTGGCACCGAGGCGCAGAGAATGCCGATCTCGCCCGCCTTGTTCCAGAAGTCCCGGTCGATATGGCCCTGCTTCTGCCAGCGCTCCTCATGCGGGACCATTTCCTTGGCAAAGAATTCGCGTAAGGAATCCTGCAGCATGATCAATTCGTCATCCATCCAGGGAGAGATATGCTGGGTCATCGGATCAGTCCTTGCAAAGGCCGAGTTCGGCCAGAATTTCAGATGTGTGCTGCCCGCGGTCGGGGCTCTGGGTCGGTTGCCAGCCGGTTGCACTCGAAAACCGTGGCGCAGGGGCTGCCTGCAGCACGCCTTCGGCTTCGATCCAGGTGGCGCGTGCGTTCATCGGGTGTCGCTGGGCTTCGCTTGGGCTCAGCACCGGGGCAACGCAGGCGTCAGTTCCTGCGAACAATGCGGCCCAGTGGTCGCGGGGCTTGCTGGCAAAGATCCCGGCGAGCCGACCTGTAAGAGCAGGCCAGAGGCTTTTGTCGAATTGGCGTTTGAATTCCGGGTCCTGGTCCAGATCCATCAGAGTCAGGAACAATGTGTAGAATTTGGGCTCCAGGCATTGCACGGTCATATAGTCGCCATCGGCGCAGGCATAAGAGCGGCTCCAATGGGGGCCATCCAGCAGGTTTTGGCCCCGTGCATCTTCAAAACCTCCCGCCTGGCGGATGCTCATCAAGAGATTCATCATATGAGCTGAGCCGTCATAGATGGCGGCGTCAACCACGGTGCCCTCACCGCTGGTCTTGGCGCGCAAGAGGCCCGCCAGAATGCCCGCTACCAGATACATGGCGCCCCCGCCGATATCGCCCACCAGAGTGGCGGGTGTCAGCGGTGCGTCGCCGGGGCTGGAGGCATACCAAAGTGCGCCGGACATGGAGATATAGTTCAGGTCATGGCCTGCGCTTTGTGACAGGGCGCTATCCTGTCCCCAGCCGGTCATGCGGCCAAAGACCAGAGCCGGGTTCACTGCCTGGCACTGCTCGGGGCCGATCCCAAGGCGTTCCATCACGCCGGGGCGAAAGCCCTCGATCAGCCCGTCCGCAGTGGCGACCAGCGCAAGGAAGGTTTTGATGTCATCAGGATCCTTCAGGTCCAGAGCGATCGAGCGTTTGCCGCGATCCAGCAGCGATCGTTCGGGCATGCCCGGCGTGACGCCGCCGCCTTTGCGGTGCACACAGATCACATCGGCGCCCATATCGGCCAGCCACATGGCGGCAAAGGGGCCGGGGCCAAGGCCCTCTACTTCGATGATGCGGATGCCTTTGAGCATTGCGAACTCCCTGGGAAAATTGATGTCTGGTCCGGTCGATAGGCCGGACTGCGCCCGACCCTCCCCGCGGGAGGGCGCTTTGCACCCACCCAGGGTCGGGCGCGGTCCTTTCCTTTACGCGGTCAAGCCACCGCCAACGATAAGGGTCTGGCCGGAAACGTAATTGCTTTCGGGGATGCAGAATAGATAGACACCGCCTGCAGCTTCCTCGGGTGTGCCGGCACGGCCAATGGGGATCATCATCTCAAAGCCTTTGACCACCTTTTTCGGAATGCCGATACCGATGGTATTGCCCTCGACCTCGATGGCTTTCTTCTCATCAGTCGCTTCGGTCAGGCGGGTGGAGATCATGCCAAAGGCCACAGCGTTGACGTTGACCTTGTAGCGGCCCCATTCCTTGGCCATGGTCTTGGTCATGCCAACAATCCCCGCCTTGGCCGAGGAGTAATTCGCCTGGCCCGCGTTGCCGCCGGTGCCAGCAATAGACGAGATATTCACCACCTTGCGGAAGACCTCCCGCCCTTCTGCGGCCTCAACGGCCGCTTGCTCAGCAATGAAAGGCGCCGCTGCGCGCAGAATCTGGAACGGCGCCTTCAGATGCACGTCGATCATGGCGTCAAACTGCTGGTCGGTCATCTTGCTGATGAAGCTGTCCCAAGTGTAGCCGGCATTGTTGACGATGATGTCCACGCCACCGAATTTGTCGATGCCCGCCTGGATGAAATCATTGGCAAAGCCGGGCGCGGTGACGGAGCCGGGAATGGCCAGAGCTTTGCCGCCCATGGCCTCGATTTCTCCCACAACGGCCTGTGCGGGCTCCACATCCAGATCGTTGAGCACCACATTGGCGCCATCACCGGCCAGTTTCAGCGCAATGGAGCGGCCAATGCCGCGCCCGGCACCGGTGATATAGGCGGTCTTGCCTGCGAGTTTTGTCATGGTTTGCGTTCCAGTTTGTTCTCAGTTGAAGGTCCACCCGGGCCTTGGCCGGGCAGCGCCCGACCCCCCCAGGGAAGGGCACTTTGCTTCCGCCCGCGGACGGGCTGCTTTTGTCGCTAAGGCAGCTCGACCAGCGCCTTGCCTGCCAGTTTCACCTCTCCATTCTGATCGGTGGCCTCAATTTCCAGCGCCACCAGATTTCCTTCGCGTTTCTCCACCACGCGACCAGTGCAGGTCACCTCCGCATGGATCTGGGTGATGGCGACAAAACGGGTGGAGAATTCGCGCACGGCGCTTTGCGGCACCCAGGCGGTCAGCAGATGGCCCAGATAAGTCATGTTCAACATGCCATGGGCAAAGACATCCGGCATGCCTGCGGCTTTGGCAAAATCAATGTCGATATGGATCGGATTGTGGTCGCCCGAGGCTCCGGCAAAAAGCGCCAGCGTGGTGCGGCTGATCTCGCGCTGGGTGAGCGCGGGCAGGCTGTCGCCCACTTCGATACTGTCAAAAGTCACGTCGCTCATCATGCGTTCCTCACCACGATGCTGCGGGTCATGGTGCCCAGATCCTTACCCAATTGGTTGGTTGCATGCGTCTTGAGGGTGACAAACTCCAGCGCGCCGCCTTTTTTATCAAAGATATCCTCGACGGTGCTGGTCAGTGTCACCTCATCCCCGGCGCAGATCGGCGCGCCATAGGTGAATGCCTGTTCCCCATGCAATACACGAGCCAGCTCGATCTTCATCTCATTGATGAAATAGAACGGATCCTCCCGTTCCAGATCGAGCGTGAACAGAAATGTCAGCGGCGCGGGGATGTCGCGATAGCCCGCCGCCTGTGCCGCTATGCGATCCCGGTAGATCGGGTCGCGCTGATTGGTGGCGCTGGCAAAGGCGCGCAGTCGGCCTGCCTCCACAGCAACGGTTAGGGGGGCAAAGCTCCGCCCGATGAATGTGCGGTCAATCATCGCGCTCTCCCTCAGGCCGCTTGATAGAGCGTGACCACGCAGGCGCCGCCCAGGCCAAGATTGTGCTGAAGTGCCGTGCGCGCGCCTTCGACCTGGGTGGCGCCTGCGGTGCCGCGCAATTGCCGCGTCAGCTCGTAACACTGTGCCAGACCGGTGGCGCCCAGTGGGTGCCCCTTTGACAACAGCCCGCCCGAGGGGTTGGTCACAAACTTGCCGCCATAGGTATTGGCACCATCGGCAATGAACTGGCTGGCCCCCCCCTCGGGGCAGAGTCCCAGCCCCTCGTAGGTGATCATCTCGTTATGGGCAAAACAGTCGTGCAGCTCGACCACATCGACATCCTCGATGCCAATGCCGGTCTGCTCCTGCACCTGTTTGGTGGCTGCGGCAGTCATATCGTAGCCAACCACCTGCATCATGTCATGCGCCTCAAAGGTGGAGGCGTAATCGGTGGTCATCGCCTGACCTTTGATTTTCACCGCCTGGCTGAGGCCGTGTTTTTGAGCATAGGCTTCACTGACGAGAATGGCTGCGGCCGCGCCACAGGTGGGCGGGCAGGCCATCAACCGGGTCATCACGCCCTCCCAGATCGTGGGACTGTCGAGCACATCCTGGGGGGTGACCTCCTGACGGAACAGCGCCAGCGGGTTGTTCACCGCATGACGGCTGGCCTTGGCGCGAATGCGGGCCAGATCCTGCATCGAGGAACCGTGTTTCTCCATATGAGCTTTGCCCGCACCACCGAAATAACGCAGCGCCAGCGGGATTTCCGGATGTCCAACCAGATCGTCGGTTTCCGCATCAAAGGCGGCAAAGGGGCTGGGGCGGTCATCCCAGTGCGACGTTAGCGCCCCGGGTTGCATGTGCTCAAAGCCCAGGGCGAGCGCCACATCCACCGCGCCGGACTGCACCGCCTGGCGGGCCATGAACAGGGCGGTTGAGCCGGTGGAGCAATTGTTGTTCACATTGATCACCGGGATGCCTGTCATGCCAACCGGATAGAGGGCAGCTTGCCCGCAGGTGCTGTCGCCATAGACATAGCCGGCATAGGCCTGTTGCACCGCGTCATAAGGGAGACCCGCATCCTCCAATGCTGCGCGCACCGCCGACGCCCCCATTTCCGTATAGGGAGCATTTTGGCCCGGTTTGGCGAATTTGGTCATGCCGACGCCTGCGACCCTTGCATTTCCTGTCATTGTTCACTCCCCAATGGAACGCAAATTACACTCTTGGGTTACCTTCGCCGGGGGCTGGGCTTTGCGTCAAGAATGATGTAACTCATGAGTGTAATTACCGGACGTCACTGAGAACGGTCCAGTCTCAGCGCCCGAATGCAGCAGGGGTCAAGGCAGATGAGCAAGCAGGGTTGGGGGCAGGGCAGCGGTGATCAGCCGCCGAACCAGCGCGCGGCAAAACGCCGTGCCGTGCTGGAGGCCGGCGCGCGGCTGTTCAATGATCAGGGCTATGAGCAGACCTCGCTTGAGGAAATCGCGGCGGCGCTCAGCATCACAAAACGCACCATCTACTACTATGTCGACAGCAAGGAGGACATCCTCTTTGGTTGTCACCAGCTGGGGTTGGAGTTTTTAGGCGAAACCATGCAACAAGCCCAGGATGAGACCCTGCCGGTGCTCGACCGAGTTCAGCTGTTGATACGCGGGTATTGTGCTTGGGTTTCCGGAGATTTAGGGGCGACCATCGCCATGGTACGAGAGCACAGTCTCTCGCCGGAACGTCAAGCCGAGTTGCGTGAGAGCAAGGGGCGGGTGGATCATCAGCTGCGTGCGCTGATTGCTCAGGGGATTGAAGAGGGTGTTTTGCGCCCCTGTGATCCACGGCTGGTCACCGCTGCCATTTTTGGAGCCTTGAACTGGATCCCGCATTGGAACAGGGTCGCCTCCCCGGTTCCGCAAGAGGAAATCGCAGAGCAATACCTCTCGCTGATGATGCAGGGTTTGATGCCGGACAGTCAGCAAGCCTAGCCCTCCCAGATGGGGAGGGTCGTTACGGATCGCCACGGCCTTCCTTTGACTGACGCTGACGAAACTTGACAGGGGCGACCCCGCTGCCTTTGGCAAAGACCCTGCTAAAATGGGCGGGATCGGAAAAGCCCAGCTCATAGGCAATTTGGGCTGCTGTCAGGTTTGTATAGATCAATAGACGGCGCGCCTCACGGAGCATGCGCTCATTAATCAAAGTAGAGGCGGGTTGGCCTGTGGCCTGACGCACAACCCGGTTCAGGTGAGTTGGCGAAATGGCCAGATCCCTGGCGTAGTCCGACAGGGGTTTGCGGCTGCGGAAATCCCGCTCCACCTGCTGTTCGAAATGCGCAAAGAGTGGATTGGTGGAACTGGATTGCTCCGCATCCGCAGCTTCCTGCATGGCGCGCGCGGTCAGGCCGGACAAGGCCCCGGCAAGAGATCGCAAAACCTGGGCCCGGGCAAAGTCCTGGCGGTGATACTCCTCAAAAAGGCTCCGTGCGAGCTCTAGCATCGCGGGGTGGAGAGGGACCACACCGGCGGTCTCCAAGGGGCTGCGTACGCCCTCTCCCTCTTGCAGGCAGTGATCCAGCAGCTCGCAGGTGAGGGTCACAACCCAGCCATTGCTGCCCGGCCGGAATTGATACCCGTGGACCACTCGGCGTGGGATATTCGCTAGACAGGGCTCTTGCAGGGGATAGCTGATGCCGTCGAATTCCGCAGTTCCGCCGCCATGGGTGAGAAACAGCAGTTGATGCAGGCCCGCATGCCGATGGGGCTTCAGCTGCCAGTCATGCAGTTCCGAACGGGCCCTGATGGTTTCAACATGCAGCACATCCGCCAGCTCGGCGGTTTCACCAAAGAGGTTGTAGTTGTGGATGCGGGAACTGGAATTCATGTTTGAATTGTACAAGATGCTGCGCGCTGGGTCCATTCGCAATGGCTGTTGAACGGTGCATATTGTAGTCCGAAATTAGGCGCTCAGCAGTGGGGTGCCACATTCAGGAGAGCTGCCCATGACGATCACGCGAACACAGGTTGCTATCATTGGCGGTGGTCCATCCGGGCTACTCCTGTCGCAGCTCCTGCACCGGCAGGGGATCGACACCGTGGTGCTGGAACGACAATCAAGGGACTATGTTCTGGGTCGCATCCGAGCGGGCGTGCTGGAGCAGGGCTTTGTCCAGCTGATGCGGGAAGCGGGCTGTGCCACGCGCATGGAGGCTGAGGGCGAACAGCATCATGGTTTTATGATTGCACACCAAGGGCGTATGGACCGCGTGGATCTGCAAGGATCAGCCAATGGTGCATCGGTCATGGTCTATGGCCAAACCGAGGTTACGCGCGACCTCTATGATGCGCGGGATGAAATGGGTGGCGAAGTTGTGCATCTGGCGGAAAATGTCCGCCTGCATGAGCTGACCTCACAGCACCCTTATGTGACATATGAAAAGGACGGCGGCACGCATCGGGTGGATTGCGATTTTGTCGTGGGCGCGGATGGTTTCCATGGGGTGAGCCGCAAGAGCATTCCGTCCGATGTGCTGTGCGAATATGAAAAGATCTATCCCTTTGGCTGGCTGGGCGTTTTGTCCAATACACCCCCGGCCGCTTCAGAGTTGATCTATGCAAGGCACGAACGTGGGTTTGCACTCTGTTCGCTGCGAAGCCAGGTTCTCAGCCGTTATTACATTCAGGTCCCTCTTACGGACCGGGCCGAAGATTGGAGCGATGAAGCCTTTTGGTCTGAGCTGAAAAAACGTTTGCCACAACAGGTAGCCGACGGGCTGGAGACCGGACCGTCTATAGAAAAGAGCATCGCACCTCTGCGCAGTTTTGTGGCAGAACCCATGCGCTATGGGAACCTGTTCCTTGCCGGCGACGCCGCTCACATTGTGCCGCCGACAGGGGCAAAGGGGCTCAATTCCGCGGCCTCCGATATCCACTATCTCTATCAGGGGTTTCTTGCGCATTATCAGAAGGGCGATAGTGCCGGGCTGGAGAACTATTCTCAAAAGGCGCTGGCGCGGGTCTGGAAGGCAGAGCGGTTCAGCTGGTGGATGACCAATCTTTTGCATCGTTTCCCAGAGATGAGCAAAACCGATTTGAGGCTGCAATGCGCTGATCTCGACTATCTGTTTTCCTCCGAGGCTGCTCAGGCCTCCTTGGCGGAAAACTACGTGGGTCTGCCCTACTAGAGATCAGCACCGGCAGGCTGAAAACCCACTGTTCTGAGATGTCTCAGGCCCATTTGACGCTGCGTCGGTGGGGCTTGGCGGAGCAGGGTGGCCATGGTTCTCTAGTTTGGGCGAAACATCCAGGCCAGCGCCCGATCCGTGCCAGCCCCGGGATCGCCAAACTAGAGACAGGACCCCATATGCAAGATGTCATCTTTGAGAAAACAGGCCGCATAGGCAGGATCATCCTGAACCGGCCAGAGGTCATGAATGCCATCAATGATACGTTGCCGCGTCAGTTGGCCGCCGCGGTGGCAGAGGCGGATGCGGATCCTGGCGTTCACGTCATGGTTCTTTCCGGCGCGGGGGAGGCCTTTTGCGCGGGCTATGATCTGACCTTCTATGCCGAAGGAAACGGCAACGGGGAGGCCACTCAGGAAATGCCCTGGGATCCGATCAAAGACTACCGCTTCATGTGGGAGAACACGCAGCATTTCATGTCTCTCTGGCGGGCGTTCAAACCGGTTGTCTGCAAAGTTCATGGCTTTGCTGTTGCCGGCGGGTCCGATATCGCACTTTGTGCGGATATGACCATCATGGCCGAAGAGGCGCAGATCGGCTACATGCCCGCACGGGTTTGGGGTTGCCCAACAACCGCGATGTGGGTCTATCGGCTGGGGGCCGAGCGGGCAAAACGGATGCTCTTTACCGGCGATAAGATCACTGGCCGGGAGGCCGCTGACATGGGGCTGGTGCTAAAGGCGGTGCCAGAGGAGCAGTTGGAAGATGCGGTTGAGGAAATGGCCGCGCGCATGGCGACAGTCCCGATCAATCAACTGGCGATGCAGAAAATGGTGATCAATCAGGCCATTGAGCAAACCGGAATGATGCAGACACAGCGCCTGGCGACGATCTTTGATGGGATCACGCGGCATTCTCCCGAAGGGATGAACTTTAAGCACCGTTCAGAAGCTGTGGGTTGGAAACAGGCGGTTCAAGAGCGTGACGCAGGCACCTTTGACTGGACCAACAATGAGGAACTCCCAAAGCGCAACCGGTAAGCTGGTCTGGCCGCACTGGTGCATAAGCCGCGCTAGGCCTGGGTTTTCTACTTCCAACCCAGCTGAGGCAGGTGCTTGGCGATTGCTTTTGCGGCCTCTGGATCTGCTGGCACCATAAGCACGGTCCGATGGTTCAACTCCTCTCCACTGTCGCGATCCGTGACGACAGGTTCCACCACCTTTTCGCTCTCGCGAGAGACAAAGGCAAAGGGCATTGGCTCTTCGCTGGGCAGATTGCGCTGCGCCCAATGCTGCATGGCCAGCAGAACGGGCGCAAATTCTTTGCCAGACATTGTGAGCCGATATTCATGGCGCAGAGGGCGTTCCTGGTAGGGGCGCTTTTCCAGCAAACCCATGCTCTCCAACCGCTTTAGCCGTTCGGCCAAGAGGTGCCGGGTGATGCCCAGGCGTTTCTGATAGTGATCAAAACGCCTGACCCCCAGGAAACACTCCCGCAGAATTAGCAGCGTCCAGCGGTCACCGACCACTCCCATTGCCCGCGCCAATGGGCAGGCCTCTTCGCTCAAATCATGCCACTTCATACCCCAGTATTAACACGGATTGACATAGTTCTCAAATAGAACTGATAATGAGTTCCAAAATAGAACTCAATTATTGCTCACAACCAATCCACCTGTCTTGGTCGCGTTGCTGAGCCCCAGAGGAGGAATGTGCACGATGGTCAATCTTTCCATGGTCTCCGCGCAAGACCGGCGCAGAAATACCCGCCTGCAGCCTGGATGGCTGCCCCATGCGGTTTCTGGTTTCAGCAAGTTGAGCCCCAGCTTGGCGTCAAAGCTGTTTGCCTTCTTGTTCACGCGGCCAGCGGCGCGAAAACTGCAACGACAGGAGCGTAACTGGTTGCTGTCCAGCGCGGCACGGCCGCTCTCACTGCCTTCGGGGCAGGAGGTGCCGCTTTATGAATGGCGCGCATTGCCCAGCAAATACGGGGTGTTGGATGAGGCGCCGGTGCCAACCATCTTGCTGGTACATGGCTTTGGCGGCAGTGCCGGGCAAATGGGGGGCTTTGCGGCGCCTCTCATCGCGGCGGGGTATCGGGTTATCTCATTCGACATGCCAGCCCATGGCGCCGCTGCAGGCAGCCGTAGCTCTCTGCCGGAAATGATCGAAACCTTGCTGGAGGTCGCCGGTAGGGTCGGGCCCTTGGAGGGCATCATCGGACATTCAGCCGGGGCCTCGGCTGTGATCGCTGCGCTGCATCGGGGGCTTCGGGCAGAGCGCGTTGTCCTGGTGGCACCCATGCCGGACCTGGAGAGCTTTATGCAGCGTCTTGCGGCTCAGCTGGGCTTTACCGAACGGGTTGCAAAGCTGGCCCAGCGTCGCATTGAGGCCCGCCATGGGATCGAATTCTCCAAGTTGAAAGCCCAGCGATTGGTGCAGGGTCTCAGTCTCCCGGCATTGATCCTGCAGGATAGCGCTGACCAGATGGCACCTTTGAGCGAAGTTGAAGCCCTGACAGAGGCCTGGCCCAGTGCAACACTGGAGTTAAGCGCAGGTCTGGGGCATGCGCGTATCTTGCAAGACAGCAGTACAATCGCCAAGGCCACCGCCTTTTTCGGCGACCCGACGCTACGTTAACCTGAGGCTGCTCCGCGGCAATATCTGCTTTGCGACCTTGGCAGGGGGCGGCCACCTCGGCTAGGTCTATTGGATGTTAGCGCAAGGGCACCCAGCCCAATTGCCTGCCACCCAGTTGCCGCCAGAGGAGACGCCCATGCAGATGAGTGACCAAAAGGAAATCGCCGCCACCCCAGCCGAGGTCTATGCAGCGCTGCTCTCACCTGAGGTACTGCTGGCCTGCGTGCCCGGAGCACAGGAAGTCACCGGCAGCGTCGAAGAGGGTTTTGAGGCCAAAGTGACCCAGAAGGTTGGACCAGTAAAGGCAACCTTCAAAGGGCAGGTGACGCTCTCGGATCTGGTTGAGGGCGAAAAACTGACGATCTCTGGCGAGGGCAAAGGCGGCGCGGCTGGTTTTGCCAAAGGCGGGGCGCAGGTCAGTCTTACTGCTTCTGATGGGGGCACCATGCTCAGCTATGAGGTCGAGGCCAAGGTTGGCGGCAAGCTGGCGCAGCTTGGCAGTCGCATCATTGATGGCTTTGCCAAGAAGATGGCGGACCAGTTCTTTGTCAATCTTCAGACCCACCTGGCACCGGAAGCAGAAGAGGCAGAGCCCGAATCCTCTGAAGAGAAAAAGGGTTGGCTGAAGAAGATCACGGGCGGCGCCTGACGGAATCAACCGCACAGCTGGCGACCCCAATCCTGTCAGTTCAACTCTGCGCTGCTGCACATAGATATGCGCGCCGTGCTTACTGGTTTTGCCACAACGGACTGGTTAGCTTTCCGCTCATTCATTTTGCTACGGAGACATCATGGCTGCGATCCTGTCCATATCCGATCTGCGCAAGTCCTATGAGGGCGGCTTTGAAGCCCTGAAAGGCGTCTCACTTGAGATCGAAGAGGGGGAGATCCTGGCCCTTCTTGGCCCCAATGGAGCGGGAAAGACCACTTTGATTTCAGCGATTTGCGGGATCATCAATGCCACCTCCGGTCAGGTGCTGGTCGGGGGCTATTGCATCGAGAAGGATTTTCGCGCGGCGCGCTCTCTGATCGGGCTGGTTCCGCAGGAGATCAATCTGGAACCCTTTGAAAAGGTGATCAACTCGGTGCGGTTCTCACGCGGGCTTTTTGGCAAAACCCGCAATGATGCGCTGATCGAGGAGATTCTCAAAAAGCTCTCGCTCTGGGATAAACGCGACAGCCAGATCAAGGAGCTGTCCGGCGGCATGAAGCGCCGGGTTCTGATTGCAAAGGCGCTGTCACATGAGCCGCGGGTGCTGTTTCTGGATGAGCCGACCGCAGGCGTGGATGTGGAGCTGCGCAAAGACATGTGGGAAGTGGTCCAGGAGCTAAAGGACAATGGTGTGACCATCATCCTGACCACGCATTACATCGAAGAAGCGGAAGCCATCGCGGATCGGGTAGGTGTCATAACCGGTGGGCAGATCCTTCTGGTCAAAGACAAGGATGAGCTGATGACTCAATTGGGTCAAAAGCAACTCTGCGTTCAATTGGCAGGGCCGATCCCGGAGATCCCGAAAGCGCTGGCGGACCATCAGCTGGAGCTTTCAACAGAGGGTGACACGTTGATCTACACCTATGACACCAAGGGAGAGAGGACCGGCATCACGGCCTTGCTCAACGATGTAGCGGCTGCCGGGCTGCAGTTGCGGGATGTCTCCACCCGGCAATCCAGCCTGGAAGATATTTTTGTTGGGCTTGTTTCAGGAGGGCAGTCATGAACTGGACAGCAATCTGGTCGATCTATCGCTTTGAGATGCATCGCTTTTTTCGCACCCTGTTTCAAAGCTTCCTGTCGCCTGTTCTCTCAACCTCGCTGTATTTTGTGGTCTTTGGGGCCGCCATCGGCAGCCGGATCGACCAGGTGGAGGGCATCGACTACGGCGCCTTTATTGTCCCAGGGCTGATCATGCTGAGTGTCATGACCCAGAGCATTTCCAATGCGTCTTTTGGGATTTATTTCCCAAAGTTCATCGGAACGGTCTATGAGTTGCTCTCCGCTCCGGTCAGTTTTCTGGAGATTGTCATCGGCTATGTTGGCGCAGCAGCAACCAAGGCCCTGTTCATCGGCGTGGTGATCCTGGCCACGGCTTCCCTCTTTGTGGATCTGACAATTCAGCACCCCTTGGCGATGTTACTGTTCTTGGTGTTGACCTGCCTCAGTTTCGCGCTGATGGGCTTTATTATCGGGATCTGGGCCAAGAATTTTGAACAGCTGCAGCTGGTGCCGCTTCTGGTGGTGACGCCCTTGGTGTTTCTGGGGGGATCTTTCTATTCGATTTCGATGCTTCCCCCGATCTGGCAGAAAATTACCCTCTTTAATCCGGTGGTCTATCTGATCTCTGGTTTTCGCTGGTCTTTCTTTGGCTCGTCCGATGTGCCTGTCGCGGTCAGCTTAATGGCAATCACGGGGTTTACGGCGTTGTGCCTTGGCATCATCTGGTGGATTTTCAAAACCGGTTGGCGCATCCGCGCCTAGGCCGGATCTGTAGCACCCTGATTCTAAAGTGAGATTTCTTCCGGCCTGACCCGAACTGTCTTCTTTAGCGCCCCATCTGGCAGGGGTGCGCGCTATGCGTGCATTGCGCCTAGGGAGCGTTGCAATAATGCATGTGCCTCATCACATTTTGCCAAAGCCGCGCTTTCCGCGGCGGCCTCCCTTGTTTCGGCCCCTGCGGCATTCTACATCGGCGCAATGATGCTGCGCTTGCCCTTTCTGAAAAAACCGCCCCTTGTCTCTGTTGTACGCCTGAATGGCGCGATCGGAATGCCCGGTCGCGGATCGCTGAGCGATGCTGCTCTGGCGCCGGTTCTTGAGCGTGCCTTTTCCAAAGGCAAACCCGCTGCCGTTGCGCTGGAAATCAATTCTCCGGGCGGCTCACCTGTGCAGAGTTCCTTGATCGGGGCGCGGATCCAGCGTCTGGCAAAGGAAAAGAACGTCCCCGTTATAGCCTTTGTTGAAGATGTCGCTGCTTCGGGTGGATACTGGCTGGCCGCTTCTGCCGATGAGATCTGGGCTGATGCCAGCTCTGTTGTGGGCTCCATCGGGGTGATCTCTGCGGGATTTGGCGCGCATGAGTTGCTGAACCGTCACGGGATCGAACGCCGAGTCTATACCGCAGGTGAGAGCAAATCCATGCTGGACCCGTTCCGGGCCGAGAACCCCGAAGATGTCACCCGCCTTAAAGGGTTGTTGGAAGATATCCATCAGAATTTTATCGACCATGTGACCGAGCGCCGGGGGGATAAGCTGGATGGTAGCCACAAGCTGTTCACCGGTGAGGTCTGGTTGGCGCGCCGTGCGGTTGATCTGGGGCTGATCGATGGGATCGGGCACCTGCAGCCCGCCTTAAAACAGCGGTTTGGTGATAAGGTGCAGATCCGCCGCTATGGAATGAAAAAACCCTTCCTCAGCCGATTTGGCATGCGACTGGCGCAGGATGCGCTGACAGGGATTGAGGAGCGCGCGGAATTTGCGCGTTTTGGTCTCTGAGGTGATTTTCAAGATCGTTACCATTTTCCTGGTTGTCATGGCGGTTCTGGCCATGTTCGGCAAGTTTACTTTCCCGGGGAAGAAACGATTGGATGCTGCGCGTTGCCCCTCCTGCGGGCGCTTTAAAATCGGTAAAGGGCCCTGTGCCTGTAAGATCAAAGGACCCCGGTCATGATGCCTTGGCTGCTATGTGCTTTGGGATTGGTGATCCTGCTTTTGGCAGGGGATGCTTTGGTTCGTGGCGCGGTGAACATGTCTTTGCGCCTTGGTGTTCCGGCCCTGATTGTCAGCTTGACGATTGTGGCATTTGGCACCTCAGCACCTGAGCTGCTGATCGCAATCAATGCGGTTCACGACAATGCTGACGGTATTGCTCTGGGCAATGTTGTTGGGTCGAACACGGCCAATATCCTATTGGTTTTGGGAATTCCCGCGATACTGGCGACTTTGCATACCAGCCAGTGCAATACCCGCAAAAGCTATCTGCAGATGCTGGCTGCAACCGTGCTGTTCATCGTTCTGGCCTTCTGCGGCACGCTTACAATCTGGTCTGGACTGATCCTATTGGCGGCTCTCAGCCTGTTCTTACTGGGCGCCTTTCGCGAAGCGCGCTATCACCGCAGTTGTGCCTGTGAAGATGGTGAAGAGGGCGACATGGAAGCTCTGGACGGCCTGGAAGAGGCCGACCCGGATCTTCCCTGGTGGAAGATCGCAACCTATTTGCTGCTTGGTCTCATTGGTCTGCCATTGGGCGCGGATCTGCTGGTCGACAATGCCACCATTATCGCGCGGATGTATCATGTGAGCGAGACGGTGATCGGTCTGACGCTGGTTGCAATCGGCACCTCTCTGCCTGAACTTGCAACCACGGTCATGGCAACCCTGCGTCGTCAGGCTGACGTGGCTCTTGGCAATGTCATCGGCTCCAATATGTTCAACCTCTTGGCCATCATCGGCGTTGCCACCATGGTGGGGCCAATCTCGGTTGATCCAGAGTTCTTGTATTTTGACCTATGGGTCATGTTGGGAGCGACGCTTCTGATCGTGCCCTTTGTCTTCCTAAAGAAAGACATCACGCGGCTTTGGGGCTTTCTTTTGACCGGACTTTACCTAGTCTATCTTGCAATATTGTTCTGACGGCTTGCAGCGAGTGCGGAGGCAAGAATGCGAGCATTGGTAACTGGGGCTGGCAAACGACTGGGACGGGCCTTGGCCCTGCATCTGGCAAAAGAAGGCTACGATGTTGCGGTACACTACTGCAGCTCTGGTACCGAGGCTGCGGCTGTGGTTGCCGAAATCCGCGCTTTGGGCCGTCAGGCGGTGGGCCTTCAGGCTGATCTGCTGGATCCCGCGCAAACTCGGGCGCTGTTGCCTCAGGCTGCGCAGGCACTGGGTGGAGAGATCACTTGCCTGGTGAATAACGCTTCGATTTTTGAACCTGACAGTGTGTTGGATGCGACAGAGGAAAGTTGGAGACGGCATTTCGGCAGCAATCTCCAGGCGCCTTTCTTGCTGATCCAGGCAATGGCCGCGCAAGGAATTCAAGCTGTTTCGGATGAACATGGAGAACCTGGAGCGGCGGGTCTTGTGGTCAATATGGTTGATCAGAAGGTGCAAAACCTCTCTCCCGACTTCATGACATATACGCTGGCGAAATCGGCCCTTTGGACATTGACGCAGACTGCGGCCCAGACATTGGCCCCGCATATCCGGGTCAACGCCATTGGGCCGGGGCCGGTTCTGGCCAATGTCCATCAGAGCCCGGAAGAATTTGCCAAGCAACGTGCAGGCACTATCTTAAAGCGTGGCGCAAACGCAGGGGATGTTACTGCGGCGCTCAGCTATCTGCTGGGCGCCTCCGCAGTGACAGGGCAACTGATTTGCGTCGATGGGGGCCAACATCTGGTGTGGGAAAATCGAGGCGCTTAGGCGCCGAACCTGGACAGCATAGCCTGCCCCAGGGGAAAGTTGTGCACCTTGGTCTTTGACTTCACAGGCTTGTTACAAAAGAGTCTTTGTTTTCAAAAACTTGATAGGCGCACCTTTTTCTTTACTTTAAAAACAACAACTTACAGGATTGCCTATTTTTTAGGCATTTGAGATTTTGTAGCTTAAAATAAGGGGAAACACGGGATAGCCCGAAGATATCTCCAAACTTATCCACAAGGTTGGTGGATTTGTTGCCCCCTTGAAACAGACCCAGAGACATTGCAGCCGAGGGCGGAGAATCATATCACTTACCCCATGACTGATGAGACCGCTCCGCACCCAGACAGAACCGGTTATGCCGTGATCCAAGACTATGTGAAGACATTGGATGCTTCACCTGGGGTTTATCGTATGCTCGATAGCGAGAGCAGGGTGCTCTACGTTGGGAAAGCGCGCAATCTGAAGGCGCGGGTGTCGAATTACACGCGCCCCGGCAATAGTCCCCGCATCGAGCGCATGATTGCTTTGACCGCCTCCATGATGTTTCTGACCACTAGGACAGAGACTGAGGCGCTGTTGCTGGAACAGAACCTGATCAAGCAGCTCAAGCCAAAGTACAATGTGCTGTTGCGCGATGATAAGAGCTTTCCAAATATTCTGGTGGCCAAGAACCACCGCTTTCCGCAGATCAAAAAACATCGCGGTGCGCGAAAGGAGAAGGGCAGCTACTTTGGGCCTTTCGCTAGCGCTGGGGCAGTGAACCGGACGCTGAGCCAGCTGCAAAAGGCGTTTTTGTTGCGTAATTGCTCGGATGCGATGTTTGAAAGCCGGACCCGGCCCTGTCTGCAATATCAGATCAAACGCTGCACTGCCCCCTGCACCGGGGAAATCTCTGAAAGTGACTATCTGCTTTCGGTCCGTGATGCAGAGCGGTTCCTGTCCGGGCGCTCCACCAAAATTCAGGAGGAGCTGGCCGAAGAGATGATGGCAGCCTCCGAGGCTATGGAATTTGAACGCGCGGCGGCATTGCGGGACCGGATCAAGGCACTCACCCAGGTGCAGTCCAGCCAGGGGATCAATCCGCGTGGCGTTGCCGAGGCGGATATCGTCGGTTTGCACATGGAACGGGGGCAGGCCTGCGTGCAGGTCTTCTTTATCCGCGCCAATCAGAACTGGGGCAATCAGGATTTCTACCCACGAGTTGACGCGGATATGAACCCGGCAGAGGTGATGGAAGCCTTTCTGGGCCAGTTCTACGACAACAAGGAACCCCCGCGTCAGTTGATCCTTTCCGATGCGATCGAGAACGCCGACCTGATGGCAGAGGCCCTGTCGGGCAAGGCCGGACGCCGGGTGGAGATCCTGGTGCCGCTCAGGGGGGAGAAGACAGAGCTGGTGGCCGGTGCGGTGCGCAATGCGCGAGAAAGCCTGGCACGGCGCATGGCGGAGAGCGCTACCCAGGCCAAGCTATTGCGCGGCATCGCCGAGGCCTTTGGGCTGGAAGCCTCTCCCCAGCGCATCGAAGTCTACGACAACTCTCATATTCAGGGCACCAATGCCGTTGGTGCGATGATCGTAGCAGGCCCCGAAGGCTTTATGAAAAACGCCTATCGCAAGTTCAATATCAAGGGGGATGACCTGGTGCCGGGGGATGACTTTGGCATGATGAAAGAGGTTCTGCACCGCCGGTTCTCACGTTTGAAAAAGGAAGACCCGGATCGCGACAAAGGCCATTGGCCTGATCTCTTGTTGATTGATGGTGGGGCAGGGCAGGTCTCTGCCGTGGCCGAAATCATGCAGGAGCACGGGGTTGAGGACATTCCAATGGTGGGCGTTGCCAAGGGTGTCGACCGGGACCACGGCAAGGAGGAATTCTACCGGCCCGGTGAAAATGCCTTTGCGCTGCAGCGCAATGACCCGGTTTTGTACTTTATCCAGCGCATGCGGGATGAAGCGCACCGTTTTGCGATCGGCACCCACCGTGCCAAACGTGCCAAGGCGATTGGTGCAACGCCACTGGATGAGGTGCCTGGGGTTGGTGCCTCTCGTAAACGCGCGCTTCTGGCGCATTTTGGCAGTGCCAAAGCCGTGAGCAGGGCTGATCTGGCGGATCTGAAAGCGGTTGAGGGAATTTCCAGCGCCCTGGCGGAAACGATCTATGATTTTTTCCACGAAAAGGGCTGACAAAGCAGGAGTGTTTTCGGCTTTGCGGGATGGGCCAAGCCCATGAGCAGATCTATGGATCTTATGCCGGGGGCAAAGGTCATTCGAATTGGGGGGAAACCCAGCTCATTGGCGTCTTTACCAGGCATAGAACGCGCAAGAGAATGTGCAGGGCTATTCTTCAAAATATGCTGAGGTTGATCTGAGAATGCGGAAAATACGGTTTGGGTCTCTTTTATGTTCCGGGGCTGCATTGTAGGGTCCGCGACATGAAATGGACACTGCCCAATATTCTGACCATGGTTCGCCTGCTGGCTGCGCCTGGTCTCGCCATCATGTTCCTCTATTTTTCGCGCCCTTTGGCGGACTATTTCGCGTTGGTCCTCTTTGTCGGGGCTGCTGTCACGGATTGGTTTGATGGCTATCTTGCGCGCACCCTAAAGCAAGAGACAAAAATCGGCGCGATGCTGGACCCGATTGCCGACAAGGCCATGGTGGTGATCGCGCTGATGATCCTGGTTGGCTATGCTGCTGAGCATTGGACACCTTGGTTGGTGCTTCCTGCAACCGTGATCCTCTTCCGCGAAGTCTTTGTCTCAGGGCTAAGGGAATATCTCGGCGATACGGCTGGAACGCTTAAGGTTACGAAACTGGCGAAGTGGAAGACCACAACGCAGATGATTGCAATCGCCACGTTGTTTTCCCAGGGCATCTTTGAGCATCATGCGGTGATGTCTTCCCTTGGCATGGACGAATTGCTGCGGCAGCAGGTTCTGGAAGGGCTGGTGAGCGATGAGGTTGGCCTGCGCTGGAAAGTGGCTGCAATCAGTTGGTCGGGCTTGTTGGGGCTGGTGCTGCTCTGGGTCGCGGCTGCCCTGACGCTGATCACCGGCGTAGACTATATGCGCAAGGCTTTGCCCCATCTAAAGGAGACCAGATGATGGATGTGGTTTATTTTGCATGGGTGCGAGAGCGTATCGGCCTGCCACGGGAGAAGGTAGAAAGCACAGCTGCGACGGTGTCGGAACTTGTGGCGGAACTAAGCGTGCGCGAAGAACGCTATGCTGCTGCTTTTGCGGATCTGTCTGCTCTGCGGGTGGCGCTGGATCAGGAACTCTCTGATTTCGACGCGTCACTTGAGGGGGTGCGAGAGGTTGCTTTTTTCCCGCCAATGACCGGAGGCTGAGATCCATGCATGTGAAGGTCCAGGAAGAGCGCTTTGAATTTGGTCGCGAAGCCGAAGCCTTTGCGGCTGGATGCGCGGGGGCAGGTGCGGTTGTCACTTTTACCGGTGTGGTGCGTGATGCGGATGCCGGTGGGTTGGTCGCGATGGAGATCGAACACTACCCGGGCATGACGCAAAAGGCGCTGGAGAAGATCACGGCAGACGCCATGGCGCGCTGGTCGCTGGCGGATGCTCTGGTCATTCACCGGCATGGGCGGCTGGAGCCTGGCGAGCAGATCATGATGGTTGCGACTGCGGCGCGCCATAGGGTTGCGGCCTTTGAGGCGGCTGAGTTTTTGATGGACTACCTCAAATCCCGCGCCCCTTTCTGGAAAAAGGAAATTCTGGAAAATGGCAGCGCTTCCTGGGTTGAAGCAAAAGAGATTGATGAAGAGGCATTGACCCGCTGGTAAGCATTTGGGGGCAGAATTGCCGTCCCCATCTGCTGTAGATGCAATCTGACTGCAGATTGGAGCCTATAGAGTTGGGGACGACCTTAGATTGCGCAAATGCTCCCGCCAGTCCTGCGCTCATCAAAGATGAGCTGTGCCTGTTGGGCCTGGCGCCGCGCAATGCGCGGCGCTGTGTCGTTTCAAGCTGACCGGGTTTTCCAAGCTAGTATCAGATCTGCTCTGCATGGTCTGAGCTCAGCCCTGATGCAGATGGGCGCGCAGCTCTTCTGTTTCGCGCCGCGCATCCCGCAGCCCGTCCATGGCAGCACGAAGTTCGGCCTCTGTCTGGGTGAGCTGGTTGGTCAGTTCGGCCTCACGTTGCTGCAGATAGGTAATCGCCTGATCCCGCGTCTCTTCTGCCTCGTGCAACTCCTGACTCATCCGATCCAGATCGGCAACATCACTTTGCCGAACGCGGGTGAAACGGTGAACCAGCCAGTTCGCAAACCAGCCCATGGCAAAGGCCACAAACAGAATGATCGCGGTGGTGAGAATAAACTCGGCTCTATTCATTGTCCGGCGGTCTCCTGTTCGTTGGTGCCTTCACCTGCACCTGCTGTTTCAGCTGTCGCCGCTGCTGCTGCGTCAGCGGCAGCAGCCTCCTCGAGCGCGGTGGGGGTTTCAGCGGGTTGTTCTGGGAAGATCACTTTGAATTCAATCCGCCGGTTTGCCTCCCGCCCTTCTTCGCTGTCATTGGTCGCAATTGGGGTGCTTTCGCCATAGCCTTTGGCCAAGATCGTCGAGGTGCGGATACGGCGGGCGCGTAGCTCATTCAGGATTGATTGGGCCCTGGCCTGGCTGAGAGACTGGTTCATCCCCTCGCGGCCCTGACTATCGGTGTGTCCCTGGATCTCAAGGCGAATAGGTCCGCAGAGCTCCAGAACTTCCGCCGCTTTGTCCAAAGTTGCGCTGCTTCCGGCGGCAACCGTGGCGGAGCCTGGTTCAAAGTGAATTTTGCCCGTTACGTCCTGTAGAGAGGTGAGTTTTTCCGCGCAGACTTCCAAAGACATCGGCTGATCCTTGGGGGCAGGAGGTTCCTCATAGGTGATTTTCAAATCATAGCTTTCAGCTTCGCCCAGGCGGGCGGAGAGAAAGCCGGATACTTCGGCCGGTGTTTCTTTGCTGTGGCTCATACCGCGCAGACGCAGGTTGTCTGGCTGGATGGAGACAGAGCCACGTTCAAGGTGTGACAGCGCCTCCAGCCCGGCCAGAACGCGGACGGGCCAATCCGCTGGCAGTTCGGGAACTACGCGGGTCGCGGTGTGAACTGCTTCTGCGCCAAAACGGGCCATCGCATAGCTAGAGGTTGCATCGCGGGCGCGTTCATCATTGATACGGCCCCGCAGTTGCACCTGACCTTCAGGGCTCAGCGTGGCTGTAAATTCTGGAACTGCCTCGGCGCCCACCTCGGCAGGGATGGGCAATACGGCATGGAGGGCAAAGACATCCGGCAGGGTGTTCTCCAGCTCTCCCACGACTTTGTCAAAAAGTGCCGGTTCGGTCCCTTCAGCGGCGATAAGAGTGATATCTGCATTCGCAATGGTGACAGCACCTGCGCCAAGAGTGCCAAGGCTGGCAATGGAAAGCTCTGCCGCGCGTGCCCAATTCGGAGAGGGTACCCCCATGCCGATGGTGCAGCTTGCTTTTCCTTCCAGGCCCGCAGAATGCGCTGCGGCCAGGATGCGGTCGCGGCTTTCTTCGCTATCTGCTGAGCAGGCGTCAAAGCTGGCGCCCTCTGCGCTTTTGAGGAACCGCAAGGTAAAGGGCGTGATGACCGGGCGCGCTGTCTTGATGTCCAGGACCAGGCGCAGCCCCGGAGGAGCCATCTTGTTGAACCGAGCAGATAGAAGCTCTCTCTCGGCATCATCCGCAGCCATGGTTGTAATGCCAACGCTTGTGGCGTCTACGGAGATCTTTGCCCGCGGCAGGTCGGATAGGGCCTTTACCGCAAAGCTCATCGCGGTGTCCCAACCCTTGGGAGGCTGGTAGCGGGCGCTCTCCAAGAGATCGGAAACAGGACCTGCTTGGGTCAGACGACGCAGGTCCTGAACCAGGGTCTCTCGCGAATAGGCTGCAGGGACCAACCCGATGATGGAAATGCCGCTGCTATTGCGCAGGATCTCAGCCGAGAAGCGCGGAGGGGCCAGACCTTCGGAGGGCGGCACATGCATTTCATCGATGACCCGCGCCGCATCAACCACACCACCCGCGAGGGAGATCGCGGAAAAGCGAGAGGCCTCATCCGGGGCAGTGCCCTGCAGGATGACCTGCAGGCCATCGGCCGTGACCTCAGCCCAATGCATGCCGCTGACATCCAGGGACTGGCGCAGCGCGATTTCGCTGTTGCGCTCAACTGCTGTCACGGCAAAGCTGGCCGCAACCAGGCTAAGACCGGCGGCCGCTGAAAAGGTAAGGACCGGAACCAAGAGCGATGACAGGCGCATTCTTTAGTCAATTCCCCAGAAAATTCTGCCTCTGTCTACCTGTCAGCGCGTCTTGTTTCAATCAGGCGAAAAGGGCCGCCGCAAAGAAAATGAGCGGAATCAGGCCGGTATCTCGGTTGAGTCGGAAGAGTTGCAACAGGCGCAGATTGTTTTCGGCATCAAAGGCCCGCAATTGCCAGGTCATATGCCAGCCCATGGCCCATGGGCCAGCTAGGGCAATCACCAGCGCCAGCATGCTCCCTTCCAGATCCATGGCCAGGATGACTGCAAAGGCCATCAGGGAAACGGTGCCCACGATAAAGCGGCGAAGCCAGGCCGGTGTATTGTCGCCAAACAGGCGGGCGGTGGATTTCACCCCGATCAGGGCGTCATCCTCTGTGTCCTGGTGTGCATAGATTGTATCGTAGAACAGGGTCCAGGAAATCCCAGCGAGGTAGAGAAAGACCGCAGGCCAATGCAGCGCGCCGGTATGGGCGGTCCAGGCCCAGAGCGCTCCCCAGTTGAAGGCAAGCCCCAAAAAGACCTGGGGCCACCAGGTGAAACGTTTGGCAAAGGGATAGATCGCAACCGGCAGCAGTGCCAGAATGCCCATCGATATGGCCATGCGATTGAAAGTTAGAAGGATACCAAAGGAAATCAGCGCCTGTAGCACCATCCAGATTACCGCGCCGCGCACGGTGACCTGACCCGAAGGGATTGGACGTGAGCGCGTGCGTTCCACGGCCCCGTCAAACTTGCGGTCGGTAATATCGTTCCAGGTGCATCCTGCGCCCCGCATCAGCCAGGCCCCGAGGCCAGAGGCAATGGCGATCCAGGCGTCGTGCCAGCCCCATTGCCCATCCCAGAGGATCGCCAGAGCCAACCCCCACCAGCAGGGGATTAGCAAAAGCCAGGTGCCAATGGGACGATCCGCACGGCTGAGGCGCAGGTAGGGGCGGCTCCATTCGGGTGCGATTTCATCAACCCAATTGCCTTTGACCGCATCTGCGACCTGACCATCTGGTTTTGGCGCGTCACCTTGCATATGTATGGCCTCATGAGTGCGAAAATCAGACTGTATGTAGAGCACCCTTTGGGTGTAGGGCAATCCATTCCTCTGGAGAAGGACCAGGCGCATTACCTCTTTGGGGTTATGCGCCAGGCGCTGGGCGGGCATGTGGCCCTGTTCAACGGGCGCGATGGTGAATGGCAGGCAGAGATTTCTGAGGCGGGCAAGCGCGGCGGAACGCTCACCTGCATTGAACAGAGCAAGCCGTTGCAGATGCCGCCTGATCTGTGGCTGATCTTTGCGCCAATCAAAAAGGCGCGCACGGATTTCATTGTTGAAAAAGCTGCGGAGATGGGCGCCGCGAAAATCCTGCCGGTGGGCACCGAATATACCAATTCCGAACGCATTAGGCAGGACCGCTTGCAGGCCCATGCGGTGGAGGCTGCGGAACAATGCGGCGGCACCTATGTGCCTGAGGTTTGTGATCTGCAAAAACTCTCTCGCTTGTTGGATGATTGGCCCGCAAAACGCCAGTTGATGTTCTGCGATGAGGCTGAGGTGGGGCAGCAACGGTTCTTGGACCTAACCCAGGGGGGTGGGACGGGCGCTGACCGGTCCGCAAGCGAACCGGTTCCGGGTGCGGTTTCTCAACCTTGGGCCATTCTGATCGGCCCCGAGGGCGGCTTTTCTGACAAAGAGCGCAAGCGCCTGCACGCCATGGAACAGGCCCATGTGGTCAGCCTCGGCCCGCGCATCCTGCGGGCAGATACCGCCGCTGTGGCCGCCATGACAGTTTGGCAGCAGACACTGGGAGATTGGTGATGCTGTGGCGGGCAAGTGAAGCAGATCTGCCAAGACTGCGCGGCTTTCTCGCGCCTCGGGTGGCGACCTCTATGTTTCTCTCAGGAAACCTCAGTGATTTCGGGCTTAGCAAGGGCAGCACAGGCGATCACCCCAAGAGCATGACACTCTGGTTCAGCGAAGATGCTGGCGAGATACGCAATGTCTTTGGCTATGCAAATGCCGGGTATTTTGTCTTTGAGGCTCCAGATTTCAACGCCGAACTGATAGCGCCCCTGCGACAGGCCTTATCAGGTTGCGAGCTTCGCGGGCTCAACGGTTCCAATGCGCAGGCCAAGGCCATTGTCGAAGCGCTGGATCTGCCCATGGTAAGTGCCGTCATGGACGAAGCGGAGCCCCACTATGCGCTGAAAACCGCAAATCTTGAGGTGCCCGACGGGTCAACTCAACTGCGTCCGGCTCTGGTCGAGGATCTGGATCTTTTGACCAACTGGCGCATCGCCTCCGAGGTTGAAATCTTGGGCGGCAAGGATGCCGAAGCCAACCGCGCCTATGCCCGCAGTACCCTGCAAGAACTTTTGAAGGCTGATCGACTGCGCATCCTGGAAGAGGCAGGCCAACCCGTGGCCATGACCAATTTCAACGCCTCTCTACCCAGTATCGTGCAGGTGGGCGGTGTCTTCACGCCGCCAGAGTATCGCGGGATTGGGCACGCGCGCCGTGCGGTCGCGCTGCATCTGGCGGAGGCCCGCGAGGCTGGCGTGCAAGAGGCCATCCTCTTTGCTGCCAGCCCCGCTGCCGCCCGCGCCTATGAGGCGATCGGCTTTGTCCGGATCGGGGACTACCGGATCGTGAATTTTGACCCGCCGGTTACCCTGCCTGCCATCCTGGAGGAAGACCTGTCATGAGTTTCATTCGCCCTGAGGCCCGCCTTGCTCTTTGGCGCTGGCGGGAACTGATCGTAGCGGCGCTGATGCTGTTGATCGGGCTGAATTGGGCCTTCACCTCCTTTGGGGTGACCAAGGCGACCGGCTGGGCGCTGATCGTCATTGGCGTGATCATTGCGGTCATCGGCGCGCAACGCCTGCGATTTCGCCTCGGTGCCGGAGGCCCTGGGGTGGTGCGCGTGGATGAGGGGCAAATCGCCTATTTCGGCCCGCTCACAGGTGGCGCCATTGCAACCTCAGAGTTGGAGCGGCTGCGCCTGGATCCCACCGCTAAGCCTGCCCATTGGGTTCTGGAGCAGGACGGACAGGCACCCCTGGCAATTCCGGTTAATGCCGAAGGCCATGAGGTGCTCTTTGATGTCTTTGCCGCCCTTCCGGGCCTAAAGACCGAGCGTATGTTGTCCGAGTTGCGACGCGGAGGTGCTCACCAGGTCGTGATCTGGGAGCGCACTCCTTCGCGCCCGCCACTGCACAGGCTGCATTGACACTGGTGGCGATTCCGCTCACCACTGATCCTCCAAGACAAACCTTCAGGACGGAGTGCCCGGCATGTCCATTCCCCAGTCCGGCGGCGGACCCATCGAACGCCACGAACAGCTGGCAGAATATCTCGCCAGCGGCTGCAAGCCCCGCGATGCCTGGCGCATCGGAACCGAGCATGAGAAATTCGGCTATTGCAAGGATACGCTGAAGCCGCTGCCCTATGCTGGGGAGCGCTCGATCCAGGCGGTGCTGGAAGGGCTGCGCGACAAGTTTGGCTGGTCCCCGGTGACCGAGGGCGGCAATCTGATCGGGCTGGAAAAAGATGGCGCCAATGTCAGCCTGGAGCCAGGGGGGGCGCTGGAGCTCTCGGGCGCGCCATTGGAGACCATCCATGAGACCTGTGATGAGGTGAACACCCATCTGCGCGAAGTCAAAGAGATTGCCGACAAGATTGGCGTTGGCTTCATCGGACTTGGCGCGGCCCCGATCTGGGAACATGAGGAAATGCCGTTGATGCCCAAGGGGCGTTACCGGCTGATGAACGACTACATGGAGAAGGTTGGCACCATGGGGCGCGCCATGATGCGCCGCACCACCACCGTGCAGGTGAATATCGATTTCGCCTCCGAGGCCGATATGGTGCAGAAACTGCGCGTGGCATTGGCATTGCAGCCCGTGGCCACAGCCCTGTTTGCCAATTCGCCTTTCTTTGAGGGCAAACCCAATGGCCACAAAAGCTGGCGCAGCAAGATCTGGCGGCATCTGGATGACGCGCGCACAGGCATGCTGCCCTTTGTCTTTGACGAAGGCTTTGGCTTTGAGGCTTACGTGCAATATGCGCTCGATGTGCCGATGTATTTTGTCTATCGCGATGGCGAATACATCAATGCGCTGGGCATGTCCTTTCGCGATTTCCTGAAGGGTGAGCTGCCCGCACTGCCCGGTGAGACCCCAACCATGTCGGATTGGGCAGATCACCTGACCACCGCCTTCCCCGAGGCGCGGATCAAGAAGTACATGGAGATGCGCGGCGCCGATGGCGGCCCCTGGCGCCGTCTTTGTGCCCTGCCGGCCTTCTGGGTTGGTCTGACCTACGATCAATCCGCCTTGGATGCGGCCTGGGATCTGGTCAAAAACTGGGATGCGGAGACCCGCGAAGCACTGCGTGTGGAAGCCTCGCGCGCTGGGCTTCAGGCCGAAGTGAACGGTATCAAGATGCACGACCTGGCCCGTGAAGTGGTGGCGATTTCACACTCTGGCCTGAAAAATCGCGCCCGCCCAGGCGCCAATGGCCTGATCCCGGATGAGACCCATTTCCTCAACGCGCTGAAGGATAGTATCGACAGCGGTAAAGTGCCCGCTGATGAGCTGCTGGAGCGCTTTGAGGGGGATTGGGGCGGCGATCTGACCCGAATCTACGGCGATTACAGCTACTGATTTACATGTGGAAATGACGGAAAGGGGGCGCCGCTGAGGTGCCCCTTTTTCTGGCGCGGTTCTACTGGCGGCGCCTACAGGCGCTGTGCCGGTGGAGAGGCCTCCTGCGACTAGCGCGTAGGATCCAGCCAAGGCACCACAGGCTGGCGGGAGGCGGCATAGCCCGGCACCTGGGCATCGAGCCGGGCGGCAAGATCGGGCAGGCGGCTGACCGGCACTTTTGGAAACAGGTGATGCTCTCGGTGGTAGAACATCAGATAGGCGATGCGGGCCAGCACCCCGCGCTGGCTGCGCGCTGCCAGGCCTGTGCCTTCCGTGCCCTGATGGGTGATCCAGACCGCGAAGAAGGCGGTCAGGCATTGCGCCACCAGCATGGCCGCCATATGGAATTGGAGAAAGCCCGAGCCACTCCAGAGAGTGAGCCCAGCCGTTAGGGCCACAAAAATCCCGTCCCGTAGCATCCGGTGGCGCCATTTGTTCCGGCCTAGGCGCCAGCAGGCGCGGATCAGGTCAAAGGGGAAGAGCGGACCATAGAGCAGGACTTCACCAGCGCCCATATGGCCGCAATGCCCCTCGATGTCTCCGGGACCCATGGCATGGCGATGATGCTGCATGTGGCTCCAGGCGACAGAGCTATTGCACCCCATCATCAGCGCGCTAAGCAGATGCAAAAGGGCGATATCCCAGCGTCGCGCCAGGCCGAGATTGCCATGGATCGCCTCATGGTTCAGGCGCAGAGCGCAGAGGAAGAACATGAAACTCGCCACGGCGCCCTGGGGCCAAAGCGAAGATGCATAAAGCCCCCAAGAGAGCGCCAGCCAGGGCAGTGGCAATGTCAGTTCGACCCAACGCTGGCGGCGGGTGACTGGCAGCAGATCTCGCCACTGCACATAGCGGGGCGCGTGTTCACGAGGGGCTGGGAAGCACATGTTTTCTCCTGTCTGAGTTGGGGTTAAGCGGGGTGCGCGATCTCTGAAGAGGAAGGGCTTTTGTCCGCCTCTTTCTTTTGAATGGTGCGCTCGCCGTGCAGAGCCTCGCGCACCACAGCGCGTAGGGTCGCAATCGCATGGGAGAAACCAAGACCGAGGCCAATCGCCACCAGTCCCAGCCCGGGCAGCAGGGGCAGAAAACCTGCCTCTAGCATTGGAATGACTGCGCCGATCAGGATGATGCCACCTAACCCAACCATGGTATAGCCGGTGGCAATGGAGACAGCCGCTGGCCTGGCAGCGCGCCCGGATTGCGGGCAAGCGCCGGGCAGGGAGCCGATGCGCAGGATCATCACAGTCATGGCCAGGAGCATCATCACGCCCAGGCCAAGGTAGATTGCGATTTCATGGAAAATTTGGATGTCCTTTTCGGGTCAGTTGGTCCGTTGGTGGGACATGTGGCGATAGCTAAGCCAGAACATGGTTCCCCAGATGAATGAGAAGGGAATGCCCCATAACATTATGTCCGCGACGGTGCTGGCTGAGTTCCCGAATGGGAACGTCTTTTTGTCAGCGAGATGGTGATGGACGGTGTAATAGATTGGCGTCCCGAAGGCATTTGCGCCAAGGCTGGATAGAATAGTCCAAGGACTCGGTCCCATGTATTTGAGCGTGACCCAAAGGGCAGGACCGCCGAACAAGAGCCAGGGAAGGTACCCATACCAAACAGCAAAAACCGGGATCAATATAAACCAAAGAAGCGGGGTCATAAGGAGCCATACAAATAGAACCACGGAGAGAAAAGGTGTGCCAAAGAGAGCCAAAAGAAAGTCGGTCACATTGGGAGGTTCATGCCCTGACGGATGAAGAGAAGAACCGCCTGTCTTGT
The DNA here is from genome assembly GCF_000169455.1 of Roseobacter sp. SK209-2-6. Lineage (GTDB taxonomy): Bacteria > Pseudomonadota > Alphaproteobacteria > Rhodobacterales > Rhodobacteraceae > Pseudophaeobacter. The sequence continues at coordinate 117,954 of NZ_AAYC01000013.1, read as the reverse complement.
CAGTTATTTCTGTCATAAGAGAAATTGCCTCACAAAATTTTTAGGGCTACAGGGCCACCCGCTAGGCGGCTCTATCTAGTCAGTTGATTTTCCAGGGAGGAAGCGCGCCACTTTGGCGCCGAGTTTCAGTACCGCCAGATGCACCGAACGGGGCAGGCGGGAGAAGTCCATGTACCAGTCGTCAAACATGCGCATCACGCGCAGGGTCTCTCCCATGCGGTCCTTGATGCGTTTGGGGGTTTCATCCAGTTCGGCTTCCCGCATCACCTCATCCAAGGCGCGCAGGGTGGGTGCGAATTCGCGCTCGCGCCGGGCTGCAATCACCGCATCGACCAGATCAAACATATCCCGGATCGAGGTGAAGTGATCACGCCGATCACCAAGCTGGCGCGAGGATTTGACCAGGCCCTGGGCTTGCAGCTCTTTCAACCCGTTGGAAACATTGGAACGCGCCAGATTCAGAACCTCACAGATCTCATCCGCGGTCATCGGGTCCGGCACGATATGCAAGAGCGCATGGATCTGGGCAACCGAGCGATTGACGCCCCATTTGGAGCCCATCTCGCCCCAGTGGAGGATGAAGTTCTGCATGGAGGGAGTGAGTTGCATCATTAAATCCTGAAATTTCTGTAAAGACAGAAATTCATGGAATCTCATCGATGTCAAGACTTTCCCCTTGTCTGGCGCGTTGCTGGATAAGATGCTGTCAGTGTTTACGAAAATGGAGTTGAAAGAATGCGCGATCTATTCATCGGACTATTTGAAAAACTGGTGACTGTTTTTGTGGTGCTGATGTGTCTTGGTGTCATCGCTGGAGCCTTTGGGGCCTTTGTCGCCCCAGCCCCGAATGGCGGCATCATACCAGCCATCCTGGTACTGGTCCTTGGGTCCATCTATGCGGTGATGATGGGCGGGATGATGTATCTGTTCCTCGGCGTCTATCACAATACAAAACGCACCGCTGAAGCGATCGAGAAGCTGGCAGAGCGCTGAGCATTCCCAAAAGATAGGCAAAATGAAACCGGCGAAGGGATGTCCTTCGCCGGTTCCGGTTCTGCTGAACGAGATGGGGTAATCCCTGCCTCGTTTTACTGCTGCAGCTCAGCTGGTGCTTTGTCGGCGATATCGGTCCAGTTCACATTGGCGTTCTGGATAAAGCCAGGGATGTCACCTTCCCAGCGCTGCTGAATATCCTCAGAGAGGTTCAGGTACAGTGTGTTGTCGACGATTTTCCAGTGGTTTGGATCGCCGTCGAACTTAAAGCCCATTGCGGTGCCAAAGGCGCAGTAGCCACCATAGGCTGGCAGATAAGCTTCGGGGTTCTTTTCGAATGCTGCTTTGTGCTCTTCCGAGGCAAAGCGGTAAGTTGCGTCATTAAAAACACTTGTGATCTTATAGCTGCCCTTGGTGGGGGCACCGTCGGTGAAATATGCAACAGGGTCATAGCCCTGCATTGCCAGACCGGTGGAGGATGCGTTGAGCTCAACGCCCGCAGCCATTGCAGAGGTTGCCAATGCAACCGAAAGCGCCACGCCGCCCAGCAGAGTTTTGAATTTATTCATGGGTCTCTTCCTTTCAATGACCGGCCGGGGTGTATCAATGACCCATGTCGGCCGGTGCTTCACCGTAATGCGTAAAAGCCTCTTTGGCTGTCACAGCACCGATGTGGAGAGCCCCCCGTTCACGTTCAATCAAACTGTTTTTGATTGAGCAGAGGATCAGAGTGACTGTGCGTAGATGCGCAGAGATCTGAAATCACGTTTAAGAGAGCGCCTATTAACAGGTGACAAGGAAGGTGCAGCAGGGGCAAGGTGGAAGAGTTCGAGTTTTTGCAGTGATAGGTGTTCCCGATGAAAAATCTCCTCAATCGACGTGCTCTGGCCCTTGGCCTTACGGTTGCGCTGCTTGGCCTATCGACCCCTGTCGCAGCACAGAGTGTTTCTGGCAGTTACCGGGCTGAGGGGCGTAACCCCGATGGCAGTGCCTATAGTGGAACGGTTCAGATCCGCGAGGCCCAGGGACAGATTTCCATGAATTGGCAGGTTGGCAGCCAAAGCTACGCAGGCAGCGGCACCCGCAATGGCGATGTTGTCTGGGTCAATTGGGGGGATACTCACCCGGTGGTCTATGTGCGCATGCCCAGTGGTGAATTGCACGGCACCTGGGCCAATGGCCGTGGGCTGGAACGCCTCATTCCTTAAGTTTTTGGATAGAGACCGTGCGGCTTTGGGCTAGCCGTCAGGGGTAAGAGCGCAAGTGAAATCGATCACCTTTTGTACGGGCATTTCGCAGGGTTTCAGAATAGGGCCCGCCTCCAGGTGATAGAGGTTGAGGCTGATGTAATCGCTCCCGCCTAACTCATAGGCCACTAGTTTTTCGGCCTTTCCCCGCGCAAAGCTCTGACGGAGGATCTGATAGCGGCGCCCCTGCGCATGGCCAGTAAAACTCCCCTGTGGGAGTGCTTCTAAGGCGGCCAGAAAAGGCGTCAGGCCGCCTGTCTTCACTTTTGACCAATCCGTGGCTCGGTGCCCGTGCGCAGCCGTGCGATATTGGCGCCATGGCGCCAGAAGACGACGGCAGCCAATAGGACCGAGAGGGCTATGCTCTGGGAAAAGCCCAAAAGCAGGCACCAAAGCGGAGCGGACAGAGCGGAGACGAGGGCTCCCATGGAGGAAATCCGGCTGAGCGCCGCAGCCGCCAGCCAGGTCAGGCAGCAGGCGATGCCCACGGGCCAGGCTAGCGCCAGCATCAGGCCCAGGAATGTAGCTACCCCCTTGCCGCCTTTGAACTTTAGCCAGATCGGGAAACAATGGCCCAAGAAGGCCAAGAGCCCAGCCAATTGCGCGGCGTCTTCAGCGGCCAGAAAACGCGCCAGCAACACTGCAGCTGCGCCCTTGCCGCCATCCAGAAGGAGGGTCAGCGCCGCAGCTGCCTTGCTGCCTGTGCGCAACACATTGGTGGTGCCGATATTGCCTGAACCGATCTCGCGCAGGTTGCCCAGCCCCATGAGACGCGTCAGCACCAGACCAAAGGGAATGGAGCCGAGGAGATAGCCAATCCCGGCCCAGAGGAGCAGAACAGCGGTGGTGCTTTCGATCAGGGGCATCAGTCTCTCCTAAATACGGGTTCGCCGCTGACATAGGTGGCCAGCACCTTGCCCTGCATGCGCTGGGTGTCAAAGGGCGTGTTCTGCGATTTCGAATGCAGCTTGAAGCGATCCATCACAAATGGCGCATCCGGATCAAAGAGCACCAGATCCGCAGGCGCGCCTGCCGCAATGCGTCCCGATGCCAGCCCCAATCGTTGGGCCGGATTATATGTCATGGCGCGAAACAGGGTGGGCAGATCCAGGAGCTCCGCATGATAGAGCCGCAATGCGGCTGGCAGCAGGGTCTCCAGGGCAACAGCCCCGGCGGCGGCCTCCTCAAAGGGCAGGCGTTTGCTCTCTTCGTCTTGGGGCGTGTGCATGGAGCTGATGATATCGATGAGGCCGGTACGCACAGCCTCTACAACGGCCAGCCGATCCTCTTCCGAGCGCAGCGGCGGTTTGACCTTGAAGAAGGTGCGGTAGTCCGCCACGTCAAGTTCATTCAGGGTCAAATGATGGATCGAGGTGCCCGCAGTGATGTCGAGCCCATTGTTCTTGGCGCGTTCCAGCGCGGGCAGGGCACGGGCGGTGGTGATTTGATCGGCGTGATACTTTGCCCCGGTCATCTCCAGCAAGGCGATGTCCCGGTCCAATCCCATGCGCTCCGCCATCGGGGAAACCGAAGGCAAGCCGCGCAGGGCTGCGAATTTGCCCGAGGTTGCAGCTGCCCCGGCGCTGAGACCGGGTTCCTGTGGATGCGCGATCACCAGTGCGCCACAACTCTTGGCATAGGTGAGCGCGCGGGAGAAGACCTTGGTGTTGGTCACGACATGATCGCAATCGGTAAAGGCCACGGCACCCGCATCCAGCAAGAAACCGATCTCGGTCATCTCACGGCCCTCGCGTCCCTTGGTCAGGGCCGCCATGGGCAAGACATTTACGGGCGCATCCGCCTGGGCGCGACGGGTGACAAATTCCAGCGTCTCCGGACTGTCGATCGCCGGGGTAGTATCGGGCCGCGTCACGATGGTGGTAACCCCCCCGGCCGCCGCCGCCAATCCAGCCGATTTATAGCTTTCCTTGTGACGCTCCCCAGGTTCGCAGATCTTGACGCCAATATCGATGAGACCTGGCGCCAGGCACTTACCACCGCAGTCGACCACGCTGGCGCTTGCGGGCTCAATGTTTCGCGCGCGAAACAGTTGCTCGGGCTGCGCCCCCTCTGACAAGACTTCGGTAATCCGACCGTTCTTGACCAGCAAGGCCCCCATCTGGTCGGTTCCGGCCTCGGGGTTGATCAATCGGGCATTGGTGAAAAGGAGGGTCATTCAGGGGACCTTTCAGCGACGGATTTGAGCGCGGATTGGGTGAATTCTGGGCTGGGTTGATACTTGATCAGGTGCTTGTCACCACCTTTGGTGATCACCTGCACGTAGGAGCCCATGGTTTTGACTTGCGCGATCTGGCCCAGCGGGACGTGACGTTCAAAAGGGCCGTTCAGAACGCCATCCTCAACACGCCAGCAATGGCCCATCTCTTCGCTCATCATGTACCAACCCCGCAGGGTGATAGCGGCCAGGCCTCCAATCGCCCCGGTCCAGACATGGGGATTTCCCATGGCCCAGAGAATGCCCATGCCCGCCGCCATGGCAAGGGCGGCCATCCAGGCATGGGCCCTGATATAGGCCTGGCGGCTGGGGTTGAATTCTATCACTTCATTTTGCGATCCGGACATGTGCGGTACGGGTCCCTGGGCTTAGAAAATCAAAACGAGTAACACGACAGCGATGAGTGCCATCACGATGGAAAACAGTGTTGCACCTATGCGGCGGGCGGCAGCGCGCGCCTCACGGGGGGGGAGCTTGCCTGCGGAATGCGGTTTGCTGCTGGCGGGGGTGGTCATCGGCGGGGCGCTCCAATCTGTTGGGTCTTCCTTGACAGTCACCACCATTTTGATGGCATCCGCCGGGGTGAGGCGCATGGCGCGCCCGGCCGTTGCGCGCGAGCGCAGCAGCATCACATATCCCTGCAGGGTCTCAAGCATGGGGCGATGGGGAAAAAGCTCTGACATGGGCACGCCGCACCCCTCGGACAGGTAGCCAAGGAGGCCCATCTCTTCGAGGTCGCTGACGGCAAAGATCTCAACATGTTGCAGGTCCAGCCCCTCGGTTCCAAGAACCTGATCAAGGGCGCCGGGCTCTTGCAGGAACTTGACCTGTTCCGGTCCCATCTCCAATGAGAAGACCCGGATCACACCGCGTTCTCCCGCAGCTATGCTGATCACCCCCGACATGGCCTTAACCCGTGGCTTCCATGCGGCTTTTACGCAGGTTCTGCGCAAGCAGATCCATCGCAGCCATGCGCACGGCAACACCCATTTCAACCTGCTCCTGGATGACCGAGCGGTTGATGTCATCCGCGATGGTGCCGTCGATCTCCACGCCGCGGTTCATCGGACCGGGGTGCATGACGATGGCATCGGGCTTGGCCTGGGCCAGCTTTTCAGCATCCAAGCCAAAGCGGTGATAATACTCGCGCTCGGAAGGGATAAAGCCGCCGTCCATGCGTTCTTTCTGCAGCCTCAGCATCATCACCACATCGACGTCTTTCAGGCCTTCGCGCATGTCGTCGTAGATCTCGGCGCCAAACTCGGCAAACTGTCCGGGCACCAGGGTTGGTGGGCCTATCAGGCGGATGCGGTTTTCCATCTTGCCCAGCAGGATTAGGTTCGAGCGCGCGACGCGGGAATGGGCGATATCGCCACAAATCGCGATGTTCAGGCGGTGTAGCCGCCCCTTGGCCCGGCGGATGGTCAGGGCATCCAGCAGCGCCTGTGTTGGATGTTCGTGCCGACCATCGCCCGCGTTCAACACCGCGCAATTCACCTTTTGCGACAAGAGGTCAACCGCGCCGGAATGCGGGTGACGCACCACCAGCAAATCCGGATGCATGGCGTTCAGTGTCATGGCCGTATCAATCAGGGTTTCCCCCTTTTTGATCGAAGAGGCCTGCATCGCCATATTCATCACATCCGCCCCAAGACGTTTGCCAGCGATCTCAAAGCTGGCCTGGGTGCGGGTGGAATTCTCAAAGAACATATTGATCTGGGTGAGCCCGGCCAGCGCATCAGAGTGTTTCTCTGGCCGGCGGTTCAGCTCAACATAGCTGTCGGCCAGATCCAGAATTGCGGTGATCTCATGCGGTTTTAGGGTTTCAATACCCAGCAGGTGGCGGTGGTCAAAGGACATGGGGCAGGCTCCGCTCTGTTTGCAGGCCCTTATAGGCAGCATGAACTAAACGGGCAAGGCGTGCTGCGCCGTCAAAACCTGGCAGTTTTAGCGGTGCCTCGGCAAAGGAGATTTTGCTCCTTTTTTATGAAGCTTAGGCTGGAATGGTAGCAAATGCCCGATAGAGCTTGGGGGCGAAACTTGGGGTGTTTCGCTTGGCTGCGGGGCAGGGTAGCTTGAGGCATGGAATCGGCATTGGATTATTGGAGCGCCAAAGCGCTGTTGGAATGGCAGGTTGAACTGGGGGCAACCGAGGCGCTTAGTGAAGCGCCGATTGATCGCTATTCCCTGCAGCCTTCTGCACCCCAAAAAACCGCTTCAAACAAGTCCCGCACTCCGGAACCGGCGGTCGAAAAGCCCAAACCAGTGGATCCGGTGGCCGTGGCCCGCAAAGCGGCGCAGGCCGCGTCCAGCTTGCCCGCCCTCAAAGAGGCTATAGCAGGGTTTGAGCATTGCGGTTTGAAGCGCGGTGCGCGCAATCTGGTTTTCAGCGACGGTCAGGCTGGTGCCAATGTCATGGTGATCGGGGAGGCGCCCGGTCGGGATGAGGATTTGCAGGGCAAGCCTTTTGTTGGGCGAGCAGGGCAGATGCTGGACCGGATGCTCACAGCGATTGGCCTCAGCCGTTCGGAAAATGTCTATATCACCAATGTCCTCCCCTGGAGGCCACCGCAGAACCGCGACCCGCAGGCCGAAGAAATCGCCATGATGATGCCCTTTCTGGAACGGCATGTAGCCCTGGCGCAGCCAGATTTCCTGGTGCTCATGGGAAACATCAGTTGTCAGGCCGTCCTGGGTAAGCGTGGCATCACCCGCCTGCGCGGGAATTGGGATCAGGCCTGGGGGAAACCGGTAATGCCGATGTTTCACCCGGCCTTTCTATTGCGCCAGCCGCACCAGAAACGCCAAGCCTGGGCGGATCTTCTGGAACTCAAGGCGCGATTGAACAGGGCGCGGCCGACGAAGGAGACGAACTGATATGCGTATCATGGCCTTTTCCGATCTGCATATGTCGCGCAGTCAAGCGCAACTTTTGGTCAAGGCCAGTGCCAAAGCCGACCTGGTGGTCGCAGCCGGTGATTTCTGCAATGCGCGCAGCGGGCTGGACCTGGCGATGGTGATGCTTTCGGCGATCCGATGCCCGGTGATTGCGGTTCCCGGCAATGCTGAAAGCCAGCAAGAGCTCGAGGCCGTTGCACTACCAAATATGCATGTTCTGCATGGCAGCGAGATCACCCAGAAGGGGGCACAGTTCTTTGGTCTTGGCTATGCGGTTCCGCCGCCTCCATTTGGGGAATGGTCCATGAACCTTTCGGAGCTGGAAGCCAAGCTGATGCTGAGCCCCTGTCAGCGCGCAGATGTTCTGATCAGCCATTCACCGCCAAAAGGGTTTGGGGATGTAACCTCGCAAGGAGACAGCGTTGGATCCCAGTCGGTTCTACAGGCCATTGAAGAGGTAAAGCCCAAGCTGGCACTTTTTGGCCATGTGCATGATTCCTGGGGATACCGTGGAAAGATTGGCCATACTGTCGCGGCCAATCTGGGCCCGGTTCCCAGCTTTTTTGACCTCGACTAACTCAGGGGATACAAAAATGGTCGATCCTTATGTTCTTATTGCCTTTGTGCCTGCTGCTCTTGCCCTGAACCTGACCCCCGGCGCGGATATGCTGTTTTGTTTGGGCCAGGGGCTGCGATCCGGGCGGAGCTCTGCTGTTGCCGCGAGCGCGGGGATCTCTGCGGGCGGAATGGTGCATGTCGCACTCGCGGGACTGGGGCTGAGTGCAGCGCTGGCTGCCATGCCCGCGCTGTTTGACGTCATTCGCTGGCTTGGCGTCGGCTATCTCCTTTATCTGGCCTGGGGCGCGCTGCGCCAACCTGCCCTGTCTGCCGACCTGCCCGCTGCACCGGCCCGCCGCGCCTTTTGGGACGGTTTTTTGGTCAATCTCACCAACCCCAAGGTGATCCTTTTTGTCCTGGCCTTTGTGCCCCAGTTTGTTGATCCCGCTGCTGGATCCGTCCTGGGCCAGTTCCTCATCTTTGGACTGGTACTCGGGCTGGGCGGCTTTGTGGTGAATGGGCTGATTGGCATTTTCGCGGGCCAAGCCGGGCGCCGTCTGATCAGCTCGCCGACTGCCGCGCGCTGGTTGGGGCGGATCTCCAGCGGAATTTTTGCGGGGCTGGCTCTACGCCTCGCGCTTTTGGAAAGAACATGAGGCTTTGCCATGTCACGCATAGATGAAACCATGGAGTTCATCCCGGTTCGGATCGCCATCTTGACCGTCTCCGATAGCCGCAGCCTGGAACAGGATCGCTCTGGTCAGGTGCTGGTGGATCGGCTTCAGGCAGCAGGCCATATCCTGGCGGATCGCAAGATTATGCCGGATGAGCGCGCCGATATCGCAGAACAACTGCGGGCCTGGGTCGCGGATGAAGGCGTCGATGTGGTGATCTCGACCGGGGGCACCGGTCTGACAGGACGGGATGTCTCGGTTGAAGCGCATCGCGACGTCTATGAAAAAGAGATCGAGGCCTTTGGAACCGTTTTCACCATCGTGTCGATGAAGAAGATCGGCACATCTGCAGTTCAGTCCCGCGCCACCGGTGGCGTGGCAGGCGGCACCTATCTCTTTGCATTGCCCGGCAGCCCCGGCGCTTGCAAGGATGGTTGGGATGAAATCCTCTCATTGCAACTGGATTACCGCCATCGCCCCTGCAATTTTGTGGAAATTATGCCACGTTTGTCGGAACATGAGCGACGGAAATAGATAGGCGGTGCGTGTAAATCACGAGCCGGACCCTATCTTATGGTCTAAGTAACCGGCTGTAGTGGCAAGTGGCGCCTCCCTGTGGGGTGATTTGCATGTCGCTGCGGCTGTACTGGCCGCTTGGGCTTTGAGGCCCTGCCACCGGAAGGAATAAAAGATGCGCTTCTTGCGGCATAGTTTGACGGGCCTGGTTCTGGCCGCCATGACAGCAGCGCTGCTGCTCTATGCTGGGCAGACCATCATTTCAGCCCTTCAGGCCCGGATGAATGCTGAGCCGCGAACGCCACCGGTGCGCGAACGCGTTTTTGCCGTGCATGTGGTCAAAGCAGAGCTGACACGGATTGCCCCGGAGCTGAGTGCCTTTGGCCGCATTGAAAGCCGCCGTACGCTGGAATTGCGCAGTGCGGTCGCGGGACGCGTGGTTTCTCTGGCAGAGAGTTTTGAAGAAGGCGGACAGGTTACCCAGGATGAGGTTCTTGTTCGGATCGATCCATCAGACGCCATGGACGCCAAGGAAGAGGCTGAGGCGGACATGATGGATGCCCGCGCGGAAGAGCGGGATGCAGAACGGGCCTTGGACCTGGCCAATGATGAGTTGAGCGCCTCGCAGGAACAGGCGCAGTTGCGCGCGCGGGCGCATCAGCGACAGATCGATTTGCAAGAGCGCGGGGTCGGGACGACGGCAGCGGTTGAAGATGCAGCCCTGACCGCCGCCTCTGCGCGTCAGGCAGTGATTTCGCGCCGTCAGGCCGTTAGCCAGGCAGAGGCGCGTGTCGATCAGGCGGCAACACGCGCCTCACGCAGCCGGATTGCATTGGAACGCGCCGAACGTGATCTGAGTGATACCACCCTTCGCGCTGGCTTTGGCGGAACCCTGCAGGGGGTCACCCTTGTGGAAGGACGTTTGGTTTCTGCCAATGAAAAACTCGCCGAGCTTGTCGATCCGGATCTGTTGGAAGTGTCCTTCCGCGTCTCGACCCTGCAATATGCGCGACTCCTGGACCAGGAGGGGCATCTGCGGGTCGCTCCGGTTCGGGTCACATTGGATGCCTCTGGCGCTGGGCTGGTGGCAACGGGAACCCTGTCACGGGCAAGCGGCGGTGTCGGTGATGGGCAAACCGGGCGGCTGCTCTATGCCAGCCTGGACAGCTCGCCCGGATTCAAACCGGGCGATTTTGTCACCGTCAAAGTGGAAGAACCGCCCCTGGACGCGGTGGCACAGGTGCCGGCATCTGCTCTGGGCGTCGATGGCACGGTTTTGGTGCTTGGGGCCGAAGACCGGCTGGAAGCCCTGCCAGTTGAGCTGCTGCGCCGCCAGGGGGACGATATCCTGATCCGGGGCGAAGGGTTGGCCGGGCGAGAGGTCATTACCGGCCGCACCCCTCTATTGGGAGCAGGCATTCGGGTACGGGTGCTGCGCCAGGGGGCAGCACTAGATCAAAGGGCCTCGTCTCCGATGGTTGAACTCAGCGCAGAACGGCGCGCAGAGCTGGTATCCCTGGTTGAGGGGAATGCCGCGATGCCGGATGCGGTGAAATCGCGGATCCTGGGACAGCTGAAAGCGGCCGCCGTGCCAGAAAAACTGGTCAATAGGATCGAAACCCGGAAGGGGGGATGATCGATGCGTGATCTCTCTCGCCCGGCAGGTGGACTGCTTAGCTATTTCACCCGCCACCGGACCGCGGCCAATCTGCTACTGGTGGTTCTGCTGATCCTGGGTGCGGCCGCCATGCCCAAGATGCGCGCCCAGTTTTTTCCCGATGTGATTGTCGAACAAGTGACCGTAAGCGTCACCTGGGAAGGGGCCGGCCCCGAGGATGTGGACAGCGCCATTGTTCAGGTTCTGGAGCCTGCGCTTTTGGCCGTCGACGGGGTGGAAGAGACCAACTCCACCTCTCGCGAAGGCCTGGCCACGCTCAGCCTGGATTTTGAACCCGGCTGGGATATGGCGCGCGCAGCGGATGATGTGCAGTCTGCGGTGGATGCGATTACCTCGCTGCCGGAAGAAATCGAAGAGCCAACGGTGCGGCGGGGCGCCTGGCGGGATCGTGTCACTGATGTGGTGATTACAGGTCCCATTGCGCCAGCGCAGCTTGGCCTGTTTGCGGATGAACTGATTGTTCGTCTTTTTGCCGCTGGGGTGACCAGAACCACCATCCGTGGATTGGCCGCCCCGCGCACAATGGTTGAGGTGCCCTCGGCCAATTTGATCAAGCATGATATCTCGATGAGCGATATTGCAGCTGCAATCGCCGAGGAGACCGATGCAGACCCGGCCGGAGAAGTGACAGGGGCCAATGCCCGCGTGCGCACCGGGCGCGAGAAGCGCAAACCGGAGGAGATTGCCTCCATTGTGTTGCGCACCAATGCGGATGGATCCCTGCTGACCGTGGGAGATCTGGCACAGATCACCGTGGAAGGTGTTGATCGCAATCGTAGCTATTTTGTTGGTGAACACCCGGCCATGTCGATCCGGGTGGATCGCTCTGATCAGGGTAATGCCATCGTCATTCAGGGGCAGGTTCAGAGGGTTGTGGACACCCTGCAGGCCAGCCTGCCAGCGGGAGTCAGTGCCAGCCTGATCCGCACCCGAGCAGAGGCGATCACAGATCGATTGAACATCCTGGTGGACAATGGGTTGATGGGGCTGGGACTGGTCCTGGCCCTCTTGTTCCTATTCCTCAACAGCCGGATCGCCTTTTGGGTTGCAGCGGGTATTCCTGCCGCGATGTTTGCGGCGGTGGCGCTGATGTATGCTGCGGGCATTACCATCAATATGGTCTCTCTCTTTGGGTTGATCATTACCCTTGGCATCGTGGTCGATGATGCAATTGTGGTGGGGGAGCATGCGGATTTCCGGGTACGCCGCCTGGGGGAAACCCCGATGCAGGCAGCAGAGAACGCGGCCCGGCGCATGGCGATGCCGGTCTTTGCCGCAACCCTGACCACTATTATTGCCTTTTTTGGTCTGGTTGCAGTCGGCGGTCGGTTTGGTGAGTTGATCCGCGACATTCCCTTTACGGTCATTGCGGTGCTGGCGGCCTCGCTGATGGAGTGTTTCCTGATCCTGCCCAACCATATGGCTCATGCGCTAACCCATGCACAGAAAAACCACTGGTATGATGTGCCCAACCGTGTGGTGAACCGTGGCTTCCGCTGGGGGCGCGACCACATGTTCCGTCCCTTGATGTCGCTGGTGGTGCAGGCGCGCTATGTGGTTCTGGCCGGGGCGCTGGCGATCCTGGCCAGCCAGATGGCACTGTTTATCGGGGGCGATGTCAAATGGCGCTTCTTCAACGCGCCCGAACGTGGCTCGGTGACCGGCAATTTCGCCATGGCTGAGGGGGCCACCCGTGAAGATACCCTGGCGATGATGCGCGAAATGCAACGCGCAACGGAGGAGCTGGGCAAGGAATATGCCACCCGATACGAGGGGCCAAACCCAATTGATTTTGTCATGGCCGAGGTGGGTGGCAACGCGGGTCGGGGCCTCTCTGGTGTGGAGGCCAAGGACAATGACCTTTTGGGCGGCATCTCGATTGAATTGATCGATGCGGATCTGCGGCCAGAGTACTCCAGCTTTGCCTTTGTGGCTGAGCTGCAGGAGCGGGTTACCCGCCACCCACTGGTTGAAACCCTGTCGTTTCGCAGTTGGCGATCCGGTCCCGGTGGGGATGCGCTGGACGTGCAATTCTATGGGGCAGAGGTGCAGGTGCTCAAACAAGCCTCCGAAGATCTGAAGACTGCCCTTTTGCGTTTCCCAGAGGTCTCTGCGGTCGAAGACAACCTTGCCTATGACAAAGAGGAATTGGTGTTGGAGCTGACCCCCCAGGGCCAAGCACTGAATTTCACCATTGATACTCTTGGGCGGGCGCTGCGGGCGCGGCTCAACGGGCTGGAGGCCGCGACCTATCCCGATGGGCCGCGGAGTGCGGAAATCCGGGTGGAACTGCCCAAGGATGAGCTGACAGCAGATTTCCTCGAGCGCACCCTGATGCGCAGCCCCAGCGGTGTCTATGTGCCGCTTGCGGATATTGTCTCGGTCAATCAGCGCACCGGTTTTTCCACGGTACGGCGTGAAAACGGTATTCGCGTCATCAGCGTGACAGGTGACATTTCCGAGGATGATCCGGCACGCGCCGAAGCCGTCACCGAGGCGCTGCAGGAGGAGATCCTGCCGGATATTGCCAGCCGCCTGCAAGTGGAATGGCGCCTGAGTGGGTTGAGCGAGCAGGAAGATGATTTCCTCAATGATGCGCGCACGGGGCTGGTCCTCTGTCTGGCGGGCATCTATCTGGTTCTGGCCTGGATCTTTGCCAGCTGGACCCGGCCCCTGGTGGTTATGGCGATCATTCCCTTTGGCTTGGTTGGGACAATCTGGGGGCACTACATGTGGAATGTCCCGCTGAGCATGTTCACGGTGGTTGGCCTCTTGGGGATGACCGGCATTATCATTAATGATTCCATTGTCCTGGTCACCACCATCGATGAATACGCCGAAACGCGTGGGTTGATCCCTTCAATCATTGACGGAGCGGCGGACCGCCTGAGACCGGTGATGCTGACGACCCTGACCACGGTTCTGGGCCTCGCCCCCTTGATGTACGAAAGCTCTCAACAGGCGCAGTTTCTGAAACCGACGGTGATCACGCTGGTCTATGGTCTGGGTTTTGGAATGTTCCTGGTGCTTTTGGTAGTGCCGGCCCTGGTGGCAATCCAACAGGATGCCGCGCGGCCCCTCACCGCGCTGCGGCGCGCTGTAAAGAGCACACGCAGACCTCTGCGCGCTCTGATACTGGGCATCGCTACGCTGCAGTTCGGCTGGCTGCTCCTGACCCTGGGATGGGCCATGGCCAATGGGATTTTGCATCCGGCCCTGCGCAGCCTCTGGCCCGCTTTAGCTGAGTTTGAACCGCTTCGCGCCGCACTGCTCCTGTGTCTTGCCGGCATGACGACCTTGGCCGGCTTGGCCTATGTCTTGGCTGGGATTGGTCAGGGGCTTCGCAACCACAGACGCGCTGGAGCCTAGGACCTTTGCACCAAGCTCTGTGGGTGATCTCAGGGCGTCAGGCGGGGGAACCCCTTGAGCGCCCTGAAGCGTTTTGATGTTTCAGCGGTGATAGGTCGCCGCCAGATGCGCGACCTCAGAAACCTGATCGATCAGATCGAACTCCCCGCAATCCAGATCTGTAAGGGCAATCCAGCGCGCATCGGCGGCGTCATCCGCCGCGATGGGCGCGCCCTCAAGATAGCGACAGAGTACCGCCGTAAGCAGATATTGCCGTTGCACTGCACCCGATGGGTCACGCAGCATGACATCCACATTGGTCAGATAATCCAGAGCCTTGGCCCGCACGCCGGTTTCTTCAAAGAGCTCCCGAACGGCCGCTTCTTTCCCGGTTTCGCCGAGTTCAACATGGCCACCGGGAAATCCCCAGCTGCCCAGGTTCGGCGGCTTGCCGCGTTGCACCAGAAGAACGCTGCCCGCGTGATAGACAACCGCAATAGCTCCAAGAACTGGCCGCGAGGGAGAGGGTGCCTCACTCATCCAGCGGTGCAGCCGGTGATATCCACGGCATGTCTTTGCCCTAGGACCGTGATCCGCAACTGCGAGCGGTCAACCGCCGCAGCTGCACCGGCGTCTACGGGCATCAGCTCGCTCATGGCCACCAGTGTCTGTCCCTGGCGCTGGGTCTTGGTTTCTCCGGCGAAGAGATGCGGAGAGCCGGGCTCTATTACCGCGATCTCCTCGCCGCCTGCGCTGGGCATCGCGATGCGTGCTTCGACCTGCATGCCGTATTTGCCGGGTTTCAGGCGGCAAGTGGCAGAGGTTACACCGGCTTCGCGAGCAGAGTAGGGACGGCTGGCTATCGCGGCAACAATAGCGGGGTTACGCCCGGCGTCACGATCCAGCTGATGGTCAAACTTCAGCTCTGATGGGATGCAGACATCCTTGCAAACGCCCAGCTCCATGCGCCCCTTCAGGCGGACCGGCTGGCCAGGTCTTTCGGGGGTGATTTCAATCGGTAGGACCAATTGGTCATGATAGCCAATGGTGCGGTAACCAGATGTCTGAAACACCTCCGGCGCAGGCCAGGTCATCGACATGCCGCCAATGTTGCGGGACCCACGCCAAGTGAAACTTGGCGGGATGCCTGCATCGCCTGGGCTGCGCCAATAGGTTTTCCAGCCATCTTTCAAGGTCAGTCGCAGCGCGCCCATATAGGTGCCACGCGCCGTCATGCCACCGTCGAGCACTTCGATATGCACCACCTCATCATTGCCGAGGAGCCCGGACTGCGCTTGGGCCTGACTCGCGGTTGAGGTCAAGGCAAGAGCGCATAGCGCCCCAAGCAGTGCAAAGGGGCGAAGGCGAGGAAAAGGAAAGGGTGCAGTTGTCATGTCTTCATAGATGAGGCCTGAGAGGAGAAATGCCAAGTCACGTTCTGTTTAGCGCTTTGTAGTATGTTTTGAAAAAAAGCGAACAAAATCACCGGCTCCAACCCTTGCGTCGTACTTCCTGGGGAGTCATTCTGGAATTACCAATAGAAAGTGGAACTTACTGTCTCTGAAACTGATGCATTGCATGGGATCCCATGGCGCAATGCGCGAGAGGCGGAGACAAATGGTGGCAGCGAAAGGCCAAGGCATGAACCTAACCGGAAAACTCTTGATTGCGATGCCAGGCATTGGCGACCCGCGGTTTGAGCATTCGGTTCTGTTTTTATGCTCCCATAGCGACGAAGGTGCCATGGGGCTGATCCTCAATAAACCGGCACATGAGGTACAGTTGGGAAACCTGCTGGAGCAGCTGGAAATTCCGGTGAGCGAGGAGCAGAATGCACAGCTCCCCATTCGTTTTGGCGGACCCGTGGAAACACAGCGCGGCTTTGTGCTGCATTCCGAAGACTATGCTTCCAGTGTCAGCTCCCTCTCCGTTCCCCCTGGCTATGGCATGACCGCTACCTTGGATATTCTGGAAGATATTGCCCAGGGGAACGGACCGGATAAGCTGCTGATTATGCTTGGATATGCTGGATGGGGGCCGGGGCAGCTGGAATCAGAAATCGTGGCAAATGGCTGGATTACCGTGGATGCCAATGACACCCTGATCTTTGGCACTCCGGATGAGGAAAAGTGGAGCGAAGCGCTAGCCTCCTTGGGGATCGATCCCATCACATTGTCCGCAACTGCAGGAAATGCCTAGCCCCCTGTACCAGCTGAACATGCTTGATCCGAACTGAAAGGTATCAGGGGCATTTAGCAGTGAGAGTGTCAGGCGAGCCGGACTAGGGCTAGTCCCGTGGCGCGGCTGCACGTGCCAGGCGGTCATTGATCGCGGCACCCAGCCCCTCGTCTGGGATTGGCGCCACGGCAATTGGGCGGCCCAGTCCATCCAGCTGATGCAGATAGTCAAAAAGATGGGCCGCCGCCTCGGTGAGCTTCCCATCAGGTGAGAGGTTCAGATCCTCTGGGCCTGACCCCTGGTGCGCGCCAAACCCCAGAAAGACTTCCCCGTTCCGGGCTGCCGCTGCATTTAGCCGCACCTGCTCATTTGGCGCATAGTGAGACAGAAGCTGACCGGGTGCTGTCAGAGGGTCCTGAACGTCGCGTTGCCTTAGGGGCTGGCCCAGCGCCTCTTCGATCTCTTCTGCGGCCAGACCGCCTGGGCGCAGCAAGATAGGAGCCTCTCCTGCAAGGCCAACAATGGTGCTTTCCAACCCCACACCACAGGCGCCATCATCCACAATTGCGGCGATACGCCCGTTCAGCCCGGCAAAAACATGCGACGCCAAGGTGGGGCTGATCCGCCCCGACGGGTTGGCGGATGGTGCGGCCACGGGCCCATCAAAGATCTGCAGCAACCTCTGCGCACTTGGCTGGGCAGGCACCCGCACGGCAAGCGTTTCAAGACCCGCCGTGACCAGACCAGAGATCCCATGCTTCGGGCGCAAAGGCAGAACCAGTGTCAGTGGTCCGGGCCAGAAGGCCTGCGCCAGCACCTCGGCCCAGCCGTTCCACAGAACATAGCGCTGCGCGGCTTCGGCTGAGGCAGCGTGAACAATCAGCGGGTTAAAACTGGGCCGTCCTTTTGCCGCATAGATCGCAGCTACGGCTTCGCCCTGGCGCGCATCCGCTCCCAGACCATAGACCGTTTCAGTCGCAAAGGAGACCAGCTCACCTGCCTGCAGCAACTGCGCAGCCCGCGTAAGGCCAGCAGGATCCGCAGTGAGGATTTTAGTGTCTTTCGAAGGGGTATTGTCAGGCATTTGCGGTGACGCGGCGTTTTGGTTGATTGCAAATTCGGTCGGGTTAGGTAATCGGATAGCGCACCAGACATACTGGCCCAGACCGGTAAAGCCAAGGTGCAATGCCCCGGGGCACCAGGCCCTGAAGAACCAATAGGACGCCAAGAGGACGCCCATGACCTTCCGTGCCCCCGTATCCGAGTATGAATTCCTGCTGAACACTGTGATCGGCTTTGACCAGATCGCTGCAACAGAGCGCTATGCCGAGGCTTCGGGGGATTTGGTTTCCGCCATTCTGACCGAAGCGGGCAAGCTCTGCGATGAGGTGATGGCGCCGGTCAATCGGGCAGGAGATCTGCAGCCCGCCTATCTGGAAAACGGCGTGCTGCGCACCTCACCTGGTTTTGGTGAGGGGTGGAAGGCCATCGCAGAAGGTGGCTGGATTGGGATGAGCGCGCCGCAAGATCATGGCGGCATGGGTCTGCCCATGACACTAACTACTGCGGTGAATGAGATGATGTCCGCGGCCTGCCTGTCACTACAGCTGGCCCCCCTCATGAGCCAGGGGCAGATTGAGGCATTGGAACACCACGCTAGCGACGCGCTGCAAGAACTATATCTGCCCAAGCTGATTTCCGGCGAATGGTCCGGCACCATGAACCTGACAGAGCCGCAGGCGGGGTCCGATGTGGGCGCGCTTGCCTCCAAAGCCGTTCCGAATGGCGATGGCACTTTTGCGGTTTCGGGGCAGAAGATCTTTATCTCCTGGGGGGATAACGACTTTGCCGGGAATGTCTGTCACTTGGTTTTGGCGCGCTTGCCCGATGGAGTGCCGGGGACCAAGGGCATTTCTCTCTTCCTGGTGCCAAAGTACATTCCCGATGAAAGTGGCGACCCGGGTGAGGCCAATAGCCTGAAGGTGGTGAGTCTGGAGCATAAGATGGGTCTGCATGGCAGCCCGACCTGCGTGATGCAGTTCGATGGGGCCAAAGGCTGGCTCGTTGGGCCAGAACACGGTGGTATGGCGGCCATGTTCACCATGATGAACAACGCCCGCCTCGGCGTGGGCGGTCAGGGCGTTGGCGTGGCCGAGGGCGCCTATCAGCAGGCGCTCACCTACGCGACAGAGCGCAAACAGGGCAAGACCCCCTCGGGCTTTATTGCCGATCATGCGGATGTGCGCCGCATGCTGATGGAGATGAAGGCCGATACCTATGCCTCCCGTGCCATTCTGCTGGCCTGCGCCCATGCCATCGACATGCACACAGCAACCGGTGATGCGGAGTGGAAGGCGCGGGCTGCCTTCCTGACGCCGATTGCCAAAGCTTTTGGCACCGAAACCGGTAACCGCGTGGCCGACACCGGTGTGCAGGTTCATGGCGGCATGGGCTTTATCGAGGAAACCGGAGCAGCCCAGTTCCTGCGTGATGTCCGTGTTACGGCGATCTACGAGGGCACCAATGGCATCCAGGCGATGGATCTGGTGGCGCGCAAGATGATGGATGGCGGCGAGATGGCCAATAGCATCATCGATGAGATCGAGGCCCAGGCCGAAGGTGCGCGCGGTACGCACCCCAATATGGGCGAAGCGGTCTGGCAGGCCTGCGAGTCTTTGCGCGAAGCCACCGAATGGCTTGTGGCCCAGGATGTTCAAGAACGCTTTGCTGGCGCCATGCCATACCTGCGCGCCTTTGCACGGGTGCTGGGCGGGCATTACCACCTGACGGCGGCGATAGCCGATCAGGGCGGTCCGCGTGAGAAACTCGCGCGTTTCTACATCAAGCGGATGTTGCCGGAGCACGCGGGGCACCTGGTTCACGCGCAAGAGGGGCTTGAGGGCGCCATGGCGCTGACACTTGACGAGATGGCACACTGATGGCCTCGGTTCCCGAAGTCGGCCCCCGCACCCCCTGGGAAGAACCGCCCGCCATGGGGGAGGCCATTGAGGTGGCAGAAGGCGTCCTCTGGATGCGCCAGCCGCTGCCGATGAAGCTGGATCATGTGAATATCTATGCTTTCGACGAAGGCGATAGCTGGACCATTGTCGACACAGGCTTCAACACCCGCAAGAGCCGCGCCATCTGGGAGGACCTGATGGCAGGCCCTCTGAAAGGGAAACCGGTGTCACGCGTTCTTGGCACCCACCATCACCCGGATCACATCGGGCTGGCGGGCTGGTTTCAGTCGGAGCACGGGGCGGAGTTGGTCACCAGTCGCACCGCCTGGCTTTTTGCCCGGATGCTGACCCTGGATGTGCAGGAGCAATGGCCGGAAGAGACGCTGGCCTATTACCGCAGCGCGGGCATGGCGGCTGAAATCTACGAAAAACGCATCGCTGACCGGCCTTTCAACTTTGCCGATACGGTTTATCCGATGCCGCTGGGCTTTACCCGGATCCGTCAGGACGATGTTTTTCGCATGGGCGGGCGCGACTGGGATGTGCATATGGGCAATGGTCACGCGCCGGAGCATGTGACGCTCTGGAGTCGCGATGACAATCTCGTGATCACCGGCGATCAGATCCTCTCCTCCATCAGTCCCAATATCGGGGTCTATGCGACCGAGCCGATGGCTGATCCGCTGGGAGAGTGGCTGGAGGCCTGCGAGCGCCTCTCGGCGCTGGCCAAGCCCAATCATCTGGCGCTAGGCGGGCATAAATTGCCCTTTACACGCCTTCCTTTACGGATGCGGCAGCTGATCGACAATCATCATGGCGCGCTGGAGCGGCTGCTGGATCACCTCGATCAGCCCAAGAGTGCAGCCGATTGTTTCGCGCCCCTGTTCAAGCGGAGTATCGGGGGAGGAGAATATGGGCTTGCACTGGTCGAAGCGGTTGCCCATGTCAATCATCTCTATCACACTGGGCGGGTGACGCGTGTAAAACGCGCCGATGGTGCCTGGCTGTACCAACGAAAAGACTAGATCGCTGGGGCGTATCCCAGCAGGGGAGACGCAATGGACAACGAGATTTCAACCAGTGCCGAGGCAGTGGAAGCCGCCATTCTGCCATGTGTACACGAAGTGCACTCGGACCCGGAGGCCTGCGCGGGTCTGACCGAGGTGCCGGAAAAGCTGCAAAAACCGGATGAGGCCAAGAGCCCGGCGCGCTGGGCCTATGAGCGTCTGATCCTCTATATCCAGAACTTTGAAAAGCAGCTGGACGCTGAGCATGAGATCGCCATGGGCTTTGTCGGTGGTGACGCAGGCGTGCTGCGCATCGAAGGCATGGGTTATTTTGATCCGGATATCGTGACCTTCTATGGCAGTGATGGCACCGGCGCAAAGACACAACTGGTCCAACATGTCAGCCAGATGAACGTCATGCTGCGAGCGCTGCCCAAGGCGCGTCAAGAAGCGCCGGCCAACCGCATCGGCTTCCGCCTGGCCAGTGATCTGGATACGGGTGACAGCCAATAAGCCTGTCCATGTGCTCTTGTTCCTCGATCTTCGCAGGTGCAGGGCGCCGGGGCTGCGGGCCCGCGCCCTTTGCGCTGCGATTGTCTGTTCTGATCTGTGGCCTGTTTCTGGGCTTTGCGCTTTTTAGCGAAGCCGTGAGAGCAGAGGAAAGCCAGATCGGGGGCTGGTTTGGGCAATGGTTGCGCGGCCAAGAACTGGCCGCGCATCAAAGGCTTCTTGACCGGATCGAACAGGCTGGGGCGGGGCCCACAGCCTTTGTGAGTGATGGTTGCAGCGGTGGTTTTTCTGAGAATTGGGCGCGCCTGGCTGAGCAGTCACCCTACCTCAGGGAGAGACACGGTGCAGAGCTGCCGTTTGAACCCTGCTGTGTGATCCATGACCGGGCCTATCATGACATCGCTGGCGCCAGTTCCGCCCTTGCCAGCTATCAGGCGCGATACCAAGCCGACCAAGCCCTGAGGCGTTGTGTTGAGGACGTCGGCCAAAATCGCAGCGCCGATCTGTCCGGGCACTATGGGGTTTCCGAGGATCAGCTCCACGCCGCCTATGCGGCTTTGGCCAAGATCATGTATCGGGCTGTGCGATTCGGTGGGGGCCCCTGTACGGGGCTGCCCTGGCGCTGGGGCTATGGCTACTTGGAGTGTTAAATCGGCCCTGGTGGGTGATTTCACGCAACGCTTCCGCCGCTTGCGGCCCTGTGCGCGATTGACGTGGTGACAGAGCCTGGCAAATCCAGTATCCAGCACAAAATTGAACGCGAATAGGACACTCAGTCATGGCTGAACATAAACACGGAACGATGGATACCTCCGTTCAGGAACAGACCTACGAAGGTTTCATCAAATTCTCGACACGCTTTTGCATCTTTCTGGTGTTTGTGGCGCTCTTCCTCGCGGTTTTTGCAACCTGATCGGTGATGACCAGCGTGTTTAATCGCATGCCAGCCACTTCTTTGGGTCGTATTGCTTTGCGTACGGCCCTTTTTGCTGCCTGTGCTGCACTGGCTGCCTGCGCCGAGCAGAAGAAACCAAACGCGGATGCTGGAACCCTGGCCGCCGCCTCTTATCGCCATAATGGCCCGCCTGCGCTGACGCTCTATACGGTTGTGAACAACCGTTCTGGTCAGGGTGGGCATACGGCGCTGATGGTCAATGCATCTGAACGGGTGATTTTCGACCCCGCCGGGTCTTTCTATGCGGATGTTGTTCCAGAAAAAGATGACGTGCTTTACGGAATTTATCCTGCAGTGGAGCGCGCCTATCGCAGCGCTCATGCGCGTAGCACCCACCACGTGATGACCCAGCGGATTGAGGTGACGCCGGAACAGGCGCAGCGCGCATATAACCTGATCGTCAGCAATGGTCGCGTTCCAGGTGCCTATTGTGCCCGTTCCACCAGCGCGATCCTGACACAGATCCCTGGCTTTGAGCATCTTGAGCAGACCTTCTACCCGGTAAATCTTGCGGAGCAATTTGCGAAACTGCCAGGCGTGACCACTGAGCTCTACTACGAAGAGGACAGCGAAGATCTGCAAAAGGGACTGGCCAAGGGAAATGCTGCTCTGAACGAGTAAGCCACTGTTTCCCTGTACCAATGATCACTGAAAACCGCCGAGGGAGACCACAGGCGGTTTTCTTTTGGCTGTTAGCTTGCAAACAAGAACAGCAATAAGAAGGCCATAGTTCCTACGAGCAGAGCCCAGAGCACATCGCGGGTCAAGGCGCCTGTCGCAAAGGTCAGTACGGCAGCAGCAAGATGCGGTAGGCTGATTTCGCCACCCGTTGGTGTGGGCCAGATCACCATGGGAGCAACCAGCGCGGGAATGATCGCCACCGCCGTGTACCGCAGATGTCGCATCAGCCAGAGGGGCAGGCTGCGCCCCCCCATAAAGGCAAGAAAGGCAAATCGCAGACCGAAGCTGCCAAGTGCCAACCCGACAATGATGAACCAGAGCTGAAAGCTGTCAAAACCATTCATTGCGCGGCTCCTTGCTGAGAGCTGTCCTTGGCTGCGGCGCGCTCCAGCCATAGTTCCGCCTGCGCACCTGCCATCATACCCGCAAGCCCTGCGGCAATGAGGCCAAGGTTAAAGGGCAAAAGCGCTGCAGGAAGAGAAACCGCAACCGCGACAAAACAAGCAACCATATGGGCAGGTGTGCGCAGCATCGGCCCTATCATCGCCAGGAAAGCCAGGGGTAAGGCAAAATCCAACCCCCAGCTGTCTGGGACTTGGGTTCCGACCGTGGCTCCGATCAGAGTAGTGATCATCCAACAGGGGGCGACCAAGCCATTTGTGCCAAAGAAATAGGCCATGCGCTGGGCAATGGTCATTTCTGGAGCGTTTTCGAATTGCACGATGGACAGCGCATAGGACTGATCCACCGTGAGATAGGCCGCACAGGCCCGCTGCCACAGAGGGGCCTCGCCCAGATAGGGGGTGAGGGATGCGGAATACATCGCCATGCGCAGGTTTACCGCTAGGGCTGAGATCAAGATGATCAGAAGCGGCGTCTGCTCTTGGAGGAGTTGCAAAGCGGTAAACTGTGCTGATCCGGCAAAAACCGCTGTGGAGAAAGTGAAAGCCTCAAGGACATTTAGTCCAGCTTCCCCTGCCAGCACCCCAAACAAAAGGCCAAAAGATCCCGATACCAAAAGAAAAGGCGCGCTATCGCGAAAGCCTTTCCAGAATGCCGATTTCGTGGTGGTGATTGACATGCGCGCGTCCTAAATTCACCTCCAATAGGTAGGCAGAGCGTCGGAGTTTCGCAATTGGTAAAATCATCTGACCTGTCGGAAATTCTTTCCGACTATTTGATCGCACCAGACCCTGGTCGTGCAGGGCTGACGAGGGCTGTCGAGGGGCGTGATGAGCACGGGGTGCCGGTTTCCCTCTCGGTTGTGGAAGAGCGCCCGCTAACGATCTACCTGAACCGTCAGGAAATCGTGACTGCCATGACCATAGGTGACTACCCGGAGTACCTGGCCCTGGGTTTTCTGCGCAATCAGGGAATGCTCTCTACGGATGAGGAGATCCTGCGTGTCGATTTTGACGAAGAGCTGGAAACCGTTGTGGTGCGCACCGCCTCTGAGACCTCTTACGAGGAAAAGCTGCAGAAAAAGACCCGCACCTCGGGCTGTGCTGTTGGTACGGTCTTTGGTGACATGATGGAGGGGCTGGAGGATGTGCTTTTGCCCCAGGTGCAGGTGAAAGCCTCCTGGCTTTATGCGCTGGCGCATAAGATCAACCGCACGCCCTCGCTCTACCTGGAGGCAGGGGCCATCCACGGCACAGTACTGTGTCATCAGGACCGCCCGCTGGTCTATATGGAGGACGTCGGCCGTCATAACGCGGTGGACAAGATCGCGGGATGGATGCTCTCCGAAGGCGTCACGGCTGAGGATAAGATCCTCTATACCACCGGGCGCATGACCTCTGAGATGGTGATCAAGACCGCGATGATGGGCATCCCGGTGCTGGCCTCGCGCTCGGGCTTTACCGCCTGGGGGGTGGAGATCGCGCAACAAGTAGGGCTGACCCTCATTGGCCGCATGAAGGGGCAGAGATTTGTCTGTCTCTCCGGTGACGAGCGGCTGGAGCGGGACATTGATCCCCGAACCGTGCCGCAGGAGGAAAAGAAAAACCGCAGGAAAGGGTCGGCATGAGACATTCAAGGCAGAGCCCATCCGGAGGTGGAGGCAAAACGCCCGCCGTTTTGCCAGAGGCAAACCTCTGGTTTGACGGGGCGGAGGGGCGCTGCCTGACTTCGCCGGGAAAGGGAGAGTTCGATGAGTGAGAATACACTTGGCCTATTGGCTGGGATGTCGTGGTTTTTTGGGCCGTTGCTTTTGCTGGGTGCCTTGTCATTTTGGGCCATGTTTCGTTTTTGGCGACCCATTGCTCAGGAATTGAACGTTTCCTTTTTCAACCGGTCCGTTTCGCACAAGGTCCTTTTCGCGGGAACTATTGGTGGTAGCCCGGAGCTGCAAAAGCGGGTGAAGAAATACCGCTGTGCCTATGCAGGCATCCTTGCGGGTTTTTTTGCGTTTATCTTGATCTTTCTGAGCTGGGAGGGTTTCATTTTTCTTTTGTTTTTCCTTGCACTATCCGTGCTCTTTTCCCGCCCGTTTGAGGTTGAAGGAGATCAGCCATGACCAAACCCTTGGGCATAATTCTCGCCGGTGGTCTCGCCACCCGCATGGGAGGCGGCGATAAGGGGCTGTTGCAGATCGGTGGGCAAAGCTTGCTGGAACGGGTTCGGGACCGGCTGGCGCCACAGGTGTCTGGGCTGGCGCTCAATGCCAATGGCGATGCCGCTCGGTTCAAGGATCTGGACCTGCCGGTCATTGCGGATAGCATCGAGGGCTATGCGGGCCCTTTGGCCGGCGTGCTGGCGGGGCTCGATTGGGCCGCAGCACAGGGCGCGGAGGCGATCGTGACCGCCGCTGCGGACACACCTTTCTTTCCCGAAGATCTGGCGGAGCGCCTTCTTGCGGCCTCCGAAGGGCAAAAGCATCCTCTGGTCCTGGCAACCACGCCGCGCACTGGCGATGAGTTGCTGAAATCCGGCGGTGGCAAGAAGATCAACCGCCACCCGACCTTTGGTCTCTGGCCGGTTGCCCTGCGCGATGATCTGCGTGCGGCCTTGAACGGGGGCTTGCGCAAGGTGGTGCTCTGGACCGACCGGCACGGCGGGCGCGAAGCGCTATTTGAGGCCGAGCCTTTTGATCCCTTTTTCAACGTCAACACGCCCGAAGACCTGAAGCGGGCAGAGGAGTTGCTGCGATGAAGATCTACGGTGTCACCGGCTGGAAGAACTGCGGCAAAACCGGGTTGATGGAGCGCCTGGTGGCGGAGTTCACCACGCGCGGATTGACAGTCTCGACCCTGAAAAATGCGCATCACACCACCGATGTGGATCAACCAGGCACCGACAGCCATCGGCACCGCGAAGCCGGAGCCTCTGAGGTGGTGCTGGCCTCACCAAATAGGGTTGCCATCATGCAAGAGCTGCGCGGGGCCGAGGTGCCCTCATTCACCGAGCTCTTGTCGCGGCTGCGCCCGGTGGACCTGGTGCTGGTCGAAGGCTTCAAGCGTGAAGCGCATCCCAAGATTGAGGCCTACAGAACCGCTGCAGGTCAGCCCTTGATTGCTCCGGAGAATAGCAGCATCCGCGCGGTGGCCAGCGATGTGCAGTTGCATTTGGACCTTCCGGTCTTTGATTTGGATGATACCAAAGCGATTGCCGATTTTATCGCCACCGAACTGGCGCTCTGATCCCAAAAGAAATACCCCGATACACATACCCCGATACACACAGGGAACTGACCCAAATGTCTTTGAAGCCGCCGCCCCTTAGCAATGATTGTTTTGCCCTGCCTGCGGGGGTGGATTGGACGCCGGTTGACCAGGCCTTGGCGCTGCTCAGGGACCGTCTGGGGGTGGTGACACAGAGCGAAATTCGCCCTCTGTCCCAATCGCTGGGGCGGGTTCTGGCTGCGGATGCTCTGGCGCGGCGCTCCAACCCGCCTTTGCCGAATACGGCGGTGGATGGCTACGGCTTTGCCGGCCCCGTGGGGGAAGGCGAAGTTGTCTTGCCACTGGTGGAGGGGCGTTCCGCTGCCGGAGTTCCATATGAGGGCAGGGTGCCCGCCGGTCATGCCATTCGCATTCTCACTGGCGCGGCCCTGCCGGATGGGGTGGATACGGTGATATTGGAGGAGGATGTGAACTGTGATGGTGCGCAGATCGCCTTTAATGGACCGCTGAAGCAGGGCGCCAATACCCGCAAAGCCGGGGAAGATGCATTGGCTGGCTCAGCCATCCTTGCGGCGGGCCGTGTGGTGACGCCTGCGGATCTGGCGCTTGCCTCTGCCACCGGGCTTGCAGAGCTTGCGGTGCGCGCGCCGTTGCGTGTCGGGGTGCTATCGACCGGGGATGAACTGGTAGAACCCGGCGAGCCCGCCGCACCGGGGCAGATCTATGACGCCAACCGGGTGATGCTCCTTGGGCTCTTGGGGCAGATGGGGTTTGCACCGGTGGATCTGGGCAAGGCCCCGGATGATCGCGCGGGTCTGCGCGCCACGCTGGATGAGGCCGCTCCCAAGGTAGACGCGATCCTCACCAGTGGGGGCGCCTCTGCCGGGGATGAGGACCATGTCTCGGCTCTGTTGAAAGAGGCAGGCGCCCTACAGGAGTGGCGCATTGCATTGAAACCTGGCCGCCCGCTGGCCCTGGGGATGTGGCAGGGGCGCCCCGTTTTTGGCTTGCCGGGCAATCCGGTGGCCGCCCTGGTCTGCACCCTGATCTTTGCGCGCCCGGCCCTGGGCCTGATGGCAGGGGCGGGCTGGCAAGAGCCACAGGGGTTTGACGTGCCCGCCGGTTTTGCCAAGCGCAAGAAACCTGGGCGACGGGAATACCTGCGCGCCCGCATGCGTGACGGGCGTGCTGAGGTTTTCAAATCCGAAGGTTCGGGCCGGGTTTCAGGTCTGAGCTGGGCCGAGGGTTTGGTGGAATTGGGTGATGGGGCAATGGAGATCAACCCCGGTGATCCGGTTCGTTTCTACCCCTACAGCAGCTTCCTAATGTAGGGGCTGCATGTAGAGTGGCGCAGCAGGGTCGGCAAAAAACTACGTGTTTTCGCAATCTGTTTCTCCCCTTTCCTTTCCGGCTAGAGTGACCTGCGCAACCTCACTGCCTGGTCACTTGGGGCAGGTACTTGAAGAAAGGGGACAGGATGAGTGCTATGGTTTTTGTCGCGGTTCTCCTGGCAGCACTTCTGCATGCCGGGTGGAACTCTCTGGTCAAATCCGGGCTGGATAAACGTGTCAGTATGGGCGCGGTTGTGCTGGGGCATGCGCCTTTTGCGTTGCCGCTGATCGTTTTCTCCCCTTTGCCGCAACTGGAAAGCCTGCCCTACCTCGGGGCCGGCATTCTTCTGCACTTTGGCTATCAGCTCTTCCTGATGCAGTCCTACAGATTAGGGGATCTTACCCAAGTTTACCCTCTGGCACGGGGATCGGCACCCTTGATCGTGGCGCTCTTTTCGGCCTTTGTCCTGGGGGTGCCAATGCTAAAGCTGGAAGCCCTGGCTGTGCTGATCATTGCCGCAGGGATTATCAGCCTGGCACTGGTTCGCCGGACCGATGGGCAGAGTAATCCCAATGCCGCATGGCTGGCTCTTGTGACCGGCGGTTTCATCGCAGCCTATTCGCTGGTCGACGGGCTTGGCGCCCGGTTGGCGGGAACGGCGCTAGGGTTTTATGCCTGGCTTTCGCTTGGCAACGTGGTGCTGATGCTAGCCTATCTTTGGCATGCGCCGGGTGGGGCGCTTCGCCAGATCGCGGGGCCTGCATGGCGCATTGGCCTGTTCGGCGGTGGTGCTTCCTTTGCGGCCTATGCTCTGGTGATCTGGAGCTTTACGCAAGCGCCCATCGCCCTTGTGACTGCACTGCGTGAGACCAGTATTGTCTTTGCCCTGTTGATTGGAGTTTTTGTCATGAAAGAGCCGCTGGATCTGCGCAAACTGCTCGCAACCATGACTACTCTTCTGGGGGCGGCGCTGTTGCGCTTTGCCCGGTGAGGAGCTTAGATGCGTATACTGGCCTTTTCCGACCTCCATTGCGATGTCGCCACTGCTGAGGCGCTGGTACAGGAGAGCGGCTCTGCGGATGTTTTGGTGGGCTGCGGTGATTTTGCCACCCAAGGGCGGGGGGGCGAAGCCGTCGTACATGCGCTTGCGCAGTGTCCGGTGCCGGTTGTTCTGGTGCATGGCAATCATGATGACCCGCGCGCGTTAGAGCAATGTTGCAAAGGCTGGGATCACATCCATCTCTTGCATGGGGGGGCAGTTACCCTTGGCGGCATTGATTTCTTCGGGTTAGGGGGAGAGGTCCCGGCTCGCAACCCGAAGGCCTGGAATGCCAGTGAAACGGAGCAGAAGGCAGAAGAGTTGCTGGCAGGTCTTAGGGAGCCGCTGGTGAGGGAGAAAACCGTTCTGATTACCCATACGCCCCCCTATGGCATCGCCGATAAGCAAAGTGATGGACGCCATGAGGGCAGCCAATCCATTCGTCAGGCCATTGAGCGCTTTGGCCCCAGCCTATGCCTATGTGGTCATATACATAATGCCTGGGGGGTGAGCGGTGTCATCGGCGCCACGGGGGTTCACAACCTTGGTCCAAAGGCCAATTGGTTTACCCTGTGATGTGAAGGTGATCCGCGTTTCGGTGAGTTTGTGCTCCTTCTAGAGCTCCTTGGAGGGAGGCAAAAGGAAGGTCCAGACGCAGATAGTTTTTGTCAGCCGACAAGGCTAGTCAAAGGTTCCCGCAACCCGACCCAGCAACATAAAGGCGCGCGCGGTGCGGGTGCTGCCCAGGGCGGTAATCTCACCATCGCTGGCCTCGGTCTCAAAGCCGGTGAACATCTGGTCAAAGCAGCGCAGAAAGTGATGCGCCGCATCGCGAAAGATCGGGTCCTGCTTCATGCGGGCTGCGGTCAGCGCCAGCGATGTCCGGTCCCGCACACCACCGAGGGTCGCAACCTCGCGGCCGCGCGTGCCCTGCGCGAATTGGCGCCAAACCTCTGGCCGCGCCATATCAGGGCGCAGGTCATCCATATAGATGCCATCCTGGCTGAGCAGGGTTAGAACATCCTGTGCGGCCTGCACTACTTTTGCAGCCTTGCGATCCTTGAGTGCCGCACGCAGGGCTGCAAAGCCTTCCTCGTCTTCGGCTGTTTCCGGAAAGTTCAGCGCCCGGATGAACTGATCCGAGGCAAGGGGAGGCGCGATATCTTCGGCGGTGGTACCCAGTGCCAGGCTGCCCTGATCTGCCTGCGCCAGCTCTTTGGCTTCGGCGGGGATTGCAGGGCGGGTCGGATTGACGCTGCGGCTGCTTTGGAAAGTGGCAATGGCACTTTCGGTCTTGCGGGTGGCCTCGGCGATTTCTTCCAGTTTCTTGCTGACAGAGGGCTCGGACGCTGCAGCATTCTGCTGCGAATGGGTGAGATAGCTGTGGCGCAGGTTGTCGATCGCGGATTGCAGGCGCTGGCTCTCTTCCCGCATCACCCGGGCAGATCTGAGGGCAGAAGTCCCGACCCAGATCATCACCAGCGGCAGTGCGATGGCCAGCGCCGTTAGCAGGCTTGGCGTCCAGTGGGTAATGCCACGCCCTTCTGGTGCCAGAACATAAAGCGCAAGAACCACCAGGAGCCAGAGCACTGAAAGCACAATGGCAATAGTCTCTGCGCTGCCGATCCCTGCGTCTCCCTGACCAGTCGCAGAGCCGAGACCAGAGGAGGAAGAAGCGCTTTTTGAAGGGTCCTTGAGCGTCATGGTCCGACTCGTGCTATGAGAGAGTGGCGTTTAGAAGAACGCTAACAGTACAAAGGCCTTAGTGCAAAAGAGAAGGCAGCACCGGAGCCATTAAATTCACCTAGGCGTAGACGATTTTCAGGATTTCATAGGAACGCTCACCACCAGGGGTGCGCACTTCGACGCTGTCGCCCTCGTCTTTGCCGATCAGGGCACGGGCGATGGGGGATTTGATGTTCAAAAGACCCGCTTCAATATTGGCCTCATGTTCTCCAACGATTTGCCAGGTCTTTTCTTCGTCGGTGTCTTCATCAACGACGGTGACCTTGGCACCAAACTTGATCGAACCAGAAAGCTTGGCAGGATCAATGACATCAGCCAGACCGATGATGCCTTCCAGTTCTTTGATGCGGCCTTCGATAAAGCTCTGCTTTTCGCGGGCAGAGTGATACTCGGCGTTTTCCGAAAGATCGCCCAGCTCGCGCGCTTCGGCGATGGCCTGAATGATCGAGGGACGCTCAACCGACTTCAGGTTCTTCAGCTCGCTTTCCATCGCGGTGTGGCCCGCTGGGGTCATCGGGATCTTTTCCATATCTCTTTTCCAGGTCTTGGACCGGGTGGCGCTGCTGGGCTGCCCGGTTGTTGGCATTTGCGAAAGGCAGAGCCCCGCTACAGTGCTGCAGCGGGGCCTTTCTTTACTTTGACAAATACCTGACCCAATCCGGGCATGAATTTCAAGAGGCAGCGAGCCTGAACCAGTGGGGAAATCCGGACAACTGGAGGATTTTGCCGAATTTTGCCGCTGTGGCAGCAGGTTTCGGCAAATTGTCGCGTGCCTCGGTGAGAGGCGCAGAGCGGTGCCAGGCGCAACGCGGAGCTGCCAGCCAGAGGGCTTCAGTCATCATATTGCACCACCTCAAATTCGATGTCGTCATGGTCGCAGAAATAGAAGCGGCGGCCTGGTTCATAGTCCGCATGGCTGTTTGGCGTGAAGCCCGCAGCTACGACAGCCGCTTCGGTGGCTTCGATATCCTCCACCACCACAGCCAGATGGTTGAGGCCGCCACGGGTCGTGTAGCTATTCCCAGGCTCCGCAGGGGTTTCCGGCGGCGCATAAAGCGCAAGATAGCTGTTCTCTCCTCCAACATGCAGGCTGAATCCGTTGTGGATGGAGTTTCCAGACCAGCGGGTTTGCCAGCCGAAAACCTCGCGCATCCACTTGGCGGTGGCTTCGGGGTTGGTCACGGTGACATTGGCATGTTCAAGAATGGCACTCATCTGCTTTCTCCTTTTTCAATCGTGTTTTGACTTGAGTCGCTTCACCGTAATTTCTAAACCTAACTTTAGCTCAAGAGATTTTTGAGAAAATCTGACAAAGGAGAAAACGGCATGGCAAAACAGGCAGGCGTGGCGATTGGCTATCTGTCAGAGCGGACTGGTCTCGCGGTCTCCGCAATCCGCTACTATGAGGCGCAAGGATTGTTGGAGCCCTGGCGCAATGCTGGCGGGCAGCGAAGGTTTCATCGCGCCGACATCCGGCGGCTCAGCTTTGTCATGATCGCGCAGCAGTTTGGCTTTTCGCTACCGGAAATCCGCAGCTTTCTGAAAGACCTGCCTGGCGGACGTACCCCAACGCCAGAAGACTGGGCGCGGATTTCGACAGGGTTTCGCAGCCATCTGGATGCGCGAATCGAAACCTTGCAAAAATTGCGGGACAATCTGGATGGCTGCATTGGCTGCGGCTGTCTGTCACTGCCCAAATGCAAGCTTTACAACCCCGAAGACCGTGCCGCCCAAAAAGGTCAAGGACCGCGGTACCTTATGGGGGATAGTCCAAAGGCGCAAAATGAGGCCTGAGTGACGAAAACAGACGTTCTTTTCAGTCAAAAGCGCTGTTCTACAGGAGGCTAACGCAGAGTTTGGATTGACCTCTTGGCGGTTCAAACGCTAAGCAACCGCGAAACAAAATTGCGCCCAGGACTGTCCCTTTGCAAGGGACCTAGCGAATACCAATAGCCAAGGAGCACCTCTATGGCCGAGATCGAACGCGAAACAATGGAATATGACGTGGTGATCGTTGGGGCAGGCCCCGCCGGTCTGTCCGCAGCGATCCGTTTGAAACAGCTGGATGCCGACCTTGAGGTCGTGGTGCTGGAAAAAGGCTCTGAAGTGGGCGCGCATATTCTGTCCGGCGCAGTGCTGGACCCCAGCGGGCTGGATGCGTTGATCCCGGACTGGAAGGAAAAAGGTGCGCCGCTCAATGTGGCCGTAGAAGAAGACAATTTCTACATGCTGGGTGAAGCGGGCGAAGTTCGGATCCCCAACTTCCCGATGCCGCCCCTGATGAACAACCACGGCAACTACATTGTCTCCATGGGCAATGTTTGTCGCTGGATGGCAGAACAGGCCGAAGAGCTGGGTGTTGAAATCTTCCCCGGCATGGCCTGCTCCGAGCTGGTCTATGGCGACAATGGTGAAGTCAAAGGCGTGGTTGCCGGTGTCTTTGGTCTGGAAGCAGATGGCACCTATGGCCCCAACACCGAGCCAGGCATGGAGCTGCACGGTAAATATGTCTTCCTTTCCGAGGGCGTGCGCGGCTCGCTGTCCAAGGAAGTCATCGCCAAATATGACCTGCAGGCCGGCAAAGACGTGCAGAAATACGGCGTCGGTATGAAAGAAATCTGGGAGATCGACCCCGCCAAGCACAAAGAGGGCACCGTCACCCATACCATGGGCTGGCCGCTGAACTCCAACGCGGGCGGCGGGTCCTTCATCTATCACCTGGACAACAACCAGGTTTACGTCGGCTTCGTTGTGCACCTGAACTACAAGAACCCCCATGTTTATCCTTACATGGAGTTCCAGCGCTTCAAGCACCACCCGATGGTGGCTGAGCTGCTGAAAGGCGGCAAGCGCGTGGCCTATGGTGCCCGTGCCATCACCGAGGGCGGTTATCAGTCCATGCCCAAGCTGGTGGCACCCGGTGTGGCGCTGCTCGGCTGTTCTGCCGGTATGGTCAACGTGCCGCGCATCAAGGGCAACCACAACGCCATGCTCTCTGGCAAAGCCGCAGCCGAGGCAGCCCATGCGGCAATCAAGGCAGAGCGCGCGGGCGATGAACTGTCCGATTACGAGACCTCCGTGCGCGATGGTGCTATCGGCGATGACCTGAAAAAGGTCCGCAACGTCAAGCCGATGTGGTCCAAGTGGGGTATGCTGCCTTCGCTGGTTCTGGGCGGTTTCGACATGTGGTTCCAGACCCTTACCGGCGGCTTCTCCCTCTTCGGCTCCCTCAGCCACGGCAAGAATGATGCCGAAAGCACAGAAGAAGCCTCCAAGCACAAAGAGATCGACTATCCAAAACCGGATGGGGTGCTCTCTTTTGATCGTCTGACCAATGTGTCCTTCGCGGCGACCAACCACGAGGAAAGCCAGCCTTGCCACCTGCGCCTGGCAGATCCGGCGCTGCCGATCTCGACCAACCTGCCGAAATTTGCTGAACCGGCGCAGCGCTATTGCCCGGCGGGTGTCTATGAGGTGGTCGAAAAAGACGGTCAGCAGGAGTTCGTGGTGAACTTCCAGAACTGCGTTCACTGCAAAACCTGCGACATCAAGGACCCCAGCCAGAACATCACCTGGACCACGCCGCAGGGTGGCGACGGACCGAACTATCCGAACATGTAATGGAAGGCTCGCTGCAAAAAGAGATCCTGGATTTTGCAGTGGCCTTTTCTGGCGGAAAACAACGTAGCACCTGGCAGAGCGATCTGCCGGGTGCTTTTGCTATGGATGGTGCAGATGTTACGGAATTCTTGGAGGCCTTTGCCGATCAGTTTGAGGTCGATTTGTCTCCACTGCGATGGGAGTTCCACTACAACGCGGATGAACCCCCAGGGCGTCGGCGGGTGCTTCCGCTTGATCCTGCGGGCAAAGTGATACCCTACGATCCGATCACGCTTGAGATGCTGGAACGGGCTGTTTTGGCCGGACGTTGGACCTATGAATACCCTGAGCACAATATCAAGGAACTACCCTTTCGGTTTGAACTGCCCCCCTGGCCCCTTGGACTGTCTCTTGCACTTGCCTGTTGCATCTATTTCTTGTGGGCTGGCTAGCGGGTTTTCGGCTGCGCCCTGCGCGGAGATGCCAAAAGAAACTTTGAATGGACTGGATTAACCCCAAGGTCACAGGAAGCTGAGCGGAGAGCCATTGAAGCTTAACCTTCTTGGCGCTACGCTTTCGCGCAGGCAGAGCAGACATCCGCAAGGGAGCCCCGCGTGACCACATCCATTTTTCGCACCCTGACAGGTGCGACCTTGATCGCCGCATCATGCACCGCAGTTCAGGCTGACGGCCTGGCTGGCGCCTATCTGGCCGCGCGCGCCGCTACCTATGAGGGGGATTTCTCTGCCTCGGCCGAGTATTACACCCGCGCCCTGGTGCGTGATCCAGGTAATCCCTTGTTGATGGAGCATGTGGTCTTTGCCCAATTGGCGATGGGAGAGCTGGAGCGGGGTGTCCCGGTGGCACGTCGCCTCTGGGATCTGGGTGCGCGCAGTCAGGCGGCCAATATGGTGATGGTTGCTGACCTTGCTCTCAAGGATGACTATGCCGCAATTCTGCAGCGTGAGATGGCGCAGCATCAGATCCACCCTCTGGTGGATGGATTGTTGAATGCCTGGGCCCAGATGGGGCTGGGGGATGTGGATGCAGCCCTGGCTGAATTTGACAAGGTCGCTGAACAGGAAGGACTTCGTCCCTTTGCGCTGTATCACAAGGCCCTGGCCCTGGCCTCTGCTGGCAATTACGGCGGTGCCGAGGCGCTCTTTGCGGCGGATGAGGGGCGGATCACTCGGCTGTCGCGCCGCTCTGTTTTGGCTCGGGTTGAAATCCAGTCGCAACTGGGCAAGTTTGAGGACGCTTTGGCAACCCTAGAGGGCGCTTTTGGGACGGGCACGGATCCAGCCCTGATGTCGCTGCGCCAACGGTTGGAGGCAGGCGAGGCCTTGGGGTTTTCGACCGCGCCGACAGCGCAGGCAGGCATCGCAGAGGTTTTCTTTAACCTGGCTTCTGTGCTGAACGGTGAAGCGGCCAATGATTTTGTGCTGATGTTTGCGCGGGTTGCCCAGAAACTCAGTGCAGAACATGTCGATGCGGTCCTGCTGTCTGCGGAAATTCTTGACCAGTTGGGCCGTTACGAATTGTCCATCGACACCTACAAAAAGGTGCCGCGCAACCACCCAGACTACTACGCCGCCGAAATGGGACGTGCAGAGGCCCTGCGCCGCTCGGCTAAGCCAGAGGCGGCAACAGAGGTTCTGGAGCAATTGGTACGCGAGTTTCCAACCCTGCCGCAGGTTTCTGTCAGTCTCGGCGATCTTTTGCGACAGCAGGAAGAATATGCAGGCGCGATCAAGGCCTATGACAGTGCTTTGGCAAACACGCCGACAGAGGCCAATAGCCGTTGGTTCCTGCTCTATGCCCGTGGGATTTCCCACGAACGCCTGTCCCATTGGCCAGAGGCAGAGGCCGATTTCAGAAGCTCACTGGCGCTCCGCCCTGAAAGCCCACAGGTACTGAACTACCTTGGCTACTCGCTGGTTGAAAAGCAGGAGAAGCTGGACGAGGCGCTGGATATGATCCAGCGAGCCGTCGCTGCACGCCCAGAGTCTGGCTATATAGTGGACAGCCTAGGCTGGGTGCTCTACCGCCTAGGCCGCTATGAGGAAGCGGTCGGACATATGGAGCGCGCCGTGGCCTTGATGCCGGTCGATCCGGTGGTGAATGATCATCTGGGGGATGTTTATTGGGCCGTCGGCCGGGAGCGTGAGGCCGAGTTCCAATGGAAGCGCGCGCTTTCCTTTATCCGCGACGGGGAAGGGGACGGCGAAGCGGATCCCAAGCGGATCCGCAGCAAGCTGGAGAGCGGCCTGGATGCGGTGCTGGAACAAGAAGGTGCCGCCCCTTTGAAGGTCGCTAATGACGGTTGAGCTGCTTGCGCCGGCCAAGGTCAACCTGACACTGCATATCACTGGACAGCGGGCGGATGGCTATCATTTGCTTGATTCTCTGGTGGTTTTTGCAGATTTCGGGGACAGGCTGCGACTGGAACCCGGACCTGAAATGCAGATCAGTCTCCGAGGGGCCTTTGCCAAAGGCGTTCCAACCGATGGCAGGAACCTGATCTGGAAAGCCGCAGCTGGCGCTGGTTGGTCAGGGCACGTCTCTCTGGACAAGCAATTGCCCCATGGGGCCGGGATTGGCGGTGGCTCCTCTGACGCTGCGGCGATGCTAAAGGCGATCAGAGAACTAGGACAACCGATCCCAGCGGATTTGCCGCTTGCCCTGGGGGCGGATGTGCCCGTCTGCCAGGAGCAGCGCGCAACGCGTATGCGCGGCATCGGCGAAGAGCTGACCCCGATTGAATTGCCCAGGCTACACGCGCTCCTGGTCAACCCTGGAGTGTGCGTTCCCACTGGCGCTGTCTTTCAGGGGCTTGCGGCGCGCGAAAACCCCTCCATGCCAGCGGACATCCCCGAGTTTTCTGCCGCTGAAGACTGTGCGCTCTGGCTGCAGACTCAGCGCAATGACCTCGAATCCCCGGCTATCGCTGTCGCACCGATCATTGATCGCGCCCTTGCCGATCTGCGGGCAACCCGAAACGTTCTTCTTGCGCGTATGTCAGGATCCGGTGCGACATGTCTTGCGCTCTATCCCAGCAAACAGGCCGCGCATTTGGCAGCCTATGAAATTGGCGCGGAACATCCCGAATGGTGGTGCCGGGCGACCTGTCTGACGTGAGTCAGGAACAGGTATATTCCGATGGCAAACATCTAAATATCGCGAGACCGCGCCGCAGCTTGCTGCGGCGCCAGGCCCAAGGGCTAAAGGGTGCGTAAGCACCCACATAGCGCGCGGGAGTGTTCGCCACTCGCAAATAGAATGGGCGCTTCTTGCGGCTCTGTGCAGAAAAGGAACTGGCTTGCGCCTTAGTTCAGCCGGGAAACCACATAATCCGCCAGATCATGCAGCATTTGGCGGATTGGGTGCTCTGGGAGAGCGGTCAGAGCATCTGTTGCTTTGGCAGCCCAGTTCAGCGCATCCTGACGGGTGGCTTCCAGGGTTTGATACTTTGCCATCAGCGCCAGAGCCTGCTCTAGATCGCCCTCTTCCTGGCGCCCCTTTTCGATGGTGCGTGTCCAGAAAGCATGTTCCTCGTCAGTTGCTTGCGCGACTGCCTTGATCACTGGCAGGGTGAGTTTGCGTTCCCGGAAATCATCGCCGACGTTCTTACCCGTGGCCTTGCTGTCCCCCTGATAATCCAAGAGGTCGTCAGCAATCTGAAAGGCGATTCCCAGGGCGTCCCCATAGTCAAAGAGCGCTTTGATTTCGGTCTCAGAGGCCCCGGCGATGACACCACCAACTTCGGTCGCAGCCGAGAAAAGTGCCGCTGTCTTGCCTCGTACCACCTGTAGATAGACCGCCTCATCTGTGGCCAAATTGGAGGCCGCCGTCATTTGCAGCACCTCGCCCTCGGCGATGGTGGCTGAGGCATTGGCCAGAATATCCAGCACTTTCAGCGAGCCGGTTTCGACCATCAGCTGGAAACTGCGGGAAAACAGGTAGTCCCCAACCAATACCGAACTTTTGTTGTCCCACAGCAGGTTGGCGGTGGGGCGACCACGGCGCTGGCCGCTCTCGTCCACCACGTCATCATGCAGCAGGGTAGCAGTGTGAATGAACTCCACCGTTGCGGCCAGCTTGATGTGGTGCTCTCCCTCATAGCCGCAGAGACGCGCGGCTGCGAGTGTCAGCATGGGACGCAGGCGTTTACCCCCGGCCTCAACCAGATGTGCGGTCACCTCCGGGATGCGGGGTGCATGTTTAGAGGCCATGCGGGTCTGGATCAGGCTGTTTACCGCTTCCATCTCGCTGCTGAGAGTGGCTGCGAGCAGTTCATGCGGTTTTTGCGACGTGACTTGGTTCATTGCGTTCCCGGCTTTCAGGCTCGACAAGGCTCTATCCTTGCCCTTAGATCCATCCCCATGAAAGAGCTTTTGCGCAGCACCGATCCAACCGTCCTGGCCTTTGCCTCCGCCCTTCTTGAGGGTGAGGATATAGACTGCTTTCAAGTGGACGTAAATATGAGCATCCTCGAGGGCGGCATAGGAATTTTTCCCCGACGCCTCATGGTGCGAGAGGAAGACTACGATCTTGCCCTGCGCGCCATGCGCGACAATGAAATCCCTTTGGGACGATGACCAGAAAAAACGATACCACAGCTGAGACTGCGGCGGAAACGACCGCAGAGCGCTTTGCGTCGCGGGATCTGACCTGCGATGATTTTCTGGGCGGCAAGGTCCGGCTGTTGCAGCCAAAATCCGGCTATAGGGCAGGGGTTGACCCGGTGCTGCTGGCGGCGGCGATCCCTGTTCATTCCGGGCAGAAGGTCCTGGAATTGGGATGCGGTGCTGGCCAGATGCTCCTGTGCTTGGGGGCCAGGGTCGCGGACCTGCGCCTGACGGGGGTTGAGTTGCAGCCGGCCTATGCGGATCTGGCACGTCGTAACGGCTGTGAAAACGCGCAGGACCTGGAGATCATTCAGGCGGATCTGACGCATTTGCCCACTGACCTGCGGCAGCGTCAGTTTGATCACGTCATGGCCAATCCCCCGTATTTTCGTGCGGGCGCTCATAGTCCGGCACAGGATGCCGGGCGACAAGTCGCCCTGGCTGGGCCCACGCCCCTAGAACTTTGGATCGATGTGGCGGCCCGGCGGTTGAGCCACAAAGGCTATTTGCACATGATACAGCGGGCGGATCGCTTGCCCGAAATGCTCTCCGCCTGTGTTGGTCGTTTGGGGTCGCTGGAGGCTCTGCCATTGGCCGCGCGCGACGGGCGTCAGGCTGAACTGGTCATTTTGAGGGCCCGCAAAGGAGGGCGCGCAGAGTTCCGCCTGCATGCGCCCTTTGTGTTGCACCAAGGCGCGCAGCACCTGCGAGATGAAGAGGACTATAGGCCAGCGGTTCAGGCAATTTTGCGAAGTGGCGCAGCCCTGGACTGGCCGGGATAAGAGCGCAGCTAAGCTGCATAGGCCTTTCCACCACCGCTATGGCTCTTCTTTTTGGCCCGATTCGACCCAAACTGCGCGGGCTTTGGCCGATGTAACAACTTCATGTCAAAAACTATGCGTCTGCAGCGTGACATCGCGTAAAACATGTGCTCCACTCCATTCTGCCCCCAAATGGTGGGGCATTCGCAATACTCATTTATGGAGGAACGCCATGAGCCTCAGCTCGCATCTTACCGAACTTAAAAAGAAGCATGAGCACCTGAGTACGGAAGTTGAACTAGCACAGCGATCGCCGGGAACAGATGGCCTGCAGATTGCTGAAATGAAAAAACAGAAGCTTAAACTGAAGGAAGAGATTGAGCGTCTGTCGAGCGAAGCTGAAGTGGCATAGATCCCCTTAATGAGAGTTTTCGCAAGGGCTGCCAAATGGTGGCCCTTTTGCGTTTTTGAGACAGGCTGATGGCCGGTTGTGAGTTTCCTGTGGATGTCAGGCGCTGCTCTTGGCGGCTAGAACTGCGCCACCTGTGATCAATGCGGCGGCTAGGGCCAGGGGCCAGCCAGGTTCCGCAATACCTGCCAGAACCAGAACCAGGGTCGATAGGAGAGGGGCCGCATAAGAGCTGGTTCCCAAAAGCTGGATATCTCCCTGTTTGACGCCAATGTCCCAGACATAGAACGCCAGACCCACTGGCCCCACTCCCAGCAAAAGTGTTGAGGCCCAGCCGAGTCCACCTGCGGGCCAGACCGTTTCCTCTAGGGAAAAGTGCAGGATCCAGGAGGCCAGCGCAGAGGCCAGACAGAAGATCGCCACTGAACTTGTGGGGGCTGAGCCAAGGCGTCGTGACAACACCGAATAGCCGGACCAGGTGAGCGCGCAGAGAAAGGCCAGAATGTATCCGGGCAGGTATTCTATCTGAAACCCGGCATTCCCACCTGAAATGATCGCAGCGGCGCCGGCAAAGCCCAGGAGCGCACCAATCAAATGCCCGGTGCGCAGGCTCTCACCGGGTAGCAGGCCAGAGAAGAGTACGATCAGAAGTGGCCAGAGGTAAGCGATGAGCCCGGCCTCTGCGGCTGGCGCCAGTCGCAGCGCTGAGAAGTAGAGCGCGTGATAGCCAAAAAGGCCGACCGTGCCAAAGGCATAGACCTTGAGCGGCACCCTGCGCAGGCTGGGCAAGTCACCCTTGGCTGCAGTCCAGACCAGACCCAGGGTGCCACCTATACTAAAGCAGAGCGCATTTAAAAGAAGCGGGGGCGTCGGCTCTGAGCCAACGGTGAACAGAGCCAAAAGGGCCCAAAGCAAGACCGCGACAAAGCCAATCGAGGTGGCCCGAGATTTAGTCATAAGCGTGGGATGTCCTCTGCCGGGATGATGTTGAATTCTTCCGATACATAGGCCGTCTTTTCAATCTCCGCGATAAACCAATCTCTAAATGCTGCGATCTGGGGTCGCGTTTCGGTGCCCGGTGCGCAGAGAAAGCGAAAATGTGCCTTAGTCTCGATAGCGGTTTTGAACGGGGCGACCAGACGGCCAGCATGCAGGTCCGTAATGGCCATGCCGCGCCGACCCAGTGCTACGCCTGCTCCAGCAACGGCGGCGTCAATGGCATGATCCGCCTGCGAAAAATGTGACCCATGAGTGGGGGTGAAATCGATACCCTGGGTGCGGAACCAGGCGGGCCAATCACATGGTGGGTCCAGAAAATCGATTGATTCGTCAAAGATCAGAGGTGCCTCTCGCAGACTCTCGGGGGTTTTGAATTGCTCAGCGAGCTCTGGCGACATCACCGGTGTCACCCATTCCGGCGGTACCCGCACCACATAAAGCCCCTCGTCTGGTCCATAGCCAAAGCGAATGGCGACATCGACTTCATCCCGGGCAAAATCCATCATTCGTAAAGTCGCCGAAAAGCGCAGATCGATTTCTGGGTGGGCGCGGGCAAATTCATAGAGCCGGGGTGCGAGCCATTTTGCAGTCAGGCCCGGCCCGGCTGTAACAGTCAGGGTGGTGTTGTCCTGCAAACGCCGTACCGCTCTCCAGGCGGCGGTCAGGGCCTCAAACCCTTCCTGTGTGCCGGGGGCCAGGCTTCTGCCTGCCTCCGTCAGCTCCACCGCTCGATTCAGGCGTCGAAACAGCGGTTGGCCAAGATGCTCTTCCAGGGATTTGATCTGAAAGGAGAGGGCGGCAGGGGTGACGTGCAGCTCATCTGCCGCTTTAGCAAAAGACATGTGACGTGCGGCGGCGTCAAAGGCACGCAGGGCAGTAAGGGGTGGGAGGCGATCAGACATTTCAGATAAGTATACCTTAACTGAAGGTAGGAAAAGTCTCGTTTGTTGCTTCCAACGCGACGTCGCATATTGGTGTCAGGTTAAGCAAACTGATCTGAATTGGAGGCTGAAACGATGGAATTCACAGCAAATGCAGATATCAAAAAGGCCCTGCATCAAGCGCATGAAGAGCGTGCAAAAGCCTTTGGTCTGGCGCTGAGCTGGATCTTTCGTCGCAGGGTGCCGATTTCGATCAGACCAAAAGTTTCCCGCTGGGCCTAGGCGCGCCGCTATTTTTTGGTTCTTACGGGATAGGAAAAGGGCCGGTCCATATGGGCCGGCCCTTGCCATTTCTTGGCTGACAGAAAGATCAGCACAAAACCGGCTTAGACAAAGAACTGCGCGCCATTGGCGGAGATGGTCGAGCCATTGATGAAGCCAGAGTCATCGGAGGCCAGGAAGGCCACGCAACGTGCGATCTCTTCCGGCTCCCCCAGGCGACCTGCGGGGATCTGGCCAATAATGGACTCGCGTACTTTTTCTGGAACCGCCATGACCATTTCGGTTGCGATGTAGCCAGGGCAGATCGCATTGGCGGTGATGCCTGCGCGCGCACCTTCCTGCGCCAGGGATTTCACAATGCCCAGATCGCCCGCCTTTGTCGCGGCATAGTTCACCTGTGCGAACTGGCCCTTTTGGCCGTTGATCGAAGAAATCACGATAACGCGGCCGAATTTGCGCTCGCGCATGCCGGGCCAGATCGGATGAACGGTGTTGAAAACGCCGGTCAGGTTGGTGTCGATCACCTGCTGCCACTGCTCTGGTGTCATCTTATGGAATGGGGCGTCGCGGGTGATGCCCGCATTGGCAACCACAATGTCGATGGGGCCGAGGTCGGCTTCGACCTGTGCAATGCCTGCGGTGCTTTCTTCATAGCTGCCGACATTCCATTTGTAGGTCTTGATGCCGGTTTCTTCGGTGAACTGAGCCGCTGCCGCGTCATTGCCAGCATAGGTGGCAGCAACGTTGCACCCCTGGTCCTTGAGCGCCTGAGAAATCGCTGCGCCGATGCCGCGGGAGCCGCCGGTGACGAGTGCAGTACGTGCCATGTGAGGTATCCTCCAATTCGAGATTCGCTTGGTAATCTTGCTATAGTTTTACAATGCTGTACGCAACAATGTTGCGCAACGGATTTTCGCCGCAATGCCGCGTATTTTGTCGCACCTGCGGCAAGTTATTGTCATGTCAATAAAAAGGGCGCCTGCTTGGGCGCCCTCTCTTATGTTCCTTATGCCCAAGATCAGGGGCGCTCCAGGCACATGGCCACGCCCATGCCGCCACCAATGCAGAGGGTGGCAAGGCCTTTCTTGGCATCGCGGCGCTTCATCTCGAACAGCAGGGTGTTCAGAACCCGGCAGCCAGATGCACCAA
The DNA here is from genome assembly GCF_000169455.1 of Roseobacter sp. SK209-2-6. Taxonomy (GTDB): domain Bacteria; phylum Pseudomonadota; class Alphaproteobacteria; order Rhodobacterales; family Rhodobacteraceae; genus Pseudophaeobacter. Next base: position 75,066 of record NZ_AAYC01000013.1, on the reverse strand, counting down.
TCGGGTGGCCGATGGCGATGGCACCGCCGTTTACGTTGACGATGGCCGGATCCCAGCCCATGTCCTTGTTCACGGCACAGGCTTGGGCAGCAAAGGCTTCGTTGGCTTCGACCAATTCCAGATCGTCCACGGACCAGCCAGCTTTTTCCAGCGCCTTGCGGGAGGCATGGATCGGGCCGACGCCCATGATTGATGGGTCAAGGCCGGCAGTCGCATAAGAGGCTATGCGGGCGAGAGGCTCGATGCCGCGACGCTCGGCTTCATCGGCGCCCATCAAAAGGGCAGCTGCCGCACCATCATTGATGCCAGAGGCATTGGCCGCGGTTACGGTGCCGCCATCGCGCACGAATGCGGGGCGCAGTTTTTGCATGCCTTCGATAGTGGCGCCGTGGCGGATGTATTCATCGCTGTCGACAATGATATCGCCCTTGCGGGTCTTCACTGTGAAGGCGGCGATCTCATCAGCGAATTTGCCGGCTTTCTGCGCCGCTTCGGCCTTGTTCTGCGACGCAACCGCAAATTCATCCTGCATTTCGCGGGAGATCTGCCACTGCTCGGCTACGTTTTCCGCTGTCTGGCCCATGTGGTAGCCGTTGAAAGCATCCCAGAGACCATCACGGATCATCGTGTCGATATATTTGAGGTCGCCCATCTTGTGACCGGCGCGCAGATGCGCAGCATGGGTCGAAAGGGTCATGTTCTCTTGACCACCAGCAGCAACGATGGAGGCATCCCCCAACTGAATGTGCTGAGCAGCCAGTGCCACGGCGCGCAGGCCGGATCCGCAGACCTGGTTAATTCCCCAGGCAGAGCTTTCTTTGGGCAGGCCTGCGTTAACATGAGCTTGCCGGGCGGGGTTCTGGCCCTGGGCAGCGGTCAGGACCTGGCCCAGAATGGTCTCAGAGACTTCTGCCTTGTCAACGCCTGCACGTTCGACCACGGCTTCAAGCACAGCTGCGCCGAGATCATGCGCGGGGGTATTGGCGAAAGCTCCACCAAAACTGCCGACGGCTGTTCGCGCGGCGGATGCAATTACAACATTGGTCATCGATATGGCTCCTCTGCCATCAAATTTGTGGTCTGGGAATCCAAAACGAAATGAAGATCTGGTTCACCACGCAAGAATCTTTCCCATTCCCTCTGAGTGCCGACATAATCTATTGCTGCACTTGCAGCAATAGACAGGGTGTCTCAGGGGAAAGAGTGAGTCAACCGGGGTTAGAAAAAAAGGTAATTTCAAGCTTAGAACGCGCAGGATGCTTCCAGCTGCAGGGGGAGAATTCCACTGCTGCGGCGCGGCGTTAGCGGCTCAACTGAGGTTCAGGCCCGGCTACGCTGTTTGAGGTCTTCCAGCCAGGGTGGGGTCACCATGGGGGCGCCATAAAGGAAGCCTTGCAGGCAATCCACACCCATGGAGACAAGCATCGCAGCGTCCTGTTCTGTTTCTACGGATTCGGCGACCACCAGTAGATCGAATTGTTTTGCAATGCCGACCAGGGCGCGGGTGACCGCCTGATTGTCGTAGTTGCTGGACAGGCCCCGAATGAACTGGCCATCGATTTTGACCGCATCAAAGAGGAAGTCTCGGAAATGTCCAATCGCGGTAGCGCCCGCTCCGAAATTATCCAGTGCAAATGCGATCCCGTGTTTCTGCATCCGGTCCATGAAATCGATCACCAACTCGGGTGTATCCATAGCTGAGGCTTCGGTGATTTCCAGAACCAGACGTTCGCCCAGGGTATTGTCCTTTTTCAGAAAGCGTTCCAGCACCTTGTTCCAGCGGGAATAGCCGATTGCGCGTGCTGACATGTTTACCGACAGACGGATCTGAGGCGATTTGGCCAGCGCCCGGAGGCCATGCTGCAGGGCCAAGCAATCCAGCTCGCGGCCAATTTCCGTGTCTGCAACCACATGCATGAATTCCCGCGCGGGGATCACCCGACCGGTGGAATCCAGCACACGAATGTAGCCTTCGTAAAAGGCGACCTCATGGGGAGGCATGGCCTGCATGATAGGCTGAAAGGCCAACAGCGTTTGATCGTGTTTTACAGCTTCTGCAACCACGTCCAGAACAGAGCGATCCCGCCGTACCACGGCCGCCGAAAGAGGGTCCTGGCCGCCTTCGGGGATACTTGCCCGTTTCATCAATCGCTTGCTAACCACTTTCAGGCCCCCTGGATCTATTCCCCAACTGGGGACTATGCGTCACAGGGGAGCATCGGACAAAAGGATAAAGGCAGGCTTAAAGTTCAAATTTGATGGAAATCTTCTGAGGGCTGCGGTCCCTCTGCATCCTGCCAGGTCACAGACCAGGGGTGCCACGGTCTTGCGGGTGACGATCCAAGTGCTTTTTCTTAATGGTTTCAGAAGTGTCCCTACTCCCATCATGGCTGTATCCCGGCGGAGCAAAGGCATAGAGCAGGCGCTCTTTCAGGGTGAGGTTGCTTTGGGTGACATCGCGAAAAATCGAGACCCATTCGTGAAAAGCCACGCGCAGCGGATTGAAGGTCGCAATATTATAGACTAGGCCATAGTCGACCGGATCACGTTCCTGTTCAGGCACAAAGGTGCCAAACATCTTGTCCCAGATGATGAAAACACCCGCATAGTTGCAGTCCAAGTAGCGAGGATTGCGACCGTGGTGAACGCGATGATGGCTGGGGGTGTTCATCACCGCCTCGAACCAGCGTGGCATCTTGCCGATGGCTTCGGTGTGAATCCAGAACTGGTAGACCAGATTGATCCCTCCCACAAAGAGAACCAACCCGGGATGAAACCCCAGAAGGACCAGCGGTGCGCGTACCAGCATTACAAAGGAAAACGTGCCTGTCCAGGTCTGACGCAAAGCAGTGGTCAGATTGTAATGCTGGCTGGAATGGTGGTTCACATGGCTGGCCCAAACCCAGCGAATACGGTGCCCAAACCGGTGGACCCAGTAGTAACGTAGGTCATCAAGCACAAAGCAGATCAGAATGGCCCAGATCGATGTCCCCATGTCCAGCGGTGTGATCTGCCAAAGGAGCATGAAGAATCCCCAGGCAATAAAGCCCAGCACCAGACCGGAGGCCACACTTCCGGCGCCCATGATCAGGGAAGTCACTGCATCGCGGGTCTCATAGCGGCCACCACGCCCCTTGATGGCGATCCACAGGAACTCTGCCAGGATGGCGGCAATAAAAAACGGGACGGCCAGCTGGGTCACGTCGGGAAAGGACAGGGCGGAGGTCATGACAGTGATCCTTCAGGTTTGGCCTCTTCGTTTCTCAGAAGTCTCTGCCAGTTTTGCTTTTCTTCTGGTGTAAGCTGCAAGCTTACCTCTGGTGCGGCAAAATCAGGCAGCCGAAACTGCAGACCCTTCTTGGTTTCGCGCAGAACAAGGGGGTTTAGATAGCGCGCGACGGTGTCATCGCCAAAGCTCCAGACCAGGCCCACGGGGGCCTCATCCTCGGTGGTGAAAACCAGCGCCGCCAGCCCGTCGCCTGAAAGGGTGATGTGTTTGACCTCGCTTTCGGGGAATTGCCGTAGCCAGGCTGCGCCTGCGGTGGTCATGTCCATCCGGCGCAGGCGAGAGCGACCTGTCAAATGCAGGAGAACAGCAATAGCTCCGATCCCCCCGATCACCAGGATAAGCAGAATCTCAAGCGGCATTGACAGATGATCCCTCCAAGATTGCGCCAGTTTTGCGCGAAACTCGAACAGAATGGCGGTCTGAATTGGGTCCTGTCAAAGGTGGCGTTGGGTCAAGCCATTGGGAAAACCATCCAGGGTTGGGTCAAACGGGACGTCCGGCAGGTGAAACTAGGCCAAGGTTGGTTGACCTGCGCGTTCAAGGATTTCCATCTTCACTACCCGTTCAACAAAAGGCAGCATACCCGCAGGACCCGAGGCGCGATCCTTTAGGTGGATGCAGAGGTCGGGCCGCAGGGTTGCGATCAACTCGATCAGGTCACCACGCGTCTGGTCATCCAGACCGGCCCCCATGATCACACAAGAGATGCGCGGTTCACATTCCAATTGGCGCACGGTTTCAGCTTGGTCATGTGCGCCCAACCATTCTATCGGCAAGTGGTCCAGGCGTCTTGCGACATTGCCAAGGACATCCGGCAGTTTTCCAATCAAAAGGACAACGGGATACATTTCTTTCTCCCTGCAAAAGACAATTGGGGTTTTGTTTCTGCAGGGAATAGTAGAGCGATTGCGCGTGGCGTCATGTGCTCTCAGCGCAAGGGGCTGAAAGGACTAAAAAACTTGAGTGTTCTTCAGGTGCGGAGGCAATGAAAGAAGCAGCGAAAGAACCTACCCTTCACCACCATCCGCGATCATGGCAGCGATAATGGCCTTGGCACTGTCGGAATTCCATTCCGCGTCCCCCAAGAGGCGTGCGACTTCCAGGCCTTCGCGATCCAGAATCACCGTGATAGGCAGGCCGATGACTGCCATCTGCCGCGCCAGTGCCTGTTTGGGATCCTGGTGGCGGGGCAGGTTACTAATGCCGTTTTCATCAAAGAACTTCTTGATACCTGCGGGGGTGTTGCGCCCGGTGGCAATGGTCAGAACTTCAAAATCCTCACCGCCGAATTCTTCCTGCAGTTCCGAGAGTTGAGGCATTTCCTTGCGGCAGGGGGCACACCAGGTGGCCCAGAAGTTCAACAAAACTACCTTGCCTTTGTAGTCTTGCAGGGTTGCGGTGCCGCCTTCGTCTTCGAGGAAGAACGCGGCATCAGAGGTTTCGCGCGCTTCGGAATGCACCACCAGGCGCTTCAGGCTGCCATCGCGCAGGTCTTCTAGCTGGGCCGTGTCTGCGGCAAAGGCTGCATTTGCACCCAAGCTCAGGGCCATATAAAGGGAAAGCTGACGAAACAGACGCATTTTATCTCCGGGGTTCCACACCATGACAGATCAATCCTCGAACCAGATGTGGGGCGGCCGCTTTGCCGCTGGTCCCGACGCGATCATGGAGGCGATCAATGCCTCAATCGGGTTCGACAAGCGGATGGCTGCACAGGACATCGCAGGCTCCAGGGCCCATGCGGCGATGCTCGCCGCTACAGGCGTTATAAGCGATAACGACGCAGAGGCAATTCGGGAAGGGCTGCTCACAGTCTTGTCAGAGATCGAGAACGGAACTTTCCAGTTCTCCACCGCGCTGGAAGACATTCACATGAATGTCGAAGCCCGATTGAAAGAAGTGATCGGTGAACCCGCCGGCCGTCTGCACACGGGCCGTTCGCGCAATGACCAGGTTGCCACGGATTTCAAACTCTGGGTGCGCGATCAGCTCGATGCTGCAGAAAGCGGCCTGTTGGCGCTGATCAAGGCGCTGCTGAGCCAGGCCGAGGCGGGTGCGGATTGGGTGATGCCGGGCTTTACTCATCTGCAGGTGGCGCAGCCGGTGACCTGGGGCCATCACATGATGGCCTATGTCGAAATGTTTGGCCGCGACCTTTCTCGCGTGCGCGACGCCCGCGCGCGGATGAACGAATCGCCTCTGGGTGCTGCGGCGCTGGCGGGCACCTCCTTCCCGATCGACCGAGAGATGACCGCCAAAGCGCTGGGCTTTGACCGTCCGGCGGCGAACTCACTGGATGCGGTGTCCGACCGTGACTTTGCGCTGGAGTTCCTCTCCTGTGCCTCGATCAGCGCCGTGCATCTTTCCCGCTTTGCCGAAGAGCTGGTGATCTGGTCCTCGGCCCAGTTCCGCTTTGTGACTCTCTCGGACCGGTTCTCCACCGGCTCGTCGATTATGCCGCAGAAGAAAAACCCGGATGCGGCAGAGCTGATCCGCGCCAAGGTGGGCCGGATTTTTGGCGCCAATACCGCCTTGATGATGATCATGAAGGGATTGCCTCTGGCCTATTCCAAAGACATGCAGGAAGACAAAGAACAGGTCTTTGATGCCGCCGATAACTGGATGCTGGCGCTGGCGGCGATGGAAGGCATGGTCAAGGATATGAGCGGCAACCGCGAAGAGCTGGCCGCAGCTGCGGGCACCGGTTTCTCCACCGCCACCGATCTGGCCGATTGGCTGGTGCGCGTATTGGGACTGCCTTTCCGGGATGCTCATCACGTGACCGGCGCCTTGGTTGCCATGGCCGAGCAAAAGGGCTGCGACCTGCCGGACCTGTCCCTGGAAGAAATGCAGAGCGTTCACACTGGGATTACCGAGAATGTCTTTACCGTGCTTGGGGTGGAGAATTCCGTGAACTCTCGCGTTTCCTATGGCGGAACCGCGCCGAGCCAGGTTTTGGCACAGGTCGCACGCTGGAAGGGGCTTCTGGCGGATTGATCGCCTCGGCCTTCTTTGTGCGAGCTTTGTGCAGGATTGAAAAACAGCAAAGAGCTTGAACTTAGCTCTTTGCGCTCTCAAATTGATGATACCTTCGAAGGATCTGCCGAAGGGAGGCAAATATGCGTAGATGGTTTCTGGGTTTGATGGGGCTTGTTGCTCTGGCGAGCTGTGGTGTTGATGGAGAACCGGTGCGACCGGCGCTGAATGCTGGCGTTGGAATCTCGACCAGTGGCGTTCACGCTGGAGGCTCTGTTGGGGTGAACAAAGGGCCTTTGAACCTCACCCTTGGTTTCTAACCACCCTGACCTGTTTGAACCTTCCTGCTCTTTTGCAATTCAAAGCAGGTTTTGGGGAATGAAGGTTGCGTAAAATGAAGAGGTGCAAAGACATGAAGCCCCTGGTTCTTTTGGCCGTCATCGCGACGCTTTCAGCATGTGATCTGCCTCAGAGTTACGCCGCTCCACCGGAGCCGAAAGAGACAAGCAGCACCACAGGTGTTACCGTTTCAGGGTATGCGCGCGTTGGAGTGTCGCACAGTTTCTAAGCCGTTTTTACACATAGTAACGTTGCCGCAGCCGGGGGCTCCCGCCCCTGAGAGCTGCCCTGCCGGGCCGCACCCAGCCTTGGGCCTGGCACTGCGCTGATACGCAGTGCATTCAAGACAGTTTTATTGCTGAGAAGCCTTTGAGGGCTAAATATGCCCTCAAAGGGCCTGCGGAATTATAGATTTGAATGCGCGTCAAGGGTAAACGGTGCTGCGCACCGCCGCTGGGCGGCCCTTGACCCGATGGGTTCGTTTTGAAAGCTGGCGGTCCGTTTTGAAAGCTAGGCGCGGGAATCATTTGCCAGCAAAGCGCGTTTTGGTCTAATCGCCCTTTATGGATCACTTTCTCTACCGCGACGGCGCGCTCTACGCCGAAGACGTGCCAGTTGCCGAAATCGCGGCAGCTGTGGGCACCCCTTTCTATGTCTATTCTACCGCAACCCTGCTGCGGCATTTCCGACTGTTTGATGAAGCCCTGGAGGGCACCGAGCATCTGGTTTGCTATGCAATGAAAGCGGCCAGCAATCAGGCGATCCTCAAGACGCTGGCACAGGCCGGTGCGGGCATGGATGTGGTGAGCCAGGGTGAGTATCTGCGGGCCAAGGCGGCGGGTGTTCCGGGAGACAGGATCGTCTTCTCGGGTGTTGGCAAGACCATGGAAGAGGTGCGTGTTGCCTTGAGCGGCGGCATTCGCCAGTTCAATGTCGAGAGCGAGCCTGAAATGGCGGTGATCAATGCGGTGGCTCTGGAGCTGGGTGTCATTGCTCCGATCACGATCCGGATCAATCCGGATGTGGATGCAAAAACCCATGCCAAAATTGCCACCGGGAAATCTGAAAACAAATTTGGCATTCCGATTTCACGCGCGAAAGAGGTCTATGCCCATGCGGCCAGCTTGCCGGGCCTGGAGGTTGTTGGCATTGATTGTCACATTGGCTCGCAACTGACCGACCTGGAGCCATTCCGCCTGGCCTATGAAAAGGTAGCGGAACTCACCGAGGTGCTGCGCGCCGAGGGCCATGACATTCGTCGTTTGGACCTTGGTGGCGGCCTGGGTATCCCATATGAGCGCTCTAATGAGGCGCCGCCTTTGCCGGTGGAATATGGACAGTTGATCAAGGACACGCTGGGTCATCTTGGTTGTGAGATCGAGATCGAGCCCGGACGGCTGATTGCGGGAAATGCCGGGCTTATGGTGTCCAAGGTGATCTATGTGAAATCCGGCGAGGGCCGGGATTTTCTGATCGTGGATGGGGCGATGAACGATCTGATCCGTCCGGCCATGTATGAAGCACACCATGATATCGTTGCGGTGGACGAACCTGCGCCGGGGGTGGAGCAGCAACCCTATGACATCGTTGGGCCGGTTTGTGAAACCGGGGACACCTTTGCCAAGGAGCGGATGATGCCACCGCTTGCGGCGGGCGATCTCATCGCGTTCCGCTCGGCTGGTGCCTATGGTGCTGTGATGGCCAGTGAATATAATTCCCGTCCGCTGATTCCTGAGGTTCTGGTCCACGGGGATCAATTCGCGGTTATTCGCCGCCGTCCGGACTATGATGAAATGATAAACCGCGATACCATTCCTGAGTGGCTGTGACCGCCTGAGCTGAACTCGCTCGCGATCCCGCCATAAGGCGCCAGATGGAGGGCGAGGCGGGATGCTCAGGAAAAACAAGCTGGATGCGCGACTGAAGCCCATTTATGGCAGACTTTTGCTGACCTGGGCCGCGATACTGCTTGAGCGCCTTTGGCGTTGTTTCTGGCCCTTGGTCACTTTGCTGCTCCTTGTGGCAGGTCTCTTGATGCTGGGCCTGCACGATCTTGTGCCAGTGGAAGCGGTTTGGGCCTTTGCCGCGATCTGGGGTCTGGCCGCTGCGGCTGCGCTGGGGCGAGGGGGCTGGAATTTGCGGCTGCCACAGCCGCAAGAGGTGAGGGCGCGTCTGGACCAGTCAATGCCTGGGGCGCCGATCCAATCTCTCTTGGACAGTCAGGCTACCAGTGCGCGTGATGCTGGTTCGGTGACCCTTTGGCAGGCGCATCAGCAAAGAATGGCAGAGCAGGCGCAGAGGGTACAGGTGGCAGGGCCCGATCTCGGGCTTGCCTCGATCGACCCTTTTGCACTGCGATCTGTAGCCTTGCTGATCTTCTGTACCGGCGCGCTCTTTGGTTCGCCCTGGCGTGCATCCAGTTTGAGCGAGATCACATCGGGCAGTGAAGTTGGGCTGAATGGCCCCGTCTGGGAGGGCTGGATCATCCCACCCCGCTACACCGGAATGCCTGTTCTCTATCTGAATGACCAAGAGGATGAGAGCCTAGTCCTTCCTGTCGGTAGTGAAATCTCCCTGCGCTTTTATGGTGAGACAGGGGCTTTGCGTCTGTCCGAAGCGGTCTCAAAGCAGCCAAGCGATGACGAGGCTAGCGCAGAGGCCGAGGTTGGGGTCGCTGAAGAGACTGGCGGAAACGATGCGTCCTCACAGGAAGATTTGACGGCTCCGACTTTCACAGTTGCGCAGGATGGGCTGTTTTCCATCGAAGGAGCAGGGGGGCGCAGTTGGAAGGTTTTTGTGCTGGCAGATAACCCACCTGCGGTTTCCATCCTTGGTTTGCCTGAACTGTCCGAAGACGGGGCCCTCTCCCTCGCTTTTGCTGCGGAGGACGACTATGGCATCGAAAGCGGCACGGTGAGGATATCGCTTGACTATGGCGCATTGGATCGGCGGCATGGTTTGCGCCCGGAGCCCGAGGCAAGTGAAGAAATTCTGCTGGAACTTCCACTACCTTTGAATGGCAATCATCAGGAGTTTCAGGAATTCCTGATAGAGGATTTTAGCAAACATCCCTGGGCTAATTTACCTGTCACCTTTAGTTTCACGGTGCGCGACGCAGCAGGGCAAAGCGCCATCACCGCTGGTCTTGGAGCCCCCCTGATGGCCCCGCGTTTCTTTGAGCCTTTGGCTGCAGCCCTGGCCGAGCAAAGGCGTGATCTTCTGTGGTCTCGCGACAATACCCTTCGGATTTCGCAGGTGCTGCGGATCCTTGCCCATAGGCCGCAGGACTTGTTCAAGGAGGCTGGTCACTATCTGCAGATGCGCCAAATTCTGCGCCGCTTAGAGAATTTCGCGCAGATATCGTTGCAACTGGGAGCGCCAGGGCGGGCAATCCGTATCAGTGATGATGAACGCGACGAGATTTCCGAAGCTATTTGGGCATTGGCCAATGCTCTGGAACATGGCGATATCGGCAATGCGGTGGAGCGGATGCAGCGTGCCAAGGAGCGTCTGAGCCAAGCAATGCGTGATGGCGCCAGTCCAGAGGAGATTGCGCGTTTGATGCAAGAGCTGCGCGATGCCACCCAGTACTATCTGCGCCAGTTGCAGCGCCAGGCACAGAACCAGCCGCAATCTGGTGAAAACGGTGGTCAGCAGGAAAACTCCATGACCCTTAGCCAGCAAGACCTGCAGGATATGATGGATCGTATTCAGGAGCTCATGGAGCAGGGCCGTATGGCTGAGGCGCAACAAGCCCTGGAAGAGTTCCAGCGCATGATGGAAAACATGCGCATGACACAGGGGCAATCCGGACAGGAAGGCAGTTCCGAGGGGCAGCAAGCAATGGAAGAGCTGGGCGAGACGCTGCGTGAACAGCAGGGGCTTTCGGACCAGGCCTTCCGCGATCTGCAGGAGCAGTTCAATCCGGACGCCCAGGCTGGGCAAAGCCGTCAAAACGAGGGCCGCAATGGTGGCCAGGGACGGGGGCAGCAGCATGAAGGCGGTGGAGGCGGCGAAGCCGGAACTGGCGGCACTGGTGGCGAAGGTCAACGCGGAGAGAGCGGCCAAAATGGCGAAGGAGGCCAGCAAGGTGATCAAGCTCCGGGAGGGCGTGAGAGTGCGCAGGGCGGACAGGGAAGCCTAGGGTCGCAAGGGGGGCTGGCCGCACGACAACGCGCGCTGCGCGAAGCTCTGCGACAGCAGGAACAGGGGCTGCCACTGGGACAGGGTGCCGAAGGGCAGGCCGCCCGTGATGCCCTGGACCGGGCCGGTCGTGCAATGGATCAGGCCGGGGATGCGCTCCAGCAGAATGATTTGGCGGATGCAATCGATCACCAATCCGAAGCCATGGAAGCAATTCGGGAAGGCATGCGTGCGCTAGGAGAGGCGCTGGCGGAAAACCAACGTGACGGACAACAAGGGCCAAGTCAGGGGCAATTGCCTGCGCCCGGTCAGAATGATCCTCTTGGACGCTCCAGCAGCGATGGTTCAACGGAGACAAATGGCCGTATCGGTCAAACTCAGCGCGCCCACCGCAGAGCCTGGGAACTGTTAGAGGAATTGCGCCGTCGTTCCGGTGAGCAAGAGCGGAGCGAGGAGGAACGCAGCTACTTCCAACGCCTGCTGGAGAAATTCTGATCCAACGCTGCCTGATTTTTTGAGATCACCAGTCCACCGGAGGCACAATGGTCCTGCTGGGAAATTCCCATAGGAGTTCTCGCCTTGGGTTATGAAGGCGGGTAAGGCGTTTCAACTTGCTTTTCAGCGGGGAGCTTTAGAGGCCGCCTAACAGTCTCTTGGGGTTTCGACCAAAGAAATTGGGCAGGCGCGAGCCGCCAGCCCAAAGTTTTTCTGGATTTTGGCCGGGAACAGAAGGCTGCCAGTTATTGGGACTGCAAAGCCTTGACCTGAGCATCCAACCACAGGCGCGCCTGATCAACCGATTTGACATAGCTGCTGAGATAGGGGTCCGCCTGGGGGAAATGCTCAGCCACTTGCGGTGCGTTTTTATAGGTGACAAAGCCGATGAGAAACACAACGACGGTCAAGGCAAAGCCGCGTGCAAAGCCCGATCGTTTGGAGGTACCCAGCTGCTCGGTCGGTGCAGCAGTTGCAGTTTCCCCGGATCGCAGGGTTGAATTGATCTCTTCGATGTCGGGCAAAACACCGCGTTTTAAGCCACTTGCCTCAGCCGCAATGCGACGCGGGTCTTCGCCCCGGATTCTCGCCATACGATCTTGGGCCTGTCGCGCGCGGCGCGCGTCCTGGTCTTCGGGCAGGTCATCAAGGCCCAATCCTGGCTGTGTTTCCAGCGGTGCCCCGCTGCCGCGCAGATTGACCTCTCGCTCAACCTCCTCTCGAAGAATCTCGCTGAGGGCAGGGTCCAACCCACGTTGCTGGGCCGCAGCGGGGGGCGCACTCTCTTGATCATCATAATTCTGCGCGCTTGCAATATCCTGCGCGTATGGTTCCTCTTCTGGCTCTGGCTCTGGCTCTGGCTCTGGCTCTGGCTCTGGCTCTGGCTCTGGCTCTGGCTCTGGCTCTGGCTCTGGCTGTACTTCGTGTTGCGCCTCCTCGGGGGGGGCGGTCGCAACGGTTTCGGCCGGATCAATTTGGGCAGCTACTGGCGGTGTTTCGCTGCTTTCACCCCTCTGCTCATCCGCTTCTGTATTTTCCCGCGAGAAGAAGGCGGCTGCAGTTTGTTCCGCGGTGGCCACGGCCTCAGCCGCTTGTCGCTCATACTCGCTTTCTACGGGATCTTCTTCGAAGGGCTGTTCCGGAGCCTCTTCCTCGCTGTTTGACGCCTCATCCGGGTGCTCGGCTGATGGGGGCGCTGCGGGGGCGGCCTCCTCGGCTTGTGAGGGGGGCGCTGGGACTGCTTCCTCTACAGGCTCTGATGCTGCTGGTGGGACAGAAGGTGCCACAGGCGGGGCCGCTACCGGCTCCGGTTCCTGCCCCGCGGCTTGCTGAAACCAGGTATCCCCACAGTTGGAGCACTGAACATCGCGGCCTTCGGCGGGAATGACATCATCCGGAACTTCGTATTGGGCACCGCAGTTAGGGCAAGTCAGGCGCATCAAGATCTCCTTGGAACCGGAAGCTTCCGGTCTGCTGGTAGCAAGATTTTTAAGTAACAATAAGCAGTTCGAGGCAATCGGGGAAGGGTGAATTCAAAGATCAGACCTGACCTGTTGCGGCTTCTACCATCTCCTGAGCCTTGGCCCATTGAAACTGGCGTCCGGCTGGGGCAAAACTCCTTTGCGCAATGAGGGGCAGGCCGTGATCGAGCTGGAGAATGTAGGATACAATTATGGGGGCGGCGAACTGCTGACGAATGTCTCAGTGAAGTTGGCGCCCGGCTCGTTTCACTTTTTGACTGGCCCCTCCGGTGCCGGGAAAACGACGCTGCTCAAACTCTGTTATGGTGCGCTCACCCCAACTTCGGGTCGGGTGCGTGCCTTCAACATGGATGTGCAGGGTCTGGACCGGGATCAGATGGCGCATCTGCGCCGTCGGGTCGGGGTTGTGCATCAGGATTGCCGCTTTCTGGATCACCTGCCGGTGATCGAGAATATCGCATTGCCCCTGATTGTCTCTGGCAAGGATCTGGGCGGCGAGGAAGCGAACCTGCGCGAATTGCTGAACTGGGTTGGTCTTTCCTCACGCGCGGATGCTCTGCCTCCGGAACTCTCTGGTGGGGAACGGCAGCGGGCCGCACTGGCGCGTTCTGTGATCCTGTCACCGGATGTGATTATCGCGGATGAGCCAACGGGTAATGTTGACTGGGAGATGTCGCAGCGGCTCTTGCAGCTATTGGTCGAACTCAATCGCATGGGAAAAACGATACTTGTTGCGACCCATGATATGGCGTTGATCCGCGCTGCTAAAAATCAAGTGCAGGCACGGGTCTTGCGGATTTCCTCCAAGCAATTGCACCTGGCAGGAGCGGATCTATGAGCGAAGGACGCCTGCGCAAGTTGATCATCGGGGATGCTCAGGCGGACCGCGTGGTTCCCCCAAGCGGCTTTACCGCGCATCTGACCCTTTTTGCTTCGGGGGCGATGGCCTTTCTGGCGGTTTTTGCGCTGGCCTTGTCGCTGGCATCCGGACGCCTTGCGGATCGCTGGGCCGAAGAGCTGGCCCGCGCGGCAACCCTGCGGATCAATGCGCCACTTGAACAACGCGATGCCCAGACACGTCAGGCGCTGACCATCCTCAATCAAACTCCCGGTGTGGCTTCTGCCCGCGCGCTGAGCAGCGAAGAGCAGGCAGCACTCCTGGCGCCCTGGTTCGGCTCGTCGCTACCGATAGATCGCCTGCCCGTGCCACAATTGATCGAAGTGATCGAGGATGAGCAGGGCTATGATAGCACCGGGCTGCGCCTGCGATTGCAGGCAGAGGTGCCGGGCGCGGTTTTGGATGATCACACCCGTTGGCGCGCCCCGCTGGTGGATGCGGCCCGGGCCCTACGCCGTCTAGGCGCGGTCTCGATCCTGCTGATTGCAGGAGCCATGGCGGCGATGGTGACGCTGGCTGCCAATGCGGCCCTAGCGGCCAATGCCCAGGTCATTGAGGTTCTGCGCCTTGTGGGTGCTTTGGATTCCTATATCGCCCATGCCTTTGTGCGCCGTTTTACCCTTCGGGCTCTGGGCGGATCTGCAGCTGGGGTTGCCCTTGGCATGATCGGGGTCTGGCTGATGCCCGAGGCCTCGAACGAGGGTGGCTTTCTCACCGGGCTCGGCTTTCAGGGCTGGGGCTGGCTTTTGCCATTGCTGATCCCGCTGCTTGCGGCCGCCGTCGCCTTTATGGCCACGACCCGTGCCGCCAATAAACGTCTTGGAGATCTCACGTGAAATTTGCTGTCCAATGGCTGCGGTCACTGTTCTTTGTCTTTCAGATCTATCTGATGATGCCCATCATCGGTCTGGCCTTTGCCCCCTGGGCGATGTTCAGCCGTAGGGGCGCGCGGGTTTGCTGTAAGACCTATTCGCGCTGGGTCTTCTGGACCGCCCGTTGGATGGTCGGAATTCGCTGCGAAGTGCGCGGACCCGTGCCCGAAGGCGAAATCCTGATCGCCGCCAAGCATCAATCCTTCCTTGATATCATGATGATCTTTACTGCTCTGCCTGGGGCAAAGTTCATTATGAAAAAGGAAATCCTGATCACACCGGTCATTGGCCAATATGCCAAGCTGCTGGGCTGCGTTGCCGTAGATCGTGGCAAACGCGGTGCCGCGATCGAGAAGATGGTCAAGGACGTGAAGGCAGGTAACCAGGATCCAGGCCAGTTGATCATCTATTCGCAAGGTACCCGCGTCGCACCGGGCGCCAAGAAGGAATACAAGGTTGGCACCGGGGTGCTCTATGAGCAACTGAACCAGACCTGCGTCCCCGTTGCCACCAATGTTGGAGTACTTTGGCCCCGTACCGGGATCATGCGCAAGCCCGGTGTGGCCGTGGTTGAATTCCTCGACCCGATCGAAGCGGGGGTGGAGCGCAAGGAATTCATGCGGATCCTTGAAGACCGGGTTGAGGCCAAGTCAAATGAATTGATGAGAGAAGCAGGATTTGATCCAGATGGACTACATTGACAGCATAGAACAGCTGGAGGCGCTTTACGGGGAACCGGGAGCGCCTTCTTTACGTAAGGTGGCACGGCGTATGACGCCGAAGTACCGGCAATGGATCATGGCTTCAAAGCTGTGCATGCTGGCGACCGTAGGGCCCGAGGGGACCGATGACAGTCCGCGCGGGGACGATGGTCCGGTGGTACTGGAACTGGATCCCGGAACCCTGGCCTTGCCGGATTGGCGGGGTAATAACCGGCTGGATTCCCTGCGCAATATTGTGCGCGATGGGCGGGTTTCACTGATGTTTCTGGTGCCCGGTTCCAACAATGTGGTGCGCATCAATGGCAAGGCCCGCCTATCCGTAGATGCCGAGCTGCGCGCGCGCTTTGAAAAGAAGGGCAAACTGCCCGCCACGGTCATTGTGATCTCGATCGGTGAGATCTACAGTCAATGCGCCCGCGCCATGCTGCGAGCAGGAACGTGGAGCGGTCTCGATGAGAGCGAAGGCCTGCCCACCATGGGTGAAATCCTGGCCGAGCAGACAGATGGCGAAGAGGGCGGCCATGACTATGATCAGGCCTGGAATGCCCGCGCGGCCCAGACCATGTGGTAATCATGGGAGGCCTCAGCCAAGCTTCAGAAATCACCCTCTTTTGGATTTGGCTATCTGGGTATCTTACGATCTATCTGCTGCTCTTATGTCTATCGCCTCGGTTTCGCGGCGATTTTCTGCAGTGGATGACCTTTAGAGACCCCTTGGGCCTGCGCTTTTGGAGCAGGAACTTTTGGTTCCTGATCTTTACTCTTGCCTATTTTCTGATCCCAGCAGTCCTGTTTGCGAGTGAACAGGCATCCGGATGACAGGGTTCTCAGCAATGTTGTGGGCCAAAGAGGGTGGCCCGCAACAGGACTGCTTAGTGCTACATGATAGCGGTCGCTATCCGTGGATCAGCTCGCCAATCAGGATCTGAGGCCGCACGTTGGTGAAGTTTGGAACGTCATCGACGATCACCCCTCCGGCCTCCCCCATGGCTTTGTCCAGCGTCTCCATGTCGGGGAAAGTGATGGTGGTAATCACCAGATAGGCCGGGGGGACATCCGGCCCGCTGGCCAGTCCTTTGGCGACCTCGACCCCTTCGATCATCTCTCCCCAGTGTTCCTGCACCAGCGGCAGATGACTGTCGAGGTAGTAATCATAGTCGAAACTGGCATCGGCACTTGCGGGGTAGATCACTTGCAGGGTGATGGGCATTAGGGTGCGTCCTCTGTTGGTCAGTTGGCACCAAGATCGGTCTTAAGGCGCGGGGATGCAAGAAAGAGAGTACTTCCTGACGACTCTCCCCAATCGGGAAAGGCCCAAAAAAAGACGCCCCAGCGGTCAGGCGAAAAGGATGAACCCTGCATCCAGCCTTTGCTGATCGAATTCGGGCCCATGGTGGCCTTGGGGTCAAAGGGCAATTCTGGAAAGGATTCCTGAACGATAGCTTCCACAAGATTGAGCAATTCTTCTGCGTCTTCGCGGGAGATGGCGAATGGATGAATGGTGTTGATACCGCATTTATCGGCCTTAAGGGACAGATAGCTGGCGGTTTCATTGTCGATCCAGCGTGTCTCTGCCAGGTCACTCCTCTCTGCGACAAATTCGGCCATGGCCTTAGGCCGCATGTCTTTGCCGTGGTGATGGGGCAGGCAATACTCAACAAAGAGCCGGGCTATGCCTTCTGCTCTGCTGGGACGGGGCCAAAGTTGCGAAGCCGAGAGAAAGCCGATCAATAGGCCGGTTAGAACAACTGGGATCAATATTTGTTTTTTCAAATGGAGGGCTCAGTTTAAGAATGCCCCGGCTTGAAAAAGCCGGGGCGCTGTTGGTTCTAGCTGTGGATGGCGCCGTCGCCGCAGGCGAGGGCGGCTTCGCGTACCGCTTCCGAATAGGTGGGATGCGCGTGGCAGGTCAGCGCGATATCCTCGGCGGAGGCGCCAAACTCCATTGCAACGCAGATCTCGTGGATCATGTCCCCGGCGCCGGGTCCGATGATGGCGGCACCCAGGATGCGGTCGGTCTCTTTGTCGGCGATCAGTTTCACAAAGCCGCCTTCGGCTTGGTGTACTGCCTTGGCGCGGGCATTGCCCATGAACATGAATTTGCCAACCTTGACCTTGCGGCCCTCGGCCTTCAGCGCGTCTTCGGTGGCGCCGACAGTGGCCACTTCCGGAGTGGTGTAGACCACGCCGGGGATGACGCCATAGTTCACATGGCCGTGCTTGCCCGCGATGACTTCGGCGACTGCCATGCCCTCGTCTTCAGCCTTATGCGCCAGCATCGGACCTTCGATCACATCGCCGATGGCATAGATGCCAGGTACATTAGTGCGCCATTGGGCATCGGTTGCGATCTGGCCGCGTTCGGTCATATTGACACCCAAGGCATCCAGGCCCAGGCCCTCGGCATAGGGTTTGCGGCCAGTGGCAACCAGCACCACATCGGCGTCGATGATGGCCTCATCGCCGCCCTTCTTGGGCTGATATTTGACCTTGGCCTTGGTTTTGGAGGCCTCAACCCCCTGTACGGCGGCGCCCATGATGAAGTTAAGCCCTTGCTTTTCAAGGATACGCTTGAAACCGCGCTGGACGTCCTTGTCCATGCCGGGGCAAACCGCATCCATGTATTCGACCACGGTCACTTCCGAGCCAAGGCGGGCATAGACAGAGCCCAGCTCCAACCCGATGACGCCCGCGCCGATCACCACCATTTTCTTGGGGATCTTGGGGAGTTCCAGCGCACCGGTGGAAGTGACGACCACTTTCTCATCCACTTCAACACCGGGCAGTGAAGAGGGAACGGAGCCGGAGGCAATCACAATGTTCTTGGCCTCATGGACCTCATCGCCAACCTGAACCTTGCCAGCCGCCGGGATCGAGGCCCAGCCTTTGATCCAGTCCACCTTGTTCTTTTTGAACAGGAATTCAATGCCGCCGGTGTTCTGGCTGATTACATCTTCCTTGTAGCTCTTCATCTGTTTCCAGTCGACAGATGGGGATTTGCCTTTGAGGCCCATGCCAGCAAAATTGTGCTCTGCCTCATGCAGCAAATGGGTGGCATGTAGAAGCGCCTTGGAGGGGATACAGCCCACGTTCAGGCAGGTACCGCCCAGCGTCTCGCGGCCCTCGACCACTGCGGTTTTGAGGCCAAGCTGCGCGCAGCGGATAGCGCTGACATAGCCGCCGGGGCCCGCGCCGATGATGATTACGTCATAGGATGCCATGTTCACAGGGTCCTTTGTGGTTGAAGGGAGAGGAGGGGGCGCTGCCCCCGGCCCGTGCGGGCCTCCCCCGAGGTATTTGCGGCAAAATGAAAACTCATATCAGCGCCGCAATCAGCATGATGAGTGTTGCGAAGAAACCTATGGCCCAGATGAGGGAGCGCCAGGGCGAGAGCCCCAGGGCATAGGCGGGGACATAGGCGATGCGGGCGCAAAGATAGATCCAAGCGCAGCTTTGGGTTGCAGCACTAGATTGATCACCAAGTGTGATGATCAGGCAGGCGATTGCGAAAAGCGTGAGTCCCTCAAAATGGTTTTCCATCGCCCGTTTAAGGCGACCTGCGGTGCCAGTGAGTTGCACCGGTTCATCGCGTGGACCCAATGCAATCTTACGGCTGACCTGCCGGTTTGCGGTAATAGAATAGGCAAAGAACTGCAGGCATTGCAGCAGGGCGGCGAGGGTAAGGACTGTGAGTTCAGTGGCCATTGGAGGTTCACCCTACGTGAATTGTGAGGGAAATGTCGTCCGCAAAAGAAATGTCGCGCAGGTTCCGGTAGGTCTTCTGGAATAGATCATAGGCTGGCGGGCGGCGACGTTGGAGATCTTTCAGGCCCTGCTTGATATCTCCAAGAGCGGCTTTTGTGCCAGTGCAGATCTGTGTTGCCGTCGCTTTGCCTTCGCTCACCAAAATTAGCATGTCACCGCGTGAGAGGACAAATTCTCTGTATTCAGATGCATCGAAGAAGTCCTCGATTTGAGCCGCAGAAACCAAAGCTGCCTCAAAACAGTCGTAGAGGTAGTGAAATTCGTTCAATACCTGTTCTCGGCTGCGGCGCGGCATCTTGGGCATCCTGCCTGGGAGCTTAGCCGCCAAAGGCGACTAAGCTGAATTTCGATCACAGATCCATCAGCAGGCGGCGGGGATCTTCCAGGGCTTCTTTAACGCGGACCAGGAAGGTCACAGCACCTTTGCCGTCGACGATGCGGTGATCATAGGAGAGCGCCAGATACATCATCGGGCGGATCACCACCTCACCGTTGATGGCCATGGGGCGGTCCTGGATCTTGTGCATGCCCAGGATACCGGATTGCGGCGGGTTCAGGATCGGCGAAGACATCAGTGAGCCGTAGACGCCACCGTTGGAGATGGTGAAGGTGCCGCCCTGCATCTCTGCCATCGAAAGCTTACCATCGCGGGCGCGCGCGCCTTTTTCGGCAATGGCCTTTTCGATCGCGGCAAAGGACATCGCATCCGCGTCGCGGATCACCGGAACCACCAGACCGGTCGGCGTACCGGCCGCGACGCCCATGTGGACGAAGTTCTTGTAGACGATGTCGGTGCCGTCAATCTCTGCGTTGACCTCTGGCACTTCTTTCAGCGCGTGGCAGCAGGCCTTGGTAAAGAAGGACATGAAGCCGAGCTTCACGCCGTGCTTCTTCTGGAAGAGGTCCTTGTACTCATTGCGCAGGGCCATCACCTCGGTCATGTCCACCTCATTGTAGGTGGTCAGCATAGCTGCGGTGTTCTGGCTGTCTTTCAGACGCTTGGCGATGGTTTGACGAAGGCGGGTCATCTTGACCCGTTCCTCACGTGCAGCATCGTCGGCAGTCACCGGTGCCCGTGGGGTTGCGGCTACAGCCGGGGCTGGCGCCGGGGCAGGCGCTGCTGCGGCGGCGGCAACCGCGCGTGAGACATCTTCTTTCATGATGCGGCCGTCACGACCGCTGCCGGCGACCTGAGCAGCAGAAAGCCCGGCTTCAGCCATGGCCTTTTCCGCCGATGGCGCATTGGCGATGTCCTTGCTCGCGGCGGCAGGAGCGGCAGCGGCTGCGGAGGCTGCGGTTGGCGCCGCCGCTACGGCTGCTCCAGAACCCGAGATCACGCCCAATTTGGCGCTGGCTTCAACGGTGGCGCCCTCTGCGGCGGTGATTTCAGCCAATACGCCAGATGCTGGGGCGGGCACTTCAACCGAGACTTTGTCGGTTTCCAACTCGCAGAGCATTTCGTCCTGCGCAACCGTGTCGCCGACTTTCTTGAACCAGACGGAGACGGTGGCCTCGGTCACAGACTCACCCAGAGTGGGCACCATCACATCGGTCGCTGCGCCGCTGTCTGCAGCAGGCGCAGGTGCGGTGGCCGGAGCGCTTGCAGGGGCTGCGGCGGCGCCATCTGCTGAGATATTTGCCAGCAGAGCGTCAACACCCACGGTATCGCCCTCATTGGCGACAATCTCTGCCAGCACGCCGGCAGCGGGGGCAGGGACCTCAACGGTGACCTTATCCGTTTCCAGCTCACAGAGCATTTCGTCCTGCGCAATGGCGTCACCGGGTTTCTTGAACCAAGTGGCAACGGTGGCTTCGGTCACGGATTCGCCCAGAGTGGGCACGCGAACTTCGGTGGTCATGTCTGTCTTCCTCAGATGCTCAGCGCGTCATTCACGAGCGCGGCTTGTTGGGCTTTATGTTGGCTGGCGAGACCGGTGGCCGGAGACGCCGAGGTGGCGCGGCCCACATATTGGGGCCGGGTATGCTTGGCCTTGATGCGGCTCAGCACCCATTCGATATTGGGTTCAATAAAGGTCCAGGCACCCTGGTTCTTAGGCTCTTCCTGGCACCAGACCATTTCAGCCTGCTTGAAGCGCTCCAATTCCTTGACCATGGAGATCGCCGGGAAGGGATAATACTGTTCGATCCGCATAAGGTAGACATCGTCGATACCACGGGCATCGCGCTCTTCTAGGAGGTCGTAGTAGACCTTGCCCGAGCACATGACGACGCGCTTGATCTTGTCATCTGTGACGAGCTGAGTATCGGAGTTGCCGTGCTGGGCGTCATCCCAGAGCACCCGGTGGAAGCTGGAGCCTGTGGTGAACTCTTCCGCTTTGCTGACCGCCAATTTGTGACGCAGCAGAGACTTAGGGGTCACCATGATCAATGGCTTGCGGAAGGTCCGATGCAGCTGCCGACGCAGGATGTGGAAATAGTTTGCAGGCGTGGTGCAGTTTGCGACGATCCAATTGTCCTGGCCACACATCTGCAGGAAGCGTTCCAGCCGCGCAGAGGAGTGCTCAGGCCCCTGGCCTTCAAAGCCATGAGGCAGCAGACAGACCAGACCTGACATCCGCAGCCATTTGCTCTCCCCCGAGGAGATGAACTGGTCGAACATGATCTGCGCACCATTGGCGAAATCGCCAAACTGCGCTTCCCAGAGGGTCAGGGCATTGGGCTCTGCCAGGGAGTAGCCATATTCAAAGCCCAGTACCGCATATTCCGACAGTGCAGAATCGATCACCTCATATTGGGACTGACCCGGGCGAATGTTATTCAGCGGGTAGTAACGCTCTTCGGTTTCCTGGTTGATGATACCGGAATGACGCTGAGAGAAGGTGCCGCGTGTGGCGTCCTGCCCAGCCAGGCGAACCGGGAAGCCCTCGGTCAGCAGGGACCCAAAGGCCAGTGCTTCGCCGGTAGCCCAGTCAAAGCCCTCTCCACTTTCGAACATCTTGCCACGGGTATCCAGAACCCGGCCAACGGTGCGATGCATTGGAAAGCCCTCAGGGACCGAGGAAAGCGATTTGCCGATTTCAGCAAACGTTTCAGGCGGAATTGCCGTGCGACCGCGCTGATAATCCTCATCCTTCTTGTCCAGATGCGACCAGCGCCCATCCAGCCAGTCGGCCTTATTGGGTTTGTAGTCTTTGCCGATCTCGAACTCTTCGTTCAGCATGGCCTGGAAAGCGGCCTTCATGTCCTCGATCTCACCTTCGGGGATCAGACCATCCTTGACCAGTCGTTCGGTATAGAGGCTGAGCGTGGTCTTATGCCCTTTGATTTTCTTGTACATCAAAGGGTTGGTGAACATCGGCTCGTCGCCTTCGTTGTGACCAAAGCGGCGATAGCAAAAGATATCCAGCACCACGTCGCGCCCGAATTTCTGGCGGAATTCGGTCGCAACCTTAGCCGCATGTACAACCGCTTCAGGATCATCCCCATTGACGTGGAAGATCGGCGCTTCAACCACCAGCGCATTGTCGGTGGGATAGGGCGAGGAGCGTGAGAAATGCGGCGCCGTGGTGAAACCGATCTGGTTGTTCACCACGATATGCATGGTGCCGCCGGTCTTGTGACCCTTGAGGCCCGAAAGCGCAAAACACTCTGCCACAACACCCTGACCTGCAAAGGCCGCATCGCCATGCAAGAGGATCGGCATTACTTTGGTGCGGCTGTCATCCTTCAATTGGTCCTGCTTGGCGCGGACCTTGCCGATGACAACCGGGTTGACCGCTTCCAGGTGCGAAGGGTTGGCCGTCAACGAGAGGTGCACATTATTTCCATCAAAGGCCCGGTCCGAGGAGGCACCAAGGTGGTATTTCACATCGCCGGAACCATCTACATCTTCGGGTTTGAACGATCCGCCCTGGAACTCGTTGAAGATTGCCCGATAGGGCTTTTGCATTACGTTTGCCAGGATGTTCAAACGGCCGCGGTGCGGCATGCCGATGACGATATCCTGCACACCCAGAGCGCCGCCGCGTTTGATGATCTGTTCCATCGCCGGGATAAGGCTCTCACCGCCATCCAGACCAAAGCGTTTGGTGCCGGTATATTTGACGTGTAGGAATTTCTCAAAACCCTCGGCTTCGACCATCTTGTTCAGGATCGCCTTGCGGCCTTCGCGGGTGAACTTGATTTCCTTGTCGTAGCCCTCGATCCGTTCCTTCAGCCAGGCCGATTGTGCGGGATCAGAGATATGCATGTATTGCAGCGCAAAGGTACCGCAATAGGTGCGCTTCACGATCTCGACGATCTGGCGCATGGTGGCGACCTGGAGGCCAAGAACATTGTCGATAAAGATCGGGCGATCCAAATCATCCTCAGTGAAGCCATAACTCACCGGGTCCAGTTCGGGATGTGGGGTGCTGCCATGCATGCCCAATGGGTCCAGATTGGCCGCCAGATGCCCCCGGATCCGGTAGGCGCGGATCAACATCAGAGCCCGGATCGAGTCCAAGACAGCGCGCTGGATCTGATCATTGGAGATCTCAACCCCGGCCGATTGTGCCTTCTCGGCGATCTTCTTGCCTGCAGCCTTGGTCTCCACCGGAGCGGGCCATTCACCCGTCAGAGCGCCGGTCAAGTCGTCATTCGGAGCAGGTGGCCAGTCGCCACGGGCCCAGGAGGGACCAGCGGCCTCGGCCTTCACATCTAGTTCGGCATCGCCCATCTGGCGAAAGAACTCTGCCCAGGCCGCATCCACTGCGCTCGGGTCATTGGCATATTGAGCATAGAGCTGCTCCAGATATTCCGCATTGTGCCCCTGCATGAAGGAGGAGGCGTGGAACAGGTCGTTTGGGCTTTGATCGGTCATGGAGGATCTCACTGCGTGGGGCTGGAGGCGAGGATCAGAAATTGCATGTGGTGGTTGGTGTAATGACTTGGCCGTCAGGTATATTGCAGACGTCTTTCGCAATGATTACGGACATGTTTGCAAAGTCTTCCTCGGTCCAATCACCGGGATCCTTTGCATTCAGTTGTGCCAGAACCTCTGCTTCATCCGGGTTGCGGGCAACCGCCGCTACCAGTTCCGGTTTGGCCTCGATCCCTTGTTGAAGCGCCTTAAATTGCGCGGCTTCTTTCAGTGAGACCTGCTGCCAGTTGTCGCCGTCGCCGACATAGGCAACGCGCTGATTACCTGCATCGCAGCCTGCAAGCAGGGCGGTGGCCATCAGCGCGAGAGGTAGGGATTTCAGTGTCATTGAACCTGCCGTTTCCAAATGGGCAATTGGGGCGGCATCTGCGCCGCCCCAAAAGTTCTTTAGCCTTTGATCGCTTTCAGCACGGCTTCGCCCAGGCCCGCGGGGCTTTCGGCGACTACGATACCTGCGGCTTTCATTGCTTCGATCTTGTCCTCAGCACCGCCTTTGCCGCCGGCAACAATGGCGCCCGCGTGGCCCATTCGGCGGCCGGGAGGGGCGGTACGTCCGGCGATGAAGCCTGCAACCGGCTTCCAGCGGCCTTTTTTCTTCTGCTCGGCGAGGAATTCGGCTGCTTCCTCTTCGGCAGAGCCACCGATTTCACCGATCATGATGATGGACTCGGTCTCATCATCGTCCAGGAACAGGTCCAGCACGTCGATATGCTCGGTGCCCTTGATGGGGTCGCCGCCGATACCCACAGCAGAGGACTGGCCAAGCCCGATGTCAGAAGTCTGCTTCACCGCCTCATAGGTCAAGGTGCCGGAGCGGGAAACCACGCCGACCGAGCCGCGTTTGTGGATATGGCCAGGCATGATGCCGATTTTGCAGGCGTCCGGAGTGATCACGCCGGGGCAGTTGGGGCCGATGAGGCGCGAGCTGCTGCCTTCGAGCGCGCGCTGCACCCGCATCATGTCCAGAACCGGGATGCCTTCGGTGATGCAAACGATGAGTTCCATCTCGGCATCGATGGCTTCGAGGATCGAGTCTGCTGCAAAGGGGGGCGGCACGTAGATGACGGAGGCATTGGCCTCGGTCACATGCTTGGCTTCGTGCACGGAGTTGAAGACCGGCAGGTTCAGGTGGCTCTGCCCGCCCTTGCCCGGCGTGACGCCGCCAACCATCTTGGTGCCATAGGCGATGGCCTGTTCAGAGTGAAAGGTGCCCTGCGAGCCGGTGAAGCCCTGACAGATGACCTTGGTGTTTTCGTCGATGAGGACTGCCATTTTTAGGAGTCTCCTAGATAGATTTTGATGAAACCGCGATCAGAAAGCCAAGAAAAGAAACTAAAGCAAAAAGCCCTAAAACTCTGGACGCAAGTCTGAGTACTTTTTCATAGATGGCTTGATCGATCCGATATGTTGCGTGCTTTACGCCCCAAGATTTTGGTTGGTAACTCTCTGGGTATAGAACGGTTAGTTCGAACTTACCTTCAGGGTCTACAACCATACGACTGGCTGCGATGCCCACTTTTACTAGTCCGTAGAAGACTAGTAAAAGGCCTGACGCAGCGAGCCAGTACAAAGCTGTATGGGGCAAAAACATCGTTAGCATCGAAGTAGGCTTTAACCCTTCACCGCTTTCACGATTTTCTCGGCGCCGTCAGACAGGTCGTCGGCGGCGATCACATCAACGTCGGAGTTGTTGATGATGTCTTTGCCGGCTTCCACATTAGTGCCCTCAAGGCGGACAACCAGCGGAACCTGCAGGCCGACTTCCTTCACCGCGGCAACCACGCCCTCGGCAATCACATCACAGCGCATGATGCCGCCGAAGATATTGACCAGGATGCCTTTGACGTTGGGGTCAGAGGTGATGATCTTGAAGGCCTCGGTGACTTTCTCTTTGGTGGCGCCGCCGCCCACGTCGAGGAAGTTTGCAGGCTCAGCGCCGTAAAGCTTGATGATGTCCATGGTGGCCATCGCCAGCCCCGCGCCGTTCACCATGCAGCCGATCTCACCGTCGAGCGCGATGTAGTTCAGGTCATACTTGGAGGCTTCCAGCTCTTTGGGGTCTTCCTCTGTGGTGTCGCGCAGCTCGGCCACATCGGCGTGGCGGTAGACCGCGTTGCCGTCAAAGCCGACCTTGGCGTCCAGCACCTTGAGGTTGCCATCATCCGCGATGATCAGCGGGTTGATCTCCAGCATCTCCATGTCTTTGTCGACAAAGGCCTGGTAGAGTTGGCCCATCAGCTTGACGCATTGCTTTACCTGGGCACCCGCAAGCCCCAGCGAGAAGGCAACGCGGCGGCCGTGATAGGGTTGATAGCCGGTAGCCGGATCAACAGAGAAGGAGAGGATCTTTTCCGGGGTCTCAGCCGCCACTTCCTCAATGTCCATGCCGCCTTCGGTGGAGCAGACAAAGGAGATGCGCGAGGTCTGACGATCTACCAGCAGGGCGAGGTAAAGCTCGCTTTGAATGCCCGAGCCCGCTTCGATGTAGATCCGGTTGACCTGCTTGCCTGCGGGGCCGGTCTGATGGGTGACCAGGGTGCGCCCCAGCATCTTCTTGGCTTCCTCGGCGGCTTCCTCCACCGATTTGGTCAGGCGCACGCCGCCTTTTTCGCCTGCATCGGCCTCCTTGAAGGAGCCCTTGCCGCGACCGCCGGCATGGATCTGTGCCTTCACCACCCAAAGCGGGCCGTCAAGCTCGCCTGCAGCGGTTTTGGCTTCATCGGCCTTCAGCACCACGCGTCCGTCGGAAACCGGCGCACCGTAGCTGCGAAGAAGGGCCTTGGCCTGATATTCGTGGATGTTCATGAGAAACTGTCCCGTCTGGCTTCATTTGTCTTTGTCATAACGCCGTCATAACCTACATTTTTAAAGGGTTTTTTGATGCTTCACGGGGAAATGATGAAGATTTTCCGCATTTGTGATCACGCTTTTTAATCGTGTGATCACAAATTTATAAATCCTTAGCGGATTTGATTCGTGAGTTTGGAAATAGGGGAAATGCGACGTTTCAAGCGGGGAAACGCCCTTTGTGTCTCGCAGTTGGGGCTGGTGGTGTCAGGACCGGAGAGGAAGAGATAGGAAAAAGAAAAGCACGGCCAAGATGGGCCGTGCTTCCTAGTCTTTGCTGCCAAGGCAGCAGGTTTGTTTCTTCGCGGGTTAGGCGAGGGATCCGTCGATGCCTTTGCAAGCGTCAACAAGGCCTTGAACTGCTTTGACCGAGGTGTCGAACATCTCCTGCTCTTCTTTGTTGAGCTTGATGTTTACGATACGCTCTACACCGCCGGCGCCGATCACGGTTGGAACGCCAACATACATGTCGTTGACGCCCAGATCGCCATCGCAATAGGCCGCACAGGGCAGCACGCGCTTTTGGTCTTTCAGATAGGCTTCGGCCATCTCGATGGCAGAAGCGGCTGGTGCGTAGAAGGCGGAGCCGGTCTTGAGCAGGCCAACGATTTCGGCGCCGCCGTCACGGGTGCGCTGAACCATGGCGTCCAGCTTTTCTTGCGTGGTCCAGCCCATTTCGATCAGGTCAGGCAGCGGGATCCCGGCAACGGTGGAGTAGCGCACGGAGGGCACCATGGTGTCGCCATGGCCGCCCAGAACAAAGGCGGTGACATCGCGCATTGAGACGTTGAATTCTTCGGCCAGGAAGTGGCGGAAACGAGCAGAGTCCAGAACGCCAGCCATGCCGCAGACTTTATTCGCGGGCAGGCCCGAGAATTTCTGCAGAGCCCAAACCATCGCGTCCAGCGGGTTGGTGATGCAGATCACAAAGGCGTTTGGCGCATGGGCGGCAATGCCTTCACCAACGGATTTCATCACTTTGAGGTTGATGCCCAGAAGGTCATCGCGGCTCATGCCTGGTTTGCGCGCAACACCGGCGGTCACAATGCAGACATCAGCGCCCGCGATATCGGCATAGTCGCTGGAGCCCTTCATGTTTGCGTCGATTTTCTCAACAGGGCCGGATTCGGCAATGTCGAGCGCCTTGCCCTGGGGCAGGCCATCTGCAATGTCGAAAAGGACGACATCGCCGAGTTCTTTGATAGCTGCGAGATGAGCGAGCGTGCCGCCGATGTTGCCTGCGCCGATAAGGGCGATCTTTGGTCTGGCCATGGGGATTTCTCTCCGGTCCGGTTGAATTTGCAAGGATGCCTACGCCTTCATGCGCCCTCGCGCAAGTGTTCTGCGCTGCGGCAAAGAGGAAGAGGGTTACAACTGTGGGAGATGTGCTAGCGCTAAAGGGTTAGCAAATAATGGCGATTTCAGGCGAGTCCCGAAGATGATTTGCAGGGATTGTTTTTCGTTTTTGCGCGCCTTGCGGTCGTTTTTGCGAAGGTTTCCTGATGCGGATTTGCGCTTTTGCAATTTCTTCCAGTGGTTTTGATTCCTGTGGAGGTTGTGCCACATCTTTGTAGACTGCGGTTGCATATCTTGCGAGTTGCCAATTGGGTGAGGCCGACGTGAAGATTGCTTGCTACGAAATATGTACAACCCTACCAGGCATGCGAAGCTGGCAGCTGGGTCGATTGGGGCGGCAAAAATCTGAAATATGCGCAGGAGTTGACACTTCACTGCAATTAGAAACAGGGCCTGTGGGGCCAACATGACTTGGGTTAAATTCGCTGGTGCAACGAAGAGTTCAGTCTGAACAGCACCGACCTTAAGCCGAGCTGTTTTCCGACGAGAAAAAACCAAAGAGGAACAACAGATGCGGCCAGGTGATCAATAGACCCGATGATGGAAAGGCCCGAAGGTCACTAGGAATGAGCGCTGAGAAAGACAGTCGGACCTTTAACAAGAAGCAAGGCCTCGACTAAGCCGGGTAATTACTATGGCGCACAGAGTGAAAAGCGCGGGCGACAGGCCTAAGCTGGTATGCCTGGCACGCAGTTCGGGGCTCTGTTCAACAGCGGACATCGCTGTGACCAGTCCGAAACTCACCAACGAAGCGGATTAGGCGTCGTTATCCGCTGGTGCAGGAAGCGCTTCTGCCAAGGCTTCAAAAGACTGACCCGATGCCATAAGGCAAGTCATTCCAGTGGGCATCGTTACGGTGATTGTCCAGCTGCCGCTTTCGGCGGAGGCAAAAGTTTCCATCACCATGCCTTGCTGACCAAGGCCAATGCTCTGACGGCTTTCGCCATATTTATCAGCGAGGCGTTGAACCACCACATCGCGTGGTGCACAGTTGCGGCCCTGTGCGGCCGAAGGTGCTGCAGTTGTGAGAGTCATGGCCAAGCTAAGAGCAGTCAGGCCAAATGCGGTTTTAAACATCGTCTTTTTCATGGGTTTTACCCTTTCCGGAACGGCTTCCTCAAGGGAGAGTGGCGAGACTAGCCTCTCTCCGTGCCCTCAAGACTGAGCCGGTTGCTGTGACGTAATTGTTATTCGGGCCTTTGGCCCGGTAGTTCCCAGCCGGACTATTTCTCCGGCAGCAGGGTAAGGAGTTCTTGCCTGGAAGCCCTGCGACATTAAAACTGTGCCAGTAAGTTGCTGAAATAGTGTTAACAAACCGGGCTGGCATTTTTCTCACTTATTTTCAATGAGTTGAACCTTCCATAGGAAAACATTCTGCGCTGCGGCGTGATTTCTCTTGAAAGTTTCTTCTCTCGCATATAGCCATTTGCGCAACAAAATAACTTGCAGGAGCACCTCATGGACCCGCGCAACCGCCCATACCGTTCGGTTCTATATATCCCTGGATCCAAGCCGAGGGCGCTGGACAAGGCGCGCAGCCTGCCTGTGGATGCGGTGATATTTGATCTCGAAGATGCGGTGGCGGCGGATGAGAAAACCACTGCCCGTGCCACCCTTGCCGAGGCTCTGGTGCAAGGCGGGTATGGAGATCGGGTCAAGATTGTGCGGATCAATGGCCTGGATACACAATGGGGTGAGGCGGATGCACGCGCCGCAGCCGAGATGGACTGTGATGCGGTCCTGCTGCCAAAGGTCTCCTCTCCGCAAGATCTGGATGCGCTGGCAGATCTGATTGGGGATAAGCCGATCTGGGCCATGATGGAGACCCCGCGTGGCATGCTGAATGCCCCTGCGATTGCAGCGCATCCGCGCTTGCAAGGGATGGTCATGGGGACCAATGATTTGGCCAAAGAGCTGCAGACCCGGTTCCGTTCAGATCGTCTGCCCCTGATGTCGGGCCTAGGCCTTTGCCTTTTGGCTGCAAAAGCAGAAGGGTTGATAATTGTTGATGGCGTCTACAATGCTTTCAAGGACGCTGAGGGGCTGAGGCTGGAATGTAACCAGGGTCGGGACATGGGGTTTGACGGCAAAACCCTTATCCACCCTGCGCAGGTAGAGGTGGCGAATAACGCATTTGCACCCAGCGAAGAGGAAATCGATCTCTCCAAGCGTCAGATCACGGCCTTTGAAGAGGTCGAAGCCGCAGGGCAGGGCGTTGCAGTGGTCGATGGCAAGATCGTGGAGAATCTTCACGTGGTGACCGCACGTGAAATTCTTGCAAAAGCGGATGCAATCGCGGCCCTTTCGACGTAGGTGTTAAACATATTAACATCTCGGGGAGACTGACATGACACTTTTGGTCCTAGGCATCCTAATCTGGTGGGGCGCGCACCTGTTCAAGCGGGTGGCGCCGGGCATCCGCGAACCTATGGGGCAGCGCGGCAAAGGGCTCGTCGCCTTGGCCTTGCTGGCTGGTGTGGTTCTGATGGTTCTTGGCTATCGCTCGGCTGAATCTTATGAGTTGGCGCTATATCCGCCCTTCCTGCAGCATGTGAATAACCTGTTGATGCTGCTGGCGCTCTATTTCACCAGCCCTGGCCCTAGCAAAGGGGCGCTCTTCTACCGGATGCGCCATCCAATGCTCTTTGGCTTCTCGCTCTGGGCCATCGCGCACCTCTTGGTCAATTGGGATCCCGCTTCATTCGTGCTCTTTGGCAGCATGCTGGCCTGGGCACTGTTGGAGATGGTCGTGATCAACCGGGCAGAGCCCAATTGGACCGCGCCCGCCAAGGGCAGCATTGCCAAGGACGGGATGTTCTTGGTTGCTTCAATCATACTTTTGGCCGTGATCGGCTATGTCCATGGCCTCGTGGGGCCTTCTCCATTTCCAGGGTAGTGACGGATGAAACTCTATCGATTTCTGAGCGAGGACGACACCTCGGACTTTTGCCACAAGGTGACGGATGCCTTGAACAAGGGCTGGGAGCTGCATGGCAGCCCGACCCAGGCCTTTGATCCGGTGAAGGGTGTCATGCGTTGCGGTCAGGCGGTGGTCAAGGATGTGGATGGCACCTACACGCGCGAAACAAAGCTGGGAGAACACTGATGGCAAAGACCAGAGCGGCAAAAACCAATCCGGGCCGGTTCTTTGAGGACTACAAGCTGGGTGAAGTGATCACCCACGCGGTGCCACGCACTGTGTCGGGCGGCGAGCGGGCGCTCTATCATGCGCTATACCCTGCGCGCCATGCGCTTTATTCCTCGGATGAATTTGCCCGCCGCTCCGGTCTGCCAGGGGCGCCGCTGGATGATCTGGTGGCATTCCATGTGGTCTTTGGCAAGACGGTTCCCGATGTCTCTCTCAATGCGGTGGCAAATCTTGGCTATGCCGAAGGGCGCTGGCTGCTGCCGGTCTACGAGGGCGATACACTGCGGTCTGAATCCGAAGTGATCGGGCTTAAGCAGAACTCCAACGGCAAGACCGGGGTGGTCTATGTCCGCACTCGCGGGCTGAACCAGCGCGATGAATGCGTCATGGCATATGTGCGCTGGGTCATGGTGCGCAAGCGCGACCTGGATGCGCCCGCGCCGGAAACCCATGTGCCGGAGCTGACAAAAGTCATCCCGGCGGACCAGCTGGTGGTGCCTGCCGGGCTCGACTTCTCCGATTATGATTTCGGTCTGGCCGGTGAGTCGCATCGTTGGGGCGACTATGAGATTGGTGAAACCATTGACCACGTCGACGGTGTCACCGTGGAAGAGGCGGAGCATATGCTGGCCACGCGTCTTTGGCAGAATACAGCCAAGGTGCATTTCGACACTACGGCGCGCCCCGATGGGACCCGGCTGATCTATGGCGGTCACGTGATTTCGATGGCGCGGGCGCTGTCGTTCAACGGGCTGGCCAACGCGCAGATGATAGTTGGCCTCAATGGCGGTGCTCATGCCAACCCCTGCCTCTCTGGCACCACCATTCGCGCCTGGAGCGAGGTGCTGGACAAAGCTGATACAGAGGCTCCTGGAGTAGGAGCTCTGCGTTTGCGCTTGGTTGCGACCAAAGGCGGGGCGCCCTTTGAACTCAAAGGCGATGATGGCAAATACTTGCCCGACGTGCTGCTGGATCTCGATTACTGGGTGCTGATGCCCAAATAACTGAGAGCTTGGGAGGTTGCAGACCGGCATTTTCAGGCCAGCAATGGGGCCTTCGGCCAGAAGGTGAACCTTACCCTAGGGGCAAGGGCTGACTGTGAGTGGTATCTGCCACTTTGCCAAGCAATAGTGAGAGAGCAAAGAAATCCAGCCGAAAAGAGGGTGACGCAACCATGATGAGGATCTAACTTGATCTCATGCAATATTTGCGTGTTTTGATCTGTTGTCTTTCCTTGCTGTTGCCGCGTTTGGCAACTGCCTGCGATCTGGCGCTGGTTTTGGCGGTGGATGTTTCCGGGTCTGTGGATGAGACGGAGTATCGGATCCAGATGGATGGGCTGGCAGAGGGGCTGCGGGACGGAATCGTTTCCGAAGCACTGGTGCGAGCCGAAGCTCAGATTCTCTTGATACAGTGGTCTGGAACCAGGCGACAAGAGATTTCCATCCCTTGGACTGCCTTGCAAACTTTTGAAGATGTTGAGGCCCTGGCCCAGCGGGTTGAACTGACCCCGCGACCCTGGCGCAATTTTTCCACGGCGCTGGGCGAGGCGCTGGAATTAGCCTCCTTGCAGTTCAACCAAGTTACCGAGTGCCAACGCCGCGTGATCGATTTGTCTGGGGATGGGTTTTCCAATGAAGGCATTGCTCCCAGGGCGCTCCATCCGGAACTTGGCGCCAAAGGGATCACTGTCAATGCCATTGCCATTGAGCAGAGCGAGCCAGAGCTGACCGCCTACTTCTATGAAAACGTCATCCGCGGGGAAGGCGCCTTTGTTGAGACCGCAGCAAACTTCCGCGACTACCCGCAGAAAATTCGCAGAAAGCTGATCAGAGAGGTGGCGGAAAAAACCGCTGATTTCCTGCCGCCTTTCAACGAGCCGGCGCCGGATTTGCAAGAATTTGCAGAAAGGGGGGCTGATTCTGCAAAAGTTTTTCAGTGAGTTAATTTGTGATCACTTATTGAATGCGTGTGATCACAAATGCATTGTTTTCGCTAACTCTGGTCAAATAACTGCAGGAATTTACCACTCGTTTGCGTGACAGGACGCAAAAAAACGCTAAAACGTCGTCAGCTAACCGGAAAGGAGCCAACATGGCCGATGTAAATCGGGGCGAGCGCCCGCTTTCGCCACATTTGTCGATCTACCGTCCACAAATGACATCAATGTCCTCGATCTTGACACGGATCACTGGCAACGCACTGATCATCGCGGTGATCATGGTTGTCTGGTGGCTCTTGGCGGCTGCGACCTCGGCCGAATATTTTGAACTTGCGAATGGTCTTTTGACATCCTGGTTTGGGCGCATCGTATTGCTGCTCTCAACTTTGGGCATTTGGTACCACTTCCTGGCAGGCCTGCGGCACCTCTACTTTGATGCGGGTCATGGCCTAGATATCGAAACCGCTGAAAAGCTCGGTTGGGGCTGTATAGCCGGTTCGTTTGTCTTGACCGCCATTACCGTGCTTGTGGTTTAAGGAGGCAACCATGCGTTATTTGACTGCTCGCAAACGCGCCGAGGGCAAAGGGGCTTCTGGAACCGGTACGGAGCACCATTGGTACATGCAGGCCAGCGCTGTTGCTTTGGCCTTTCTGGTTCCTGCTTTCCTCTATGTTGTGGGGTCTGCCATTGGCAGCAGCCATGAAGAGGTTCTGGCGACCTTCTCGCGGCCCTTTCCCGCAATTCTGACCGGTCTCACGCTTTATGCGGGCGTGATGCACTTCAACAAAGGTGCTCAGATGATGATCGAGGACTATGCGCGGGGCTCCATGCGCAAGGCACTGATCATATTTGTCATCGGGTTAAGCTATACCACCATTGCGACCGGGGTTTTTGCTCTGGCCAAGATTGCGCTGTAAGGGACAAGAGACATGGCTGCATACGAATACGAGACGCATGATTATGACGTCGTGGTCGTGGGTGCCGGCGGTGCCGGCCTACGCGCAACATTGGGCATGGCGGAGCAGGGGTTGCGTACCGCCTGTGTCACCAAGGTTTTCCCAACCCGCTCCCACACCGTGGCAGCGCAGGGCGGCATTGCGGCCTCTCTGGGCAACATGGGTCCGGACAGCTGGCAGTGGCATATGTATGACACCGTCAAGGGCTCTGACTGGCTGGGTGACACAGACGCGATGGAATACCTCGCACGTGAAGCCCCCAAGGCGGTCTATGAGCTGGAGCACTACGGCGTGCCCTTCAGCCGCACCGAAGAGGGCAAGATCTATCAGCGCCCCTTTGGCGGCCATACCACCGAATACGGTGAAGGCCCTGCGGTGCAGCGCACCTGTGCCGCCGCCGACCGGACCGGCCACGCCATCTTGCACACGCTTTATGGTCAGAGTCTCAAGAACAACGCGGAATTCTATATCGAGTATTTCGCCATCGACCTGATCATGTCCGAGGACGGGCAGTGCCAGGGCGTAGTCTGCTGGAAGCTCGATGACGGCACCATGCATGTCTTCAACGCCAAGATGGTGGTGCTGGCGACCGGTGGTTACGGCCGCGCCTATTTCTCCGCCACTTCCGCCCATACCTGCACCGGTGACGGCGGCGGCATGGTGGCGCGCGCTGGCTTGGCGCTGCAGGACATGGAATTCGTGCAGTTCCACCCAACCGGCATCTATGGCTCCGGCTGCCTGATTACCGAAGGCGCGCGCGGCGAGGGTGGATACCTCACCAACTCCGAAGGCGAGCGCTTCATGGAGCGCTATGCGCCGCAGTATAAAGACCTTGCACCGCGCGACTATGTTTCGCGTTCGATGACCATGGAAATCCGCGAAGGCCGCGGTGTGGGCGCTGAAGGTGATCACATCCACTTGAACCTCTCCCACCTGCCAGCCGAGGCACTGGCGGAACGCCTGCCGGGTATTTCGGAAAGTGCGAAAATCTTTGCCGGTGTTGATGTCACCAAAGAGCCGATCCCGGTTCTGCCCACCGTGCACTACAACATGGGCGGTATCCCCACCAACTATTGGGGTGAGGTGCTGAACCCAACCGCGGAAGATCCAACCGGTGTTGTGCCCGGCCTTATGGCTGTGGGCGAAGCGGGCTGTGCCTCGGTGCATGGTGCGAACCGTCTGGGCTCCAACTCTCTGATTGACCTTGTGGTCTTTGGCCGTGCGGCGGCGATCCGTGCGGGTAAGGTGGTGGATGCGGAAGCCCCCAACCCAGTGCTGAACCAGGCCTCGGTTGATGCTGCATTCGACCGTTTTGATGGTTTGCGCAACGCAAACGGCGCGGTGGCGACTGCGGATCTGCGGCTGGAGATGCAACGGACCATGCAGTCCGACGCGGCAGTCTTCCGGACAGACAAGACCCTGAAGGAAGGTGTTGAGAAGATGACCGAGATTGCGGGCAAGATGGGTGACCTCAAGGTCACCGACCGCTCGCTGGTCTGGAACTCCGACCTGATGGAAACCCTCGAGCTCACCAACCTGATGCCCAACGCTCTGGCCACAATCCATGGCGCCGAAGCACGCAAAGAGAGCCGGGGCGCCCATGCCCATGAGGATTACGCCACCCGCGATGACGAGAACTGGCGCGTCCATACCGTCTCTCGCGTGGAGGGTGAGAAGGTTGACCTCAGCTACCGCCCGGTGATCGTTGACCCGCTCACCACCGAAGACGAGGGCGGCATCAGCCTGAAGAAAATCGCCCCCAAGGCACGCACCTTCTAAGGAGACGCCCAGATGGTCGAATTTGCACTTCCAAAGAACTCGAAGATCACAACGGGCAAGACCTGGCCGAAGCCTCAGGGTGCGACCAATGTCCGTAAGTTCAAGATCTATCGCTGGAACCCCGACGACGGCAAGAACCCCAGCGTTGATACCTATTTTGTCGATATGGACAATTGCGGCCCGATGATCCTGGACGCGCTGATCAAGATCAAGAATGAGATTGATCCGACGCTGACCTTCCGCCGCTCCTGCCGCGAAGGGATCTGTGGTTCTTGCGCTATGAATATCGGCGGCATCAATACTCTGGCCTGTATCTATGGCATGGATGAGGTGAAGGGTGACGTAAAGATCTACCCGCTGCCGCATATGCCGGTGGTCAAGGACTTGATCCCGGATCTCACCCATTTCTATGCGCAGCATGCCTCGATCATGCCCTGGCTGGAAACCAAGACTAACGCGCCCGCCAAAGAGTGGAAGCAGTCCATTGAGGACCGCAAAAAGCTGGATGGTCTGTATGAATGCGTCATGTGTGCCAGCTGTTCCACTTCTTGCCCCAGCTACTGGTGGAATGGCGACAAATACCTTGGGCCAGCAGCACTGCTGCATGCCTACCGCTGGATCATTGACAGCAGAGATGAGGCGACGCCCGAACGGTTGGACCAGCTGGAGGATCCCTTCAAGCTCTACCGTTGCCACACCATCATGAACTGCACCAAGACTTGCCCCAAAGGCCTGAATCCGGCCAAGGCGATTGCCCATATCAAGCATATGATGGTCGATCGCGCGGTCTGATCCGAAGGCGCATCTTTTTGGTGGCTAGTTAGAACCCCCGGCAGGTCACTCCTGCCGGGGGTTTCTTATTCTGGAAAGATCTGCAGATGCAGGTGATCGTCGTGCCGGGCGGCGCGACAGCCCTGGAAACGGAGCTTGGCGTCCCGAAGGCCCAGTCTTTGTTGGAGATGTGGTTCCAGAAAGATCTTCTCTACCCGTTCATTCCCGGCAAGGGTCTGGACCACAAGTTTGAGCCGTTCAGGTTCAAGGGAATAGTCGCGCCAGTAAGGCTGAAGAAAAGCCAGATCCCAACGCAGGGTGGGCCAAGCATCTGGGCATTCTGTCGGCCCGTCTTCGAAAGCAAAGTAGCCTATGGGTGAGGGCAGATGCCCAGGCAAATACCCACCGTTCTGGTCTTGATAATAGAAAGCGAGGTCAGCTTTGCGGCCATCTTTGTGGGAGAGATGCGGCAGCAAAGGAAAACCATCCAAAAACGGGAAGTTGGCATCCAACAGTAGGGTCTGGGTACCGGGATACTGTGCTTCTACTTGTGATGCCGCCTCTTGCAGGACCTCCGCTAGATCGGCGCTGACATAGTTCCGATTGCTGAGACAGTAGAACCAGCTTTGCACTTGCAGGCTTTCCTTGGCAAAACAGCTAACCGGAACGCGCCCGGTATGGGGTGCCAGCATATGGGCTGCAATGGTCGATAGAAGATAAAGACCTAGAAAGACTGGCAGGCGCCTTTTGAAGCAAAGGGCCAGCAGCCAGGCAATTCCGCCTAGCTGCGTAACGGCGGTGAGCAACAGGAAAAGGAAAGCGTGAAAGAAAAACATCAACATGGGCGTAGAAAGCAGGAGAGCGCCCCCGGAAACAAGAGGCATTATTGCCTTGAGTTTCGGGCATGACGGCCATGCGAAATTGTAACATGCAGTTCAAGGGCTTCTGACCTAAGTTGTCTTCCGAGGGAGGCAGTCAAACCGTGCAGAGGAAAAAGCCGTGAAAACCGCTGTAGATCTTACCGACCGCATCGCCGAAACCATCGCCAAGCAAAAAGCTGAGGCAGCCCTGAAGGACCTGGATCAAGCCTGGGCCTATTACATGCCCGAAGCCAAACCGGCGGATCAGGAAATCCAACAACCCCTAGGCTATGTGCCCTATTTCAGAGCAGCCTAAAGATCTGTTTCTTCGAGGGGATTGAGAGTGAGATGAGGGCGAAGTAAGGAAGGCCATGCCGATCTTACTTCTTCTTCTCTTGCTAGGTGTTCTTGCCTATTTTCTCTGGCGTCACAAAACCAGCAATCTGTCGCGGACCTGTCGCTGGCGCGAAGAGCGCAAGAATGGATGCTGGCGCTGTGCAAGCTGTGGTGCCACGAGTGATGGGCTAATTGAACCTAGGTACTGTCACCTGAAAAAGTAAGGTGCCGAGGGTGCGAGAACTCTGCTGTAGAGGGCTTGTGAGTGGAGTCTATGCAAGAAAACTCTTGAAAGACTCAGCAGCATGTCCGATAGGACGGGCAGGACGCCAACGCACGCGCCTCTGTCCCAAGGGCTTAGCACCCCCGTGGTTACGTAGCGACGGTAACGTCTCTGATGGAACTGAGCGGTCATATATGGCCGGGTCTTTTGGAGATGACCATGAACGCAAACGTAGCTGGGCAGGCTGCCCGCGCGACCAAACCTCTTTCACGTCACCTAGCGTATATCGCCCAGAACCGTTTTGCACGGCCTACGCTGGTTGTGGATCTGGATGCGGTAGCCGCGCAATACAGGGCCTTGGAGGCCGGGCTGGGGCGTGCGCGTATTCACTATGCGGTCAAGGCGAACCCAGAAGCGGCCATTCTAAAACGCCTGGTGGCGCTGGGCGCGCATTTTGATGCGGCGGGGCGGGCAGAGATTGATATGTGCCTTGCGGCAGGCGCGACTGCTGCACAAATCAGCTTTGGCAATACCATCAAACGTCCTGCCGATATCGCCTACGCGCATGCCTGTGGCATCACCCATTTTGCCTTTGATGCCAGTGAAGAGCTGGAGAAAATCGCGACCCATGCACCGGGGGCAGAGGTCTGCCTGCGTATCATCGTGGAAAACTGCGAAGCAGATTGGCCACTGAGCCGGAAGTTTGGCTGTGCACCCGAAGATGCCCTGAGGTTGATGGACCAGGCGCGAGGACTGGGCTTGGTGGTCAATGGCTTGTCCTTTCACGTCGGTTCGCAGACCCGGGAGCCAGACATGTGGGTGCCGGTGTTGGATCAGGCCGCAGCGATCTGGCGGCAGGCGCGGGAAGCGGGTCATGCCCTCCGCCTGGTCAACATCGGTGGTGGTTTCCCCGCCAGCTACGATCAGCAGATGCAGGGAGCAGAAGCCTATGCGCGTGAGGTCATGAAACAGGTCGAAGCCCGCTTTGGCGAGGCTGCCGAGATCATGGCCGAACCGGGTAGGGGTCTTGTGGCAGAGGCTGGGGCCATTGCCGCCGAGGTCCTGCTGGTCTCGAAGAAACATGAGAATGACCTCCATCGTTGGGTCTATTTGGATGTCGGTAAGTTCTCGGGCCTCGCCGAAACCATGGATGAGGCGATCCGCTATCGCATCACCACTGACCGCGATCATGAGGCAAAAGGCCCCTGCGTTGTGGCCGGACCCTCCTGTGACAGTGTTGATGTGCTCTATGAAAAGCAGCCCTATCAGCTGCCGACAGGCCTAAAGGCGGGCGACCGTGTGGTGATCCATTCCTGTGGGGCATATACCTCGACCTATGCCTCTATCGGTTTCAACGGGTTTCCGCCGCTGGATGTGATTGTGATCTGAGGCCTGCCAAAAGCTGTTGGTTTTGGCTTGCAGTGGCCCCCGGAAATGAGGCTAGCTGAGGCCAAACAACAGGAAGGCCTCATTAATGACCACTGCCCCAATGGATGCGGCTGCGCGGCGTGCCGTTAAGCCGGTGATCTGCTACCCGAACAACTCTCTGCCGAAACCCGATCTGGATCTTTACCGCACAGCACGCGCCGGTGCGCAAAAGATCTCTGAAACTCTTGTAGAGCCCCGTGATGCAGGTTGTTTCGAGGTGCCAGCTGGTTACTTCTTTCGCATTTCTTCGGTTGAGGGAGCCCAGGTTGGGGACCTTAACCTGTGGAACCGCGATGATCTGAAAGAACGGTTTTACTCTGGCAAGACGCGCGCGCTCCATGGAACGCACATCACCACCGGAGAACGCATGTGGTCCTCTTTTCCGCAGATGCGCCCGATGGCGACCATAATTGAGGATAGCCTTGGCTGGTATGGCATGGATGAGTTTGG
Source organism: Roseobacter sp. SK209-2-6 (assembly GCF_000169455.1). Taxonomy (GTDB): domain Bacteria; phylum Pseudomonadota; class Alphaproteobacteria; order Rhodobacterales; family Rhodobacteraceae; genus Pseudophaeobacter. Next base: position 35,107 of record NZ_AAYC01000013.1, on the reverse strand, counting down.
TGGCTCGGTTCATGATGTGATTGGCACCCGTTGCGACCCCTATACAGGGAACCTGCTTGCAGGCAGTCAATATCACCATTGTTGCCATTCTAACCTGATCCGGGCCCTGGCTGATCACACAGGGATGAGTCTGAGCGAAGCCGAGCCCTATGTGCATGATGTTTTGAATGTCTTTATGTGCACAGGCTTCACGCGGGATACCGGCCAGTATTTTATGAAAGCCAGCCCGGTGCGTCCCGGCGATTACCTGGAGTTTTTCGCAGAGATTCCACTGCTTGGTGCATTGAGTGCTTGCCCAGGAGGGGATTGCTCCTCTGAGCACTCCAGCGACACCGCCGCATGTTTCCCACTTCTTGTTGAGGTGTTTGCGCCAAAGGAAGGCGCGCTGGAAAACTGGCAGAGCCCGGCGTTGAACGGCTATGATCAGAGCCATGGCCGATAGCACTTCATAGTGAGGCCGATCAGCTGCGTGTTTCGGGCTGTATGAGGTTTAGAATGAAAAGAAGCAGCCCTGGGGCTGCTTCAAAAGGTTTTACTTCACGCACCATTGGGCGTTGAAAGTCTACTCAGGCGAAAGCTGCCTCAAGAGCGATCTCAACCATATCGCCAAAGCTGCGCTCACGCTGATCCGATGGCAGGGCCTCTCCGGTTCCCAGATGATCAGAAACGGTGAGGACGGCGAGGGCACGGCAACCATGCCGGGCTGCGAGCGTATAGAGTTCTGCTGCCTCCATTTCGACACCAAGAATACCGTGACGCACCATCTGTTCGTTCAGATCAGGACGTTCGTCGTAAAAGACATCCGAAGAATAGATGCCGCCGACATGCAAGTTTGCTTCGTGCTTTTCTGCCGCTTTTGCCGCCGCCTGAAGCAAACCCCAATCGGCAACAGGGGCAAAATTCAATTCCCGGAATATACCGCGAGAAGGGGAGCCCAGCGTGCTCGCACTCATTGCGAGGATAACATCACGCAACTTCACCTGTGGCTGCATTCCACCGCAGGAGCCAATTCGGATAAGGGTTTTGGCACCGAAATCACGTATTAATTCATTTGCATAAATAGACAGGGAAGGCATACCCATTCCGCTGCCCTGAATTGTTACCGGATTTCCGTTCCAGGTCCCCGTGTACCCCAGCATTCCACGCACTTCATTTACGAGGCGGGCATCTTGCAGAAAATTCTCTGCAGCCCACTTTGCACGATAGGGATCCCCAGGCATCAAGACGGTTTCAGCAATATCACCACTTTCCGCACCAATATGGACAGTCATAAAGCGACTCCTCGCCGTGTCTAAATTTCCAGTTCCGAAATGTCTTTACCAGAGGTCAAAGCTGCGTGGACCCAATGTGGTTTACGCCCGCGCCCGCTCCAAGTTTCGTCTGGATTGCTGGGATTGCGGTATTTTGCGGCGGCTTTTTGCTTCTTAACAGCTGACTTGGCCGAACCAGTGATTTCTTCAAGAGAGAAGCCATATTTTGCAGCGGCTTCTTCCGCGGCCTTAATTGCTTCGCTACGTTCGCGCAATTCAGCTTCTTTCAGCGCTACATCGATACCGCTTTTAAGTTCGAGAAGCTCTTTGCGGGACATTGCCGTTAGGTCAATGCTCATTTTGATACTCCAATTCCAGGTATTGCACTGCATTCTGCAGGTCATTCGCATTCATGCCAAATCAAATTGAGGATTTCACCCCATAAATTTAGCATAAATGTGAGGAATTGAAGTTTCCAAGGGTATTAGCAACCTATGAGGGTTTTGCTAATTCGATAATATCCCCCATAATTGCGTTCAATTCAAAGTCTTTGGGAGTGTAAACCCGGGTCACGCCCATTTGGCGCAACTTCTCGGCATCTTCTTCAGGGATAATCCCACCTACAACCACGGGAATGTGGTTAAGATCGGCCTGCTCCATACGTTGCATCAGATCTTCAACCAAGGGAAGGTGACTGCCAGATAGGATTGAGAGCCCCACAACATGAGCCCCGTCATCCTGAGCCTGGGTGACCAGTTCCTCCGGGGTCATGCGGATCCCGTCGTAGGTGATATCCATGCCACAATCGCGCGCACGGAATGCAATTTGCTCGGCTCCGTTTGAGTGCCCGTCGAGGCCAGGTTTTCCAACCACAAATTTCAGCCGACGTCCCAGTTGATCGCTGACTGCATTTACTGCGTCGCGGAGGTCTTCCAATCCTTCAGTCTTATTCGAGACAGAGGCCGAAACGCCGGTTGGTCCCCGATAGGTTCCATAGGCTTTCCGCATTTCCTCAGCCCATTCGCCGGTGGTTACGCCTGCTTTTGCGGCTGCGATGGAAGGCTCCATGATATTGCTACCATCTTTTGCAGCTGCGCGAAGTGCTGCCAGAGCGGATTGAACTGCATCATTGTCACGGCTCGCACGCCAGGTTGCCAAGCGGCTTGCCTGCTCCTGCTCCACCGCCGGATCAACCACCATAATGCCACCATCTTCGGTCTGCAGCGGCGAGGGTTCACCTTCCGTCCATTTGTTGACGCCAACCACAACGGTTTCGTTCTTTTCGATCCGGTTCAGGCGTTCTGCGTTGGAATCGACCAAACGGCCCTTCATGTATTCGATCGAAGCAACCGCGCCGCCCATGGATTCCAGGTTAGCCAGCTCGGCGCGGGCGCCTTCTTTCAGCTCTTCAACCTTGGCATCGACCGCCGGGTTGCCGTCGAAGAGATCGCCGTATTCCAGAAGGTCGGTCTCATAGGCCAGGATCTGCTGCATACGCATGGACCACTGCTGGTCCCAGGGGCGGGGCAGGCCCAGCGCTTCGTTCCAGGCGGGCAGCTGCACCGCGCGGGCGCGGGCCTTTTTCGACAAGGTCACTGCCAGCATCTCGATCAGGATGCGGTAGACATTGTTTTCCGGCTGCTGCTCGGTCAGGCCCAGTGAGTTTACCTGCACCCCGTAACGGAAGCGGCGGAATTTCGGATCAGCAACGCCATAGCGTTTCTCGCAGATCTCGTCCCACAGATCGACAAAGGCCCGCATCTTACACATTTCGGTCACGAAGCGGATGCCCGCGTTCACAAAGAAAGAGATGCGGCCGACCATCGCCGGGAAGGCCTCAGGCGCGATGCGCGGTTTCAGCTCGTCCAGAACCGCCTGTGCGGTCGCCAAGGCGAAGGCCAGTTCCTGCTCCGGTGTCGCGCCAGCTTCCTGCAGGTGGTATGAACAGACGTTCATCGGGTTCCACTTGGGCACGTTGGTGTAGCAGTATTCAGCTACATCGGCGATCATCTTGAGGCTGGGTTTGGGCGGGCAGACATAGGTGCCGCGCGATAGGTATTCCTTGATCAAGTCATTCTGCACGGTGCCCTGCAGCTTGGATACATCCGCGCCCTGCTCCTCAGCCACCGCTATGTACAGTGACAGCAGCCAGGGGGCTGTAGCGTTGATCGTCATTGAGGTGTTCATCTGCTCTAGAGGGATCTCTTCAAACAGCGTGCGCATGTCACCCAGATGACAGATTGGCACCCCAACTTTACCCACCTCACCGCGCGCCAGCACATGGTCACTATCATAGCCGGTCTGCGTTGGCAGATCGAAGGCCACCGAAAGGCCGGTCTGCCCCTTGGCCAGGTTCGCGCGATAAAGCTCGTTCGAAGCCTTGGCGGTGGAATGGCCTGCATAGGTACGGATCAGCCAGGGGCGGTCTTTTTGCATCTGCGGCATTACGGGCCTCGCGAGTCAGTGTGTGGGTAATTTTATTACGTCAAGCTGATGTAAACTGCAATTTTACACCCTTGTCAATTCGCTGCGTTGCGGCATTCGTGGATTCGAGAGAGCATGTCTTCCTCGCCTCCGGGTTGCTTCTTTTGAAGTTGCACCTATAAGTTGATAGAAATTTTATTCGTTAAACTCATTGAGGTTTTCGTGCTGTTTCCAACCCGGCTTTCCGTTTTTGACGGACTGCGTGCTCTTGCGGTGCTCGCAGTTGTCTTTTTCCACTATTTTCAGAGCTACCCAAAGTTCTACCCCTATGGTGACACGTTGTTACCTTGGGCTAGTTACGGTAATCTCGGGGTGCATCTATTCTTTATAATTTCCGGATTTGTGATCCCGATCTCACTGCTTTCAGGTGGTGGGGGAGCTCGCTTTCTGCTGAAACGTTTCCTGCGGTTGTGGCCCGCTTTAGCTGTCTGTTCTGCGCTGACATTCTTGGTGATGCAGGTGCTGAGTACTGACTTTGCCCTATTTGCCCGCAGGGAGATAACGGCCTTTGTACCTTCGTTGACCTTTACCAGGCCAGAGATCTGGCCGGGCAGCTTTGCCTTGGATAACTACATCGATCCTGTCTATTGGACACTGGCGATCGAAGCACAATTCTATCTGATAATTGCGGCCTTATTCGCAATGCTCGGACGGCAGCGATTTTGCGAACGCGGGGCTTTTTGTCTTTTGTTAGCGCAATTTTCTCTATCAGCTTCGGAGAGTTTTCTACCGGGGATGATGCCAAAGATATACTATCGCTTTCTGTCCAGTGAGTACCTACATCTGTTTGCCGCCGGTATGCTGTTTTCTCAGATTTACCAGGAAGGTGTGAAAACGCGCAGCTTGGCCTTGCTGCTTTGGAGTTTCGCTGTTTCGCAGTATATCTCCGAAGGTCTTGTTCAGGCGAGTGTTTTGGCTGGGATATATCTCTTGGTCCTGGCTTGTGCATTGCGGTTGCGGTTTGTTCAATGGCTGGGAAGCTGGCCCTTAGCGACATTGGGGTTGGGCAGCTATTCTGTCTATTTGTTGCACAACAATATCGGCAATGCGCTGATTTCCTTGTTTCCACCGGGGGCGCACTCTGCGGTTTACCTTCTCTGCCTTGCGGGGATTTTTGCGCTGATCTTGCTGATCTCCGCCTGTGTCTATCTCTGGGTAGAAAAGCCTGCGCAGGCCTTGGCCCGTAGATGGGCCAAGCCAAAAGTTGCCAGTTCACCCGATCCGTTGACAACGCAGACAAGTTAGAGGCGCCAGAGCCCAAGAGATCCTCTATTTTGAGTGGTCCCAATGCTGTGAGCCTGATACTGGATGAGGGACGTATTCTGCAATTGCAAAGGGTCATGCTGCATCTGCAGGGTTATAAAATTTCAAATATAAGCCGAAAGAGGTTGCAATATTACTTTGCCGATCCTATTCCCTAGGTAATCGCCGCGATTCTGCATCGCGGCAAACGCGCAGGACGAAGGAGGCCATCATGGCATTGGACACCCAGACCGACATCATGTCTTATGAGGCGCCCGAAAAAGATCTCTATGAGATGGGCGAAATCCCCCCGATGGGCTTTGTGCCCAAGAAAATGTACGCTTGGGCGATCCGCAAGGAACGCCATGGTGAGCCCAATACGGCCATGGTGCAGGAGGTCGTGGACGTGCCAGAACTGGACAGCCACGAGGTGCTGGTTCTGGTGATGGCGGCAGGCGTTAACTATAATGGCGTCTGGGCCTCTTTGGGCAAACCGATCTCACCATTCGATGGCCATAAGGCACCTTACCACATCGCCGGTTCCGATGCTTCGGGCATTGTTTGGGCGGTTGGCTCCAAGGTGACCCGCTGGAAAGTTGGCGACGAAGTTGTAATCCACTGTAACCAAGATGACGGCGACGATGAAGAATGCAACGGTGGCGATCCGATGTATTCTCCTAGCCAGCGGATCTGGGGCTACGAGACCCCGGATGGCTCCTTTGCCCAGTTCACCAATGTGCAGGCCCAGCAGCTGATGCCGCGCCCCAAGCATCTGACCTGGGAAGAGGCCGCTTGCTACACGCTGACGCTGGCCACCGCCTACCGGATGCTCTTCGGCCATGAACCGCATGATCTGAAGCCGGGCCAGAATGTTCTGGTCTGGGGCGCCTCCGGAGGTCTGGGCTCTTATGCGATCCAGCTGATCAACACCGCCGGCGCCAACGCCATCGGCGTGATCTCGGACGAGAGCAAGCGCGACTTTGTCATGGGGCTTGGCGCCAAAGGCGTTCTGAACCGCAAAGATTTCAACTGCTGGGGCCAGCTGCCTACGGTGAACACCCCGGAATATGCCGAGTGGTTCAAGGAAGCCCGCAAATTCGGCAAGGCGATCTGGGACATCACCGGCAAGGGCAACAACGTTGATATGGTGTTCGAGCACCCTGGCGAAAGCACCTTTCCGGTCTCCACCTTTGTGGTGAAAAAGGGCGGTATGGTTGTGATCTGTGCCGGGACCACCGGCTACAACCTGACTTTCGACGTGCGCTACATGTGGATGCACCAGAAGCGTCTGCAAGGCTCGCATTTTGCCCATCTGAAACAGGCGGCTGCCGCGAACAAGCTGATGGTAGAGCGTCGCCTAGATCCCTGCATGTCAGAGGTCTTTACCTGGAACGACCTTCCAGAAGCCCACATGAAGATGCTGCGCAATGAGCATCTGCCAGGCAATATGTCTGTTCTGGTCCAGGCGCCAAAGACCGGAATGCGAACATTGGCTGAGGTCTTGGCGGGTTAACGCCGAGGCGAGTTGAAGTAGAGGTCCCACAAAGGGACTGAAAGCAGCGTAGATTGTCATTGGCAATCCGCGCTGCTTTGCCTTTTTGGGAAGATGAAAATGCGCGTATAGATTGGGCGGGTCATTTCCGCTCAACCCCTTGGGTGAGTGAGGCTTTGCTCCAATGCTGCGGCGCATGCATGACTCCTACTTTTGGCGAGTTTCCACTGCTATTTTTATCATTTATGATAATGCATGCATTGACCTGTGCCCCTTACGCACGGCAAAAGGAAACTCGGGATGGACGAAATTCAAAACAATTAGATCGCCCAAGGCTTCGGCCTCAATCAGGGCGGCTCTATCATTTTTGACGTGTGCGATATGGGAAGACCGGTGGATCTAGATGATATTCTGCAGGCACTTGATCTGACAGAGTCTCTTGATGGGCTGCAATCCATTATTGAAGAAGTATGCCAAGCCTTTGGTGTTGACGATGCCATGTACCATTGGGTCGACAGCGCAGGTGATCAATATGGGTGCGGCACCTACAAACAGGCTTGGATCCAGCGCTATCTGGACAAAGGATATGTGCGTTCAGACCCGGTCATTGCGGGGTGCTATCAGCGCTTTCACCCAGTTGACTGGCGCAGGTTGGATTGGACGACCCGTCAGGCAAAGGAGTTTCGCTCGGATGCGCAAAACTATGGTGTTGGCAATCAGGGGTATTCGGTGCCGATCCGGGGTCCCAATGGTCAATTTGCCCTCTTTACGGTTAGTCATAGCTGCAACGATGCCAACTGGGATGAGTTTATCGATACCTTTAGTCAGGAGCTGATCCTGGTCGGGCATTACTTCAACCGTAAAGCCCTGGAGTTCGAGCCAAAGCGCAAACCCGAGCATACGCCTCCGCTTTCTCCCCGAGAGATGGATGCTTTGACCCTTTTGGCTATCGGGTATAACCGGGCTCAGGTCGCTAAGACGCTTTCGATTTCCGAGCATACACTGCGGGTCTATATCGAGAGCGCGCGTTTCAAACTGGGTGCACTTAACACCACCCATGCCATTGCACGTGCTATCAGTTGCGGGCTGATTGTGATCTGAGAGCAAAGCCCAGGCTTTGCGACTGGTGCCTGCTGCGGCGGCCCTGTAGTGTCGCGCCATGACAGATCAGGCTTTGCAGTTTTCAGAAGATCAGGCCCAGGCCTATGACAGCGTATCCGCCCTGCTTCGACAAGCGGGCGTTGATATGGATGATGGATTGCTGCAACCTCCAAAAGGTGAAGCGGGGGTGATGGCCGTCATTGGCAAGGCGGGCTCAGGAAAAACCCTGCTTTTGGCTGAGCTGTACAAGGCCTTGGAACAGGCCGGGGTTGAAGTGGTCTCGGGCGATTACGAGAGCCGCAAGAAAACTGGGCGCCGTTCACTGGCGATCCTGGCACCTACCAATAAGGCCGCGAGCGTCTTGCGTCTGCGCGGTGTGCCTGCGACCACCATTCACCGTATTCTCTATACCCCGGTCTATGACCCTGAGTATGAGCGCATTGCTGAATGGCTGACTGGCAATGGCGAAGAGCCGGAGATCGAAGGGGTGACACCGGAGGCTCTGGCCCGTGCCCATGCCTTTTATGAGGTCAATAAATCCATCCCCGGCGCGCTGGCCGCTGCTGGCCTTCGAGGCTCGGATTTTATCACCGGCTGGAAGCGGCGGGATGATCCGTTGGATATTGGCTTCATTGATGAAGCTTCGATGTTGGATGACCGCCAGTTCGAAGATCTGAAAGAGATTTTTCCAAATTTGGTGCTCTTTGGTGATCCGGCGCAGTTGGCGCCGGTCAACCAATCGGGCTCGATGGTGTTTGAGACTCTGCCGCAGAACCGGCAGCTGCAGCTGCAGCGGGTGCATCGCCAGGATGCGGATAACCCGATCCTAGATCTCGCGCATGCGCTGGCGGACCCGTCGTTGGGGTTTGAGGAGTTTGAGCGCATGATCGAAGAGACTGCCCGGCGCGACGAACGGGTGGTCTGGGGGCAGCGGGTTGAGGTGGACCTGATGGCGCGCTCGCCGGTGCTGGTCTGGCGCAACAACACCCGGATCCGCCTGATCAATGCCTTCCGGCAGGTGCATGGTGCCCCGGAGGACGCGCTGATCGAAGGCGAGCCCTTGATTTGCGACGGTATTGAACTGCCGCTGAAGCACCGCAAAAAACGCCTGGATCTTGAGGCTCGCGGCCTGATCAAGGGCGCGCAGGTGGTCTATCTGGGGCCGGGCCGCAAACCGGGTTTCTCCCGGCTGCACGTGATGGGAGCTGAGGACCCGCAGGTCTCTGCGGCCTCAATTGTGAAGATCGAGAAACCGGATCAGGAAGAGCCCTTCATCCCCTTTGCCGCCCGCATGGGCGCGGCCTTTCTGCACGGGGCGGCGGTAACGATCCATAAGGCCCAGGGCTCGCAATGGGACACCACCCAGGTCTTTGCACCGGACATCTATGCTGCCGCGCGCATGGGGCGGGTGGAGGCCGGGCAGCCGCTATGGAAGCGGCTGGCATATGTGGCCATCACCCGGGCGCAGGAACGCCTGATCTGGGTCGTGCGCAACCGACTAGCCAAACCCACCGGACCGCTGCGGGTGGATGATCTGAAGGCCGCCCCGGCGGCGGCGCTGACATTGAAAATGCAAGAGGAAGCACCTCTATGACGAAATCCATATTGGTAACCGGTGCAAGTTCCGGCATTGGCCGGGCCGTGGCGGAGCTGTTCCTGGCTGAGGGCTGGACCGTGGGGCTTCTGGCGCGTCGCCAAGCGGCGCTGGAAGAGGTGGCATTGGGCCATAGCCGCGCCATGGTGCTGCCTGCCGATGTTACGGATGCGGCGGCGGTGGACCATGCGGTCAACCAGTTTGCCATGCAGGCGGGGCGGTTGGATGTGCTGTTTAACAATGCCGGGATCTTTACCCCTGGCGGTACCATTGATGAAATTGCACTGGAGGATTGGTATGCTTCGGTCAATGTGAACCTCAATGGCATGTTTCTGGCAGCGCGCGCCTCTTTTCGGCAGATGCGGCGGCAGAAGCCTCAGGGCGGGCGGATCATCAACAACGGGTCGATTGCGGCCCATGTGCCGCGCCCGCATTCGGTGCCTTATGCCTCGACCAAATCCGCCATAACAGGCCTGACCCGCAGCCTATCACTAGACGGGCGTCCTTTTGACATTGCCTGCGGCCAGATCGATATCGGTAATGCGCGCACACCCATGGTGGAAGACCTGAGCCATCGTCAGGCCCAAGCAGACCCTGAGGCAGAGCCGATGCAGAGCTTTGCGGTGGAGGACGCGGCGCGGTCTGTGCTGCATATGGCAAATCTGCCGCTGGAGGCCAATGTGCAGTTCATGACCGTCATGGCCACCAAGATGCCCTATATCGGCAGAGGATGAATTCGGCGGGGAATTTGTCTGGCGCAGGCGGGGCTCCCGCCCGGATTTGACGCGCTGACGCGCATCGCATCCCCTTGGGCCCAGCGCCGCGCTTGTGCGCGGCGCTGCAGCGCATTGAAGCAACTGGAATGCATCCGGCGCACGGCCTCGCTGATGCCGAAAATTCGGGCAGTCTCTCAGCTGTTGCGCAGAAGCCGGAAAGCTGCAGAGGCGCCCCAGCCCGCGGCTATGGCGATGGCCAGGGACATTAGCCCGTAGACAAAGGGCTGCTCACGCGAGAGCGCAAAGAGAAAACGCTCGAGTCCAACTTTGCGCACGTCAATATCGGTTTCGAAATGAGAGACGACCTCACCGCTGCGGGTGAGCAGAATACGCGCCTTATACTCGCCTTCGGTCAGATCGGCGGGCATGTCGATTGCGGTACGGAACAGGGTTTGTTGATCCACCGCAACCGTATTCTCGCGAAGGGAGTAGAGATCGCGGTTCTCGCGGATGCGAACCACGGCCTCTGCAAAATCTTGTGCGCCACGAATGTGCATTGCGGCGCCAACAGACCGGATCGCACGTTCAATAGAAACACTGTACCGCAGATCCTCAGTGTCAGAGATCACCTGAGCAAAGGGCGCACTGGTCGCGATAGCGTAGAAACTGGGTGCGGAGTCGACCAATACGCTGTCGGTATTGACCCAGATGCCAAATTTCTTTTCCTTGCGGCGCACGGTGACCGGCGAACTGGGACCGGAGACAGCAACGATCACTTGCAACGGGTCACCATCCGGAATTGGGGTTTCGCGTTTGACTGCGCCAAAAATCAGGATTTCTGATCCGTCAAAGGTCGCGGTGATAGCAACCCGGTCCTGGCTGAGGCCAAGGACGACCTCTTCTTCTCCGGCTGTGGCGGGATAGGCCAGCGCCGCGATCCCAAGCGAGAGAGAGGCAATGAGAGAGCGGATCATGATCAATGCCCTCCTGCTGGACCAAGCGAGTAAAGCTCGGCAGGCATGAGAAGCAGATCAAGTCCCAGTTTGGCGCAGACCGCGATCACCATGAGGGCCAGCAGAATGCGCAACTGTTCGGCTTTGAGGTAGACGCCAATTCGGGTGCCAATCTGGGCGCCAATCACGCCGCCAACAAGCAAGAGCACCGCCAGAACGATATCAACCGTGTAGTTGGTGGTGGCATGCAGCATGGTGGTGAAGGCGGTGACCAGAATGATCTGGAACAGAGAGGTGCCAACCACGACCTTTGTGGGCATGCCCAGGATATAGATCATTGCGGGGACCATGATGAACCCGCCACCGACACCCATGATGGCAGCCAGGATACCAACGCAGACCCCAACCAGAATGGGCGGGATTACGGAAATATAGAGGCCAGAGGTACGAAAGCGCATCTTGAAGGGCAGGACGTGGACCCAACCGCGCTGGCGCCGCACCGGGGTAGCACCGCCGCTGCGCTTGGATTTGCGCATGGCGTTGAGGCTCTCGATGAACATCAACCCACCCACAACGCCAAGAAAGACAACGTAGCAAAGCTTTACCAGCAGATCGACCTGCCCAAGGCTCTTGAGGTAGTTGAAGACCACCACACCAAGGGCTGCGCCAATGACGCCGCCGATTTGCAGGACAACCCCCATCTTGATATCGACGGTTCGCCTTCGGAAATGTGCAAGAACCCCAGAGAAGGATGAGGCCACGATCTGGTTGGCCTCTGTTGCAACTGCGACGGTCGGGGGAATGCCGATAAAGAACAGCAGCGGCGTCATCAAGAAGCCGCCGCCCACACCAAACATGCCCGAAAGAACGCCCACAATTCCACCCAGACCCAGGAGGAGGAAGGCATTGACCGATACTTCGGCGATGGGGAGGTATATTTGCATGTTCCTCTTTAAGCTCAGCAATAGGACAAAATCAACTGACTATGCCGCTTTGCAGCACGCAGGACTGATTTGATGTGAAAAACTGGACTTAAGGTCCCCGCATTGTGCTTCACAATCTATGGGGGAGAACCTTGCCGTTTGCAAAGTCAAAGCAAGAAAAAGACCCGCCAGAATGTCTCTGCCGGGTCTTGTTTGTGATCTGAAAGGCCGCCTTAGCGCTCTTTTACATAAGGCTCTCCGCCGGCCTTGGGCGGGATGGCCTTGCCAACAAAGCCAGCCAAGATGACGACTGTCATGACATAGGGTAGGGCGCCAAGGAACTGGGCCTGGATTTTCATGCCGAAAGCGGCTTCCAGTACGTCGGGACGAAGTTCGAGCGCCTGGAATAAACCGAAGAGCAGGCAGGCGCCAAGGGCGTGCCAGGGGCGCCATTTGGCAAAGATCAGCGCTGCCAGGGCGATAAAGCCGCGGCCTGCCGACATGTCCTTGACAAAACCGGCCTGCAGGGCGGTGGCCAGGTAGCTGCCGGCAATGCCGCAGAGCACGCCGCAGATGGCTACCGCAGCAAAGCGTAGGCCCACCACTGAGACGCCGGCGGTATCCACCGCAGCCGGGTTTTCACCCACGGCGCGCAGACGCAACCCGAAGCGGGTACCAAACAGGATCCAGGCTGTCAGCGGCACAAAGAGGAAGGTCAGATAGACCAGGATCGAATGGCCCGAGATCAGCTCGGAATAGATCTGCGAGACCCAGCCCGCCTCTTTCAGCATCTGCGTCAGCGGCACGCCAGCAGCTGCCGCATCCGCAGGGCCGATGGCAAAGGGCAGCTCGATCGGGACAAAGCGCCCGCCGCCGATCAGCGAGGGTGTGCGTCCGCCCTGCTGGAACCAGTCCTGCGCGATCAGCACTGTCATGCCTGCCGCCAGGAAGTTGATCGCCACACCAGAGATCAGCTGGTTGCCCCGGAAGGTGATTGAGGCCACCCCGTGCAGGCCGGCCAGCAGCATGGAAGAGCCGATGCCTGCCAGCAGACCGAGCCAGACATTGCCAGTGACGGCTGCTACAGCTGCTGAGAAGAAGGCCGCCATCAGCATCTTGCCTTCCAGACCGATGTCGAAGATGCCAGCGCGTTCCGAGTAGAGGCCTGCAAGACAGGCCAGCAGCAGAGGAGTGGCAAGGCGTACAGTGCTATCGAGCACCTGGATCAGAGTGAGAAAATCCATCACTTCGCCTCCTTGCGGAAGGCCAGGAAGATACGCTCAAGCGGCATCCGTACCATATTGTCCAGCGCACCGGTGAAGAGGATCACCAGGGCCTGGATCACCACGATCAGCTCACGCGGGATCTTGGTCCAGAGTGCCAGCTCAGCACCGCCTTGATAGAGAAAGCCAAAGAGGATCGCAGCCAGGAAGACGCCAAAGGGGTGGTTGCGGCCCATCAGGGCCACAGCGATGCCGATGAAGCCCGCCCCCTCGGTGGAGTTCAGTACCAGGCGCTCGGCCTCACCCATCACGTTGTTGGTCGCCATCATGCCGGCCAGTGCGCCGGAAATCAGCATGGCGATCATCGTGATCTTGACTGGCGAAATGCCGGCATAGCGCGCGCCGGGTTCGGATTTGCCAAAGGCGCGGATCTCGAAACCCAGCGAAGTGCGCCAGATCAGCACCCAGACCAGAATACAGGCGGCCAGGGCAACCAGCAGGCTGACATTGGCAGGGGCCGACTTGGAGAAGGCAATCCCCAAAGGCGCCAGCATTTCATGCAGCGAGGGCAGATGCACAGCCTCTGCAAAGCGGGCGCTAGCCGGATCCATTGATCCTACGGGGCGCAATTGGTTTACCAGCAGGTAGTTCAGTACCGCAGCCGCGATGAAGTTGAACATGATAGTGGTGATCACGATATGGCTGCCGCGCTTGGCCTGAAGATAGGCCGGGATTGCTGCCCAGGCAGCGCCAAAGAGGCCAGCTGCCAGCGCAGCAAAGATCAGCGCCAGCGACCAATGCGGCCAGGGAATGAAGAGGCAGATAACAGCCACACCCAAGCCGCCCAGCATCGCCTGGCCTTCGCCGCCGATGTTAAACAGACCCGCATGAGCTGCCACCGCCACCGCAAGTCCGGTGAACATGAAGTTGGTGGCATAGTAGAGCGTATAGCCCCAGCCATAGCTGGAGCCTAGGGCGCCGTCGACCATGAGTTTGACAGCCGCCACCGGATCTTCGCCGATACCCAGGATCACCAGGGCAGAGAGCACTGCGGCCAGGAAGAGGCTGATCAGCGGGATCAGAACCACATCGGCCCATTTAGGCATTTTTTCCATTTACGCGGCCTCCCCCGCGACACCGGCCATCAACAGGCCGAGTTCTTTTTCGTCAGTCTCTGCGGCCATGCGCTCACCCATGATCATACCGTCAAACATGACGGCGACGCGGTCGGAGAGGGACAGGATCTCTTCCAGTTCGACCGAGACCAGCAGGATGGCTTTGCCCTGGTCGCGCAGTTCGACGATCTGTTTGTGAATGAATTCGATGGCGCCGATATCCACCCCTCGGGTGGGCTGGCCGATCAGCAAAAGATCCGGGTTGCGCTCAATCTCGCGCGCCACAACCACCTTTTGCTGGTTGCCGCCGGAGAAGCTTTTGGCCGCCAGCCAAGGGTCCGGCGGGCGCACATCGAATTTTTCCATCTTGGCTTCGGTATCCGCGCGCAGGGCGGTGTTATCCATCAACAGGCCCTTTTGGTATTCGGGCGCATGGTGATAGCCAAAGGCGACGTTTTCCCAGGCGTGGAAATCCATGATCAGACCTTCGCGCTGCCGATCTTCGGGCACATGGGCCACATGGGCCGCGCGCCGTGCACGGGCATCGGATCCAGAACCGGAAAGGGGCAGAGGCGTTCCATTCAGCCGGATTGAACCCATACCCTCGCGCATGCCGCCTAGGACCTCCAGCAGCTCGGACTGGCCATTGCCGGCAACCCCGGCGATTCCGAGGATCTCTCCGGCACGCACGGTGAGGTCGATGCCCTTCACCCGTTCGACACCGGCCTCGTCTATGACCCGGAGTTTTTCAATCTCCAGAATTGGCTTGCCGGGGTTGGCGGGGACTTTGTCGACTTGCAGCAAGACTTTACGCCCGACCATCAGTTCGGCCAGATGCTCGGGACTGGTCTCTGCGGTTTTGACTGTCGCGGTCATCTGACCGCGCCGCATCACCGAAACTGTATCGGTGTACTCCATGATCTCCCGTAGTTTATGGGTGATCAGGATGATGGTCTTGCCTTCGCCGCGCAGCCGGTCGAGGATGCGGAACAGCTGATCGGCCTCGGCCGGGGTCAAAACACCGGTCGGTTCATCAAGGATCAGGATGTCGGCCTGACGGTAAAGGGCTTTTAGGATTTCGACTCGCTGCTGCATGCCAACGCCGATCTCGTCGATCCGCTTGTCAGGATCTACGTTCAGCTCATATTCGGCGGCCAGTTCTTTCAGGATCTTACGCGCCTTGGAGAGCGAGGGCTTCAGCAGCCCGCCATCCTCTGCGCCGAGGATGATATTCTCCAGAACGGTGAAATTCTCCACCAGCTTGAAGTGCTGGAACACCATGCCGATGCCAGCGGCGATGGCGGCCTGGCTATCGGGAATTTCGGTTTTCTTACCGTTGATCCAGACTTCACCTTTGTCGGCTTTGTAAAAGCCGTAAAGAATCGACATCAGTGTGGATTTTCCAGCGCCGTTTTCACCGATGATCCCATGGATGGTTCCGGGTGCGACACTGATAGAGATATCTTTGTTTGCCTGTACAGGGCCAAAGGCTTTGGAAATGCCTTTGAGTTCAATGGCGGGCGCGGTCAATCGGGCTCTCCCATGCCTGTAAATCCGATCACGCGACAGAGCTTCCCATCGGTCAAATCGGCAAAATACTGGCCCAGCATCATGCGCTTGCCGTCTTTTGCAAATTCGACCGTGGCCCTTAGGTGGCCATGGTGCTGAGAAACCGAAAGAACCCGGGCAGAAGCGCCTGGCATCATCGCAGAAAACTGCGCGATATAGTCCAGATAGGCCTCTTGTCCCCGGATGGGTTCAACTGCGTTGGGATCAGAATAGTAGAAGTTTGGCCCGATAGCGGCAGCGGTTTTTTCCGCACGCAGTTCGGGCGATGTAACGCCCCAGGCCTCAAAAAACGTATGAATACACGTAGTCATGGCCTGGGGCTTTCTCAGATCAGAAGCTCAGGGCTGGGCAGCTATCATTTTCGTAGTAGCTGGCCACGTTGATGTCGCCGCTGATGATCTTCGAACGGGCATCGTCAACTGCGCTCTGCATGTCGCTGGAGACTAGGGGAGCGTTGTTGTCATCCAGTGCATAGCCCACACCTTCTTCGGCCAGACCCATGGTGAAGACACCGGTTTCAAGATCGGTACCGGCTTTCATGGCTTCATAGACAGCCACGTCCACGCGCTTCAGCATAGAGGTCAGGACCTTGCCAGGGTGCAGGTGGTTCTGGTTGCTGTCTACGCCGATCGACAGGATGCCTTCATCCGCCGCAGTCTGCAGAACGCCTACACCGGTGCCGCCGGCGGCAGCATAGATCACATCAGCACCCTGGCTGATCTGCGCTTTGGTCAGCTCGGAGCCTTTTACCGGGTCATTCCAGGCCGCAGGGGTGGTGCCGGTCATGTTTGCAACGATGTTGATGTCAGGGTTTACGGCTTTGGCACCTTGGGCATAGCCGCAGGCAAAGTGACGGATCAGGGGGATATCCATACCGCCGATAAAGCCAACGGTGTCGGACTTCGACGCCATCGCTGCCATCATACCAACGAGGTAAGAGCCCTCATGCTCGGCAAAGCCGATCTGGCGGATGTTGTTTGCGTCCAACCAGGTCACGTCGACCGCAACAAACTTGGTGTCAGGGTAGTCCGCCGCAACAGTGCTGAGAGGATCTGCCATGGCAAAGCCCATGGTGATAACCGGGTTTGCACCTGCTTCGGCAAAGCGGCGCAGCGCCTGCTCACGCTGGGCTTCGGACTGCAGTTCGATTTCGCGGTAGCTGCCACCGGTTTCTTCCGCCCAGCGGCTCGCACCATTGTGGGCAGCTTCGTTAAAGCTCTTGTCGAATTTTCCGCCCAGGTCGAAGATCAGCGCAGGTTCCGCCAATGCGGCACCAGCTGTCAGAGCCAAAGACGCAGCCGCGCCCATCAGCGATTTCATCAGAGTCATCAGGTTACTCCCATTTTCATTTTTGTTGGATGCAGCAGCTGGTGCCACTGCTTGGCTTTTTTGAGCCAAAAAGGTGCGGCAATTTAGCAGTGAGCTGGGGCATAGGGTCAACCGCTTTTTGACCAATTAGTTAGATTCCGGGGGTGCAATTGGCGCCAATTGCCGACTTCCTTGCGTTAGCGCAAGTCCTTGCTTGCCTTTGCGCAGATTTCGAGTAGGGGCTGGAAAGCATAGCAAGTCATCTAAAATGCCGGTAGCGCTACCAGAATCTGTCGATATACGCACAGATTCGGTAACATTCTTGGCTCGGTTGTCGTGCTTTGGCTCAAGCAGATTTCCCTCGAAAATCCAGCACTCAATGAGCGTTCTTTCAGAAATTTTTGAAACAGTATCTTGAAAACCAGATATATGAGGGACCTATATTAGGCTTCGCCGTAAGAGAATGGCATCTGCAGCAGAACCATCGCCTCGGGCGTAATAGGCCTTGCGCAGGCCGGTTTCCTCATAGCCGCAGGAACGATAGAGAGAGAGGGCAGGCTGATTGTCGGACGCGACTTCCAAAAAAGCGGTCTTCGCGCCCCGCTGTAGAGCCCGCCTATGCCAGTTTTGCATCACCACAATAGCCAGTCCCTGCCTGCGGTACTTGGGATGCGTTGCTAGGGTGAGCAATTCCGCTTCATCGGCGATCACGCGCACCATGGCAAAGCACTTTGCGTCACCAGTGGCGAAAACCAGGGGGCTTTCCAGGAGCGCTTCGAACTCTGCTTGCGTCCAGGGGCGCGACCGGGTGAAGGTAAGCTGATGCGTGGTCGCCATCTCAGCTGATGTTGCAATTTCAGTCATCGAGAAGCTTTGGAGGCAAGTCTCGGGCTGGGGCTGCATCAGCCGCGCGAAGGTAGAGCGGCGCTGGTGGGCTTGAAGTCTTTTGGTATCTGTCTCGGGTGAGTTCGGCGATACGGCGAGCCAAATCAACGGGGGAGGCAACAGGCGCAAAGGCTAGCGCGGCACCGCGTGCGCATTCCTCTGCCTCAGCGCAAGAGGTAAGACGCGGTGCTTCCCCTGGCATCTCTATGTAGACCTGATCGCGGGGGGCGGGGACGGCGGGCAGGACGCCAGGTTTTTGTCTGGCTTCCAGGCCAGAAACGCCAACTGCTGGCCTGTTCAAACCTAATGCGAGCCCACGCGCTGCTGAAACGGCGATGCGGATGCCGGTAAAATTCCCGGGACCAACGCCGACACCAATCGCATCCAGATCCTGCCAGCTCTGTGCGCAGTCAAACAGAAGTTCTTCCAAGAGCGGCATCAGCCGCTCAGCCTGACCACGGTTCATTTCCTCTAGGCGCTCGCAAAGGACCTGATCTCCCTTGAGCAAAGCGGCCGCGCAATGCGCGGCCGAACAATCAAAGGCCAGAACTAAGGGCTCAGTAGCCATCCATACCCCTCTTTCAAGCGATGGGAAGCGCTTATGGTCAAACAGCGACCGGGCGCACTTCCGTGACCTCAGGAATATAATGGCGCAGTAGGTTTTCGATGCCCATTTTCAAGGTCAGGGTCGAAGAGGGGCAGCCCGCGCAGGCGCCTTGCATATGGAGATAGACAACGCCGCGATCAAAGCCATGGAAGGTGATATCGCCCCCATCCTGTGCCACTGCTGGTCGCACCCGGCTATCCAGCAGATCTTTGATCTGGTTCACAACCTCTGCGTCTTCACCGCTATGCTCAGCATGGCCAGACGATTGCGCACCACCGGCATTCAGCACCGGTTGACCCGATTGGAAATGCTCCATTATAGCGCCAAGGATTGCCGGTTTGATGTGATCCCATTCCACATCTTCAGATTTGGTCACTGTGACGAAATCATTGCCAAAAAACACACCGGTTACCCCAGCGGCGGCAAAAACCCTTTGTGCCAGAGGGGAGTTCTCTGCAGCTTCGGCATTGGGGAAATCTGCCGTTCCTGTTTCAAGGACGGTTTGGCCTGGCAGAAACTTGAGTGTTGCCGGGTTTGGGGTGGATTCTGTCTGAATGAACATCGGAGCCTCCAAAGACTGTCGTCACGATATGCGCCCTGGTGAGATCAGAGTCAACATTTAGAACCATTCTAAACTGATTGGTGACGGGGCACAACCATCTTTGAAGAACCCGCGCTAGAAGCGAAACTGAACCTATTCTTAAGTTGACTATTCCGGCCTGTCTCAGACAGACCAGAATGCTCTTTGCTAAGTAATCGCTTCAAGGCGCTCTTTGGACAGATCCCCAGGAACGACTGTAATGGGAACGGGCAGGCTACCGGAGCTCTTGCTGAGCTGGCTGACCAATGGGCCCGGTCCTTTTCTGTCAGTCCCTGCGCCAAGGACCAAGACACCGATTTCCGGATCAGACTCGATTTGCCCCATGATCTCCGGAACCGCATCACCTTCACGGATTACCAGCTCTGGGTCCACGCCCTGACGGTCGCGCATCCATTTGGCGAAGACCTCGAAATGGGCATGTATCCGCTCTCTGGCTTCTTCGCGCATTACTTCTCCAACTCCGATCCAGTGGTTGAAATCATCTGGTGGAATGATGGAGAGGATGGCGACACCACCGCCAGTCTTTGCAGCCCGCATAGCCGCAAAGCGCATCGCATTTAGGCATTCGCGGCTGTCATCCAGAACAACAAGAAATTTGCGCATTTTCGGCCTCTGATTGTTGCAGGTTGGATCATGACCCAAGCGGAGGGCCGGTGCAATAGAGCGCGCGAACAGGACTTATCATTCTTGACGCACTGGCCTTGAATGTCAGCTGTTCTGACGAAGGTCTCACTGCTGGCTTGAGGCCCAGTCCCAATAAAGTTCCCGCACGCGCTTTGCCACTGGCCCAACTTGATATTGGCGATCATCAAATGCGGTCACCGGAGTGACTTTGCTCATATTCCCCGAGGTAAAGACCTCATCTGCGGCTTCAAAATCCTGGTATGACAGGACACCTTCATGGACCGTATACCCATCGGCCCGCAGATTGGATATGTGGCGGGCTCTGGTGATCCCAGCCAGGAATGTTCCATTGGGCACAGGGGTGAAGATCTCGCCGTCTCGGACCATAAAGACATTGGCGGTTGCGGTTTCGGCTACATTGCCCATCACGTCGCAGGTCAGGGTGTTGTGAAACCCCTTGGAGCGCGCTTCGCGCAGCATGCGCGCGTTGTTGGGATATAGGCAGCCCGCCTTGGCGTTGACCACCGCGCTTTCCTGAACGGGTCGACGAAAACGGGTGCGGGTCAGTGTCAGGCTTGCCTCTGCCGGGGCCATCGGGATTTCTTCCAAACTGATGGCAAATTGGGTGCTGTCGGGTTCCGGTGCAATCAGCGTGGCATCCCCAGCGCTGGCCCAGTACATGGGGCGAATATAGATAGCAGCACCCGAGGCAAAGCCTGCCAGCCCCTCGCGGATGATCTCGACCATCTCATCAGCGCCAACAGTGGGCGCCATCATCAGGGCCTCTGCTGAGGCATTGGTTCGGGCGCAATGAAGATCCAGATCGGGCAGCTTTCCGTCAAAGAAACGCGCGCCGTCAAAAACCGAAGACCCAAGCCACATTCCATGGTCGGCAGCCTTCATGACAGGGAGATCACCGTCATGCCAAGCGCCTTGAAAATAGGTGCGGATTGTTTTGCCCACTGCCATGCTTGTGTTTCCTCTTGCCGGAGATGCCTGTGCTCCGGAGCCTAAGAAAGAAAAGGTCAGAGGGCCAGACCCTTTCTTCAGTGCTATTGTGCGAAACCAGCCCAAGGAAACATTTGATCTTGTTTTGAAGGGGCAGAGCACGCCGCCCCATCCTGATCACAGATTGAGGGATAGCCCGTGTTTCCCCAGAGTTTCCGCCGCAACCGCCTGCCAGTGTGCTCGCAGATCTTCATTCGGAGTCTGACGGAGACCAAAGGCCTTGAGGGCCTCAAACTTGGCGGAGTCTCCGGTGCCAAAACTGGCCGCAACACGCGGGAGCCAATAGTCAACGGAGGCCTGCAACGCGTCTTTTTCGCATTGCTCTACCAACTGTGCCAAACCCTCTTCTGCCAGCTCGGCGTGATGGGTTTCGATCGGCGCGATGGCGCGAAAGACCTCTGCGAGCGGCTGATAGGAAACCTGAGAGTATTCCGTCAACTGCAGCGTGACCGCACGTCCCATGAGCAAGTTCATGACAACCGCGTCACTCCAGTCCTTGAGCGGGTAGTTGAAGACCGCAAGGCGCATGTCCTGGCTGCTTCTGCGCTGCCCAATATCGGCACTGCGTTCCAGTCGGGCAGCCCAGGGGTGCCGTGTTTCATAGCGCCTGGTGTCGGCACCGAATTCGCCCAGGAGTCGCAAAACCTGATAAGCGTTATCGCTTTTCTCCAGCACGATCTTTGCGGCGGCGATCCGGGCCTTGATGCCTGGCCCTTCGTTGATGACATCCGCAAAACCAGCGGCACCGGCCAGGGCGCTGTCCACAAAGCTGGTCATTAGTTTCAACAGTTCCGCGCGGTAGCGCGGTGGCACGTTTGCGGGGTTGCTTAGTTTGCCGCCCTGCGCCAGGTAGCTTTCAATGCTCATGTCTTCAGCCATGGGGTAATCCTCCCTCGCAAAACGGTTTACTGATCGTAGTCCACAACAACGTTGTCTGTGACAGGATAGGCCTGGCAGGAGAGCACATAGCCCTTTTCGACCTCGTAGTCCTCCAGCGCGTGGTTGGCGACCATCTCCACCTCGCCTTCCAGTACCCGGCAGCGGCAGGTGGAGCAGACGCCAGCCTTGCAGGCATAGGGTGCGTCCATCGCATTGCCGAGTGCTGCATCCAGCACCGTCATGTCCTTGCTGACTTCCAGCGTTTGGGTGGCGCCATCCAAGGTGATGGCCATCTGGGCCTGGTTGCCCGCGCGGCTGTCCTCGGCAGAAGAAGCCTTACGCTTGGCGCGGCCTGGCTGAGCCGAGGCAAAGAGCTCGAACTTGATCTGGGCGTCGTCCAATCCTGCATTGCGAAGGGCACTGGCGATGCCCAGCATCATCGGCTCGGGTCCGCAGATAAAGGCAGTGTCGGTGCTTTCAATATCGATCCAGTGCTCAAAGAGCTGGGCGCATTTTTCTTCTGTCACCAGGCCGGTGAAAAGGTCGATTTCCTGGGCGTCGCTCTCCAAGATGTGGATCACGTTGAAGCGGCCCATATAGAGGTTCTTCAGATCCTCCAGCTCCTCGCGGAACATGATCGTGTTCACGCCCTTGTTGGCATAGACCAGCGTAAAGGAGGACTCCGGCTCTGCCGCCAGGGTGGTCTTCAGGATCGACAGGACAGGCGTGATGCCGGAGCCGCCGGCAAAGCCCAGATAATTCTTGCCGCTGCCCGCATCCAGCGGGGTGAAAAAGCTACCCATGGGGGGCATAGCTTCCAGGCGGTCGCCCGTTTTCAGGTCAGCATTGGCCCAGGTCGAAAAGGCACCGCCATCGACCCGCTTTATGCCGACCTGCAGCACGCCCTCGTCCTTGCCCGCACAGATAGAATAGCTACGGCGCAGCTCTTCGCCGTCGAAATCGCGGCGGAAGGTCAGATACTGGCCTTGGGTGAATTCAAACTCCGCCGCTGCGCCATTCACAGGCTTTAGCGTGACAACCACCGCATCGCGGATGGTCTTGCGGACATCGGTGACTTCAAGTTCGTGAAAGCGCGCCATCGAAGATCTCCTCAGATGCACTTGAAATAATCAAAGGGTTCCAGGCAGTCCTGGCAGCGCCAGTGAGCCTTGCAGGGGGTGGAGCCGAACTGGCTCACACGGGTGAGATTTGTGCTTTTGCAATTGGGGCAGCGTTCGGGGCCGCCTGCGGGCTGCGGCGGGGCGATACCGTATTCTTCCAGTTTGGAGCGGCCCTTTTCACTCAGCCAATCGGTGGTCCAGGGCGGAGCGATCTGCGTCTTCAACTGGATCTTCTCAAGCCCACGGTCGCGCAAAGCGGTCTCGATATCCAGATTGATGATGGCGGTGGCAGGGCAGCCCGAATAGGTTGGTGTTACCGCGACAACAAGCGTTTCACCTTGCCATTCCACGTCCCGGATGATGCCCAGATCCACTAGGCTGATCACGGGGATCTCCGGATCGGGAACGGCATCCAGCCATTCCCAGATCTGGTCCACGCTTGGCTGAGTAGTGACTTGGCTCATGCGATTATCCTTCCCGGAAAGATTGCCCGGACGATAGGCCGGGCAGCCCCCGACCTCCCCCACGGGAGGGGGCTTCACCCCCACTCGAGGTCGGGGCTGCCCTCAGATCATTGATGCCCTACCTACCACTTGGCGCCGGGATAGGCGCGCTGCAGCCATTGCATCTGGGTCAGCAGGTGACCCAGGTGTTCGGTATGCATCTTGCCGTTGCGCCCGCCCTTGTGCCCGAAACTGCTGTCGGGGATGGTCAGCGTTGCCTCTTTCAGCACGCGGCCTGCAAGGGCATCGAAATCGGCACGCAGCGAGGCAGGGTCCGGTGCAATACCTACTGCAACCAAAGCTGCGTCCACTTCATCGGAGGCAAACATTTCGCCCACATAAGGCCAAAGGTAGTCGAGTGCCGCCTGCATGTAGCCATGGCTTTCCTCGGTGCCATCGCCCAGGCCGACAACCGTGTCCGCAGAGCGCTCCAAGTGATAGGTCACCTCTTTCGAGGCCTTGGCCGCAATCGCTGCAACGCGCTCGTCAGAGGATTTTATCAGATGACCCAGCTGGATCGAATGCCAGGCATCAAACAGGAACTGGCGCATCAGGGTGCGGCCAAAATCGCCATTGGGCACTTCGACCAGCAGCACATTGCGGAAATCCCAGGCGTCGCGGAGGAAGGCCAGTTCATCGGCGGATTTGCCCGTCCCCTCCACCTCACCAGCGAGGCCCAGCCACATCTGGGTCTGGCCAATCAGATCCAGTGCTGTATTGGCCAGTGCGATGTCCTCTTCCAGGACAGGCGCGTGGCCGCACCATTCGCTGACCCGGTGTCCCAGGATCAGAGTGTTGTCGCCCATGCGCAAGAGGAACTGCAGCAGCGCCTCATTTTGTGTGAGTGCAGCAGCCATCACATTGCCCCCACTTCGTCGGGAATGTCGAAGAAGGTCGGGTGGCGGTAGACTTTGGATTCCGAAGGCTCATAAAGCGGGCCTTTGTCGCTGGGTGAGGAGGCCGCGATGTTATTGGCTTCGACAACCCAGATCGACACGCCTTCGTTGCGGCGGGTATAGACGTCGCGGGCATTCTTGATCGCCATGGCGGCGTCCGGCGCATGCAGAGAGCCAACATGACGGTGGCTCATCCCGTGCTGGCCGCGGATAAAGATTTCCCAGAGGGGCCATTCATTTTTCATAGCTCGTTCTCCTGGCTGTTGCGGGGGCCGTTCGAAAGGCCTGCCGCATGAATTGCGTGTTACTCGGCGGCGTGTTTGGCGGCGGCCTTTTTGCGGGCATGGGCCAAGAGCCCGTCGCGCACCCATTGGCCTTCGTCCCAGGCTTTGTTGCGGGCCGCGAGGCGGTCGACATTGCAGGGGCCATTGCCCTTGATCACATCAAAGAACTCCGCCCAGTCCGGGTCGCTGTAGTCATAGTGGCCGCGCTCTTCGTTCCATTTGATTGACGGATCGGGCAGGTCGAGACCCAGGAATTCGATCTGCGGCACCGTCTGGTCGACAAACTTCTGGCGCAGCTCGTCATTGGTGTTGATCTTGATCTTCCACTTCATCGACTGTTCCGAATGGGTGGAGTCCTTGTCCGAAGGCCCGAACATCATCAGCGCCGGGAACCAGAGGCGGTTGACTGCGTCCTGGGCCATTTTCTTTTGCGCAGGCGTGCCTTCGGCCATCTTGCGGATGGCATCAAAGCCCTGGCGCGCGTGGAAGCTCTCTTCCTTGCAGATGCGGATCATGGCGCGGGAGTAGGGGCCAAAGGAGGTCCGCTGCAGCGGCACCTGGTTCATGATGGCAGCGCCATCCACCAGCCAGCCCACCGCGCCAATGTCGGCCCAGTTTAGCGTCGGGTAGTTGAAGATAGAGGAATATTTCATCCGCCCATCCAGGAGCATCTCTGTCAGCTCGTCGCGCGACACGCCCATGGTTTCGGCTGCGCAGTACAGATACAGCCCATGGCCCGCCTCATCCTGCACTTTGGCCAGCAGGATCGCCTTGCGCTCCAGAGTTGGGGCGCGGGTGATCCAATTGCCTTCGGGCAGCTGGCCGACGATCTCGGAATGGGCGTGCTGGCCGATCTGGCGGATCAGGGTCTTGCGGTAACCGGCAGGCATCCAATCCTTGGGTTCGATCTTCTCCCCGGCATCGATACGAGCCTGAAATTCGGCCAGTTTCTCGGGATCATCCTTTGAGGCTTCGGACTGAACCATCTGTGCATACATGACTTGCTCCTCCCTTTGGGATTGACTGGCTTAGACGCGTTCCAGGATCAGGGCGGTGCCCTGTCCCACGCCGACGCACATGGTGCAGAGCGCATAGCGCCCGCCAGTGCGTTGCAATTGATAGGCGGCGGTCAGCACCAGCCGCGCGCCGGACATGCCAAGCGGGTGGCCAAGGGCAATGGCGCCGCCGTTAGGGTTAACATGGGGCGCATCGTCGGGAATGCCAAGTTCGCGTAGGGTAGCAAGCCCCTGGCTGGCGAAGGCCTCATTCAGCTCGATCACATCCATCTGCTCAATGCTAAGGCCCGCGCGCGCCAGCACTTTACGTGTGGCGGGTGCCGGGCCAATGCCCATGACACGGGGTTCAACCCCAGCGGCGGCCATACCGACGATGCGCGCCATGGGATTGAGCCCGTTCTTGGCGGCTGCGGCCTCATTGGCCATTAGGATAGCGGCAGCGCCGTCGTTCACACCAGAGGCATTGCCTGCGGTGACAGTTAGGTCGGGACCGTTGACGCCCTTCAGCTTGGCGAGCCTCTCAGCATCGGTGCCGGGACGGGGGTGTTCGTCAGTGTCGACCACAATCGGCTCACCCTTGCGCTGCGGGACCGAGACCGCGGTGATTTCATCGGCAAAAATGCCTGCTTCATGCGCGGCGGCCCAGCGGGCCTGGCTGCGAGCGGCAAAGGCGTCTTGATCGGCGCGGTTGATGCCGTAATCCTCTGCCACATTGTCGGCAGTCTGCGGCATCGAGTCGGTGCCATACATTTCCTGCATCTTCTTGTTCACAAAACGCCAGCCGATTGTGGTGTCGTAGACCGCATTGGCGCGGGTAAAGGCCGATGTGGCCTTGGGCATCACGAATGGCGCGCGGCTCATGCTTTCGACGCCGCCAGCAATCGCCATGTCATAGTCGCCAGCGCGGATCCCGCGTGAGGCCATGCCCACTGCATCCATGCCCGAAGCGCAAAGGCGGTTGATGGTGGTACCGGGCACATCCACTGGCAGACCGGCCAGAAGGGCGGCCATGCGGGCGACGTTGCGGTTGCTTTCACCAGCCTGATTTGCATCACCAAAAATCACGTCGTCGATGCTGGCCCAGTCCACCTGTGGGTTGCGCGCTGCAAGAGCTGCAATCGGGGCTGCTGCCAGATCATCGGTGCGGACCTGGGAAAGAGCGCCGCCGTAGCGGCCAATCGGGGTGCGGGTGGCATCGCAAATGAATGCATCCATGGTGTTCGCGTCTCCTGGATTGGCGGCAAGAAAAGCCGACCGTTGGGTCGGTAATAGGCTGAAGAATGATTCGTGGCAAGAGAAACGTAACGAGTTAATCGTAAGTGGTGAAATTTTTGTAACATTAACGCCGATGATGACTTAACGTCCTTTCTTTTGTGCAGCCAATTGGGCTTGCCAGGGGTAGATCGGCTCAGCCATGCTGGAAACAGAACGATCGGTCTGTGATTGTTGGCCGTTTGGAGGAAGCTGCAATGGTTCAGTCAGAAACAAGAAAATTGCGTATCGGAGGGGCAAGCGGCTTCTGGGGTGATGCTGCCATGGCGACGCCACAGCTCCTCGCAGAGGGGGATCTTGATTTCATAGTCTATGACTACCTGGCTGAAATCACGATGGCCGTTCTGGCACGCGCGCGCGCCAAGGATGCGACAGCGGGCTTTGCAACGGATTTTGTCACCTCTGCCATGGTGCCTAACCTGCAGGAGATTGCCCGTCAGGGCGTGCGGATCGTTTCCAATGCCGGAGGAGTGAACCCAAAGGCCTGTGCTGCGGCTTTGCGGCAGGAGATTGAGCGGCAGGGGCTCCATCTGAAGGTCGCGGTGGTCGAAGGGGATGACCTCTTGGCACAACGTGAGAAGATCGCGGAGGGCGCGCCACGAGATATGTTCTCCTCTGCCCCCATGCCTCCTGTCGCACAGATTGCCAGCATCAATGCCTACCTTGGGGCTTTCCCAATCGCCAGAGCATTGGAAAGGGGCGCCGATATCGTGGTAACTGGTCGCTGCGTCGACAGCGCGGTTACACTCGGCGCGGCAATTCACCATTTTGGCTGGCAAAGGAGCGATCTGGATGCTCTCGCCGCTGGCAGCCTTGCGGGCCATATTCTCGAGTGCGGACCACAGGCAACCGGTGGCAATTTTACCGACTGGCGAGAGGCGCTAGAGGCTTCCGGCGAGATTGGCTATCCGATTGCAGAAATCTCAGCCACCGGAGAGTTCGAAGTTACGAAACCAAAGTCTTCAGGTGGACTGGTCAGCCGGGCGACAGTTGGCGAGCAGATGCTCTATGAGATCGGGGATCCGCAGGCCTATGTGTTGCCCGATGTCACCTGCGACTTTTCTAATGTGGTTCTGGAGGATCGCGGCGAGAACAGAGTGTTGGTCACCGGGGCCAAGGGCTATAGCGCGCCACAGAGCTACAAGACCTGCCTGACTTGGTCAGATGGATATCGTTCTGGGCATCTCTTTACATTCTATGGGTTGGAGGCAGAGGCGAAGGCAGAGCATTTTGCGAAGACTGTTTTGTCCCGGTGCCGTGCGGCGCTTGCCCGAATGCAGGCGCCGGATTTTGCCGACACCAGTGTTGAGATTATCGGGACCGAAAGCCAGTTTGGGCTTTTGCGGCAAAACACAGATGTGCGGGAGGTCGCGGTCAAGATCGCAGTGCGTCATCCTGATGCGCGCGCGGTTGGCCTCTTCCTTAAAGAGGCGACGGGCCTAGGCCTGACCTCCCCGCCAGGCCTTAGCGGCTTTGCCGGAGCGCGGCCAAAACCAACACCTGTGCTCGCACTGTTTTCCTATCTGACGCCAAAGGATCAGCTGAAACTGACCATAACCGATGAGGCAGGCACTGAAGCGTTTGATGATACTCCCAGCGCGTGTCCCACGTCCACTCCCACTCCTGTGGGCGCGCCAGTGGAGCCTTGGGCGGAACAGCTTGTTGAGGTGCCATTGGTGCAACTGGCCTGGGCGCGGAGCGGGGACAAAGGGGATATTGCCAATATCGGTGTCTTGGCCCGCAGACCTGACTTTATGCCATGGATCTGGAAAGGTCTGAATGAGGCGCATTTGCAAAAGGTTTTTGGCCATTTCCAGGGCGAGGGGAGGGCTGAGCAGATCGAAAGGTTCTTTCTGCCTGGAAGCCAATCAATGAATATCCTTTTGCATGCGGCGCTGGGCGGGGGGGGGACCTCCAGCCTTCGCAATGACCCACAGGCAAAAGGCTATGCGCAGCTCCTACTCGCAGCACCAATCGCAATAGATGCGGCCCTACTGAAGGCTGGGGCCTAGGGGCTCTAGATGATGCAGCTTTTAGCCTGGGCAACAAGGAAGTCGAATATGAGGACGGCTGAATGACACAGTTTCAAAGCAAGATCAGCCCTGAGAGCGAGAGTTTTCAGCAAAACCGTGAAGCCATGGAGGCCCTGGTCAAGCGGATGCGCGACCTTGAGGCGCGTGCGGCCGCAAAATCCGAGGAGCGCAGAGCGGTTTTTGACAAACGTGGCCAGCTCTCTCCGAGGGAGCGCCTGGCCGCCTTGCTGGATCCTGGCATGCCATTCCTGGAGCTGTTCAATCTGGCGTCATACCTGGTGGATGATCCGGATCCTGAGACTTCCGTTCCTGGTGCTTCGATCATCTTGGGAATTGGCTATGTCTCCGGCGTGCGGAGCATGGTGTTTGTCGATGACGCGGGCATCAATGCCGGGGCAATGACTGGTAAGTCTGTTGATAAGGCGCTGGGCGCGATCGAAATTGCTCTGAAGCAGAAGCTCCCCTTTATTCACTTGGTTGAAAGCGCTGGTGCGGATTTGATGCGCTACACGGTTGAACTCTGGGCCCACGGGGGCGGCATGTTTGCGGGACTTGCGCGGCTATCCGCAGCGGGTAATCCAGTGATCACCGTGCTGCATGGGGCATCGACGGCGGGTGGTGCCTATCAGCCGGGGCTTTCGGACTATGTGATCGGGGTCAAAGGCAACGGTATGGCGATGTTGGCCGGTGCTGCTCTGGTGCAAGCGGCTACCGGTGAAGTCGCCAAGGATGCGGATCTCGGTGGCGCTGAGATGCACGCGGAGGTCACCGGCCTGGTGGAATATCTGGCCGAGAATGATGCCCAAGCGCTGGAGATTGCCCGGGATGTGGTGGCTGGGCTGGGTTGGAAGAGTTGCGCAACGGAGCCATCTGTTTATGAGGCGCCGATCTATGCCAGCGATGAGCTGGCAGGCGTGGTCCCGGTGGATTATCGCAGACCCTATGACATGAGAGAGCTGGCGGCACGTATCGTCGATGGGTCCAAACTGCGAGATTTCAAACCTCACTATGGGGGTTCAACCCTCTGTCTGCAGGCCCATCTCATGGGGCAAGCCATAGGCATTTTGGGCAACAATGGTCCCATCGATCCAGACGGAGCCACCAAGGCGACGCATTTTCTGCAGGCGATGGACCAGGCTGGCACGCCGGTTGTCTTTCTCGGAAACACCACCGGCTACATGGTCGGTACGGAGTATGAACGTGCGGGCATGATCAAGCATGGCTCCAAGATGATCCAGGCGGTGACCAATCTGCGCGTGCCTAAGATCTCTCTCTACACAGGGGCCAGCTTTGGGGCCGGGAACTATGGCATGTGCGGCTATGCCTTTGGAGCGGATTTCCTCTTTACCTGGCCCAATGCCATGACGGGTGTGATGGGCGGCGAACAGGCGGCACTGACAATGGAGCAGGTCGCGCGCCGAACAGCTGCGCGAAAAGGTGTAGAGGTAGACGAAGCACGCTTGGCGAAACAGCGCGCAGGGATCACTGCACATTTTGACAATCAATCCGACGCATTTTTTACCTCTGGTCGGATGCTCGATATGGGCATGATCGACCCGCGTGATACCCGCGCCATCATCGGATTTTGCCTGGCAACCTGCATGGAAGCACGCAAGCGCGACCTAAACCCCAATGCCTTTGGCGTGGCACGAGCCTGAGAAGAGGGAAGAAAAAGATGCAGAAAATCAATTCTATCCTCGTGGCAAACCGCGGCGAAATCGCGCTGCGGATCATGCAAAGCGCCCGCAGCATGGGAATAGCTTGTGTTGCTGTCTACACCGAAGCGGATCGGGATAGCCCGCATAGGCGATTTGCGGATCAAGCCATCCTTATTGGTCCTGGACCCGTTGGCGCCAGCTACCTCGATGCGGAAAAAATCGTGCAGGCGGCCTTGGATGCGGGTGTTGATGCCGTGCATCCAGGATATGGCTTCTTGTCAGAGAATGCAGATTTTGCCAGCGCTTGTGCGGCGGCGGGGCTGATTTTCATCGGCCCTAGGCCTGATGCGATTGCTTTGATGGGAAACAAAGCTGCAGCTAAGGGCAAGATGCTGCAGGCGGGCGTGCCCTGCGTACCGGGCTATGAAGGCGCTGAGCAAGCATCTGAAGCCTTGAAGACACAGGCCGCCCGGATCGGCTATCCGGTGATGATCAAGGCCGCAGCCGGTGGTGGGGGCCGGGGTATGCGGTTGGTTTCATCCGAGGCGGATTTCACTTCTTCTCTGGAGCTGGCCAAGAGTGAGGCTCTCTCTGCTTTTGGGTCAGATGAGATGATTTTGGAGCGGGCTGTCCAAAACCCGCGTCATGTGGAGATCCAGATCCTTGCAGATGTGCATGGGCATGTGATCCACCTTGGTGAACGCGATTGCTCTGTGCAGCGCCGACACCAGAAAGTTGTGGAAGAGGCACCTTCGCCGGCGCTGGACCCTGCGCTGCGTGCGCGCATGGGGAAGGCTGCGGTCGAGGCGGCGCGCGCGATTGGCTATCTGGGGGCGGGCACGGTTGAGTTTCTGCTGGATGAGAGTGGCGACTTCTATTTCCTGGAAATGAATACGCGCCTGCAGGTCGAGCATCCGGTGACGGAACTGGTAACTGGTCTGGACCTGGTTGCCCTGCAAATCAGCAGTGCAGAGGGGGCCCCGCTATCGTTGGAGCAGGAAGAAGTCACCCTGCAGGGCCATGCGATAGAGGTCCGGCTCTATGCCGAAGATCCTGGTCAGGATTTTTTGCCCCAGGCCGGGGTGATCCACCGCTGGCATTCGCCAAAGGGGGCGGGTCTGCGGATAGATGCGGGAATTGCGACCGGGCAGGAGATCTCTGCCTTTTATGATCCGATGCTGGCCAAGCTGGTGGCCCATGGCAGAGATCGTGAAGAGGCTCGCCAGAGATTGGTTGCTGGGCTGCAGGATTGCCATCTCTTTGGGCCGACAACCAACCGGGACTTCCTGCTTCAAGTCTTGCAACATCCGGAGTTTGCGCAGGGCGCGGCCACAACGGATTTTATCGGGACGCATTTTGATGCTCCGCCGGAGAAAGAGCTGGGTTCTGAAGATCTGGCCCTTGCCGCTGCTCTTTTCCTCCGGGGGCAGCAAGAGAGTTCAGCAAGTAAGTCAGGCGTCACGAAGGAACTGCTGGGCTGGTCCAGCCAGGGCGCGCTACACAGCCGGCTGACTTTGCAAGGATCGTCCGGCCCCGTACTGGTGCAGGTGCAGCAAAATGGTAGCGAAATGATGGCATCCATTGCGGACAAGCGCCACACAGTCTGCTTTGACGCGGCGGAGATCCGTCTGGATGGTAGGCGGGTCGATCTGCGGGGGCAGCTGATCTTAGGCGATAATCTCTTTGTTGCGCTTGGCGACCGTCAGTTTCAGGTCACCCTCCAAAGCGCTGGCGCCTCAGACGATCGGGGAGAGAAGAGTGGCGAAATCCGTGCGCCAATGCATGGAAACCTGCTGGAGATCTGTGTTGCAGCGGGCGACCGGGTCGCCGCCGGGGATCGTATCGCCGTGTTGGAGGCGATGAAAATGCAGCATGAAATCCTGACGTACAACGCGGGTGTTACCCGATTTATTCATGCCCAGTCCGGGGCGCAGGTCAAACTGGGCGATGTCTTGGTCGAAATAGAAGTTGAGGAGACAGAATAATGAACAATGAACTTTGTCAGCGTCTCGGAATTGAGTTTCCTCTCTTTGCTTTTTCTCATTGCCGAGATGTGGTGGCTGCGGTCACCAATGCTGGCGGAATGGGTGTCTTCGGGGCAGCCATGATGTCTCCGGAGCAGTTGGAAGAAGAGCTCGCTTGGATTGACGCTCATGTTGGGGGTAAATCCTATGGGGTGGACTTGATTGTGCCCAACAAGTTTGAGGCCAAGGGTGAAGATATACCCGACGCCCAGATTTTGGCGATGGTGCCTGAGGTGCATAAGAACTTTGCCGATGAGGTCCTGCAGTCCCATGGGGTGGAGCCGGGTGATCTGGACCCGATCCGGGCCGAGCAATTGATTTTTCGTGAAAACATCAGCGCCGAGGGCGCGCGACGTAGCTTGGATGTGGCCTTTTCCCATCCTATAGCGCTGATTGCCAATGCATTGGGCCTGCCGCCGAAGGAAATGCTGGAACGCGGGAAAGCGGCGGGCGTTGCGGTGGGCGCTCTGGTCGGTACTGCCGAGCATGCCCGCGCGCAGGTTGCCGCTGGTGTGGATGTGATCATCGCAGCAGGGGGTGAAGCGGGTGGCCACACCGGTGAAATCTCGACCATGGTTCTAGTGCCAGAGGTGGTGCAGGCGATTGCAGGATCCGGCGTGCCTGTGCTTGCCGCAGGTGGCATCGCGACCGGCGCTCAGATGGCAGCGGCTATGGCGATGGGTGCGGCAGGGGCCTGGTGCGGCTCGGTCTGGCTAACCACTGCCGAGGCGGAGACCAACCCGGTGGTGAAGGGAAAAATGCTGGCGGCCAGTAGTCGCGACACCACTCGTTCACGTTCCAGAACCGGGAAACCCTCACGTCAACTGGTCAGCACATGGACCCAGGCCTGGGAGGGCAAAGATGCGCCCAAGCCTCTGCCGATGCCCTTGCAAACTCTTGTTTCCGAACCCGCCTTGCAACGGATAGATCAGATGTCTCAGAAGGGGCATGAAGGCGCACAAAGCCTGGCCACCTATTGGGTCGGGCAGGGCGTGGGCCTGATGAACCAGTCGATGTCGGCAGGTGCAGTGGTCCAGGAGTTCAAGGAAGATTTCCTGAATGCCTTTGAGCGCTTGCAAGCGGCCTTGGAGGAGTAACAGGGCGTGAAGAATTGGCCCTTTGTTGCTATTCACTCTGGGCAAAGCATACTGGTTTTTCCAGGCGAGAGGCACTGAGAGATTCTTCTCTCTCGCCATTTTGCTTCACATGTTTAATAGTTGTGCAAGGCTTAGAGCGCAAGACGGAGAGGCCCTGCGATGAATATTCTCTATATCATGTTTGACCAGCTGCGGTTTGACTACCTCAGCTGTGCTGGGCATCCGCATCTGCATACTCCCAATATTGATGGGCTTGCGGCCAAGGGGGTGCGCTTTGCCCGGGCCTATGTGCAATCGCCGACCTGCGGTTCCTCCCGGATGTCGAGCTATACCGGGCGCTACCCCTCCAGCCATGGCGTGCAGTTCAACAGCTACCCGCTGAAAGTAGGCGAATGGACCATGGGGGATCATCTGCGCGGGGCAGGGATGAGCTGCCATCTGATTGGCAAGACCCATATGGTGGCTGATGCCGCGGGCATGGAGCGCCTGGGTTTGGCGCCAGACAGTGTGATAGGTGTGCGGCAGAGCGAATGCGGCTTTGACCCCTATGTGCGCGACGATGGGCTTTGGGCCGAGGGGCCGGATGGTTTCTATGACCAGAAACGCAGCCCCTATAATGAGTATCTCAAGGACAGGGGGTATCCAGGAGAGAACCCCTGGAATGATTTCGCCAATGCCGGCATCGAGGGCAATGATATCGCTTCGGGCTGGTTCATGGTCAATGCGGACAAGCCCGCCAATATCGCCGAAGAAGACAGCGAAACGCCCTGGCTCACCACCAAGGCCATCGAGTTCATGGAAGAGCGCCGCAGGAAGGAGGATGGCCCCTGGTGCGCGCATCTGAGCTATATCAAGCCCCATTGGCCTTATATTGTGCCGGCGCCCTACCACGATATGTATGGCCCGGAGCATATGCTGCCCGTTGTCCGCTCAGAAGGGGAACGCGAGGGCACCCACCCGGTCTTTGCGGGCATGATGAACAATCAGATCGGCAAGACCTTCAGCCGCGATGAGGTGCGCGAAAAGGTGATCCCCGCCTATATGGGGCTGATCAAACAAGCGGATGACCAGATGGGCCGGCTCTTTGCCTACCTGGAAGAGACAGGCCGCATGGAGGATACCATGGTGGTCCTGACCTCGGACCATGGGGATTATCTGGGAGATCACTGGCTGGGGGAGAAGAACCTTTTCCATGAGCCTTCGATCAAAGTGCCGCTGATTGTCTATGATCCGCGGCAAGCGGCTGACGCCACCCGGGGCTCCGTGTCTGATGCCCTGGTCGAGGCCATCGATCTGGCACCGACTTTTCTGGAGTTTGCAGGGGGCGAGCCGGTTGGCCATATCCTGGAGGGGCGTGATCTTACGCCTGTGCTGCATGGGGAAACACCGCAGTGGCGGGACTTCGCAGTGGCCGAGTTCGACTATTCCACCATGCCGCTCTGCGCAAAGCTGGGGTTAGCGCCAAAGGATGCGCGGCTTTTCATGGTGACCGATCAGCGCTGGAAGTTCATGCATGCCGAAGGCGGGCTGCCGCCGATGCTGTTTGACATGCAGGAGGATCCGCAGGAATTGGTGGATTTGGGGCAAAGCGCGGAGCACCAAGAGGTCATTGCATTGATGTATCAGCGC
>NZ_AAYC01000014.1 GCF_000169455.1 Roseobacter sp. SK209-2-6 | reverse complement strand
GGCCGCCCTAAGCGGTGCCCGCTCTGCGGGTGCAGCTGCGGGCGCGGGAGCCCCCCGTTTCGTTCAACACATCAGCGCAATCGGACCTTTGAAGAAAATTTGCACGCTATGAGGTTGAGCGATATGGATCCTTCATAGCCTACGCCCCCTTTAAC
This sequence comes from Roseobacter sp. SK209-2-6, assembly GCF_000169455.1. Lineage (GTDB taxonomy): Bacteria > Pseudomonadota > Alphaproteobacteria > Rhodobacterales > Rhodobacteraceae > Pseudophaeobacter. The sequence continues at coordinate 110,350 of NZ_AAYC01000014.1, read as the reverse complement.
GACTGAGAACACACAGCTGGTCAGCCGAGGGTTTCGGCGATCTTTTCCATGTCTTTCAGGATTTCCCCTGCTGCTCTGATCAGGCCACTTTCAGTCATATCGGCAAGATGAACCTGCGCAGCCGCAACCAGGCCGATGCTTTTGCGCGATTTCAGGTAGGAGGGATCATAGTGATCCAACATCAGCGCTTGTGTCAGCCCGCGCTTGTCACCGCTGTCAATCATCTCAAACCAGTGATCCACAACTGCTTGCGAGCGATGGACGCGCAGCGGCCCCAGTTTGTCCCTAAGTGCTGCCGCATCTGACAGAATGTCATCATAGGCCGCCACCAGATAGTCACTTCGGTCTGCAATTCCCGCCTGCACTTCGATCCGGGGCGCCGGTTTCATCAACTGCCAGAGCGCGGGTGGAATGATCCGAGCACCAATCTTGTTGCTCTCGGCCTCTAGCAATACCGGGCGGGCAGGATCCAGTGCTATCAAAGCCGCCGCAAGCGCGCTTTCAAAGGCTTTTTGACTGGGTTGCGGCTCATCCATCGCCCCAAGAAGTGACCCACGATGCTTCGCCAACCCTTCGAGATCCAAAATCTGCCCTCCCAGGGCAGCAACATGCTGCAGCAATGCCGTTTTGGCCGTTCCGGTGAAGCCATCCAGCAGGATCACCTGATGGGGCAAGGGCTCATCATAGAGATAGCTATTCACCAAACGGCGATAGCTTTGATAGCCCCCCTCCACAACATCGGCCCGCCAGCCAATCTGCTGCAACATCCAGGTAAAGGATCCAGAGCGCTGCCCCCCGCGCCAGCAATAAACCAATGGGCGCCAGTCGCCCTCATGGTGGCTGAGGCTTTGCTCGATGTGATTGGCCGCATTGCGAAAAACCAGGGCGGCCCCAAGCTTGCGCGCCTTGAAAGGACAGTCCTGAACATAGATCGTCCCGACCTGTGCGCGTTCCTCATTATCGAGCACCGGAAGATTGATTGCTCCCGGCATATGGTCTTCGGCAAATTCCGCTGGACTGCGCACATCTATCACCGTATCGGCGCCATGTGCGTAGATCTGTTGAAGAGAGGTGAAAGTCGTTGCCATAAATTCGGCTTAGCCTGTCGTTTTTGCGATTGAAAGCCCAATTCTTCCCCTTGCAGATACGTGCGATATGCGAATTATAGTTTTTCAGCACAACACGTAACTTTGTTTTTAGGGGCGATGGCGTTTGGAAAAACTGTTACACAGGGACAAAACAAACGGAATTTGGCGATGAAAGATGATCTTCTTGATATACACGCGCTTCCTGGCCATCTCATCCGTCGTCTCAACCAGATCGCTGTCGCCCAATTCATGGAGAAGATGGCACAGTTGAACCTGGACATTACCACCGTTCAATACTCCGCCCTTAGCGCCATCCAGAACCACCCGGGAATTGACCAAGCCTCAATCGCGGGGCTGATCGCCTATGATCGCGCTACCCTGGGCAAGGTCATCGACCGGCTGGAGGCCAAGGCCCTTGTCAGCCGCAAGGTCAGCCCCCATGATCGTCGCGCCCGAGAGGTCACATTGACTGCGGCCGGAGAAAACCTGCTGGAGCAAATACACCCGGTGGTGCGCAAAGCGCAGCCAGAGATCCTGGCAGGTCTTTCATCAGAGGAACAAGAGGAGTTCATCACTCTTCTGAAAAAAGCAACATTGGCCGGAAACGAAAAGAGTCGTGCGCCTCAGCGCAGCCTCGCCAAAGCGGGTTAGCGCCTTTCTGGCAGCGGCCTTTAAGACGACGCACTGCCCTTCTGGTTGATGCCTCGCTTTCTTGCACTGAGATGCGAAGCCGGCACCTCCCGAGAGACTGATCAGCACCGGATTGAGAACGAGGCAAGGATCTTTTTCAGAAAAGTCTCCCTTGCTTGGGAGGTGGCATTGGAGATACAGCAGCGGCTTCCTGTGCCTCGCTGGGGTCAGATTGCTCTTCAATGACGTCAAAGGGCTCAATCAACTCAGCCCCTTGGGCCTTGTTGCCATTCACTTTGACATCAACGCGCCACGCTTGAAAGAGCTCCTCATCTCCCGGTTGCATGAGCCGCGCTGCACCGCGCTCTGCCTCTCCCAGCCAGAGCGCCCAATCCTCTTGCGCGAGCATCAAGGGCATCCGGTGATGGATATGACCAAGGCTTTGGTTGGCCGCGGTTGTAACAATCGCACAGGTCTTTACCGGCTCATCTTTCCCCCAGGCCTGCCAGATACCGCCAAAAGCAATAGGTGCGGCATCCTTTCGGGAGACATACCAGGGAAGCCGATTGCCCTTGGCATCCTTGGTCCATTCATAAAAGCCACTTGCCGGGATCAGGCAGCGCCGTGATCGGCAAGCCTCTGCAAAAGCTGGTTTTTTCGCGATTGTTTCTGCCCGCGCATTGATCAGGAGCGGTCCAGCACCCTCACTCTCATACCAGTGGGGCAGAAACCCCCAGCGCATGGCCACCAGTTGCCTGGTCTCCTCAGCGCTGATCACGACATGTAGTTGATTGGTTGGGCAGACATTGTAATTCGGCACCTGTGGCAAGTTGTTGGCCGGTTGTGAGGCAAAGAGCTGTGCCATGGCATCACCAGGGAGGGTTACTGCAAGTCTGCCGCACATGAAACGAACCTAACCTCACTCTTTCGTGTATTCTGGACACTTGTGTATTTCACCCCTTGATTGAGCGAGCGAGCCAACCTAGATAGCCGAAATACGCACTTTTCAGTCGCAACATCAGTCCCTCTGATAGCCAAGACTGACCCTTCCAGGTCTCAACTTCAATGTCAAAGTCGCTCAATTCCGCTGATCTCCATCAGCTTCATGCTCTTCTTTCTCAGGGCAAGCATAAGACTGTTCAAAAACTAGCCAAACCACTGCTGAAAAACAAAAATGCTCCGGCCACCCTGTTCAATTTGGTCGGTATTGCATTGTGCGGCCAAAACAAGCTACGCGAAGCCATTCCTCTGTTCAAACAGGCCTTGGTCAAAGATGCTGAATTCTGCGATGCACGCAAAAATTACGCTCAAACTCTGATCCTGCTTGGTTCTCCAGACAAGGCTATTCCCCAACTGAAGCGGGTTCTGGCTGAACAGGCTGGACAGGCTGGACAGGCTGGACAGGCTGATGCCTATTACCTTCTCGCACAAGCGTACTTTAGTGTCGGCGCCATGGATGAGGCGCTAGGTAGTCTCGAAACCGGCATCTCCAGTACGCCGTCTAATTCTCGCCTCTATAGCCTCAGAGCCTTGGTCTATGGAGCTTTGGGGGACGAACACAAGTCCCTAGCGGATTTTGACGGGGCCCTTGAAATGAACCCTGACGATGTGGAATGCCTTGTCAATGCCAGCCGACCCTTGGCCAGACAAACCCGATATGATGAATCTCAGGCGGTGATCACCCGTGCTTTAAATCTGAATCCAGATCATCTTGGTGCCAATCTGCGGCAAGCAGCGCTTCATGTTGAACGCGGCGCGCAATCAGAAGCCCGAGATTTCTACCGCCACATTCTGCGAAAATGGCCCAATCAACCAGAAGCTCTGGAACAGATTTCTCCTCTACTCGAACCAAACGAAATCGAAACACACCAAAAGCTCATGCTGCTAGCAGCAAAGCAGCGTCACGATCAAAACGATACAGCCAAACTGCACTTTGGCCTTGCGACACTTGCCAAGAAAAAAGGGACCGGAGCGCAATTTGCCAAACATCTTGCGATTGCAAATGGCATTTTGGCCCAGCAATTTCCCTATGACCGAACGACAGACGCCAATCAATCCGCAGCCATTGCAGTACAATTCCCCTGCCCCAGCCTGGAACACACCGGGGATGAAAATACTGCGCGACCGGTCTTCATCACCGGTCTACCGCGGTCAGGGACAACTTTGACAGAAACGATCCTTGGTGCCCATCCTTCTGTAGCCCCGCTGGGCGAAAGAGCCGCAGCCGGCTTTCTCCTCCAACCCTATCTTGATGGTACGTTGCCATTCAATCTTCAGGTCCAAACAAGTTTCGCCGATGACTACCGCGCCAGGCTGCCAGAGCTACCCGCCAATGCTCGGGCCTTTACCGACAAGATGCCGGAAAACTACCGCTACATCGGATATCTCGCGAGCGCCTTTCCAGATTGCAGGATAATCTCAATGCATAGAGATCCTCGTGACATCGCTCTCTCCATGTGGCAGGCACATTTCTCCGGGCGTGCCCTCGCTTATTCCTATGACCTGAAAGCCATGGCGCATCGATTCAACTTATTCGCCCGTCTTCAAGCACAGTGGCAGGATCTCTTCCCGTCACAAATTTTGCGCCTCAACTATGAGGAACTGGTGGGTGATGTCGAGCACCATAGCCATCGCATCGCCGAGTTTATCGATGTCGACTGGTGTCCGGAGATGGCAGAGCCTGGCCAGGCGACCTCCCCAATCTTGTCGCTGAGTGCCGGACAGGTTCGCCAGAAAGTCCACAAGCGTTCGGTAGGGAGATGGGCGCAATATGCAGATATGCTTGCCCCCTTCATCGAAGATCTGGACGCTGAGCTCTGGCCCGAACTCGTTTACGATCCGATTACTTCAGATAGGCCTTGCGGGCCAGATCGATCCGCGCTTCCATCATCGACATTTCTTTCAGGATCTCACTGCGCCGACTGCGATCGCCCGCCTCGCGCAGCTCTTCTCGCAGGCGGCTCAATTCCCGGCTAAGCGAGACAAACTCCGGCACCGCGCCATTTTCCTGTAAAACGCGGTTGATCAGCTCATTTTCCGGGTCCTCAACCCGGCGCAGCGGGCGGCCCGCCCCTGACAGATTGTCAAAGGCGCCGTCAGCTTCTGCCTCAGCGATGCGGGCATTGATCAGATCAATCAGCGGATGGTCCATAGGGGGAATGTGCCAGCAATTGCACATAAGGAAAAGCCCCGCCTGCAGGCTGCGGGCGGGGCTTTCATATTCAGGTCACTTGTTTCGCGCGCGAAACATTACTTCTGGGCGATGCGCCCATCGGTATAGGGGGTATAGGGGCCCTGGGCCGCCAGGTATTCGGCCAGAACATCCGCCAGATCCGGGCCGAAGTCATAGGCCTCTTTGTCATCGCCTTGGAACATCTTGTAGCCGTCGCCGCCATTGCGAACATAGTTGTTGGTAACAACGCCATAGGTCTTGGCCGGATCCACCGCCACCCAGGAGCCGCCTTCCATCACCTGAACATCGCTGATGCGGCCCTCATTCGGCGCAACCGAGAGGTCAAAGGTATACTTCAGTCCCGCCACCTGGGGGAAGCGGCCTTTGCCGTCTTCGACCTGACTGACACCATTTTCCAAAGCTGCAATCACGACTTCGCCCGAGGCTTCAAAGGTGGAGAGCGTGTTCTGGAAGGGCAGCACTGTCAGCACTTCACCCATGGTGACCTCGCCCGCGTCAATCGAGGCACGCAGTCCGCCTCCGTTCTGGATTGCGATCGAAATCCCCTGGTCTTTGACCCGGTCCAACATGGCATCCGCCACCAGGTTGCCCATGGGGCATTCGGTGGTACGGCAAACTTCGCGCGCGCCCTCTACCGCCTCGGCGGTGGCGGCAACAACGCGCTGCTTCATCTCCTCAATGGGGGCACCCATCTCAGCGACCCGCGCCGCGATGGCGGCATCCGGTGTCACCGATGCATCCAGCAAGATCGGCTCACCGCTGGCAGCGGTCACATTGCCCGCTTCATCAAAGCTGACTTCCAGCTCGCCCAGATATTTACTGTAGGCATAAGCCTGCACAACAGGCACCCCGCCTGCCATCACCGGATAGGAACCGGCGGCTTTTTCAGAGGTATTGGACAGCAGCGTATGAGAATGGCCGCCAACCACGACATCAATACCCGGCACGGCTTCGGCAATCTTCAGATCCATCGGCAGCCCCACATGGGTCAAAGCGATGATCTTGGTCACGCCTTCCGCTTCCAGGGCGGCCACATCGGCCTTCAGGCTTTCGATCTCATCCTGAAACACAACATCCGGGCCCGGCGAAGAGGTCTCCACTGTATCGGTGGCCAGGGCCGAAATGATGCCGATCTTCTCGCCGCCCACCTCAAGCACAACATGATTGCCCACATGGCCCTTCAGATCCAGCGAAGAGGAGAGGTCAAGATTTCCCGAGATCACCGGGAACTCCACCGCGTCGATAAACGCCCGCAGCGCCGGCGGGCCGTCGTCGAACTCGTGGTTGCCCACGGCCATGGCATCATAACCGATAGCCTGCATGAATTCGGCCTCAGCCGCACCTTTGTATGTGGTGTAGAACAGCGAGCCCTGGAATGGGTCACCGGCATCCAGAAGGATGACATTATGTCCCTCCAGAGCGGCACGGCGGGCATCCACCATGGTTTTGATCCGGGCGACACCGCCAAAGCACTTGCCCTCGGCTTCGCCCTCTGCATTGCAAGTTGAATCGTATTTGTTGATCGATTCAATCCGGCTGTGGATGTCATTGGTATGTAGGATTGTCAGCTTGTATTCGGCAGCGGCCATGCCGGCGGTCAAACCCAGCGCTGCTACTGAACTCAGGAAACGGGTGAACATCAAAATACTCCCTTTTGTTTTTCTTTGACCAAATGGTGCATTTATTGCCCACCGCAGTCAAAGGGGAAAAACAACCATTCCGGGTTCCCTAGAGGAAACGGTGCATTTTTTCTTGAGCCCAAGAGCGAGCGCCCCCCTATCAGGTCTTGATTCCCATAGTAGCGCGAGGCATCAGGACAGGATGCTGATCTACAAAATACTACGTACCGAAGAGTGGACCGATTTCCAGTCCGCAGGTGAAACGCTTGGGGCTCCGATCGATCTGAGCGATGGCTTCATCCATTTCTCTACCGCTGAGCAAGCCGCCGAAACAGCAGCCAAGCATTTTGCGGGTGTTGAAGGTCTTTGGCTTCTGGCTTTTGAGGCCGATGCCCTGGGTGAGGCGCTGAAATGGGAGGTTTCCAGGGGGGATGCTCTCTTCCCACATCTCTATCGCAAACTAAGCATTGCAGAGATGCTCTGGTCGAAACCCCTGCCCTTGGAAAATGGAATGCATGTCTTTCCGGCTGAAATGGCCTAGGGGTCTTTTCGCTCGGATCTTTGCAACACCCGCTACCTGCCAAAACCCATTCTGCCAAACCTCATAAAGGCATCCTGTGATGAAACTAAGTGAGAAACTGGCCCTTGCGGCGATGCACCGGATCGATCCGGAAACCGCACATGGGCTATCGATCAAAGCACTCAGCTCTGGATTGGTGCCGGGATCTGTGCCAGTCACCTCTGTGCGCCTCAAAACCGAAGTGGCCGGTCTTTCCCTGCCCAACCCAGTGGGTTTGGCCGCAGGTTTTGACAAGAACGCCGAGGCCCTGGCCCCACTCAGCAAGGCCGGTTTTGGCTTTATCGAGGTAGGTGCTGCGACCCCGCGCCCGCAACCCGGAAACCCCAAGCCTCGTCTTTTTCGCCTGACCGAGGACAGGGCAGCGATCAATCGCTTTGGCTTTAACAATGAAGGCATGGAAGTGATTGCCAGCCGCCTTGCCAAACGCCCCAAAGAAGCGGTGATCGGCCTCAACCTCGGTGCCAACAAGGATAGCGAGGACCGGGCCGCCGATTTTGCCAAGGTTCTGGCCCAGTGCGGCAAGCATCTGGATTTTGCCACTGTCAACGTCTCCTCTCCGAATACCGAAAAACTACGCGATCTGCAGGGCAAAGCCGCGCTTTCCGCTCTGTTGCATGGGGTTCTGGAGACACGAGCTGGGCTGGACCGCCGGATCCCAGTTTTCCTGAAAATCGCGCCGGATCTGGATCGCGAGGGTATAGAAGATATCGCAGCCGTGGCGCTGGAAACCGGTATTGATGCTGTGATCGCCACCAATACCACCCTATCCCGCGAAGGGCTGCACAGCCCGCATCGCGATCAAGCGGGAGGCCTCTCTGGCGCGCCCCTGTTTGAAAAATCGACTCGTGTACTGGCGCAGCTATCAGAGCTTTTGAATGGGGCTGTACCCCTGATCGGTGTAGGGGGCATCAGCAATGCAGAGCAGGCCTATGCCAAAATCTGCGCCGGAGCTTCAGCGGTGCAGTTCTATACCGCCATGGTCTATGGCGGCATCTCCCTTGCTAGTGATATCGCAAAAGGGTTGGATACGCTTTTGGCCCGCGACGGCCATGCAAATGTGGCCGCGGCTGTTGGCAGCAAAAGAGGAGACTGGCTATGATCACCTATTGGCATAATCCCCGCTGCTCAAAATCCCGCGCGGGCCTGGCGCTGCTGGAAGAGGGCGGCGCCGAGGTCACGCAACGCCTCTACCTGCAGGATGCACCTTCAAAAGTAGAGATCGAGGCAATGCTGGCTGCGCTTAACCTCCCCGCACTTGAGATGATGCGCAAAGGTGACAAGCTGTTTAAGGAGCTGGGTTTGAGTGCGGACAGTAGCGAAGCGGATCTGATCACGGCCATGGCATCCAACCCAGCCCTGATCGAAAGGCCCATCGCGGAAAAAGACGGCAAGGCCGTCATCGGCCGCCCCACCGAGGCACTGTCAGCCCTACTGTGATCCCAAGGCCAAGATAACGAAGGGCAAAACCTGACTTGTAGAAAAGGCGTTCTCTTTGGGTACGCCTTTTTCTGATCTCTGTGGGTGAGAGTTGGTTTAGCTCATCTCTGATAGCATGGGCGCGCTGTCAAAGTCATCGCGCCAGAATACAAGGCACAGCACCGGATCCGCTTCGGTGCGGGTCGCGTGAGGTTGGCTGTGCTCGTGAAAAGCCGTCTCGCCAGGGAGCAGCATCTGCTCCTCATGACCCGTTTTTCCAAACAACGCCTGCCCCGAGACAATCAGATAGAGCTCTTCTGCGTGGTGCTCGTGCCAGGGGTAGTAGAGATGTGGTGGCATATAGACGACCCAACAGCGCAGATGCGCACTCATGAAAGGGCCGCCCTCTCCGATAATGGGGAAGCAACCAAAACGGTCAAAGAAATCCTCCCCCAGATCGGTCCCGCGATAGTGCTCGCGCCATTCAGCCACCTCTGCAGCCGAGCGAATGGCCTCTGTCAGGCCCTTGGAGCATTCCGCCGAAAACCCCTGTTCCTGCCGCAGGAGATTCGCTGCTGGCACAGAAATCGGTGTCACCGGTTGAGCGATGAGGTCATCGGGAAAGGGTGAAAAAGCCCGCACCTGCGGGTTTTTCTCATAGGCTTGTTGCACATGACCAAGCAGGTGGTCGAAAATTTTGTTCTGATCCATGCGCCGATCTGAACAGCACCTATTTCGCTCTCTGTTCTGAATGCGACAGGGATGTCTTTTCCAGATCCTGAAAAGGTAGAAAAAGAGGGTCAATTCCCCCCCACGATCAGGTCTTGATCGGCCTGTGATCCAGGATCGGGAATCGCGAAGCGCTGATTAGGTAGATCCAAAGGTGGGGGTAGACATTTTCTTCTTTTCCTCAGAGGCCCGCCCGACAAAAGCTAGGGATGAAACAACCGCTCCGACAGGGGCGGCGCGCGACTATCCCGCCAGATATCTTAACCGATTGACCTATCCGTCCCTTGCCAGCTTGGCAAAAGGGGCGAATGGCAGACAGACAGGAGACCTTAGGCATGGCCAAAGATCACATCGACCCGGTCGAAGCCCTTCGCCAGAATACCGCACAGCCCTTCGAACAGGCCCGTGCCATGCCTCCGGAGGTCTATACCAGCCAGGAGTTCCTGGATCAGGAGTTGGCACATATCTTTGCCAAGGATTGGTTCTGTGTCGGTCGCGCCGATGCGCTGGCAGAGCCCGGTAGCTATACCACCTGTGATCTGGCAGGTCAGCCGATCCTGGTCATGCGCGACCGCGACGGTGAGCTGCGCGGCCTCTCCAATGTCTGCCTGCACCGCATGTCGACCCTGTTGCACGGTCGTGGCAAGACCCGCGCCATCGTCTGCCCCTATCACGCCTGGACCTACAACCTTGATGGTTCGCTGCGCGGCGCGCCCGCCATGACCCTCAACGAAGGGTTCTGCAAGGATCAGTACCAGCTGCCCAAGGTACGCTGTGAAGAATGGCTTGGCTGGGTTTTTGTGACCCTCAACCAGGACGCCAGCCCCGTGGCCGAGCAGCTGTCACAGGTGGCCGAGATGGTCGCAGGCTATGACATGACCAACTATACCGAAGCGTTTTATGAAGAACATGTCTGGGACACCAACTGGAAGGTTCTAGCCGAGAACTTCATGGAGAGCTACCACCTGCCAGTCTGCCATGCGGGCACCATCGGCGGCCTCTCTAAGCTGGAGGATATGGTCTGCCCACCCGGCCTGCCCGCCTTCAACTACCATACGATCCTCAAGGAAGAATCCCTGAAGATCGCCATGGCGCATGAGAAGAACACGCGCCTCAAAGGGGACGAGCGGCGCACGACCTATCTTCTGGCGCTCTACCCATCGCTGCTGATCACCCTGACCCCCGGCTATTTCTGGTATCTCAGCCTGCACCCCAACGGCCCCGGCCAGGTACACATCCGTTTTGGTGGCGGCATGTCCAATGACTTTGCTGATGATCCCGAGGTTGAACAGAATTTCCAGGATCTGAAAGCGCTCTTGGATGATGTGAATATCGAGGATCGCGGCTGCACCGAGAAGGTCTTCCGCGGCCTCTCATCGGGCATGGCTGAGCCCGGTCACCTATCACATCTTGAGCGTCCGAATTACGATTTTGCCCAGTATCTGATGGCCAAGATCGTTGAGGGACAAGAGGCCGAAGCGCAGAAGGCCTGACCAGAAACGACATTCGGGGCGGAATTGGAGCAGATTCCACCGCCCCGATCTTCAAACCTTTCAATCGCCCGGCGCCCCGCTTTGCGGGACTGGTGAGGCATGACCCCTGTCATGACTTTGCTTTGTGCTGTGCACCCGCAACCGGCACAAGGGAGGATGCCATGCTGGACCTACGAACGAAACTGCAAGAGCTGGCCGCCCTGCCCGCTGATCGCCCCATGGGTATGCCCGGCGCCTATTACACCTCCCAAGAGCAATTCGAATGGGAGAAATCCACCGTCCTGCGCCATGGCTGGCATGCCCTGGGGCGCTGCGATGAGATCCCGGAGCCCGGCGATTACTTTACCGTGCAGCTGCTGGATGAGCCCCTAATTGTCGTGCGTGGCGATGACGGCCAGATCCGCGTGCTGGCAAATGTCTGCCGCCATCGCGGCATGCCCCTGGCCGAGGGGCGCGGCAATGCCAAGCGCTTTGTCTGCTCCTATCACGCCTGGATGTATGGTCGCGACGGGGCCCTCCTGCGCGCCGCGCGTATGGACAATGCCGCCTTTGATTCCAAGAATTGCCGCCTGCACGGCCATAACATTCAGATCTGGAACGGGTTCATCTATTGCAACCTTGATGGGGATGCCGCCCCCTTTGGGGAGGAGAGCGCGCCACTGGATCAAATGCTGGCCCCCTATGAACCGGAGAGTTTCCGCCTGGTGCATGTGGCAGAAGAGAACTGGCACACCAACTGGAAATGCCTGGTTGAGAACTTCATGGAAGGCTACCACCTCTCTGTTGTGCATCCTCGCACGCTGCATGGCTACACGCCTACGGGTCTTGCGCGGAAATCGGTGTCCGGCCCTGGCTTTACCTCCTACTGCGCCAACTATCCCGATGATATCCCCTCTCGCGGAGACGGCGCACCCGGCCTAAGCGATGCAGAGCGTCAACGCTCGTCGCTCTTTGCCCGTTTCCCAACACAGGTCACCAGCCAGGCTGCCAGCCTCTTGGTTTCGATTTGTATATTCCCGATCTCAGCGGATCTGATCCGGGTTAAATGGACCATGTCGGTCTATGGCGATGACCTGAGTGATGAGACCATTGAGGCCCGGATCAAGCTCTGGGAAGAGGTCAACAAAGAGGATCGCGAAAAACTGGAGCGGATGCAGATTGCGCTGAAATCGCAGCATGCCCATGCGGGACCTCTGGCACCGGATGACTATGAGGGCACCATTCGCGATTTCCAGACCTGGCTGGCCCAGGAAGATGCACGCCACGGCGCAGAGGCACAGGCCGCCGAGTAACTGCCCGGTACTTCGCGGCCTTTTATGCAGCCTCCGTTGCCCCCAAACGGAGGCCGCACTTTTCGGGAAACGCAGACTTAGGAAAGGTCGGCCCAATGATAAGCTAGGTCGCAACCTTGGACTTGGAGAGTCCAGCCTCCAACGCAGGTAGACGCAGCGCCAGAGTGATGCCTCTGGCCACATTCAGGACGATCAGGGCCGCCCATAACCCATGATTGCCAAGCCAAGGGACCAGGATCAGCAGAGAGACCGCATATAGTCCAACCGACTGGATCATTGCGCGCCGCATCGCGCCGGTCCAGGTGGCGCCAATGAAAATACCGTCATACATGTAGCTCGCCAGGCTGATCAGCGGCAATATACAGGCCCAGAACAGATAGGAGCGCCCCTCGGCCCGCACCTCTGGTGCCGTTGCCATCAGATCAATCAGATAGCTCCCTCCCAGTGCAAAACCCACAGTGAGCAGCAGCGCGCCGAAAAATCCCCAGAGGCTGGCCAAACGGGCCGCGCGGCGCAGATCATTGCGATTGCCAGCCCCGACGGCGGCCCCCACCAAGGCCTCTGCAGCAAAGGCAAAACCATCCAGTGCAAAGGCCGTGATCTCAACAAATTGCAAAAGAACCTGATTGGCCGCCAGGGTGACATCGCCAAAATCGGCACCAACAAAGAGGAAGGTGGTAAAAGAGCCGGTCAGCAGCACGGAACGCACCATTATGTCGCCGTTGACCTGCATCATGCGGCGCAGGCGCGCCGGGTCAAAGACACGCGCCCAGTCGCGCCATTGATTGCCGGCAAAGGCCTCCCGGCAAAACCAGAGCCCCAGGGCAAGACCACTCCATTCGGCCAACAGAGTGGCAACCGCGACCCCTTCGACGCCCCAGCCGAGACCCAGAACGAACCACAGATCCAGAACGATGTTCAGCCCGTTCATCCAGATCTGCAGCAGAAAGACGCCACGGGTGTTTTCAACTGCGATCAGCCAGCCGGTCACCGCATAAAGCGCAATGGCGGCGGGCGCACCCCAGATACGGATCTGCAGATAGTCACGCGCCAGGCTTTCCACCTCGGCGCTGGCAGGCGCTATGGCAAAGGCTCCCCAGAACAAGAGTGCCTGCGTCACGATAAAGGTGAGGCCTGCAGCCAGCGCCAGCAAGAGCCCCCGCATCAGCAAGGCGCCGGTTTCTGCGTGATCTCCTGCCCCACGCGCCTGAGCCGCCAATCCCGTTGTGCCCATGCGCAAGAAACCAAAGACAAAGTAGATGGTCCCCAGGATGACAGCACCGATGCCAACCGCACCGATTGGGGCGGCCTGCCCCATCTGTCCCACAACACCGGTATCCACCGCGCCCAGAATGGGAACAGTTGCATTGGACAGAACTATCGGCAAAGCGATCTTCAGCACCCGCGCATGGGTGATTTCACTGCTGGCGCCGCTGGACATGGCCTAGCCCTTTGTCGCTTTGTCCTGCGGCATCAGGAAATGCCCCGTCGCCTGGGCAAAGAGCTTATCCTTGTGGTCCTGCCAGGCCTCAACATGCACCGAGGCATAGCGTCGCCCGGCCCGGCTGATGGTGGCACGCGCATAGGCGTCACGTGGCAGGCCAGAGCGCAGATAATCCACGGTGAAATCGATGGTCTTCGGCTGACGGGGCAGCTTGCCAGCCGCCATCTCTTCAGGGTCCAGATCTCCACTCTCGATCCGCTCCCAAAGATGGGACCAGTTGAGCGTGATCACTGCCGTCAACTCCAGGAAAGCCGCGGTCACCCCGCCATGAATGGCTGGCAAAAGCGGATTTCCAATGTGCTTGTCGCTAAAGTTCAGCTGTGCGGTCAATTCATCGCCACGCCTATCAAAGCTGACGTTGAGAAAGCGGATATAGGGGATGGACTGCACCAGTGCATTGAGTGCTGCATCACGGCGCTGTTTCACAACCTGGATCGGTTCTGGGCGAGGACGGCTCAAAAACTGCTCTCCACTGTAAAGGCTCCGGTAGCGGTTGCCACAGGATGTTCCTGATCTTCGTCGGTTGCGACCGCGCGCACAAAGGCAACACTGCGGGTGATATGATAGCAGGTCGCCTTGGTTGAGATCGTCTGCCCCGGTGTTGCGCCCCGCATGTAGTCAATCCTGAGATCAATGGTCGCGGTGCCCCCTGGTGCTGAAGGGTGGCTCATCACCGCAGCCCCGCAACAGGTATCCATCAAGGCAGAAACTGCGCCCCCGGCAATAACCCGCGTCTCGGGATCCCCAATCAGCTTCTCATCGTAAGGCATGGAAATTTCTGCAACTCCGTCGCCGATTTCGTCCAACACCATGCCAAGCGCCCTGGAATGCGGGATAGCTTCGATAAATTGGCGAGCGAGTTTTGTCCTGTCTGCCATTTTGTTGCTTTCTCTTGTGGCTGACCCATTAGTGACCTCGCGGGCATCAAAGAGCAAGAGTTCAACCGAGTTGCAAAACCGCTGACCTCTTGAGGTGTTGCATCACGCAAATCGAATGCATAGGTTGCGCGCAAGGGAGATGACGGATGACCGAAGCTAGATTGTCATTCAAGGAAATGTGTGCGGAGTTCGATGTAACCCCACGAACCTTGCGTTACTATGAGTATATCGAGCTGCTACAACCTGACCGGGAAGGCAGATCGCGCTTTTACGGCGCGCGTGAACGCGCCCGAATGGAACTGATTCTGCGGGGTCGCAGATTCGGTTTCCAGCTGGAAGAAATCCGGCAATGGCTCTTGATCTATGAAAATGAAGGCAATCAGGCGCAGATGCAGGCCTTTATCGAAATGGCCGATCGCCAGATGGTAGAGCTGCAAAAGCAGCGCGAACAGCTGGATGAGGCCATGGATGAGCTCAGTGCCCTGCGCAAGACCACCTTGGATTTGTTAAAGTAAGAGCAACCCCGGATTGCAGAACGCGGTGTACCGCCTGGCCTTTCGCCAGGCGGTTTTTTTGTGCCAGTCGACGCGGAAACTTCCTCTGCTGTCGGGCGAAGCAATTCACTAAAACACGGTCCATTCCTCCTTTCCTCCAGCAAATCTCAGCGCAAAGACCACGGAGACGCTGCGTCAAAATTCGCGGCAGTTACGTCACCGGAAGAAGTGACGCAGCGTCGAACTTACGTAAACGTCAACATGATGTTGTAAACTGACCCCAGACTACTCAGCTTGGGGTCAGACTGTTGCAGATTGCAGGCCTATAGCGCCCCAATGACGATGATGAGAGTGACGAAGATGATGACGACCTGTGAGACAAACGACGAAACACTGGAAAAAACCCGGTCCATTCGTGAAATGTGCGATGCCTATGGGGTGACCCCGCGCACCCTGCGTTTTTACGAAGCCAAAGAACTTCTTTTCCCGATCCGCGAAGGGCAAAAACGCCTCTTTACCAAGCGGGACGCAGCACGCCTGAAACTGATCCTGCGCGGTAAGCGATTTGGCTTCAGCCTAGAAGAGATCCGTCAGTTGCTCGACTTGTACCATATTGGGGATCAGCAGGTGACCCAATTGTCTCGCACCTATGAGATCGCCCAGGAACGTCTGGCGGACATGGAGCGTCAACGCGATGAGCTGGAAGAGGCCATCTGCGAGCTGAAAGAACAACTGAGATGGGGTGAAAAAGTCATCGCCTCGATGAAGACAAGCCAGGAAGCCGCCGAATAGGGCCTGACCGCTTTCGATCCCTTCCTGAACCTAACCAAACATAGATTTCAACCGATACGAGGACCGCGATGCCAGTCTTTTCCGCCCCGACCAAAGACACACAATTCATTCTGCATGATGTTTTGAAAGTCTCTGAAGCCGCCACCCCGGGCTATAGCGAGCTCGACCGCGAATTCACGGGTGCCATCCTGGAAGAGGCAGGCAAGATCGCCGGTGAGGTTCTGCATCCCCTGAACGTGGTAGGCGATCAGGAGGGCTGCCGCCTGGAAAACGGTGTGGTCTATACGCCCACAGGCTTCAAAGAAGCCTTTGACCAGGTCAAAGAAGGCGGCTGGACCGGGCTGGACATGCCCGAGCAATACGGCGGCCAGAATATGCCCTATGTCATGGGCACCGCTGTGGGAGAGTATTTCTCTGCCGCCAACCAGGCCTTTGTGATGTATCAGGGTCTTACCCATGGCGCAGCTGCTGCCATCCTCGCCCATGGCACCGATGAACAGAAAGATTCCTATCTGCCCAAGATGATCTCTTGTGAGTGGACTGGCACCATGAACCTGACGGAGCCCCATTGCGGCACCGATCTGGGCCTGATGCGCACCAAGGCAGAGCCACAGGATGACGGCAGCTTCAAGATTTCCGGTCAGAAAATCTTTATCTCTGCCGGTGATCACGACATGTCCGACAATGTAATCCATCTGGTTCTGGCCAAAATCCCAGGTGGCCCCGAGGGCATCAAAGGCGTTTCCCTCTTCATCGTGCCCAAGTTCAAGCTAAAGGCGGATGGCACCCCGGGTGAACGCAACGGTGTAGCCGTCGGCAACATCGAGAAAAAGATGGGCATCCACGGCAATTCCACCTGTGTGATGAACTACGATGAGGCAACCGGCTACCTCCTCGGCAGCGAGCACAAGGGCATGCGAGCCATGTTCACCATGATGAACGAAGCCCGCCTAGGCGTTGGCATGCAGGGGGTTTCCCAGGCTGAAGCGGCCTATCAGAACGCGGTTGAATACGCCAAGGACCGCCTGCAGGGCCGCGATGTCACCGGTGCCAAAAACCCCGAAGGCCCGGCAGATCCGCTGATCGTGCACCCCGACATCCGACGCAGCCTGATGGACCAAAAAAGCTTTGCCGAAGGGGGCCGCGCCTTCCTTCTCTGGGGCTCAACCATGATTGATCAGGCACACCGCGATGAGAGCAAAGATGCCGACGGTCTGATCTCCTTGCTTACACCTGTGATCAAAGGCTTCCTCTCGGATGAGGGCTACGACATGACGGTGAAGGCACAACAGGTCTTTGGCGGCCATGGCTACATCGAAGAACACGGGATGAGCCAATACACCCGTGATGCCCGCATTGCGCAAATCTACGAGGGTGCCAATGGGGTGCAGGCGCTGGATTTGGTTGGACGCAAGCTAGGCGCTGATGGTGGCAAGCACGTGATGGCCTTCTTTGATCTGATCAAGAACTTCTGCAAGGACAATGCAGAACTCTCGGAGGATTATGCCCGTGATTTCATCGCGCCTCTGAAGGCCGCGTCCAAGGATCTGCAGGCCGCTGGCATGTATTTCATGCAAAATGGCATGAAAAACCCCAATAATGCGCTTTCGGGTTCTTATGATTTCATGCATCTCTTTGGTCATGTCTGCCTGGGTCTGATGTGGGCCAAGATGGGCAAAGCCGCAAAAGAGGCGCTTGACGCTGGGGCCTCTGACGCGGCGTTCTATGAGACAAAAATCGCCACCGGCCGGTACTATATGGCCAGAAGGCTGCCCGCCACCAAGCTGCATCTGGCCCGGATCGAAACCGGTGCGGATACAGTCATGGCACTGGATGCGGCAAGCTTCTGATCCATTAGGAAAACCACTTGGCCTCCCCTGCCCAATCAGGGGGTGCCTGCTCCGGTCCGGTGGCCTGACACTGACGTTCAGGAGCACCCATGCCAAAGCGCTTTCGCCTTACCCGCCGTTTCCCCGTTGCCATGACGGAGGATGGCTATCGCAGGCTCAAACGCTTTGCCCATGAGGCCGGGCTAGACGAAGGAGAGGCGCTATCGTTTCTGTTTGAAAACTTCGATAGCGTCACCGACCAGGAAAACCTCGGCCATCGGCTACGTCTGTTCAACAGCGAGCTGGAGAGCCGAAAAAAATAAAGGCCCCGCAACAGAAAATATTCTGGGGTCGATGGGAGAAAGATGAGTAGCGAGACCCGTTCCGCCTGGATGACCGAAGAGCATCAGATGCTGGCCGATATGACCGCCCAGTTCATCACCAATGAATGGATGCCCAAATACGAGACCTGGCGCAAACAGGGCATGATGGACCGCGAGACCTGGCAGCAAGCCGGTGAGCTGGGCTTGCTTTGCCCCTCCATCCCGGAAGAATACGGCGGTGTCGGTGGCGACTTCGGTCATGAGGCTGCAATCCTGATCGAGGGTAGCCGCGCCAACCTTGCCAGCTGGGGCCATGGCATTCATTCTGGTATCGTCGCCCATTACATTCTGGAATACGGCACGGAAGAGCAGAAAAAACGCTGGCTTCCAAAAATGATCTCGGGAGAGTTGGTCGGTGCCCTGGCCATGACAGAGCCGTCCACCGGGTCGGATGTGCAACGGATCAAGACCAAGGCCCTGCGAGAGGGCAATGCCTATCGCCTCTCTGGCCAAAAGACCTTTATCACCAATGGTCAGCACGCAAATCTTATCCTGGTCGCCGCCAAAACCGATCCCAGCCAGGGCTCCAAGGGTGTCTCGCTGGTTGCGGTGGAAACTGATGGCGCTGAAGGGTTTTCGCGCGGCCGCAATCTGGAAAAGGTTGGGCTGCATGCGGCGGATACCTCAGAGCTCTTTTTTGACAATGTCGAGGTTCCACCGGAAAACATCCTCGGCCAGGAAGAGGGCAAGGGTTTTTACCAGATGATGCAACAGCTACCTCAGGAGCGGTTGATCATCGCCTGTGGTGCCGTTGGCGCCATGGAGGGCGCGGTAGAGCGCACCATCGCTTATTGCAAAGAGCGTGAAGCCTTTGGCGGTCCGCTAACCCAGTTCCAGAACACCCGTTTCAAATTGGTAGAATGCCTGACTAAGACCAGAGTTGCCCGCACTTTCCTGGATGAATGCATGGCGGAACACCTTCGGGGAGAGCTGACAGTGGAAAAGGCCGCCATGGCCAAATATTGGACAACGGATACCCAAGGCGAAGTCCTGGATGAGTGCGTACAGTTGCACGGCGGTTATGGCTTCATGCAGGAATATGCTGTGGCTGAAATGTGGGCAGATGCCAGGGTTCAGCGCATCTATGGTGGCACCAACGAGATCATGAAAGAGCTGATCGGGAGGTCCCTGTGACACGAGCAGCGTCTTCCCCTGCAGTATCGGGCGGATGCCTCCGGCGGAGGTATTTGGAGCAAAATGAAACAGATGCGCCCCTGTCTGCAGGTTTGCACCAAACGGACAGGGACGGCTTCACTTTGCACGGTCATCGGCTCCTCAGCCTGTACCGCGGTGTCAGTTTAACACACAATCAGAGGGAGAGGGTGAATTCCTCTTCATTTTGCGAAAAATACCTCACGGGGGTGGCGGGGGGTGTGAAACCCCCGCTGTTTTCAGAGCTCAACGGAGGCCAGAATGACACTCAAACTGCATTGCTTTGGTGAAAGCGGCCACAGCTATAAAGCGGCGCTGGCGCTGGAACTTTCTGGTCTAGACTGGGACCCCGTCTATGTCGACTTCTTTGCCGGGCAGCACCGTGGCGCCGACTATAGGGATATGAATGTAATGGCCGAAGCTCCGGTCCTGATTGACGGGGACATACGGCTCTCGCAATCCGGGGTGATCCAGCAATATATCACTGACAAGACCGGTAAGTTCGGCGGTGCCTCAGAAGACATATACGAGGTCCTACGCTGGATTCTGTGGGACAACCACAAGTTCTCGTCCCAGATCGGCATGACCCGTTTCCTTATGAATTTCCTGCCCGAAGAGAAACGCCCGGCAGAGGTTATTGGCTTTATGCAGGGGCGCCTCAAAGCTGCCTTTGCCACATTGGAAAGCCACCTGCAGGGGCGCGAATGGATTGTCGGCAATGAACTCACCAATGCTGATCTCACCTGCTGCGGCTACCTGTTTTACGAAGAACCCTTTGGCTTTGACCGCAAGGACTATCCCAATATCGACGCCTGGCTTTCGCGCATCAGCGCTCTGCCCGGCTGGAAACACCCCTATGATCTGATGCCCGGCAACCCGTCGGACCGCGCTTGAGGAGAAACTCATGACCGAAGCTTATATCTACGATGCCATCCGCACCCCGCGGGGAAAGGGCCGCAAGGACGGCTCCCTGCACGAAGTGACCTCCGTGCGCCTCTCTGCGCTGACGCTTAATGCGATGAAAGAGCGCAACAATCTGGAAGGCCACGCCGTCGAGGACGTGATCTGGGGCAATGTCACCCAGGTGATGGAACAGGGCGGCTGCCTCGCACGTTCTGCTGTGTTGGCCTCCGACCTTGACGAGAGGATCCCGGGCCTTGCTATCAACCGCTTCTGCGCCTCGGGCATGGAGGCGGTGAACCTGGCCGCCAACCAAGTGAAAGGAGGCGCCGGTCAGGCTTATATCGCCGGCGGGGTTGAGATGATGGGCCGCGTAGCCATGGGCTCTGACGGGGCCGCCATCGCGGTGGATCCCAGCCTGGCAATGGAGACCTATTTTGTGCCCCAGGGCATCTCAGCCGATATTATCGCGACGGAATATGGCTTTAGCCGCGAGCAGGCCGACGCCCTGGCAGTGGAAAGCCAGCGCCGGGCCAAGGCGGCCTGGGATGCAAAGCGCTTTGAGAAATCCGTGATCACCGTGCGTGACCAGAACGGCATCGCGATCCTGGACCATGACGAGTACATGCGCCCCGGCACCGATATGCAGTCTCTGGGCGGGCTCAATGCCTCCTTCCAGATGATGGGAGAGCAGATGCCAGGCTTTGATAAGGTAGCGATGCTGAAGTATCCGCATCTGGAGCGCATCAATCACATCCACCATGCGGGCAACTCCTCGGGGATTGTTGATGGCGCTGCTGCCGTTCTGATCGGCAACAAAGAATTTGGCGAGCAATATGGTCTGAAGCCCCGCGCCCGGATCAAATCCACCGCCAAGATTGGCACCGACCCCACCATCATGCTGACCGGTCCGGTCCCGGTGACCGAAAAAATCCTGGCGGACAATGGCATGAAGATCAGCGACATTGATCTGTTTGAGGTGAATGAGGCCTTTGCCTCGGTCGTTTTGCGCTTCCAGCAGGCCTTTGATGTCGACCCGGCCCTGGTCAATGTGAACGGCGGATCCATCGCCATGGGCCACCCGCTGGGCGCCACCGGAGCGATCATCATCGGCACTCTGTTGGATGAGCTGGAGCGCCAGGACAAAGAGGTTGGCCTGGCCACGCTTTGTATTGCCTCCGGCATGGGTGCCGCCACTATCATCGAGCGTGTCTGAGAAAAATGACGGACAACTCCAGACAATATCACTTTTTCTGGTCAGGGCCTTTCAGCCAATGGCACCGCAGTTCATTCGAACACGCGGGTCAGTGCTTTGAGACCGCTGAACAGGCCATGATGTTTGAAAAAGCAAAACTGTTTGGGGATCACAAAATTGCAGGACTGATTTTGGCGGAATCCGAGCCAGGGCGACAGAAAGCCTTGGGCCGTAGAGTGGCAGGTTTTAATGAAACGGTCTGGGACCAAAACAAGACCCGGATCGTCACAGAAATCAGCCTCTCCAAATTTGGACAGAACAAAGGGCTAAGGCGCAAGCTGTTCCAAACCCACCCCAAGGCACTGGCCGAAGCCAGCCCTATGGATGTGATTTGGGGCATCGGTTTGGATGCTGATGCCGCAAGGGAAACACCCAAAGATCTTTGGCCTGGACAAAACCTTTTAGGACAAATCCTGACCGAGATTCGCGGGAAACTTGCCGCCGGGTTCCCCGAGGAAGCCAAAGCCTGCGCACATGAACAAAAGGAAGAGTGAAATGCAAAGGAAGAACTGTTTTCTGCTCCTCTTGGAGGTGAGAACTGATGCCGAAACTTGACCTGACAGAAATCCCTTGGCGCGGCGGTTCCGCCTATCCCGGAAAGCTGGCAGAGGCGGTCGCAGGCCGTTCTAGCCAGCGTCTCGGTGATGCAGGCGGCTTAACCCAATACGGCGTCAACCTGGTGCGGCTGGAGCCCGGGGGCCTGTCCTCGCTGCGTCATTACCATATGGAACAGGACGAGTTCCTGATTGTGGTCAGTGGCAGCTGTACCTTGATTGATGATGACGGCGCGCATGAGATGCAGCCCGGCGACTGCGCCAGCTTTCCCGCTGGCGATGCCAATGGCCATCATCTGAAAAACAACACAGAGGCGCCGGCCACCTTTCTGGTGGTGGGCACCCGCACCGAAACAGAGACCGCTTATTACAGCGACCTAGACATGATGGTGACGGATGATGCCGATGGCTTCTCCTTCACCCGCAAAGACGGCAGCCCGCTGACGGCTGACCAGATCGGAGACGACTGATGACTGAGTTCACGCTTTCCAAAGACGCAGATGGTGTTGGCATCATCACATGGGATGTGCCCGGCAAAACCATGAATGTGATGTCCTTTGACGGGCTCTCGCAGCTGGATACCTGCATCGACGAGGCCCTGGCCGATGAGGAAATCAAAGGCATTGTAATCACCTCGGGCAAGGAGGGGTCCTTTGCTGGCGGCATGGATCTGAACCTCTTGGCGGTGATGAAGGAGCAGGCTGGTGACGACCCGGCCAAAGGCCTCTTTGAAGGCACCATGAAAATGCATGCCCTGCTGCGCAAGATCGAACTCGCGGGCATGGATCCCAAGAGCAAGAAGGGCGGCAAACCGATTGCTACCGCCCTGCCCGGCACCGCAGCCGGTATCGGCATGGAGCTGCCGCTCTCGACCCACCGCATTTTTGCCGCCGAGAACCCAAAGGCCAAGTATGGCCTGCCGGAAATTATGGTAGGCATCTTCCCAGGCGCCGGCGGCACTACCCGCATGGTGCGCAAAGTCGGCGCCATCGCGGCAGCGCCGCTCTTGCTGGAAGGCAAGATGCTGGATGTGAAAAAGGCCAAAGGCGCGGGCTATGTCGATGAGATCGCAGCCGATCCCGTCGCGGCAGCCAAGGCATGGGTGCTGACTGCCAAAGACGCCGATCTGGTGAAACCCTGGGATGCCAAGGGCTACAAGATGCCCGGCGGCGCACCCTACCATCCTGCCGGCTTCATGAACTTCGTCGGCGCCTCTGCCATGATCAACGGCAAGACCCAGGGCGCCTTCCCGGCGGCCAAGGCGCTGCTCTCCGCTGTCTACGAAGGCGCATTGGTCGATTTCGACACGGCCCTCAAGATCGAGGCACGCTGGTTCACCTCTGTGCTGATGAACCCCTCCTCCGGTGCGATGATCCGCTCGCTCTTCCTCAACAAGGAAGCGCTGGAGAAAGGCGCCGTGCGTCCCAAGGACATCCCCGATCAGCGGGTAAAGAAACTCGGCGTACTGGGCGCAGGCATGATGGGGGCCGGTATCGCGCTGGTCTCGGCCCAGGCGGGCATGGAGGTGGTGCTGATCGACCGCGATCAGGACGCCGCCGACAAGGGCAAATCCTATTCTGCCGCCTATATGGACAAGGGCATCAAGCGCGGCAAAGCCACGCCTGAGAAGAAAGAGGCCCTGCTGGCGCGCATCACCGCCACCCCGGATCTGGATGCGCTGAAAGGCTGTGACCTGATCATCGAGGCGGTCTTTGAGGATCCCGGCGTCAAGGCTGAGATGACCAAGAAGGTTGAGGCGATCATCCCCGAAGACTGCATCTTTGCCTCCAACACCTCAACGCTGCCGATCACCGGCCTGGCAGAGGCATCGGTGCGTCCTGAGCAGTTCATCGGCATCCACTTCTTCTCCCCGGTTGAGAAGATGCTGCTGGTGGAGATCATCAAGGGCAAGGAAACCGGTCCCCGCGCGGTGGCCAAGGCGCTCGACTATGTGCGCCAGATCCGCAAAACCCCAATCGTCGTGAACGACGCGCGCTTCTTCTACTGCAACCGCTGCATCATTCCTTACGTGAATGAAGGCGCGCGGATGATCACCGAGGGCGTCTCGCCGGTGCTGATCGACAATGCCGCGCGGCAGCTGGGCTTCCCGGTTGGTCCGATTCAGCTGACCGACGAGACCTCGATTGATCTGGGTGCCAAGATCGCCCGCGCCACCAAGGCGGCCATGGGCAATGAATACCCCGAGAGCCCTGCTGACGACATGATCTTCTGGATGGAAGATCTGGGCCGTCTGGGCCGCAAGGCCAATGCCGGCTTCTTTGACTATGACGAAAAGGGCAAGCGCACCGGCTACTGGAAAGGCATGCAGGAGAAATACCCCCTGGCCGAGGACCAGCCCGACCTCATCGAGGTGCAGGAACGTCTGATGTTCGCCCAGGTCCTGGAAGCGGTACGCGCGCTGGAAGAAGGCGTACTGGAAGACATCCGCGAAGGCGATGTAGGCGCCATCCTCGCCTGGGGCTTTGCCCCCTGGTCCGGCGGTCCACTGAGTTGGCTCGACATCATCGGCACGCCCTATGCGGCGGAGCGCTGCGACCAGCTGGCAGAGGCCTATGGCGAGCGCTTCGCCTGCCCGCCCCTGTTGCGGGAAATGGCGGAAAAGGGTCAGAGCTTCTACACCCGTTTCAACCCAGATGCCGCTGCGGCTGCCTGACCGAACAAAAGCAGTAGAAACCCTCTGAAAGAAACCAGCGCCCGGCCTCAAAGCCGGGCGTTTTGTGTTTCTCCAGAATGCCAGAGCTCTCGCAAAAGTTGTTTTCAGAAGGTTCATCAACCGCTAGCTTAAACCCATGAAACTCGTATTTATTCATGGCGCACCTGCGACCGGGAAATTCACGATTGCCCAGGAGTTAGCAGCTCTGACGGGCGGCAGGCTCTTTGACAACCACATTTCGATCGACCTCGCTAAAAGCCTGTTTGATTTTGGAGCGCCCGGGTTCTGGGAACTGGTGCAGGATGTTCGCATTGCCGCCGTCAGAAATGCCTCCCGGACAGCGCTGCCGGTTATGATCACCACTTCGGCCTATTCACATCCATTGGATGAGCCACTGCTTGAAGCTTTTGAATCGATTGTTTCCGCTTCTGGCGGCCAGGTTCTGCCAGTTTTCCTGTCCTGCAGCGAAGAGGAACTGATGACCCGGGTCGGCGAGCCCTCGCGGGCCGCGCGCGGCAAGATTACCTCGCCGCAAAAGCTGAAGAGCTATCTGCAGCAAAACAACTTTGCACCGGTTCCCCGCTCGAATTGCCTTTGCCTGCGGACGGACTGGGCAGGGCCAAAGCAGAACGCCCGAACCATCGCGGATCATTTTGCGCTGACGGGGCAATACAAAACCCCATCCGCATGATTTGGGATGGGGTTTTGGCTCGACAGGTCCCGGCTGTGCCGCCAGGTACGAAATTTCTTAGACCGGGTAGGTTCCCGGTGGTATCGAGGCCGCTGCGTTTTGCAGCATTACGTTCTCGGATGCGGTCATCGCCTGAACCAATTCGCGTGCTGCCCCAACAGGGAGCACCTTATAGGCCACATCCTTAACCGGTGCGCCCATATTCAGCAGATCGCCCGGCGCGCTACAAAAGGCCAGGAGACCAGCCTCCAGATAGACAACCTCATCGCGGGCAAAGCGCGGGCGGATCAGTTCCAGCTTTTCTCCGGTATGCATACGGCTGATACCGCGATAACCTTCCAGGGTGCAGGCAGGTACCACTGCAAAGGGGTCACCCTGCGGATCCTCGATCAGATCACTTTCCAACAACACACCCTGATCCGGCATCAGCCACATTGGCACCCGGTTGTTCAGCGCATCACGCGGGATGTGCAATGGGCAACGCAGAGGGTCCAGAACCCCTTCCTCGACGTGAAGTGTCTCTCGCTGCAACTCAATCATAGGCTGCATCCCATGATCAAAGGTGAGCATCATATCGCCCTCGCAGAGCGCTTCGATTGGTCGCCACCCCAAGTTAGAGGCAACATGAGTTCCGCTAAGAAAGCCGCCTTCAGCAACTGGAAGCGGTGCCATTGTCAGATCAAAGGCCCCGGAACCGCGTTTTTGAAACCAATCAAACATCATCTCAACCTCTGTCCCTTGTTCAACCCTTGTTCGACAACATCATCTGTTGTCAGAGTTTTCTTCCTCTACAGTGGCTTAGCTGCTGGAGGCAGCGCCTCGTGTGCTGGGCTAGCGACTGTTGTTAACCAAGGGATAAGGCGAAATCGTTAAAAGAATATTCAAATCTGACAATTTCTTCATGACAGGCAGCGGCCAAAGCGGATTTGGTTTCCGCGTCATAATAGGGCCGCCAATCCGCCAACCGCTTTGAGCTGTTGATCCGTGGCAGCACCAGCTCAAAGCCGAGGTGTTCAAAGAGGAGGCTGGCATCGCTCTGAAACTGCTCGATACGGATAAAGGCCTGACATTGCTCACTTCCATCCGCATGCCGCAGGTAATTCGGGGCCAGTCCCTGCCGAAAACTTGCCAGAACTTCCGGCGTTAGCAGGAACTCCCGAAAGCTCAGCGCCTTTGAGAGGGCCACAGCCGGGTGATCGAACTTCTGATCCTTGAGCCAACTGTAGTAGCTCACCGCCCGATCCCAGGGATTGCGCACCAGAGTAAAGGTAAATAACCCGCGCAGTTCCTCTTCGGGGATCAATCCTGCAATGTCCGACAAAGTAGAGTGTTTCCACAAGCGACCCGCGGTTTTGACACCTTCCAGCCGCCGCCTGCGTTTCTTGGCTTTGGGGGTATCGCCCAGCATGATGTCATCGGCTTTCGCCCGCGCTTCCAGCGCCAAGGCCAGCGCGGTTCCCCCGGTTTTGGGAATGTGAATGAACAGGTAGTTTCGGCCGCGCGACAGGATCATGCCGCCACCCTAAGCCCTGTGTTTTGCAAAGGAAACAAGCAAACGGCAAACGCGCGCGCAAGCGCAGGGCGTCCTTGCAACTACGAAGAGCGCAGCGCCAGGGTCGATCCCGCTAGGACGATCAACCCAATCCCCATCATCTGCCACAGATCCAGTGTTTGGCCATAGGCAAACCAGGCGATTGCCGGCCCGACCAGCAAAACCGAATATTCAAAAACGGCCACAAAAGAAGCCTCGCCCAGCTGATAGGCCCGGGTAATCAGGAAAACGCCACCAACCGCAGCAGCCCCCTGCAGCAGGATTAGGTGCGAAATGCCCAGAACATCCCAGGCCCAACCGCGGGTCACAAAGCCCTCAGCACCCTCCGCTACGGGCAGTGGCCAGACCTGCAAGGCAAGCAGAAATACCCCGCCAATAAGCCCCTGGGCCAGCAAATAGATGAACAGCATGGAGACTGTGCTTTCATCCTTGCACATGGTTCCCGTCACGATCGAGCCAAGCGCATAGAAAAAGCCCCCTGCCACCGGGAGAAAGATCAACCAGTCAAAGGCGGCCAGATCCAACTGGAGAACAAACATCACGCCGATGAAGCCTCCCAGGACAGCGGCTATGCGTACCGCTCCGATCCGCAGCTTCATGAAAACAACAGAGACCACAACAATGATGATCGGTGAGGTAAAAAGCCCAGCCAGCGCCTGAGCAATCGGCATCAGGGCAACCGCAGCGAAATAAAAGACCATCGAGGTTGCAACCAGCATGGCCCGCAAGGTGACGGCCCAGAAACGTCGCGGCAACAACCCGCCAAACCCCATTTGCGACATGACCCAAAGGACCGGTAAGGCCACAAGGGTGCGCAGGATGTAGAACTGCCCCAGACCGATATGTTCAGCCATTAGAGGGACCGCATTGTCGGTCACACCAATGATGGCCATGGCAGCGAGCATGGAATGCGCAGCTGCCGTCTGGTTGCCAGTACTTGTGGGAATGGAAGCGATTTGTTTCATACTCTTCCCTTTGCCAGCAACTTTCCGCAATATCTGTTCTCAAAACGACACCCATAGTGATTCAGGGGAGGAATGGAATGGGATGGATGACGGATGAAACCGGTCTGGACAAATGTGCGGCCAATTATGTGCCGCTAACACCGCTTGCGCATCTTCAGCGCGCGGCTCAGGTCTTTCCGGATCATCCGGCTGTGATCTATGGCAAGCAACGCATCAACTATGCCGAGTATCACGCGCGCTGCAGCCGCCTGGCCTCAGGGCTTGCCCAACTTGGGGTGAAGTCTGGCGATGTTGTCGCCACCCTGATCCCAAACCTGCCCGCGCAGGCAGAGGCACATTTTGGGGTCCCCGCCTGTGGCGCGGTGCTCAACACCATCAACACCCGGCTGGATGTCAGCACCGTGGCTTATATCTTTGATCATGGTGAGGCAAAGGTCGCTCTGGTGGACCCGCAGTTTCTTGAGTTGGCTGAAGCCGCCATCGAAGAGATGGAAGGCCCGGCACCGATCCTAATCGAAGTGGCCGACGACCCGGCAGGCTGGCACGCCACAGGCAGGCACAAAACCTATGTGGACCTCCTGGCTGAAGGAGATCCGGAGTTTGACTGGATTCTACCCCAAGACGAGTGGGAGAGCCTGGCGCTGAACTATACCTCCGGCACCACTGGGCGGCCAAAGGGCGTGGTCTATCATCACCGGGGCGCCTATCTGATGACCATGGGCACCGTTGTCTCCTGGCGCATGGTACAACACCCGGTCTACCTGACCATCGTGCCCCTGTTTCACTGCAATGGCTGGAACCACACCTGGATGATGCCGCTGCTGGGCGGCACCCTGGTCTGCTGTCGCGATGTCTCCGCGCAGAATGTCTATAACGCCATTCACTATGAAGGCGTCACCCATTTCGGCGGCGCGCCCATTGTCCTCAACATGATCGTCAATGCCCTGGATGAGGAACGCCGAACCTTCGATCATCAGGTTGAGGTTTTCACCGCAGGCGCCCCCCCTGCTCCGGCAACCCTCGCCAAGATTGAGGATCTCGGGTTTAACATCACCCATGTCTACGGACTGACAGAGACCTTTGGCCATGTGACTGAATGTTATTGGAAAGCTCAGGACTGGGCCGATCTGGACCAGGCTGGGATCGCTGCCAAAAAGGCGCGCCAGGGCGTCGCCATGCCGATGATGGAGCCCGTCGTGGTGCGCGGCAGCGATCATGAGATCCTGCCGATGGATGGCCAAAGCCAGGGTGAAATCGCCCTGCGCGGCAATACGGTGATGAAGGGCTACCTGAAGAACCCCGAAGCCACCGCAGAGGCCTTCAAGGGCGGGTATTTCAACTCCGGCGACCTCGCAGTGCAACATGCAGATGGCTATATTCAGATCGCGGACCGCGCCAAGGACATCATCATCTCTGGTGGTGAGAATATCTCTTCGGTTGAAGTCGAGGGCGTACTGATGGGGCATCCTGCTGTGAACCTCGCTGCCGTGGTTGCCAAACCCGACGAGAAATGGGGCGAGGTTCCTTGCGCTTTTGTTGAGTTGAAAGCGGGCAAGACCCTGGAGGAAGCTGAATTGATCGCCTTTTCCCGCGAAACACTGGCCGGTTTCAAAGCCCCCAAACAGGTGATTTTCCAAGAATTGCCAAAGACCTCGACCGGCAAAATCCAGAAGTTTGAACTGCGCGGCATAGCAAAAGCGCTCTGAACAGCGTCCAAACGCGGATCGGGGCGGCATTTTTGGCAACAAAGCCATTTGCCGCCCTCTTCCTTCGCATGCTATCTTTTTGGGAAAGCAACAAATCAGAGCAGGCGAGCTGAATGACTGCACTCAAGGAATTCGAACGACTGGAGGCCGCCGGTCTCTGGAGGGCGGATCCGCAATCACAGCGGCGGGATGTCATCGTCTCGATTGGCGATGCCACTTTGACCATCACCGATATGAATGACATCCCGCTGGCCCATTGGTCTTTGGCTGCGGTGGAACGAGCCAATCCCGGTCAGCTTCCTGCTCTGTTTCACCCGGATGGTGACACCGGCGAAACGCTGGAGATCCCCGAGGGTGAGGAGACCATGCTCGAGGCGATTGACAAGGTACAGGGTGCGATAGAACGTGCCCGCCCACATCCGGGACGGCTGCGGCTTTACTCTGCGATGGCTGGCACGGTGGTATTGCTTGCTGCGTTGATCTGGGGGCTCCCCCCCCTCTTGCAGTCCCATGCGGTGCGGGTGGTACCAGAGATCAAGGTCAAGGCGATCGGCCAGGCCCTCCTGGGCCGGATTGAACGTGTCTCTGGCCAGGTCTGCGCAACGCCAGAGGCTTCCCCCATTCTAGCCAAGCTCGCAGAACGCACCGATGTGCGTCAGGTTGCCATCATGCCCTCGGGCGTTGCAACCAGCCTGCACTTGCCAGGCGGCATCGTTTTGCTGAACCGGAGCTTGGTTGAAGATTTTGAGGACCCAGCCGTCGCTGCAGGTGCCATTCTGGCCGAAAAAGTGCGCGCCGAGCAGAACCCACCCCTGGCAGAGTTGCTGTCGTCCGGCGGTCCCCTGGCCTCCTTTCGCTTGCTCACTACAGGGGAGCTCAACCGGGAAACCTTGGACAGTTATTCAGAAAGGGTGCTCGCCCATCCGCGTCCCGCAGTCAGCGATGAAGCCCTTCTCGCAGCCTTTGCCCAGGCGGCGATCCCTTCCCGGCCCTATGGCTATGCAATCGATCTGACCGGCGAAACCACCCTCGGATTGATCGAGGCGGATCCTATGGCTGGACGAGTGTTGGAACCGGTTTTGAACGACCGTGATTGGGTGCAATTGCAAAATATCTGCAGCTAATGCTCGCTAGGGCAATGAGCTACTGCCTCGGTTAGAAAGCCATTCCAAACCGATCAAGAGCCGCTAAGCTGCTCAAGCGATGCCCCAAACTGCGCAAACAAAAAAGCCAGGGCCTGCCCTGGCTTTTGAGAGGACTGGTAATCCTCTATCCAATCACTGTGGCAATAGTCACAGCGCGTCAAAACCAAAGCGAGAGGCTTAGCGGCTGATCCTTGCCTTGGTAAACCCGGCCGCGCGCACCTTTGAGAGGGCTTTTTCTGCCTCTGCAAGGCTCTGGTAAGGTCCGGACAGAACCACCTTGTAGGGCTTTCCACCACGCGAAACGGTGCCAAGGCGCGCAGGCATACCGCTGGCAGCAAGACGGTCAGCAAGCTGCTGTGCTTTGCCGGGATCTGCCACTGTGGCGGCACGAATATAGCGACGTGGGGCTGCTGCAGCAGGAACCTCCGCCCCCGGTTCTGAGCGGAAGGTAATCTGCACATGTAGAGGGTGCACAATACGGGTGCCGTTATACTCCTTGTGGCGGCCACCATCACCCCTGACCACCTGCCTATCCAAAGGTAGTTCCACCAGGGTGCGGGGCGTTCCATCAGCCCAGATTTGGGCCATCTGCAAGTCCCCCTCGGGGGTTCTGCGCCCGCGCAAAGGGTTCATCCGCCCGTCGGCCTGAAAGGCCGCTGTATAGCCTTCGGGGATATGTGTCTGATTGGACAGAATTGCAGGGCGAAGGTCGCGTTCTGCACGTCGCAGGTTCAAGCGATCATCAGCCCATGCAGCGCGATACCCAGCCGGTGGTTGCAGATCCTGACTGTGCCGACGTTCCTGGTAAACATGCACCGGAACAACCCGGGTATTTGGCGTCAAAATCAACGAGGATTGCGGCCCGATGCCCGAACCATCGCGATAGGTAACCGGAGCCTCGGCCTGCGGGCCACAACGCACCCCGGTACGATTGATGTAACGCTGGCTCAGTACAGAGGCACCCTGACAGGCGCCATTGCTTGCAGCAGGGGCAGTCAATACTTCAACAGGTTTGGCGGCAGGGGCTGGCCTCGCAGGTTGTGCAGGAACAGGCGCAACCTTTACCACACGGCGCGGTTTTGCCGCCGGGGTCGGCCGTGCGCTGGTTGTCTGCGGTGTGCGGCGCGGTTTGGCGGTGGTTACGATCTTTGGAGCAGCGGCCTGCGCCTTTGGCTGGCTTGCTGGACGACGGGCCGCTGGTGCAGCCTCCTCGGCGGCAGCGGCACTTTGCTGGGCGGGGCGTTGCTCCGCAGGCAGGGTAATTTGCTCAGGCGCGGGGCCGCGCTGCGCTGCGCGGGCACCACCACCCGTTATGGCTGTGGGCTGAAATCCACATAGCTGCTTACGGCTGCGACTGACACGCGGAACCCAGTTCACATTGCCGTCGATTCCAGCGCGAATATAGACACATCCACGGCTATCGACGTATTGCTTCCCCTTGTAGGAAGCAGGCGGGAACTCCGCCGGAGGTCCTGCGGACCGTAGTGTTTGTGCCTGTAGATCGCTTTCGCCCAGAACAAACCCGCCAGAGGCAGCAAGTATAGCGAAGGCAACAATTCTTGTTATTTTCATAGCCCATCCCCACAAGATGTGGCGTCAGGATGCCTGAAAACCCAAAAGAGGTAAAGGCAGCTATGGCAACAATATGGCGGCAATCGGGCAAAACGTTGCCCAATCGCCTCAAGCATTTAGTGTTTTAACGTCCGGGTTTACTTGGTGCCGAACATGCGGTCGCCCGCATCACCAAGTCCGGGCATGATATAGCCTTTGTCGTTCAACTCCCGGTCAAGCGAGGCGGTGACAATCGGCACATCCGGATGTGCTTCTTTCATACGCTCCACCCCCTCAGGTGCAGCCAGCAGACACAGGAACCGAATGTCATTGGCACCCGCCTCTTTCAACAGATCAATCGCCGCCGCCGAAGAGTTGCCGGTCGCCAGCATCGGGTCCACCGCAATCACAATGCGGTCTTTCAGCCCCTCGGGCGCCTTGAAGTAATACTGCACCGGCTGCAGGGTTTCTTCGTCCCGGTAGAGACCGACAAAGCCCACACGCGCCGAGGGGATCAGTTCCAGCACCCCGTCCAGCATGCCGTTGCCTGCCCGCAGGATTGACACCAGCGCCAGCTTCTTGCCCGCCAGGATCGGCGCCTCCATGTCCTCCATCGGGGTCTCGATGGTGGTGGTGGTCAGCGGCATTTCGCGGGTGATTTCATAGGCGAGCAACTGGGTGATTTCGCGCAGGAGACGGCGAAAACCGGCGGTCGAAGTGCCCTTGTCGCGCATCAGGGTCAGTTTGTGCTGCACCAGCGGGTGATCAACTACGGTCAGATGTTCGCTCATCGGGGCTTTCTCCTGGTCTGGGCCGCTCACTCTTGCAGGCCGCTCTGTCTGGGCCACCTCTACGCGGGATGGCTTGTTTGCTATTCTCTTTTGCAGCGCTGCGGCGGGTGAGGCAAGGCAGTTTTGATCTTCTGGTCAAATCCCTATGCCCTTCGCCCCTGGCCCCGGTGCGCGTTATCCCGTGGCCAGCAAGAAGCTTTTGCCCGGGCCTTGTGATGCGACGCCCAAATGGGCAGCGACACTGGCAGCCACATCCGCAAAGCCCCGCGCCCCAATGGAACCGGTACCGCAGCCCGCCACCAGAACCGGGACTTGCTCGCGGGTGTGGTCAGTGCCCGGCCAGCTGGGGTCATTGCCGTGATCCGCAGTCAGAAGCAGCATGTCGCCGGGCCGCAGTTTCCCCAGAACCTCACCGATTTGGGCATCGAACCATTCCAGCGCCCGGGCATAGCCAGAGATATCGCGCCTATGGCCGTAAAGGCTGTCGAACTCGACAAAATTGGCAAAGGTCAGGCTGCCCTCCTCTGCTGTCTCCAAGGCCTCATTCAAGTGCTGCATCAGGGTCTCATCGGCGCCTTTCTTCAGGGTATCGATACCACTCATGGTGAAGATATCGCCAATCTTGCCAATAGCATGTACCCGGTGGCCTGCCTCTTGCACCCAGTTGGTCAAAACCGGCGCCGGGGGCGTGATGGCAAAGTCCCTGCGGTTCACCGTGCGGGTAAAACCCTCAGCCTCGGAACCCGTGAAAGGACGCGCAATCACCCGGCCGACCTTCATGGCATGCAGATACGGCGCCAAGTCTTGGCAAAGCTTCAGCAGTCGTTCCAGCCCGAATGTCTCTTCATGGGCAGCGATCTGAAAGACACTATCCGCCGAGGTATAGCAGATCGGCATGCCGCTGCGCATGTGTTCAGCGCCGAGGCGTTCAATGATCGCCGTGCCAGGTGCATGGCAATTGCCCAGGATACCCTCGGTCCCGGCCAGCTCTGCCGCAAGCGCGCTCAGCTCTTCGGGGAAACTCGGCGTTTCATCCGGGAAAAAGCACCAATCCCAAGGCACCGGCAGGCCGGCCAGCTCCCAGTGGCCGGAGGGGGTATCCTTGCCCGGGCTGACCTCTGCCGCGCAGCCCCAAAGGCCCTCAGGTTCAGCATCCAGCCCGGGAAAGGGCACCGATGATGCCAGACGCATGGCCGCGCCCAGGCCCAGGGTCTCCAGATTGGGCAGGTTCAATGGACCTGTACGCCCCTCCTCCGCCTGGCCCGCGGCACAGGCCTGCGCGATATGGGCCAGGGTATTGGCGCCAAGATCCGGGAGGTCACCGTTGTAAAAGGCACTGGCATCCGGCGCGCCGCCGATGCCGACGGAATCCATCACAACAAGAAAGGCACGGGGCATCAGGCAATCCTTTCATGAATGAGTGGCGGCAGTTTCGGCGCTTCATCGCTGATGCGAATGGCATTCAAAAGCGCCTGTTCTGCCTCATCCGCTGCCGCTTCGGTTCCGGCGTGGATCACTGCCAGCGGAGCGCCCCGCTCCAGAGCCGTTCCGAGCCTCGGCAGGCCCCAGATCCCGACCGCGGGGTCAATCCGGTCGTTTTCCACCATGCGCCCGCCGCCAAGGCGTACAACTGCGAGGCCAAGGGCCTCACCCGCTATAGCCGACAGGTAACCGGCAACAGGGGCAAAAACCTGCCGTTGGATCGGTGCAGCGGGCAGACACTCTTGCCAGTTTTCGGCAAAATCTGCTGGTCCGCCCTGAGCCGCGATCATGCGGCCGAAACGCTCTGCGGCGCGCCCATCCATGAGGCGGGATCGCAGTTTTTCAGCGCCCTCGTCTAGGCTGGCGGCCAAGCCGCAGGAAAAGAGCACCTCTGCTCCCAAGAGTGCGCTCAGCTCGCTCAACTGCGAGGGTTTACCGCTGGTCAGCGCCCGCATGACCTCGGCGATTTCCAATGCATTACCCAAAGAACTGGCAACCGGCTGGTTCATATCCGTGATCAAGGCAGTGCATTTACAGCCAGCGGCATTGGCCGTCTCAACCAATGACCGCGCCAATGCCTCGGCCTCCGCTTGCGACTTCATAAAGGCTCCAGTGCCGATCTTGACGTCAAGAACCAAAGCTTCGGGGCTGGCCGCCAGTTTCTTGGACAGG
Source organism: Roseobacter sp. SK209-2-6 (assembly GCF_000169455.1). GTDB lineage: Bacteria > Pseudomonadota > Alphaproteobacteria > Rhodobacterales > Rhodobacteraceae > Pseudophaeobacter. Next base: position 75,340 of record NZ_AAYC01000014.1, on the reverse strand, counting down.
ATCGAGGCGGTGATCAGATCGAGGCTTTCCACCGTGGCGGTCACATCGCGGATCGCATAGAGGCGTTTATCCGCCGGCGCGATACTGCCAGTAGCACCTACAATGCTGCAGCCCACATCCCGTGTGATTTCATATAGTTGCTCTTCACTGACCTGGGTGGTCAGACCTGGAATCGCCTCCAGCTTATCCAGGGTGCCGCCGGTATGGCCCAGCCCGCGCCCCGAGATCATCGGCACATAGGCGCCGCATTCAGCCAGCGCCGGCGCCAGCAGGAGAGAGACGCAATCGCCGACCCCGCCGGTGGAGTGCTTGTCCAGCACCGGACCACCGAGATCCCAGTTCAGCACATCACCGCTGTCGCGCATCGCCAGGGTCAGCGCACGTCGCGCCTCCTGCGAAAGGCCTTGCAGGCAGACCGCCATAGCAAAGGCTCCAGCCTGCGCATCGCTAACTTCACCACTGGCAAGACCCTGCGCAAACCAGGAGATTTCAGAATCACTTGGGCTCTGGCCCCGTCGCAACTCTGCAATGATGGCGCGCGCATCCATTGGCTCAGCTCCGGACCATGTGGTCAGCATCAAAGGCGCCGGGCAGCAGGTCGCCAATTGTGGTCTCGCGCTCCAGCCCCTCAACGGTGCCCATGGTCACCTTGACCTCTCCGGTCCCGAATTCCTTCAACTTCTGACGACAGCCACCACAGGGCGGCACCGGATCGGGGCTATCGGCGACCACATAGACCTCTGCCAGTTCTGTTTCCCCAGCGGCCACCATGGCGGCAATGGCACCGGCCTCGGCGCAGGTGCCTTCGGGATAGGCCACATTCTCAACATTGCAGCCCACATAGACATTGCCCGAAGGCGTGCGCAGCGCAGCACCTACCTTGAAATTCGAATAGGGCGCATGCGCATTTTCACGTACGGCGTGGGCTGCATCCTTCAGGCTCATCGGTGGGCTCCTTATTTTTGATCATTTGGTCAGAATATTGCACAATAGAGCCATTTTATGGATGAGGGAAAGACCAGAAACGCGCGCTGAACGCACAAAGTCGGGTCTTTCCCGCTGTTTTGGCTGCACCTTAGCAGGTCAGCCCAGCTGCGTCCCAAAGACTCCGGGCAGACTCACCTCAAGCAACTCCAGATCCGTGCTGGCGCCGCTCAGCCGGGTCTTCATGCCGGGCGGGATGACAAAGGCATCGCCCTCTTCCAAAGGATAGGGATCGCGCCCCTCGCCCTCCAGCGTCACGGTGCCATTCATCACAAAGGTGAAATGAATATCGGTGTCATGGCTGGCCCAGACCGGCTCAGCACTCTCAGCGGCGAGCCGCACCACCTGCACCCCGGCGACGCCTTTGGTGTTTTCTGCAATGGTGGTGTCGCGGCAGTCATAACCCGGCAGGCGGAAACTCTGCCATTCAGCACCTTCGGCCTTGTTATAGACAAAGCGCTGCCCCTGCCATTCGCGCTCCGGCCGGAAATGCGGGGTCGGCAGCTCCATATCATGGTCGATCTCGGTGATATGCTCGGCCGGCACACCGATTTCGATCACCTGCACATTGTCGCTGGCCTCCAGCACCCGGTGGCGGATCTCAGGCGGCTGGATAAAGCAATCGCCTGCAGTGAGGCGCATCTTATCGCCCTGGTCCTCATAGACCACATCGACCCAGCCATGGATGCAGAAGATCAGTTGAAACCCGACCCGGTGAAAATGCACCATATCCGGAACCGGCCCACCGTCGGGGATGCGGATATGGCTGGCAATGATCGAGCCGCCCAGCCGGTCCGGCACCAGATCTCGGTAATGCATGCCCGCCCGGCCGATGATCCAGGGCGCTTGATCCTTCAGGCGGCGCACCACAAAGCTATGCACGGTTTCAGGCATCACCATAGGCGGATGGCGCTCTTCGATTTCGATCTTAGTTCCATTTGGCGCCGTCAGGTGCCGCTCGCCGCCGGCAAATCCCTCCGGATCATCGCAGAGGATCCGGATCGTACCCGGACTCTCGGAGGCGCCCTTTTCGATGCGCAGTCGAAGCCCATGGCCGGAAAAGACCGCAATGCTGGGATCATCCGCCGGGTAGATCATATCCATTCGCATGCCCAGAACTTTGGTATAAAACGGAATATCCTTGCGCAACTCCTGGGTTGGCAGACGGAACTCGGCGATTACATCGCTCATTTTTCACTCCCTTTTCATTTGCGGGGAACTCTGACCCTGCGGCAAGCTAAACGCAAGAAGTAGCCTAGCCTGTGCCGCAGGGTTCAATTGCGTCAGTTTGCGCTATATTTCCGCCCAAAAAACTGGTTTAACACTAAACAATCGATTTTATGGAGTGCCAGATGTCCGATTCACAGAACCTGCGCCAAGCCGCACTCAACTATCATGAGTTCCCGCAGCCGGGTAAACTGGAGATCCGCGCAACCAAACCCATGGCCAACGGCCGCGATCTGGCACGCGCTTACTCCCCCGGTGTGGCCGAGGCCTGCCTTGAGATCAAAGAAGATGCAGGTAATGCGGCCCGCTACACCTCGCGCGGCAATCTGGTCGCCGTGGTCTCCAACGGCTCGGCAGTTCTGGGTCTGGGCAATATCGGCGCGCTGGCCTCCAAACCGGTGATGGAAGGCAAAGCGGTCCTGTTCAAGAACTTCGCCGGCATCGACTGTTTCGACATTGAGGTGAACGAGACCGATCCGGAGAAACTGGCCGATATCGTCTGCGCGCTGGAGCCCACCTTTGGCGCCATCAATCTAGAGGACATCAAGGCACCCGACTGCTTCATCGTCGAAAAACTCTGCCGCGAGCGGATGAATATACCGGTCTTCCATGACGATCAGCACGGCACCGCCATTGTGGTTGGAGCTGCGGCCAAGAACGCGTTGCATGTGGCTGGCAAACGCTTTGACGAGATCAAGATCGTTTCAACCGGCGGCGGCGCAGCGGGGATTGCCTGCCTCAACATGCTGGTCAAACTGGGCGTGAAGCGCGAGAATATCTGGCTCTGCGACATTCATGGGTTGGTCTATGAGGGCCGCGCCGAGGATATGAACCCGGAAAAGGCCGCCTTTGCCCAAGCTTCCGATCTGCGCAGCCTAGAGGAGGTGATCGAGGGCGCAGACATGTTCCTGGGCCTATCTGGCCCCAATGTACTGAAACCCGAGATGGTCGCCAAGATGTGCGAGCGGCCGATCATCTTTGCCCTGGCGAACCCGACACCGGAAATCATGCCCGATGCGGCGCGCAAGGTGGCACCGGATGCCATCATCGCCACCGGGCGCAGCGACTTCCCCAATCAGGTCAACAACGTCCTCTGCTTCCCCTTTATCTTCCGCGGCGCGCTGGATGTTGGGGCAACCGAGATCAATGACGAGATGCAGATCGCTTGCGTCGAAGGCATTGCCGAACTGGCCCGTGCCACCACATCAGCCGAAGCTGCCGCGGCCTATAAAGGGGAACACCTGACCTTTGGCGCCGATTACCTGATCCCCAAACCCTTTGACCCACGCTTGGTGGCAGTTGTCTCCTCTGCCGTGGCCAAGGCCGCGATGGAAAGCGGCGTGGCCACCCGGCCGATCGAAAACATCGCCGCCTATGAGCAGAAGCTGAAGCAGAGTGTGTTCAAATCCGCCCTGCTGATGCGCCCAGTCTTTGAGGCCGCCCGCGCCGCCGCCCGCCGCATTCTCTTTGCCGAGGGCGAAGACGAACGAGTGCTGCGCGCCGCCCAGGCCATTCTGGAAGAAACCACCGAGACCCCGATCCTGATCGGCCGCCCCGAGGTGATCGAGAGGCGCTGCGAGAAACTGGGCCTGGATGTTCGCCCGGGTCGCGACTTTCAACTGGTGAACCCGGAAAACGACCCGCGCTACTATGATTACTGGAACAGCTATCACAAGCTGATGCAGCGCCAGGGGGTAACCCCCGATCTGGCAAAGGCGATCATGCGCACCAATACTACCGCCATCGGCGCCATCATGGTGCACCGGGGCGAAGCCGATAGCCTTATCTGCGGCACCTTTGGCGAATACCGCTGGCACCTGAACTATGTGAACCAGGTTCTGGGTGGCGGCGGATACTCTCCTCATGGCGCCTTATCGATGATGATCCTGGAAGACGGACCGTTGTTCATTGCAGATACCCATGTGCGCATCGAACCGGACCCGGAGGCGATTGCTCAAACGGTGATGGGGGCCGCCCGCCACGTGCGCCGCTTTGGTCTGGAGCCCAAAATCGCCCTTTGTTCGCAATCGCAGTTCGGCAATATCAAATGCGACAGCGGCGAGCGCCTACGGGCCGCGCTGGAGATCCTGGACGACAAGCGACGCGATTTTGTCTATGAGGGCGAGATGAATATCGACACCGCGCTTGATCCCGATCTGCGAGAACGGATCTTCCCCAACTCACGCATGGAAGGTGCGGCCAATGTGCTGATTTTTGCCCATGCGGATGCGGCCTCTGGCGTGCGCAACATTCTGAAGATGCGCGCCGACGGGCTGGAAGTGGGGCCGATCCTGATGGGCATGGGCAACCGCGCCCATATCGTCTCGCCCTCGATCACCGCGCGCGGTCTGTTGAACATGGCGGCCATCGCAGGCACACCGGTGGCGCATTACGGCTGATAATAGCGACAATCTTACAGAGATTATGAGGGTAGGCAGGGATTTTGCCTCCCTGCTTTCATTTCCGGCCACAGTGTTGGGAAACGCCCTCCGCTGTCGCTTTGCGCCGCAAAAAAGAGCGCTGAAACACCCCGCTATTGCTGCTGCAACTTGCGGGCTTCTACCTTGGCCAGGCGGATCAGCTCCTGCATATAGGGCTTCTCCCGATCCTCGCTGCGGATCGCAGCATATAAACGTCGAGTGATGCCCTCTTTGGTCAGCGGACGGGTCACGTAATCGGAAGAGTATTTCACCTCGCGCACCACCCAATCTGGCAGAGCCGAGACGCCTCGATTAGAGGCCACCAGCAAGAGGATCACTGCCGTCAATTCCACCTGGCGAATGCTGGCCGGTTCGACCCGCGCCGGGATCAAAAGCTGACTAAAAACATCCAGCCGGGTCTTTTCCACCGGATAGGTGATCAGCGTCTCGCCAGCAAAATCCTCCGCCTCGATATAGGGTTTTTGAGCCAGTGGATGATGCGAAGAGGCAACAAAAACGGATTTGTAGTCAAAGAGTTCTATGAATTCAACGCCAGGAATATCCTCCGGGTCAGAGGACACAACCAGATCCACTTCTTCCTTTTGCAGGGCGGGCATCGCTTCAAATGCCAGGCCGGGCCGAATGTCGACATCCACATCCGACCAGCTCTTGCGGAAGCCCTCCAGAACCGGGAAAAGCCACTCAAAACAGGCATGGCATTCAATGGCAATATGCATGCGGCCTGCATGACCGTCGCGCAGCGAGGAGAACTCCGCCTGTGCCGCCTCCACCTGGGGTAAAACCTGTTCTGCCAAACGCAAAAGCCGCAGCCCCGCCGCCGAGAGTTTCATCGGCTTGGAGCGGCGCAAAAACAGCTCCACCCCGGCCTGATCCTCCAGCCCCTTGATCTGGTGGCTGAGCGCGCTTTGGGTGATGTTCAGCTGATCTGCAGCACGGGCCAGGCCACCGGCCTCATGGATGGCCTTGATGGTGCGCAGATGGCGGAATTCGATATGCATCTTGTAGTTTCTCTCATGTTGTTCTTGAGAATTATGAAATTGTCTCACAATGCTGCACGTGCAACAAGTACCGAAGTGAACAAATACCTTGATGCAGTTACACAAGAGACCAGAGACATGACGCCCAAGATTTCCTTTGAATTCTTCCCGCCGCAAAGTCTCGAAGCCTCCTTCCGGCTTTGGGACACCATTCAGGTGCTGGCGCCAATGGACCCGCGGTTTGTCTCTGTGACCTATGGGGCGGGCGGCACCACCCGTGATCTCACCCGTGATGCGGTCAAGACGCTACACAGTTCCTCTGGCCTCAACGTGGCGGCGCATCTGACCTGTGTGAACGCCAGCAAGGCCGAGACCCTGGAGATTGCCGAAAACTTTGCTGATGCCGGGGTCAAAGAAATTGTCGCTCTGCGGGGGGATCCACCAAAGGGCGCTGGAAAATTCACGCAGCATCCAGAGGGGTTCGCCAATTCAGTGGAATTGATCGAAGCCTTGGCAGCAACCGGAAAATTCACCCTGCGGGTCGGCGCCTACCCGGATCCGCACCCCGAAGCGCCCAATGCGCAGGCCGATGTGGACTGGCTGAAACGTAAGATCGATGCGGGCGCCGATGAGGCCCTTACCCAGTTCTTCTTTGAGGCGGAAACCTTCTTCCGCTTCCGGGACGCCTGCGCCAAGGCGGGCATCGACGGCGATAAGCTGGTGCCCGGCATCCTGCCGATCGAAAACTGGAAAGGGGCCCGCAATTTCGCCAAGCGTTGCGGCACCCACATTCCTGATTGGGTCGAAAATGCTTTTGAAAAAGCCACCCGCGATGATCGTGAGGACCTGCTGGCGACAGCGATCTGCACCGAACTGTGCTCGGATCTACTGGAAGGTGGTGTGAACAAGCTGCATTTCTACACGCTGAACCGGCCTGAGTTGACCCGCGATGTCTGCTTTGCTCTGGGCATCACCCCTAAAACAGTGCTTGAGAACGTCGCGTAAATCTTGTTCTACCTAGCAAAGCGCCCCTAGGATCATTCCAAAAAGGAACGCGCAAGTTGGAAAGCGCAGACAAAGCCCGACCCAGGAGGTCGGGCTTTCTGGCGCGACTGGGTACGACAAGCAAAGGCTTACGGCATGTTCACCGCACAAACCCCTTCTGATCTCTTATCCATGTCAGAGATCTCACAGATTTCTGGTCTCGACTTCATGACTGGCATCCTGGAAGGGCGGCTGCCGGGCCCGCCGATTGCAGCGCTCTTGGGGTATCACCTGCATGAGGTTGCCGCGGGGCGTGCGGTGTTCAGAGGAACCCCCGAATTTAAGGTTACCAATCCAATGGGCACGGTTCATGGGGGTTGGTACGGAACTCTCCTGGACAGTGCCATGGCCTGTGCGGTGATGACCGCCGTACCCAAGGGGTCAGTCTATACCACCTTGGAATACAAGATTAATATTCTACGCTCGATCCCCATAGGTTTGACGATTGATTGCATCGGGGAAATCGATCATGTGGGCCGCTCCACCGGAATTGCCCATGGTGAAATCCGCGGGATCGAGGATGGGAAACTTTACGCCACCGGCTCAACCACCTGTATCGTAATGAACCTTTCGGGAAAGTCCTGACAGATCACAAACACCACAGAAGACGGGGGGTTGGCTTAAGTCGGCCGAAGGCCTCAACGCAGATTGCTGCTGGCCCCGGCAAACCAACCCGGTGCTTTCTTCAATTCCGACATCTGCATGCCCTGAACACTGTGATGCAGCCTTTCACTGGCATCCAGTCCGACCTCCCGCTTGCTACGCAACAAGAAGATTTTGCCCCACCCCTGCCAGGTCCCTATAGAAGGCGCCTGAGGGTCAACCGGGAAGCGCATGCGCCAATCCTGTGGCAGAGGCATACCGCAATCCTCTGCTTTTTCCAGCATCCAGACCAAGGGCAGGTTCGAGAGCGGGCGCGCTTCTTCGTGACCAGCCAACTGGCCCCCGATGTCACCATGGGCGCCGCGAAACCAGACTTGCTCGATGCGACCATTCCAGCCCTCTGGGCAGGTCCAGAGCACCGGTTTAAACACATCCCGCGTCTCATCCAGCGCCAGGGCGTGATAGCCATGTTTCACATGGGCACCGAGTTCGTGGTTATGGAAAGAATGACGGCTCTCTGCCCAGCGCCAGAGCACGGGCAAGCGTAGGCCCAGCGCCTTTACCGTATCCCAGGCTCCAATCATCTCGATTTCAGCATCTGCATGGCAATGCGCTTGCCGAAAGGCCTCCACGACCTCGGGGCTGCCCCCCTGCTGATAGTGGCGGTAGGCAGTGCGGATATTGCGCACTGTCGCATGCTCGGCCTGCAGCAGCCCCACTTCGCCGATAACGCCAGCAAGGGAGCGCACCGCATAGGCCCCACGGGAATACCCCATCAGATAGATCCGATCACCGGGTCTGTAACGCGAAGACAGATAGCCATAGGCGCGGCGGATTTGCCGGTTTATGCCGCGCCCCATCATCACATCGGGCGCGCTGCCCCAGCCCTTCCACTGCACACCGGATTCATAAAAGACCGAGATCTCGGCGCCCATCTCCATACACATCTGGTAGAGGCGCCCGGCGTGGGTTTCATGCCCCGGCTCCAGCGTCGACATGGTACCATCCAGAATGATCACATGGGCCTGCGGCCCCCGCAGCTTGGCCTCACCGGAATGCTCGGAGCGCAGTGGGCGCCCGAGCCATTCCAGGAGGTTTTTACTCAGCTGCTTTAGTATCATCCTGTAGTGCTTCCCAAAGTTTCAGCGGGGTGAATGGCATATCCACCTGCGTTACCCCCCTATCCCAGACCGCGTCCTGAACCGCATTGGCCAGCGCGGCCAGTGCGCCCACGGTCCCGGCTTCGCCACAGCCCTTCATGCCCATGGGGTTCTGGGTCGAGGGGACCGGCTCAGAGGTGAATCCAATCATGGGGGTGTCGCTTGCACGCGGCAAGGCGTAGTCCATAAACGATGCTGTGAGCAATTGTCCGTCCTGATCATAGACAACCCGCTCCATCATGGCCTGACCCAGGCCCTGAACCACCCCGCCGTGCACTTGGCCTTCGGCCAGCATCGGGTTGATCAGATTGCCAAAATCATCCAACACGGTGTAGCGGTCGGTGACGGTCTCTCCGGTTTCCGGATCGATCACAACTTCGGCAAGATGGGCCCCGTTCGGAAAAGAGCGCCCGGGCAATTGCGCCCGCGCCGCGTGACGCAGCAGCTCAGTGCGGCCTTGCGCGCGGGCCATCTCTGCCGCCTCCAGGAACGAAGGTGTGAGGTTGGAGCCAGGAGCCCTGAAACTCTCCCCATCAAAGCTGACATCCGCCTCTTCGACCCCCATTTCTTCGGACAGGAAGGGAATAAAGGCAGCGATCATTTTTTCTACGGTGGCCAAGGTAGCATTGGCCTGGGTGGTCACAGAGCGCGATCCACCAGTGCCGCCCCCCTTGGCGATACGATCACTATCACCTTGGATGACTGTTATGGCCTCAGCAGGAATACCCGTCTGATCCGCAAGGAACTGAGCATAGACCGTTTCATGGCCCTGCCCGTTGCTCTGCGTGCCGACATAGATATTCACCCGGCCATCCTCCAAGAATTCGACATCTGCGTTTTCTGAAGGATCACCCAAAATACTTTCGATATAGTAACAAAGCCCCAGTCCTCGGAGTTTCCCTTCCACCGCGTCCTGCGCTTGACGCTGAGGGAAACCGGCATAATCAGCCTCCTCCAGGGCCCGGTCCAACACCTTGTTGAAATCCCCCACATCGTAGCTTTCACCAGTAACCGTGGAATAGGGAAAGGCAGCTGGTGCAATAAAGTTCCTGCGGCGCAGCTCAATCGGATCCACACCTAATTCCCGCGCGGCCCGGTCCATCACCCGTTCCAGCACATAAATCGCCTCTGGCCGCCCAGCGCCGCGATAGGCATCCACCTGGGTGGTATTGGTGTAGATCCCCTCCACCTGCATCCAAGCGGTCTGGATGTCATAGACTCCCGCCAGCACCCGGCTGAACAGCTGGGTCTGGATCGGCTGGCCAAATTGCGAGTTGTAAGCCCCCAAGTTGCAACGCGTCGTGACCCGATAGGCGGTAATCTTCAGATCCTTGTCAAAGGCCAGTTCCGCCAGCGAAGTCAGGTCACGACCACCATTGTCGCTCAGCATGGCTTCGGTGCGTTCTGACATCCAAAAAACCGGGCGCCCCAGCGCCCGCGCCGCATGGGCCACAGCAAAATACTCTGGATAGGTCATCGCCTTCATGCCAAAACCGCCGCCCACATCCGGAGTGGTCACATGCACATCCTCTTCGGCCAGGCCCAGTTTGGCAGCGAGCTGGCTTTTCGCGCCCCAGACCCCCTGACCGCCAAAGGCGAAATGCAGGCGTCCCTCCCGCCAATCGGCAAAACAGCCGCGCGGCTCCATGGTATTGACGATGATGCGGTTGTCTTCGACCTGCAGGGCAACAGTATGAGCCGCTGTGGCAAAGGCCGCCTCCGTTGCCGCCTCATCGCCCATGCCCCAGTCAAAACCCCGGTTGTCCGGTGCCGCCGCATGCAGCGGCTCACCGCCTGCATGGAGGTCCAGCTTCACCGGCAGGTCTTCAGTATCCAAAAGGATCATCTCACCGGCGTCGCGGGCCTGATCCAGGGTTTCTGCGATGATCACAGCCACCGGCTCCCCGACATAGCGCAGGCGATCTTTGGCCAGCATATGGCGCTCTGTTGCAAAACCATCGCTGCCATCCCGGTTTTTGACCACCGAGGCATCCATGGTTGTGATGACCCCGGCTGCAGCCAGATCCGCATGGGACAGAACCAGATGCACGCCCTCTGCTTCGCGTGCATCGCTCAGGTCCAGCTCGGTTATCACCCCATGGGCCACCGGGCTGCGCAGCACCCAGGCGCGCAGCGATCCTTCGGGGGCGCTGTCTTCGATATAGCGCCCCTGCCCGGTCAGAAACCGAACATCCTCAACCCGTTTGACCGGCTGGCTTTTTCCGAATTTTTCCATGGCTCGCCCCCTCTTCGCGCATTGTGCGGCTTGAAGGAGCGACCTTAGCTTTACTTTGGCTGTTGTCCAGAGAGCTCTATCACCGTCGCCACGTCAGAAAGACCATAGCCGTTGAACTGCGTGCTCATCGCCGATGAATAGGCGCCCAGTCCCGGGAAGAGAACATAATCCCCAGTGCGGGTATCCTCTGGCAGCGGCAACCCGTCCGGCAGACGGTCGAGGCTGTCGCAGGTCGGCCCAAAGACCACACGCGGGCGGCGCTCGCCCTGGCGGTGCTGGCCATCGGCATTGACCACCTCGACCCGGCCCGGCAGGCCCATGTCGCGGATATCAACAAGCCCGCCATAGATGCCATCATTGAGGAAGATGACCTCCCCGCCTTTGCGCATGCCCTTGATGCGGGCGGCCAGGGTAAAGCTCTCAGAGACCATGGCCCGGCCAGGTTCGCAGATGAGCTGCGGACGCTGCGCACCAAAGGCCTCTTGAGTGGCCAGGTTTATCGCCGAGAAGACGCGCTCCAGATCCGGCGCCTCGCCATCGCGGTTGGCGGCAAAACCGCCGCCCACATTGAGGCGCGCGATCGGCACGCCAGCGGCATCCACGATACGTTTGGCGGCATGAATATATTCGACCCAGGCGGCCTCATCCTCACATTGGGTGCCGGGATGGAAGCAGAGCGCCGGGGTCCAGCCCTCGGCGGCCACGCGCTTTAGCAGCTCTACCGCTTCCAGCGGGGCGGCACCGAATTTGCTGCCAAAGTCATAGGCCGCACCGGAAACCGGCAGGGCAAAACGCACCGCGATCTCCTTACTGCGCGGCACCGCATGCAGCTTTTCCAGCTCCGAAAGCTCATCCACGGACCAGCTGGCCACATCATATTTGATGCCCGCGTCAATCTCTTCGCGCGAGCGCATCGGATTGTTGTAATGCATCACCGCCTCGGCGCTGGCGGTGCGGACCGCCTCCATCTCCGCCGGTGAGGCTACGTCAAAAGCGTTGATACCGGCAGCCACCAGATTGGACAGCACTGCCGGGTGCGGATTGGCCTTGACCGCATAGGTCACCAGCCCGCCAAAGCCCGCCTGAAACCGTTCTGCCACATGGTGCAGCACCCTGGGCGAAAAATAGAGGATCGGATGATCCGGCGTGCGTCGCGCCAGGTGGGTTTCGGGGTCAAGCCAAAGCGGGGGGATGTGCTGCATCAGATTAAGCCTCATCTGTTTTTCATATTTTCCGCGGATTTCCCGTCGATTCCTCTCGGCACTCTGTCTATAATGACGAAAAGTTACGTCATTTTGCGAAGAGTCACATGAATATCGACGAGATTGACCAGAAACTGATGACCCTGCTGCGGGAGAACGCGCGCCGTTCGGTCTCTGACCTTGCGCGCGCGCTGGGGCTGGCCCGCACTACGGTTCAGGCGCGGCTGGAACGCCTGGAAAACACCGGCGCCATTGTTGGCTATACCTTGCGGGCCTCTGCGACGGCCCGTCCACCTCTGCAAGCCACAGTGCTGATGTCGATAGAGCCGCGCTCCGGGCCCGAGGTCCTTGCCCGGCTGCGCAGCCTGCCCGGAGTGGAGGTGGTGCATACCACATCCGGGCGGTTTGACCTGCTGGCGCAGGTGGTGGCGCAAAGCACAGCCGAGCTGGACGAGACCATCGACCATATAGCTGGCGCGCGCGGAGTGCGGTCCTCGGAGAGCCTGATCCATCTGGCCACCAAGCTGGACAGGACCGGGTAGTCGTTTTCCCAGCGCATCACTGAATTGCCCGGCCGGTAGGCCGGGCAGCGCCCACCCTGGCTCAGGCGCTGCCCTCAGCTAATCGGCTTCCAACCGTCCGCACAAAATCCAACAGCCACTCCCTGAACCGCTTGGCAGCCGGGCGCAAGGCGCTGCCATCGGGGTAGATCAGATGATAAGCCTCCTGCCCCGGCACCGAAATCTCTGGCAGGCAGGGCACCAGGCCTGATCTTTGCATTACCGCATCAGATGCAGGCGCACGCGCCAGTGCCACGCCCAGCCCCTGCGCTGCCAGCTCCGCTGCCATGAGGGAGTTATCCGCAAAGAAATAACGCGCCTGCCCATGAGGCAGACGCTGCTCCTCAAAGAGATGCACCCAGCTGGCACGATGGGTGGAGACCTCGATCAGGGTGAACTTCATCAGATCCTGCGGCGACTGGATCTGCGCTGCGATCTCTGGCAGCGCCACCGGAAAGAGCACTTCGCGCATCAGCTCATCCCCTTCACTGCCAAAGAGATTGGGATTGCCAAAGACGATCTGCAGATCAGCAAATCGATTGGCAAAATCCGTGGCCATATTGCCGGTGCTCAGCGCCAGATTAATCTGCGGATGCAGGGCCTGAAACTCTGCCAGCCCAGGCGCCAGCACCCCATGGGCAAACAACAGCACCGATTGAACAAAAAGCCGCTGTTCGCGGCTCTCGCCGAACAGCCCGGTTGTCGCGGTCTCCAGCATCAGCAGGGACTGCTGCACCGATGGCAGATAGGCCCGCCCCGCCTCGGTCAGGGTGACCGCATGGGCATGGCGCTGAAACAAGGGCGTGCCGAGCTGCGTTTCCAGTGCCTTCACCTGCTGGCTGACCGCTGCCGCTGACATGTTCAACTGCGCGGCGGCTTTGGCAAAGCTCTCGGTGCGGGCGGCTGCTTCAAAGACTCGCAGCCAGTTCAGTGAAGGAATACGGGTTGTCATGGTCCAGGCTAAGCAAAACTTAGCCTTACCTGCAAGACATACCATGCTGGAAAATTCTGCCCTCGGCTTAGGCTACTGCCAGCGAACAGAGATGCGTCCAGCGCAGCCTCCCCAATTTCAGCCAGAGTGAGAGACGAGACATGAACAGTCCCGCCCCCGAAACGCCTACACGTGCCAAACGCCGGATTTGGAACTTTACACCCGCACTACCAATCCAGACCTCCCCCTATTGGGACTGGCCGATAAAGCCGCTCGCCTCACTCAAATACCTGCTGCAGAGCTGGAACCCGCTGGCGCTGCGCGCACTCCTGCTGTTTTTTGCCGTGATCACCTGGAATTTCTTCACCCCCTCGCTGGACCGGATCGCGACGCTTAGCTGGGACTGGGTGTTTGAGATCTGGCTGCGCAACTTCTGCATCCTGATGGTCGTCGCCGGGGGGCTGCATCTGGCGCTGTGGAAGTTCCGCACGCAAGCGAACGAATACCGCTATGACATGCGCCCGATGATGAAGGGCGCCAAGGTCTTTACCTTCAAAAATCAGGTCTGGGACAATATGTTTTGGACCCTTGGGCCTGCCCTTACCTTCTGGACCTTCTGGGAGAGCTTTATCCTATACGCCTATGCCAATGGCTGGATCACCATGATCACGTTGGACGGCAATCCGATCACATTCACACTGATGACGATCTTCATCCCAATCTGGGCGGGCTTCCATTTCTACTGGCTGCACCGGCTGCTGCATGTGGGCGTGCTCTATACCAAGGTGCACGCCTGGCATCACCGCAATATCAATACTGGCCCCTGGTCCGGCCTGGCGATGCACCCGGTGGAGAGCTTCTTTCTGATGTTCGATACGATGATTTTCTTCCTCTTGCCCTCGCACCCTGTTCTGGCGATCTTCCTTTTGTTCCACCACGGCATCGGCGCGCCCACTTCGCACGCCGGGTTCGAGAACCTCAAACTCGGCAACAAGGCCAAATTCCTGGTCGGCGACTTCTTCCACCAGCTGCACCACCGTTTCTTTGACTGCAACTATGGCACCTATGAAACGCCCTGGGACGAGTGGTTCAACACCTTCCATGACGGCACCGAAGACGGGAATGAGATGGTCAAGCAGCGCCGCCGCAAGATCTGGATGAGCTAAGTCAACCCAAGGAAGCGGCAGCGTCAATTTCGCCGCATCTGCAGTGGCATCAGAGGGAGTGCAAGACGCACTCCCTTTTCCTTTGCGCCCCTATTCGTTATGGGAGGCATCAAACCGATTTTATGCACGCAGGACCGATCTGATGGCGATGGAAAAGACATTCAACGCAGGCGAAGCCGAAAGCCGCCTTTACAAGGCCTGGGAAGAGGCCGGCTGTTTCAAGGCAGGCGCCAATGCCAAGCCTGAAGCCTCCACCTATTGCATCATGATCCCGCCGCCGAATGTCACCGGCGTATTGCACATGGGCCATGCCTTCAACAACACGCTGCAGGATATCCTGATCCGCTGGAAACGCATGCAGGGCTTTGACACCCTGTGGCAGCCGGGCACCGACCACGCAGGCATCGCGACGCAAATGGTGGTGGAGCGCGAGCTGGCCAAGAGCCAACAGCCCTCCCGCGCCGAACTGGGCCGTGAAAAATTCCTGGAGAAGGTCTGGGAATGGAAAGAGCAATCCGGCGGCACCATCGTGGAACAGCTGAAACGCCTCGGCGCATCGTGCGACTTCTCTCGCACCGCCTTCACCATGGCGGGCGCCCAGGGTGATACCCGCACAGGGCACGAGAACTCCCCCAACTTCCACGATGCCGTGATCAAGGTCTTTGTGGAGATGTACAACAAGGGGCTGATCTACCGCGGCAAGCGGCTGGTCAACTGGGACCCGCATTTCGAGACCGCGATTTCCGACCTTGAGGTGGAGAATATCGAGGTCGCCGGCCACATGTGGCACTTCAAATACCCGCTGGCAGGCGGCGCCACTTATGAGTACGTCGAGAAAGACGAAGACGGCAATGTCACCCTGCGGGAAACCCGTGACTATATCTCCATCGCCACCACCCGCCCCGAGACCATGCTGGGCGACGGTGCGGTGGCTGTGCACCCCTCGGACGAGCGCTATGCTCCTATTGTGGGCAAACTCTGCGAAATCCCGGTCGGCCCCAAAGAACACCGCCGGTTGATCCCGATCATCACTGATGAGTACCCGGACAAGGATTTCGGCTCTGGCGCGGTGAAGATCACCGGCGCGCATGATTTCAACGACTATCAGGTCGCCAAGCGCGGCGGCATTCCGATGTACCGCCTGATGGACATGAAGGGCGCAATGCGTGCGGACGGCGACAGCTATGATGCCGCTGCCACCCTCGCCATGTCTGTCGCCAAAGGCGAGAAAACCCTGACCGAGAATGAAGCCGACGCCGTCAACCTGGTGCCAGATGAGCTGCGCGGGTTGGACCGGTTCGAGGCCCGCAAACTTGTGGTCGAGCAGATCACCAGCGAAGGCCTGGCGGTGATGGTTTCTGAGACCAAGACCGTCAAGGGCGAGGACGGCGAAGAGACGCAAGTCACCGAGACGGTTCCTTACGTCGAGAACAAGCCGATCATGCAGCCCTTTGGCGACCGCTCCAAGGTTGTGATCGAGCCGATGCTGACCGACCAGTGGTTTGTGGACGCGGAAAAGGTTGTCGGCCCGGCGCTTGATGCCGTGCGCAATGGCGATGTGAAGATCCTGCCGGAAAGCGGTGAGAAGACCTATTACCACTGGCTGGAAAACATCGAGCCCTGGTGCATCTCGCGCCAGCTGTGGTGGGGCCATCAGATCCCAGTTTGGTATGGACCAAGCCTACAAACAACAGATGGTGTTGCGAACGACGAGCTCGCCTTCTTTTGCGCTGCGAATGAAGAGGATCTTTTTGCACAACTGGCTGAGTATTACGGCGAAGTTGGAGTTGTGCAGGTAGAATCTCGCGGTGAGGCTGAAGAGCTTATCAACAGCTTCCGTTTTGCAGTAAACTCCGGCATCGCCTCAAAACTGGGAGAAGGGTTGCTTGTGCCAGTTTGGCGCGACCCCGACGTGCTGGACACCTGGTTCTCCTCCGGCCTTTGGCCCATCGGCACGCTGGGCTGGCCGGAAGACACGGCCGAGATGCAGAAATACTTCCCAACTTCGACGCTTGTCACCGGTCAGGACATCCTGTTCTTCTGGGTCGCCCGGATGATGATGATGCAGCTGGCTGTGGTCGATCAGATCCCGTTTGACACCGTCTACCTGCATGGCCTGGTGCGCGACGCAAAAGGCAAGAAGATGTCGAAATCCACCGGCAACGTGGTGGACCCGCTGGAAATCATTGATGAATTCGGCGCCGACGCGCTGCGCTTCTCCTCCGCTGCGATGGCCGCACTTGGCGGCGTGCTGAAACTGGATATGGAACGCCTCAAGGGGTACCGGAACTTTGGCACCAAGCTGTGGAATGCGGTGAACTTTGCCCATTTCAACAAGGTCTATGACGCAGACGTTCCGGCCTATACCTGCCCCGATGCGCAGGCCGCCGTGAACCAGTGGATCATCGGCGAGACCGCCAAGGTGCGCGTGGAAGTGGACGCAGCGCTGGAGGCCTACCGCTTCAACGACGCAGCCAATGCGCTCTATGCCTTTACCTGGGGTAAGGTTTGCGACTGGTATATCGAGCTTTCGAAGCCCCTGTTCAACTCGGACGATGAAGCGGTGATTGCAGAGACCCGCCAGACGCTGGGCTGGGTCCTGGATCAATGCATGATCCTCTTGCACCCGATCATGCCCTTCATCACCGAGGAACTGTGGGGCAATACAGCCAAGCGTGAAAACATGCTGGTGCATCAGGACTGGCCTACTTACGGCGCTGAGCTGGTAAACGCGGATGCGGACGCCGAGATGAACTGGGTGATCACCGCGATTGAGAACATCCGCTCCACCCGCGCGCAGATGCATGTGCCTGCGGGCGCCAAGATCCCGATGGTCGTCACCGAGTTCTCCAACCAGGCCCGCTCTGCCTGGGAAAAGAACGAAGCGATGATCCAGAAGCTGGCCCGCATCACCGAGTTGGAGCAGGTCGAGAGCTTCCCCAAGGGCTGCGCTTCTGTGGCAGCACCCGGCGCCTCCTTCGGGTTGCCGCTGGCGGATGTGATCGACGTGGGTGCCGAAAAGGCACGTCTGGAAAAGACCCTCGGCAAGCTGGCCAAGGAGCTGGGCGGTCTACGCGGGCGTCTGAACAACCCCAAATTCACCGCCTCCGCACCCGATGAGGTTGTGGCAGAAGCCCGCGCAAACCTCGCTCTGCGCGAAGAGGAAGAGGCCAAGATCAAGGAAGCCCTGGCCCGTTTGCAAGAGCTGGGCTAGGTTTCCACCAATCGAAAGCACATCAGGAACGCCCGCCTTTTGGTGGGCGTTCCTCTTTGAAAGCACAAAGGAATTACGGCAATTTTTCTGCTGCTTTTATAGTTTAAGGGGAAAATGGCTGCAGGCTCACCATTGTCTTTGGCTCCAAACTGTATCAGCTTAGCCTTGACTAAATTGGGGGAGATCTGGCCATGCCAAAGGGCTATTGGGTTGCGCATGTCGATGTAGACGATGCGGAACGCTACAAGGATTACGTGTCTGCCAATGCCGCCCCCTTTGCCGAATATGGCGCGCGTTTTCTGATCCGGGGTGGGTCAAAGGAGATCCGAGAGGGTCATCTGCGCGCTAGAACGGTTGTCATAGAGTTCAAGGATTTTGAAACCGCAAAATCCTGCTATGATTCCATTGCCTATCAGGATGCAAAACTTCTCCGTGATCCGGTGGCGACCGGAGACATGGAGATCATCGAAGGCTATGATGGCTGATGCGGGTGCATCCGGCACTCAGACTCAGCGACGACCCCGCGCCCTGGCGACGGACTGCGAAGATTGCCCTGCATTGCAGCGCCCAATTGGGAGTATAGTGACAGCATGCTCAAGAAGTTTTTCCAGGCCTTTCGGCCCTCTGAAACACCGGCCTTGCCCGATCCCGATGCTGAACTTGCTCTAGGGGCCTTGCTGGTGCGGGTGGCGCAGTCGGACCGCGCCTATCTTGTGGAAGAGATCAGCCTGATCGATCGCATCCTTGCGCGGCTTTATCAGCACAACGCCATTGAAGCAGCCAAGGTGCGCGCCACCTGCGAAAAGCTGCATATGGCTGCCCCCGAGACAGATACCTTTGGGCGCTTGATCCGCGAAACAACCGGGTTGGAAGAGCGGTTGGCTGCTTTGGACGCCCTGTGGGAAGTGGTCCTGGCCGATGGCAACGAACATGAGGGCGAGATCCGCATCGTCGAAGATGCGTATAAGGCGATGGGCCTGTCTCACGCCGATAATGAAGCAGCCCGCACTCGCGCACGAAGTAAATTGGCCGCGCAGGCCGAAAACACCTAATGGGGGGATCTATGTTCAAGGAATTGCTCGCCCGCTTGCTGGAACCAGCAGCGGCTCCCCTGAATGACGAGGGAGCCAAGCTGGCGCTCACCGCATTGTTGGTTCGTATAGGTCGTTCCGATCATGATTACTCAGAGCCGGAGAAAGACCGTATCGACCGCATCATCACCCGCCGCTTTGACATGGACCTGGGCGGGGCCATCATTCTGCGGGAGCAGGCCGAAGCGATGGAGGCCGAAGCGCCGGATACGGTGCGTTTTACCCGGGCTATCAAAGAAGCTGTGGCCTTTGAAGACAGGATTGGCGTGGTAGAGGCCATGTGGCAGGTGGTTCTGGCTGATGGTCATCGTGATTCCAGTGAGGACGCCCTGATGCGCCTATCCTCCAATCTCTTGGGGGTCAGCGATGTTGAAAGCGCACAGGCCCGCCAACGCGCGGAGGCCACCCTTTGATCGCCTTTCTTGGAATGTATGACCGACCAGAACTAGAGAAAGACAATGATCTCTTCTGGTCCAAGATCCGCAACACTCTGGGCCAAGGGCCCGAGAAACTGGACCGCGATATTGACCCATGGAAGGCCTGGCAATCGCCGGATCTGCTGTTGGCGCAAACCTGTGGCTGCCCTTTCCGAACACGGCTTTATGGCGAGGTGAATCTCATCGGAACACCTGATTATGGGCTGGAAGGATGCCCTCCGGGGTATTACCGCAGCGTTTTCATTGCACGCAATGAGGGGAGCAAACCTCGTCTCAGAGATTTCGACCGCAGGTGTTTTGCCTACAATGAAGGGCTGTCCCAATCGGGATGGGCGGCGCCACTGATCCATATGCAGGACCGCGATATTCTTCCCGGGTCTCTGCTGGAAACCGGCGGGCATCGCAAATCGGCCCAGGCAGTACTGGAGGGCGAAGCGGATTTCGCAGCTCTGGATGCGCTAACATGGGAGTTGATCCGCGAGCATGATGATTTTGCCGATCAACTCTGTGAGGTGGATTGGACCTCTGCGACACCGGGGCTGCCCTATATCACCGCAATAACAAATGATCCCGGCCCACTGTTTCAGATTATCAAATCTGCCATCCAGGATCTAGAAAGCGACAGCCGAGCGCGGCTGCATCTTAAGGATCTGGCGTTGATTCCCGCCCCGGACTATCTCGCGGTTCCGACCCCTCCCGGTCCGGTTCTCACCGAGATGAAGATCAAAGCACGTCGTTAGACAAGAACGCGGTCCAATCGCAGCTTCCCTTGCGCAATTCGGAGGAAATCCTTCCATTTCCTCCGGTTTACGCATTGCATTCGATCAAATTTTTGGTCCAATTAGTGCAAATTTCCTAAACTGGGCGAAGCAACTTTGACCAATCCGGCACCTGTACTCGAGATCCGCGGCCTGCATAAATCCTATGGCGAGCTGGAAGTTATCAAAGGTGTTGACATCACCGCCCACCGTGGAGATGTGGTATCGCTCATCGGCTCTTCTGGTTCGGGCAAATCCACCCTGCTGCGTTGCTGCAACCTTTTGGAAGATAGCCAACAGGGCGAAATCCTGTTCAAAGGCGAGCCCATCACTTGGAGCGGCCAGGGACTGGCGCGGCGCCCGGCAGATGCCAAACAGGTTCTGCGTATTCGTACCAACCTGTCGATGGTCTTCCAGCAGTTCAACCTCTGGTCCCATATGACGATCCTGCAGAATGTGATGGAAGCACCGGTAACGGTGCTGGGGCGGGACAAGGCCGAAGTCGAAGAAAAGGCCCGCCACTACCTGGACAAAGTCGGTATTGGCGACAAATGCGATGTCTATCCAGCCCAGCTCTCGGGTGGCCAGCAACAAAGGGCGGCAATTGCCCGCGCTCTGTGCATGGAGCCCGAAGCACTGCTGTTTGATGAGCCCACCTCGGCGCTTGATCCAGAGTTGGAGCAAGAAGTCATCAAGGTTATCCAGGACCTCGCCAAAGAGGGGCGCACCATGATGATTGTGACCCATGACATGAACCTCGCGGCAGACGTCTCTGACACGGTCGTCTTCCTGCATCAGGGGCTGATTGAAGAGCAGGGCCCACCCGATGAGGTCTTTGGCAATACCCAATCAGAGCGGCTGCGCGGCTTTCTGGCCTCGACCCGCAGAGATTCCTGATCCACGCTCTGGCGTGTCAGGCCCGGAGAACCCGGGAAAACGGAACTAAACAAGTAACCATAAAATGGGAGTAAAACGATGAAATCACTTATCATGACCACCGCCGCTCTGGCGCTGACCGCAGGCATGGGTTTTGCAGAAACTGTCCGTCTGGGCACCGAGGGCGCCTACCCTCCCTACAACTTCCTCAACGACAACGGTGAGGTTGATGGATTTGAGCGCGAGCTGGGCGACGAGCTGTGCAAGCGTGCCGAGCTGACCTGTGAGTGGGTCACCAATGATTGGGATTCGATCATCCCCAACCTGACCTCCGGCAACTACGATGCCATCATCGCCGGCATGTCGATCACCGAAGAGCGCAAAGAAGTTGTGAGCTTCACCCAGGGCTATACCCAGCCTTCGCCTTCCGCTTTCGCGGCTCTTTCTGCTGACATCGACGTCAAAAGCGCTGTTGTTGCGGCACAGGCTTCGACCATCCAGTCCGCACATGTTGCAGAATCCGGCGCAACCTTGGTGGAGTTCCCAACACCTGACGAAACCATTGCTGCTGTGAAATCCGGCGAAGCAGATGCGGTTCTGTCTGACAAAGACTTCCTGAACCCAATCGTTGCTGAAACCGATCTGGTCTTCCTGGGCGATGTATTCCTGGGCGGCGGTATCGGCATGGCCTTCCGTCAGTCCGATGATGAGCTGCGCAGCAAATTCGACGCCGCAATTGCTTCGATGAAAGCAGATGGCTCGCTGAACGCGCTTCTGGACAAGTGGGAAATCGAAGGCAAGTTCTAAGACATTCCTCCTGTTTGAAACACGTGAGGGGGGCTTTATGCCCCCCTTTGCAAACCCCGGATACCTGCACAAAGCCGTGACCTAGACCGGTAATGCAGTGACCCAGATCTGACGAGGCGTGCCATCTTTTCCTTCTGCTCCGATCCCGCCAGCCTGGAAGGGCTCCAGTGGCTTAGCTGCTATCTGACCACTGGTAAGCACCTATCTTTCTACATGTCCTTCGGCACTGTTCTGCTGCTCCTTGCTGTTGCTGCCCCTTCGGCCCTGTTGTTTGGCTTTGGTGGCGCTATGGCTGCGCGCGCGCGCTTTGCCCCGCTCAGCTGGATTGGACGCGGCTATATCGCCATTGTGCGTGGGGTGCCGGACATTGCCTTTTTCATGTTTTTTGTCATCGCCCTGGATCAGGGGATCGAATATCTGCGCCATAAGGTAAAATGCCCGGATTGGGACCAGCCCATTCGACAGGGCAATGACTTTCTGGTCTGTGACATCGCCAAGATGCCACTTGGCGATTCTCCGCAATGGATCCATGAGACCTATGGTTTCACCATTGCTGTCGTGACCTTTGCCATCGTCTTTGGTGCCTTTGCGGCCAATGTACTCTTTGGTGCGATGAACGCGGTGCCGCGCGCCCAGATCGAAACTGCCGAGGCCTATGGCATGACCCATCGCCAGGCATTCTGGCGCATCCTGGTGCCACAGATGTGGACCTTTGCGTTGCCGGGCCTCTCCAACCTCTGGATGGTGCTGATCAAAGCAACCCCGCTTCTCTTCCTGCTGGGGGTTGAGGATATCGTCTATTGGGCGCGCGAGCTGGGCGCATCAAAGACGGCCAGATTCACCGATTACCCTCATGGGGACTGGATGATGTGGTATTTCCTGGGGCTTTTGGTTTTCTATCTGCTCTTCACCAAAGTGTCCGAAGTCGCCTTGGACCGTATCACCAACCGCCTCTCCCATGGCCAAGCCACCCTTGCCGGTGAAGCGCAAAGGAAAGCCGCATGAGCTGTCTTCAGACCCTTCAAGACTATGGGCTGCGCTCGCTTGGCTTTGGCGAACGGCTTCTGCCCCGTAGTGACTTCACCCTGTGTGATCAATTCACCCTGATCGGCTCGGGCATGCTATGGAACATCTACTTTGGCACCCTGGCGGTGCTGGGTGGTTTTGTCCTGGCCAATGCAATCGCCCTGGCCAAGAACTCTCCGCGTGCGGCCCTGCGCAAACCGGCAGAATGGTTTATCTTCCTGTTCCGGGGCTCACCACTCTTTATCCAGTTCTTCTTTGCCTATTTCCTGTTTTTGCAGCTCAAGCAGGTTTCACCCGTCTTCAATGCCTTTTCTTCCGCATGGCTTGGGGCGCTGATTGTTCTCTTCCTGAACACTGCAGCCTATTCGGCAGAGATCTTCTATGGCGCGCTGCGCTCGATCCCCAAAGGAGATATCGAAGCGGCAGATGCCTATGGGCTGACCGGCTGGTCACGCTTTCGCCGGATCATGTGGCCTACGATGATGCGGCTGGCTTGGCCCTCTTATACCAATGAGGCGATCTTCCTTTTCCATGCCACCACACTGGTCTTCTTCTCTGGCTTTCCCACCTGGCGCCAGCAGGGCGATGCGCTTTACTATGCGCGTTACTTTGCGGATAAGACCTTTAACCCCTTTATTCCCTATCCGATCCTGGCCTTCTATTTCATCCTGTTGACCCTGGTGATCATTGCGATTTTCGGCGTGGTCAACAAACGCCTGAACCGGCATCTGCCCCAGACGCAGCGCCGCAAGCTGAAACTGAAGATGAATCTGATCCGATAGGCTTCACCAGACCTGATCAAAGAACGGGCCCTTTCGAGGGCCCGTTTTTTTGTGGTTTTACTGAGGCTTCTCACCCGAGGATCTAGAAACAGCAAACTTTTGATCAAATTCTCTTGGCGGATCGGTTTTCCTGCAGTACAACTGCATCAAGATCAAAGGAGCCTATTATGGATCTGTCCAAGCTTAAGACCATCCGCATTGCAGCCGCTGACCTCAATGGGCAGATGCGCGGCAAGCGCATGCCTGCAGATCTGGCAGACAAACTCGATGATGGCGCCGCACGCATGCCCATTTCCACCCTGAATGTGGACATCTGGGGACGCGACATCGAAGACAGCCCGCTGGTGTTTGAAACTGGCGATGCGGATGGGGTGATGAAACCCTCCGGGCGTGGCGCGGTACCGATGCCCTGGTTAGAGAGCCCCTCCGCTTTGATCCCGATGGTCATGGAACATGAGGATGGAGCCCCTTTCCTGGGCGACCCCCGACAGGTGCTCTCCCATGTGCTGGCGCGCTACAAGGCGCGGGGCTGGACAGTTCTGGCCGCCACCGAGATGGAATTTAACCTGGTCGACGACAGCGGTGAGACCCCTGCCGCCCCGGCGCATCCCCATACCGGCCGCCAGTTGGACCAGCAATCGGTGCTCTCAGTTGCGGAACTCGACGCCTTTGATGCCTTCTTCACCGATCTCTACGACGGGGCCGAGGCCATGGGCATCCCGGCGCAATCGGCGATCTCAGAGGCAGGCCTCGGCCAATTCGAGATCAACCTGAACCATCAGGACGCCCTGCGCGCTGCTGATGATGCCTGGCTGTTCAAAACCCTGGTCAAGGGCATGGCCCGCAAACACGGTCTAGCGGCCACTTTCATGGCCAAACCCTATGCGGATGAGGCCGGCAATGGCATGCATATACATTTCTCGGTTCTGGATGAGGCGGGCAACAACATCTTTGACGATGGGTCTGAAACCGGCAGCCCGCTGCTGGCGCAGGCCGTCGCAGGCTGCCTGGCAGCCATGCCCGCCAGCACCCTGATCTTTGCCCCCCATGGCAATTCCTACGAACGGTTGGTGCCCGGTGCTCATGCGCCCACTGGTGCCGCCTGGGGCTATGAGAACCGCACCGCCGCAATCCGCATTCCCGGCGGCAGCCCCAAGGCCCGCCGGATCGAGCACCGCACCGCAGGCGGTGACATCAACCCCTATTTGATGCTCTCGGTGGTACTAGGCGCGGCAATCCTGGGCATCGAAGAAGAGATGGTTCCGCCGCCGCCCTCCTCCGGCAATGTCTATGAAATCGAAGGCCTGCCACAGCTGGCCGCCGGCTGGCAGGAAGCCATCGACCTGTTTGAAAGCGATCCGCTGATGGCGAAAATCCTGCCGTCGATGCTGATCCGGAACCTGGTTATGACCAAGCGCCAGGAACGCGCCTGTTTTGCAGACATGCCGCAAGAGAAGCATTGGCTCAGTTGGCTCGAGGCCGTATGAAGCGGCCTTGTCCAGGGGCCAGGCCCCGGCTACTCTGAATTTGATCAAATCTGGTGAAATATGAAAATCGGCATCCTGCAAACCGGCCACTCCCCCGAAGATCTCTTTGGTCCCTTTGGGGATTATGACGGCATGTTCCGTGACATGCTGGCAGGCCATGGGTTTGAGTTTCAAACCTGGGCCGTGGTGGATGGGATCTTTCCCGAAAGTGCCACCGAGGCGGATGGCTGGATCATCACTGGCTCCAAACATGGCGCCTATGAGCCGCATGCCTGGATCCCGCCGCTGGAGGACCTGGTGCGAGAGATCAATGCCGCAAAGCGGCCCCTGGCCGGGATCTGCTTTGGCCACCAGATCATCGCCCAGGCCCTGGGCGGCAAAGTCGAGAAGTATTCCGGCGGCTGGGCCGTGGGTCAGGTCACCTATGAGCAGGACGGGAAAGCCCTGACCCTGAATGCCTGGCACCAGGACCAAGTCGTAGAGCGCCCCGAGGGCGCCCGTATCCTGGGCGGCAATGAGTTCTGTGAAAACGGCATTCTGGCCTATGGTGATCACATCATCTCCTGGCAGCCGCATCCCGAATTCCCCAACGGCTTTGTTGGCGGGCTGATCGAAAAGCGCGGGCGCGGCGTCGTGCCCGATGCCCTCTTGGAAGACGCCGCCACCAAGCTTGAGACCCCGAACGACAACCTTCAAATTGCAACCTTCCTCGCAGAGTTTATGAAGAAAGAGAGGACCTAATGTCAGCCTGGCTCGACGACCTTCCCGAAGCAGCAAGAACCTATCTGGAGGGCCGTCGTCTCGACGAAGTTGAATGCGTTATCTCGGACCTCCCCGGCATCGCCCGGGGAAAAGCGGTGCCGGCTTCGAAATTCGCCAAACAGGACTATTTCCACCTGCCTGACAGCATCTTCTACCAGACCATCACCGGAGACTGGGCCGAAGCTGCGGATGAGGACGGCTGGATTGAAAAGGACATGACGCTGAAGCCGGATATGGCGACAGCAACCGCAGCGCCCTGGACCGCCGACTGGACGCTGCAGGTGATCCATGACGCCTATGACCGCCATGGGGCACCGGTGCCTTTCTCACCCCGTAACGTGCTGAAACGGGTGGTGCAGCTTTATCACGACAAAGGCTGGCAGCCCGTAGTGGCCCCGGAGATGGAATTCTTCCTGGTGGCCCGCAACACTGATCCCGCGCAGGAGATCAAGCCGATGATGGGCCGCTCCGGCCGTCCGGCCGCGGCGCGCCAGGCCTATTCGATGACCGCTGTGGACGAATTCGGCCCCGTCATCGACGACATCTATGATTTTGCCGAGCATCAGGGCTTTGAGATCGACGGTATCACCCAGGAGGGCGGCGCCGGCCAGCTGGAGATCAACCTCCTGCATGGGGATCCGGTCAAGCTGGCGGATGAGGTCTTTTACTTCAAACGCCTGATCCGCGAAGCGGCGCTGCGCCACGACTGCTTTGCCACTTTCATGGCCAAGCCGATCGAGAATGAGCCCGGATCTGCCATGCATATCCATCACTCGATCCTCGATATGGAAACCGGAGAGAATATCTTCTCCGGACCCCAGGGCGGTGAGACGGATGCCTTTTTCCACTTTATCGGAGGGCTGCAGAACCACTTGCCGGCAGGGATTGCGGTGATGGCGCCCTATGTGAATTCCTACCGCCGCTACGTGAAGGATCACGCTGCCCCGATCAATCTGGAATGGGCGCGCGACAACCGCACCACCGGCATCCGTGTGCCGCTCTCCGGGCCTTCGGCACGGCGGGTTGAGAACCGCCTTGCAGGCATGGACTGCAACCCCTACCTCGGCATCGCGGTCTCACTGGCCTGCGGTTATCTTGGCCTGATCAACGAAGAACGTCCGCACAAGCAGTTCAAGGGCGATGCTTATGAAGGCGACGGCGATATTCCCCAGGTCATGGGCCAGGCCCTGGACCTCTTTGAGGAAGCCAAGGCGCTGCATGAGGTGCTGGGGCCCGAGTTCGCCCGGGTATATTCCATTGTGAAGCGCGCTGAATACGAAGAGTTCCTGCAAGTGATCTCCCCCTGGGAGCGCGAGCACCTCTTGATGAACGTCTAAGGCAGCGCCCAAACTCCGGCGCATCGCCCTGGGGCCTGCGCCGGTGCAATTAGGTATTTTTGGCAAAATGAAGCGGAAGGCCGCGGCATTCTGCACAAGCGAGGTGCGTTATGGGAATGAATCTGCTCTATTCCAATGACCGCAAAGGCGAATATCCCGCCAGCTGGTATGCGGCGACGGCACAGCCGCTGGATCGCTTTCCGGCACTGACGGAAGATGTCAAAGCGGATGTCTGCGTTGTGGGCGCCGGCTATACTGGCCTGTCGGCGGCGCTGCATCTGGCGAAGGCCGGACTGAATGTGGTGCTGCTGGAGGCGCAACGCGTCGGATTTGGCGCCTCGGGCCGTAATGGCGGCCAGCTGGGCACTGGCCAGCGCATGGAACAGGACGGGCTGGAAAAGCTGGTCGGTCAGGAGGACGCCCGCAAGCTGTGGGATCTGTCAGAAGACGCCAAGACCCTGGTGAAATCGCTGATCGCGAAACATGGCATCGATTGTCATCTGAAATCCGGCGTCGCCCATGCCTGTTTTTCCAAGCGGGAAATGGCCGAAGAGCACGCTTATGCGGAGCATCTGCAAACGCGTTACGGCTATGATGAGATCACCCCTCTGGATCTTGATGGGCTGCAGGCAATCTGCCCTTCTCCGGCCTATAAAGGCGGTTCATTGGATATGGGGGCAGCCCATCTGCACCCGCTTGCCTATGCCCTGGGCCTGGCCCGGGCGGCAAAAAGCGCCGGTGTGCGGATCCATGAAGGCTCTGAGGTTCTGGAGCTCCAGGAGGGCAGTACAGCCAGGCTGCGCTGTGCAGGCGGCACGGTGACGGCGGATCATGTGGTGCTGGCCTGCAATGGCTACCTTGGCGGTTTGAACCGGCAGGTCGCGGCGCGGGTTATGCCGATCAACAACTTCATTGCCGCAACCGAACCTCTGGGCGAAGACACCGCCCGGGTGCTGGCCCGCGATATTGCAGTGGCGGACACCAAATTTGTCATCAACTATTTCCGCCTGTCCCATGACAAGCGGCTGCTCTTTGGCGGCGGCGAGAGCTATGGCTACCGCTTCCCCAGCGATATCGAGGCCACGGTGCGCAAGCCGATGCTGGAGATATTTCCGCATCTGCGCCAGGTGAAATTTGACTATGCCTGGGGCGGCACCCTGGCGATCACCATGAAGCGCATGCCCTATCTGACCCGGCTGACACCGAATATCCTGTCGGCCTCCGGCTATTCCGGCCATGGGGTGGGCACCGCCACCCATGCGGGCCAGTTGATGGCACAGGCCATCCAGGGGCAGGCAGAAGGCTTTGACACCCTGTCGCGTGTCCCTGCCCCCGGTTTTCCCGGCGGACCCGCCATGCGCGCGCCGCTCCTGGCGCTAGCCATGACCTGGTTTGCATTGCGCGATCGATTGGGCATCTAATCCGCACCAAGAAGAAAACGACATAAGGCCTGTCCTGATCACCATCAGGGCAGGCCTTTGCCTTTGCAGGGTTTTCCGGCAGAGGTCCTACGTAACAGCTTGGTGAAATTTCGCCCCGCGCGAGAAACTTTTAGACGGCAAGTCTTGGAACTTCACACCATCTGTTTTATATTTATGAAATCCATTATTCAGGAATTTGAAATATGCAACAGCCGCCAAATGTCCATGACGCCGAAGCGATCCCCGAAGCCGCCCGCGCTGAAATCGATGCTTTGCTGCAGTCCGGCGATCTGTTCCGCTATACGGCGCCAGAGAACGCACCAGTGACGCTGCTGGAGCAGGAATTTGCAGAACTTTTGGGCAGCAAGTATGCATTGGCCGTGTCCTCCTGCTCTGCTGCTTTGTTCCTGTCGCTGAAGGCGCTTGACCTGCCCCGTGACGCCCGGGTGCTGATCCCCGGCTTCACCTTTGCCGCTGTCCCGTCTTCTGTGGTTCATGCCGATTGCGTGCCTGTGCTCTGCGAAGTTGGTGAGAATTACCGCATCGACATCGCAGATTTCACAGCCCGTCTGGACCAGGACATCCAAGCCGTGATCATCTCGCATATGCGTGGCCATACCTCTGATATGGATGCGATCATGGCGCTCTGTGAGGCGCGCGGTATTCCAGTGATCGAGGACGCGGCCCATTCCCTGGGCACCACTTGGAACGGGCGGAACATCGGCACTATCGGGCGGGTGGGCTGCTTCTCTTTCCAGTCCTACAAGATGGTCAATGCTGGCGAAGGCGGGATCCTGATCACCGATGATGCGGACCTGGCGGCACGTGCGGTGATTATGTCTGGCGCCTATGAACACAACTGGCAAAAGCACATCACCTGCGATGGCGAGGGTCGCGGCGCACTCAGCGCGGCTTTTACCAAATGGCAAAATCAGCTGCCGCTCTACAATTTGCGCCTAAGCAATCTGTCCGCCGCTGTTATCCGCCCACAACTTCCGGAATTGGCACGTCGGGTCAAAGACGGCCTGCGCAATCACGACTATGTCGCAGACCTGTTGAATGCCTCTCCAAACTTCCACGTTCCAGCCCCTCTGGCCCCGGAAAAGCGTGCACCGGATTCGATCCAATTCAACCTTGTGGGCATGGATGCAGCTCAGATCCGCGCTTTCTCAGAAGCCAGCGCTGCCGCCGGGGTAAAGGTCCAGATCTTTGGCCTCTCCACTGACAATGCCCGCGCTTTCTGGAACTGGCGATTTCTACAGGATCTGCCCGAATTACCTCAGACCCGCGCCATGTTGATGCAGGCCTGTGATGTGCGTCTGCCCGTTCGCCTCAGCCAAAACGAACTGGATGTGATCGCCGAGATCTTATTGACAGCAGTCGATACCTCAATGGGTCGAGAAGCTGCCTAGGATTTGACAAAGCGCGGCCAGAGCAATTTGGCCTCGCTTCTTTTGAGCCTTTGCTCCCCTATCCTTGTGAGACCGACCGCGCCGCGCATTCGCGCGGCGCCGGGCCCAACCGGAGAACACCCTCCTTTGGAGGTTGTGATCTGGGCGGGAGATCCCCCGCCCTAGTAGATCAAGCATCCAAAAGATCAGAGACCACTCACCCGGCGTTGCTCAGCACTGGGGTTTAACCCGTGCTTTCGCAAGCAGATCGGTTTGCTTTGAAGCACGCATCACCGGGCCAATTCACCACCTAACTTGGCGCCAGGACCAGGCACAGATGGTGAGGCAGCGAGCAAAGACACCAAGCCACCCAGGACAATGCGCGGCAAGAAGGTCCAAGCGCTGAACAGCGGAGCACAAGGCCCGGTTTACTTCAACTTGGAAAGCTTCTCTTGCAGATCGGCCAACTGCTGCTTGATCGCGTCCAGGTCTTCGCCATCATCAGATTTCTGCGCCGGTTCTTCGGCAGCTGCGCCAGTACCGCTCCAGCCGCTGGATAGGCCACCCGTCATTGCCTTCAGGAATGCTTCCTGTTGTGCTTTCATGGCCTCAAACCCAGGCATCTGCGCCAATGGGTTCATGGCAGACATGTTTTCAACCATCTGCGATTGGCTTTCACGCAGCATGTCAAAGGAGGCCTGCAGGAATTGCGGCATAACACCACCACCTGGCATGGTGTAGCTGCGCACCAGATCATTCAGAACATTGACCGGCAGCACATTCTCACCACGGCTTTCATGCTCCGCGATGATCTGCAGAAGATATTGCCGCGTCAGGTCGTCGCCTGACTTCAGATCAACGATCTGAACCTCGCGCCCCTCCCGGATAAACCCCGCGATATCCTCTAGCGTGACGTAGTCGCTGGTCTCTGTATTATAGAGCCGCCGACTGGCGTAACGCTTGATCAACAGGGCTTTTTCCTGTTCCGCCATGTCTTCCCTCCCCCGGGCATGATGCATTGCAGAAACCCTATGCGAGCGCAGAAGAAAAAGAAAGCCTGCAACCTACGTTGGGAAATTTTTGCAAAACACCTTGACCTAAACCCAACTTCAGCTTTTATCACCGGATCCTGCAACAAGATGGAGAAGCAGGATGAAAGTCATGATCCTTGGCGGCACAGGCTCTATCGGCAGCGCCGTGACACAGGAGTTGGTCAAACAGGGGCACGAGGTTCTAGGTCTTTGCCGCTCCGCCGCCTCTGCCAAAAAACTGAACAGCTTTGGCGCCCGGCCGATCTTCGGCGATCTACGCCATCCAGAGAGGTGGAGTAAAGTTGCCGCAGCACAGGATGCGGTCATACAACTTGCGACCGATTTCTCCGGCGATATGGGCAAAGTGGATGCCGCAGCGATGCAGGCACTCATCAGCGCCGCAAGCGCGCGAAGCACACCTTTGCGGCTGATCTATACAGGGGGCTGCTGGCTATATGGAGAGACACATAGCCGGGTTGCGACTGAAACGATGCCAAAGCGCCCAATCAGCGCCTTTGCCTGGATGCAAGAAAGCGCCCAGGCACTCCAGAAAGCCTCCAATATCTCTTGCACAGTTCTTCACCCTGCGATGGTTTACCACGAAGACGGCGGCGGGGCATTCTCGCGCTATGTAGAAGCGGCCTGTGGCGACGCCCCTATCGAAGTCTGGGGGAGTTTGAAAACGCGCTGGCCTCTGGTGCATCGCCAGGATCTCGCCCGAGCCTATCGATTGCTCCTCGAGGCGCCGGATCTTTGCGGTGAATTCAATGTGGCCGCTGAGATCGGTGTCCCCCTGAAACAGATAGTGGCAGAGATCAGTCGCCGAAAGAACCACGACGGTAGTTACCTCTTGCGCAGCCGCAAGCATGTCATGTTCAAATATGGCGCTTGGGCAGAGGGACCGACCCTGGATCAACAGATGAGTGCCGAGAAGATCAAAGCAGAATGCGGATGGCAGCCGCAGTATCACCGCTTTGAGCAGGCAGAATTCTGACCCGTCCTCTAAGACCGGTCGCTGCCAAGAAAACGAGGGCTCCAAACGAAAAAAAGGACAGGCCTGAGGAGGCTTGTCCTTTGAAACACCGGGGCGACGGGACAGTCAGGGAGGAGAGACCCCATCGCCACCAATGTGTTTAATCCGCTTACTTCGCAGCCGCTTTCTTGGCAGCGGTGGTCACTTCGTTAGTGGCCTTTTTTACTGCGGCGCTTGCTTCTTCGCCCATGTCCTTACCGGCGGCCATCAGCAGTTCGACGGTGTCCATCTGAACCTTCTTAGCAACTTCGGCAAAGGCGGCCATGTTTTCGGCTGCAACTTCGGCAGAGGTGCTGGCAAAATCGGTCGCCGCTTTGGCGTAATCAGCCGGCTCGGTTTTCGCCTTGGAGACTTCGCTCATTTTGGTCAGCGCGTCTTTGGTCCATTTGGTGGAGATTTCCGAAGACTGCTCAGCAGCGCCCAGAACAACAGCGCTCAGCTTTTCATTCAGCTCGGCGGTGTTTTTGAACGCAGTTTCCATCGCGGAAGTGTCCACAGGAAAAGCACCCATGAAATCTTTCATCAGTGCGGTAAAATCTTGGGTCTTAGCCATCTTACTGGTTCCTCTTATGCCGCGTCGGGACCACCCCGCCTCTCTAGCATGAGGAGAATATGCATTCTGCACCGCAGCATTTCAAGATTTTTTTTGCTGCAATGCAGAAAAGTTCCGTAAAATGTCTGAAATCAACCCCTTGCCCGCAGCTTCACATAGCTTCCTGGTGCCGGTTCCAGGCTTGGGTGCTTCGAATCTCCTGGCTTTCGCGCCGCAACCTGCTTACCAGAGCGCTTCTTGAGCCATGCCTCCCAGCGCGGCCACCATGACCCCTCATGGAAGCTTGCCCCTGCCATCCAGCCCTCCGCATCCGACTTCAGATCCGTATTGGTATAGTGGCCATATTTATTGCGGCTGGGCGGATTGACGATACCGGCGATATGGCCCGATTGAGAGACTATAAAGGTCTTGCTGCGACCGCCCATCTGCTGAACACCGCGATAGCAATCCTTCCAGCGCGCGATATGGTCCGTCTCGCAGGTGATCGCCATCAGCGGAATATCCACATCCTTGAGCTTTAGCGTCTCACCAAAGAGCTCAAACCCGCCATCGGCAAACTGATTGCCTTGACACAAGCCCCGCAGATATTGCTCTGCCATTTTGCCTGGCAGATTGGCCCCGTCCCCATTCCAATAGAGCAGATCGAAGGCCGGCGGCGTCTCTCCCATCATATAACTGCGGATGGCAGGGCCATAGATCAGGTCATTGGCCCGCAGGAAAGAAAAGGTCCGCGCCATAATGTAAGAGGGCAGGATGCCGTCCTCGCCGATTTCTTCGATAATGGCGTCCACAAAGTCATTCTGCAGGAAAGGCGTGAAATCCCCCTGATCAGAGAAATCGGTCAGCGCCGTAAAGAGCGTGGCGGATTTCACCGATTTATCGCCACGCTTTTTCATCAACGCCAGGGTCAGGCTGAGCGTGGTTCCAGCAATGCAATAGCCAATCGCATTGACCTGTTTCACCTTGCAGATCGATTTGGCTTTCTCGATCGCTGTCAGGAAACCCTCCTCGATATAGTCTTCCATGCTGGTATCAGCATAGTCGCTATTCGGGTTGATCCAGGACACCACAAAGAGAGTGTAGCCCTGCTCTGTCACCCATTTGATCAAGCTGTTCTGCTCCTTGAGGTCGAGGATATAGAATTTGTTGATCCAGGGCGGGAAGAGAACAATCGGGGTCTCATGCACGGTTTCGGTGGTGGGGTGATATTGGATCAGCTCCATCATCCGGTTGCGGTAGACCACCTCACCTGGTGTAGTGGCGATGTTCCCGCCAATTTCAAATGCGCTTTCATCCGCCAGGCGGACAACCAATTCGCCGTCATTGGCCTGCAGATCCGCAACCAGATTCTCCAACCCATCAATCAATGACTGGCCTTCTGTCTCCAAAGCTTTTTCCAGAGCATCCGGGTTGGTCGGCAGAAAATTTGTCGGGGCCATCATGTTGATGATCTGGTCCGAGAAATGGCTCAAACGCCGGCGGTCAATGGCATCCAGATCTTCCACTTCCTCCACCGCGGCGCGGATGGTTTCTGCATTGGTGAGATATTGCTGTTTCACGTAGTTGAAATAGGGATTTTTCTCCCACAGAGGGTTGGCAAAGCGGCGGTCGCTGGGCTTGCCTACAGGCGCGCCATCATCCTCTTGAGTTGCCATTTTTTGCTGTGCTTCGGCAAAATTCAGAACGGATTTTCCCCAGAACTCAACCTGTTGCTCCATCAATTTGGCAGGATTTTGCATCATTGCCGCCCAATAGGACGTTGCTGCACGCGCAAAAAGCTCTTGATTCGGACCATCCAATCCGGGGTGATGACCTTTGCGATTGGCCATGACCTCTACCAGTCTCTTCGAAAGATGGTCAACGCGCTCCATATTTTCCTTAAGTTTTTCAATGCGCTCCGGAGAAATGCCCGGCTCTAATATGTCACTTGTTGTCATCTTAAGGAATCCCTCATACTCTTTCTGCTGTGCAGAATACTGCCTTACCCATGTTAAGCCAAAGCGACGAAAGGTCCGAGACCTAGCAAGAATTCCGTCCCGCCATGAGGGAAATTGGACGAGCAGCCAAAGGAGAACTAAATGCGCTACATGTTGTCATACGACCTAATGGAAACCGCCCGGAACATGAACCAATGGCTGGGCGCCAGCGCATTATCCATGGCCTCCTACCCTAGTCTCGCTGCGATTCCAAACCCCGCTCTCAGCTGGATGGCCGCCTGGGGAGAGGTAACCGAACGCACCTTTCAGCGCATGGTGGTTAAGCCTGACTGGGGTATCCGCACCTTCACTTGCGAAGATGGCAAGGACCATCTGGTTGAGATCCGCACGGTGCAGGAACGCGCCTTTGGCGATTTGATCCATTTCCATGTCGCCGGTCGCGAAGAGCAGCCCCGCAAGGTTCTGCTAGTGGCGCCAATGTCTGGGCACTACGCGACCCTGCTACGGTCCACAGTCAAAAGCCTGCTGGTGAACTGCGAAGTCTATATCACCGATTGGCACAATGCCCGCGACATCCCGGTGTCCGAGGGCAAGTTCGACATCGAGGATTATACGCTTTATCTGGTTGATTTCATGCGTGAGCTTGGCCCCGACACCCATGTTGTTGCGGTCTGTCAACCTGCCCCCCTGACCCTAGCCGCCACCGCCTATCTGGCAGAGCAGGACCCAAAGGCGCAACCCTCCTCCTTGACGCTGATCGGTGGGCCTGTTGATCCGGATGCAACCCCTACCGAAGTTACCGATTTTGGTCGCCGCGTCACCATGGGCCAGCTGGAAGAAACCATGATCCAGCGCGTTGGTTTCAAATACAAAGGCGTAGGCCGCAAGGTCTATCCCGGTCTGCTGCAGCTCTCCTCCTTCATGTCGATGAATGCCGAACGTCATTCAAAGGCCTTCATCGATCAGATCCAGCGCGTCAGCCGTGGCGAAGCATCCGATCATGATGCCCATAACCGGTTTTATGACGAATACCTCGCGGTAATGGATATGACGGCCGAGTTCTATCTCTCTACCGTTGAACGTGTCTTCAAATCGCGTGAGATTGCGCGAAATGAGTTTATCGTTGCTGGCCACAAGGTCGACATTGGCGCGATCACTGATGTAGCGGTAAAAACCGTTGAAGGGGCCAATGATGACATTTCAGCCCCAGGTCAGTGCATTGCGGCGCTTGATCTCTGCACCGGGTTGCCGGAAAGCTTAAAGGCAAGCCACGTAGAACCTGGTGCGGGCCACTACGGCATTTTTGCCGGGCGCAGCTGGCGCAACAACATTCGCCCACTGGTCATCGATTTCATGGATGCCAATAGCCGCAAGGCCCGGCGCAAACCCGCTACCAAATCCGCCAAACCCAAATTGGTCAAGGGCTGATCCATGATTGAACAAGGCCTAGAGTTTTCCTGCAATTGCGGCGAACTGGCCGGGCATATCGCCCCCGAGGCCCAAAAATCGGGGCTTCGGTTGCTCTGTCATTGCCCGGACTGTCGCGCAGCAGAGCTGTATCATGGCCAGCCCGACCCTTCAGAGGGGGTTGATCTGTTTCAACTGGCGCCCGACGGGATCACAATCACCAAAGGCGCTGAGCATCTGCGTCTATTGCGGCTCAGCCCCAAGGGGTTGCATCGCTGGTATGCGGGCTGCTGTGGTACGCCTTTTGCCAATACTCTGGCCAAACCGCAGCTCGCCTTTGCCGGACTGCGCAGCGATCTCTTTGCCGACAAGGCCTCACTGGGCAAGATCAAGGCCCAGGCCAACATTCCCCAGGTGGGCAAGCCACCACGCAGTCAGGGAATGTTTCCCATGGTCTTTGGCATTTTCTCCAGGATGCTCGCAGCCCGTCTCTCGGGGCGCTGGCGGCAAACGCCCTTTTTTGATGCCGCAACTGGTCAACCGGTGGCAGAAGCGAAGGTCCTGAGCAAGGAAGAGCGCGCAACGCTCTACAGCTAAACCCTAGGAAGCCGCTATCGCAGCGGCTAGGCCTCCGTTTTGGCCCAGTTCGCCAGATTGAGTGGCGTCTTGAGCCAGGATTGCAGCGCTCTATTTACTGCCTCCGGCTGTTCGACCGTTGGCAAATGCCCTGCGCCAGGGATGATCTGGAAACTGGCCTGCGACATCAGCCCCGCCAGAAACTCCTGGCGCTTGGCCGGGATGAGTGGATCATATTCACCGCACAACACCAGGGCCGGCACCCTGCAGCGGCGTGCCGTGGCCTGCTGGTCGCGGCGGCGCTGAAGCGCTCGGCTGAGATCCACAAATAGCTCACTTCCAAGATCGAGCCCCATATCCCGAATCAGGCTTAAGACCTCCAGCCGACGTGGCCCAGGGGCAAGCGCTTCTGGAGGGAGGTTTCGCAATAGTGCATCCTCCAGCCGTCCAGTGCGGGCAGAGATAATCATAGGCTCACGCTCAGCCGCTTGGTCCGGCGTTTCCGAAAGCGGGTTTGTAGAAATCAGGCAGATCCTGCTGACACGCTCTGGCGCGCGGCGCAGAATTTCAAGCGCAACGCTGCCCCCTGCCGAAAGCCCTACAAGGGCAAACCGAGTTGGCAACATAGTTAGCAGATGTACCGCGATATCCTCTATTCGGTCCCCGCCAAAAAGAGGTGCGACCAAGACCGGGCTGCGTTGCGACAAGAACTGGAGCTGCGGCGCAAAGATCCGCGCATCACACATCATATTCGGCAAGAGAACCACCGGTTCGCTGCTCCAAATGCCCGACTGATCCATCTCTTGCCTCATGCATTGCCGGTTTCAAAAGGAACCGTTCGTTTTTTCTAGCCTAACCGCCGACTATTCCGACTACAGCTAGGTGCCATTTCCCTCAAGGTCCAGCGAACGTCGAGTGCTGCGCCCCGCAACCAGTTACTAAGACGTGAAACCATTCCACTGGAAGGCCCCCTCCTCCGACAAAGGAGAAAACGGATTATAGCTCACCTCCCAAATATGCCCATCAGGCGCCCGGAAGTAGCCCACGTGGCCACCCCAGAAAACCTCTTCCACATGTTTGAGGATCCCGGCACCGGCTTCCTCGGCCAGAGCAAGAACCTGCTGCGCTTCTTCAACAGATCGCGTGTTGTAGCTCAAGGTCGTTGCACCGGTTCCCAGTGCTTCAACGGGGAGTCCCATGTCTTCGGCAAGTTTTTCAATCGGATAGAGGCCCAGAGTCTGGGAGATGAGGTCAAAAACCACAATTCCATCTGGCGTCTCGACACGATTCCATCCCAAAGCCTCATAGAAGCTGGCGGCCTCATTCAGATTGGGCACCCCAAGGGTGATCAGGCTAACACGTTGTTCCATAGACATAGTTTCGGCTCCAATTGAGGGTCACACCTTAGGGCACAGCTCGGCCTGGCACTCTGATTCACGCAAGCAACTTTCAACCCAGAGTTTATCCCCCTCTGGCTCGGACTTGAAGCAATTCCTCCACAGCTTGTTCGATCAAGCCCAGGCACGGCCCATCAGAGAAGCGGTGATCCGCGTCCTTCACCAAGTTGAGGCGCATATCATTGCAATCTGCGTGATCCAGCAACCGTAGGGCCGTTTGTGTCGACACAGCCGTATCCGCAGTTCCCTGCAGACACCGAACAGGGAAAGGCAGCTTCAGCGCCTCCCGCAGAACCAGGTGTTTGCGCCCATCCTCGATCATCCGCTTGGAGATGCGATAGGGTTCCATGTAATCACTTGGCAACTCGACATAGCCGCGGCTTTCCAACTCCGCCTTTTGCGCATCGCTGAAACTGGCCCAATAGCCATCTTCAGTGAAATCCGGCGCGGCGGCGATGGTCACAAGTCCGCAGAGACGTTCCGGCATCGCCCGCGCCAACAAAAGTGCTTGCCACCCGCCCATTGAAGAACCGACCGGCAGAACTTGACCCTGTGTCAGGGCTTCAACCGCTGCCAGCGTATCCTGATGCCAGTCCCCAATCGCGCCCTCTTCAAAACTCCCAGAGCTTTCCCCATGCCCTGAGTAGTCAAACCGAAGGAAGGCCTGCCCCCGTGCCTTGGCCCAGGCCTCCAGGTGCACCGCCTTGGTTCCCTCCATGTCGGATTTGAGCCCACCCAGGAACACCACAAAAGGGCCTTTGCCCTTGGTCAGGTGATAGGCAATCCTGCGCCCTTGGGTGGTTTCCAGATATTGCGCTTCGGCCATGTCTCTTCCCCCTCTGGTTTTGGTCAGATGTGACATGGGATCCGATACAGCGCAATTGCAGATTTCCCAGGAAACCGGAGAACGCGTTGCCTTCAATGGGTCTGCGGACTTGCCGGACTGCCTTGCTGCGCCTAGTGTGCGCCGCATTCGCTTGATCGCATTTCAGGACGCTTAATGACACGCCATCTCCGCCGCCTTCTTTTGCCATTTCTAGCGCTTGCAATGCTGTTGGCCACGTCCTGGGCATCCCTGGCGCTCTGGTATCGGCTCCCGTTCGAGCCTCCCTTTCCTGGAATTTTTGCAGGCTTTTTCGCCCTATTTGGCAGCTTGACAGTGATTGGCCTGTTTCGACCGCGCAAACTCCGCGCCCTGACTACCTTTTGCTTTGCCATCGCCGCCGTTCTTACCTGGTGGAGCAGTCTCACCCCTCCGGCAGAACGCGATTGGTCACCGGATGTCGCCCGTCAGGTGACTGGCACGGTTGAAGGCTCAACCCTTACCCTGAACAATCTGCGCAATTTCACCTGGCGCAGCACCAGTGACTTTGACCAAAACTGGGAAACCCGGAGCTATGACCTCGACCAATTGGAAAGTGTCGATCTGGTGATGTCCTATTGGTCTGGGCGCTCGATTGCCCATATGCTGATCAGCTTTGGTTTTGCAAATGGCGACTATATTGCCTGGTCCGTCGAGGTTCGCCGCCAACAAGGCGGTGAGTTCTCTCCGATAGCCGATCTTTTCAAGGCCAATACCCTGGCAATCGTTGCCGCCGATGAGCGCGATGTGATTGGCACCCGCACCAACGCACGCGGAGAAGATGTGCAGCTGTTTCGCACCAATACCAGCCCCGAGCGCGCCCGCGAACTGTTGCTGCAATATGTGGTTGCGGCCAACAGCCTTGCGGAACACCCCCGCTGGTACAACTCTTTGACCACCAATTGCACCACGGTTGTCATGACGATGATCCGAACCATCGTCGATGAAGTGCCCTTGGATTGGCGGGTCATGGCCAATGGCTACCTGCCAAGCTATGCCTATGACGCAGGCGTGCTGAACAGTCAGATACCTCTTGAGGAGTTGATCGAAGTCAGCCGAATCACCAAACGCGCACAAAGCAGCGGAATCACAGCAGAATTCTCTGCGATGATCCGCGAAGGCCTACCGTTGCCCTAGCCCACCCCAAACCCAATTCTCTGCAACACTCTACTTGGCAGCCTCGGTTTCAAATCTCAAATAGAAGAAGAGTAAATTAATCCAACTCGTGAGGACTATTTGAACAAAGATGTGGAACATCTGCTAAGAGGGGTCGCAACAAGTCACCCGCGTACCGTCCGCGATGGCTGGCGCAATCTTCTTTCCGCCGGATCAGACGCTATTCCCCCGATCAAGGACAAACTCTCTTCTATATCCTGGAAGGAATATCCGCGCGGACCGCAAGGTCAGTATCTTGCAGTGCTTCTCAGCCTTCTTCACGAGATTGATGCAGAGCACGCAAAGACCGAGATCAAGAGACTGAACTCCTCCCCACTTCACGCCATGCACCGCCGAACCGTTTCTCTGATTGAGGCACGCTATGACAAAAGGCCTGAAAAACATCTGATCGCAGGCATCCCAGTAACGATTTCCCGTAGCATCAAAGGCGAAGACAGGGTGAAAAACCTTCTCAAAAAATGGCTGAAGACGCCGCCGCGGGCCGACTTGCAGCACATCGCCCGGATAGACGTCGTGCCGTTTTCCAACGAGTTGGACTACTTAGGCTACTATATGATTCACAGTTCCGGCATTTGCCTGACTTGGCCTTCTCCCGCAGGAGGAAGGTTTCAGGATTAGCTGAAGATCCTCAAAACCCAGCACACGCTCTATCACGAGATTGGCCACCATGCCCGCGGCCATCTCGAGAGCGGGCAAGATGCCGGGCAAGAGAAGGAAGCGAACAGATATGCGAGCCGGTTGATACGGCGGGCGCGGCCTATTCTGACAGTCATGGCCTTTGTCTTTCTCTGGCCATTCAAACCTCTGCTGAAAGCGCTCTCAAACTGGCGGCGATTCAGAGAAAGGCAGCTCTGAACGAAGTCCTCGACCGGCCAGAGCCCCTGTCCGGCTAGAAGGCCGCCGCACCTTCGAGATCCCCATGGTCGCCCATGCGCCGCAAAAGATCCTCGATCCGGCTAAGTGTCTCACCAAGGATCTGGGCTTTCTCACCACTCGGCGCGCCTTCGAGGCATGAGCAGTGTTCATAGGACAGATGCCGATGCGCCAGAAGTCTCTGGGTCTCGCACAGGGCTGTTTCGATCAGATGCATATCATCTTGCGTCAGATCGATATCAGAGCTTGGGCAGGTCATTGGAACACTCCTCCGGGTATGTCCGTTACTTCGTA
This sequence comes from Roseobacter sp. SK209-2-6, assembly GCF_000169455.1. Classification (GTDB taxonomy): domain Bacteria; phylum Pseudomonadota; class Alphaproteobacteria; order Rhodobacterales; family Rhodobacteraceae; genus Pseudophaeobacter. The sequence goes on along the minus strand of NZ_AAYC01000014.1, from coordinate 34,281 downwards.
AGTTTCAGCCAAACTGCCGCAAATCGCGATTCAGTTCAATATTTTTCTTATATTTTTCAAATACTTACCAGTATACCCGCGCGTACATTTGCATGCATCCGCACACATTTGCACACAAAGTTTCATTTCTCTTGGAAATTCAGCTGCCTGGATACCCGTCTTGACTTCCCCTCACTGAGATCGCAAAAGGCCAGAACCAAACATATACCCGCAACCGGGCGTTCTGTGGGCGCCAAACCGACGAGGAGCAGCCAGACCATGGCCCAAATCTCTCTCACTTTCCCCGATGGCAATGCACGCGAGTTCGACGCAGGCGTAACCCCTGCTGAAGTTGCCTCTTCCATTTCGACCTCCCTTGGCAAAAAGGCGATCTCAGCCACCGTGAACGGGGCCCATTGGGACCTGCAGTGGCCGATCGATACCGATGCCTCAATCGCGATCCACACCATGAAGGATGAGGCGCAGGCCAATGAGCTGATCCGCCACGACCTGGCTCATGTGATGGCACGCGCAGTGCAGGAAATCTGGCCTGATACCAAGGTCACCATTGGCCCTGTCATTGAAAACGGCTGGTACTACGACTTCGATCGCGCGGAACCCTTCACCCCGGAAGACTTGGGCGCCATCGAGAAGAAGATGAAGGAAATCATCAACAAGCGTGATGAAGTCCGCACCGAAGTCTGGGACCGCCCCCGCGCGATCCTGCATTACAGCGACAACAATGAGCCCTATAAGGTCGAACTGATCGAGAGCATCCCCGGCGATGAGCCGCTGCGGATGTACTGGCACGGCGACTGGCAGGATCTCTGCCGCGGCCCGCACCTGCAGCACACCGGCCAGCTTCCGGGCGATGCCTTCAAGCTGATGTCGATTGCCGGCGCATATTGGCGCGGCGACAGCGATCGCGCCATGCTGCAGCGGATCTACGGTGTTGCCTTCACCGGCAAGGAAAAACTCAAAGCCCACCTGCATATGCTGGAAGAAGCGGCCAAGCGCGACCACCGCAAGCTGGGCCGCGAGATGAACCTCTACCACATGCAGGAAGAGGCGCCGGGCCAGGTGTTCTGGCATCCCAATGGCTGGAAGATCTACACCACCCTGCAGGACTATATGCGCCGCATGCAGGAGCGTGATGGCTATGTCGAGGTGAACACCCCACAGGTTGTTGACCGCAAACTCTGGGAGGCCTCGGGCCACTGGGACAAATACCAGGAAAACATGTTCATCGTCGAAGTCGACGAGGACCATGCCCGTGAAAAGGCAATCAACGCGCTGAAGCCGATGAATTGTCCCTGCCACGTACAGGTGTTCAACCAGGGCCTTAAATCCTATCGCGATCTACCTTTGCGCATGGCCGAATTCGGCTCCTGTGCCCGCTACGAACCTTCGGGCGCGCTGCACGGCATCATGCGGGTGCGCGGCTTTACCCAGGATGACGGTCATATCTTCTGTTCCGAGGATCAGATCGAATCTGAGACCGCAAAATTCATCGCCTTCCTGTCCAAAGTCTATGCCGACCTCGGTTTCCACAACTGGACCATCAAGCTTTCGACCCGTCCGGAAAAGCGGATCGGCAGCGATGAAAGCTGGGATCTGGTGGAAAAGGCACTGGGAGATGCCTGCAAGGCTGCCGGCTATGAATACGAGGTCCTGGAAGGCGAAGGTGCTTTTTACGGCCCCAAGCTGGAGTTCACTCTGACCGATGCGATCGGCCGGAACTGGCAATGTGGCACACTTCAGGTTGACCCCAACCTGCCAGAGCGACTGGAGGCCAATTTCATCGGCCAGGATGGCAACAAACACCGTCCTTTCATGTTGCACCGTGCCTGCCTGGGCTCATTTGAGCGTTTTATCGGCATTCTGATCGAAGAGCACGCGGGCAAACTGCCCTTCTGGCTGGCCCCGCGTCAGGTTGTGGTCGCGTCAATCACCTCGGATGCAGATGACTATGTGAACGAAGTGGTGGAAACGCTCCGTGCCGCAGGCGTCCGAGCCGAAGCAGACATTCGCAATGAGAAGATCAACTACAAGGTCCGCGAACACTCTGTGGGCAAGGTTCCGGTGATCCTCGCTGTTGGACACCGCGAAGTGGAAGAACGTACTGTCTCCGTCCGCCGACTTGGCGAAAAGCAGACCAAAGTGGAAGGCCTGGATGAGACCGTTGCCAAACTGACCCAGGAAGCAACCCCTCCGGATCTGCTGACCTAAAAACGGCATTTTTCTAGACCCTTCAAAGCCCCCTTTCGCAGGGGGCTTTCCTTTTGTCATAGCAGACATTTCCCCAAGCGATCAGAACCGTACTGCACCGCGTGTCTTGCATCCGCTATCCAGAAGCGGCGCTAGGTAGCAAATTCCGAAATGCCAGAGGGGCAATTACAAATGTTACAAGTTGACCAAACCCGCCTGGTTGGTGGGGATCGACCTGTAATATTTCCCCCCTTTTTGATGCTCAAACCCCAATTCCAGCAAGGGCTTTGGTTTCAGATCACAGACAGTTTTGTTCATTTTCAATGAGTTAGAACAGCAAAACCCATCACAGCACCTGACGCAGATGTGAGACACGGGCTCGTGACTTAAAATTCGTGTCACGCCGGGTTAGGTTTTTTGTGTCATCAGGACACCGCAAGATAACCCAAAAGGATTTCAAGAGATGTCGAAAACCGCAAAATCCCTCGCCGTTGCCGGTGCCGTCGCAGCCGCTCTGACCGCCGCTTCCACAATTCCTGCCGCAGCCGGCACCAAAGAAAAATGCTATGGTGTCTCCCTTGCTGGTCAGAATGACTGCGCCGCCGGTCCTGGCACCACCTGCGCAGGCACCTCTACCGTTGATTATCAGGGCAACGCCTGGACCCTGGTGGATGCAGGTACCTGTGCAGATATCGACCTGCCCGCATTGGCAGACGGCACAGAGCGCAAGGGCTCCCTTGAGCCTCAAGAGCGCGACCTGCCCGCATAAGGCAACAGCCTAAAAGAACATGCGAGAGGGCGGGATCTGAACCGCCCTCTTAAAGCGACTGCCCAACCCCTCCCGCCTTTTGGAAATAGAGGTTTGCCATGCTCGACACTGCTGCCTTGAAACATCTGCCTGCAGCGCCGGGGGTTGGCTATAAGCCGCAGCATTTTGCCCAGATCACCGCAGAGCCTGGCAGTGTCAATTGGCTGGAAATTCACGCTGAAAACTATATGGGCGATGGCGGCCGCCCGCTGGCGCAACTGCGTCATCTGGCCGAGCGCTTTGCCATGTCCGTGCATGGTGTTGGCCTGTCGATTGGCGGCGAAGGCCCCTTGGATACGGATCACCTGGCGCGGCTGAAGACCCTTGTAGGCTGGCTCAACCCTGCGAGTTTTTCTGAACATCTGGCCTGGTCGACCCACGATAGCCATTTCTACAACGACCTTCTGCCGCTTCCCTATACCGACACGGCCCTGACGCGGGTATGTGACCACATCGACCAATTGCAGGAAGCAATTGGCCGCAAGATGCTGCTGGAAAACCCCTCCAGTTACCTGGCCTTTGCGGAAAGCACCTGGTCCGAGCCTGAATTTCTGGCCGAGATTTCCCGCCGCACCGGCTGTGGCCTCTTGCTGGATGTAAACAATGTTTTTGTCTCGGCCACCAATCTGGACTTCTCCCCACAGGGTTACATCGATGCCTTTGCACTGGAAAAGGTCGGCGAAATTCACCTGGGCGGTCATGACAAAGACGAGGATGACCACGGGCGCCCCCTGCTGATCGACAGCCACGGGCGGGAAGTCGTGGATCCAGTCTGGGCTCTACTCGACTATACCCTGGCGCAATCCGGCGCCAAGCCGATCCTCATCGAATGGGACAATGATGTCCCTGACTGGCCCATTCTGGAAGCAGAAGCCGCGCGGGCAGCCTCCGCACTGGAGCGCATTGCAGCATGACTGTGACCCAGGCAGAATTCGCCCGCGCTATGATGGATGCCGGAGAGCCCATTCCTCTGGGCCTTACCGATCATCAGGAAAACTCAGCCGGGCGACGCTTCAACGTCTACCGCAACAATGTCGCGGTGTCGCTGACCGAGGCCATGCACGGTGCTTTTCCGGTTATCTCCAAACTTTTGGGCCAGAAAAACATGGATGGGCTTGCAGGGCTATTCCTGCGTCAGCATCCTCCATCCTCGCCCTTGATGATGTTCTATGGTGAGGAGTTCCCTGCGTTTCTGGAAGGCCTAGAACAGCTAAAACACCTGGGTTACCTTGCAGATGTCGCCCGGTTGGAGCTGGCCCTGCGCCATTCTTACCATGCGGCGGATGCAGAGCCAATTGAGGCAGATCTGCTGGCCGCGCTGTCGGCCGAAGACTTGATGCAGAGCCGCCTGTCGCTGGCGCCCGCACTTCAAGTGATAAAATCGTCATGGCCCATTCATGCGCTTTGGCTTTTCAACACCCGGGAAAATGCGCCCAAGCCTTCGGCGCTAGCGCAGGACGTGCTGATAACACGCCCCGAATTCGATCCCATTCCCCAGGTCCTGCCCCCGTCGGGTGCAGTCTGGATCAGCGCCCTGATGGGGGGCGCCACCATTGGTGAGGCTTTGGAACAAGCCAGCGCCAACACTGAAAACTTTGACCTGGGAGCCACGCTCACCCTGCTCTTGCAGGGGGGCGCAATAACAGGCCTGGAAAACAAAGGGTAAGACCATGCACGCACTTGTCTCCACATATACTTCACTCCTCGGCAAGGCCGACAGGCTCTCGGGCTTTGCGGTTCCGACCCTGGCCCGCCTGGTTTTTGCAGCGGTGTTGCTGGTCTACTATTGGAACTCTGCGGGTCTAAAGATCGACGGCTCGATCTTCTCTCCATCAGCCGGCGCCTTTGGACAGATCTTCCCCCATGCGGCAGAAGCGGTTCTCTATGATGTCTCCCAGCTCAACATTTTCCAGCGCTTGGTGATCTTCGCAGGCACCGTCGCGGAATATGTCTTGCCAGCGCTGATCCTTCTGGGCCTTATGACCCGTCTTGCCGCTCTGGGCACTATCGGGTTCATCTGGGTTCAAACCATCGTGGATGTCACCGGACATGGGGTGAAACTGGGCAGCCTCTTCAACAACGCCATCGAACTGGTCGATCAGCGGGTCATGTGGACATTCCTGTTGCTGGTTCTGGTTTTCAAAGGTGCCGGGGCTATTTCGGTGGATGCGGTTGTAAAGCGCATGGTTGCCCCAGCTGAGGATTGATCCCCTCAAAGCTGAAGAGAGCGAACCTCACCGCTGTTTAATGTTTAATCACGAGGAAACGCCCTGCTAGCAGTGGCGTTTCTTTTTTCGGCTGGTTGCACTGGTCTACTGGTCCTAGGCAATCAGGTGGATCTGGGCAATCAGAAAACTAGAAATGAGCCTTTGCCTCATCCGGCTTGCCCGCGGCCAATGCCAGAAGCCCGGCAAGCACCGCAAAGCTAAGCGGGAAAACGGTAAAGAGGCCAAAGCCAAATGCCTGATACATTGCCGCAGCCGAAGCCAGGAGCAAAATCCCTCCCCAAAGCGCACGCGCTCTGGCCATGGCGCCTCCGGCAATGGCCATGAGCGGTGACAGAACAGCCAGAATGCGCAGCTCACCTACGTTCTCTGCCTGTTCGGCCAGGCCCTCGATCTCTCCAAAATTTTCCACGGCTACAGTGTATCCATAGCCAAAGAAACCCACCACCATTCCAAAGATCCCAGCGATAATTCCCAGAACCAGTGCCGCATTGCGCATTTTGTCTCTCCCAAACTACGGCATTGACATAGTCAGAGGCTCAGCTCACTCCAAGTGCAGCTCGAGTATTCTGATCCCAGCCTAGCAATAATTCCCCCTCATGCTGGATTAGTGGCCGCTTCATCAAAGTTGGATGCGCCGCCAAAAGCTCCAGTGGTGGGGATTGACGTTCCTCCTCGCTCAACCCACGCCAGGTCGTTGACCGAGTATTCAAGAGCTTCGCGCCAAATTTGCTATGAGCCTGGAACAGAAGATCCGGCGGGACCCCCTCTTGCTTTACATCCACAAGGCGAAAGTCAGGCAGTTGCTTCAAGGCCTTGCGGCAGCTATCACAGTTTTTCAAACCGTAAAGGATCATAAAATCTTTCTTTCCTAGGTGTGCTTAGCACATTATTTTTCGCTACTCTTGCCACATGCTCTTGATTTTTTCTCCGTGCATGCAACAGTTGAACTCAGGCAGAGCACGACCCCCTCTCAATCAGAACGTGTACGAACTGCAGGACGGGGGGCCGCCCTTCGGGGCTGCCTTGTACAATTTACAAGTTAGAAGGAGACACGGGAGATGCCAAGCGGCACCGTGAAATGGTTCAATACCACCAAGGGCTTCGGCTTTATCGAGCCGGATGAGGGTGGCAAAGATGTTTTTGTTCATATCTCACAAGTAGAGCGCTCCGGCCTTTCAGGCCTCGCAGACAATATGAAGGTCGACTATGAGCTGACCGAAGGCCGCGATGGTCGAAAAATGGCTGGAGAACTGAAAGCGCACTGAATTTCAGACTATGCCTTTTGCCGTCTCCGCCAGACCAACGACGTTTTTCGTCCTGTCGGGTGCGGCCAGTCCCCCGCTCCTCACTGATGCAATGCCGGGCAAAGCAGACTAGTTCTGAGTAGTCGACAGCTAGCTCAACAGGCTCTGGCCTTCCAAGTTGGTCACATCCGGCAAGTCCAACCCCGACCAGCCTGGCTTCATTCCCCGTTCAGTATAGACCCGCAAATTCAGCCAACTTGCGGCATGTTGATTCCGCGCCCCTTCCCAAAGGGCCATTCCGGAGGCCAATCCGGGGGTCGGGCCTGGGATTTTTCAGGATTTTGACGCTTTCTTAGCCTCTTGTTTCAGGTCGCTTGCTTGCAGGTGCTTGCCGTTTGCCAGTTTTGCTTGGCTTAGATCCCTTTGCGAACATACTCGACCATACGACATGCCGGATTTTCAGTACGCAAAGTGGTCTCTCCGATGCAATGCCAATCCGTAGTGGAGAATTCGGGGAAATAGGTATCTGCTCCTTCCACTTCGGTCTCCACTTCTGTGATCAACAGGCGTTCGGCCAATGGCAGCATGGCGCGGTAGATTCCTGACCCGCCGATACCATAGAGACGCCGATAGCCATGGGCATAGGCCAGCTCAATGGCCTCCTCCACAGATGCGCAAACCAGATCCATCAGATCGCTCTGTGAAGATACAGTGATGTTCAAACGGTTTTTCAAAGGCTTGAACGGCAGGCTATCCCAGGTATTGCGTCCCATGATCACCGCCCCACCTAGGGTCTCGCGCTTAAAGGCCTCCATATCTTCGGGGGCACGCCAAGGGATTGTATTGTCTTTGCCGATGGCTCCGTTCCGGTCGCGGGCGGCGATCAAAGTAATCATCTCTGCTCCTGCCTATGATTTGGCCTATGAACTGGCTGCTGATCTCAGATCGGCTTTTTGCGGAAAACCGAAACAAGTGCAAGCGCACTGCAGATCCACACGGTTTCGCAGCACTCCAGCTTTGGTCATGCAGTTTCACAACTCGTTTGCGTCACGCGTTGCATTCATACGCATGGCCCAGGACCTCGTGATCTAGCCTTGCCCCGCAATAACGATTTCAATCTCATGCTTATCTAGCATCGCATTGATTTCCACAGGCGGGACGCAATCGGTAACGAAAACATCTATCGCTGACATCTTATCCAGCGAGACCGGCGCGCGTTTGTTGAACTTACCACTATCTGCCACCACGATACTGACCTGCGCATTCTCAGCAGCGACCCGGGCAATGTTTGCCTCTTCCAGATCATGCAGCATAAAGCCCATCTCGCTGTTTACGGCGCCGACGGAAAACACAGCCATCTGAACATTCAAGCGCCGAACCAGATCTAGGGCCTCAGCACCAAAAGCACCGCCGTCATGGGCACGCAACTCCCCGCCTGCCATAAAGACGCGATTGTTATTCCGCATCGACAGGGTATGGGCGACAAAAATAGAATTGGTCACAACAAAGAGATTGCTGTGGTTCCTGAGGGCCTGCGCCACATAGGCCGTTGTCGATCCGATATCCAGAAAGACCGAGTCACCATCACTGATGGTTTCCGCGACAGCCTGGGCCAGAATTCCCTTGGCATCAGCCTGCTCCGACAGGCGGTTTTCAAAGGGCGGCTCTATGACCTCTTCGTTGAGATGCACGCCGCCATGTACTTTCCGAACCACGTTTCGTTCTTCCAGAGTTTTGACATTGCGCCGGATTGTCTCGTTGGAGACGCTCAACTGCTCCGCCAAAGCGCTGACGCGACAGGATCCCCCTGCCCGCTGGAGCTCTCGCAGGATTTCTTCTTCACGCTGGTTCGTTGTTTTTTGGTTCATCTTCAATTTCGAACGGCCATCCACAAGCTCACAGATCACCGCAGCCAAAACCCCACATTTCACAACACTATTACAGCCACGATAGAGAGGAAACCGGCAAATTCAATGCAAAACGTGGCTTAATGTGGCTTTTTGTTGACGAATCCGGATTACAAAGCCAAAGTAGATGCAAGCGACGGCAAGAATCGCACAAAATGCCACACAATAGGGAATTCCACATGCGACAGAACTTGAATGTACTGGCAGCCTTGACTTTGGCCACCGCCGTTTCCACCTCCTCCGCCTGGGCTGCGGAGTCTTCAGACCCAATCCGATTGACGCTTCATGATTGGTCCGGACAGTTGATCAACACAAAGATCATGGGCAGCATCCTTCAAGAGGCTGGCTACAAGGTCGAATATGTCCAGGCCGACTACATCGCCCAATTCGCAGGGCTCAAAACCGGCGATCTTCACCTCGCGATGGAGATCTGGGAGACCACGGGACGCGAAGCCCTGGATGAGGCCACCGCTTCCGGAAAGGTTGTGAACGCAGGCGAAACCGGCCTGATGGCAATCGAGGAATGGTGGTTTCCAGCCTATATGAAGGACCACTGTCCGGGTCTACCAGATTGGCAAGCTCTCAAAGAGTGTTCCGAAGAGTTTTCCACCGCTGAGACCTCACCCTATGGGCGCTATGTAGGCGGTCCGGTTACTTGGGGCGGCTTTGATGAAGAGCGTGTTGAGGCTCTGGAACTCGATTTTGAAGTTGTCCATGCGGGCACCGATGCAGCTCTTTTTGCCGAACTGGAATCTGCCTACCAACGCAAAGACCCTATTGTCCTATGGGTCTATGTCCCCCATTGGGCCCCCGCAAAATATGAGGGCGAATTTGTTGAATTCCCGCCCTACTCTGCCGAATGCTATGCTGACCCTTCTGTCGGAGTGAACCCGGACATGGCCTATGATTGCGGCAAACCGCGTGGCCCAATCTGGAAGGCTGCCTGGGCAGGCCTGCCTGAGACATGGCCGGGAGCCTATGAGATCATTCAGGACTATCGCATCAGCAACGAAGAGATGAGCGCCATGGTCGGCAAGGCCGATTTGGAGGGCGTTGAAATCGATACGGTGGTGTCGACCTGGATGAGTGAGAACAAGGACCGCTGGTCCGGCTGGATCAACAACTGATCCGGAACAGCCAGGGCTGTCATCGCTCTCACCGCAGCCCTGGCTCTTTTTCACCAATTCTTCCCTTCGCAGCCCAGCGCATGCACCGCCGGAGCCCTTCATGCCCCTCAAGACCAAACTCTCCTGCCGCAATGTCTGGAAACTCTATGGCGCCAATGCCGAGCGGTTTTTGGACAGAGATATGCCCCCCAGCGGTGAAGACCTTCGGAAAGCTGGCATCATTGGTGCTGTGCGCAACGCCAGTATTGATATCGCCGAAGGTGAGATCTTTATCATCATGGGGCTGTCCGGCTCTGGCAAATCTACTCTGGTGCGCTGCCTTTCCCGGTTGATCGAGCCTACGGCCGGTCAGGTGCTCTTTGATGGTACGGATCTGCTCTGCGCGAATGAAGCTGAGCTCATCGAGATCCGGCGCCACAAGATGGGCATGGTGTTTCAGCACTTTGCGCTGCTTCCGCATTTGACAGTTCTGCAGAATGTCATGTTCCCCCTCACGATCCAGGGTGTTGCCAAATCACAGGCCGCGGAAAGCGCCCTGGAGGTGGTGGAGCTGGTCGGCTTGAAAGGGCGAGAGGCTTATTACCCCAGAGAACTGTCTGGGGGTCAGCAACAACGCGTAGGCATCGCGCGCTCCCTTGTGACCGAACCTGATCTTTGGTTCCTGGATGAGCCTTTCTCCGCGCTGGATCCGCTGATCCGCCGTGAGATGCAGGATGAATTTCTGCGCCTACAAGCAAGGTTGCATAAGACGATTGTCTTCATCACCCATGATTTTGAGGAGGCCGTGCGCCTGGCCGATCGTATCGCGATCATGAAAGATGGTGAGATCATTCAGGTCGCCACCCCCGAGGAACTGGTTCTCAACCCGGCATCAGATTACGTTGCAGAGTTTACCCGGCACATTCCACGTTCCAAGGTGTTGAGTGTTGGCGGCATCATGAGTGCCGAGCTGACTGGTGAGGGTGACCCGATACCCCAGGTCACGCGTATCTCTGCGGTCGCAGAAGAGATCATCTCCGCAGATTCCCCACGCCCTGTTTGCGATGGCGATGGCCGGATCATCGGCAGCATCGGGCGCAACGCCGTTGCACATGTGTTATTTGGTTCCGGGGAAGCGTCATGAGATCTATAGCGCGCTTTCAAACAGCCATGGCCTGGGGGTTGATCCTTGCAACCCTGCTGCTGGGTTGGTTTGGCCGCGATCTGGCCAAAGCCCTGGATGCCCGCTGGCTGGTAAAGTTCCCCTCAGCTTGGGTTATTCACTTCAAGACCAAAATCTCTGCAGCAATGAAGTGGCTGGTGGAAGAAGCGGCAATAGGACCCGTCGCCTTTACCGATATCACCCGCGCCTTGGCCTGGTTGATAGAACAGCCCTATGAGCTGGTGCTTGCCTTTCTCGCCCATGGTTTTTTCCTCGATTCCGGCGCTGATCCGCTGGTCATCTTGCCTGCAATCAGCTGGATCGCCGTCACTGCAGGGGTAATCGCCCTGGGGCATTATTGCCGTGACTGGGGACTCGCCCTGCTGGTTGGTGCCTGCTGTATCTATCTTGCGGTCTTTGGGCAGTGGGAAAGCGCCATGGTCACGCTTGCCTCCGTGCTGATCGCTGTGCCCATCGGGGCCGGTGGCGGTCTGATGGCCGGGATCTGGGCCTATCGCCACCCTCTGGGAGAGCGCATCCTTTCTCCGATCCTGGATCTGATGCAGACGATCCCGATTTTCGCCTATCTGGTTCCGATCCTGTTCATGTTTGGTTTTGGCCCTGTCTCTGCTCTGGTCGCAACCATCATCTATGCCACGCCGCCTATGATCCGCATTACCATCCTTGCGCTCAAAGCCGTGGATCCCGAGATCCTGGATTTTGGGCGCATGGCTGGGACCACCGAGCGGCAACTGATGTGGCGCGTGCTGGTCCCCTCTGCCAGTCAAAGCCTTATGGTGGGGGTCAATCAGGTCATCATGTTGACCCTGAACATGGTGATCATCGCGTCAATGATTGGAGCCGGAGGGCTGGGGTTTGATGTCCTCGCCGCGCTGCGTCGTCTCGATATTGGTGCAGGTTTTGAAGCGGGCATTGCCATCGTCGTGCTGGCCATCGCCGTTGATCGGCTGAGCCAGGCCTTTGCAGAACGTATGGGACAGATCCAACATGTCCAACCCGGCTCTTGGCTGGCCCGACATAAACGAACCGCATTGGTGACTACCCTCCTGGCTGTCACATGGGTGTTGGGTCAGTTCTCTCCGCTTTTGCTCACCTATCCAGAGAGCCAGACCATCACCACTGGTGTTTTTTGGAATGACACGGTCAAATATCTGAATGTGAACTATTTTGATCTGTTCGAAGCGGTGAAAGTCTTTTTCCTGCATTGGTTCCTCTTGCCAATCAAAAAGGTCCTGTTGGGGCTACCCTGGCCTTGGGCGATCGCCATGCTGTCTCTTCTGGGCTGGCGCATCGGTGGGGCAAAACTCGCTTTGCTTTGCGCCGCACTCTCAACCCTGATCCTGATCAGCGGGCTCTGGAGCAAGGCCATGATTACGGTCTATCTCTGCGGTGCATCGGTGATCCTGGCGACGTTGATCGGTGTTCCCCTTGGTGTCTTGGCTGCACTCAACCGCCGGGCCGGAGCGGTGGTAAACCTGTTGATCGACACGCTGCAAACGCTGCCCAGCTTTGTTTACCTGATCCCGGTGGTGATGCTGTTTCGGGTTGGGGATTTCACCGCAATGATCGCAATCGTGCTTTATGCACTTGCGCCCGCTGTGCGCTACGCCGCCCATGGGGTGCGCAATATCAATGAGGAGTTGATCGAAGCAGGCCTAGTTTCGGGCTGTACCAAGTGGCAGCTCCTGCGCCTTGTGCGCCTGCCTCTGGCCCTGCCCGAAATCCTCCTGGGTATCAATCAGACCATCATGCTGGCGCTCTCGATGCTAGTGATCACTGCCTTGGTCGGCACCCGCGACCTAGGGCAAGAGGTCTATATCGCCCTGACCAAGGCCGATACCGGCCGAGGGTTGGTCGCAGGCCTTGCCATCGCCTTTGTCGCCATCATTGCTGACCGGTTGATCAAGGCCGGTGCGCGGGGCGCCCGCTTACGTTTCGGATTGGAGAGCTGACCATGACACAAACAGATCTAGTGAACCGCATTCGCGCGCTTCCCATCTGGCAGGGGGAAATCGAAGCAACCCCTCTGGATGGTGGCATTACCAATGTGAACTATCTGGTCCAGGATCAGTCGGCAAAATATGTGGTCCGGGTTGGGGATGATATACCACTGCATCAGGTCATGCGCTTCAACGAGCTTGCGGCGGGTCGTGCAGCTCATGCGGCGGGTCTTTCCCCTGCGGTTGTCCATGCCGAAGGCGATCTGACAATCCTCGAATACATCGAGAGCAGAACCCTGACCGAAGCGGATATCCGCAACCCAGAGATCCTGCCACGAGTTCTGAATTTAGTTAAATCCTGTCACCGTGATGTGCCCCGCCATCTGCGCGGCCCCGCGCTGGTCTTCTGGGTTTTTCACGTGATCCGAGACTATGCCGCAACCCTTGGTGATCTTGGTAGCCCCTATGCCATGGAAGCCGCGGAACTGGCCGAGATCGGCAACAGGCTAGAGCAAGAGGCAGGTCCTTTTGACATGGTCTTTGGCCATAATGATCTGCTGTGCGGCAATTTTCTGGATGATGGCACACGTCTTTGGCTGATTGATTTTGACTATGCGGGCTTTAACTCCCCCCTCTTTGATCTCGGCGGGTTGGCATCAAACAATGGCCTGACGCAGGCGCAGGAGCACTGGCTACTGGAAGAGTACTTCGAAGCCGCGGTGAGTGACGATCTGCTACATCGCTACGCAGCGATGAAATGCGCCTCCCTTCTGCGGGAGACCATGTGGAGCATGGTTTCCGAGCAGACATCAGAAATCGATTTCGACTACGCGGCCTATACCGCCAGCAATCTCACGCGCTTTCGCGCGGCTCTCGACGACTTTCAAAACTCCTGAGGACTGACATGACCGAACTCCCCTCAACTGCCAAGGCAGTCATCATCGGCGGTGGCATCATCGGCTGCTCAACAGCCTACCACCTGGCAAAGCTCGGCTGGACAGATACCGTTCTGCTGGAGCGCAAGAAACTGACCTCGGGCACCACCTTCCATGCGGCGGGACTGGTGGGACAGTTGCGGTCCAATGCCAATATCACCCAACTCCTGGGCTATTCCGTCGACCTCTACAACAAGATCGAGGAGGAAACGGGCCTTGGCACGGGTTGGAAGATGAACGGCGGGCTGCGTCTGGCCTGCAATGAGGAACGCTGGACCGAAGTCAAAAGACAAGCCACAACCGCCCATTCCTTTGGGCTGGAGATGGAACTTCTGACCCCTAAGGAAGCGCAGGAGCTCTGGCCCTTGATGGATATCAGTGATGTCATCGGCGCAGCCTATATGCCTACGGATGGCCAGGCAAATCCCTCGGACATCACCCAAGCCCTGGCCAAAGGGGCCCGCATGGCCGGAGCCAAGATCTTTGAAGACACCAAGGTCACGGATATCGAGATCGAAGAAGGCAAGATCCGCGCCGTAATCACTGAAAACGGTCGTATAGAATGCGAAAAGGTCATCTGCTGTGCCGGGCAATGGACCCGGACCTTTGCCAAACGCTTTGGAGTCAATGTGCCGCTGGTGCCGATGGAGCACCAATATATGGTCACAGAACCCTTCGAGGGGGTGCCGTCAAACTTGCCTACCTTACGCGATCCGGATCGCTTGACCTATTACAAGGAAGAAGTGGGCGGTCTGGTTATGGGCGGCTATGAGCCGAACCCGATCCCCTGGGCGACCAAAGGTATCCCGCAGGGGTTCCACTACACCCTGCTGGACAGCAATTTCGACCATTTTGAACAGTTGATGGAACTGGCCCTGGGGCGCGTTCCTGCGCTGGAACACGCGGGGATCAAAACCCTCACCAATGGACCCGAAAGCTTTACCCCGGATGGCAATTTCATCATTGGCGAGGCGCCAGAGCTGGATAACTTCTATGTCGGCGCAGGTTTCAATGCCTTTGGCATTGCAGCAGGTGGCGGGGCTGGTATGGCCCTCGCAGAATGGGTCAAAAAAGGAGAGCCTCCCTTTGATCTCTGGTCCGCCGACATCCGCCGTTTTGGGCGCCCGCATTTTGATACCGATTGGGTACGCACCCGCACGGTTGAGGCCTATGGCAAACACTATACAATGGCCTGGCCCCATGAAGAACACGACAGCGGGCGCCCCTGCCGGAAATCCCCACTTTATAGCACCCTGAAAAACCAGGGCGCCTGCTTTGGCGAAAAGCTGGGATGGGAGCGTCCCAACTGGTTTGCGGATAGCACCCAGGGAGAAGACCCCAAGGATATCTACAGTTTTGGGCGTCAAAACTGGTTTGCGGCCGTGGGTCGGGAACACAGGGCCGCGCGGGAAGCCGCAGTCCTCTTTGACCAGACCTCTTTTGCAAAGTTTTCCCTCAAAGGCCCCGACGCGCAAGCTGTCCTCAACTGGATTTGTGCCAACGATGTCGCAAAACCCATCGGCTCACTCATCTATACGCAGATGCTAAATGACAAGGGGGGCATTGAATGCGACCTGACCGTTGGTCGGGTGGCGCACGATGAATTCTACATTGTCACCGGGACCGGCTATGCAACCCATGATTTTGACTGGATCCGACGCAATATCCCCGCTGGTTTAAACTGCCAGTTGTTCGACATTACGTCATCCAATGCAGTGCTGTCCCTGATGGGTCCCAAAGCCCGTGAGATCCTCTCTGTTGTGACCCGTGATGACGTCAGCAATGAAGGTTTTGAATTTGGCACCATTCGCACCATTGGGATCGCGGGATGCCCGGTTCAGGCCCTGCGCGTCACATATGTGGGTGAGCTCGGCTGGGAGCTGCATTTGCCAGTAGAATATGCGCAGACCGTCTATGATGCACTGATGCATGCGGGCCGCCCGCTTGGTCTGGTCAACGCGGGTTATCGCGCGATAGAAAGCCTGCGATTGGAAAAAGGCTATCGTGCCTGGGGCGCAGAGATTGGCCCTGATCACTCCCCTTTCGAAGCCGGATTAGGCTGGGCCGTCAAACTGAAGCAGGCGACCCCATTCAAAGGCCGCGCAGCCGCTGAGCTCCACAAAACTAACGGTGTGAAAAAGATGATGGCTGGTTTCACCGTCGAGCCAGAGGTCGTACTTTTGGGCCGTGAAACCATCTACCGCAATGGTAAGCGCGTTGGCTGGCTTACCTCCGGTGGCTTTGGCTATACAATCAATAAATCCATCGGCTACGGCTATATCCGCGATCCCGAGGGTGTCGATGCAGACTATGTGTTGCAAGGCGAATATGAGCTGGAGGTGGCAACCAAACGGGTTCCCTGCCAGGTCCATCTAAAGCCCCTCTATGATCCCTCGATGAGCCGCGTAAAGGCCTAACGCGTTCTAGCCAAAACGCACCGGAATGCGGCGTTTCCCCCTAAAGATTGCCGCATTCCCTGCCCCCAGCCAACCCTATTGAAACCCAGTGAAAGCCCTCACATGTCTAAGCCCCCATCACCGCCTGCTAATCAGCTCGGACATCCTCTACCCGTAGCAACCGCGCTAGAGGATTGCCGAGCTTGGGCGGAAGCTGCCTCTGCCACCGCGCTGGGTTTCTTTCGCACGGGTACTGATGTTGATTTCAAGGAGGACCTCAGCCCGGTGACCCTGGCAGACCGCTCTGTTGAGCTGGAGTTAAAATTGGCCATTTCCGAAAAATACCCGACCCATGGGATCTTTGGCGAAGAAACCGGGATCAAGGGCGACACAGGTGAAGACCTCTGGGTTCTTGATCCAATTGACGGGACCCGCTCTTTTATTTCCGGTCATCCCCTTTTTGGAATGTTGCTCGCCTATCTGCACAAAGGGGAGCTGCTGGCCGGTTGCATCAATATGCCAGCCCTGAAGGAGGTTTACTGCGGTGGCAAAGGTGTTCCGGCCACGCTCAATGGCACCCCAATTCAATCCTCAACCAAACGCTCTTTGGACGAGGCCATCCTTTACATCAATGAGGGAGAGAAGCTCTTCTCTGATCACCCACAGCTCTTTTCCAAGCTGATGGTTGCGGGCCAAACACGCCGGTTTGGATATGATTGCTACCCTCATGCGCTACTGGCCTCCGGGCAGGTTGATGCGGTGATCGACTATGATCTGAAGCCTTATGATTTCTTGGCGGTTTCAGCGGTGGTAGAGGCCGCTGGCGGCATCGTCACCGACTGGCAGGGCGCCCCCCTGACCTTGGCGTCAGAAGGGGCGATTATCTCTGCTGCAACGCCAGAATTGCATCAGGAACTGCTAGGGTGCATCCAACCCTAAACAATGGGTGGATGCCTTGCTTGTCAGACCGCGACCTCTGCGGCAATAGGTGGATGAGGGTCATACCCTTCCACCGAAAAATCGGATATTTTGTAGCTATCAATATTCTCGGGATGGCGGGTCAGTGAAATCTGGGGCAAGGGGCGCGGTTCACGCGCCATTTGCTCGCGCGCCTGATCAAGATGATTGAGGTAGAGATGGACATCGCCCCCAACCCAGACCAATTCACCCGGCCGCAGACCCGCTTGCTGCGCCAGCATCAATTGCAAGGCGCTTGCCCCAACACAGTTGAAGGGCATTCCCAATAGCAAATCAACCGAACGCTGAAAGAGAAGGCAGTTCAGCCGCCCATCAGAGGTGACATGATATTGATAGACCATATGACACGGCGGCAGCGCCATCTCACTTAGCTCAGCCACATTCCAGCCATGAAAAAGCATACGCCGACTGGCAGGGGTTTCGCGCAGCGACTTAATTAGGCCGGTGATCTGGTCATGCTCCTGGCCATCGGCCCCCATCCAACGGCGCCACTGCTTGCCGTACACAGGACCCAGTTCCCCCCAACGCGTCGCAAAGGCATCGTCTTCCAGAATGCGCTGTTCGAAATCTTCCTGGCTAATCTCTTCACCGGTCTCGCTGCGATAAGTGGCAAGCGGCCAATCCGACCAGATCCGCACATTGTCGCGCAAAAGCGGTTGAATATTAGTGCCCCCGGTCAGGAACCAAAGCATCTCCTTGATTGCGGTTTTCCAATAGACACGTTTGGTGGTCAGGATTGGAGCAGTACCATCAGAGAGGTCAAATCGCAGCATCGCGCCAAAGAGCGAACGCGTTCCAACTCCTGTCCGGTCCACCCTTTTGTCACCCTTTTCAAGGACCTGTTCCATCAGATCCAGGTATTGGTACTCAGGGTGCCGCATGGTTATGCCTCCAGTTTTTGCCGACCCGGGGACTGCCCCGCAGCCAAGCCTTATCATAGTGAAGAAATCACCTCCGGTCATAGCCCTTCAGGCGATGAAGCGAAAAGAAGAAAGTGCCAAAACTGCACATCTTAGCTGACTTGCTGGATCGTGTTTTCGACAGGCGCTTAGCTTTCCACTTGCGAGCCCCAGCCAGTCGGCCATGATCGGTACCTCAAAAGAGGCACTGCGAATCAAATGAGGACCAAGTAGCCTGAAGATTGGGACCAAATGCCACGCCTTTACTTCCGTTGCTGTCGGCCCCAGAAATAACCCCTAGCAGGGCAAGCACAACCGAGGATGTTTCCCATGGCATTGACCTATTTGCACACCATGATCCGCGTAAAGGATTTGGAAAAATCCATGGCTTTCTTCGAGCTTCTTGGCCTCCAGGAGACCCGACGCTACGAAAACCAACAGGGCCGCTTCACGCTGATATTCATGGCCCCTCCCGGTCAGGAAGAGGCTCCGATCGAATTGACCTATAACTGGGATGGGGATGACGAGTTGCCGAGCGACAGTCGCCATTTCGGGCATCTGGCCTATGGGGTCGACAACATTTACGAGACTTGCCAGCATCTTATGGACAATGGCATCACGATAAACCGCCCCCCCCGTGACGGTCGCATGGCCTTCATCCGTTCACCTGACAACATTTCTGTTGAGCTGCTGCAAAATGGTGAGGCACTGGACGCTGCCGCCCCTTGGGACACAATGGAAAATACCGGTCACTGGTAGGAAGCACTCATTGACTGGCGCATTTCACCGGCCAATAACCGCTTTCTCCTGCAGATGAGAAACTGGTCAATCCAGTCACTGTGACTACTGCATCTGTGACCAATTCCGACCTTGGACCCGCACGGGTTTCCCACCTAAGATGGCGCGCTTGGCCAAGGAAAGTTGCAATTCCAAAGGCAGAAACGAAAACGCACTGCGGCTTCTTTGGTGAAGCGTCGCAGTGCGATCGATAGCAAACTCGATTTCTTCAAGTTATTCCTAGGCCGATTTTTCAGCGCCAAATTTTAACAGGTGGAGAAGCATTTCTTGCAATCTCTTTCGCCGCGGGACCTTTTTGGCCCCAAAGCAGTATCAATAGATGTAACGGATCTGATCAGACCAGTACCTTTCCACACGGCGCAGCGCCGTTGTGATTTCATCGATGCCCTCTTCATTGATGACATCTTTGCCGACAAGCCCCTCGGCATGGCGGGAAAACAGGCCAGACACGATGTCGCGGATTTCGCGACCACGCTGTGTCAGACGCACCCGAACCGACCGACGGTCGATCTCGCAGCGCTGGTGGTGCATATAGCCCAGATCCACGAGTTTCTTCAGGTTGTAGCTGACGTTGCTGCCTTGATAGTATCCCCGACTTTTGAGTTCGCCAGCGGTGACTTCATTGTCCCCGATGTTGAACAGCAATAGGGCCTGGACGGCATTTATCTCGAGCACGCCAACGCGCTCGAACTCATCCTTGATGACATCCAGCAACAGCCTGTGGAGTCTTTCCACCAGCGCCAGGGCCTCAAGGTAGCCAGTCATGAACCCTTTGCGGTCCTGCTGGCCGATTGGCATTTCCATACTCATTCGCATCTCCGACTCGAATTTGCTGAGTGAGAGAATGCAGAAAATTCCCGAAAAATCTGTTAAGCCCGCTTTTTAAGCTTATTGATGCGTCTCCGCTATCTCCGACAAGAGCTTAGAATAAAGGCCCGGAGCAGGTATTTGGCCCGTAACCCACTGGTAGAGATCCTGATCATTTTCATGCAAAAGCTGATCATAAAGCTCCAGTTTGTCGGATTCCATCGCTTCCAGATTCGCATCCGCATAGGCTGAAAGCAGGATATCCATCTCCTTGATACCGCGACGCATGGAGCGCATTTTCAACCGCTTGATCTGGTTTTCCCGTGTCTCGGTCATCTCGCAAATTTCCTTTTGGCCAGCAGAGATTCGCTTATTGGCCTGCGGTCTGCAGCAGGGCCCGCAGTTTTTTCTCCAGTCGCCCAGCGCGTTCAGCGTTGTTGCGCATCTCACTACGCAATTCCCGCAACTCTTTCAGTACCGCTCCAAAATCACTCAGTTCGATGACCTGATCTGCAGGTTCTGACATGCCTTCGCCTTCGCCGGTCAAAAGCCATGACATCGAAACATTCAGCAGTCCAGACAGAGTTGAAAGCTTATTTGCGCGGGGCTCTGACAGGTCTTGCTCCCAGCCGGTGAGGGTTGATTTCTTGATCCCCATGCGTCGGGACAACTCTGCCTGGGTCATTCCCGCGGCCTCACGCGCCGCTGCGACACGGTCGCCAAAAGTTGCCGCGTCTGGGCCAAACCAATCCGTTGTTTCTTCAATAATTGTTGCTTCGTCTGACATCTGGTGCCCTCCTCTGAGTTCATGACTGTTGGAGCTTGATCGTCAATTGCTCGCACCCTATGACAGTTTACGGCAACATACAAACAGGGACCCCCCGTCATGTCATTTCTCTCCGAAACGCTTGATCGTGTGAAACCTTCACCAACGATCGCCATCACCGCAAAAGCGGCCGAGCTCAAGGCCGCGGGGCGTGATGTGATTGGCCTCAGTGCGGGGGAACCCGATTTTGACACGCCGCAAAACATAAAGGATGCAGCAGTTGCCGCCATTGCGGCAGGCAAAACCAAATATACCGCTCCCGATGGTATACCTGAGTTGAAACAGGCCGTCTGTGCCAAAATGAAGCGCGACCACGGGTTAGAATATGCCCCTGCGCAGGTCTCGGTTGGTACCGGTGGCAAGCAAACGCTTTACAATGCGCTAATGGCAACGCTGAACCCGGGCGATGAAGTGGTCATTCCAGCCCCCTATTGGGTCAGCTACCCGGATATGGTTCTCTTGGCAGGCGGCACACCGGTGATTGCCGAAACCTCGCTACAGACCAATTTCAAACTAACCGCAGATCAGCTGGAAGCGGCGATCACACCAAAGACTAAGTGGTTCATCTTCAACTCCCCTTCGAACCCAACCGGCGCAGGCTATAGCGCGGGAGAGCTGAAGGAACTAACCGACGTGCTGCTGCGCCACCCCCATGTCTGGGTGATGACCGATGATATGTATGAACACCTGGCCTATGATGGCTTTGAGTTCTGCACCCCAGCCCAAATCGAACCCGCGCTCTATGAGCGCACCCTTACCTGCAATGGCGTCTCCAAGGCCTATGCGATGACCGGCTGGCGGATCGGATATGCCGCAGGCCCGGAAAAGCTGATCGCAGCAATGCGCAAAGTGCAGTCTCAATCAACCTCCAACCCTTGCTCTGTGAGCCAATGGGCCGCAGTTGAGGCGCTGAACGGCACCCAGGCCTTCCTCGCGCCCAACAACGAGAAGTTTGTGCGCCGCCGCAACCTGGTTGTAGAGAAACTCAACGCCATCGAAGGTATTTCCTGTCCAATTCCGGAGGGGGCTTTTTACGTCTACCCATCCATTGCCGGGCTGATTGGAAAAACAACCGCCGCTGGCAAGGTGATCAATAGCGATGAGGATTTTGCCACTGCCCTTCTGGAGGAGGCTGATGTCGCTGTCGTCTTTGGAGCGGCCTTTGGCCTCTCTCCTAACTTCCGGGTCAGCTATGCGACCTCCGATGAGGCCCTCACCGAAGCCTGTGACCGTATCGCCAAATTCTGCGCAACTCTCAGCTAGATCAGAAAGAACCCGTTATGGCTGTCTCACTGCCTGACTATTACTTCCGTGTTCGCGAAAACGGTGCCTTTGTCTTTCGGGTGGATACCGAAAACCGCCAGCGTCGGATCGACATGGAACAGATCGCTGCGGTGAATATCCGCAATGGTGAGATCAAGCCTCACGGAGGGCGCGCTCTGTCTGATACAGATATGGCAGAGATCAAATCCTGGATGGCAGAGCGTCGCGCGCTACTGGCAGAACGCGATATTGACGACATCAAGCGCACCATCGACCATTTGAACCTGACTGCCCATTGGGCCCAGACCAAGGCAACGGAGGATCAGCTGGAAGCGGTGACCGACGATCTCTTGCTGACAATGCACGACCTGCGTAGCGTGCTGGTGCGCAAAAAGGCTGACCGCCTCATGAAGGAACAAAAAGACAAATCCTAAGGCCAGAGTTTTAGGGTCAGAGTTCTTGCCCTTGCAAATTCCGGGACAAATCTCTGCGCCTCCGGGGACCACCGCCGGGCCGCAGGCGGCAATTCAACCTTTGTCGCCGGTTGGATTAGTCCAGCTCACTCCAGGGCCAGGGTTTCACCTGACTGGCAGCGGTTTGGTAGCGCGCGGCTTTTGCCAGCCAGATCCCTAGATCTGTGCCAAACTCTGCAAGCCGCTCATTCGGAGCCTTATGCACCAACATGACGATGAATTGCAAAACGGTGACGGTCGCCAGGACAGTCTGCGCCAGCGAAATCATCACCGCGATCAAGATCATGTGGATCAAGCGAGAGGCCAGGCCTTCCTGCGCCTCGGGTTCAAACTGCTCCCCATGAAGCCTGCCTTCAATTTTGTCTGGATCCGCCATCGAAAACCCTATCACTCAAATCTGTTGCACCGCTTTATAGCGTATATTCGCATTTTGACTTGGGGGAAATCCTCTGACTAACCGCCCGATTTCCTCCTGCGAGAACCTCATGTTACCGCAAAGCCTTGCGGTAGCGCCATGGGCAACCTAACTCTCTGGACGACATGACAGGCATATCTCCCGTTTCCGCACCTCAAACACCCATTAAACCAGATCAAACAGCCTGTCTGTTTGGCCCGGTCTTGATCTTGAATAGTGTTGAGAACGAGAGGCTATCTCTCTCAGCACTCTTTCTGTCTCTTAAGTCGGAGAGCGATCCAAACGCCCCTGCCCCGATTGAAACTCCCGATGGCAGTTTCTCGCCTAGCCCCATTGCAGAGTATTCTCAGCACATTTTGTGGCGCGCTTGTTTTCCTCTGCCGGCCGACCGGGCCTCCTACTATCAATGGAACGGTACCCGCTATGATATCACCAGCGATTTCGGCAGGGGTTTTGGCAGGGATTTCAACGGTGACCTCCGTATCGCCTATGTCTCCTGCAACGGGGAAGAGCACGGAGATCTGGATCGTGCCGGCCCAGAGCGGAACAAAATGTGGGCACGCCTATGCAAGGATCATCAAAAGGCCCCCTTTTCCCTGATTCTGCATGGCGGCGATCAAGTCTATGCCGATGAGGTCACGGACGGGCATCCACTCAGCCAGGATTGGCCAGAGAAACTGCCGCGCGACCCATCACAGGCAGATCAGGCCACCCTTCGCCAACATCTGCGCGAAGGCTTTCTGCAACGGTATCTTGCGATCTACCGCGCGCCAGAATTTGCTTGGATTGCCGCCCGCGTCCCCTCAATGATGCAATGGGATGACCACGACATCTGCGATGGCTGGGGGTCGCTGCGGCGCTCGCGCACCTATTCCCCTACAGGACAGATCCTGTTCCAAGTGGCACACGAGGCTGCCCTGCTCTTTCAGCATGGTTGCGGTACGAAAAAGCTGAGCGACCGGTTTTCCGATCCCGATGGGGGACATCTGGGGTGGAAAGTCGAGTTGCCGGGCTTGCGCATTCTGGCCCCAGATCTGCGGTCCGAGCGCACCCGGCGCGAGATCATGGGGGAATTGGGATGGCAAATGATGGAGGCAGAGGCCGCCAAACCTAGTCCCGGTCGCACCCTGTTGATGTCTTCGGTTCCGCTCTTGGGGCCGCGCCTGTCGTTGCTGGAAATGGCCATGGTGCTGACGCCACGCATGCAGAAATACGAGGATGATCTGCGCGATCAATGGCAAAGCCGCGCGCATCGTGGGTCCTGGAAACGCATGCTTGGTCTGGTGAAACAGATTGCTGCCCCGAAGGATCAACAGATTACCGCCCTGTCCGGAGAAATACACCTCGCCACGCGGGGGGAAATGACCCTAGAACGCGGTGAGCTTCTGCACCAGCTCGTTGCCTCGGGTATTGCCCATCGTGCGCCTCCCAGGGCCTGGGCCAAGATTTTGGGCACTCTTGCGGCACTGGGGGAGTCCCCCCTGCCCGGTCATCCCATCCGGATCCGGCGCATTCCCGGACAGATCTGGCGCTATGCTGCTGAGCGGAACTATCTGGTGCTGCATCGTAGGGCGAACGAATGGAGCGCCAATTGGGAGTTTGAGCGGTCAGGCACCTCTCCGGATCTGAAACTCTGACACTGCTTTTTGATCCATCTCCCCTTGCCAGTAACACCAGATCTGCCCATATCTTCCCCATGTTGCGTTTCACTCCAATCCTGCTGGCCGTGATCTATGGTCTGGTGATGTATAGAATTTCTGTCTGGCGCACCCATCGTGAGCTGGACCAGCGCTCAACCGAACTGGCCGATGCCAAGCTTAAGCGACTGACAGACCAAATGGCGGCCTCACTTGGGGTTGAGCGTATCCCGGTCTTTATCTACGAAGTTGACCCTGTAAATGGCCTGGCTGCTCCGGATGGGCGGATCTTCATCACCAGAGGGTTCTATCGCAAGTACCAGAACGATGAGGTCAGTGATGCAGAACTCGCCTCTGTGATTGCGCATGAACTTGGCCATGTGGCATTGGGGCATGCTAAAAAGCGCGTGATCGACTTTTCAGGGCAGAATGCGCTGCGCACCGCTTTGATGATGGTTCTGGGGCGCTACGTGCCCTTTATTGGGCCCTGGATTGCTGGTCTTTTGACCAATCTTCTGGCCGCACGTCTCTCTCGCGGGGATGAGTATGAAGCCGATGAATATGCCGCCGCCCTGTTGACCAAATCCGGGATTGGGCTAGAGCCGCAAAAAAGCCTATTTCGCAAACTTGAAGCATTGACCCAGGCACGGTCTGGCATGGCTCCTGCCTGGTTGATGTCACATCCAAAGACAGAGGAACGGATCGAGGCCCTGGAACGCCTCGAGGCCAAATGGACAAAGGCTTAGCCGCGCTGCATGTGAAATCGCTTACTGGACCACGTAATCGGCTTTGAAACTCTCCAGCGTTCCACCTTCCATCAGGTGCTGGAGGAAGAACTCACGCTGGTGAGTATCCCCTCGGTTCAGAAACTCTTCTTCTTCGGGTGTCAGCTCACGTCGCTGATAACCGCGTTGTTCCAGGCATTTGTCTACCGCGCGGCGCTCGCCGTTCTTTCGAACTTCTTTTTCGCGCGCAGCAATTACTAGGGGTCCCAGCACCAAGCCACCCCAAATCGGGCTGGCAGCGTAATTCACCACGACGGCCTTGCGCCCGGCTTCTGGCGCGCGGCGCGCGCAACTGCTGAGATCATCACGCGCCTCTTGGACCGATTTTCCCGGCTGCATTGGAACAGCACGCGGTTTGGGTACGCTGCAGGCAGAAACCGCAACAGAGAGCACCAGAGCCAGCGACAGTGGAAAGCGACGCGAGGGAATACGTGTGGCAGGCGTGGTTTTGGACATGATGCGACATTTCCTAGCAAATTGCAGAGTGAAAAACCGTTCCTGCTTAGGAACTTACCCATCCCTGATTCCTATCAGCCAGTGAGAGCCAGGCCAAGACCCCGGCTCCACTCTGGTTCAGTTCATTTCGGGGTGTGTTTTAGCCGCCAGGCTCGCTTTTACCGGAAAGCGCCTTTGCCAATCGTGGAAGACGCGCTTTCTTGAGTAGGGGGCGCATCTCCCAGCCCCCGCCAGACAAGCGGTTTGCCTCGGCAAGCACAGACTGTCCCAGGGTCTCCATCCCGGCCTGATCCGCCAACCAGAACTCATAAAGCAACTGGTCAGGGCCAAGGCGGTCCAAACCTTCTTCACCCAGGCTTCTTTTGGGAAAATCCTTGTTGTTGACTGTGACGATAGCATCCGCATACCCCGTTATTGCAGCGGCCAACACATGGACATCTGCCGGGTCCG
This sequence comes from Roseobacter sp. SK209-2-6, assembly GCF_000169455.1. GTDB lineage: Bacteria > Pseudomonadota > Alphaproteobacteria > Rhodobacterales > Rhodobacteraceae > Pseudophaeobacter. Next base: position 8,560 of record NZ_AAYC01000014.1, on the reverse strand, counting down.
GAAGCCAAAGCCGCGCTTCAATGGCGCTGGCAGGAATAACCTCTGCCTTTGGCCAGGCCGCGCGCAGCAAAGCGGCTTCCGCCTGCGCTTGCGCTTCGCCCTCTGGCCCCAGCTTCTTGGCCGCGCGCGTCCACTCCTCAATGATCCGGGCCGACCAAAGCGGGGTGAAATGACCCAGGCGCGCGGCGCCTAGGAGCATTTCCCGCATGACCGTCGGGTAAATGACACAGGTATCCAACAAGAGCTTCATCGCGGGGTCTGACTTTCTCAATCCAACCGGAAGAAAACTGCCTTCAGGTATCCGCTTTCAGCCAGCTGCGGCAATTGCGGGTGATCCGCACCCGCATACCCCGTATGGATGAGCTGCCCCCGGCGACCGGCACGGCCGATGCCGCGAGCGGAAGCATTGCGAAACTTGGCTAGATCCGCAGCGTGAGAACAGGAGCAAAGTCCCAGATATCCGCCGGGTTTCACAAGGGGTGCCGCCAGTTTCGCAATGCGCTCGTAGGCGCGTAGCCCGGCCTCAAGTGCGGGTTTTGAAGGGGCAAAAGCAGGTGGATCACAGATAACCACATCAAAGCGCTTGCCTTCTTCGGCCAGCGCAGTGAGCTGTTCAAACGCATCGCCTTGACGGGCAGTAAAGCTATCGCCAAAGCCAGAGGCGGTCGCCCCCTGCCCAGCTAGTTCCAAGGCAGCAGCAGAGCCATCAACACAGGTTACCTGTGCAGCGCCCGCCGCTCGCATCGCCAGGCCAAAACCACCGACATGGGAAAAGACATCCAGAACCTCGCCGTCTTCGGGCACCAGTCGGGCCGCAAAAGCGTGGTTGTCGCGCTGGTCATAAAACAGCCCTGTCTTCTGCCCGCCGGTCAAATCCGCCATATAGGTGGCACCGTTCATCAGAACCGGCACTGGCGCTGTGGGGGCCTCCCCCAGCAGGACCTGGTTCTCATCATCCAAGCCCTCCAGGCCACGGGTGCGGCCAGAGGCATTCTTCAGGATCACTGAACAACCGGTTACCTCTGCCAAAGCCGCGCTGAGCGCATCGAGATTTGTTTCAGCCCAGGCGGCATTGGGTTGAACAACACAGGTGTCACCAAAACGGTCGATGATCACCCCGGGCAGCCCATCCGCCTCTGCATGCACCAAACGATAGAAGGGATTGGCATAAAGTCGTTCACGCATCTCCAGCGCACGCCGCAACCGGGCTGCGAACCAGGCTTGATCGATCACCGCCTCTGGGTCGCGATCAAGCATCCGGCAGATAATCTTGCTTTCTGGAGTGATCGCAACCAACCCCAGCGGCTGTTGCACCTCATCCAGCAAGACAGCCAGCGAACCTGCCGTGAGTTTGCGGGTGCGCCGGTCTGTCACCAGCTCATTGGCATAGACCCAGGGGTAGCCATGGCGAAGGGCGCGGGCATTGGCCTTTGGTTTCAGTTTTACGCGGGGGCGCTCTGGCGCGGAAGCTGCATCTGTCATGGTCCCCTCTTAGCCCCTGACAGAAAAATTAAAAAGAGCGCAACCGCGTGATATGCGCTCTGGTTCAGTTTTCCAGCCTCGACGGAATACTATGCAAACCACTCCCCCGGACAGAGAAGCCACTTCAGACAGGTTCTGAGCTATGACGCAGCTTTTTTAGTCGCGAGGGCGCGACCGCCAGCCTCCCCGTCGTTTGGGCTGCTTCATTTCCTCTAACCCTTGGTGCAGAACCCCAGTCATTGGATGATCCTTGGGTTCATCCTGGTAATGCCCCATCAAGGCCTCAATTGCTTCGCGGTTCTCGATTCCTGCAGGCAGGCTCAACGCCCAATCCAGAAAAATGCTCCGGCATTGGCTCTCAGTTATCCCTTCGATCCGATAGGCTTCGCGGATCAAGTTCTTGTGGTCCAGCTCACTCAGGCTGCGCATCCTCTGTCTCCTCCTCGAGAATAGCCGCAATGATTTCAGCACAGCGTTCATAGGCCTGTTCCAGCGCCTCCTGAAGCGCGGGCACAGTTTCAAATCCTGCACTCCGACTAAGGAAAACCGCCCCGCCTTCGCCAAGCTCCTGCTCCTCCAGATTGGATCCGGTGATAAGACGTACTGCACTCTGTACGGACCAGTATAGAGCGTAGGATTCTTGCAGGTATCCTGCATCAGCGTCATTCATCCAGCCACAAGCGACGGCCTTGTCCAGCCCCTCCTGCACCGACCGCGTGGATGCCCCCGCCAAGAGCGCGCCAGCTTGGGAGATCAGCTCAATATCCATCATCCGCCCGGCGCCCGTCTTGGCATCCCAGATGCCAAAGGGGGACTTTGCGGCGGCCAGTTTCTCTCGCATCTCCGCCACTTCACCCAAGATCTGCTCCCGAGGGCGGCTTTGCTTTATCAACTCGCGGCGGAACAGCTCAAACTCCCGCATCAAATCCGGGGCTCCGGCCAGGATCCGTGCGCGGGTCAGGGCCAGATGTTCCCAGACCCAGGCTTCGTTCTGCTGATATTGGGTAAAGCTGGCCCAGCTGGTCGCAACCGGTCCCTTGTTCCCCGAGGGTCTAAGCCGCATGTCCACCTCATAAAGCCGCCCCTGCGACATCGGAGCAGAAAGCGCGGTGATCAAAGCCTGGGTAAGCCGAGAGTAGTAGGTGCGGGTTGCCAGGGGCCTGCGCCCCTCAGACATCTCTGCCTCTCCTGGCTCATAAAGCACAATAATATCCAGATCAGATTGCGCATGGATCTGCCCTGCTCCAAGAGAGCCCATGGCGACAACCGCTGGACCCGAACCCGGAGGCGCGCCATGCTTTACCGAAAATTGCGCGACCACGCGCGGCAAAAGTGCCGAAATCACCGCCTCTGCGAGATCCGCATATTGTGCGCCTGCTGTACGGCCATCGATCAAACCGCGCAGGTGATGCACGCCGATGCGAAAATGCCATTCCTTGCACCAGCGCCGAGCGGTATCTAGCTGTCCTTCATAATCCTCTTCCTGGGCGAGCAACCGCTCCAACTGCTCTTGCAGCCTGCCTTTCCCGGGCCAGGGTTCAAAAAAACTACCACCGATTACTGCGTCAAAAACGCCGGAATTGCGAGACAGGAAGGTCGCCAAAGCATGCGAGGTCCCGACGATATCAACTAGGAGTTCCAAAAGCTGCGTGTTCGACTCAAACAGTGAAAAGAGCTGCACACCAGCAGGCAGTCCCGCCAGGAAACCATCCAGCGCCTGTAGCGCTTCTGCCGGTTTGGCGGTGCGCGCAAGTCGCGCCAGCAATTCAGGTTTCAGACGCTCAAAGATACGGGCGCCGCGCGGAGAACGCAGGGCTGGGTAGGTTGGCCAGCGCCCAATGACAGCTTGATCCAACTCAGGCAGGTCTTCTTGTTTGGACCGAGGCGATGCATCCGGTGCAAAAAAGCCTTCAGTCATCTCATGCACATCAACGAGGCGACTACGGATCTGGGCCTGTAGTTCAGCAGGGTCCTGATCCATTAAACATGCCACTCGGGCAATGCCTTCTGCACTGTTTGGCATCTTGTGGGTTTGCGCATCATGCACCATCTGGATGCGATGCTCGACTTCTCGGTGGGCCCTATAGTGGTCTTGCAGCTTGGTTGCGACTTCGTCGGGCAGCCAATTGCGTGCAGCCAGCGCCTGCAACCCTTCGACGGTCCCTCGCAACCGGAGGCTTTCATCGCGCCCACCCGCAATAAGCTGCCGTGTCTGGGTAAAGAACTCAATCTCGCGGATCCCGCCACGTCCGAGTTTCATATCATGCCCAGGCACTGTGATTGGACCGCCCGTTCCCTTGTTCTCGCGTATTCGCAAACGCATATCATGGGCGTCCTGGATAGCGGCAAAGTCCAGATGGCGCCGCCAGACAAAGGGACGAAGGGTTTTCAGAAACCGACCACCTGCGTCAAGGTCTCCGGCACAGGGCCTGGCCTTGATGAAAGCCGCCCGTTCCCAAGTCCGTCCCAGGCTTTCATAATAGCGCTCCGCAGCCTCCATCGCGAGGCAAACTGGCGTTACCGCCGGGTCCGGCCGCAGGCGCAGATCTGTTCGAAAGACATAGCCGTCTTCGGTCCGATCACTCAGGGTGGCACACATGTTTCGCGTCGCACGTACCATGCCTTGCCGCGCCTCGAAGAAGTCGCTGGGGTCGAACCGCGTTTCATCGAAGAGGCAGATCATATCGATGTCCGAACTATAGTTCAGCTCATGCGCTCCCATTTTCCCCATTGCCAGAATGGTTAGCCCGCCGGCGGTTTCAGCATCCGCATCAACCAGTCCCGGCAGTTTGCCGCGACGGATTAATGTTGCAATTTCTGCCTTTATCGCCACATCCGCAGCAAGGGCGCCGAAGTCTGTCAGCGCAGCAGTCACGTCCTCAAGCGACCAACCACCCGAGAGGTCACACAGGGCAGTTAGCAAGGCAACTCGCCGTTTTGCCTGTCGCAAGCCGGGTTTCAACTGATCTGGTGCTAAATTCCGGCAATCGGAAAAAACGCCATTCAAGGCCGCCTTTGGGGCCAGCAGTGCCTCAGCCACCCATGGGCATTCTTTTGCGAGGAGCTCTTTCAGATAGGGGCTTGATCCTGCCGCCCCGGCGACCAAACTACGCAGATCACCATCCAAATCAGGAATTGCATCACTTGCTTCGCGGCCCAGTTCGGCATCATAAGGACGCGGCAAACGGGTGATATTCAATTGATCTTTCATGTGCAAAGACTGTGCCGCACAGCAGCGAAGGTCAATCCGAGAACTGCAAACATCCGCGTTGAAACCCAGATTTCTCCGCCCGTTTCCAACAGTCAGCAGTAAAATAAGTGACGCAGGGTAAGGAATACCTGCCTATCAAAGTAGCTAGTAGATTTATACATTGAAAAAGCTGCCTTGTTCTGCCTCTGCTCAGTTTTTTTGACGAGTGATCTAGTTAACTACTGCAAACTATGAATTTTTCCTATTAGAGTTCCCCTACTGGTAAGGGGTTGCAGTTATGAAAGTAAATCAGGGGTCGGTACTTGGCAGCAGTTCTCAGACAAAAGCTATTGTCAAAACTCTGCCTCGCCACCTTCGCCTCGTGGGAAAGGCTATCTTTGGATAGGCGGGTTTCCTGTTTCCTCCCTCAAAACCTATAGCAGTTTTTTGCTCACCCAGCCGAAGTGCCTTTCTACAGATCGATCCATCCGCTGAGCGATGCACACGGCTATGTTGCTCAACTCTAGGTCTAAGCGGCCTTGCTCTTTCTCCGGACAAACTTGTTCTACGACTTCTGTGACAGGTATGCCAAAAGCGGTGTAGCGGTTCAGTACCGCGATGCGGAGCTGGATTGCTGCGACCTGCCGCTCAATGTTCCGAGCCATGAGGCTTTGGCCCATCAGCTTCACGCGTTGCATCCAATCGTCGGGAAAAGGCTCCCCCAGATCGTTTTCTGACCCTCCTCCTTTTCTCGACACGGCCTCTGCGGTGAGACCCGCACCATCGTTGCCATAGTGCTCATCCCAGGTATTTCGTTGCATTTTCCGCTTCGTTTTAGGTGATGGTCCCGGCGCTGGCAGGTTTTCAGGGCCTGGTGTTCTTTCGCGTTGGCAGGACGGCCTGGGCATCACGAGTTGCAATCGCGTCGTGGCATTTGCAGGTGTCAAAGACGCCGTCTGTAGTGACCCTGCCGATGTCCCGAGGGTATGGGATCTGAGCAAGCAATTCCGCCGGCATTGGTGCGTCCATTGCCCGGCAGGCGACTTCTAGAAGAAACCTGCCGAGAGGGGGCGACAATGCTGATCGTCACTTCGTCCGCTTTTGTCGTTCGGCGGTGGGGGCGCGCGTCATCTCTGGACTAAACCAGATTGAAGGCGATTCGTGGCGCTTCAACGCATCACTGTAAGCCGACCAGTTCTTGGTTTTATACTTCCCAGGGCCCTGCTGCGCATGACATCCCGCTACCATGCTGGATTTACGAGATGAATTTCCCCAGGCGATTTGCGCGACAATGCCGTTTGACGCTGCAAATGTCTGCTTGCAGAGAGTGGGAGTCTGGGACAAAGGCTGCTTGGGGCTGTAGGCGGAAAACGCGATTTTAGCGCAGGAAGAAGGCGGCATTTTTCTTGGAGCTTGGTTACAATTAAATAACTTAGAAAAGCTAGGAGTAGCGAAAAACGCCACACACCTTTTGGGAGATTCTTCTTGCCCACCCTCAACCAAGACTCTTCAGACAAGAATCTAGCAACCCAATTGGAGACTATTGCTGGAGATTTCCTTTCTACAGACAAACCCAAACCTGTTGGAAAGACGCTTGCTGCAACCCCTATTGGCTCAGAAGTAAGCCAGCGGGTCTTTGGCGATGATCCGCATCACAAGGCGAACACAGAGTTGAATGAGCCCTTCCGCCCGCCGGGGTCCACTTCAAAGCCCGGCCCCAGTAAACGATCTAAAGTAGGTAAAAAACCTAGCAGTCCGCTCCGCGAGACCGCTGCAAAGCATGAGCACTCCACGTTGCAAATGGTTGCTGATGCGGTGCAACACAATCAAACCTTGCTGGCCTATCAGCCTGTCACCCAGGCAATGGCACCGCGAGGGATTGCTTTCTACGAAGGATTTATAAGGGTGCTGGACCCGGCCGGACGGGTAATCCCCGCTCGCGACTTCATGCATGTCGTTGAAGAAAAGGAAATAGGCCGCGAAATCGACTGTCACGCCCTACAGCACGGTTTGCAGGCACTGAAGAAGTTTCCACAGGTTCGCCTCTCCCTGAATATGTCAGCGCGCTCCATAGGTTACCACCGTTGGGAGCAGCTTCTGGACCGTTCCTTGAAACAAGACCCAACTCTGGGGGAACGTTTGGTGCTGGAAATTAATGAAGCCTCCGCCATGGCGGCGCCAGAGTTGGTATCCGATTTTTTGGGCCGGATGCAGAAACACGGAATAGCTTTTGCACTCGACAATTTTGGCGCTAGTACTACCGTCATTGGCCATTTTCGGCAGCTGCTGTTCGATGCGGCCAAAATTGACGGCCAATTTGTGCGTGGCATTCATGCCAACCGTGACAACCAAGCAGTTGTGCGAGCACTAATCGGAATAGCCAAGCAATTTGACATGTTCACCGTCGCCGAAATGGTGGAAAGCAGGGAAGACGCAGAGTTCCTGGTTAGCAATGGTGTTGATTGCCTGCAGGGTTACCTTTTCGGTGGACCGTCAGAGGCGCTACCTTGGACTGAAGACATGAAGCAAGGTAAAAAGGTAAATTGACCACAATTTCAGATGGTTTGAGAGCTAACTTTGTGAGCGTTTTCACTCGAGCATCAGTGATGCAGCGGGTCCGAGTATCCTAGCTGCGTCAAGAATGCTAAGTCCTCCCTCTGCTTTCCGACCCGGGTCGGGTGGCGGCAAAGGGAAAGTTTGCGCGCGGTCAATTTCTGCGAACCCCAAATGCCTGTAAACGGGAAAACACCTCTGGCGATGCTCAGATACAGCAATGTGAATAGTACGCCCGGTCCCTGTAACCGCTTGGGGTTTGGAAACCGCCACCGGCTGTTTTAGCGGCGCTCCGGTGAAGGGCTCTTTAACTCTGCCTCTTGGTGGACTGCTGGCACCGGTTCCCAAATCCCAGTTCCCAAAGGGGTTCTGAAGATCGCCTTCGAAGACACCAGATGAGCCATTTCCTGATTTCTTGACTCCAAAATAACCTTTATGCTAAACTGGCTAACCATATTTATATATTTTGTCTGGGGGGATAGAATGAAATCCTTTTTCTACGCCGCGATAGTTTCCGCCTTTTCTATATTGCCTGCTGGTGCAACAACCATCATCGATACGACAAGCGCTCCAGGGGCAAGCAATTTCAACTGCTTGGGAACGGCTTCTGGTTGCGGTCAAACCTTCGGTCAGAGCTTCACAGTCGGTAGTGACAACACGCTCGACAGTTTTGCCTTTACTTTGACACCAGTCCAAGGGGGGACTCTGGACACTGTTTTGCGAATTTTTGAGTGGAATGGAAGCGACCGCGTTGGGAGTGAAATTTTCTCCAGCGCAGCCACAACCTTGACTCATACTGTGGATACACTGGTGAATTGGACCGTGGGCGTTGCCCTGAATTCTGGTACTCAGTACATGGCGTATTTGGATACAAGCGGCATCGGAAACTCCACCACCCAGAGATCCGGCTTCAGAGTAACCACATCCGACAGCATCTATACTGGCGGCACTTTTGGTTGGGAACGCACTGCTGATGACAACAATTGGCGAAGCCTAAACACCCGCGACGCGAGATTTGTTGCTGCGTTCAGCTCCGCTGTCGCACCTGTTCCTGTGCCTGCTTCGCTGCCATTGCTCGCGGTTGCGCTCGGTGGTTTTGGGCTTCTGCGTCGGCGCAAGAAACAAGCATCATCAGCCCTGTGATTTTAGATTGCAAATGTGACCGAGACCTCAGCACTGACTGAGGCCTTTTTCTATTTGGAAAGAACATTAAACGTTCGCTCTAACAACGGTCTTGTAGCCTTTAGTGGAATTATTTCAAAAGCCGTGTCCCACGTGGACAGGAAACGGCCTTGAAGAATTTACTGGTCGGCGGGGAAGGGTGAGAGCCCTTCC
>NZ_AAYC01000015.1 GCF_000169455.1 Roseobacter sp. SK209-2-6 | reverse complement strand
CGCCAGGCCCAAGGGGTGAGAGCTTTTTCATAAAGTGATCACCGGGCGGGAGTAGCCCCCTTTGCCTCTTCACCCGCGCGCCTCATGATGCTGTTTGCTGTCCTGAGGGGCTTCTGAACGATCATCCATGCCATAGCTGCGCATGACTTCAGCAACCCGAAGCCGATAGTCAGAAAAGACCCCTCCACGCCCCTTTGCCTGTGCATCGCGATGCACATTGAGATTTCGCCACTCCTGAACGGCACCTTCATCGCGGAAGAAAGACAGCGAGAGCAGCTTGTCCGGATTGCTGAGGCTTTGGAACCGCTCAACGGAAAAGAACCCGTCTACTTCTGTCAACTGTTCGCGCAACTCCGCTGCGATTTCCAGATAGTCCGGCTTCCGCCCCTCCGCAATTTCCACTTCAAAAATGACTGCGATCACTGTCCTGGCTCTCCCTTTGCCGAATCATCATGAGGAAAGGAGACGCATTTGAGGAAAGTCCGATCCTCGCGCAGAATAAACCGCTCCCGCATGGCAAATTCGTAATTCTCCCGCCCCAATGGATCCTCCGCAAGCCTGGTGCGATAGGCCTCATAGGCAGCAAGGCTAGGGATATTATAGATCCCGTAGGCTTCACTCACTGATCCTTCATGTGGCGCAAAATAGCCAATCAATTCGGCGCCATTGCGAGGGATCGCTTGCCCCCAGTTTCGAGCGTAGATTTCAAAATCTGCCCGCTTGGCAGGATCGATCTGGTAGCGGATTATACAGGTCAACACGTGAGAGGTCCCTTTCTTTTGGAACCTCAGAACTAACCCATGCCATCTGCGTGATGCTTCGCTCTGCAGCGAAACATCACGCCAATTTCACAGCGCGACCCAGCATGGACCAGAGGCCCACAGGCCAGTCATTCGCTCACAGTGATGGTAATAACCTTGGAAATCACCGGGTCAGCATGTGGTACATGGCTCATATCTCCCATGACCAGTTGCAGGGTATGTTTGCCTGGCGCCAGGTCCAGGTCGGTTTCAGTCTGACCGCCACCAAAATGAACATGATGATCATCAGCAGGCAGCCCATAGCTGAGTTCATCCACCCCATCTTCCCCTTCCCCCAGAGGAGGCCTGTCGATCAGGAGGTGGTGATGACCCGTATTCTCCTTTTCTGTGCCAGCGGGCGCCACGCCCATTCCCGCAAGACCAAAAACAACTTTCACCGGCGAGGAAACAATATCTCCATCCTGGAGGTTGACGAAATACACCTTGGCATCCGGATTCGCTGCGGTCTCTCCGCCTGCCCAAAGGGGTGCCGCAAGACACAGCGCGGCAAGTGCGATTGCAATTTTCTTCATAACCAAACCTCATTAAAAAAGTGCACACCACTAGAGTAGCCTGCACTCCTCTCAAGCCAAGGACCAATTTGAGTGCCTCTCTCGAACCCTGCTCATTTTTTAATCGCTCGCGAAAAGACTGACGGGTAAATCAACGACATGGCTTGCCTGCGCGCACGGAGCGCTTCAGACATGGTCTGTGGCAACGGCCTGGCAATGGAGGGCAAGATGATCTTTGCAGTGATCTTGATGGGGCTCCTGCCCAGTTTTCTGATGGTCGGACTGGGTGGGTTGCTCCGCAACCGACTAAAGCCTGAGGCTTGGCTAGGCCTAGATCGCCTGAATTTCGAAGTTCTTTTTCCGGCCTTGCTGTTTTTTGCGGCCTGCAACAGACCAATTGCCTGGAGTGATCTTATCCGCATCGGCCCAGCTGTATGGGCGATCCTGCTGCTCGCTTTGCTCTTGGGGCTGACCACGCGTCGCTTAGGACCAAAGCGTTTTTTGGATTTCGCCGGGGCCTGGCAAACCACCTGGCGCTTTAACACCGCCCTTGCATTTGTAGCAGTCCCGGTTCTGAACCCAGGTCTCGTCGGTTCCATGGCTGTGGCCGTCGGTATGGCCGTCCCCGTTGCCAATATCTTGGCAGTCTCTGCGCTTTCGCGTGGCGGAAACCTCTCCCTTTCTGCCACCTTGCTCAAAGTAGCCTCCAATCCCTTTTTGATTGCCTCATTGGCAGGAGTTGCCGTTGGCTTGTCAGGTTACCGGATACCAGCACCGATCCTGGCACCAGCCCAGATGCTTGCGCAGGCGGCAATTCCCATTGCGCTTCTGTCAATTGGCGCAACAATGAACTGGCAAGCCCTGGCCCGCCTGGATCGCTTCAATGGCTACCTCTGCCTGGTGCGCCTGGTTTTGACACCGGCACTTGTGTTTCTGACCTGCTGGATCCTGTCCATTCCCGCCGATTTGGCTGCGGTTTTGATCCTCTTTGCCGCGTTACCAACCGCCTCTGCCGCCCATGTTCTTGCCTCTGGGTTTGGTGCGGATAGAATTTTAGTGGCGACATTGATTGCGCAATCTACCTTGCTCGCCGCGCTTACCCTGCCTCTTTGGATTCTGGCTCTTAAACTGGTTTTCTAGACAAACGAGATGGATCAGGGGGATAGGGCTCCCTTGCCGTAAGTCGAGTTGGTTAACCGTTTCCTATACGGGCACGATGCCCGGAAAACCCCGCAATTATCTTATCAATGCCCCTTTGACGCCCCATTTCATCGCCAGACAGAGAACAGAATTTGTTATCTGAGGAAACTGTTGATGGATCGACTGACCGAAATGGAGGCCTTTGCCAACGTCGTGGACCAAGGCGGTTTTACCGATGCTGCAAAGAAGATGGGGATCTCGAAATCTGCGGTCTCCAAACATGTCTCAAGCCTTGAAACACGCCTCGGGGCACGATTGCTCAATCGCACAACGCGCCGCGTTTCGCCCACAGAAATTGGCCTGGCCTACTATGATCGTGCAAGACGCGTACTAAATGACGCAGGCGAGGCCGACGCTCTGGTCACCTCCATGCAATCCGCCCCCTCCGGGCTGTTGCGGATCTCCGTGGCAACGGACTTTGGAGTAAACCACCTGTCGCCTGTCCTGTCGGACTTCCTGCGCGATTTCCCCGACATCACGGTGAACATGGTGCTAAACAACCGCTATGTTGAGCTGATCTCTGAAGGCTTTGATATGGCGATCCGGATCGGGGAGCTGGAAGACAGCTCTTTGCGGGCACGCAAACTGACCGAAACGACCAAGCGCATGATCGCCTCTCCCGCCTATCTGGAGCAATTTGGCAGGCCCCAGAAAATCGACGATCTGAACACACATAAGCTGCTGCACTACTCAAATCAGTCCAGTGGCAATGTCTGGCGTATCACAGCCCCGTCGGGTGAGAAACGTCAGGTCAGAACAACCGGCTGGCTTTCGGTGAATGACGGGCAATCCCTGTTGAATGCCGCCATCTCTGGTTTGGGTATCGCCTATCTGCCCAGCTACCTCTACGCAGAAGCACTGTCAGAAGGTCTGGTTGAGGATGTGATGCCCAGCCTGCCGATGGAAACCCAAGGGATCTATGCGGTCTATCCGCCCGGCAAGTTCACGCAGCCCAAAGTGCGTGCCTTTATTGATTTCCTGGCCCATGCCTTTGCAGACAAGAACCCGGTGGATTGGCGCACACCCGCCGCCTGAGTTTTGGTCGAAAAGTCGCGGCCGAAACCCCCAAAATTTGGATTTCCTCCCCCCCTCTCCCCTGCAAAATGCGGGGGAGTTTTTTTGTTGAGGGTCATCACCCAGTCAGATTTCAAACGAGAAAGAGAGGCAGCAAAGCCGCCCTAATCGGTTTTTGCCTCGCATAACAGTTGGTCAATGCCTATTGCGGCTATTTGCTGCTCAGCAGAACGGCTTCGACGCGGCGGTTCTTTTCTCTGCCCGCAGGGGACAGATTGCTAGCGATTGGGGCAGCATATCCCACTCCTGTGGCCTGCACTCTGGCGTTATCGATGCCACTATTTTCAATAAGTGCCCCGCGAACAGCCTCAGCCCGTCTTTCGGAGAGCGATCTATTGCTGGCAAGAGATCCAACACTATCCGTATGGCCAACAATGAGAACGCGCGCCTCAGGATGATCTTTCAGAAATTGCGCCAATTCTTCCAGAGATTGCACCGCCCGCTGTCCCAAGCGCACCGAGCCAGATTTAAAAACGAGACCTTCCAGGATCACATGACCTTCTGCCAATAGCTGTGATGACAGGCTCAACGCTTCGGATTGATGGTCGCCGCTATCAGGCTTGGCTTCTTCGTCCGACACTTCTGACAGGTTTGGCGAAGAGGCTGCCGGCTCCGTCTCTGGTGGCTGATCCTCCATCACCGGGCCGGTTTCGATTATCTGCAAGAAGGTGGCATAGCCGCTGTGGGACACCAAGAGCGAGACCACTTCCTGTGCTTGCTCAGCTTGGCCAGGCAGCAGGGGTTTGGCCGCCGATAAAAACTCATAGTCCGAAAGACTGACAAGCATGTCGGGCGCAGGGACAACTTCGATTCCGAAGCGAAAATCAAAGCCACCGCATTGCCGCGCCTGACATTGGAACAGGGTTTCGTAGCCCAGGTTTTGCAACTGTTCTCTCAGCGGTGCCAGGATCTGCAAAGCCGTCGCGCTTTCAGGTAGCCGCCAGGTTCGACGCAGAACCCGGCCCTCCAAGACACGTTGTTCAATGCCGTTCTCACTGTGGCCACTCAGCGGCAGAGCATAGCTGCCGACAGCGGTTTCCCGATAGCTAAGTGACTCCGCTCCGCCTGGCAGCTCCAAAGGAAGGTCCTGGGCCTGAAGGGAGAGCGGGAGCAAAAACGATGCGAGAAACGCGCCAGTTCGTCTGATCATAAATCCCTACCGGAATTGGGCATGGTATTCCTCGTTAGGGGCCATGGCGGTCGCACTCGCCACACGATTGGTCATGTTGAAGAAGCCTGTGACATTGGCAATGTCCCAAATGTCACGATCACTGAATCCAGCATCCCGCAGGGCCTGACGATCCGCCTCTTCGATTTCAGAGCTGGATTTGGTCATTTTCGCAGCGAAATCAAGCATCGCCCGTTGCTTTGCCTCAATCGGCGCAACACGGTAGTTCATCACCAACATTTCACCAAGCTGCGGGTCCCCTGAAAGCTGGCGCACTGCTGCACCGTGGGAGACCAGACAATAAAAACACCGGTTGATCGACGAGACAACCACAGCAATCATTTCTCGCTCCAACTTGCTCAACCCGCTCTCCGCCAGCATCAGCTCATTGTAGAGCGCACTGAAACTATTCAGCTTTTCTTCGCTAAAGGCATGGGCACGCAGAACATTGGGGACCATGCCAAGTTTCTCCTGGCAGATCGCAAAATACTTCTCCATGCCCGCAGGCAGCGGATCCAGCGGGGGCAGGTTTAGGGCCGTAGGGGCTTTCTGGTCAGTCATTTCAAAATCACTCTTCTTCGGGCAAATGGCGATAGTGGTACTTTCCGACGCAATGCATACCGAGGGAAGCATAAAGCCCATTTGCGCCCTCATTACGTTTGGTACAAAGCACGGCAAGCTCTCCCGCACCGTTTTCTGCGGCCCAATAGGCCGCTTGGCGCATCATCCAGGCTCCCATGCCACAACGGCGCTGGTGCGGTAGGATCTCCAGCGCATGCACCATGGCAATCCCTTCGTGAATGGCAACAAAACCCGCCCCGGCCGGCTTATCGCGGTGCCGCGCAAGCAAAGCCACCTTTGGCCCAGAGACACGCTCCATGACATTTTGGCGCGCCGCATCAATGCCCCCCTGTTCCCAGATCTCTCGCTGGATTTCCAAAGGGGACCAAAGCGCAAAGGTGGTCACCCGGGGGATCGCTACATCCATCAGGGTTTCGACCGGGCAGGTCCACAGGTTGACCGGATCTTTGACTTCATAGCCGCGCTCACTCAGTTGCCCATCCAACTGATCCTGACCGTCATAGATCATGAACAAGCAGGATTGACCCATTGCCCGCATGGCCTTCTCTGCTTCGGTTATCTCTTGCTCTTTGGCCGCGCCCTCAACGCTCGCAGCGGAGACACGGCTGCCACCGCCCTGCCCCTCGCGCAGAGTTACGGGACCAAGCGAGCGCTTGGCGGCAGTAGGCCAGGTGGCTTCGACAAGGGCGTAGTATTTTGGATCAGTCACAGAGGTGTCCCCGCTCACAGCCCCATCTCCTTTGCCAGTTCGCGCATGGCGGCATCCACGCGGCTGCCTTCTGCGCCTCTGACGACAATGTTCGCCCCATAGGCACCGTTCTGCTGGAACGGGTAGCACCCAATGGAGAGATCTTCATAGCGCGCTGCGAGATCAGACAGAAAGGCTGCAATATCCCCTTCCCCGCGCAATACGCGCAGGCTTTGCGACAATAGCGGTTCACCACCAGAGAGTTCCGGCAAGAGACCGGCGACCATGGCCTGAAAGACCAAGGGGACCCCCGCCATGACATGGCAGTTCTGCAGGGTAAACCCAGGTGCCGAGGAGACTGGGTTATCGATTAGGATCGCCCCGTCTGGAATACGCGCCATGCGCAAACGGGCGGCGTTCAACTCCTGGCCCGACTGCGCGTAATGCGCCTGCAGGATTTGGCGGGCATCCTCGCGGACATCAATTGCTGCACCAAAGGCCTCTGCGATACAATCAGCCGTGATATCATCATGTGTGGGGCCAATGCCGCCGCTGGTAAAGAGATGATCATACCCTTCGGCAAGCTCTTGCACCGCTGCAATAATAGCCACCTTGTCATCGCTGACCATCCGGGCCTCTTTGAGGTCAATCCCATGCTTGGTCAGCTCTCCGGCCAGAAAATGCATGTTGCTGTCGCGGGTGCGCCCCGACAGGATCTCATCACCAATGACCAGCATCGCCGCACTCGGGTTGGGCATTTTCTGTTCCTCCTGCGGCTGCCTCTTCCTGTCTGCCCCAAGATAGACGACCCACAACTGGGGGCAAGCACGCAAGACCGACCTGCCGTGAATGCCGCAGCGTGAACAGGTCCCAAATCCTGCAAGCGCCAGGGCAGTTTGAACGGTGAAGATTGACTTCTCTTAGGGCTCAGATACCCATGTGCCATGAAATTCGCAACGCCCCTCATCCCCGCCACATTGATCAAACGCTACAAGCGTTTCCTTGCCGATTGCCGCCTCGAAGACGGATCTGAGATTACCGCCCATTGCGCCAATCCGGGCTCAATGCTGGGGCTGAAAGAGCCAGGGATACGGATTTGGCTGGAGCCCAACGATGACCCAAAGAAAAAGCTGAAATACGGCTGGCGCCTGGTTGAGCATCAAGATGAACATTTCACCGGGGTGGATACTTCTGTTCCAAACCGTGCCTTGAAAGAGGCCCTGATCAACCGCGAAATCCCGGAACTGGCAGCCTATGACACGGTCAGGCCCGAGGTGAAATACGGTGAGAACAGCCGGATTGACTTCCTTTTGACCAGTCGCGGTCTGCCTGATTGCTATGTGGAAGTCAAAAGCGTGACCCTCTCACGCCGGGAGGGTTTGGCGGAGTTTCCGGATAGCGTCACCGCGCGTGGTACCAAACACCTGGGTGAGTTGTCGCGCGTTGCAGAGGCCGGGCATCGCGCGGTTATGCTCTACCTGGTGCAGCGCACCGATTGCAGCCGCTTTGCCTTGGCAGAGGATATTGACCCTGCCTATGCACAGGCCTTTGAGGTGGCCAAGGCAGCAGGGGTCGAAAAACTGATCTACACAACCAAAATCTCGCCTCAGGAAATTACCATCGGCCCCGCAATAGCTGAAGCCTAGACCAGCCAGGACCCGCTTGAGCCGGTGCCTTTTACGGCTCCCCCTCTGGTTCTTTTAACCAATTCCCCTTAAACACCTACTCAAGAGACAAGCGCACGGAGCCCAGCTTGATGAGATCGAAAGACGGCCGCACCACCAAGGACGGCATCCGCATACACCAAGAGTCCGATTTCGCGGGCATGCATGCTGCTGGCAAGCTGGCGGCGCAGATCCTGGATGATATTGCCCAATATGTCTTTCCCGGCCAAACCACCGGCGAGATTGATCGGGTAATTACCAAGATGGTAGATGAGGCTGGCGCCAAATCAGCCACAATCGGCTACAAAGGCTATCAGCACGCCAGCTGCATCTCGGTGAACCATGTGGTCTGCCACGGCATTCCCGGAGACAAGAAACTGAAGGATGGCGACATCCTCAATATCGACGTTACCGTCATCGTGGATGGCTGGTTTGGCGATACTTCTCGTATGTTTGTGGCAGGCAAACTGCCACGCAAGGCCGAGCGGCTAATCCAGGTGACCCATGACAGCCTGATGAAAGGTATCGAGGCGGTGAAACCCGGCAATACCTTTGGCGACATTGGTCATGCAATCCAGTCCTTTGCGGAAAGTCAGCGCATGAGTGTTGTGCGCGACTTCTGCGGCCATGGGCTGGGCACGGTGTTTCACGCTCCCCCAAATGTTCTGCACTATGGTCGTCCCGGCACCGGCCCGCGCCTCGAAGAAGGGATGTTCTTTACCATTGAGCCGATGATCAACCTGGGTCGTCCAGAGACCAAGATCCTGGCGGATGAATGGACAGCTGTAACCCGCGACAAATCGCTGTCAGCACAGTTTGAACATTCCATTGGCGTGACCTCGGACGGGTTTGAGATATTTACCCTCTCTCCTGCCGGGAAGTTTCATCCGACCTACGGTTAGTGCGCTAAGCGCCATCAATGCAACTAGATACAAAGGGCCTCAGCATCCAGCTGGCGCATTCCGGGGTTTGGGACACAAGGGCAGCGCCTGCCGAGTTTTTGCCCGGCAGGCATTTGATTTTTATCAGTATTTCTTGATGCAGAAAGTCGCTAACGCCGGGAGAAAAGTCCCGAAGTCACAAAATAAGAAAAATTGAGGGGATGCTCTTTGGTTTTCCCGTTTCTGGCCAATTTGAACCGAGCGGTTCCAGAATTTCTTCAGGAACGTATATCATGTGCAGTTGATGTATGGAAAAGGAATAAGAGTGCCTAAAGCGATTGTTCTTGGGGGGTATGGTTTAATTGGGCTTGCCTGTATGCGCGCACTTTCCAGGGCAGGCTTTGAAGTCTCGGGGGTCGGGCGATCAATACGTTCCGCAAATGCGGTGGGCCTATCTGTCGAATGGATAATCCGCGATATACCAACCATTACAATCAAAGAATGGTTGGCAATACTTGACGGTGTCGATGTGATTGTGAATGCATCAGGCGCCCTTCAGGATGGAGCGAGAGACGACCTTGAAGCGATCCATGTGACCGCCATGGAGCATCTCGTCGAGGCTGCGGCCGCGTTGCCGGTTCGGATCGTTCAGATTTCCGCGGCCGGTGTTTCTGAATCGGCCTCAACCGCCTTCTTTCGAACGAAAGCACAAGGGGACATGATCCTCTCTTCGCGTGCTAAGAATTGGATCATCCTGCGCCCGACGCTTGTATTGTCTCAAGAGGCCTATGGAGGGACGGCACTTCTTCGTGCGGCCTCAGCGCTACCATTGATCCAGCCGCATGTTTTGCCAAATGCGCAGATCCAGACAGTTTATGTTGAGGATGTTGCCGCTGCGGTCGTAGAATCTGCCCAAGGGCAAATTAGCTCCGGAACCATTGCAGATATCACCGAACAAAACGCCCACAGCTTTCCGGACCTGCTTGCGAAGGTTCGCAAATGGCAGGGCTGGGCGGCTCCAGTTGCTTGCCCGACCATTCCAGCGGTGTTTGTATCCGCCGCGGGGAAAATCGCCGATCTGTTTGGGTATCTTGGGTGGCGTTCGCCGTTAAGAACCACGGCCCTTGCAGCGCTTGCAGATGGCATTCGCGGCGATCCAAACACCTGGGAGAGCGCCGGAGGCAGCTCTTGCCGATCGCTCGATGATACACTGGCTCTCTTGCCCGCGACGCGCCAAGAGCGGCTCTTTTCCCGCGCATATATCGCTCTTCCCCTTGCAATCGGGATGCTGGCCAATTTCTGGCTCCTATCCGGCCTGATAACCCTTATTGATCCAGCGCGTGCCATGTCGGTCCTGACTGAACGCTCGGTTTCCTCATGGGTGATCGCCCCGACCGTGCTTGGCGGCGCTGTGGCAGACATCCTTTTGGGCATAGGAATTTTATGGAGACCGTGGACCAGGCACGCCGCGCTTGGAATGCTCGCCCTGTCGAGTATCTATCTGATTGGCAGCCTCATTGCCGCACCAGACCTTTGGGCTGATCCACTTGGACCGATGGTCAAAGTTTTGCCGGGAATGACACTTGCCGCCTTGGTATGGCTGTTGATGGAAGAAAGATGACCTACGAAATCTTGCTCTTTTTGCATGTGATTGGCGCGACAGTTTTATTGGGAACCGGGGCGGGCATTGCCTTTTTCATGGTTATTTCCAACCTTAGCAACGACCCCAAACTCATCGCCCATGTCGCCGGTATTGTCGTGATCGCGGATACGGTTTTCACAGCCTCCGCTGCGATAATCCAACCAATAACGGGCTACCTTTTGGCCCGCGAAGTTGGTTGGCCGCTATTTGAAGGCTGGGTCGCTCTGTCTCTCGCGCTCTATGTCTTTGTTGGCGTGTTTTGGTTGCCCGTTGTCTGGATGCAAATTCAGATGCGCAACCTGGCCCTCACAGCTCAGAAGGCTGGAACCCCCCTCCCTGCGAGATATCACAGACTTTACCACTGGTGGTTCGTCTTTGGGTTTCCTGCCTTTGGGGCTGTGATGGCCATTGTTTGGTTGATGCTGACTAAACCGACATTTTAATAAAAGGCCTCGACACTTTTTCGACGAGGTCCTTTCTATGTCCCAAAGCCCGGAATGCGCCAGCATCCAGCTGGGGCCTTTTCTTTTCTGAAGAGATCAAAGTCCAATCAGGGCCGCGACCTCTGCCATTTCGGAAAACACCTCGGCTCCTTCCGCTTGCAGACGCCTGCCCTCATCAAAGGGTGCAAAACCCAGGCAACACATGCCAGCACGTGCTGCGGCCAAAGCTCCTGTCGCACTGTCTTCTATGACCAGGCAATCACGCGCTTGGACCTTGAAATGGCTGGCCGCAGCCAGAAAGAGATAAGGATCAGGTTTTGCCACGCCCAGCGCCTGCGCGGAAAACATTGCATTGGGGTGGAACCGCTCCCAAAGGTCGTTTTGCCCCAAGGTGATCCGCATTTTATCTTCGCTCCCATTGGAAGCGACGCAAACCGGAATACCCGCCACATCAAGCCTTTTCAGAAGTTCACGCACGCCCGAGACCAGGGGTACACCCTTGCGCAGTCGCTCATAGGTTTCTTCGTAGATCTCATCACACCAGTTTTCCGGCAGATTGGCGCCCATCCTGCGCGCCTTCTCCACCACCCCGGCCATGGTCCCGCCAACGAAATGCTCCATGGCCTCACCTAGGGTCAATAGCAGCCCATAACGCGCCAGATTATCCACCATCGCCTGGTTCGAGATCACTTCACTATCCACCAGGACGCCGTCGCAATCAAAGATCACCAGCTTTGGGGTGGGGTGGGTTTTGGGCATGGATGAACCTCTTCAGCTGCTCCTTCCGCCGCGATAGATCTGCACGGATGTAACACCGGTGCTAAGGCAGCAATTGCGCAACCGCAAATCTGGCATCGGCAAACGTATGCCTTCGCTGTTTCAGGCTGAAACATCTCTCCACATCAAAGAGATATGGGTATCCCCATATTTACGGCTATTCTGCAGGCTGAACCCATCAGGTGCCTGCATCGGAGCGCTTTCTTCCCAGATGATCAATGCATCATCCGCAATCCACCCTCCCGTGGTGGCGGCAAGCAAGGCTTTCTCTCCCAGCCCTTTGCCATAAGGCGGATCAAGAAAGATCACGTCAAAAGGCGCAGCCGGATTGGCACCAAGCTTCAGCGCATTGCGTCGGATCAGAGTGCATTGCTCCTGTGCTTTGCAGATTGCAATGTTCTTACTGATCAAGCCCTGTGATACGCGTCCGTCATCCACAAAGGTCACGCTCTCAGCCCCACGTGACAGCGCCTCCAGGCCGAGTGCGCCGGTGCCTGCAAAAAGGTCGAGCACCCGCATGCCGTCAAACTCAACCTGATGTGACAGGACATTGAACAGGCTTTCGCGCACCCGATCCGTGGTGGGACGCAGATGGGCACCTGCATCCCCCTTCCCAACCGCAGCCAGCGCACGGCCGCGGAAATCGCCTGCGATGATCCTCACGCTTTCAATAGCGGTTTCAGGTCCGCAGATGGGTCGCCCACAACGGTTTTATCGGCGGTTTTACCCATATCGATAAGCCGCTTGCCCACCATATAGGCACGGGGATCATTCATCGCATCAACCGCAACCAGCTGGTCGCCTTTGTAGTACCAAAAGGAGGTGGTCAGCCCCTCACCGGCGCGGGTCACGACGTTGTCGAACCCGGTGTTCAAGCCCGCAATCTGCAGTTTCACATCATACTGATCGGACCAGAACCAGGGTGTTGCAACATAGTCCTTGCCCGCCCCCAGCATATTCTGTGCCACCACTTCGGCCTGATCGATGGCATTGGGTACGCTCTCCAACCGGATCCGCCCACCCTTATAAGGGAACGAGGCGCAGTCCCCCGCAGCCCAGATCGAAGGATCTGAGGTACGCCCTGCGGCATCGGTCTTGATCCCGTTCTCCAGCTCCAGGCCAGCGCCTTCAGCCAATTGACTGCCTGGTGTAATTCCAACCCCGACCACAACAAAATCAACATCCAGCGCTTCACCACCGCTCAACACCGCGCGTGTCACCTGGCCATTTTCGCCTTCAAGACACTCCAACCCGGTCCCTTCGCGGATTTCCACGCCGTGGCTTTGATGCAGATTGCGGAAATAGTCAGAGGTTTCTGGAGCGGCAACACGTTGCAGAATCCGGTCCGCCATCTCAACCAGAGTGACCTTTACCCCCCGTTTGGCGCAGACCGCTGCGGCCTCCAGACCGATGTAACCACCGCCCACAATCAAGGCCCGCTTGCCTTCGGTGACATGGGGAGCCATGGCATCAACATCGCCAAGGCCCCGTACCACAAAGACCCCGCCCAGATCGCCACCAATGGCGGCAGGCAGGTAGCGTGGGTCTGAACCGGTGGTCAGGGCCAGCTGATCATAGGTAATCACCTCATCACCAATGCTCACAGTCTTGGCCGCCGGATCAATGCCGGTCACGCGTGTGCCGAGCCGCAGGGTGATATTGTTTTCGGCATAAAAGCTTTCGGGGCGCAGGAAGAGACGTTCCAGCTCCATCTCTCCCAAGAGATAGGCCTTGGACAGAGGAGGGCGCTGATAGGGCAGCGCCTCTTCTGCGCCGATCAGGGTGATCTCCCCTTCAAAACCGTCCTTTCGCAGCTTCGCAACCAGCGAAGATCCTGCCTGTCCGGCACCGATCACAACGATATGACTCATTTCGGCCTTTGCCTCCCGCGCGTTTTCAAGTCTTCTGTTGCCAGCGACCCTATATGGGGCCAGCGCAAAAACGCAATCACCACAAAAAGGAAACGCGCCTTGATTTCAGCAGGAGAGAAATTGCCAGATGTCCAATTGACCCGAATTGGTGAAAATGGACCCGAACAGGTTCAACTTGCCGAGAAGCTAAAGGACCGAAAAGTCGTGATTTTTGCCGTTCCGGGTGCTTTCACGCCGACCTGTCACTCTGCCCATGTCCCTAGTTTTATCCGAACCAAGGATGAGTTTATTTCGAAGGGGGTGGATGAGATTATCTGCGTCTCTACCAATGATCCCTTTGTCATGCAGGCCTGGGGCGAAGCCACCGGTGCCAATGCGGCTGGAATCACCATGCTCGCAGATGCGGAAAGCGCCTTTACCGATGCCATCGGCATGCGCTTTGACGCGCCGCCCGCCGGGTTGATCGGCCGTTCGCTGCGCTATGCGATGCTGATAGATGATGGGGTGGTGTCAGTCCTGAACCTCGAAGAGGGGCCAGGCGTCTGTGAGCTGAGCGCGGGCGAGGGTCTCTTAGCCTCCATCGGATGAGAGTGTCCAAATAGCTGAGCATCTAGATAAGAAGCAAAAAGGAGGGGGGCTCCTTCGCCCCTCACCATTGGTTTAAGCGCTGCTGCCCCTGCCCTGTGCCCAGCGCTAGGCCAGCCCGTCCATCTTGCGGGCCAGTTTAGCATCCAGTGAAGATATGCCATCCACATCATGCGTGGTCAGAACCACAGTGACTTTGTTGTATGTATTGCTCCATTCCGGGTGGTGGTTCCATTTCTCTGCCCAGATCGCAACACGGGTCATCCAGCCAAAAGCCTCAACAAAGTTTTCAAACTCAAAGGTCTTGCTCAGCGCATCTCGCCCTTCGACCATGACCCAGCCGTTGTCGAACAGGGGCCCCAAAAGAGGGCCGCGAGTAGCTTCCGAAAGTTTTTCCGTCATTCCTGTTCCTCCACTGCAATGCGTTTGAACGGTCCATAGCTCGTCAAGATTTCGGCCTCCTCACTGATGGCCTCGCGCTCGGCTTCCAGATAGCGGCCAACCGCCTCGGCGAAACCTGGGTCGGCCAGCCAATGCAGACTATGGGTTTCAGCAGGCAAATACCCCCGTGCCAGCTTATGCTCCCCCTGCGCCCCAGCCTCTACCCGGCTGAGCCCACGGGCAATGGCAAGGTCGATAGCCTGATAGTAGCACATTTCAAAATGCAGGCAGGGGTGGTGTTCGAGGCAGCCCCAATATCGACCAAACAAGGTGTCCCGCCCGATGAAATTCAGAGCACCTGCAATCGGGTAGCCGTCATTTTCAGCAAGAGTGAGATGCATATCCTCGGCCAAGACCTCATGCGCGATGGCAAAGAACGTACGGGTGAGATAGGGGCTGCCCCATTTGCGGCTGCCGGTATCCTGATAAAAGGCCCAGAAGGCATCCCAATGCTCTGGCCGGATGTCAGCGCCTGTATAACTACGGATTTTGCCGCCAAACGCCTGCGCCTGGGCACGTTCCTTCCGGATGTTTTTGCGCTTTCGCGAGGATAAGGCCGCAAGAAAATCGTCAAAACACGTATAGTTCTGGTTCTGCCAGTGAAACTGTTGGCTTACCCGGTGCAGGAGGCCCATTTCGGCGCCGATCTGCGCCTCGCCCTCGGTGCAGAAAGTCACATGTGCAGAGGACAACTGGTTCTCAGAGGCAAACTGCACCAAGCCCTGAATCAAAGCGGAGCGACCTATCGCCTCAAAGCCCGGTCGCACCAGAAACCGGCGCCCCGTGGCAGGGGTAAAGGGCACCGCCAACTGCAGTTTTGGGTAATACCGCCCCCCTGCCCGCTCATAGGCATGGGCCCAGTTGTGGTCAAAAATATACTCCCCCTGGCTATGCGACTTTGCATAAAGCGGGGCGCAGGCGATGAGGTTGCTCCCCTGATAGGCCGTCAGATACTGCGGCTGCCAGCCAGTGCCAGACCCGACCGATCCACTCTCTTCCAATGCCAGTAGGAAACGATGGGTAGTAAAGGGATCAACAGGCGGCAGGCCGTCTTCACATTCCGGACAGGCGCAGGCGTCCCAATCCCGCGCTGAGATCTGCGATAGGGATCCTAGAATACGGATTTCAATAGCGGTTTGATCCATTTCTCCTCCCCATCACGGTCATATTTGGGCCGGGAGGGAGCTAGGATCAACCCGCCAGAGGCGAAAGATACTGTTCGAATGTCACATTATCGGCCCAGCGGCGCGACTCTGTCTCTATCTCGGCAGAAGTCACTGTCCAGCATAGGATAGGCACGCCCACTCGGCGCAGCTCTTGAACGCAATCGCGGTCCAGATCGCCAACCTCATGGCTGATAAAGCTGGATTGCGAGCTCTCATAGTCCGGGATCTGCCGCAGATGGCTACAGATTTCTTCCGGCAGCGGCGCCCATTCCTGCGGGTCATAGGCGCTGGTCACCAACCCCCGCGCAATAGCGGGCGCATGCTGCGCCAAGGCGGTCGCTGCATAGGGATTGAAAGACATCAGAGCGACAGGGCCGACATATCCCTCCAGGGCCTTGGCGGTCGCGCGCTCCAATTTGCCGACATTTGGACCCAAGGCACCATCCTGGTCCTTGATCTCGATAAGCAGGGGCACCTGCCCCGCCACCAGGTTCAGAACCTCAACAAGCGCCGGAATACACTCTCCGTCGCCTCCCCGTAGCACAATTTGCTCCAGTTCCGATTGGCTGCGCGCCCGCACCGGGCCAGTGGCCTCGGCCAGACGATCCAGGTCATCGTCGTGGAACACCATCGCACAGCCATCAGAGGAAAGCTGTAAATCGATTTCGATACCGTAGCCCGCATTGATGGCCGCGCGGATCGCCGCGCGGCTGTTTTCGGGCCGCCCATTTGTCACGTCATGCAGGGCCCGATGGGCCAGCGGGACAGACAGGAACTCTTTGGGCAGCTCTGGTCTCATTTGATCTGGAAAACGCCGTCGATTTCAACCGCGACACCCAGAGGCAGGGAAGGCGAAGAAACGGCAGAGCGCGCATGTCGGCCGATGTCGCCCAGCGCTTCCACCAGAAAATCAGATGCGCCGTTCACCACTTGTGGCTGCTGGGTGAAATCCGCGGTCGAGTTGACAAAGGCACCGAGTTTCACAACCCGCACCAGGCGCTCCAGATCGCCACCACAGGCCGCTTTAAGCTGCGAGAGCAGAGCGATCGCGCAGCGCTTTGCCGCAGCTTGACCGGCATCCACATCCATATCATCACCCAGAGTGCCGGTGATCAAACCGCTTTCATCCGCCGAGATCTGGCCAGAGATATAGACCATGTCGCCCGCGACGACATAGGGCACATAATTCGCTGCAGGCGCGGGGGCCTCAGGCAGGGTTACCCCCAGTTCTTCCAGTTTTGCTTCGATGCTCATAGCCGTGCTCCTTCAAGCCTAATTCGCCGAGACGCTATCCTTGTTGAAAGCGAGGGAAAAGAGCAAATGCGATGGGAAAGAGGGGCTCTGCGCCCCTAATTTTCACGGAAGGCTCTGACAAAGTAGTCCGAAAGCGGTTTCACCAGATAGGCCAAAGGTGAGCGCTCCGCCGTGCGGATAAAACTCTCAACTGGCATGCCGGGGATTAGGACCGCCCCCTCAGGCAGCCGCGCCATTTCCCCCTCATTCAAGAGGATCTCAGCCCGGTAAAAAGAGAACCCCGTCCCCTCATCCTCAAAAGCATCTGCTGAAACCTGCATCACGGTCCCAAAAAGGTCCGGCGTATTGCGCTGATCCAAGGCTGAGAAACGCAATGTGACCTCCTGGCCAACAAAAATCTGGTCGATATCCGTCGGCGCAACCTGGGCTGCAATGACCAAGGGCCGGTCCTGCGGAATGAGATAGAGAACCGGCTCAGCGGGACGAATGACAGAACGCGGGGTATGGACTGCAAGCCCATAAACAATACCCGAGACCGGCGCAGTAATCTCCAGGCGCGCCAGCCGTTCCAGATAGGTGCGTCGGGTCTCCGAAAGCTCCAGCTCTTGGTAGCGCAGGTCACGCAGCTGCGTGATGGCTTCTTCGCGCTGGCTGGTGCCTAGTTTCAGAATTTCGATGTCGATCTCGGTGATCCGCCCCTGCGCCTGGGCCTCCGCCGCAACCAACTCGCCCAGTTGACCGCTCAGATCGGCCTCTGTGCGACGCAGGTTCAAAACCGTTCCGGCCTGCGCAAGCCCGCGTTCCAGCAGTGTTTCCTGGTTCTTCAGCTCTTCTGCAATAAGCGCCAACTGAAGCCTGGATGAGTCCTGTTGGGCGAGGACACCTGTAATCTGATCAGAGATCTGCACCCGCCGCTTTTCCAATTGTTCGATTTCGCGACTGGTGCTTTCTGCCCGTGCTTTGAACAGGCGAACCTGTCCTTCCGCCAATTCTCGTATTTCGGCACGATCGTTCAGATGCTCTTGCAGACCGGCGTCAAAAGAAATCTCCGAGGCGCCATCGCGCTCGGCCTCCAGACGTCCGCGCCGCGCCATAATCTCAAACAGCTGCCCTTCGGTAATAGCCAGCTGAGATTGCAGCTCCTTTGCATCCAGTCGCAGCAGGACATCGCCCTCACTGACCGTGTCGCCCTCATCAACCCGGATCCCGGCGACAATGCCGCCATCCAGATGCTGAACAACCTGTCTGTTCCTGTCGACCTCGATACGACCGGAAGCAATGACCGCCCCGGAAATAGAGGAGAACCCGGCCCAGGCCCCAAAGCCAATAATTAGGATAAAAAGGCAAATACCACCCAAAAGCAGAGGGCGCCGAGCAGACCATTCGCGCGCGATTTTTGCATCCGGTTTCATCGAACGCCTCCCTGGCCTTCAGCCTTTTGGATCGTCTGGTGATTCACCACCATCTCCTTCAGCACTCTATCCTTGGGGCCAAAAGCCTTTTGGTTGCCTTTGTCCACCACCAAAAGCAGATCACATTCCTGAATGGCGGCAGGACGGTGCGCCATGATCAAGACGGATTTCCCGGCCTGCTTCAGCGCTTTGATCGCTTGGTTCAGGGCTACGGACCCGTCGTTGTCCAAGTTGGAATTCGGCTCATCCAGAATCACGATCACCGGATCGTCATAGAGCGCTCGTGCCAGAGCAATCCGCTGCATCTGCCCCCCGGACAGATGGCCTCCACCAGCAGCAACCCTGGTGTCATAGCCTTCTGGCAGGTTTACAATCATGTCATGAGCCGCAGCCTTTTTCGCCGCTTCGACAACCTTTTGCGGATTTGGCTCCAATGAAAGGCGCGCAATGTTCTGGGCAATAGTGCCATCAAATAGCTGCACGCGCTGTGGGAGATAACCAATGTGCTGTCCCAAAACCTCTGGCGCATATTGATCCAAGGAAGCTCCATCCAGACGGACAGAGCCAACCGCAGGACGCCAGGCCCCCGTCAGTGCCTTGGCCAATGTGGATTTGCCGGAACCTGAAGGGCCAATAACTCCCAGTGCCTGGCCAGGCTGCACCTGAAAACTCACATTGCGCAGCAGCGCCGTTTTGTCACCCGGCGGCATCACTGCCAGCCCCTGCACGTTCAGGATCGCATTGGGTTTGGGCAGATCCATACGTTCTGCCTCTGGCGGCACCTTGGTCAGCAGTTCTGCCAAGCTATGCCATCCCTTGATGGCCCGCTGCACCAAGGCCCATTGGCCAAGCCCAAGTTCGATCGGCGCAAGAGCACGCCCCATCAGGATGGAACCTGCAATCATCGCACCCGGTGTCATCTCTTCCTGCAACACCAGATAGGCTCCCAGCCCCAGCATGGCGGATTGCAAAAACAGCCTCAGCGTTTTGGTCATGGCTGTAAAGCTGCCGCCTACATCATTTGCTGTGACACTGTCTTTCAGTGCCGCACCACGTATTTCGCGCCAGCGACGAAAGGCTGCTTCTAGCATTCCCATGGACTGGATCATTTCAGCTTCGTTGCGGATCTCCTCTGAGGATAGATGCGAAAGATGCTGGCTTTGACTTGCCCGTTGCAAGGGGCCCCTGCTGAACAGTTGGTTAAGGATCGCAATCACGATCAATACCGCTCCTCCAGCCAGAGCTAGAAGCCCCAGCCACGGGTGGAAAAGAGCAATCCCGGCGAGAAAGACAGGTGTCCAGGGTAGATCAAAGGCCGCCCCCAGCACTGGTGAGGACATCAGCCTTTGAACAGATTCAAGATCTCCGGTCCCGGTCTGCGCAACTGGGTCGCGTGCGACGGCTGAGCGCCGCATCATGGCGTCAAAGACTCGATGATCCAAACGTGCCTGAAAGCGTGCGCCGATCCTCGCCAGAATGCGCCCGCGTGCATAATCCAGAAAACCCATCATCCCATAGAGGAAAACGACAAGAACGGTCAGAGCAACCAGCGTTGCTTCTGATCTGCTGCCCAGAACACGGTCATAAACCTGCATCATATAGAGCGGGCCTGTCAGCATCAGCAAATTTACGAAAAAACTGAAAAGCGCCACGGCCCAATAGAGGGCCCGGCTCTCCCGGCGCACTGCCGACAGCTCATCATAGCCGGGTTTGAGTGAATTTTTGCTCATAGTCTCTATGCAATACCTGTTCAATTTGGCCACAGCGTATTACACCCCTATGAAATACCTATGGCCGCGGGGCTACTCTGAATCTGCCACAAACGTGCAATCAATTCGCTGTTGAACTAAGAAAAAACAGGTTTCTCCTTAAGTAGAAAGCGCGTATTTCACGGCTTGTGTCTCAATTGGATCTCTCATCACATGAAAATCCTAGTTAAAACTCTTTCAGTCATTGCTCTTGCAGCAAGCCTTTTGTCAACCGCTGGCTGTGCAACCCAGTCTCCGGAAGCCAAAGCCAATGGTGAGGTTTTTGATCCTCACGAGAATACCAACCGTTCGGTGCATCGCTTCAATTTGGCGGTAGATCGCTATGCCTTCCGTCCCGCGTCAAAAGGCTATGTCGCCATCGTGCCGGACCCGATTGTCACCAGCTTCTCCTCATTTGCAGAGAACCTCTCCATGCCGGGGCAGGCCGTCAACGCGGTCTTGCAAGGAGATTTCAAAACCGCAGGCACAGCGCTGCTTCGCTTTGGGGTAAACTCTACCGTGGGCTTCCTTGGGCTGGCTGATCCGGCCACTGAGTTCCAAGTTCCGCGGGTGGATACTGATTTTGGCGAAACCCTGCATGTTTGGGGCGTCAAGGAAGGGGCCTACGTCGAGCTACCGTTCTACGGGCCCTCCACCGCGCGTGATGCAACGGGAATCTTGGTCGATTTCTTCACCAACCCGATTGGCTATGCTCGGAATAATCCCGCCGATAACATCAGTGCCTATGCTGAAATCGTGCGCCGCATGGGAGATCGTGGCAGATATTCAGATACCGTCGATTCGATTCTCTACGAAAGCGCTGACAGCTACGCCCAGGCGCGTCTGCTTTATCTGCAGAACCGCCGTTTTGAACTGGGTGAAACCGGCGAGATCGCAGAGATCGACCCCTTCGAATTGGATACGCAAGGATTTTAAGCCATGTTCCGCCGTACTTTTCTGACAGGTCTGACCGCTGCTGCGGCTGTTCTGCCAAACACGCTTCTTGCCCTAAACGAGAATTCCGCCAGCAAGCTGATCAACAGGCTGGTCACGGACATCAACAAGGTCATCGCCTCTGGAAAATCCGAGACCGCGATGTTTCGCGAGTTTGAACGGATTTTCAAAAACTATAGCGACACGTCCTATATTGCGGCCTATGCGCTGGGGGCGGATGCCCGCCGCGCCACTGGCGCCCAGAAGAAAGCCTTCTCCAAAGCCTTTCAAGGTTATATTTCACGCAAATATGGCAAGCGCTTTCGCGAATTTATTGGCGGTAGCCTGGAAGTGAACGGCGTGAAGCGCGTCAAGAAATGGTATGAGGTGAGCACCACCGCCCATTTGCGCGGCGAAGCTCCCTTTGAAGTGACCTTCCTGGTCTCCGATCGATCCGGCAAGGACCTCTTCTTCAACATGTTCATTGAGGGCGTGAACCTGCTGCTCACAGAACGTACAGAGATCGGCGCCCTGCTGGACCGTCACAAGGGCAATATCGATGCGATGATTGCCGACCTCAAACGGCAAAGCTGATCATTGAACTAAACACTCAGCCCCTCTGGTTCATCGGTGGAACAGCACACCGCCGATGAACCGCGCCTGTGTCGGCAACCTTGTAGATTTCAAATCCCATTGCCGCATAATACCCCTGCGCATCCGTGCTGTCTTTGCCCATGGTCGCATCGATCCAGGCGATCCCCGCCTCTTGGGCAGCGCGCTGGCTTGCTGCAAACAGCCTCCGACCGATCCCCGAACGCGACAGTCCCATTTTGACATAGGTGCCTATGATGCCCCAGCCCGGCTGGACATCATAATCGTTCCCAGGTTGCGCCAACTGAAGGGATTGAAAACCAAGGATCTGCCCTGACCCATCCTCTGCCACTGTGCATTCAACACGAGCAGGGTTCTGGATATATAGCTCCAGGAGATGCGCGGGATCAGAGCGGCGCGTGCTGTTCCAGCTTAGAAAAATCTCTTCCAATAGGGGGCTCATCCCCTGCTCATCACCACTTTGCGCAGCGCGGATTACTCCATCAAAAACATGCGTCATCCAGATCTCCCATGATCAGAATTGCTCAACCCCCAGCGGGCCTCACATAAGGGCCTCAGTTATGACCAAAAATATCTCGCAACACCCCATCCAGAACCCCGCCAATGCCTTGGCCAGGGTTTTGCCGCTGTCGGCGTTGGGGCTGCGGTGGCACCGGTTGCTGAACAGGCCTCGGCGTCATCATGGGCAGGGGCTTTGCAGGCAGCCCTTCATGCACACGTACCATGGTCTCGCGCCAAATCTCTGCTGGTAGACCACCGCCGGTAACACCGCTCAGCGGGGTGTTGTCATCGTATCCCATCCAAACGCCAGCCACATAGTCGGCTGTAAAGCCGATGAACCAGGCATCTTTGGCAGCAGACGTAGTTCCCGACTTGCCCGCAGCTTGCCAGCCTGGGATCTGAGCACGCTGCCCCGTCCCGCCTGCGATCACCTTTTCCATCATCCAGACCAGTTGCTGGGCAGCCTCTGGCCGGATCACCCGCTCTCCCATGCCGCCGCTGCGTCCCATCAGCGGCGCCTCATCCGTCACCAGGCGCAGCTCTGTCACACCATAGGGCGTCACAGAGGAGCCACCATTCAGAATACCCGCATAGGCGCCTGACATCTCCAGCAGGGTGCTTTCCGAAGCGCCCAGCGCCAGGGCCGGCCCCTCGGCCATCTCATTGTCGATACCAAAATCGCTGGCCACGCGACGAACCAGGTCGCGCCCCACCGCCTCAGATATCTTTACCGCCGGAATGTTCAAAGAATCTCGCAGGGCCTGGCTAAGCGGAATTTCACCATAGTACTTGCGAGTGTAGTTCTTGGGGCACCACTCCCCGGAGCCGGGAACATTCAGGCAGTAGGGTGCATCCAGAACCACATCCAGCGGGGAATATCCCAGCTCCAGCGCAGTTGCGTAGACAAAGGGTTTAAAGGCCGATCCGGTCTGACGCTTTGCCTGTGTCGCACGGTTGAACACGCCGGAAACCCGTGTCTGACGCCCGCCCACCATGGCACGTACCGCACCATCCGCACTCATCACCACAATGGCGGCTTGCGCTTTGGAGCCCTTTCGAACCTTGTTTTCAAAAACAAAGGTCATCGCCTCTTCCGCCGCCCGCTGCAGACGCTGGTCAAGAGTGGTCCGGATCACCACATCTTCGCTTGTTTGATCCCCAAAATAGTTGGGAATGGTGTCCATGACCCAATCGGCAAAATAGCCCCCAGCACGTGCAGAGGCCGCTTGGCTCAGCTGTGCCGGATTGGCCTGGGCCTGTTTGGCCTCAGCCGCACTGAGGTAGCCCTGCTCTTGCATCAGGCGAAGCACGGTGGCGGCCCGGTCCTGCGACCGTTTCAGGTTGTTTGTCGGCGACATGGTCGAAGGCGCAGTCAAAAGACCCGCCAGCATCGCCCCTTCCGGGGCGCTCAGCCGGTTGGCAGATTTACCAAAGTAGCGCTGTGCGGCAGCTTCGGCACCATAGGCACCACCGCCCATATAGGCACGGTTCATATAGATTGAGAGGATCTCATCCTTGGTGTATTTCAGCTCCATCGCCAGGGCAAAAACCGCCTCTTTGCCCTTGCGCCAGAGAGACCCCCGACGACAATCGCGTTCATAGGCGGCTTCGCTCTCCCATTCCTCCGGATCATAGACCCGTCCCAGACACAGCAGCTTGGCCGTCTGTTGAGAGATGGTTGAACCGCCATGACCTGACAAAGGACCACGTCCCTCTCTCAGATTGATGCGCACGGCGCTTGCGATACCGCGCGGAGACAGACCGAAATGCCGATAGAAACGCTTGTCTTCAGTAGCGACAATCGCATTCTTGAGGTGCGGAGAGACGGTTTCTGATGTGACCACACCACCAAACTGATCGCCACGCCAGGCAAAGACCTGCCCCTCAGTATCCAGCATTGTGACCGAGCCCCGAGCGCGGCCATCCAGCAGTGCCGAAACCTCTGGCAGATTGAGGTATTGAAAGCCGATCGCCATGGCCAAAAGCAGGCTGCAAATCATGCCCACCCGCCAGGTGAAGCCCCAGATCAGTCGAAAAAGCCAGCGGAAAGGCGCCAGCAACAACCCAAGTAGCCCCTTGGGTTTTGACGCAGGTTTGCGTTTTGCAGCTTTTCTGGGCTTTGGCGCAGCTTTGGGTTTGGCGGCAGGTTTGGCCTTTGGTTTACCCCCAAAGAGGCCCAGGAAACCGCGCCTCTTTGCTTTGGTCGTCCGCTTTCTTGCGCCGGGCCTGCCGTAACGCTTATCTGCCATCAGCGGCCTACGCCCTGATCCTTGTGCCATCTCGTCATTCCTGCCCGGTTTGCCCGTTTTGGCGACAATAACGCGTCTGAGACGCTTTGTAGAGGGGCGCTGTAAGGGGAATTTCCTTTCACAGGTTGCTCAAATTGCGGGCTGTTGCATCCTTTGGCGCATTTTTTTTGAGCCAGACCACCGAATGCCGCAGCTGCAAAAAGCTCTGACTGTTTTCGCGACTCGCTGGCTTCGTTTTGCTGCAGGTGCGAAATAACGCTGCCTGGCTCCTCTGATCCATCGGCAGCCTGTCCCAGGAAAGGATGCTCAGATGAAACTGATCATAGCCGCCATCAAACCCTTCAAGCTGGAGGAGGTTCGCCAAGCGCTGACCGGCCTTGGCGTCTCCGGGTTGATGGTCACAGAAGTCAAAGGCTTTGGCGCCCAGTCCGGCCACACGGAAATCTATCGCGGCGCGGAGTATGAGGTGAACTTTGTTCCCAAGGTCAAACTGGAGATCGCCGTACCAGCAAGTCTGGCTGATCGCGTTGTCGACTGCATCGCCACGACTGCCCGTACCGGCAAGATCGGTGACGGCAAGATCTTTGTACTGGATGTCGAGCAAGCCCTTCGGGTTCGGACCGGCGAAATGGATCACGAGGCGCTTTGAGCGCCCAACGCGAAGGAAAAGATATGCGAAAACTCACAAACTCTCTACCAGCCTTGGTGTTGACCCTCGCACCCAGCCTGGTCCTGGCCGACGAGGCCGCGACGCCTGCAGCGGGTGCCGCAGCCACGGATACGGTTTTTATTCTCAACTCCCTCTTGTTTCTGGTCGGAGGCTTTCTGGTGTTCTGGATGGCGGCTGGCTTTGCCATGCTTGAAGCAGGGTTGGTTCGGTCAAAGAACGTAACTATGCAGCTGACCAAGAACGTGGCACTCTTCTCCTTTGCCGCCATCTTCTATTATCTGGTGGGCTACAACCTGATGTATCCCCTGGGCAATTGGGCCCTTGAAGGCGTGCTCTCCTCGGTTTGGGGACCTGGTGTGCTGGAGGCCGTGGGCATCACCGCCGATCAGGCGGATGATTACTCCTATGCCTCCACCGGTTCAGATTTCTTCTTTCAGCTGATGTTCTGCGCCACCACCGCCTCCATCGTCTCCGGCACCCTGGCGGAGCGAGTGAAGCTCTGGCCGTTCCTGATTTTCACCGTGATCCTTACCGCCGTGATTTACCCGCTGCAAGCCAGCTGGAAATGGGGTGGTGGCTTCCTTGACACCATGGGCTTCCAGGACTTTGCCGGCTCCACCGTGGTGCATTCGGTTGGCGGCTGGGCTGCCCTGATGGGAGCGCTGATCCTGGGGCCGCGCATTGGCAAATACAAAGACGGCAAGACCATCCCGATGCCCGGTTCCAATCTGGCCCTGGCCACGCTTGGCACGTTTATCCTGTGGCTTGGTTGGTTTGGCTTCAATGGTGGCTCGCAGCTGGCGATGGGCACCGTGGGTGACGTTGCTGACATCAGCCGCATCTTTGCCAATACCAATGCCGCTGCTGCTGGTGGTGCTGTGGCAGCACTGCTGCTGACACAATTCCTGTTCAAGAAACCGGATCTCACCATGGTGCTGAACGGAGCGCTTGCCGGCCTGGTCTCGATCACTGCTGAGCCACTGGCGCCGTCACTGGGCCTCTCCACCCTGATTGGTGCCGCTGGCGGTGTGATCGTGGTCGTTGTGGTGCCAATGCTGGACCGGTTGAAAATCGACGACGTGGTTGGCGCCATTCCGGTTCACCTGGTGGCAGGTATCTGGGGCACTCTGGCTGTGGTTCTCAGCAACGCCGATGCCAGCCTTACCACCCAGTTGACCGGGATCGCGGTGATCGGTGCATTTGTCTGCTCTGTCTCTGCTGCGGTCTGGCTGGTACTGCGCATGACCCTGGGTATCCGCGTGGATGAAGAAGATGAGGTCAACGGACTCGACACGTCCGAACTGGGCATGGAGGCCTACCCGGAGTTTTCTCTGAGCTAATCTTGAGGGCAAAACTCTCAAGACTAAAACAAAAAAACGCGCCGGTTCCCCGGCGCGTTTTTTTTCAATTAGCAATATCTTTTCAACCAGGTATCAGACGCCGGCGTCGATGATCGCCTTGGCCAGGATCGGCACAGTTTTCTGGTTGAGTCCCGCAATGTTGAGACGGCTGTCGCCGACCATGTAGATACCATTGTCGACGCGCATTTTCTCCACCAGATCGGGCGTGGTGCCCAAGAGAGAGAACATGCCCCGGTGCTGGGCGATAAAGCCAAAGCGGTTGGAGCCGCTCAGATTCTGCAGCTCATCCGCCAGTTGCTGACGCAGGCCCAACATACCAAGACGGGTGTCTTCCAGCTCTTTGGCCCAATCAGCGCGCAGGGCATCATCATTCAGGATCATGGTCACCAGGCGGGCGCCGTGATCTGGCGGGAAGGAATAGTTCTGGCGGTTGAGGAAAGCCAGAGTGCCCTGGTTCAGCGCCTGCGCAGAGGCATCATTGCTGACGGCCATCAACAGGCCGGTACGCTCACGGTAGATGCCGAAATTCTTGGAGCAGCTAGCCGCGATCAGCACCTCGGGGCAGCTGGAAGCCACCAGGCGCACACCCTGAGCGTCTTCTTCCAGACCATCGCCAAAGCCCTGATAGGCAATATCGATCATCGGGATGAGGCCATTGGCGTTCAAGAGGTCCACGACCTCCTGCCATTGGGCCATATTCAGGTTGGCGCCGGTCGGGTTGTGACAGCAGCCGTGCAGCAGGATCACATCGCCTTTGCTGGCGCCCTTCAGGTCCTCCATCATGCCGTCAAAGTTCACACCGCGGGTTTCCGGGTCGAAATAGCGGTAAGTGACGGTTTCGATGCCAATGTATTTCAGGATCGAAACATGGTTGGGCCACGTCGGATCAGAGACATAGACCTTGGCCGAAGGATTGGCCATCTTGATCAGCTCAAATGCCTGACGCACAGCACCGGTACCGCCTGGGGTCGCCGCTGCGGCCACGTTGCCGCGTTCGACCGCATCGCCTAGGATCAGCTTGATCATGGCGTCCGAATAGGCCGGATCCCCCACCAGACCCACATAGGCCTTGGAAGTCTGCTCTTCCCAGAGCTTATGTTCCGCCGCCTTGATCGCGCGCATCACCGGGGTAACGCCCTCTGCGTTTTTATAAACACCGACGCCGAGGTCGATCTTATCCGCGCGAGGGTCATCGCGATACATCTGCATCAGAGCCAGAATTTTATCGGCTGGCTGGGGTTTCAAGGTCTCGAACATCAGTTCTCTCCAGTAGCGACGGGAAGCGTCGGGAAGGCACCCCACTCTGCCCAGGACCCGTCATAGAGCGAATGATCGGTCTTGCCGATCCGCTCCAGGGCGAGGCTGAGGACAGCGGCGGTGACACCCGATCCGCAAGTGGTAATGGCGGGTTTGCTCAGATCAACACCTGCGGCCTCGAATGTCGCGCGCAGCGCATTCGGCTCTTTCATGGTGCCATCTTCGTTGAGCAGAGTGGTGAATGGGGTATTCTTTGAGCCAGGGATATGGCCTGATCGCAGTCCTTCACGGGGCTCTGCCACCTCGCCGCGGAACCGCTCTGCAGAACGCGCATCAAGGATTTCATGATCTGCAAGCTTGGCAGCCGACGACACCTGGGTGACATCCCGCACCATATGGTTCTGGACACGCACAGTCATATGACGGTCCCGGATCACCGGTGGCAGATCTTCAACCGGGCGCCCCTCAGCCTGCCATTTGGGCAAACCTCCGTCCAGAACAGCTATGTTTTCTTGTCCCATCAGGCGAAACAGCCACCAAACACGGGCTGCTGACATCAGTCCCGCACCGTCATAGACCACAATCTGATGACCGTCACCGACCCCCATGGCGCGCAGACGGGACATGAATTTCTCAACCGGTGGCACCATATGGGGCAGCTCGGACCGATGGTCGGAAATTTCATCAATATCGAAGAAACGGGTCCCAGGGATGTGCGCCGCATCATATTCCGCGCGGGCATCCCGCCCTTGTTGCGGCAGATACCAAGAAGCATCCAGCAATCGAAGATCAGGGTCCTTCAGATGGGACGCCAACCAGTCCGTTGAAACAAGGGTTTTTGGATCGTCGAGCATCGAAGCCTCTCCCTAATGCCACTAGGCCATGCCTACAACCGCAAGGGCAGAGTCGCAAGGGAAGGCTGGACGTCGCAAAATTTCTTCACAGTGATTTTCCTTTGGATTGTGCTAGAATTTTTAACGCTACAGAAAAGTGGATTGAAAATGGCTATTGTGCTTCGAATTTTGAGCGTGTTTTTTTTGCTCCTGCCTTCACCGTCCTTCGCCGAAAAACGTATCGCTCTGGTCCTTGGGAACTCTGCCTATCTACACGCGGCCCCACTTGCGAACCCCACCAACGATGCGCAGGCGATAAAAACGAAGCTAGAGAGCCTCGGTGTCAAAGTGCATCATGGCGAAGACCTCTCCTACGTTGAAATGCGCTCCATTGTCCGTCGCTTTATCAAGGATCTGGATGGCGCCGAGATTGCTTTGTTTTTCTATGCAGGCCATGGCATGCAAGTGGGCGGTGAGAACTACGTTCTGCCTGTTGATGCCCGCCTGAGCTCGGAGGATGATCTCGAGTTCGAAGCCATTACAATTGCCTCAGTGCTGAGTGCCATGGAGCGTAAGACCCGAACCAACTTGGTGTTTCTGGATGCCTGCCGGGACAACCCCTTGGCCAAGAGTATGAGCCGCACCATGGGCAGCCGATCTACCGCTGTTGGCCCTGGTCTGGCACAGCAGAACGCCGGCCTCGGGACGCTCATCTCCTTTTCTACCCAGCCAGGCAACGTCGCTTTGGATGGCGCTGGAAAAAACAGCCCCTATACGGCTGCCCTGCTCAAGCACCTGGGCACCCCCGGTGAGGGCATCTTGCAAAGCCTCGTCAAAGTGCGGCGGGAGGTGCTGGCAGCAACTGGTGAACAGCAGGTGCCCTGGGACAGCTCCTCTTTGACAGGCCATGTTATTTTGAATTCCAACCCAGCAGCACCTGGTAGCGAAGCAAACGACGAATTACCGGCTCTCATAACCGCTCCGCAAGCTTCCCCCTCAGCCTCCCGCCACTACGAGGAGGACATCGAACTTTGGCGTATCGTGAAAAACTCGGGCAGCAAATTTGCCTATCAACGCTATCTGCAAAAGTTCCCCAACGGCTTGTTTGTAGAGGAAGCACAGGATCGGATCGAACGACAAGACAGTGCTGTTAACGAAACAAGCGCACTGAACGGCGAGATCATTGCCCGGCTCGACAACCGCTTGTCACAACAGGATGAGCCCGACCCCATCCCGCGCTCCTCACCAGAGACAGTCGAGCAGGCCCTGAGGTTGTCCAATACGGACCGTCAAAAGATCCAGCAGGCATTATTGGCAATTGGGTTCGATGTTGGAACTGCGGATGGCGACTTTGGGCCGCGCACCAGGAAGGGCTTGCGGCAGTTCCAGATCGCAAGTCGCTTACCGGAAACAGGTTACCTTGATGCCTCCATCGTCAAACATCTGTTGGACGAACTGGAAAAGGCCCCTGTTGGCTATGATGGGCCATGGATCGTAGAGTTTCACCGGTACAATTACGCAAAACGCGATCCAGGAAACATCAACGTGCGTACCCTCTTGGCACGCGCAAATGTTGATGTCCGCGATGGAGAGATGTTCGTCATCAAACACCAAGTCTTTACCCAGGATAGAAATTCCTTTCAGCAGTTTTCAGGACGTATCTCTCCTGCTGGCAAAGTCCGGGTAAAAACCCGTCTAGGTGCTCTTTTCGGAAAACTTCGCGAGTATTCCTTTACGGTCAATGGGGCCATGCCCGAAATTGTACCGGTTGGCAGGTCTATACGTATCAAAGGCCCGAAACTCTGGTATTGGAACAAAACCGGAGAGATTGTGCATGTCCGGCTCGATCTGACTCGTGGGGGCTAAATTTGCAGCCGGTCTCTCGCATGCAAGGGCCCAGCACAGCGCAAAACGCCCAGGATCTCGCATTTTGCGGGCCTGGTCTGCCTGATCAAGGTATTATCCTACTTTATCAAGCGGAGCTGCGGGCGGGTTCTTGCGGCACCACTTTGCCCACAGGAGAACCGATGCGCAAAAGACAGTCCTGCTCGGATGACGTCCGGGTCCATGCTGCATTGCGTGACATCAGCCACCGCCTCACGTGCTTTTGGGGTGTCATCACGGCGCATGTAGTGAAGCATCAGCAAGAGCGAGGCCTCATCGCGCGTGATCTGCACTCGCTCTTCCAGTGAAAACGGATCAACGCTGTGAAACCCGATGCGCCGCGCCGCAAGAGTATATGTCACGACTTTGGACAGTGCATGTGCAATTGAGAGACCTGGCGCCTCCCCCCAGCGCTCCGCTGCGATTTTATAGGCGAATTGCCAGGCTTGCCGTTCTGGCCTTTGATGGCTGTAGAAAAAGTGGCGCAGAACTGGCAGCAGCCCCTCTTCGAACTCATCCAGATGACAATAGGAAAGCGGCAGGAGATCAGCCC
Organism: Roseobacter sp. SK209-2-6; assembly: GCF_000169455.1. Taxonomy (GTDB): domain Bacteria; phylum Pseudomonadota; class Alphaproteobacteria; order Rhodobacterales; family Rhodobacteraceae; genus Pseudophaeobacter. Next base: position 72,102 of record NZ_AAYC01000015.1, on the reverse strand, counting down.
TGCTCCCAGTGTCTGCCAATCTTTGTTCCTGAGCCGTCGGTGACATTTCGTTCAGCCTTTCTGTTGCGCATAGACACGCCGTGATTGCAGCGATGTAAGGCCGGGCGGGACCTGCAAGATAGGTCAATCTGACTGGGCATATGATACCTGACAAATTTAATCAACAATTGCAATGGCAAAAATTCACCCTTGGCTAGGCCTCAAATCCACAAAAGCCCCCGATAACTCGGAGGCTTGGGAAAGCTTGGTCTAAAGATCCGGTTAGCGCCAGGCTTAGCTGTGATCTTTGAGGAGGCGTTGCTTCTGGCGCGACCAATCGCGCTTGGCTTCAGTGGCGCGCTTGTCGTGGTTCTTCTTACCCTTGGCGATACCGATCTTCAGTTTGATCCGGCCCTTGTGATTGAAGTACATCACGATCGGCACCAGAGTCATGCCCTTGCGCTGGGTCGCGTTCCACATATTGGCAATCTCGCGGCGCGAGGCCAAAAGCTTGCGACGGCGGCGTTCAATATGTTTGAACATCTTCGCCTGCTCGTAGGGTGGAACATAAGAATTGACCAGCCAGAGTTCGCCATCTTCAACGGCAGCATAGGATTCCGCGATATTGCCGCCGCCATTGCGCAAAGCTTTGACCTCGGACCCTTCGAGCACAACGCCACATTCCACGTCATCCTCGATGGCGTAGTCAAACCGCGCGCGGCGGTTTTCGGCAATTACTTTGTAGTTCGGGTCAGATTTCTGTTTAGCCATGGCTCGCAGATGTACGCCTCCCTGCAGGTGGGTGCAAGATCGGGTTAGGCTTTCCTAGCTCGCAGAAGTGTAAAGACCCCGCTCCCTACAATCAGGGCGCTCCCAATCAGTGTAAGTGTATCAGGTTGTTCGTCAAAGATCAGAATCCCCAGGATCATTGCAAAGACCAGGCGGGTGTAGCGAAAGGGCGCTATGACAGAGATCTCCCCGGCCCGCATGGCAGCGGAGAGGGCATTGTAGGCGATCACGCCAATCACCACCGCTGCCGCGATCTGCAGCCAATTTGTCGAACTTGGCCAGATTGCTCCACCGGTCCAACCCAGCACCAGCACTCCGGCGATGACAAGCATCGCAAACCCCAAAAAGCCCAGCTGGTTGTTACTCATATCCTTTGGGGCCGCTCGGGTAGCAAGGTCCCGACCAGCAAAGCCGATTGTGCCGATGACCGCAAACAAAGAGGCTGGCTCGAACCCGCCAAGTCCGGGCCGCAGGATCAACAAGACCCCGACAAAGCCTACAGCAATGGCCAACCAGCGCCGCCAACCGACAGGCTCTGCAAAGAAGACAACTGCCCCGGCCGCAACCACCAAAGGCGTGGCCTGCAGAATGGCGGAGGCGGAGGACAGAGGTGTCAAGGCAATGGCCAGTGTATAGCAGAGCCGCCCTGTAACCTCTGCCAAACAGCGCCACAGCATCGGGCGCGCGCAAAACCCCGGGTGCCAAGGCCGATGCCCCTGCGCGCGCGCCAGGCCCGCAAAGATCCCCATGCCTCCAAGCCCAAAGAGGATCAGGATCTGCCCCACAGGCATATTACTGGCAGCGGATTTGATGAACATATCTTCCAAGGCAAAGGTTGCCATGGCCAGGACCATCAAAAGGCTGCCACGGAATGTGTCCATTGGCCTATTCAAATTCTCAGCTCCTGAAATCATCCATCAAAACAGAACTCAATTTTCCAAATTCGGCGGTCAAAATCTCAATCAATTGTTCTGGAAGATGCGCGACGGTAGTGATGCATATTCAGAAACATTGCCCCTTCCGGCCCAGCCCGGTAGCCATGAGGCTGATCCGCCCGAAAGCGCATTCCCTCACCAGCTTCCAGGGCACGCCATTCGCCTTGGCTCAGAACCTCCATGGTGCCCTCGAGCACAAAGACCTCTTCGGTCATGCCTTCCTCATGTGCCTGTGATTCATGCTGCTGACCAGGTGTCAGACGGATGTGAAACGTCTCCGCACCCATTTCCGGGTCAAAAGGGAAGACAATCTTCACCGCGATACTGCCAGGAAACTGAACGGTCCTGAAAACCCGGCCCTCCTCAGTGCCTGAGGGCCGCGGCGTCTCGATCAGTGCCGAGAGTGGGATGCGGAAGCCTTTGGCGATTTTCCACAGCGTAGCAATCGTCGGGCTTGATTCGCCGCGTTCAATCTGGCCGAGCATGGCCTTGCTCACGCCTGTCAGCTCCGCTGCGCGCGATAGGCTGACAGCGGCAGAGGCCCTGATTTCCTTCAGGTTAATCGGTATATTCTCTTCACGCATACCATCCGTTCCCGCCAGAGCTTCAAAAAGAGCTTGTGCGTTATAACGCACAAGGCGTAGTGTGCGCTATAACGCACGTCCTCCCTACCCGATCCAACGCCCAAGGAAAACCCGCATGCTCAAGGATCTGAAACTCTCACATCTGGTATCCGGCGCGGTCGCCGTTCTGGTGGGCTATACCGGATCAGTCGCGATCATTTTTCAGGCCATCGAGGCCGTGGGCGCCAGCCAATCCCAGGCCAACAGTTGGATGCTGGTGCTGGGGCTTGGCATGGGGGTGACCTGTCTGGTCCTGTCACTGGTCTATCGGATGCCGATCCTGACCGCCTGGTCGACACCGGGGGCTGCCCTGCTGGCCGTCAGCCTCAACGGCGTGCCACTGGAGGAAGCGGTGGGCGCCTTCTTGTTTTGTGCGGCACTCCTAACCCTCACGGGCGTCACAGGATGGTTTGCGGCCCTCTCGCGGTTGATCCCCGACAGCCTGGCCAGCGCCATGCTTGCAGGCATCCTGTTCCAATTTGGCCTATCGGCCTTCACCTCACTGCAAAGTGATACCGCACTGGTGGCACTGATGGGTCTCACCTTCCTTTTGGGGCGCAGGCTGTTCCCTCGCTACTGCATCCCAGCGGTACTGGCGATTGGCATAGCTTGGTGCGCTGGGACTGGCGGGTTTGGCAGCTTTACGGCCCTCGACCTCTCCATTGCGCACCCGGAATTCGTCATGCCCGCGTTTTCACTGCCGGTCCTCATCGGCATCGGGCTGCCGCTCTATGTGGTCACCATGTCCTCGCAGAACATGCCAGGTGTCGTGGCGCTAAAGGCCTGCGGCTATGCGGTGCCGGTCTCAGCCAGCCTGACCGTCACCGGGATCGCCTCGCTGCTCCTGGCGCCGTTTGGTGGTTTTGCCTTCAACCTCGCCGCCATCACTGCAGCCATCTGCGCCGGGCCCGAAGCGGATGAGGATCCCGAAACTCGCTATCTGGCGGGCGTCATGACCGGGTTCGTCTACATCCTGGTGGGCCTGGGCGGCGCCACAGTGATCAGCCTCTTTCTGATCGCACCAAAGGCGCTGGTTGCCACCGTTGCGGGCCTTGCCCTGCTTGGCACCATCGGCAACAGCCTCGCCGCCGCGCTGACAGAAACCAGCGGTCGTGAAGCAGCACTGATCACCTTTATGGTCACGGTTTCGGGCCTCAGCTTCTTTGGAATTGGCGCGCCCTTCTGGGCCCTGGTTCTGGGGCTGGCGGTGAATCACTGGCTGAAGCCACAAGTACCCGCCACAGCCCGCGCCTGACCCCCACCGCGAAACCACATCAAAGAGACAGTTAACCTACAGAAATTCGGCGCAATCCGTGCCAAAATTACCGAACCCGCCCCCGAGATATTGCCTTTGTTGCGCAAATCCTGTCTCTGAGGGCAAAGATTAAGGGAATGAGCCAAGATGCCAATGTACCGATCCAGAACCTCCACCCATGGCCGCAACATGGCGGGCGCGCGCGGATTGTGGCGCGCCACCGGCATGAAGGACGATGACTTCGGCAAGCCGATCATCGCTATCGTCAACTCCTTCACCCAGTTCGTGCCCGGCCACGTGCACCTCAAGGACCTGGGCCAGATGGTCGCGCGTGAGGTCGAGGCCGCTGGCGGTGTGGCAAAAGAGTTCAACACCATCGCGGTGGATGACGGCATCGCCATGGGCCACGACGGGATGCTCTACTCCCTGCCCTCGCGCGAAGTGATCGCTGACAGCGTCGAATATATGGTCAATGCCCATTGCGCCGACGCCATGGTCTGCATCTCCAACTGCGACAAGATTACCCCCGGCATGCTTATGGCCGCGATGCGCCTCAATATCCCGGCGATCTTTGTCTCCGGCGGCCCGATGGAAGCAGGCAAGGTCACCATTGACGATCTGGAGCACGCGGTTGATCTGGTGGATGCCATGGTCGCCGCAGCGGATGACAAATACACCGATGAGCAAGTACAGCACATCGAAGAGAACGCCTGCCCCACCTGCGGGTCTTGTTCTGGCATGTTCACCGCCAATTCGATGAACTGCCTAGCCGAGGCCCTAGGCCTGGCCCTGCCCGGCAATGGCTCCACGCTGGCGACCCATGCGGACCGCAAGCACCTGTTCCTGGAGGCCGGCCGCAAGATTGTCGACATCACCAAGCGCCACTATGTGGGTGAAGAAAAAGGCCTCTTGCCGCGCGAAATCGCAACCTTTGATGCCTTTGAAAACGCCATGAGCCTGGATATCGCCATGGGCGGCTCCACCAATACGGTTCTGCACCTCCTGGCCATCGCCAACGAGGGCGAGGTCGATTTCGATATGAGCGATATGGATCGCCTCAGCCGTAAAGTGCCCTGCCTTTGCAAGGTGGCGCCCAATACCGCTAATGTGCACATGGAAGACGTGCACCGCGCCGGCGGCATCTTCTCGATCCTTGGTGAACTCAGCCGCGCGGGTCTCTTGCATGATGACTGCAGCACCGTGCATTCCTCCACCATGGGGGAGGCCATTGCCAAATGGGACATCAAGGTTGCCAATAACCCCGATGCGGAAAGCCTGTTCAAAGCGGCCCCGGGCGGCGTGCGCACCACAGAGGCCTTCAGCCAGTCCAACCGCTACAAAGAGCTGGATACCGACCGCGAAGGCGGTGTGATCCGCTCAAAAGAGCATGCCTTCAGCCAGGACGGCGGGTTGGCGGTGCTGTTCGGCAATATCGCTCTGGATGGCTGCATCGTGAAAACAGCGGGCGTTGATGCCAGCAACCTCACCTTCACCGGCAGCGCCTATGTCTGCGAGAGCCAGGATCAGGCGGTCAGTGACATCCTGACCGGCAAGGTGACAGAGGGTGATGTGGTGGTGATCCGCTATGAGGGTCCGCGCGGCGGACCCGGCATGCAGGAAATGCTCTACCCGACCTCCTATCTGAAGTCGAAAGGCCTGGGAAAAAAATGCGCGCTGCTGACCGACGGGCGTTTCTCCGGCGGCACCTCGGGCCTGTCGATCGGCCATGTCTCGCCCGAAGCGGCCGAGGGTGGAACCATCGGCTTGGTGCAGCAGGGCGACAAGATCGAGATCGACATCCCCAACCGTTCAATCCATCTGGCGGTCTCTGAAGAAGAGCTGGCCGCGCGCCGCGAAGCACAGGATGCCGCTGGCTGGAAACCCGCCGAGCCACGCAAGCGCAAAGTCTCCAAGGCACTGAAGGCCTATGGCCTGCTGGCGACCTCAGCCGCCAAAGGCGCTGTCCGCGCCCTGCCCGGCGAAGAATAACGCGCTTTAAATCTAAGAGCAGTCTACCCCGCCCCCTAAGGAGGCGGGGTTTTCTTTTGCCTGTAGGGAGTTGGCTGGGCCTGCAGGGGCTCGCCTGACAGCCAAAGCGCAGGCGTGCTGATAATCTCTAAATACACAAGGAAATACACAAGGCGACAGAGTACAAAGGCATTGTGCGCTCCACCAATGGTCCAAAATGAAAAAGGGAGCCGAAGCTCCCTTTCCATCAAATCCATGCTCTGGACTCAACTCTGTAGATAAACCAACTCAGGAGAGCGATTTGGCAATATCCTGAGCAACCTCATCCATGCCCTGGAGGCCATCCACCGACTTCAGATCCCCCTTGGCGTAGTAGTAGCCAAGCAAAGGCGAAGTCTTTTTATAATACTCCATCAGACGGGTCTTGAGGCTATCCTCATTGTCGTCTGCGCGGCGCTTTACATCTGTGCTGCCACAGTTGGTGCATTTGCCGTCGGCAGCCCAGGGTTTGGTCTCATCGTGGTAGACTTCGCCACAGCCGCCGCAGGTGGACCGGCCGGTGATGCGCGCGACCAGAGCGGCATCATCCACCGCCATTTCGATCACTGCATCCAGTTGAAGCCCGGTTTCCGCCAGCAACTCACCCAAGGCGTCGGCCTGGGCAAGAGTGCGAGGGAAACCGTCGAAGATGAAGCCGCCCTTGGCGCCTTCAGAGATCTTCTCACGGATCAGGCCAATAACAATCTCATCGGTGACCAGTTCACCCCGTGCGATGACGTCTGCAACCTTCTTGCCCATTTCAGAGCCAGAGGCCTGTGCATCGCGCAGCATGTCTCCGGTGGAGAGCTGCACCATGCCACGTTCATCCACGAGCTGACGTGCCTGCGTACCTTTGCCGGCGCCGGGTGGCCCCAAGAGAATAATGTTTGTCATCGGCGAGATGGTCCCCGTTTTCCACGTTTCTTGTTGCGCCCACGCAGCTGGCTCTTCTCGATGAGGCCTTCATATTGATGCGCAAGCAGATGGCTTTGTGCCTGCTGGATAGTATCCATGGTCACAGAGACAACAATCAAGACTGACGTCCCGCCAAAGTAAACCGGGAATGCAAATTGGCCACGCAGAACTTCGGGCAAGAGGCAAACCAGCGCCAGATAGCCGGAACCCAGAACCAACACACGGTTGACGACATACTCGATGTATTCAGCGGTTTTCTTGCCGGGGCGAATGCCAGGAACAAAACCGTTCTGGTTCTTCAGGTTATTGGCCACATCCTCTGGCTTGAAGGCCACGTTGAAGGTGTAGAAATAAGCGAAGAATACGATCATCCCGACAAAGAACAGCAGGTACAGAGGCTGACCGGGGCCAAAGTTGGCCAGCAGCCATGACATGATCGGCCCGCTGGTTGCACCGCTCGAGAAGGTCGAGATGGTGGTTGGCAGCAGCAGCAGCGACGAGGCAAAGATCGCCGGGATAACACCTGCTGGGTTTACCTTAACTGGCAAGTGGCTGGAGCCACCGTCATAGACTTTCATGCCGACCTGACGACGGGGATATTGGATATGGATCTTGCGCAGGGCGCGCTCCATGAAGACCACAAACATGATTACCGCGATGACCATAAAGATCACACCGATGATCACGGCTGGGCTGATCGCGCCAGAACGGCCAGAGGCAAAGAACTGCGCGATCGAGGCGGGAACCTCGGCAATGATGCCAACGAAGATGATCAGCGAAATACCATTGCCGATGCCGCGCTGAGTGATCTGCTCACCCAGCCACATCAGGAACATGGTACCACCCACCAGGGTGATCATGCAGGCCAGACGGAAATAGAGGCCCGGATCGGTCGCCAAATCGCCGGATTCCAGCGAAACCGCCAGGCCGTAGCTCTGGGCGGTTGCCAGTAGAACGGTGCCATAGCGGGTGTACTGGTTGATCTTCTTGCGGCCCTGCTCGCCCTCTTTCTTGAGCTGTTCGAGCGCGGGCACCATGGAGGTCAGCAGCTGGATGATGATCGAGGCGGAGATATAGGGCATGATGCCCAGGGCAAAAATGCCCATCCGGCCAAGTGCGCCACCGGTGAACATCGACACCATGCCGCCAATGCCCTGCCCCGCTTGCTCCATGAACTCCTGAAGCGCCGCTGCGTCGATGCCAGGAACCGGAATAAAGGTGCCCAGGCGATAGACGATCAGAAGGCCAAGGGTAAAGAGGATGCGGTTACGCAGATCCGTTGCTTTGCCAAGTGCGGACCAACTGGTGTTCGCCGCCATTTGTTCTGCTGCTGATACCATGAATTGGATCTCTTCTTACGAAAACGCCGCCCGTAACCGTTTTCCGGCTCGGACGGCGTAAAGGAAAACTGATGACCTATGTAAGCGGCTTAGGGGCCGCTCACAAGTCGTTACTCAGCAGCGGCTGCAGTTGCCACAGTCAGGGCGCCGCCCGCTTTTGCAACAGCTTCAACAGCAGCAGCGGAAGCACCGGTAACAGAGATGGTCGCCTTGGCGGTGAATTCACCCTTTGCCAACACGCGGATACCGTCTTTCTTGCGACGGATCAGACCAGAAGCGACCAGGCTGTCTTCAGTAATCGAAGCTGCGTCCAGCTTGCCAAGGTCGATGAATTTCTGGATCAGGCCCAGGTTCACAACTGCGTATGCCTTGCGGTTGGGCTTGTTGAAGCCACGCTTTGGCAGACGCTGGTAGAGGGGCATCTGGCCACCTTCGTAGCCATTGATCGAAACACCGGAACGGGATTTCTGACCTTTGATACCACGGCCACCCATTTTACCCTTGCCGGAGCCAGGACCGCGACCAACGCGGGTCCGCTTGGGGGATGCACCTGGGTTGTCGCGCAGTTCATTAAGTTTCATTTCGCTTCTCCTTGCCGGATGTGACCCCCGAAGCGTGATGGGTCAAACGCGGCGTTTTTTGATTTGTGATTCTATGACCTACGAGGCCACCGGGTGCCTATAGACGGGATAGGCCGCTGGATCAAGAGCCCGCTCATACCTCTACCTGCTTGTAGGGCGATCAAATCCAAATGTTTGGAAAGTCAAAGTGAGCAGTGGCATCCAGTACTCCTTGTTTGAATATATCAAAATGCTGCCTTTGAGATCTAAGATAGCCGAAATTCTCTCGGACGGATTGCCCATCGGTTCGATGACACCAAGAGGTTAAGTCCCCTTCTGCCTAAACACCAATCCGTTGTTCGAATCGAATAACAGTGCGAATTTTTCGCCGACTTTCAATTCTTTAAGAAAATCAGGAGCAACCACTTCCAAACCATTCTCATGAAAACCAAGCACCGCACACTTGATTGGCAGAATTTGATCATGTCATCTGCAGATCTTCTCAAAACAACTTCTCCGCCAATCCAGAAAATACGTCTCCTGGAACTGCCCAAATGTTTTTAGTCGGACGTTGGTGAAGAGCGGTTTCTCTTCTGCCCCTGACTGAAAACCCTTCTTTGAGATTATAAGCCCTTGGTTTGCCCCGGCATCAGAGCAAACCACCTTCAAAGCATGAACAACGCTCTGCGGCACAGGTTGTTGCCAGTACTTACATTCACAAAGCACCAGGAGTGGGAACGGCCCATTTTGCACTGCATCGACGTCGATCTCGACCGCACCACGTGCAGTTTTGATTTCGCCGCGACCAGCAACATCGCCAATTTCTCAGAAGGTTTGCTCAACCATGGGTTCTAAAGAACGCCAGTCTTCAGTGTCTTGGTCGAAAATTTTCAAATTCGCACACCGGTGTCTCAATTTGTCGAAGAAAGTTCATACTTTATCATCCCCCATCTCGACAGGAGGCGTCGGACCCTGGCCCCTTAAGCGCCTTTGTGCGCTATCATTCTGCTATTTCTGTTGTGTTTTTGGTTGCGGGAGTAGGATTTGAACCTACGACCTTCAGGTTATGAGCCTGACGAGCTACCTGGCTGCTCCATCCCGCGACGCTGTGTTAGTCCTACCGCCTATTCGGCTGCTTGAGGACAGGGTTACGGGCTTCTGAGCGTATCGCTTTTTGGGCCCGTTTTTCCTCACTTAACGTATAGATTTGTCAGGCGAGGTATTTTTGATTGATCGTTTAGAGAGGATTGTTGGATTTTACTAGGTTTGGCGGTGACCTACTCTCCCAGGGCTTAAGCCCAAGTACCATCGGCGCAAAGGCACTTAACTTCCGGGTTCGGGATGGGACCGGGTGTTTTGCTCTCGCTATGACCACCAAACCGAGTAAAATCCAAGAACCTGCGGTTCTTGGATTTTCTCGGTTGGCGGCTGGCAGCGTAGTTGCGTGGCAACTGCGCGAGAAGCCGCACCCGAGTTATGTCACGATGGTGTTTCGTGACACTTCCAAGAGCGCAGGAATACAATCAAGTGTTGTCCAAGTCTTGCTTGGTGCTTTCTGTTTGGCTGTCTTTTACTGGATCAGATCAAGCCAATCGGGCGATTAGTACCGGTCAACTGAGCATGTTACCATGCTTACATCTCCGGCCTATTGACGTGGTGGTCTTCCACGGCCCTCAGGGATACCTTGTTTTGAGGGGGGCTTCCCGCTTAGATGCCTTCAGCGGTTATCCTGTCCGATCATAGCTACCCAGCACTGCCGTTGGCACGACAACTGGTCCACCAGTGGATCGTTCACCCCGGTCCTCTCGTACTAGGGGCAACTCCTCTCAAGTATCCTACACCCACGGCAGATAGGGACCGAACTGTCTCACGACGTTCTAAACCCAGCTCACGTACCTCTTTAAACGGCGAACAGCCGTACCCTTGGGACCTGCTCCAGCCCCAGGATGAGATGAGCCGACATCGAGGTGCCAAACACTGCCGTCGATATGGACTCTTGGGCAGTATCAGCCTGTTATCCCCGGCGTACCTTTTATCCGTTGAGCGATGGCCCTTCCACTCGGGACCACCGGATCACTATGGCCGACTTTCGTCTCTGCTCGACTTGTCAGTCTCGCAGTCAGGCTGGCTTCTGCCATTGCACTCAACGAGCGATTTCCGACCGCTCTGAGCCAACCTTCGCGCGCCTCCGTTACGCTTTAGGAGGCGACCGCCCCAGTCAAACTACCCGCCACGCAGGGTCCCGGATCCGGATAACGGACCGCGGTTAGACATCAAGAGTGCGAAGGGTGGTATCTCAAGGGAGGCTCCACAGGGACTTGCGTCCCTGCTTCGATGCCTACCACCTATCCTGCACATCACAATCCTGATGCCAGTGCGAAGCTGTAGTAAAGGTGCACGGGGTCTTTCCGTCTAACCGCGGGAAGCCTGCATCTTGACAGGCAATTCAATTTCGCTGAGTCGATGTTGGAGACAGCGGGGAAGTCGTTACGCCATTCGTGCAGGTCGGAACTTACCCGACAAGGAATTTCGCTACCTTAGGACCGTTATAGTTACGGCCGCCGTTTACCTGGGCTTCAATTCGGAGCTCTCACCCCTCCTTTTAACCTTCAGGCACCGGGCAGGCGTCAGACCCTATACGTCGTCTTGCGACTTCGCAGAGCCCTGTGTTTTTAATAAACAGTCGCCACCCCCTGGTTTGTGCCCCCGGATTCCACTTGCGTAGGACCCGGGCCTCCTTCTCGCGAACTTACGGAGGTATTTTGCCGAGTTCCTTCAACATCGTTCTCTCAAGCGCCTTGGTATTCTCTACCAGTCCACCTGTGTCGGTTTAGGGTACGATCTTATGGAGGTGCTATTTCCAGGAACCTCTCAGCAGCCCATTCAATCCAATAAGGATGAACTACCTTCGAGATCCGTCACATTCCTCCTGGCCCAGGAATATTAACCTGGTTCCCATCGACTACGCCTTTCGGCCTCGCCTTAGGGGTCGGCTTACCCTGCTCAGATTAGCTTTAAGCAGGAACCCTTGGACTTTCGGCGAGAGTGTCTCTCACACTCTTTGTCGCTACTCATGTCATCATTCTCGCTAGTGATCTCTCCACGGGATCGCTCACGCGCCCGCTTCATCGAAAGCTCCTTGCGTCCAAGACCTTCCAGAGGAAGGTTAAAGACGCATGGAACTATGTCACACTACGCTCTGCTACCATGCACTATGTGCATCCTCGGCTTCGGCTCATGGCTTGAGCCCCGTTACATCTTCGCCGCAAGACATCTTAATTAGACCAGTGAGCTGTTACGCTATCTTTAAAGGATGGCTGCTTCTAAGCCAACCTCCTGGTTGTTTTGGACGTCTCACCTGCTTTCCCACTTAGCCATGAATTAGGGGCCTTAGCCGGAGGTCAGGGTTGTTTCCCTCTCCACTACGGACGTTAGCATCCGCAGTGTGTCTGCCATCTAGTACTCCCGGGTATTCGGAGTTTGGTTAGGATCAGTAAGCCTGTGGGGCCCCATTACCCATCCAGTGCTCTACCCCCCGGGGTATTCGGATGACGCTCTACCTAAATAGATTTCGCAGAGAACCAGCTATCTCCGAGTTTGATTGGCCTTTCACCCCTAGGCACAGCTCATCCCGATCTTTTTCAACAGATGTGGGTTCGGTCCTCCAGTGCGTGTTACCGCACCTTCAACCTGGCCATGCCTAGATCACTCGGTTTCGGGTCTGATCCCACGAACTCATGCGCCCTATTAAGACTCGCTTTCGCTGCGCCTACACCTAACGGCTTAAGCTTGCTCGTGAGACCAAGTCGATGACCCATTATACAAAAGGTACGCTGTCAGCCCTCAAGGGGCCTCCAACTGATTGTAGGCGTTCGGTTTCAGGTACTGTTTCACTCCCCTCGTCGGGGTGCTTTTCACCTTTCCCTCACGGTACTGGTTCACTATCGGTCAGTAAGGAGTACTTAGCCTTCGAAGGTGGTCCTCCGATCTTCAGACAGGATTTCACGTGTCCCGCCCTACTTAATACGTCCCTCAGAGCTTCCTATACGGGGCTATCACCCGCTATGGCTGCGCTTCCCAACGCATTCTAGTCACTCATCAGGCTCGGCTGGTCCCCGTTCGCTCGCCGCTACTAGGGGAGTATCAATTGATTTCCTTTCCTCCGGGTACTTAGATGTTTCAGTTCCCCGGGTTTGCTCTTAAAACCCTATGTATTCAGGTCTTAAGTACCTGGTTATGAACATTATTGATAACCTTGCGGCTAACAATAATGAACAGTCAGGTGGGTTCCCCCATTCGGAAATTCATGGATCAAAGCCTATTCTCGGCTCCCCATGACTTATCGCAGAGTATCACGTCCTTCATCGCCTCTTACTGCCAAGGCATTCACCAAACGCCCTTCTCGCGCTTGATCTGATCCAGAAAGAGACAGCCATGATAGTGGCGCTACCGCCTATTCGGCTACTTGAGCGCGAAGTGGGGTATAACCTCATGACAATCATAATACGGAAGCTGGTTCACAACCGTATCGCTATTTCTGTTTCAGAAAGCATACTTTCCCGCTCTTCTTTGGGAGTGCCCATGATGTCGGTCATGAGCGCAAAGAAGAACAATGCATGATCATAGATCATGCGGGTTAGTGTACTTGACTTGGACAACTCCGTCGTTTCAACCTGGCATACTCTGGGACGTCTGAGGAAACATGACGTATTCCAAAGCTCGCTTTACACAGCCGAAGCTGCGATCAGCACCAAACTGAGATCATCCCCTTACCCGGGGCGATCAACGGTGTTGTTGATTGTTTCTCTCTTTACGATATCAATTCGTCCGGTTGGACGTTCAAACTGTTCCGCAGAACCGCTTGAAGATCAAACCAATATGGCCACTCCTGCGAGGAGTGGTGGGTCGAGGAGGACTTGAACCTCCGACCTCACGCTTATCAGGCGTGCGCTCTAACCACCTGAGCTACCGACCCATTCTAGTCGGGCCTTTGCATGAGTGGTGGAGCCTAGGAGGATCGAACTCCTGACCTCCTGAATGCAAATCAGGCGCTCTCCCAGCTGAGCTAAGGCCCCTTGCTGAACCCCCACCTTAAGTAGGAGCTCTAAATCTGAAGAGATATGAGGACGGCCTGGCTCATAAGGGTCATCAAATGATGCCCTGATGTTGATCAGCTTTGATTGCTGATCGTGCTAAGTGATCTACGAAGATGGATAATCCTGAGATTATGCCAGTCTTGCTAAGATCATCCTTAGAAAGGAGGTGATCCAGCCGCAGGTTCCCCTACGGCTACCTTGTTACGACTTCACCCCAGTCGCTGAGCTCACCGTGGTCCGCTGCCTCAAAAGTTAGCGCACGGCCTTCGGGTAAACCCAACTCCCATGGTGTGACGGGCGGTGTGTACAAGGCCCGGGAACGTATTCACCGCGTCATGCTGTTACGCGATTACTAGCGATTCCGACTTCATGGGGTCGAGTTGCAGACCCCAATCCGAACTGAGACATCTTTTAGGGATTAACCCATTGTTGATGCCATTGTAGCACGTGTGTAGCCCAACCCGTAAGGGCCATGAGGACTTGACGTCATCCACACCTTCCTCCCGCTTATCACGGGCAGTTTCCCTAGAGTGCCCAGCCGAACTGCTGGCAACTAAGGACGTGGGTTGCGCTCGTTGCCGGACTTAACCGAACATCTCACGACACGAGCTGACGACAGCCATGCAGCACCTGTCACTCGGTCACCGAAGTGAAAGACCCATCTCTGGGACGGTCCGAGGATGTCAAGGGTTGGTAAGGTTCTGCGCGTTGCTTCGAATTAAACCACATGCTCCACCGCTTGTGCGGGCCCCCGTCAATTCCTTTGAGTTTTAATCTTGCGACCGTACTCCCCAGGCGGAATGCTTAATCCGTTAGGTGTGTCACCGAGCAGCATGCTACCCGACGACTGGCATTCATCGTTTACGGTGTGGACTACCAGGGTATCTAATCCTGTTTGCTCCCCACACTTTCGTACCTCAGCGTCAGTATCGAGCCAGTGAGCCGCCTTCGCCACTGGTGTTCCTCCGAATATCTACGAATTTCACCTCTACACTCGGAATTCCACTCACCTCTCTCGAACTCAAGACCAGGAGTTTATGAGGCAGTTCCAGGGTTGAGCCCTGGGATTTCACCCCATACTTTCTGATCCGCCTACGTACGCTTTACGCCCAGTAATTCCGAACAACGCTAACCCCCTCCGTATTACCGCGGCTGCTGGCACGGAGTTAGCCGGGGTTTCTTTACCAGATACTGTCATTATCATCTCTGGCGAAAGAGCTTTACGACCCTAAGGCCTTCATCACTCACGCGGCATGGCTGGATCAGGCTTGCGCCCATTGTCCAAGATTCCCCACTGCTGCCTCCCGTAGGAGTCTGGGCCGTGTCTCAGTCCCAGTGTTGCTGATCATCCTCTAAAACCAGCTATAGATCGTAGACTTGGTAGGCCGTTACCCCACCAACTATCTAATCTAACGCGGGCCGATCCTTCTCCGATAAATCTTTCCCCCGAAGGGCGTATAAGGTATTACTCACCGTTTCCAGTGGCTATTCCTTAGAGAAGGGCACGTTCCCACGCGTTACTAACCCGTCCGCCGCTCACTCCGAAGAGTGCGCTCGACTTGCATGTGTTAAGCCTGCCGCCAGCGTTCGTTCTGAGCCAGGATCAAACTCTCAAGTTGAAAGCATCTTACAATGCTATCCTTGACGTTCGAACCTCTGCACATCTCCAATACTCAAGACACGCTTTGGGGGCAGTGCCTCTATGTCCACCCGGCTAAGGAATTGGACACGTATCGGAAGTCATCTGTCTGATGGTGCTTCAGTTTACAAAAGTAAACAAAAGTCCGTTCAAACAGTGAAGCTGACACTAGATCATCGGAACCGAAATCCCTACTAGCGTTGATATACAGACGTTGATCCATCGAAACGAACCAAACCGCCCACATATCTCTTCAGTTATCATCAATGTCAAAGAGCAACACCAAAAGGCCAAAAATAAAACCGTAACGCCAATACCTTAGCGCAACCGCCTCACTCAATCCTTCAGATGCCCCAGTCTATCCTGAGCGTCTCAGCCGTCTTTCCGACCCGTCAGAACCGTCTCTCCAGTCTGTCTCCGCTGTCTCTCCAGCGTGTCCCCAGCGCCTCAGCAGCGCCGGTGAAGGGGGTTCTAGTCCTAGTTCACAAAACCCGCAAGACCTAATTTCAAAAAAGATGAGTTTTTTTGCGGAAACCCATTTTTCTAAAATTTTACAGGGGCTTAACTTCTACATTTACCCCTACTCCAGCTCAAAACCACTAGATCAGGTAGCGGGTGAAGAATGGATATACTGCAATGCAGCGAAGACTCAGGTTGCTGCCGCTTCGGGAGCGGTTGATCCCCGTCGCCCGCGCCCTCTCGCGCCCGCCTTTCCCACATTTAGGTCGTCACTGAACGGTGGGCTTTGATCCAAATTTGTCGGCACCCTAGAACCTACGGGTTATCCGGGCAGCTGCTGATCGAAGTACGGAAAGGAAATGGCGGCGGGAAACGCGAGCACCCGGACAGAAAATGGGCCCAGTTTAACTGGACCCATTTCAAGGATGCGATCGATGCCGGACAGGATACGTCCGTGTCGTGCATCGGGATCTGCGAATGTGACTAGCCTAGTTTTGCAGAGGGTCTGCGTCTGAGGCCAAGGAGGCCCAGCGCAGTAAACAGGAATGCCGCGCTTGCAGGGAGAGGAACGGCCGCGACACTCGAGAACTCGAAGCTCTGGAGACCAGCAGAGGCAAAGATGCTGCTAAAGCCCGGTCTTGCGGAAAAATCAGCGCTAAAGACAAAGGCGTCTCCTGCCGCAAGGGTGAAATCGGTGAAATCCACAGACCCGAGCGAGGTTCCAAAGGAGAGACCAGTAAAGCGCGAGGTTCCGTCATCCCCATCAAACAGCATTGGTGTTGTATGGGTCGCAAGCGAAGTATCGATGCCTAGGACGGATTCGAAAGTGACATCCTGACTGGCAACAATCGAAATGTATTCCATCCCGTTGCCTGGCACTCCAAACCGAAGGCCTGTTGCATTCTGGCGAAAACCATCCGCCCCTCCGGCAACAGGTGTGACGGTAAATGTTACACCATCGACGGTCACGGCTGCATCAGCCCCACCAAAAGAAGAGGCAAAAGCCGAATCCCTAAAATCAAGGGTGGAAGCGGAGGCAAAGCTTGTCAAAGACAAGGAGATGGCAGCGAAAATCGGAAGCAGTTTCATATCTGAGCACTCACAAAAGGTAACAGTAAAAGAATTTAGAATGAGCGCAGATTAGGTAGGGTTCAGACTCTTTGCAAGAAATAGGCCCGCGCCGTACGGCCGACCCCTTCCAGGCGCAAAGCAAGCAGGACAAGGATGCCGCCGAAATAGAGCAGAGGCTCTAACTGGAAACCCTTGACCAGCATTACATAGTGTAGCCCGCCGAGCAGAACCGCAGGATAGGTCAGAAGATGCAGCCGATGCCAGCGCCGCCCAAGGCGACGCAGTGAGGCATTGTTCGATGTAAAGGCAAGCGGCAAAAGCAGGGTGAAGCTGACCATGCCAATGGTAATATAGGGACGCTTGGCAATATCCGCGAGGATCTGACTGACGATCTGAACATCCAGCACAAGCCAGACAAGCAGATGCAGCAGGACATAGAAGAACGCCAGGAGGCCAAAGGCGCGGCGAAACTTCGAGAGGTTCAACCCCAGGAAACGGCGCAGCGGAGTAACTGCCAAACCCAGTACCAGCAATTGCAATGCAGCCTCACCCAACGCATGCTCCATCGCTTTGACCGGATCGGCCCCCAACCCTCCGGTAAGCCCCTGATAGAGCAGCCAGGCCGGATAGCCACTTCCCAACAGGTAGAGCAGCCAGGTCGGGATACGGCGCAGCTGTTGATTGATCCTCTGCATTGGGGCTCCTTTACGTTTCCTGTGCCCGCAGCTTGGGGCCGTACTAAAGAAGATAGTCAAAACCCCGGCGCAGCCCAAATCGCATTGAAGAATCTCACCGAGAGTTCAGCACTGTTACAATCCCTCCGGCTAAGCTGGTGAGAAACGCAAGCTGTTCTTGCCAATGGCCCCTTTGCAGCCGCTCCTTTTGACCCGCATCACGGGTTGCACCTAAAGCACCCTACCCAAAACTTGCCGCCAACCCCAAAGAGCGCTCGAAATGACACCCCCGCCAGCATTGGCACCAAAAAGCAAAAGGCGCGCCACATTCTGAGCGGCGCGCCGATAGAGAACAATGATCCTTTTGTAAGGATCAGAAGAATTCGGCCAGATCCATCCCGTCATAAAGAGAGGCCACATCCTCTTCATAGCCGTTAAACATCAAGGTGGGTTCACGCCGCGCAAAGAGGCCACCGCCCAAGCGCCGCTCGCTGGCCTGGCTCCAGCGCGGGTGGGAGACATGCGGATTCACATTGCTGTAGAAACCATATTCGCGCGCATTGGCCATGTTCCAGCTAGTGGGGGGCTCTTTATCGGTGAGGGTGATCCGCACCACCGATTTGATCGACTTGAAGCCGTATTTCCATGGCACCACAAGACGCAGCGGTGCGCCGTTCTGGTTGGGCAGGTCTTTCCCGAAGATCCCAGTCGCCATCAGGGTGAGCGGGTGCATGGCCTCATCCAGACGCAGCCCTTCGCGGTAGGGCCAGTCCAGCACCTTATAGGCTGTGCCCGGCATTTCCGAAGGCCGGTAGAGCGTTTCAAAGGCGACATATTTGGCACCTTCCTGCACGCCGGCGAGGTTCAGAAGATCGGCCAGCTCAAATCCGGTCCAGGGCACCACCATCGACCAGGCCTCGACACAGCGGAAGCGGTAGATGCGTTCTTCCAGCGTCATCTCGCCGAGGATCTGCTGGAAATCATAATCGCCGGGTTTGTCCACCAGGCCATCGATCTTCACGCTCCAGGGGGAGGTAGTCAGGCTGCCCGCATATTTGGCGGGATCGCCTTTGCCGCTGCCAAACTCATAATAGTTGCAATAGGTGGTGACATCTTCCCAGGAATTCGGCTCCAGCGTCTCTGCCTTTGCAGCATTTGGCAATGCGCCGAGTGTGGCCAGCCCTGCCATACCGCCCATGCCTGCCATGATCTGACGGCGGTTCATAAAAGCGGCTTTGGGGGTGACATCAGCCTGGGTAAGGGTATTGGTCCAACGGCGGGCCATACGGATCTCCTGTAAACTCTGTTGCCAACTGGCCTAACGCAGGGCGGACGTCAGGCCAAAACATATCCTGTCACGTCTCCGCGACGGCACTGTAACCTGGCATGATCTCACTCATCAGCCGCGAGCGTCCGCCTTCCTGCATGATCCGCACATGGCGGCGGCGCAGCTTGCGCGGCTCTGTCACACCAACGGAATGGGCAATGGTCTCCACCTCATGGATGATCTCCTGCGCATAGCGGGCCACACGCTTGTATTTATCCTCGACCACCAAGCCCTTCTGAAAACGTGGATCATGGGTGGTGATGCCGGTCGGGCAGGTGTTCTTGTTGCATTTCAGCGCCTGGATACAGCCCAGCGAGAACATGAAACCGCGCGCGGAGGTAACAAAATCCGCCCCCGCTGCCAGAGCCCAGGCTATATCGCCAGGATTGACCAGCTTGCCGCTGGCGATCACCCGGATGCGGTCATGCAGACCATATTCGTCACGCAGGTTGCAGACCAGCGGCAGGGCTTCGCGCACCGACATGCCCACCAGATCGATCAGCGGCATGGGAGCCGCGCCGGTGCCGCCCTCGCCGCCATCAATGGTGACAAAATCCGGCGCATCTTCGGGTCGTGCAGCAATGTTAAAGAACAGCTCCCGCGCTGCTGCCTCGGATCCGATGACGGTCTTGATGCCCACGGGCTTACCGCTGACCTCGCGGATATGGGCCACCATATCCAAAAGCCCGTCAAAATCTTCGATCTCCGGGTGACGATTTGGGGAGATACTGGCCTGACCTTCCGGGATGCCCCGAATCTTGGCGATCTCCGCATTCACCTTTTCCGCGGGCAGAATTCCACCCTTGCCGGGCTTTGCCCCCTGGGCCAGCTTCAGCTCAAACATCTTTACAGAAGGATTGGCCGCAACATCGCGCAGCTTGTCATCGCTAAGCCCACCTTCTTCACAGCGCACCCCGTATTTGGCGGTGCCGATCTGAAAGACGACGTCGCAACCGCCCTCCAGGTGAAAGGGGCTAAGCCCCCCTTCCCCGGTGTTGAGCCAGACACCGGCCTCGCGCGCACCTCGGCTGAGCGCCCGCACTGCAGGCTGCGAAAGCGCGCCGTAGCTCATCCCCGAGATATTAAAGAAGGACGGAGCCTGATAGGGCACCCGCGCGCCTGCCCCGATCACCAGAGGTTCAGATTTGGCGTGTTGATCATCCAGCGGCGGAAAAGGCGCATTCACAAAGATCGGGGTGCCGGGCACCGTGGTGTTGCGGGTGGAGCCAAAAGCAACAGTATTGCCCTTGCCCTCAGCCGCGCGCCCGACCCATTCCCGCTGCGCGCGGTTAAAGGGCAGTTCCTCGCGGTCCATGGCAAAGAAATACTGGCGGAAAAACTCGCCCAGGGTGCTGAACAAATGACGAAAGCGGCCAAGCACCGGATAGTTTCGCCGGATCGCATCATGGGTCTGCAACCGGTCCACGACAAAGAGAACCAGCGCAATCAACGCCGAGGCTCCTATCAAGAAGACAAATCCAATCGCGAGAAATTCGATAGCCTGTGCTGCAAATCCCATGCTGAAACTCCCGTCATTTATAGCTGGCCGCCGATCTGGGCTGGCTCTTCTCTGTAATCTGCGTGCCCACCGCGCGCCAGACAAGCCACAGCTGTTCACATTGGCAAAAGCAAGGTGAAACATTTGCCCCAGGCAAACCCAGGCAAACCCAGTCGCGGCCCAAGGCGCGGAGCCCGCGAAATCCGCCGATGCCAGAAATTTGCACTGCAACTTGTCGCTCGATGTCTTAGTCTCCCCCAAAGAAGCGAAAGGCAGCGAGCAGCAGCGCATGAAACATCTGATTGCAGCATGGATGCTGCTGAGCATTCTCATCCTTGGAGGCTGCGCCCAGCCACTCGAAACCCCTGGAGCCGAAATCGGCGAAGATCCCGTGGCAGAGCTGGCTCAGGCTATCCACGCTTTGGACCCCGAAGTGGATCCTGGTGAGGCCCGGCGCGCTGCGGAAATCTCTTATAGCTACAGCACCCGGCTGGCGCAGGGGTATGGCGTGACCACTGCACCCCTAGTGCATAATTCAAAGGTGAACGCGGGCCTCAAGGAACGCGGCCTGTGTTATCATTATGCCGAAGACATGCAGGCGCGCCTCAATCAGGAGGGGTTCCAAACCCTGACCATGCTGCGTGCCATAGCTGAACCCAGGAACCCTCTCTTTATCGATCACAGCACAGCGGTGATCGCTGCAAAAGGGGATGACATCTATCAGGGCATCGTGCTGGATCCCTGGCGCCATGGCGGGAAGCTGTTCTGGTCCCCAACTCTGACGGACAAACGCTATGATTGGGAGCCACGACAGAAGGTGTTGCAGCGCAAACGCGAAAGAAGTCAGCGAAACAAGGTGAGCTGATCTGCGCCCCTCCGCGCGATGCCAAACGCCCGGCCGAATGCTGCAAATTCAGTTACAGAGAATCACAAACCACCCCTGTCGATCACCAGGCCTTCTGTGGCGCGGAATCCGGTCCAAAAGCGCGCCGCCCTTTCTGGAAACCACAGGGGCAGCGATTCTCCGCTGATCTGATTCACCCGCATCAGTTTCGGAGATCCCATGCTGCGAAACAGGCGCTGACATATTCGTCATCCGCCGCCCTGAAACCCCGCCTTGGGGCTGGCGTGAGAGGACCGAGACTACCCTCTGCCTATATAGTGTTTGCCCCATCAGCGATGGCTGCTCAGCCAGCCTCCTTCCGGCAAACTCTTAAAAAACATGCATTTTTCGCAGCGCTTCATAGGGGAGCTCTGTCGCAAAGGCTTTACTGCCTGCCAATGGCACTCAGACAAAGCAATGGCATGAAAACCCATCTGCTTCAGATGCTTGTCGAATAATCTAAGGCGGGGAGTTTCTAATGGTGCTGCTGGAGAGAATCGAACTCTCGACCTCTCCCTTACCAAGGGAGTGCTCTACCTCTGAGCTACAGCAGCGCCGGTGAGGGGGCTTTTAGGGATAAACTCTGAAGGGCGCAAGAGCTTCTGGACGGTTTTTTCGCACTAAGTTACAGAAGACCTATGGCAGAGAAAAAAACCAAAAAAGCAGGGGCGGGTTCTTCCTCAAGAGAAGACCGCTTGAAGGCCTCGCTGAAGGCCAATATGGCCCGCCGCAAGGCCCAGGCCAAGGCCCGCGCGGGTCAGCAGGAAACAACAACGGACAAGTCCGAAAGGTAGAGGCAGATGGATTCAATTCTGGTAACTGGTAATGGCCCTCTCAATGGTCAAATCCCAATCGCAGGGGCAAAAAACGCCTGTCTGACACTGATGCCCGCGACACTCTTGTCTGAAGAACCGCTAACGCTGACCAATGCGCCGCGCCTCAGCGACATCAAGACCATGACCCAGCTGTTGCAATCCCTGGGGGCCGAAGTCTCCAGCCTGCAGGACGGGCAGGTGCAGGCCATGTCCAGCCACAACATCGACAATCATGTCGCCGAATATGACATCGTGCGCAAAATGCGCGCCTCCAACCTGGTGCTTGGCCCGATGCTGGCGCGCCTTGGTCAGGCGGTTGTCTCCTTGCCCGGGGGCTGTGCCATTGGTGCGCGCCCGATGGATCTGCATATCCACGGACTGGAGGCCCTGGGCGCCGAGATTGAACTCAAGGAAGGCTACCTGCACGCCAAAGCCCCACGCGGGTTGAAGGGTGCTGAGATTGAACTCAGCTTTGCTTCTGTTGGCGCCACCGAGAATATCATGATGGCGGCAACCCTGGCCAAGGGCACCACCGTGATCCGCAATGCCGCCCGGGAGCCGGAAATCGTCGATCTGGCGGATTGTCTCAAGAAGATGGGCGCGCATATTGATGGTGCAGGCTCCTCTTCGATCATCATCGAAGGTGTGGATCGTCTGCATGGCGCGACCCACCCCGTGGTCACCGACCGCATCGAACTGGGCACCTATATGCTGGCCCCCGCAATCTGCGGCGGTGAGGTGGAACTCCTCGGCGGGCGTATGGATCTGGTCGGCGCCTTTGCCGAGAAACTGGACCAGGCGGGCATCAATGTCAGCGAAACGGACAAGGGGCTTTTGGTCTCGCGCAACAATGGCCGTGTCAAAGCCGTCGACGTCACCACCGAGCCCTTCCCCGGTTTCCCAACCGACCTGCAGGCGCAGATGATGGCGCTGATGTGCACCGCCGAAGGCACCAGCGTGTTGGAAGAGAAGATCTTTGAAAACCGCTTCATGCATGCGCCCGAGCTGACCCGCATGGGCGCCAATATCGAGGTACATGGCGGCACCGCCACCGTGACAGGTGTCGAACGCCTGAAGGGCGCTCCGGTCATGGCAACCGATCTGCGTGCTTCTGTTTCACTGATTCTCGCCGGCCTCGCCGCCGAGGGAGAGACACTGGTCAACCGGGTCTACCACCTGGATCGCGGCTATGAGCATGTGGTGCGCAAATTCTCTGGCGTCGGCGCCAAGATCGAGCGCATCAAGGGATCCTGACCATGGTAGATGCAACATTCGAAGAGGGTCGCGAAGCACCTTTGAACCTGGGCGCACTGGAAGCCGAAGATCTGCAGGTGATATCCAGCCTGGTCCAGGATGCGGTCTTTCCGGCAAGTGAGATGAGCTGGCGCTCGGCCGAGCGCCGCTTTGCCCTGCTGATCAACCGCTTTCGCTGGGAGGATCAACAGGCGGCTGAACGGCGTGGACGTTCCTATGAACGGGTGCAGTCACTCTTGGTGATCAACAATGTTCTGGGCGTCGCCTCGCAAGGGATCGAGCGGCAAGACAAGGAGATGATCCTCTCACTCCTGTCGGTGGATTTCGAGCCCGCAGAAGAGGGTGCAGGCCATGTGCTGCTGACCCTGGCCGGAGACGGGGCGATTCGCCTGCGGGTCGAGGCGCTGGAAGTCTCTTTGCGCGATGTCACGCGCCCCTATGTGGCCCCCTCAAAAAAGGCCCCGGATCACGGTGAATGACGTCAGGGTCAGAAAAACGGGGCCTGAAATCAGGCGTCTTACCCCCGCTGATCTGAGGTCCTATCGCCAGATCTGGCTGGAAGGCGCGACAAGATTTCCCAAGGGTTTTCTCCTCTCACCGGAGGAGATCGCCGCAATTGCAGATCGCGACCATGTCCAAACCTTGGCCGCAGGACGTGGCTGGGGCCTTTTCGAAAATCACGAACTCGTCTCCATGGCCGTTCTGCGGCGCTGCGGGCCCAAAAGGCTGAATCATGTGGCCGACTTGGGCCCTTTGGTGACAAGGCCCAGCGCCCAAGGACGCGGCTTTGGGCGTCAATTGCTGGAGCATTTGCTTGCTCAGGCCCGCGCGGAAGGGATCTTGCAGATCGAACTCTGCGTTGATGAGGAGAACGTGCCTGCACTGTCTCTCTATCGCAGCCTTGGGTTTCAACAGATTGGCCGTCGCCCCAGATCCTTGCTGATCGATGGGATCACAAGAAATGATTTGATCCTGCAGCGCTGCCTGGATCAGGATTGATCCCATGAAGAACAAGCGCGGCATATCTCAGGCCTTGTCGCCTATGGCCAGGTCAGCACAAGGTGCTGGGCCTGCGATCCGCCGCGCCAGTGTCTTTGATGTCTTCGCAATCAGCGAAATCCTGAATGCTTCGATCCGGGGTCTTTGCAGCGCTGACCACCAAAACGATCCGGAAAAAATGCGCCTCTGGCTTCAGAACAAAACCCCTGAAAACATTCGCAGATGGATCGCCAATGAGGCTTTGCTTTGGGTGATCGAAGATCACGCCGTACCTTCTGGGGTCGGCTTGATCACACCTCAGGGAGAGATTTCTCTGCTTTACATGACCCCTCCTTCTGCCGGTTCCGGTCAGGGCCGGTCCTTGTTGCGTCATCTGGAAAGGGAATTGCATCTCATGGGCCTCAAGGAGGCCTATCTGACCGCAACCAAAACAGGCCTGGGGTTCTATCTGTCCCAAGGCTGGCGGCAGGATGGGGCAGCAGGCCCTTGCCACGATGTCACGGGCTACCCCATGCGCAAATTGCTGCAGGCAGGCCTCTAACGCTTGTCGTTCGCCGGCTTGGGCGATATGTCCCCTCTGTCAGCCGGAGAGACCCAGAATGCCCGTTTTCCTTGATACTGCCGATGCTCAATTCGAATCCGCTTTTGCCGATCTGCTGAGTGCCAAGCGTGAAGACAGCCCGGATGTAGATGCCATCGTGGCAGGTATCATCGCGGATGTGCGCGACCGGGGCGATGCAGCCCTTCTGGAGCTGACCGAGAAATTCGACCGGCTTCCACTGACCACAGAGCAACTGGCGATTTCCCCGGCAGAGGTTGATGCCGCTATTGCCTCCGTATCGGCCGAAGAGCGCGAAGCACTGGAGTTGGCAGCCGAGCGCATCCGCGCCTATCACAATCGCCAGATGCCCGAAGACGCCCAATGGACCGATGAAAGCGGCGCTACCCTGGGCTGGCGCTGGTCTGCGGTTTCGGCGGCTGGCCTCTATGTGCCAGGGGGCCTGGCCTCTTATCCCTCTTCGGTTCTGATGAACGCGATCCCGGCCAAGGTTGCAGGGGTTGAGCGGTTGGCGATTACCGTTCCCACGCCGGATGGGGTGATCAACCCGCTGGTGCTGCTGGCGGCGCGTCTCTCTGGTGTGGATGAGATTTACCGCATCGGCGGCGCCCAGGCCATTGCTGCCCTGGCCTATGGCACCCAGAGCATTGCCCCGGTGGACAAGATCACTGGCCCCGGCAATGCCTTTGTTGCCGCCGCCAAGCGCCGTGTCTTTGGCAAGGTCGGCATCGACATGATTGCGGGCCCTTCCGAAATTCTGGTGATTGCCGACAAGGACAACAATCCTGATTGGATTGCCCTCGACCTGATGAGCCAGGCCGAACATGACGAAAGCGCACAATCGATCCTGATCACGGATGACGCCGCCTTTGGTCGTGCAGTTGCCGAAGCGGTGGATAAGCGTCTCGAAACCCTGGAGCGCCGGGCTATTGCAGGCGCCAGCTGGCGCGACTTTGGCGCGGTGATCTCCGTGCGTGACCTGGATGAGGCCGCGGAGCTTTCCAATCGCATCGCACCCGAGCACCTGGAACTCTGCGTTGCCGATCCTGTCGCCCTGAGTGAAAAGACCGTTCATGCGGGTGCTATTTTCCTGGGACAATACACCCCGGAGGCCATTGGCGACTATGTCGGCGGGCCAAACCACGTGCTGCCAACCGCCCGCTCGGCTCGATTCTCCTCTGGGCTATCGGTGATGGATTTCCTCAAACGCACCACTCTCAGCCAGATGTCCCCGGCAGCGCTGCAGGCCATTGGTCCGGCGGCGGAAGTTCTGGCCCAAAGCGAAAGCCTGGAAGCTCATGGGCTCTCGGTCACCGTCCGGCTGCAATCCCTGAACGGAACATAAGTAGCAGCCTCAGCCCCCCTGATCCTAAGAGGAAGCCCACAACAAGCTTGTGGGTCTGATGCCGCTCGGGATGGATCTTACACGCATTGCTCCTCCTGATTGCCCCGCCGCGCGTCTTCCGCTAGGGATTGTGGAACCGCAGATTAAAGAGATCAGGACCCATGAGCCGCATCAGCCAAATCCAATTGGATGACCGCAACCTGCCGCCCCCTACGGCGGAAATCGAGCAGGAGCGACGGGTCGCGATCTATGACCTGATCGAAGAGAACTCCTTTACCCTGCCCGCGCGTACGGATCGCCCCACGGTAGACGGCCCCTATCATCTGGATCTGGCCATCCGTGATAAGCGCCTGGTCTTTGATGTCGCAAGTGAAGAGGGCGAAAAGGCGGCCGAGTTCCACCTCTCGCTTTCGCCGTTCCGTCAGGTAGTCAAGGATTACTACCAGATCTGCGAGAGCTATTTCTCTGCCGTCAAAACCCTGCCCCCCAGTCAGATCGAAACCATCGATATGGCCCGGCGTGGCATCCACAATGAGGGCAGCCGGGTGCTGCAGGAACGTCTGGAAGGCAAGGCCGAGGTCGATACCGATACCGCACGACGTCTCTTCACGCTGATCTGCGTGCTGCATTTTGGAGGCTGATGCGTGAAGGAGTTACCGCAGTCCATCCTGTTCTGCTGTGACCACAATGCGGTCCGCTCTCCCATGGCCGAAGGCCTGATGAAAAAATTCTATGGCACCGGCACCTATGTGCAATCGGCCGGCGTCAAAAACGACATGGAGATCGACGGCTTCTCCATCGCCGTCTGCCAGGAGGCCGGGGTTGAACTCTCGCGCCATCGCTCCCGTTCGTTCGACGAGATGGAGCAATGGGGCGATGACCTCTCCTCTTTTGACCTGGTGGTGGCACTCTCGCCTGCCAGCCAGCGCCGGGCGCTGGAACTCACCCGTTTTTTTCACCTCGATGTCGAATATTGGCCAATAATGGACCCAACTGGACTGGGTGAAAGTCGTGATGCAAAGCTAGACAGTTACCGGCAGACACGTGACCAAATCATCCAGCATCTCGTAGAACGCTGGGGAGAGCCGGGAGAGTAAGAATGACCGAGACCATTACGCGCTATTTCGCAGCCTTCAATGCGGGCGATACCGACACCATGCTGGATTGCCTGGGAGAGGATATCGCGCATCACGTTAACGAGGGGCAGATTCGCCGAGGCAAAGCGAAATTCGCCGATTTCTGCGCCCATATGAGCCGCTGCTACAAAGAAGAGCTGACCGATATGGTGATCTTCTCGACAGAGGATGGCACCCGCGCAGCAGCAGAGTTCATCGTCAATGGCACCTATCTGGCAACGGATGAGGGCCTGCCCGAGGCCAATGGCCAGACCTACCGCCTGCCTGGTGGCTCATTCTTTGAACTCAAGGACGGCAAGATCATCCGCGTCACCACCTACTACAATCTCGCTGATTGGATGGCGCAGGTTTCTGGCGATACGGCTGCGGCCTGATGCCCCTCCGGATTGAGGCAATGACCGGCGCGGCACTGGAAGCCGCGCTGGAAGATGTGGCGCGCCTGCGCATCCAAGTCTTTCGCGCCTGGCCCTATCTCTATGACGGTGATCTCGCCTATGAGCGGGACTATCTGCAAAGCTACCGCGACAGTGCCGGCGCCGTGGTTGTCGGCGCCTTTGACGGAGAGACCCTGGTGGGAGCTTCCACCGGCGCCCCTTTGGCAGACCATGCAGAGGATTTCGCCGCCGCTTTTGCGGGCTCTGGCATCGATCTGGATGAGGTCTTCTACTGCGCCGAATCCGTGCTTTTGCCGCAGTATCGTGGCCAGGGGGCGGGCCATGGCTTCTTTGACGCCCGCGAAGCCCATGCACGCAAGCACGGCTATGCCAAATGCGCCTTTTGCGGCGTGCAGCGCCCGGCGGACCATCCGCTGCGCCCCACTGATTACGCACCGCTGGACCCATTCTGGCGCAAGCGCGGCTATGCACCCTTGGAAGGGGCCATGGCGCAGTTCACCTGGAAAGACATCGACCAGGCGGAAGAAACGGCCAAGCCATTGCAGTTCTGGATGCGTGCGCTCTAGGCGTTGATTGCGCCTCCACCTATTCCGCGCAGCAAAGGGCGAGAGGCAATAAACAGCGGCAGATCGCCCAATCAAAGCGCGGTTCGCATGCGCTTCCTGCGACCTGTCCGCGTCCGGCTTAGCGCTTTGCTAAGCCCTGTTGCCTACGAACGACCCTGAACAAAGTTTGTCCTGGCGCAAGCAATTGAGATCTTTGCGACAGCATTGCCGCAAAAACCACCAATGCTGCCGCGCCTTAGACTGGACGTAGCGCCTGCCGACAGGTAGCGATATGGCTAACAGAATAAGGAGCCTTTCGATGGAAACCATCTCAGAGAACAAGGCCTTTGGCGGCCTGCAAGGGGTCTACCGCCACAAGAGCAGCACCACCAATTGCGATATGACCTTTGGTCTGTTCCTCCCCGAAGAGGCTCAGGACGGGCCGGTTCCGCTTCTGTGGTATCTCTCTGGCCTGACCTGCACCCATGAAAACGCCATGACCAAGGCGGGTGCCCAGGCCTGGTGCGCCGAACAGGGCATCGCCATCGTCTTCCCCGACACTAGCCCGCGCGGCGAAGGTGTCGCTAATGATGAGGCCTATGATCTGGGCCAGGGTGCTGGTTTCTACGTGAATGCCACCCAAGAGCCTTGGGCGCCGCATTTCCAGATGTGGGATTACATCGCCGAAGAGCTGCCCGCCCTCCTGGGGGAGAGCTTTGCTGTCGATCTGGAACGCCAGGCCATCACCGGTCATTCCATGGGCGGCCATGGTGCCCTCACGCTAGCGATGAACCTACCCGGCCGCTTCAAATCGGTCTCCGCCTTTGCGCCGATTTCCAACCCAACCGGATCGGATTGGGGCCGCAAGCAGCTCTCTGCCTATCTGGGCGACGATGAGGCCGCCTGGGCCAAGCACGATGCCTCGCTGATGATGCGTGAGAAAGGTTTTGACGGTCCGGTTCTGGTGGATACTGGCACCACCGACCAGTTCATTGACCTGCTGAAGCCCGAAGCCCTGGCCGCAGCGGTTGCCGAAAAGCGTCAGGAGGCCATCCTGCGCCTGCAGCCCGGCTATGACCACAGCTATTTCTTTGTCTCCAGCTTCATGGAAGATCATGTGACCTTCCACGCCGAAGCCCTCTATCGGGACTGAGCCATGACCGCATCCACATCCGCCACTCCAACCATGACCGATTTCGACTATGACTATGATCTGGTGATCATCGGCTCCGGCCCATCGGGCCGTTCTGCGGCGATCCAGGCGGGCAAGTTGAAGCGCCGGGTGCTGGTCATCGATCGCAAGGATCGTTTTGGCGGGGTCTCGGTGCATACCGGCACCATCCCCTCCAAGACCCTGCGCGAAACGGTGCTCAACCTCTCTGGCTGGCGCGAGCGTTCCTTTTATGGGCGCTCCTACCGGGTCAAGGATGAGATCCACGCCGAGGACCTGAAAGCCCGTCTGCATATGACCCTCGACCATGAGGTCGACGTGCTGGAACATCAGTTCAACCGCAACCACGTGGATACCCTCAATGGGCTGGCCAAGTTCATCAGCCCCAATGAGATCGAAGTGGCGACAGAGGCAGGTGAGACCACTCGCATCACCGCTGAGAAGTTCCTGATCGCCACTGGCACCCGCACCTATCGTCCAGACAGTGTCCCCTTCAATGGCAAGACCGTGGTCGATGGGGATGAGTTCCTGGAGATGCGGCAGATCCCGCGTTCGCTCGTGGTGGTTGGCGCCGGGGTTATCGGTGTTGAATATGCCACCATGTTCTCCGCGCTGGACGTCCGCGTTACCCTGATCGAACCGCGCGACAGCTTCCTCGATTTCATCGACCGCACATTGATCCAGGAATTCACCCATCAGATCCGCGAAAACGGAGTTGATATGCGCCTTGGCAGCGCAATTGAATCGATCGAGGACACTGGTAGCCATATCGAAGTAACGCTGGAAAATGGCCGCCATGTGCGCGCCGAGATGCTGCTCTTTGCGGCCGGCCGCATGGGGGCAACGCAGTCTCTGGGGCTGGAGGCAGCGGGCCTTGAGACCGATCATCGCGGGCGTCTTTCGGTGGATGGCAAGACCTACCAGACCTCGGTGCCGCATATCTATGCCACCGGCGATGTGATCGGCCATCCCTCGCTGGCCTCAACCTCGCTGCAGCAGGGCCGGGTTGCCGCCTGCCACGCACTGGAGACCCCAACCCTGCCGGAAAGCCCCTGGTATCCCTATGGCATCTATTCGGTGCCGGAGATGTCCACCTGCGGCATGTCCGAGGAAGAGCTGCAAGAGCGCGGCATCCCCTATGAGGTCGGCATCGCCCGCTTCCGTGAGACCTCGCGCGGGCATATCATGGGCATCGAGCATGGCATGCTGAAGATGCTCCTGTCGCTGAAAACCCGCCGGGTGCTGGGCGTGCAGATCGTCGGCGAAGGCGCGACGGAGCTGATCCACATCGGCCAGGCGGTAATGAACCTCAAGGGCACTGTGGATTACTTTGTCCAGAACACCTTCAACTATCCGACCCTGGCCGAGGCCTATAAGATCGCCGGGCTCGACGCCTTCAACCGGATGCCGATCCCGGATGAGTTCAAGGTGAAGAAACCCGCCAAAACCGCCGCCAAGTCAAAGCCGAAAGCAAAGGCCGAGGCGGAAAAAACGGATGACAAGAAAGCGGCCGAGTGAAAGACGATCAAGTGAGCGCGCTTTACATCGATGCGGATGCCTGCCCGGTCAAGGAAGAGGCCGAGCGGGTGGCCACCCGCCACAAGATCAAGATGTTTGTGGTCTCCAACGGCGGGCTGCGCCCCTCGCGCAACCCGCTGGTTGAGAATATCATCGTCGATCAGGGCGCTGACGTGGCCGATATGTGGATCGCCGAGCGATGCGGGCCGGGCGATGTGGTGGTCACCGGGGATATCCCCCTGGCCGCAAAATGCATCGAGGCCGGTGCGCGGGTCCTGCGCCACAATGGTGAGCGTTTCACCGAGGCCAATATCGGTCAGCAGCTGGCGATGCGCGACTTGATGGCGGACCTGCGCGCCGCCAACCCGCTGGGTGCTGGCGGCTCTGGCAAGGGCTTCACCAAGGCAGACCGCTCCCGTTTTCTTGACGCGCTTGAACGCGAAATCCGCGCAGCAGTCAAAGGCTGACTACGTCTTCCAATTCTGGTCGACCTGTGCCCGCCCTTGGGGGGTTAACCCCCAGACTGTCGTTTTGCTTTTGCCAATGGCTGAGCGGGCAAAGCCGGAGTTCCGCAAGTCCTTCAGCACGGCTTCCACCTCTCCGCGATGGCTGAACTTCACCAGGCCCTCGCTATGGACCGCCTTGAAGACCCCGGTCAGGGTTCGCAGCGTATAGCGCGTATCCGCAAGCGCCCGCAGCACTGCCCGCTGTTCCGGCGGCAATTCCTCCTCCGCGATCGCACCGCTATCTCCGCCATCCATCGAGGCATCGGTCACCATCTCCAGAAGCTCTTCGCTCCTTTTACTGGTCGCTTCCAGTGCCTCCATCATCTCTTTCAGCTTGGTCTCGCGCGCTTCGAGATCGTTCACCCGCCGACCCAATTCGATTTCGCTACCGCCAATCTTGATACGTGTCACCAAGGGCATGAACCAGACAATGACCGCCACCCCCAGCAAGGTGATGGTGGTATCGTCGATTGCCTTGCCATTGTAGAGATGCATCGCCAGCAGCACCGCCACAACCGCCGTAAACCCTATCGGGAGGTAGGTTTTGTATGGCTCCGGAGGTCCGTCTTCCTTCGAATCCTTGATTTCAGATGAAACGTTTTTGGGCATAATTCCCACCTCGCCTGAATGGACTACACAGAAATAATACCAGTCATTCTAGCACAGGCGAGCCCAACCCCAAATCTCTGAACCCACCCCGACCTCAGGAGCCGCAGCCGGTCAATTGCTGCAGGGGCTGCAAATCCCCTTCCAATACCGGACGCAGGAAGGTTCGGTCATAGCGGCGAATGATCTTGTTTTCTTGGGCAAACTTGAAGGCGGCGAGGCAATCGGCATCTTCAAAGCTCTTGGCGCGATACTCCTCATAGGTCGCCAGCGAAGGGAAGGAAAACAGCGCCACCGCCAGATCATTGGCGCTTTCGTAGGGCAGGAAATAGCCATGGTGCGCACCACCAAAGCGTTCGACCAAGGGGATCCAGGCTTTGGCATAGATTTCAAACGCTTCTAGCTGATCCGGGTCAACTTCATAAGTAAGATAACAGGTGATCATTTCAGAGCTCCTCTTTGCGCTAAAAGGGCTAGAGAAGCAGATCCCAACGGTCCAATGACTTTCTGTCACCAGGTCCATCGCCGATCAGAATGGATCGGCGATGGACTAAGGACGAGCCCTACAACAGGGCGTAGATGGCAAGCCCCGCCAGAACGGCATTGCTGGTCAACCCGCCAACATAGCACATTGTGCGTGGGCCCCCTGCCGGGTTTCCCAGCCCAGCATAGTAGACCGCCCAATAGGCCAGCCGGAACCCCAGGAAGAGCCAAGCGAGGGTGTTGACCCAGAAGGGGCTGA
The DNA here is from genome assembly GCF_000169455.1 of Roseobacter sp. SK209-2-6. Classification (GTDB taxonomy): domain Bacteria; phylum Pseudomonadota; class Alphaproteobacteria; order Rhodobacterales; family Rhodobacteraceae; genus Pseudophaeobacter. Next base: position 39,461 of record NZ_AAYC01000015.1, on the reverse strand, counting down.
CACCGGCAATGATCGCAGCCAGCAGCGCCAAGGCAAAGGCCGGGAGATTCTCAACCGTGTTGGAATAGGCCCTGAGAGCGCGGAAACTCAGCGCTGCATGATCCTGCCGCAGGGGCATGCCCGGCACCTGTTCCCCGGACAGGAAAGCCAGCGGTGCCCCTAGGAAGGACAAGAGAATTGCCACCATGGATAAGAGCGCCATGACCAGAAAGGCGGGCTGGTAGGGGATGAGGGCGGGTAGGGCCTCAAAGACTGTCATCACGCGCCACCTACATTTCCATATCCATGGCTTCGGCCACTTCCATGCTGCCACCCGCATCCAGATGCGGGCACTTGGAGGCCAGCTCTACCGCTTGTTCCATGCTCTCGGCCTGGATGATGGTCACGCCGGCCAGCGGGTCGCTGGGATCACCAGCCGTCACACTGCGGTTAGGGTTGATCCGGTGCACCGCTGAGACCGGCATGCCGGGATCAACCATATGATCGCCCAAACCAGCGCTCCAAGCGCGCCAGGCTTCCATATGGTTGGCACCCTCTTCGCGGTTCTCAAAATCGGGGTGGCCGCGATAGACTAAGACATATTTCTGCATCTTCTGCTCCTAGATTCGAACTGTCTGATGCCAAAACTAGATTGCCACAAAATATGTTAAAGAACATATTTAAAATTCTGCCAAACTGGAACTGTGCATTGACCATAAAGGGAGCAAAGCGATGCCCTATAGCAAAGAACATAAGGACCGCACCCGGTCCCGCATCACAGAGGCGGCCCGGATCCTGTTCAACGTGCATGGTTATCACGGGGTCACCATCGATATGGTCATGGCCGGGGCGGGACTCACTCGTGGGGGATTTTACAACCACTTCCAAACCAAAGAGCAGCTCTTTGCCGCGGCAGTGGCCAGTTTCCTGATGGGGAAGGGTGCAGAATGGCGTGACGACGCCGGGATCGACCCCTCTGCGCTGTCACCACAGATGGCGGCGCAAATGGTGGATAGCTACCTCTCTGCAAGGCATCTTGGTGCGTTGCAGGATCAATGTCCGATGATCGCCCTGCCTTCGGATGTGGCCCGCGCCAGCCCAGAGGTGCGCGCCGCCTACCAGGATCTATTGCAAGCCATGACCGGATTGTTTCAGGCCAGCCTCACTGCAGCGGAGAGGGAGGATGACCCGGATCTGCGCCAGCGCGCTCTTGCATTGTCGGCGCTTTGCGTGGGCGGCATGGTCATTGCCCGCACGCTGCCGGATTCGGACCTCGCCTCAGAGATCCGCGCCGCTGCCCATGCCTGCGCCATGGCGCAGATTTCTGCGGTGTAGCCAGTCAGCCCTTTTGGGTCAGCACTCGGTCAGCACCCAACGCCCCATTGCAAGGCCGCAGGCTTTGCGCCAGACATCAGGAGTTACTTGCCAATTTAAGGGTCCCCATCATGAGCGAGGCAGTCAAAGTCAGCCTAGTTGGGTTATTCGCAGCTGCCGGCGCGGCAATCAGTTTCTCGATCATTGATGTCATCGTCAAATTTCTCTCTGGCGATTACCCGCTTTATCAGATGGTGCTGATCCGTTCAGCCGTGGCCATGTCGATCCTTCTGTTGATCATTGTACCGCTGGAGGGCGGCTATCATGTGCTGCGCACCCGGCAGCCCAGGCTGCATCTGACCCGCTGCTTGGCAGTGCTCTTTGCCAATATCTGTTTCTACACGGGCCTTGCGGTGATGCCGATTGCCGATGCGGTTGCCATTGGCTTTGCCACACCTCTGGTGGTGACGGCTCTCTCCGTAGTCCTCCTTGGGGAGCGCCCCGGTCCCTGGCGGTGGAGCGCCGTTGCAGTGGGGTTTCTGGGGGTAGTGATCATCATGCGGCCCGGAACAGGCACCTTTCAGGCCGCCGCCATCCTGCCCTTTCTGGGCGCCTGCGGCTATGCCACCTTGCATGTGTTGACCCGGCGCGCAGGTGGCGCGGATAGCGCGGCAGCTCTCTCCTTTTATCCGTCGATGGGGTTTCTCCTGGTAAGCGCTGCGGTTGGCCTCATCACCGGTGATGGGCGTTTTGCCACCGGCGACAATGCTGCCGCGGATTTCATCCTGCGCGCCTGGCACTGGCCTGCAGCAGACGATTGGTGGCTCTTCATTGCTCTGGGTGTCACCGCAGCTGGCGGCGGCTATATGGTCAGCCTGGCCTATCGTCTCTGCGAAGCGGGGCTGGTTGCCCCCTTTGAGTACATCGCCATGCCCATGGCGGTGCTCTGGGGTATTCTGGTCTTTCAGGAATGGCCCAATTTGCAAGTTTGGTGCGGCAGCGCCTTGATCATTGGCTCCGGTCTTGTTTCTCTCTGGCGGGAAACCCGCAACAATCGACCGGTGAATCGGCCAAGACCCCGATCAACAGGCTAAGAGTGATAAATGATATGCGTGCAGAGGCAGTTGTTTTCGATATTGGGAATGTACTGGTAAAGTGGGACCCGGAGCGTTTCTATGATGCCCGCCTTGGCAAAGAGGCACGGCAGAGATTGTTTCGCGAGGTGCCGCTGCACGAGATGAACCTGGGGCTGGATCGTGGCGATCCCTTCCGGGAATCAGTTTATTCTCTGGCAGAGGCCCATCCCGACTGGGCCGAAGAGATCCGCCACTGGCACGACAGCTGGCTGGAGTTCGCCCATAGCGACATTCCCCAGTCCATCCGGCTGCTGCGACAGTTGCGCCAGAACGGCGTGCCGGTCTTTGCTCTCAGCAATTTTGGCATCGGCACCTTTGATCTGGCCCGCGAAGCCTTTCCGGTTCTGGAAGAATTCGACCACGCCTGCATCTCGGGCCATCTGGGCTGCATCAAACCGGACCCTGAAATCTACCAGATCCTCGAGCAGCAGACCGGCATCGCTCCGGGAGCACTGATTTTTGCAGATGACCGGCCAGAAAATACCGCCGCGGCCCAAGCGCGCGGTTGGCAAACACATCTATTCACAACACCGGAGGGCTGGGCCGCGCGTCTGGTTGAGGCCGGGTTACTGACGGCAAAGGAGGCCCAATGAGCAGCATTCCTATTATCGGATTCGACGAAGGCGAGAGCCTTTTGGATTGGCTTAGCTTTGCGGAAGGCCTGGCGGCGGGGCACAATCTGCCCAAGGCCGAGATTGGCGATACCTTTCTTTACCGGGACCAGGACACCCTGCTCAGCCGATCGGCCTGGATCGATGGCATGGGCCTGGCGGTAAAGACCGCGAATATCTTCCCCGGGAACCATGATGCGGGCAAACCGATGATCAACGGCTCGGTCTGCCTTTATTCCGATCAGGACGGCACCCTGGAGGCGCTGGTGGACTTCCATCTGGTGACCAAGTGGAAAACCGCAGGGGATACGCTCTTGGGAGCGCTGCGCCTGGCCAATCCCGATAGCCGTGAGGTGCTGATCGTCGGAGCCGGTACGGTTGCCGCCTCTCTGATCGAATGTTTCAACGCCACCTATCCGCAGGCGCAGATCCGGATCTGGAACCGGACCCAGTCCAAGGCAGAGGAACTGACAAAGGCCTACCCAGGGACCGAAGTGGTCCCGGATCTGGAAGCTGGCGTTCGTGCAGCTGACATCATTGTCACCTGCACCATGTCCTCCTCACCGGTGATTCTGGGCGACTGGCTGCGTCCCGGTCAACATCTCAACATGATTGGGGCCTATCGCCCGGACATGCGTGAGGCAGATGACAAAGCCCTGCAGGTCTCCCGGATCTATTGCGATAGCTTTGACACCACGCTGGACCATATTGGTGAGTTCAAAACGCCTCTGGCCGAAGGTGTGATCCAGCGCAGCGATGTTTTGGCAGATTTCTACGGGCTAAGTGCGTTCCCCGCCTTTAACCCTGATGAGATCACCCTGTTCAAGAACGGTGGCGGAGCGCATCTGGACCTGATGACCAGCCATCACATCCTGCAAAAATGGAAAGCCTCCAGATGAGCTGGCTGCTGCTGATCCTGCTGGCTCTGCTCGCCCTGGCGGTTTTCCCGCTGCTGCGCGAAGGCCTGCGCAAAACCATGGGACCTTCGGCGCGCAATGAGGCCCCGGGGGAGTTTGCCTCTCTCTCCGCAGGGCTAACGCATTACCAGTGGATTGGCCCCCGGCGTGGCCCCATTGCGGTCTGTGTGCATGGGCTCACCACGCCCTCTTTCGTCTGGCATGGCTTGGCGGAAGGGCTGGCGGAAAAAGGCTATCGCGTGCTGGTCTATGATCTTTATGGCCGTGGATATTCCGACCGACCGCAGGGAGTACAGGATCGGACCTTTTTCCTCTCCCAGCTCGAAGAGCTGCTGGAGCACGAAGGGATTAGCGACGACTTCACCCTGCTTGGCTATTCCATGGGCGGCGCCATCGCTACCGCCTATACTGCCGCGCATCCCGATAAGGTGCGGGAGCTGGTCCTGCTGGCCTCTGCGGGGCTAAAGACCAATCCCGGCAAGATTGGTGAGTTCATCCGCAACCGCCCCGGTCTGGGTGATTGGTTGATGCATGCGGCATACCCCCGGCTGCACATCCGGGGCACCGAAGCGGAACGCCAGTTGCCCAGTTCGGTCCCGGGCATCATCGACCTGCAGCAGCGTGAGCTGAACTACAAGGGCTTTGTGCCTGCAGTTCTTTCCTCGCTCCGCGGCATCCTCAGTGAAGATCGGGCAGAGGATCTGCGCCATATCCACCGTCAGGGCGTGCCGATTCTGGCCATCTGGGGCGGCATCGATGATGTGGTGCCGGTCAGCTCGGTTGGCAAACTGACCGAAGTTGCCCGCTCTGCCAAACAGGTCGAGGTCGCAGAGGCCGGCCATGGGCTGCCCTATACCCACACCGATGAGGTGCTGGAGATCATCGCCGCCCACCACCGCAAGGGGCTCATATAGCCCCTTCTGGCTTCTGGCAAAATGAATGCGGCGCATCGGAGAGATTTCGATCTCCTCCATGCGCCGCAAGTCTTTTCACACAACATAGCTTGTGCTGCTCCGCCTCAGCTCCAGGGCGCCTGTTTAGGCGGCCACTGCCTTTGGGCTTGTTTCGCGTACCGGTAGATGCACGATGGCGCTGAAGGCCCCAACCGCGACGCCGATCCACCAAACAAAGGTGTAGTCTCCATAGACGTCATACATCCGTCCGCCGAGCCAAACCCCCAGAAAGCCGCCCAACTGATGGCTGAAGAAAACGATCCCATAGAGAGTGCCCATGTAGCGCAGCCCATAGAGATGCGCGATCAGCCCCGAGGTCAGTGGCACGGTTGCCAGCCAGAGCGACCCCATAACCACCGAAAAGACGATCACCGACATCGGCGTGATCGGCATCAGGATAAAGACCGCAGCAACAACGGTGCGCGCAGTATAGATCCCCGCCAAGAGGTATTTCTTGCTGTAGCGATTGCCCAGCCAGCCCGCCATCAATGTGCCCCCAACATTGGAGGCACCAATGAGGGCAATCGAAACCGCCCCCAGCGCCGAGGTGGTTGTAACCCCCATGCTATGCAGGACACCTCCGGGCAGGATCGGGCCACACATCTCGGTCACAAAGGCAGGGAAATGCGCAGTAATAAAGGCCAGCTGATAACCGCAGGAGAAAAAGCCCAGAAAGATCAGCGTATAAGAGGGATCTTTGAAGGCGCGGGTCAGGATTTGCCCCATGCTCTCCTCCAGCTCCGCCTTGCTGGCCGCAGCCGGTGCCCGCATCAGCGGCAAGGTCAGGATCAGTGCCAGAACCGTACCGGCAAAGACCATGAACACCATCTGCCAGGACATCATCCCCAAAAGGAATTCGGCCGTTGGCGCGCCGATGATTTGTCCGGCAGAGCCCGCAGCGGTGACGATCGCCAGCGACATGGAGCGGTTCTCATCCGAGCTGGCCCGGCCGACAACCGCCAGCACCACGCCAAAGCCGGTTCCGGCAATACCAAAGCCCACCAGCCATTCATAGGCTTGCATCTCAAACGGCGTGGTTGCGCCCGCACTCAACACCAGGCCAGCTGCATAGATGATCGCACCCAGGATAATCGCCTTGCGATCACCTATCTTTTCCGCGATGGCGCCAAAAATCGGCTGTCCGACACCCCAGGCAAGGTTCTGGATCGCAATCGCCAGCGAGAATTCCGCCCTGAGCCAGCCGAACTCCTCCGCGATGGGGATCTGAAAGACCCCAAAGGAGGCTCGAACGGCAAAACTCGCCATGATGATGATGCAGCCCACAATCAGGACTGGTGTAAACAGGGGTGTCGCGCGCGGCATAAGCCTTCCTCCAAATCAGCCTGCCAAGGCTATGGAAAACGTGGCCTCGGTCAAATCAAAGATTTTGCTGGCCGAGTTAAACAAAATTGATGTGAAATCTTCCAGGTGAACCCTGCGGCAGATTACTCAGCCGAGGGTCAAGGGCCGCCCCGCGACCGGCGGGACAGCCAAATTTATATCTAAGGCGCAAAACAACTACGTCTTATTCTTCATAAAAAGCAGGTGCATAGGTGACTTCACCTTTGGGAGTGGAGCCCACGAAACTCAGGCTCATAAAGTACTCTGGCGGCACCCCGGCAAAGTGCAATTGCCCATCGGCAACAAAACCAAAGCGCCCATAATAGCCCGGATCTCCCAATACGGTGCAGCCCGCAACACCCTTTTCCCGAAGCTTTGCAAGCCCAGCCTCGATCAGGGCCTTGCCGATGCCTTTGCGCTGCTGATCTGGCCGGGTCGAGACCGGCCCTAAACCAAGCCAGCCGCACTCCTGCCCCGCAATCCGAATGGGTGAGAAGGCCAGGTGGCCCAGGACCTCCCCCTCCTGCACCGCTACCAGTGATAGATAAAGACCACCACTCTGACGCAGACTGTCGACAATCTGCGCCTCGGTGCCAGAGCTGTGCTCCGCCAGGGCAAAGGCCGCTTCGGTCACCTTACGAATCGCGGCGATGTCACCTTCAGTTTCTTGACGTATGTCCATGTGCCGCCCTCCTCAGGTGCGATTGTTTACTTGGGACCGAACAGAACGCCGCCCCAGGGCCGAAATACGGTAGGGCGCCGAATGACGCGATTCAATCAGCCGTTTGCGCCGCAGTTTCGACACCACGGTGATCGTGCAATCCGACAGCAACATGCCGTCATGGGTAAAACACCCGACCTCCAGCAATTTGCCATTGGAGCCGCGCTCAAAGCGGATCTGCCCACCCTGAGCCAGCACATGCAACACGCGCTGTTCCTGTTTTGAGATATTCATTGTTTGACCTGTTTTGTGAAACACAAAAGAAACCCGGTGCCTGGCAGCATCCTGCCCTGGCCCGGTTTCAAATGATCACCCCGGCGCACCGGCGATGATCAGTGTTTCGTAACAAGCTCCAACATCTACAATTCCCGCGTAAGAGGATTGGTCAATAATCTTCTGCTAGGATTTTCTGCGACCTGGGTCAATTGGTTTTCAAACTCTTGTTTGCGCCACATATTTTGTCCCTCCCACAAAAAAGATTTGCGTACATGACCAACCAAAGCCACCTTCCGAGCCTTTCGTCGCGTCGCTCTGCCACGGTTTTGCACTACGACTTTTCTTCATCACCTCAACCGGATAAGTCTTGCCCATGACCCATCTCAGCACGCTTTACGCCGAAAAAATCGCCGCCGGGGAGCTTAAACCGGATCCTGCGCAGGAAGCGGTTCTGCCGCTGTTTGATCGCATCACCGATGGGCTACGGGCGGAGCCGGTGAAAAAAGGCTTTTTCCGCAAAGCAGAGTTCCAGGAGGTCAAGGGCCTCTACCTATGGGGCGGGGTCGGGCGCGGCAAATCCATGTTGATGGATCTCTTTGTCGACAGTCTGGGCGATATCCCTGCGCGCCGGGTGCATTTCCATGCCTTCATGCAGGAAATCCACGCCAAGATGCACAGGGCCCGCGAAGAGGGGGTGCAGGATGCGCTGGCACCGGTCGCCCAAGAAGTGGCAGACTCGGTGCGTCTCCTCGCCTTTGACGAGATGCAGATCACCGACATCACCGATGCGATGATCGTAGGTCGCCTGTTCGAAGCACTCTTTGCCGCCAAGGTCACCGTTGTCACCACCTCCAACCGGGTGCCCGATGACCTTTATAAAAACGGATTGAACCGCCAGCTCTTCCTGCCCTTTATCGATCTTATCAAGGATAAGATGGAAATCTGGGAGATGGTCTCTCCGGTTGATTACCGTCAGGACCGGTTGAAGGGCAGTGAGGTCTATTTTGCCCCTGTAAATTCCGAGGCCCGCAGCCAGATACGTGCGATCTGGCAGGACCTCTCTGGCGGGGATGCGCTGCCTCTGACGCTGGAGGTCAAGGGCCGTGAGGTCACCCTGCCAGAGTTCCGCAATGGCGTGGCACGCGCGACCTTCTTTGACCTATGCGGCAAGATGCTGGGGCCGGGCGACTATCTGGCCATCGCCGAGGAGGTGAAGGTCCTGGTCTTGGAGGATATCCCGCGCCTGTCCCGCAACAACTTCAATGAGGCCAAGCGCTTCGTTACCCTGATTGATGCGCTTTATGAGGCCAAGGTCCGGCTGATCTGTTCGGCAGCGGCCCAGCCAGAGATGCTCTACGTCGAAGGTGAAGGCACCTTTGAGTTCGAACGCACCGCCTCGCGCCTGCGCGAAATGCAGGATAAGGATTGGGGCGACGACTGGGGTGATCGGGGCCAATGATCCTCCGCGAAACGCCACGCCGCTGGGAGCTGTTCCTGATCCTAAATGGCTCGGTCGTGCCCCGGATCATGCCCAATATCATCGGCGCTGCCCTCTGGGCCCTACTGCTGTTGATCCTTGACCGCTATGTGCTGTCCATGCCCCGGATTTCGATCGGGGCCATGGGGATTTTCGGCCTCGCCCTGTCGCTCTTCCTCAGCTTTCGCAACAACGCCGCTTATGAACGCTGGTGGGAGGCGCGCAAGATCTGGGGACGCATGGTTTCCGATGTGCGCAGTTTTGCCCAGGAGCTCAGGATCTTTGCCGGTCGCGGCCCGGATGAGGAATACATTTTGCGGCGCATACTGGCGTTTCACCATCTGCACCGTGCGCAGCTGCGGGGTGATGAGGTGGCCGAGGTTGTCCAGCACTGGGTTGGCGATGCGGCAGCAGAAGAGTTTTTGAAAAACGCCAATGCCCCCAATGCGGCACTGCGCGATATTGCCACCCGACTGCGCGAAATGGCCGAAGAGGGCAAGATTGATGGCTTCGGCCAAAGGGCGCTGGCGGAACGACTGGCGGCCTTTCCCGCCGCACAGGCCGGCAATGAGCGCCTGCTGACCACGCCCCTGCCCTTTGTCTATTCCCTGCTGGTCTGGCGCACGACCTATGTCTATTGCCTGATTCTACCCTTCGCCCTCCTGGACACTGCCGGTTGGTTCGAACCCTTGGTGGCTGCGGTGGCCGCCTATGTCTTCTTCGGGCTGGCTGAGGTCACTCATGAGTTGGAGCACCCCTTCAAGAAACAGGCCAATTCCGTCCCTCTCAGCGCCATGTGCCGGGTGATGGAAATCTCAGTCTGCAATGCGCTCGAACATCCCGTCCCGCCCAGACTAGAACCGGTGAACTATATTTTGGACTAGCACGCTCCCCTTCTTGCCTTATTGCCGCGCCGCACCAGCGGCGCCAGGCCCAACCGGAGGAGATCTTCAGATCGAAAACGGGCGGGAGCCCCCACCTGCACCACATAAGGAAAACTCAATTTGAAAATCGGCAATATCTTCGGCGTTGTTTGCCTCTTGATAACGGCGGGTGGCATCTATCTGCTTCTCACCCAGAAATCTCCGCGCGAAAAAGCACTCGCAGAGCTTCAAAACCTTCAAATGGCTCCCGAAACAGCTGACTTGAACATCCAGCTGGAGGACTGCGTGCTTGACATCGCAATCAGGCATCAACAGCCCACCCATGGAAATCTGCTAAACTCTCGCATGACAGCTGATCTGAGGAACTATGACAGTAAATCAGTCAACTTGCGTGCCCTTGGGAATGGGCAAATCGCCCTGTCCCTCTTGCCAAAGCCAGTCTCGAACCAGACGCTCACGATTGCGCAAAGCTTTCTCTCCAAAGTGCCCGAAGAGATGCGAAACCGTAAACCCCATACACTGACGATGCGCAGTACGGACGGAAGGGTCACGCAAAACAGCTCACTTCCTACGGATGAAGAGGGGCAGATGAGTCGGGTTCAACTGCGAAATCTACTTCAGCAACCAAATGGCAAACTCACTTTCAGGCTCGGCATAATGGTCCCGGAAGCAAAGCCAGGCGAACCTCCCGCAGAACCAAAACCGCACAAAGATGCTCCAGCCCTGCATGCCTTTGTAAAAGCGGTGGAAGCAGATGCTGCAATCACCGGATATGCTTTCAATCTGATCTACGCGGAAACTTCCGAAACCCCGGAAAAACTGCTTGTTGGCGGTCTAGAGTTCCCTGCTCATCCGCAATTTGTGCTGGCGACAGAGGACGCTGCAAAGAATTTTGCGCAGGCTCTTTTGCACTACATCCAGGCAAGTTGCAGAAAACCAAAGGCGAGATGAAAGCAGCTATAGCTTTCACTTTCTCCAAATACCTCCGCCGGAGGCAGCGGCCCCCAATAGGGCCGCTTGGAACCAGTTACAGGCCAAGCACATCCAGCATGTCATATTCGCCGGGCGCTTTATCCTGCCCCCAAAGGGCCGCTTTCAAAGCGCCGCGGGCAAAGATGGCGCGGTCTGTGGCCATATGGCGGAGCACGATGCGTTCACCAGCAGCGGCAAAAAGCACGTCATGCTCGCCGACAATATCACCGCCTCGGATGGCGCTGAAACCGATATCGCCGCGTTTGCGCGCACCGGTGATACCGTCACGCCCCGAATCGGAAACATCGGTTAGCTTCACGCCGCGCCCCTCAGCAGCGGCTTCGCCCAGCATCAAAGCCGTGCCCGAGGGCGCGTCCACCTTGTGGTGGTGATGCGCCTCGATCACTTCAATGTCGAAATCCTCGTCCAGGGCTGCGGCCACCTTTTTGGTGAGCTGCACCAGAAGATTCACACCAAGGCTCATGTTTCCGGCCCGGATGATGGTGGCGTGACGGGAGGCGGGCTCCAGCTGCGCAATCTGTTCTTCATTCATGCCGGTGGTGCCGATCACATGTACAGCACGCGCCTGGGCGGCGAGCTTGGAGAAGGCCAGCGTCGCCTCAGGCGCGGTGAAATCAATCACCGCCTGGGCCTTGGCAAAGGCTTCCAGCGGATCATCCGTGACCGTGACACCGATAGCTGCACCGCCCATGGCCTCACCCACGTCACGGCCGACCCAATCGTGGCCTTCGCGTTCGACAACTCCAGCCAGATGCGCCTTGTCACTCTCCAGAACCGTCTTGATCAGCATCTGCCCCATGCGGCCCGATGCGCCGGTTATCACGATCCCTGCTGTCTCGCTCATCACTGTGATCCTTGTTCTGGCCCTATGCGGCATTCTTCAAAACTTCTGCAGGTTTTCTCCTACCTTCTTGCGGATCTCTTGGCAAAGGCCGACTTTCGGCATAGATCGAAGATATGGCTAAGAATTCATCTCCCGAGGGGCGCGGCCCCTCCCAACGGCAGCTGCGCGTCGGCGAACTGATCCGGCGCACCCTGTCCGAGGTTCTGATGCGCGGTGATCTGCACGACCCCGAGCTGAACCGCATGTCGATCACCGTCGGCGAGGTGCGCGTCACCCCGGATCTGCGCATCGCCACCGCCTATGTTCTGCCACTTGGCGGCAAGGGGCAGGAGGACCTGCTAAAACTGCTGGCCCGCAACAAGGGTGAGCTGCGCCGCATCGCTGGCAAGAAACTGGGGATGAAATTCGCCCCCGACCTGCGGTTCCAGCTGGACCTGACCTATGACCAGATGGACGCAACCCGCGCCATGCTGGAACAGGACGCGGTGCGCCGCGATATCGAGAAGTGATCCTGCGCGCCCTCACGCTGCTGGCCTTGCTCTGCATGGCTCCAGCGGCAAGGGCGGTGGACTGCTCTGATATTTCCTACGCGGGCAACCGCTATACCATCTGTGAAGCCGATGCCGCCAAGGAGCAGCTGCGCCTGTTCCTGCGGGATGGCAAAGAGCAGGTCTTTGGGCATTTCTCTTCCATCGAAGAAAGCCTGGCTGAGGAAGGCAAAACACTCAGCTTTGCCACCAATGCCGGCATGTATCACGCCAATCGGGCGCCAGTGGGCCTCTACATCGAAGATGGCAAAGAGGAAATGCGCCTGGTCGCCAATCCAGGGCCGGGCAATTTCGGCCTGCTGCCCAATGGTGTCTTCTGCCTGCGCGAGGGTCGCGCCGATGTCATCGAGACGCTGGCCTATCGTGACAGTGGCACCACCTGCGCTTCAGCCACCCAATCGGGACCGATGCTGGTCATCGATGGCGCGCTGCACCCGCGCTTTCTACCCGATTCGACCTCCTATTACATCCGCAACGGTGTTGGCACCTCAGCAGACGGGCGCCGCGTGATCTTTGCCATCTCTCGTAACGCGGTGAGTTTCCACCAATTCGGCAGCCTGTTCAAAGACCACCTCAAGCTGCCCAATGCGCTCTACTTTGATGGCAATATCTCGCGTCTGCACGCACCACAGCTAGGCCGCTCTGACGCAGGCTTTATGATGGGCCCAGTGGTCGGCATAGTCGAATAGAGGCCTTGGCGGGGCTTCCTATTCTAGTCCACCGCAGGCACCCCCCGCGCTTCCAGCATCCTGACATCCACGTCTTCGCGCCTCGCACCTGCGCGGAACTCATCATAATAGACAACATGGGTGGGCAGCTCGACGCCCCAGTTATACTTGAAGGGCGTTGGTGAGGGGCTTTTGCTGCGGCCACCTTCGTGGCTTTGTGCATAGGCAGTGACTTCCGCCGGAGTGCGGCCATGACGGGCCAGGTAACGGCTGACAAAACTGTTGTAGAGCCCGTATTTCAGACCCAGTTTGGGTTTCCTTTTGCGAAACTCAGCAGGCATAAAGGGTGATTTCCGCTGACAGAGCAGCTTCCCGTCCTTGTAGAGCTGGAAATAAACATCCTCGCCCGCATGCCCATAGTGGGCATAGATGGTGACATCGATCCAGCGCCCCTTCCAAGAGGCCAGTGAACCAATCTTGCAGGTCTTGCCATCCGCATAGTGAAGATAGGGAGAATCGTTATAGGTAAGATGCCACATAGGCATCGACCATCCTTCGGCCTTGACCTGCCCCAGAAGCGTATTTGCACGGCCCAGGCTGACAAAATCATTCGGGATCAGGATAGAGTAGCCATACCAGACTCCTTTCCCAGGTTTGGAAAAGGCGTTCTTGGGCCGCTCCTTCACTTCCACCCGGCCGCGATCAGTCTCGCAATCATTCCAGCCAGAAGACCGCCCGCAATCACCGTGCCGAATTTCAAAGCGCTCAGCACGCTCCCCGCGCCGTGTGGGCCCTGACACCTTTGCATAGCGATAGCGTTGCCGGTGGGACAGATCCTCCAGCTTGACATTTCGCTGCACAGAATTGCGGATAGGGCGTTCTTTTGCATCTGCAATACGGGGCTCAAGCCACAGGCAAAAAGACAAAATCCCTAGAACAATCAATCGCATAATATTCTCCCCTTAAATACGGGGATGACAGCAAATCTCCCTCTCTCCGTCAATGCATTTGACAGCTCCTCTTTGATCCGCTACGCCGCGCGCCTCACGTGAATTTGGGGAATGACATGGGACGCAAACGCAAGGGACGCGATATTTCTGGCTGGCTGGTAGTGGACAAACCCGCCGGGCTGACCTCCACCGCGGTTGTGAATAAGGTCCGCTGGGCCCTGGAGGCCAAGAAGGCCGGCCATGCGGGCACCCTGGACCCGGAAGCCACCGGCGTTCTGGCCGTGGCCCTGGGTGAGGCGACCAAGACCGTTCCCTATATCACCGATGCCCTGAAAGCCTATACTTTCACCGTGCGTCTGGGCCAGGCCACCAACACGGATGACGCTGAGGGTGAAGTGATTGCCGAGAGTGACGCCCGTCCAACGGATGAGCAGATCAAAGAGGCGCTTTTGCCCTTCCTTGGTGAGATCCAGCAGGTGCCGCCGAAATTCTCGGCGGTGAAGATCGACGGCCAGCGCGCCTATAAGCTGGCCCGCGACGGCGATGAGGATTTCGAACTGGCCGCGCGTCCCCTATGGGTCGAGGAACTGATTATGCTGGATCGTCCCGATGCGGACCACGTGGTGCTGGAGATGACCTGCGGCAAGGGCGGCTATGTGCGCTCCATCGCCCGCGACCTGGGCGCGGCCCTGGGCTGCCACGGCCATGTGAAAGAGTTGCGCCGCATCTGGTCCGGCCCCTTTGATGCTGGCGATGGCATCTCGCTGGAACAGATCGATGAGCTGGCCAAGACCCCTGCCCTGGATGAATTCCTGCGCCCGCTCGAAGAGGGCCTGGCCGATCTGCCAGAGTTGAAATGCACCCCCGAGGGTGCTACGCGCCTGCGCAATGGCAACCCGGGCATGGTTCTGGCCTCTGACGTGGAATACGGCGATGAGGCCTGGGCCTCTCTGAATGGGGAAGCCGTAGCCGTTGGCATCTACAAGGCCGGAGAGCTGCACCCCAGCCGGGTTTTTGTCCAGCCAGGCAGCTGATCTTTACCGCCAGACCGGCGGCCGCGATCCATGACGGGCTTGACCACCGGCTCATTTGGCCTGAGTTCTGTCAGCAGAACCGGTCAATTGAGGACAAGACCCGCATGATTAGCCGCAGCCATACCAAAGGGGATGCGCCCTCCACCGCTGTCTATTCGGATTGCGAGGCCTACCGCTATAGCCTGACACGGGTCTGGGAACCTGCGGGACGGAAGGTTATGTTCGTAATGCTGAACCCATCGAAGGCCACCGAGGTCCAGAACGACCCCACTATCGAGCGATGCGAGCGCCGCGCCCGCGCCTTGGGTTTTGGCGGTTTCCGGGCGACAAATATTTTTGCCCTGCGGGCCACCGACCCCAAAGTGATGCGCGCCGCTGCCGAACCGGAAGGCCCGGAAAACACCGCCGCCATCCTGGAAGGCGCCAAATGGGCTGATATGGTGATCTGCGCCTGGGGTACCCATGGGGTTCACAGAGGGCAAGGTGCCCGAATCGCGGAGCTTTTACGCCAAACCGGACAGCCTTTGCACCACCTTGGTCTCAGCAAAGCGGGTCATCCCAAACACCCGCTCTATATCGCCTATTCGCAAGCACCGCTAAATTGGCAGTACGCTGAAACCCCTTGAAAATTCACTTCAAAATCAACGCATAATTGAGTGGAATTCAATCCAAGTTCGTGACCCCAGATTAACCGTTGTTCTCGTTTTGTTTAGGTCCCTCAGCCAAGATATGGCAAGCTTATCTCGGGTGAATCCCTCGAATTTTGCGGAGTGGACAGACAAATGTTGTGGCTAGCAGGCCTCTTGGGTCTAGTAACAGTTGGCAGTGTAGCGATCCTTGATCTCAGCCAAGACGATCAAGATGAAGCAGACAACCAGGCGGCAGATGCTTCTGACGAGGCGGCTGACGGCATGGTCACTCCCGCGGATGAATTGCTTTCCACCGGCGACGACGACAGCTCCGACGAGTCCCCTGGCTCTGAAGGTTCGCCTACTCTCCCCACCCCAGCGGCCGCAGAAGCACAGCTGGAAATCACTGATTTTCTGCCCGGTCAGTTGGATTTTGATCTGACTTCTCATCTGGACTTCGAAGGGGACCCGCAAGAGGGCAGCGATGGAGCGGATACGCTCGTTGGTACGGGTGAGGGTGAGGAAATCAGCGCCGATAGCGGCAATGACCAGGCCCATGGCTATGGGGGAGATGATTCCATCGATGGCGGTGAGGGCCGGGATGTGCTGCACGGCGGCGAAGGAAACGATACGCTCCTGGGCACAGTAGGGGATGACCTTTTGCATGGGGAAGAGGGATCGGATGTCCTCTCTGGTGGAGATGATGAGGATACGCTCTTTGGCCATTTCGGCGCGGATACCCTGCTGGGCGGGGAAGGCAATGACAGCGCCCATGGCGGGCAGGACGATGACCTACTTATGGGAGGATCCGGGGCTGATGCCCTGCATGGCAATGACGATGATGACACGCTGACCGGCGGTAGCGGGGAAGACACCCTATTTGGTGGCACAGGGAATGACTTTATCTGGGGTGCCGAAGAAGAGGCCGAGCAGGACTACCTTAATGGTGGCGAAGGCGATGACACCCTATTCGCGGGTGAAGGCGATGTCGTGACAGCGGGTGAAGGCGCTGACCAAATCTGGTTTGAGGACCAGGGCGAAAATGGCCAGGCCGTCGAACTGGTGGATTTCAACAGCGCTGAGGATCATCTTGTGGTTTTCTGGTCTCCCGAAAGCGAGGCCGAACCCGAAATCACCGTAGAAGACAGCGCTGATAACAACGGTGAGCAGATTGTCCGGGTGAACGGTGAAGAAGTGCTGCGCCTCTCTGGGGCGGAAGACCTTTCTTCTGATGACTTCACGCTTGTCGACCGGCAGACTGCGGATCTTGCAGGTTTGCTGGCCGCCTAGGTCCTGCGTTCTTTACTGGTAGGTGAGCAAAGGGCAAGTAAAGGACAGGCAAGAGAGAGCAGGCCCTGTCTCCAACTTCCTTTTGCCTTTTTCCACAAAAACGCCTATACGCGCGCATCTGCCATGGAATCATGGCGGATTTCTCCATGGGCCTGTGCTGGACGACATCCCGGCCTGCGCCATCCACCCTTAACCAGATAGGAGATCCCGATGTCGATCACTGCTGAAGAAAAAACACGCCTGATGAAAGAATTCGCAACCAAGGAAGGCGACACCGGTTCGCCTGAAGTCCAGGTTGCAATCCTGACCTCGCGCATCAACACCCTGACTGAGCACTTCAAAACCCATAAGAAGGACAACCACGGCCGCCGTGGCCTCCTGAAGATGGTTGCTCAGCGCCGTAAGCTGCTGGACTACACCAAAGGCAAAGACGTGGCCCGTTACCAGGACCTCATCAAGCGCCTCGGCATCCGCCGCTAAGGTTTCGATCCTTTTGGGATCTATTACGCCCGTTCCTTCTGGAGCGGGCGTTTTTTTGTGGCGACGGGTTTTGTGACGACGGGCAAAGTGCCAATGCAGCGCGTCAGCACCAAGACGCGTCTAGAGAACCTCCTGACGCAGGGCCTCCCCATTCACACGCAACCTGCCTGGTGACATTATTTAGTCTGACAGAGCGTAGGGGGCCTATTCCGTTCTCTTGGCCCAATCTTCATTCATCGTCTCAATGAGTCCTGCGAATATCCTCTTGCCCAGCGCGCTGACCTTGGTGAGTTCAAGGCGTTCCATATTGGCTTCGGGTGAGCCCACCACCACCAGCGCATACATGCCGTGGCGCCCGTGCACCTTGCAGCGGAACCCATAGACACCGGGCACATCAAAGGTGACCTCAGCCAGGGGCTGATGTTCGATGTTCACAAAATCAGCGCCCTCAGGCCACATGCCTTCGATGGCTGTCACAGTGTGGTTGCCGGTTGAATTCAGGAAATTGATGGAATCGCCTGGTTCGATCCAGAGATAATTGGGCTCAAAGCGGTAGACCTCTTCCGGGGTCATGGCAGCAAGGTCGATAACCTGGTCCACCTCATGGACCTCCGCCCAAACCGGCTGCCCAGCTGGTAACAGGGGGGCAAGGCTCAGCGCCAGGCCCAGGATTGTGCGTTTCAGGCTCATGTCTTTCTCCGATGTCATCAATGGTGTTTCTGCAGCACGATCTGCTGGCTTGTCATCAGGACCGCCTGCGGGTCGGTCAGGTCCGGATATTGTTCACGGACCGCATCCGTGACGAATTGCGGATAGGTACGGAACATCAATCGAACCTCAGCACGGACCGGAAAGGCGGTGTTTATCGGCAGGTCAAATACCTCATCGCGATGGCCACCCGCTGGGATTTTTGTGTCCTGCAGCATCTTCTCATAGCGCCAAAAGACAAAGCCCACCGGCTCACCGTATTTATCGCCAAAGACCTTTCGGAAGAAACGTGCATTGGGATCAACCACCCCTTTGGCATTCATCTTGCCGCTTTCCAGAACCACCTCTCCATCTGCGTCCCGGACCGTTACGTCCAGCCAGACTTGCCGGAAATCTGCCACACCGGTGGGAAGCGCATGGCCTGCCCCCGTGTTTTTGACACGCACGTTCAGGCGGCCTTCCTCGGTCAGGCTGGTGTGGAGCTCTGCAGCCGTCTGCAGCAGCTCAATGCTCATCCGTTTCAGATCGGGGTTGCGCAGCCCCACCAGATGGTAATTCGCACCCGTGAACTGATGCGTGACCACATTGGCTTTCACCCGCCCGCCATCGGTAGAGATACCAGGGATGTCTTCGCCTATCCGCTGGATATCCGCGTGCATATGGCAATCGATACAGGTGCGGTTCTGCGCAGGATCTTCGGGCGCATTATAGGGGGAGTTTTCCCACTCACCGTAGGTGTCCACAATCACCGACCCACTGCCCGGCGCGAACTCATTGTGGCAGGCACTGCAGAGTTTGGAATCGGCGTAGAAATCCTGACGGTAGCTATCGGCATGCACCTGCGGCTTGGCATTGATCGCCTGATCTCCCAGCCAATCAAGGATGTCATTGCCGTTCTCCTCAAAGACATAGGTCTCGCGATCCTTCAGGTTCACCGTAAAGCTGGCATTCCCCCCGGCCTCTGCATCGCGCGCCGCCTCCAGCTTGGTGATGCGATGACAGAACAAGCAGCCAGTGCCTTCGTCCAGATCCGGCTCTCCGCGTTCCAGGGCCTCAAACAGCGAGGCCCCGCCCTGCTCAAACATATGCCCCGCGTTTGAAGTTGCCGTCAGGCCAGAGAGCAGCCCCTGCGGGTGATGGCAGCCCATGCACCAGGTGCGGAACTCTTCTCCTTCGGTGGCGGCGGCGATGTCCTCCACCACTTTGTAATAGGGGTTAGAGTCGCCCATCAATCGGTGCAGGCTATCAGCCCATTGGTCAAACATGTCGGAATGACAAGAGGCACAGGCGGCCGAGTTGGTCCATTCCTCTTCATGCACGGTGCCCCGGTCATCATCCAGCCTGAGCCAGGTCGAAACCAGAGGCAGGTTGCCGGGTGCGGTAACGTATTCATGCAGATCCAGCATCATACTGGCGACGTCTGCGGGGGGATCTTCCGGGTCGATCAGCTCTGCCGCTGCTTCGCCATCATGTCCCATGCCGCCCTGGGTGCCCTGAATGATGCGGATGTAATCTCCTATGAAATCCCCAGCGATCATTTTCGACAAGTTGCCATGGCCGATACGGGCATAGCGGTATTGGTCCAGTTCGGTTGCCTCATAGAGGTAACCATTGGTGAAATTGAAACCATCCACATGGCAGCTTTGGCAGCTCATCCAATCGTCACCGGTCATCGGGTAGCTCTCGTTCCGGTCGGTATTGCCCCTATGGAACAGGGTCATGCCGGCCCGGAGCAGCGGCGCAATCGGGTCCCGCTGCATCAACGGTGCAAAACTGGCATCAACCAAGGAGACTTGAGAGCCCAAGCGCAACCGCGACAGAGCAAGATCCATCGCGTTCTGGACATAGACATCCTGGCCCGCAACAACCAACCCGCGCGGATTGGCACCGGGCAGGTGCCGCAGCAGCTGCGTCACAACCGCGTCCTTGGCTTCGATTTCCCCCGCTGTGATCGGCTCCCGCTGTGTCAGGTCAAAGACCATCAGGTCTTCGCTACCGGCCAGGGTCACCAGAACCTTGCTCTGATCCGCTGCGAACTCCGCATCAAAGGGATTGGCCACGATCATCGTTTTCGGCGAACCGTCAAAGCGCTTTTGCACCGGGTCTTTCAGGTCAATCTGGCGAAACAACTGTTTGCGGCGATGGGGCAGCTCGCGCTCGGCACCTGGGGTCAGGTCCAGAACAGAGACCGCCGGAAAGACCGTTGACTGGAATTGAAACAGGTGGTCGAAATTCCACAGAACATGCGGCAACCAGGCCTCTCCCTCATCCGGGCTGACGGCGATGTCATCCAACATACGGGGATGCCCCTGAGAGGCAAATTCATCTGGCTCATCGGTGGCAGCCAATTCGATCACGCGTGGTGCCGCGAGGGGCAAAACCGAGGTGTCGAAAATCGATAGTTTTCCGACCATCGCATGGGTCACCAAAAGCCGCCCATCTGACAGCAGGGCCAACCCACGCGGGGTGTCTTCGGTCGGGATGCGGTGCAACACACCTTGCTCCGGGTGGATCGCGACCAGCTCATGGTCTTCAAACAGACTGACCCAGAAGAGCGCATTGGCTGCGTCATAGACAATGCCAAAGGGGCGGTTACCTACCTCAAAACGGTTCAGAATATCACCGCTTTGCCAGTCGAAGATCACCACCTGGCCATCAGCATAGTCAGTTGCCGCGATCAGCCCCGCATGCCCCTCAGCCACACGGCGGATGTCGCGCCCTAGCGTAACCTCTCCCAGCTGTTCGCCAGTCTCACGATCGATCCAGGACAGGCTGCCCGTCTCAAAATTCGCGCTAAAAAGGGTCCGACGATCCTTCCCCAGCACCAGAGCCCCGCTTTCCTCCGCTGCAAAGGCAGCACCGCCCAGCACCACAAGCGCAAGGGTAAGGCCCAACAGCCATTTCAGGCTTTTCAGCATCGACCAGCGTTTTGAGTGACAGATCAGAACAACAACCAGGGGAAGCGCAGGCAATAGATGAGCCCAATAGGCGATTTGCCCGGTCAGATTGCCGCGATTGCCATAGAACACCAGATAAAGCCCGCTGAGGGTCAGCAGCACCAGGGCATATTCAATGATATGGCCTGTAAGGCGCAAAAAGGGTTTTTCAGACCTCTTCAGGATCCCCCTATGCGCCAGCCAGAACGGCAACACAAAGAGTGGGAAAGCCAGCAGTGAAACCAGAATGTGCAGCACCAGCGTTGTGCGTTGAAATTGCCAGGGCAGATTGAACCCTGTCCATAAGATGAGACCGCTGATGGTCAAGAAATACAGCACCAGTTCGGCGGGTTTCGACCGATAGCCTTCCCGGCGCCAGAAATTCACAACAGTCTTTCTGAGGCCTGGTACAAAGGGGGCGATTGCTTGCATCATTGTGGATACCGGTCATTCCATTTGAAACTGAGATAGGAGTGACCAGAGGCTGCCTCCATGATCTCAATCAAGGATGACCTCTTTACCCGATAAAAATACTCAAAAATAGTTGCTGTGCAAAAACAAGTTGCTAACAGCGCCCAAAGCTCCCCCGAGGCAGAGTGTATCTCCCCGGACAAACTCAGCCCGCGGCTTCGGAACTAGGGGAGAAGAGTAAAAGCAGAGAGCCGATTACCCTGTTCATTCCAATTTGCTGCTCCAGCTTTTGCGGAACGAGGCCGGAGATTGACCAAATCGTTTTTTGAAGCGGATCGAAAGCTGCGTTGCGCTGCTAAAGCCGGTCGCGGCGGAAATCTCTGCTACGGTCATATTCGTTTCATTCAGCAGCGCCAGGGCCCGCCCGACGCGCAGCTCGATGTAGAACTGTACCGGCGAGGTCCCTACGTACTGCTGGAACAACCGTTCAAGCTGCCGTCGCGAAATTTGGGCATGATCCGCCACAACGCCGATCTCAACCGGTTCTTCGATGGTTTCATGCATAAACTGCATCGCATTGATCAGATGCTGGTTGCGGCTGCTCAAGGCCACCGAAAAGGCTGACTTTTGCAGCGCTTCGCGATTGTTCGAACGAAAGTGGATGCACATATCTGAAACGATCACCGCCAGGTCCTTGCCATGGTCGGTCTCAATCATCTCCAGCATCATGTCGGTGGCGGCATTGCCTCCGCCGCAGGTCATCAACCCCCGGTCGATCTCATAGAGGTTCGCCGTTGGCACCAGCCCCGGAAAATACTCTGAAAAGGATGGCTGGTTCTCCCAGTGCAGGGTAAAGCGTTGCTGCTGCAGGATACCGGCCTGCGCCAGTGCAAAGGCGCCAGTGCAGATGCCACCAAAGCCGCTGCCATGGGCATGCTGCCGCCGGATCCAGGAGAGCACCTTTGGGCTGGCACTCTCAGAGGGTTCAATTCCCGAACAGACAAAGGCAAAGCTGCCGCGCGGCAGATCCTTCAGCGGCAGATCCGTATTGACTTCAATGCCATTGGAACAGGGCACCGGTGCGCGATCTTCGCTCATCAGGAACCAGCGATACAGCTCTCTGCCGGTCACCTGGTTGGCAACGCGCAGAGGTTCGACAGCGGCGCTAAAGGCCAGCATGGTCAGCTTCGGCAGTAGCAGGAAGTAGACGTCTTTTGGCGGTCCGTCATAGTCAACCCGGAAACTGGCCGCACCTTTGGGGACATAGCTGCGGGAAAGCATATCGGTAACCTAACAGATTGAGGGTTCGCGTCAAAATGCGCGCCGGGGGAAGGGAATTGCCCGGCGCGCTTGGGTGATCAGGCAGTCACTTTTGCGACCGGCTCACCACTTTCTTCCCAGGCGACGATTTCCTCTGCGCTGGCCTTGGGTGAGAACAAACCGGTCATCGCGTAGAAGATACCGATGAGCGGCGACAGCCAGCAGGCAAAGGCCAGCGGGATGTAGAGGAGGTTCTCGAAATTGCCGTCGGCAATCCCCAGCGCCAGCGCCGAGATCACAAAGGCGCCGCCCGCATTCCAGGGGATCAGCGGCGAGACCAGCGTGCCGCCTTCCTCGATGGCGCGTGAGAGATTCAGCGGCGAAAATTTCATGCCGCGATAGACCGGTGCATACATCCGCCCCGGCAGAGCTATAGAGAGATAAGGATCCCCTGCAACAGCATTGGTCGCCACCGAGGTCAGGATGGCCGAGGTCTGTACACCACCAAAGCTTTTCACCCGGGCAATGATCACTTCGATAATGGCCTGCAGACAGCCAACGCGCTCCAGCGCGCCGCCAAAGCCCAGCGCCAGCAGCACCAGCGAGATGGTCCACATCATCGACTGAATGCCGCCGCGGTTCAGCAGTGGGTCGATCTCTGCCACACCTGTGTCGATGGAATAGCCACTATTGGCAAAGGTAAAGGTCTCATGCAGGCCCGCGCCTTGGCAGGCCATTGCCATGATGCCGCCAACAACAGCACCGGCAAAGAGTGACGGAATGGGGGGCTGCTTCTTCACCGCCAGCACGATGACCAGCAAAGCAGGCAAGAGCATCAGCGGAGAGATCCAGAAGGCGTTGTCCAGCGCGGTGGTGATCGCATCGATGCGTTCAAACGAGACCTTCGAGGTGTCGATCAGGGTAAAGCCCACAACCAGATAGATCGCCAGCGCAATCAGCATCGACGGCACCGTGGTCGGCAGCATGTTGCGGATGTGGTCAAACAGGTTGGTACCAGTCACCGCCGGGGCCAGATTGGTGGTGTCTGACAAAGGCGAGATCTTATCGCCAAAGAAGGCCCCTGAAACCACTGCGCCAGCGGTCCAATACATCGGAATGCCAAAGCCCGCACCAATACCCATCAGCGCCAGACCAACGGTGCCCACAGTACCCCAGGAGGTGCCGAGCGAGACCGACACGATGGAACACAACACCATACCTGCGGCCAGGAACAGCTCCGGCGACAGGATCTTCAGACCATAGTAGATCAGCGTTGGCACGGTGCCGCTGGCAATCCAGATGCCAACAATCATGCCAACGGTGATCAGGATCGACACCGACGGCAGCGAAATATTGATGACGTGGAACACGCCTTCTTCGATATTGTCCCACTTGTGACCCAGTTTCAGGCCGACCAGTGCCGTGATGGCGATACCGATCGCCAGGGGGATATGCGGCGTGAAATCGCCAAAGTAAAACAGCTGCACAGCCAAAACTGCTAGCGTCAGCAGGATCGGCAGCAGCGCCATTCCCAGCCCGGGTTTCATAATGCGTGAATCAGAGTGTGACACGGGTTTCTCCTCCCTTGGATCAGGTCGCCTGGATGCGGCGGATGTCGCAAAACAACAGAGATTGCTCTGCCAGACTCGATGCCAGCGCGCCGGAATGATCAGAATTTGCGACATCTGCGCAGGCCGAACCGCATGGGGGAGAATGTTCCCAATAGGGGAATACCCATGACGAGAAGGGGAAGGAGCCCAGTGCAAGACCTGGCAACTTACTGCACTTGGGCGGCATTTTTCAAAGGGTTCTGAATACAGGGCACCCTGCTCATTTGGCCAAACCCCGCCCGGCTTGGTGTTCATCCGCGATGACTGGGCCAAAAACCCATGGAGTTTCTCAATTTCACGATGTATGTGATGTTATCACATAATGAAGCACCATCCATGACCGCCCGCAAAACCTCCAAAAACAATCTTGGACAAACCTCTTTGAAACGTCGGGCCCGGCGGGGCAACCCGATGAGGGCCTATGACCAGTTGCCACGGGAACTCCGCCTCTGGATGCAGAATGCAAAAATGCCCTGGTCTGCGGCCTCTTGTCAGGCGGTCTGGAAGAAGACCCAGGCGCGGGGTGGCGCAGTCGCCGAGTGTCTGGAACGGTTAGAGCGGGCAGAGGCCGCAACACTGGCGCGGGAGGGGGGCAGACCCGGTCGGAAAACGACACCCAAAGCCCTTTTCCGCTGCTAGACATTCACCTGTGCCCGCTTAAAGCTTGGCCAAATCTCCAGACCGTTTTCAAAACGGCGCGTGGGTATCTGGTCACTGAGGAAGGGCAGCGCGATGCAACAGGCAGAGAACAGCAAGATAGATGTGCTGGTGATTGGCGGTGGCACCGCAGGCTTTGGGGCGGCGGTGGCAGCGGGGCGCAAGGGTCTTTCGGTTCGCCTTTTGGAAGCCGGGCCCAAGATTGGCGGTGTCATGGCCTTTTGTCCCGGCATGCCCTGGGGTGGTGGCTACCCTCGCGACACCATCATTGGCGGCGTGTTAGAAGAACTGGCCAATCGCCTGACCCAGATGTCGCCTCCTGCGGCGGAGAAACGTCCCTGTACGCTGGAAAACTTCGGCCCAGAGATCCTCTATGATCATGACATTACGACACTGACCATGTTTGAGATGCTGGAGGAGGCCGGTGTCGAGGTGGAGCTGAACGCAACCGCACTCTCCCCGCTGATGGAGGGCAAGCGCATCGCTGCTGTGGAGTATTGCAATCGCCATGGGCTGCATCGCACCGCAGCACAGGTGGTCATCGATTGCTCCGGTGATGGTGACATTTCCGCCAAGGCAGGGGTGCCCTACCGTCTGGGCGATGAGCAGGGCCGCATGATGGGCGTGACGCTTACCTTTTTCATGGAGAATGCGCCCTGGGACCGGGTCTTTGCCAAGGGAGACCCCTATTTTCAAGACTATGCCGCCAGGGGCATCGCCGAGGGGCGCCTGCACGAGGATCTGGGCAAGCTCTATCTGATGAAAGGGTTTCATCAGGACAGTGTCTTTTGCAATTCTGTGGTGATCCGGGATGTGGATGGGACCGATCCCGCTGGTGTAGCACGCGCCACTCAGGAAGGCCGCCGTCGTTGTCTGCAGATGGCAGAGTTCCTGCGCGCTGATGTGCCCGGTTTCGAACAGGCCCGGATGAGCATGCTGGGGCCAACCGTAGGCGTGCGCGAAACCCGCAAGCTGGAGGGCATGGTCACCATCAACGGAGAGGATCTGGCACGCGGCACCAAATACCCCGACGGCATCGTCTGTTGCGACAATCCGATCGATGACGTGATGCGCTCATCCGATGAGATGACCCACGAGGCAATTGTGGCGCCGGGCAGCTACTACACGCTGCCCTTCCGCGCATTGGTCCCAAAAGAGATCGAGAATCTCATGTTCGCGGGCCGCATCCTTTCTGCCGATCCGATGGCCTTTGCTTCTGTGCGCGGCATGCCCCAATGCATGGCGATGGGGCAGGCCTGTGGCTCCGCAGCAGCCCAGGTCATCAGCACCGGCCAATCAGTTCAGCAGGTTGATACCCCCGCTTTGATCGCGGATCTGCAAAGACAGGGCATAAGGGGGCTAGGCGACACCCCCCTGTCAGAGGTCTGAGCCACGCGCGCCCTATCCTTCCGGACCTATCGAGCAGAGCAGGCCAATCAATTGCTCCACATGCCTGTCTCCGGTCCGGAATGAAGAGAGGCTGATCCTGAAAGCGGGTCGCCCCTCCCAAACGGAAGCGCCAAACCAGGCGACACCGCTGTCCTGAACCTGTTTCAGGATCGCCTCGGTTGCTGCATCGCTGCGGCCACGCACCAGCACCTGGTTGAGCACAACCCGGTTCAGAACCTCAAAGCCCGCCGCCTGCAGAGCCTGCCCGATGCGCTGCGCCTGGTCATGGTGCCCGGTAACCAACCGGGCCACCCCGTCACGCCCCAGGGAGCGTAGGGCGGCCCAGATCGGAATGCCGCGTGCCCGACGCGAAAACTCCAGTGTCAGGTTCTTTTGCGCCTCTGCCGAGGCGGTGGAATAGGCCGCATCGCTGTTCATGACCCGGGCAAGCGCCTGCGGGTCCCGACAGATCGCCATGGCGCCATCATAGGGCGTGTTCAACCATTTATGGCCATCCGTCGTCCAGCTATCAGCACCCTCCACGCCTTTTGTCAGGTGGTGCAGTTCTGGCGCCGCGCGGGCCCAGAGGCCAAAGGCACCATCCACATGCACCCAGGCTCCTGCGGCTTTGGCGCGGGGGATGATCTCTGAGAACGGATCGAATTCACCTGTGTTGACCTCCCCTGCCTGCAGGATCAACAGCGTGCGCTGGTCCAGTTCTGGCAAGTCTTCGGGCTTGATCCGGCCCTGCTCGTCCACCGGTGCCTTGATCACCCGGTTCCAGCCAAAGCCCAGAACCTGCAGGGCTTTGCGAATGGTGACATGGGTGCTTGCGGGCACCACCACCTTGATCTCTGGCGCGCCAGACAGGCCATCATTGACCACATCCCAGCCCAGGCGCGCCAAAAGCGCTGCCCGCGCCGCTGCCAGGCAGCTCAGCCCGCAGGCCGTTGCAGAGGTGCCAAAGGCCACGGCACTCTCCCGAGGCAGGTCGAGGATTTCCAGCAACCAACGCGCCGCCTGGCTTTCGATCGCAAAGGCCGCCGGGCTGCCATCCTCGGTGGAAGCGCATTGATCCCAGGCGATGGCCAGACGCTCTGCCGCAGCGGCGGCTGGCAGGCTCGCCCCAATGACAAAGCCAAAATAGTTTGGGCCATTGTTGGCAACCGTCGCCGGTGAGCCAAGGTCATCCATCAGAGCAAGTGTTTCCATCCCAGGTCGTCCCAGATAGGGCAAGGCTTCGTTGAAACCAGACAGGGCCGCTATGCTCTGCGCATTGGGGAAGGCGCGGCGAGTGTCATTTCCGGCCAGGTACTTTCGCCCCCGGCGATCAGCTTCCTCTAGCAACTCCAGCTCATTCATGGCAATTTCCCCTCAGCCAACCTACATCGAAAAGAATCTATATAGGTTTTTATCAATATGCTCAACCCCCTGCCGGATCACCTCCCCGCCCTGCGCGCGCTTGCCAATGCGCATCGGGTGCAGATCATGGATTGGCTTCTGGACCCCGAAGCCTATTTCCCGCCTCAGCGTGATGGTGATCTGGTGGAGGATGGCGTCTGCGTCGGCTTTATCACCGAGCGCACTGAACTCAGCCAGCCGACCGTGACAAACCATATGAAGATGCTGGAAGAGGCCGGGCTGGTCACCTCCAAGAAAATCAAGAACTGGGTCTTCTACAAGGCAGATCGCAAAGCACTGGAGGCACTCGCGCTGAGCTTCAAGGCAGCCTCAGAAAAGTAACGCTTCAGTCCGCGGCTGGGGCCTCGGGAATGGGAAAGACCACGTCATAGGCCCAGTTATAGACAAAGGCATAAACAAGGTAGAAACCTGCGAATCCCAGGTCCATCACCAAAGCGGTCCAGAGGCTGATCTGCAGATACCAGGCAATAAAGGGCAATAGGACGGTCAAGAGACCGGCTTCAAACAGAAGCGCATGAAAGACCCGCAAGCTGGGCCATTTCCGCGTATGCCCCAGGCGCCGCTGCATCAGCCAGTCAAAGCCCAGATTGTAGAGATAGTTCCAGAGGGTCGCGATGGTCGCCCCCACTATGGCGACAACCCCGATTGCATGCATCTCCATGCCAAAGGCCCAGGATCCAAGCGGAACAATAAGAAGAATACCAATGATTTCAAAGCTTACCGCGTGGCGGATGCGGTCTGCGGTCTTGCGCATTTCTTCACTCTCACAGAAAGTAGCAGTTCCGAAACCGCCGCTTCATTTCCCGGCCTTTGCCTTAGATGTCCCACCCTGCTGGGCGGCCTGCTTATCCTGATACATGCCCGCATCCGCAAAAGCTACAAAAGCATCGACAACCGGGTAAGATTTTGGGGAAGCACTGGCAACGCCTATGCTCACAGTCAGATCGC
This sequence comes from Roseobacter sp. SK209-2-6, assembly GCF_000169455.1. Lineage (GTDB taxonomy): Bacteria > Pseudomonadota > Alphaproteobacteria > Rhodobacterales > Rhodobacteraceae > Pseudophaeobacter. The sequence continues at coordinate 11,135 of NZ_AAYC01000015.1, read as the reverse complement.
CCTTAAACTCCCTCTCCAGCTCTTTGCGCAGATGATCGGAAAACTCCCGGACATCGGCAGTCCCCGCGCCGGGCAACAGAACGCAGAACTCATCCCCACCATAGCGAAAACAATGGTTTTCCCCGCCACAGACCCGGCGCAGCAATGCCGCAAAGCGCTGCAGCACCCGGTCCCCCGCAGCATGGCCTCTGCTATCATTGATATGTTTAAAGCCATTCAGGTCCGCAAAGATCAGCGACAGTCTCCCTTTCCTACGCTTGGCTGATTTCAACTCTTGCGCAGCCGCAGCAAAGAAAGCGCGCCGGTTCTTGATACCGGTCAGATCGTCCAGCCAGGCGAGCTTCTCTATACGCTCGGTCCGTTCAGCGATCTTTTTCTCCAGGGATCGGGAGTATTCCAGCAATTCGTTTCGCGCCAAAGCAACCTCTGACACCAGACCCTGGATGTAGGTGTCAAAAACAAACTGCAGATCAAACATCATCAGGCGTCGCAGAGGCTCCACAGGCGCGTTTTCTGGGTCCAGCTCTCGTAGGTGTTCACAAATCATGCTTTCCAACACCTGAAGAGACGAGACATAGAGTTTGGGCGGGACCCCGATACGCGCATGCACCTTGCCGATACGCAGCCTGGAATTTACGTATTCCGCCGCATATTCGCCCTGAAACAGGGACAAAACATAATCGCGCATCGAATCCTGAAGCCGTTGCAGCGTCTCGCTGTCGCCAATCAGTGTCCGGATCTGCGGCACAGAGGTTTGATGGACATAAAACTCTTCAACAATGGTTTGGGAAAAGCGAAAGGCGGCCTCGCGCAGGGCGCCCAGCTGTTCCTCATCCTCTTTGGTCAGCCCCAGAAGATCCTTGCGCTCTTGAATATCGGCATCGGTAATCCCCAGCTGCTCCGCCAAAGATTGCGAGATATTATCGAAGACCTGTTTGGTCATACTAGTCGCAGTGAATTTCAATGAGTTTGATTGCATCGCATTTTGCTGACTTAGATTGGTGGACCACACCACCGCCCATTTTCAAAGACTATTCAAAATCTTACCTATTGGTGAGCACGAGTCGATCCACACAATCTACAACAGCAATAAATGCCCGTTAAGATTAATTTACAGGCAAAAATCCACCGTCAATTTTCCCATTCCTTCGCGCCCGCAGCGCAAACACGGGCAAGGGCCCATAGCCTAACCCGACAAGTCACTGCGCGAACGAGACCAATGAGGCGTCCTTAGCCTATCACATCAATAGCGCGGACAAAGCGCGCCACTTCCTCCTCGGTGTTAAAATAATGCACCGAGGCCCGCACAAGAGAGGGCAGATCACGGGGTTCCAGATCCAGGCGCGCGCTAGTGAGTTTGGAAACTGAGACATTCATGCGTTGCTCGCGCAGGGTTGCGGCCATCTGCACTGGGTCTTGACCTGCTTTTCGGAAAGTTACGATCCCGCATTTCCTCTCGCCCAGATCGTGCAGACTGACCCCCGGAATATCTGATAAAGCCTCCCGTAGCTTATCGGCCACTTGGGCAACACGGGCCTCGATGGCGGGCAGGCCCATACGCTGCGCATAGCGCACTGCCGCCATCAAGCCGACGCGCCCCGCAACAAAACTCTCCCAGTTTTCAAAACGGCGCGCACCCTTGGCCAGCTCATAGCGATCAGCCCCTGTCCAGAGGGCGGAATGCAGGTCAACAAAGGGCGGGTCGATTTGCTCCAGCGCCTCGCGACGCACATAAAGAAACCCAGTCCCGCGTGGCCCGCGCAGGAACTTGCGCCCAGTCCCCGTCAGCACATCGCAACCGATCTTTTGAACATCGATGTCAATCTGGCCAACCGACTGACAGGCGTCGAGCAGATAAAAGATCCCATGTTGGCGCGCCAATGCACCAACGGCTTCGGCCGGGTTGACCAGGCCACCCTGAGTTGGAACATGGGTGATTGCAATCAGGCGGGTCTGTGGGGTGATGAGGGCCTCTAGCGCGGCCACATCTATCTGACCCGTTGCATCCGAAGGTGCGAGATCGATGTGAAACCCTTTGCGTTTGGCCTGCTGCAGGAAAGCCAGGTAGTTTGACGCATATTCCGAGGCATGGGTGATCACCCGATCGCCAGGTTTCAGGTCCAGCCCGTAAAAGGCCATATCCCAGGCCCGCGTCGCATTTTCCACATAGGCGATTTCATCCGCCTCTGCGTTCAGAAGGCCCGCAAACTCTGTATAGAAGGCGGCCAGATCCCCGGCTGCCAGGCGCTCCGCTTCATAGCCGCCATAGACTCGCTCATTGTGCAAGACCTGCTGCATTGCCTCATAGACCTCATCCGGCATCAGAGAGGATCCGGCATTGTTGAAATGCAGAACCTCCTCGCAGGCAGGCGTATCCGCCCGCACCTGTTCCATATCCAAAAGAGATTGCGTCAGCGATGCAGGTGTCATGGTCAGTCCAAGGCCTTTGTTGAGGAAGGCCAGGTGGGTCCCACCAAGACCTTCAATGGCGGAGATCTTTGCAATCTCACGCAGAATCACCGCCAGGACAATCCTGTAGCACGCCCTAAAAACCAACCCATACCGCAGGCAAAGCCGCATTCCCCTGGGATTTAGGGGGCTCTGGCCCCGGCACAGCCCTGCCAACCGGCATGGGTTGCAGTGCTTTTGCTTTCTTTCCTGCGCAAACTGCTGTATGCGCGGCCTATCTGAGACACGTGCCTGGCCCCGGCGCGCGAAAGTAAAGATAGCAAGGGGCCGGCGGCAATGGGGCCGCTAGTGAAAAACGGGAGACCCGGGATCCGCCTGGGAGTGCTCCCAATTAGGATGCTGACATGTTCAACGTAGCAAAGAAATCGATGCAGTGGGGCGAAGAGACGCTCACACTGGAAACAGGTAAGGTTGCCCGTCAGGCAGACGGTTCGGTGATCGCCACTCTGGGCGAAACCTCCGTCATGGCCAACGTGACCTTCGCCCGCCAGCAAAAGCCTGGCCAGGACTTCTTCCCTCTGACAGTCCACTACCAAGAGAAATACTATGCCGCCGGTAAAGTACCTGGCGGCTTCTTCAAGCGTGAGGCCCGCCCCACCGAGAAGGAAACCCTGACTGCGCGCCTGATCGACCGTCCGATCCGCCCGCTGTTTGTGCCTGGCTTCAAAAACGAAGTTCTGGTGATGTGCACCGTGCTGTCGCACGACCTGGTCAACGACCCGGACATGGTAGCCATGATCGCGGCCTCTGCGGCGCTGACCCTGTCGGGCGCACCCTTCATGGGCCCGATCGCAGGCGCCCGTGTTGGTTTCGAGGATGGCGAATACGTCCTGAACCCAACCGTCGACGATATGCAGGACCTGCGCCTGAACCCTGAGCAGCGCCTCGACCTGGTTGTTGCTGGCACCAAAGACGCGGTGATGATGGTCGAATCGGAAGCCTACGAGCTGTCCGAAGCGGAAATGCTGGGCGCAGTGAAATTCGCCCACGAGCAGATCCAGCCGGTGGTCGACCTGATCATCTCGCTGGCCGAAGAAGCCGCCAACGAGCCCTTCGAATTTGCCGCACCTGACTACAGCGACCTCTATGAGGCCGTCAAAGCAGCAGGCGAGACCGAAATGCGCGCGGCCTTTGCGATCAGCGACAAGCAGGAGCGCACCGCCGCTGTTGCCGCCGCCCGTGAAACCATCAAAGGCGCTCTGAGCGAAGAGCAGCTGGAAGACGCCAACCTCGGTTCCGCGCTGAAAAAGCTCGAAGCAGGCATCCTGCGCGGCGATGTGGTAAAAACCGGCAAGCGTATCGACGGCCGCAAGACCGACGAGATCCGCGACATCGTTTCCGAAACCGGCCTGCTGCCGCGCACCCATGGCTCCGCGCTGTTCACCCGCGGCGAGACCCAGGGCCTGGTTGTGACCACTCTGGGCACCGGCGACGACGAGCAGTTCATCGACGCGCTGCACGGCAACTTCAAATCCAACTTCCTGCTGCACTACAACTTCCCGCCCTATTCGGTTGGTGAAGTTGGCCGCGTTGGCGGCCCCGGCCGCCGCGAAATCGGCCACGGCAAGCTGGCCTGGCGCGCGCTGCAGGCGGTTCTGCCTGCCGCAACCGACTTCCCCTACACCATCCGCGTGGTCTCCGAGATCACCGAATCGAACGGCTCCTCCTCCATGGCTTCGGTCTGCGGCGGCTCCCTGTCGATGATGGATGCAGGTGTTCCCCTGAAAGCACCGGTTGCCGGTGTGGCCATGGGCCTGATCCTGGAAGACGACGGCTCCTATGCGATCCTGTCGGACATCCTGGGCGACGAAGACCACCTGGGCGACATGGACTTCAAAGTGGCAGGTACCGAAAAAGGCATCACCTCGCTGCAGATGGACATCAAGGTTGCAGGCATCACGCCTGAAATCATGGAGAAAGCCCTGGCCCAGGCCAAGGACGGCCGTCTGCACATCCTGGGCGAAATGGCCAAGGCTCTGACCGAAGCTTCTGAGTTCTCCGTCCATGCACCGCGCATCGAGACCATGAACATCCCAACCGACAAGATCCGTGAAGTGATCGGCTCGGGCGGTAAGGTCATCCGCGAGATCGTCGAAGTCTCCGGCGCCAAGGTCGACATCAACGACGATGGTGTGATCAAGATCGCGTCCGCCAACGGCGAAGCCATTCAGAAGGCCTATGACATGATCCACGCGATCGTGGCAGAGCCCGAAGAAGGCGCCATCTACACCGGTAAAGTTGTGAAGATCGTCGATTTCGGCGCCTTTGTGAACTTCTTCGGCAAGCGCGATGGCTTGGTGCACGTCTCTCAGATCGAGAACCGCCGCCTGAACCATCCTTCCGACGTTCTGAAGGAAGGCCAGGAAGTCAAAGTCAAACTCCTCGGCTTTGACGATCGCGGCAAGGTACGCCTGTCGATGAAGATCGTTGATCAGGAAACCGGCGAAGAAATCGCACCTGAGAAAAAAGGCGAAGCGGCTGACTAAGCCTCCTTCGTCCTGAATTTCAGCAAGGCCCCGGTGGAAACACCGGGGCCTTCTCGTTTGATCGGAAGCAGTGTGGAAAGCTCTTTGAAACCAACAAGTAACGCAGATCCGATTTTATTCGTTCATACCTGTTTAGAATAATGTGACCCGGCGTGTCCGGCGCTCCTCTGTCTTTTTCGCAGCTCCCGCAGCAGAACTCTCCCTACAGCGAAGACACTGCTTAAGGACCTCCTCCATGACATTCTCCAAACTCTCAATCTCAACCGCAGCCCTGTTGATCAGCGGCAGCGCCCTTGCGGCCCAATCCCTGCCCGAGGGGTTCTATCTCCAGGGACAGATCGGGCTGAGCCAGCTGCAAGGCGCGGATTTTTCCGGCCAGATCGGAGGCGGCAGCCAGTCTGTTGCAACGGATTTTGACGATGGCTATGGGCTGCGTTTTGCCCTCGGCAAAGAGGTCGTCGCCTGGAGCAACAGCAATATCGGCACCCGGATCGAGCTGGAGTTCGCCTATCAGAACAATGACGCAGACGCGGTGAACTTCTCTGGCAACGGCCCCGCACCTGAGGGCAACGTCAGTGGAGATGTCAGCTCCGCTTCGCTCTTTGCCAATGTTCTGTTCGACTTCAAGCAAAGCGGCAAATTCACCCCCTTTGCAGGCTTTGGCCTGGGGCTGACACGCAGTGATCTTGATGTTGTCTATGGGCCGGGCGTTGTCATTCGAGGTGATGATACCAATTTTGCCGCCCAGGCAATCGTGGGGGTTTCCTACGCGGTGAATGAGCAGACCAGCCTGGTCTTTGATGCGCGTTATGCCCGAGCCTTTGATGTAGCTAGCCCCCGGTTGGCCCCCAGCGGTGCCCTCACCGGTGTGGTGGAGGATGATCTGGATAGCTTCAGCATCAACGCTGGCCTGCGGTTTCGGTTCTAAAGTCACCTGCGCAAATTGGGGGGAGGCGGGGCTTCCCCCTTCCCAGCTCCGCCATTCAAGGATATTCCGGGACCATGCGGTCCCTGATCATTCATATGCCCAGCAGTGGCAAACGCGCAGCCAATGTGGCGCAGTTGCTTGAACGCCTGCCCAATGCCGAAGTGGCAGAGGCGGTCAATGGGCGCGAAGTGGTCGCCACCAACGCGCAGGAGCTGCGCCAGGGCGATATGCACCGCCCGCATTACCCTTTCCCCCTCTCCCCTGGAGAAGTTGGCTGTTTTCTGTCCCATCGGCGCTGCTGGCAGCGGATTGTCGACGCAGGCTGGGACTATGGGATGATTGTTGAGGATGATCTGTCGCTGGAGCCGGAACAATGGCGAGATACTCTGGCTTTGATCTCAGCGCATGCGGATGCTGAAAGCTTCATCCGCCTGCCCGCCAAGCGTCGCGAAGCCCCGCGCGAAGTTATTGCCGAAGAGGGTCAGAGCAAGCTTTTCCTACCCAAGGTCATCGGGCTTCAGACTGTGGCACAGGTGGTAGGGCGCAAGGCAGCCAAGCGCCTGCTCACCGCCACTGAAGTGCTGGATCGCCCGGTGGATACCTTCCTGCAAATGCACTGGATCCACGGCCAGCGGATCCAGACGATCCTGCCCAATGGGGTTTCCGAACTGACGCAGGAACTTGGTGGTTCGACAATTCAGAAACGCAAGAGCAGCAACAAGATCTCACGCGAGTTCAAACGCAGCCTTTACCGCGCGCAAGTGTCATCCCGCCCTCAAAAAGCCTAGCCTCTCTGAAACTCGGAAAAGTAGTTTCCTGATACAAGAAAGGCGTCCCAGGCCTTACTCCCAGCCCAGACACCTTCAAAATACTCTTGCGGATTTGCCCGTTGCAACATGTCATCACGCATACATATCAACGCGTAAACAAGATCATGGGGCCAGGTGAGCAGTAGACCTTCCGCCGAAATTGCGTGAACTTCACAGGTTTCTACAAGTACAGATTTTTCTGCCGCCTTGAAGGCTGAGGCAGGTATTGTCGCCCGTTTGTCTCGAAACTCATTGTGGCCTTCGACTTCTTCAATCCCCAAAGCTTCAAGGAAACGCCCGACAACAGGCTCCTGAATTGCGGGGAGCATGTCTTCCTCAGGGCGGTAGAGATCATTCTGGCGAAGGTAGTTTTCAAGCTTTTGGGCGATTGAGGGGTCAATTTTGCCCCTGTCGCCATGTACCGTCGTCAGCCAAACCGCCAATGCAAAATCACGAAAATCCGGAGATCCAATCTCACCTCTCACGGTTTGCCAGGACACCGCTTCGCCCGTTGCCTTAACTAAGTCTTCAAAATCCATTGGAGCCTGATTTGGGCGCTCTGGCAATTTCCCGCTTCGCGACCTCTCAACCAGATCAAAGTCAGATCCATACTCGAGGTGCATTGGTCCAAAAGCTGCGGTTTCCGGAGAAAAACCAGGCACTCTGAAAAATGGGTTCAGGGCAAAAAACACATGGACGTAACTCTTGGCATAATACTCCAGAACCGGAACCCCGTCAGGCGGATCTGAGATGGCGCGGGAATAGGGCAAACACTTGTTCTCTCAAAGGAAAAGACCTCCCGTCAACGGGAGGCTCTCTGCAAAAACTTATAGCTCCACTGACTAGGCTGCAGATCTCCTGCGCCGTTTCAGAGCCACTGCGCCAAACAGGCCTGTCAGCAAAAGCATACCACCGGCGGGCAGCGGCACCGGACTGATAGGGGCCGGACCAGAATAGGCCGCAACCTCGGTTGAGGTTAAAACACCACTGTAGACTTCTAGGAAATCAAGCGAGCCTGGCGCTTCCTCAACACCAGGTGGATGGTCATCGTCAAACAGGTCAAAGGATGTGAGCGTGCCCAGATAGCCCGTGCCACTCTGCGCAAAGGAAAAGGCTTGGCTACCGTCTACGTAACCGGTTGTCGTTGTCCCATCAAAAGTCAGAACAACCGTAGCATCCACATTGGGGGCAAAGGCACCGGATGGGCCGGAACCGCCTGCTGCATTATAGTACCGCAGCCCTGTGTTGTTGACATAGAGACCATTGTCGCTGGTTTGCCCCGAAATATCGAGCAACCTGTTGTAGGTGTTGAAATAGTCAAACTCGAGGCTGAAGGCGATCGAGTAAGCGGAGAGCGGGGCACCCATGGTGACGCTCAATCCTTCATCGATACCAAAGTTGTAGCGACCGCCAGAAACCGAGCCGATGCCCGTTGCAGTGGCGCCGCCTGCAGTGTCCGTATAGCCTGAGTCAAAGGTAAATTGACTAACCAGTGTCGCGGCATTGCTAGTCGTCGCTGCAAAAAAAGACAGGGCAGTAGCAGTCACAAGCGATCTAAGTGTCATCGGCTAATTTCCTTTGAATGCTTTCAGATCTGGCTCGCCAGGCGAGTAGAACACTAAAGTTTTACTTCAATTGAGGTGAACGCAGGATGGAAGCTTGGAACCGGCTGAGTCAATCGAATTCGTTAACGAATTCCACAATGCCGCGGTAGAGACAACGATCCAGCACCTTCTTCCAGCCCTGTGCTATCGCCTCCCCCTGCAGCAGAAAGCACCGCTCCGGCGGATGGTTCTCCTCTGGGGCAAGGGTGCCTGCGCAACTAAAGAAGGGGCCGACAGGCCCCTTCCATTGCACTTCTGCGAAGCTTGTATTCTTATTCTGGCGCTTTGGTTTTGCGCAGATAGGGGAAGATGGTCTCGAACTCGCCAAACTTGGCCTTTGCATCTTCATTCGACACTGCGGGCGGGATGATCACATCTTCACCAGGAACCCAGTTGGCCGGGGTTGCAACCCCTTTGGAGGACATCTGCAAGCCATCCAGCGCGCGCAGGATCTCAGCAAAATTGCGGCCCACGGTCATCGGATAGGTCATCGAGAGTTTCAGCTGCTTGTCCGGCCCGATGATAAAGACAGAACGCACGGTGGCGCTATCAGCTGGGGTGCGGCCATCGGGCAGATAGGCTTCGGCGGGCAGCATGTCAAAGGCCTTGGAGACCGCCAGACCTTCGTCTGCGATGATCGGGAAACCGGCGGCGGCATTGCCATAAGTCTCGATATCGCTTTTCCATTTCTTGTGGTCTTCGACACCATCAACGGAAACGCCAATCACCTTGCAGCCGCGCTTGGCCCATTCGTCATTCAGCTGTGCAACAGCGGAAAACTCGGTGGTGCAAACCGGGGTGAAATCCTTGGGGTGAGAAAAGAGAATGGCCCAGCTGTCGCCAATCCAGTCGTGGAAGCTGATCTCTCCCTGATCGGTCTCGGCGGTGAAATTCGGAACAACATCATTGATACGCAGGCCCATGGCACTCTCCTCTTTCGTCAAATCCGCCCCTCGATGGGGAACGGTTCAAATCCTGCCGCAACGTTACAGCGCAGCGCCAGATTGACCAGCGCAAAAGTTGTAAAGACGCGGTTTTCACCAGTTTGTTCAAGCGGACCTCAGCCAAATCATGGCGTCGACCCATGGTCTCTTGCCTTGGGGTGGAAAATTTGATCAAATTATTCCACCAGCGCTCTTGCCCCCCGGTCAGCGGGGTGACAGAGTAGCCTCCGACCCCTGGCACCCCTGCTGGTGCCCTCGTCTGATTTGGGAGAGACGGACATGATCGAGAAACGTGACTTTTACATCAATGGCCAATGGGTGGCCCCTTCTCAGCCGCAGGATTGCGAGGTGATCGACCCCTCGACCGAGGAGGCCTGTGCGGTCATCTCGCTGGGCTCCGAAGCCGATACCAATGCAGCCGTTGCCGCCGCCAAGGCTGCCCTGCCCGGCTGGATGGCAACCCCACCTGCTGAGCGCATCGCCCTGGTTGAGAAACTGCTGGAGCTTTATGCGGCACGCTCCGAAGATATCGCCCAGGCGATGTCGATGGAAATGGGCGCGCCCATTGATCTGTCGCGCAGCTCTCAGGTTGGTGCAGGCTCCTGGCATCTGCAGAACTTCATCAAGGCGGCCAAGGGGTTTGAGTTTGAAAAGCCCCTGAATGACAAATCCCCAAACGATCGCATCATCCATGAGGCAGTGGGCGTAGCAGCCCTGATCACCCCCTGGAACTGGCCGATGAACCAGATCACCCTCAAGGTGGGGGCCGCAGCCGTTGCCGGTTGTACCATGGTGCTGAAACCCTCCGAGCAGAGCCCGATCAATGCGATGATCTTTGCCGAACTGATGGATGAAGCGGGCTTCCCTGCTGGTGTCTTTAATCTGGTGAACGGCGATGGTCAGGGGGTTGGCTCGCAGCTTTCCAGCCATCCGGATGTAGACATGGTCTCCTTTACCGGCTCCACCCGAGCGGGCACCGCGATCTCCAAGGCTGCCGCCGATACCCTGAAAAAGGTCCATCTGGAGCTGGGCGGCAAGGGCGCCAACATCCTGTTTGAGGATGCCGATGAAAAGGCGGTGAAGCGCGGCGTGCTGCATATGATGCAGAACACCGGCCAAAGCTGTAATGCGCCTTCGCGTATGCTGGTGCAGCGCGGCATCTATGATCAGGTTGTTGCTCAAGCCGCGGCCGTGGCCGATAAGGTCGAAGTTGGCCCCGCCTCCGCCGAAGGTCGCCATATCGGCCCGGTTGTGAACGAGCTGCAGTGGAACAAAATCCAGGGGCTGATCCAGGAAGGCATCGACGAAGGCGCCAAACTGGTGGCCGGCGGCACCGGCCGCCCCGAGGGGCTGAACAAAGGCTTTTACGTCAAGCCAACGGTCTTTGCGGATGTGAACAACCAGATGACGGTTGCCCGCGAAGAGATCTTTGGCCCGGTTCTGGCAATCCTGCCTTTCGACACCGAAGAAGAAGCCATAGAGATTGCCAATGACACGCCCTATGGGCTCACCAACTATGTGCAGACCCAGGACCCTGCGCGCGCCAATCGTCTGGCCCGTCAGCTGCGCTCTGGCATGGTGGAAATGAACGGCAAATCCCGCAGCGCCGGCTCCCCCTTTGGCGGCATGAAACAGTCCGGCAATGGCCGCGAAGGCGGTAGCTGGGGCATCGAGGACTTCCTGGAAGTCAAAGCCATCGGCGGCTGGGCGGCAGAGTAACCCTATCGTTTCCTCCAAAACCCGACCTATATGACGCCACCGCTTTTGCGGTGGCGTTTTTGTTTGAGGAACTCACGGCAACCACCCGAACTCAGCTTTCAGGAAAAAAGCAGAGAGCTCCCGCGCCTCAAACGCGCTTTGGCATGGGCCAAAACACGTTTGAACCTTGGGCCTGG
>NZ_AAYC01000016.1 GCF_000169455.1 Roseobacter sp. SK209-2-6 | reverse complement strand
GCATGGCCCCGGGCCTCGGCAATCTCCTTGATGCCATGCTTGGCGATGGTGTGATATTCCGCTGTCGCCATGGCGGCGGCATATTTGATATTGAGCTCTTCCTGGCCGGTCTCCGCCTCACCCTTGGAGTTCTCGATCGGCAGGCCCGCATCCCAAAGGTGGTTGCGAATGGGGCGCATCACGTGCTCTTCGCGTGTGGTCTGCAGGATGCTGTAGTCTTCGTTATAGCCCGAGATCGGCTCCAGATCCTTGAACCCTGAGCGGCGGATCTCATCAAAGCTCTTGGCAAAGAGGAAGAATTCCAGCTCGGTGGCGCACATGGCCTCATAGCCCATCTCTGTCAGACGGTTGACCTGGCGCTTCAGGATCGCGCGGGGGGAGTGCGGGACCTCTTCATGGCTGTGATGATCCAGCACATCGCAGAGCACCATGACCGTGCCCTCCAGCCAGGGCACGGGGCGCAGCGTTGAAAGATCCGGCTTCATCACATAATCGCCGTAACCCCGTTCCCAGGAGGTCGAAGCATAGCCATCCGGCGTCGCCATATCCAGATCGGTGGCCAGCAGATAATTGCAGCAATGGGTCTCTTCCCAGGCGCCCGCAACAAAATGCTTGGCATGAAAACGCTTACCCATCAGCCGCCCCTGCATGTCAACAAGGCAGACCAGAACTGTGTCAACGGCCCCAGAAACAACCTGATCCTTAAGAGTGTCGAAACTCAGAAAATTGCTCACGATACATCCTCCTTGATCGTGATACTTTGAAGTGCGGGCTCGAGAAGCCGCAGGAGTTCCTGGGCTCTGGCAGCGATGTTTTCGGGGGTGCGCATCAGATCATTGCGGACTTCGATCATGACATTGGCCAGCCCGCGGGGCAGCGCATGCAGGCGCAACGAATGGGTCACCCCATCTTCTGGCCCATAGGGCTCATTGCGGGCCACCCGGCGTCCGGTCAGGCGCCCGGACTGTTTCAGCATGGCATCCACCAGGCGACTGTCACCATCATGCAAAAGCCCGATCTCTACTGTGCGGCGTTTGCCAAAATAGACTGGGGTGAAACTGTGCACCGTTACCAATACAGTCTCCGGACCGCGATGATCTAAGATCTGTGAAACCGCTTCGCAAAAGGGTTGATAAACCTCTGCGGCTCGGGCCTCCCGCTCGGCTGGAGAGAGGTCCTGGTTGCCGGGCACATCGATCAGTTCGGATTTTTGCGGCATCGCACCTGGTGCTTGGGGCGGGCGGTTGCAATCATAAACCAGCCGGGAAACCGTCGACATGATGGCAGGCGCATCCAGAGCTGCGGATAAAGCCAGGGTCAGTTCTCGCGCGCCGGGATCCCAGACCGCATGGCTAAGACGATCCTCCTCTGCCAGGCCCAGTCCGTGATAGGCCTTGGGAATATGGGAGCTGGCATGTTCACATAGGAGAACCACTTGACCGGTGCCCTGGGGGTTCACGATTTCTACAGGGTCACTATCCGACAACTCAGCCATCAGCCTGCCTCCGTCACTACGGTGTCTTTCAATTTTTGTATGTCCTTGATCCGGCGCGTTTCCAACAACTGGCCATGGCGATAGAGGGATGAATTGGCTACAGATGCGATGTAGTTGCTGAACTCGCGACGGGAGCGCAGTGTTTCCAGCAAGTCGCTCATGCGTCACAGTTAACCTTTGACCAAAGCTAGCATTTCGGCGTGCAGGTCTGGTGTGGCCGCGGAAACCACCCGGCCATCCGATTGCAGCCCCAAGGAGCGGCCATCCCAATCGGTAATCACACCACCAGCGGCTTCGATGACGGCCGAGACTGGGAGGTAGTCATAGGGTTGCAGATCATAGTCGATCACTGCATCCACATGGCCAGCGGCGAGCAGGGCATGTGGATAACAGTCATAGGCAAAACGGCGGGTTTGTCCGGATTGCATCAACCTGTCAAAGAGTTGCGGATAGTCCCGGTGGATCTTGTCACCTTCGTTGACATATAAAACCGCCCGGTCCAGCCGGTTTTGGCGGGACACTTGGATTGGTTTGCCATTCAGCGTCGCGCCCTGCCCTTGCACCCCGATAAACGTTTCGCCTAGGGCTGGCATTCCGATCACGCCAAGTTGGGGAACTTCGGCCTTTAGATAGCCTAGTAAAAACCCAAACAGAGGGTGGCCTGAGAGGAATGAGCGTGTGCCGTCGATCGGATCGATGATCCAAATTTCGTCACGGTCGACACCGTCAAATCCTTGTTCCTCGCCGAAAATCCCGTGATCTGGAAAGTGTTGTTCAAGGTAGGCCCGTACCTCAGCCTCTACGCCTTTGTCGGCTTGGGTGACCGGGCTTTCATCTTTTTTGAATTCGATCCCAAGCCGACCGCGAAAGTAGCCGCGGGCTGCTTCTGCAGCGATCTCTGACATCCGGAGAGCATGATCAGCGTAGTCTGGCATCTTAGACATTGTTTCAGAAAACCCCTTGTCGTTTAGTCGTGCTGCTGCCCGCAGGGTGCCGGTTGCGCCTCAATGGGAGTGCGCTGGCCAATGGGGCAGACAGCTTGTTTAGGGAGGATCCTCACAGAGCGGTCTGAAACAGCCTTGTGAGGTGCAATCCAATTACGAGGCGCGCTGAATTGGGGCGGAGTTGTAGGCCTCTTCCAGGATGATTTCGACGAGATCGAACTGGGTATGCAGATTGACGTCTTCGAAATAGATATGGCTGGGCCATGCCTGGCCGACATGGTTGTCTTCGGGCAGATCGATATTGGCGCAGACGTTCCGGATTGCCGCCACATGAGTGCGCGCCATCTCGCGGACTTCTGCCTTCTTTGCCTCCAGATCCTCGATGCTGTTGCGATCGATTTGTGGGGAGCCAATTCCCGAGGTGAGCGGCATGTTGCGCTTGATCGCCTGATCTTCATAAAACGAGATGTCCACATTATCTGCAGCCAGCCTCATGATGAAAACCGGGTTTGCGCTGACCTTGGCATCGGTGAGATCCAGCAGCGCGGGGTTCTCTGATGGCGCCATTTCGGGTGTTGCGGCGCTGGCTGTATGCGTGCCCCCGCGGCGACGGGATCGGCGGTCTTTTTTCTTGGCGAGAGCTACGTGGTCGCCACGGTAATTGTTGTCAAACACCCGGTCTGCATAGGGTTTATCGCGCAGCATATGGCGGATCGCCCGGATCGACATGTTCTTGCAGTTTTCTGGACCAATGAAGAAGGGCGACCCGGAGGCATCGGACAATTCAATCCAGCCATGGGGAAAGGTTGCGATATGGTGATCCATCCAGGGACCCAGCACCACGTCGCCCAGGTGATCGAGTAGCGCGTTGACTTCATCGGGGTCGTTCACGACGTCACCCAGCAGGGGTTCCTGACCGTAGATGTCGGCGGCGAGGCTGTAGGGCGCGGTGATCTGCAAGAGCGGTGGCAGGCCGGTCAGTTCCTCATGCACGCGCAGAATATTGGTGATCGCCAGCGGCACTCCAGTGGTGAAATCAGGGGTCTTCAGCTCGCGCCAGTTCTCCTTATTGATCAGCATATCATCAGGGTCGGCGCCAGGAGGGTATTTATCCGGATACATGACGGTTTGACCCAGCGGTTCGCAGGACCATGCATAAAGCGCCCAGGTGATATAGAATTTATTCACCCCTAGCAGTCGGCTGACCGCAAGGTTGGCGCGAACATAGCGATAGGGATCTTCGTGGTAATACTCGCGCGTCTCAATGCCATAAAGGTCGTTTAGCACCGCCAGTGCCAGCATGTGGACAGAGGCCACGCTGTTCACATGGTTCGGGTCAGCTTTCTGGGCGAAGTTGGTATCAAAATCACCTGCGATTGCGGCATCGAATACCTGTGTCATTTCAGCTTTGGCTTCAGCGTCGCCCGCTTGCCAAGCCCGCAAAAGATCCACCCCTTTGGGGAACGCGTAGTCTTCTATTCTGGTCATGGATTGGCCTCAAGCATTGTGCATCCCCGGCGCGATTATGCGCCTGTTGAAATTGAGGCTACTCAAGATTGGAATTATAAAATATACCCACTATATTCCCATTTATAGGCCCATTTAGACATGCCAAAATCTCCGAGTGGTGCACTGCTCCAGGGTTTCACAATCGAACGCGACTCTTCAGTGCCAATCTACCGGCAGCTGGATGCCTCGTTGCGCCGCTTGATTTTGGATGGCTCTCTGCCGCCTGGGCAAAAGCTGCCTTCAACGCGCGAGTTGGCGCAGGAGTTGGGGATTTCACGGATTACTGTGAAAAATGTCTACGAACAGATAATCTCCGAAGGCTATGCCCAGGCAAAGACGGGGGCTGGAACTTTTGTGGCGGATGGTCTGGACACCGAGGCCTTTCCGCAGATCCGAACCCCGCGACACAAAGACAAACCATCGGGCATTGAGATTTCAAGCCGTGCGCGAACCATCGCTGCGTCGAAATCAACCGCCCGCTATGGGGAGGTCGCGCCGTTTCGCCCCGGGGTTCCAGCTCTGGACCAGTTCCCGGTGAAACTATGGAATAAGTATATGGCCGAAGCGATGGTTCGGGATATGCGCAGCAGTCTCAGCTATGGCCAGGTGAATGGCAATGCCGACCTGCGTGAGGCGATTGCCCGGCATCTGGCGGATGCGCGCGGAATGAAGGTGAATGCGGAGCGGGTGATTGTAACTTCCGGCGCTCAGCAAGCCTTTGTGCTGATTGCTTTTGTGTTGTTGAACCATGGGGATACGGTTTGGTACGAAAACCCCGGACACATCGCTGGCCGGGATGTGATGCAAACCATGGGCGCCAATGTGGCGCCGGTGCAGGTTGATAGTGAGGGGTTAGATTTGGCCCAGGCTATCAAACGTCATCCAAAGCCGGCTTTGATTTTTACCACCCCCTCGCACCAGCAGCCCTTGGGAACGACAATGAGCTTGGGGCGACGATTGGCACTGCTCAGCTATGCTCAGGAAAACAATACCTGGATCATCGAGGATGACTACGACAGTGAGTTTCGCTATCGCGGCCGGCCTTTGCCTGCCCTCAGCGCCTTGGACAGCGCCCAACGGGTTTTCTATGTCGGCACCTTTTCTAAATCGATGTTTGCCGCGATGCGGCTGGGCTATGTGGTGGTGCCACAGGAGTTCGCGGAAACATTTGCCGCCGCTCGCAATCTGCTGGGTCAGAACTCCTCTGCAGTGGTGGAGGAAACGATGGCGCGGTTCATGGAGGATGGACGGTTCACCGAACACATCCGCAAAATGCGCCGCTTGTACCGGACGCGGAGGGATGTGCTCTACGAAGCCCTGTGCCGTGATTGCAGTGCCTGGCTGGAACCCCAATGGACTGATGCGGGCATGCATATGGTCGCCTGGCTGAAGGGCGGGATCGACGACCAAGCTGCCCATGAAGCGCTGCTGGCAGCGGGAATCGAATCGCTCCCGATCTCGCTTTACTGCATCGAGTCATTAGAACGCACCGCGCTTGTGCTGGGGTTTTCCGGCGTGGATGAGCGGATTATCCCCCGCTTGGTGGAACGGCTCGCAAAAATACTCAAAGAGCTGGCGGGTGCCGGGGCGGGTTGACCCGTGCACAGGCGTTGGTCATCCAGCGACGCAGTTGCAAAATTTCAGCCTCTTCGCAGATGGCCTTGCGGCAGGTCAGGAAATAGCCGTTTTCGGTGCGCAGACCAGTGCCGGGCAGTTCGACCAGCTCGCCACTATCCAATGCTCCATCATCCAGACCACGCCAGATGATACCGACGCCACGCCCTTCGATGGCACTGTAGACCACATGCGGGTAGCTGTTGAAGAACAGGGTGGATGGATCTGGCTCATAAGGGATGCCAAAACGTTCGAAGAAAGAGCCGAACCAGAGTATGCCATACTCCCCCCGGTCCAGATGCAAGAGCGGCAGACGGGTGAGGTCTTGCAGATCGGGGTTTGGCAACTCGTGTTTCTCAAGCAGTTTTGGTGCAGCAGCGAGGCAAATGTCCTCCGGAATAAGCAGATCTGAATGCCACTCCGGGTCTGGGTGCGGACCAAGGCGTACATCAAGGTCTGGCACCCCATCTTCTGGGCGCATTCCAAGGGGGCCAACCGATAGGTTGATTTGCAGCTGGGGAAAGGATCGTTGCAGGCGCGGGTAGTGCTTCAACATCCAGAAATGCGCAAACCCATGACCGCAGCGGATACGTATTTCACCCGGACCGTGCTGGCGTTTTAATTCCTGTGCTTTCAGCGAAATGGCACCAAGACCTGCATCTACAGTTGTAAAAAGTTGCTGGCCGGCGGTGGTCAGAACCATGCGGCGGTTTTGGCGCAGGAAGAGAGGGCAGCCCAGGTGCTCCTCCAGGTTTTGAATATGGCGCGATAGGCTGGATTGAGAGGTGTCAAGGGCCTGCGCTGCGGCGCTGACTGATCCTTGCGAGGCGACCACCCGAAAGGCAGCTAAGGCGTTCATCACAGGCAAGAGGAGGGAATCGGCTTCAGGTGGCATCATGAAAGACCTGCGAAAGAGTGTATCTAGAAACTACACAAAAATACATGCAAAAAAAGCATTGATTGATGTTGCTCTGGCTTGGTGCTCCTGCGCTCCCATTCCTGGAGAACAGTAAAATCTATATTTTACAAAATGTTGTGTTTGCAGGCGTCATTCTCATCTGTTCTGGTGATCTGCTTCAGGCATCATTTCTTAGGAAATTGGATGGAAGACACCATGTCAGAGAAACGCAATATTATCATCATTGGCGGCGGGGTGATCGGCCTTAGCCTCGCTTATCACCTGGCCAAGAAAGGCGCACGGGATATCCTGTTGCTGGAACGAAACCAGATGACCTCGGGCACAACCTGGCACGCGGCAGGGATTGTCGGGCCGCTGCGCTCAACCTTCAACATGACCAAACTGGCCGCCAAGGCGCTGCAGACCTTTCCGGAGCTGGAGCGCGAAACCGGACTGGCGACGGGTTATATGCAGACCTCGGGTTATTGGATCGCCAGGCGAGCGGAGCGTATGGACGAACTCTATCGGATTCACGCCATGGCGGGATTCACCGGCATGACCCCAGAGATGCTTTCGGGCGAAGAGGTTGCCGCACGGGTGCCCGGCATCAGCGCCGAAGGTATTCATGGTGCTTTGACCCTTAAGGAAGATGGGCAGGTTAATCCTGTGGATTTGACCATGGCCTTTGCCAAAGGCGCGCGCAGCCGGGGAGTGGAGATCCGCGAAGGCATCAGCGTGGCAAGCCTTATCCAGGAGGACGGTCGCGTGACCGGAGTAGAACTGGCCGATGGAACAAGGGTTGAAGCCAACCAGGTGGCGCTTTGCGCTGGTGCTTGGTCTAAAAAACTGGCTGACGAGGCAGGCATAGTCCTGCCGCAGCATTCGGTGAAACATATGTATGTGGTGACTGAACCAATTGAGGGGTTCCCAAAGCCTTTCCCGGTGTTCCGCGACATGGAAACCCATGTCTACATGAAGGGCGACGCGGGAAAACTGCTGGTTGGGTGGTTCGAGATGGATGCGAAATCCTGGGACCCTTATGGGGCAGAAGGTGACCGGCCGTTTCTGGAAATGGAGGATGATTGGGAGCAGGCCGAGCCCTTCATCGAAGCAGCACTCAGGATGTATCCCGGTCTCGAGAGCGCGGGCATCCAGCATTTTCTGAATGGGCCGGAGAGTTTTACCGCTGATAGCCGCCCATTGGTGGGCGAGACGCCAGAGTTGCAGGGCTTGTTTGTCGCAACCGGTTTGAACTCTGTGGGGATCATGTCATCCGCTGGCGTGGGAGATGCGCTGGCGGATTGGATGATCGATGGCGATGCGCCCAGCGACCTGTGGGACATCGACATTCTGCGCGGTGATCCGCTGCAATCCGGCCAGGCCTATATGGAAGACAAGATGCGCGAGGCCGTGGGCAATAACTTTGCCATGCATTGGCCCTTCAAACAGCCGGTTTCCGGCCGCGACCTCCGCCGGTCACCATTGCACCAGCGCCTGGATCAGGCAGGAGCAGTCTGGGGCGTAGGCGGAGCCTGGGAACGCACCCGCTGGTTTGCGCAGGATGAGGCAGAAAAAAACCTTCCCTATTCCGTTGGGCCACAAAGCTGGCAATATGTGGCAGATCGTGAAGCGCAGAATATGGCAGCGGATGTGGTACTGATTGACTTGTCCATGTTCACTAAGATCAATGTGTCAGGTCCAGATGCATTGGCTCTTTTGCAATGGGTCAGCACCGCACACGTGGATGTTGCCGAAGGTCGCGCGGTTTACACCGCTTGGCTGAACCAGCGCGGCGGTGTGGAAGCGGATCTTACGGTCACACGTTTGGGCTCTAACCTTTTTCGGGTGACAAGCGGAGCAGCCACACGACGCAAAGATCTGTATTGGCTGCAGAAACAGGCGCGTATCAAAGGGTTCGATGTCACGCTGCAAGATGTGACAGAGAGTGAAGCGGTGATAGGGGTGATGGGTCCGCGCGCGCGTGCGTTGTTGCAAGATCTCTCAGATGACAATTGGCAGGAATTTGACTTCTCCACTGCTCGCCGGGTCACAGTTGCGGGCATAGAGTGCAGTGCCACCCGGATCAGTTTTGTTGGTGAGTTGGGTTGGGAAATTGCGATGCCGGCAGTGCAAGCGCCAGTGCTGTTTGATGCTTTCCGTGCCGAAGGCGCAGGTCTTTTGGGCATTCACGCCTTGGACGGCTGCCGGATCGAAAAGGGTTTCAAACATTGGGGCCATGATCTGGGGCCAGATATCTCCCCACTGGAGGCGGGGATAGGATTTGCAGTGAACTGGACCAAAGGTGATTTCCTGGGTCGCATCGCACTGGCCAAACAAAAACAGGATGGTCTCACCCGCCGTCAGCTCTTGTTGGAGGTCGAAGGCGAGGCATTGCTTCTGCACGATGAACCCGTCTGGGAGAGGGATAAGCGCGTTGGTTTGACCTCATCTGGCGCCCGTGGTCCTAGAACCGGTAAGAACCTGTGTTTTGCCAATGTGGCAATTGCCCCGGGTGAAACTCTGGCAGAAACCCGATCCCGCTGCTTTGAAATTGAAGTGGCAGACCGGCGCTATAAGGCGAGGCCGCTGACCCGGGTGCCATACGATCCGGATAACGGCAAAATGAATGGTTAAGGCACTGTAAGTTAATAAAAAACCCTCCGGGATTGTATCCCGGAGGGCAAGCGGCAGCCCAGAGCACCTTTGAGAGAAGAAACCGGCAGCTTCTTTGCGTTTGCCGGCAGGAGAGAAAGGTGCCCGGGGATCATGCCTCAGGCAGCTTTTGATGCCCGGAATGTGATTGGCGTGGCGCCAAAGTTGTTGCGGAACAGTTTTATGAAAGAAGACAGGGACTTGAAGCCGCAGGCAAGTGCGATTTCGGTGATCGGCATGTTGGTGTCCTCCACCAGGCTACGCCCCAGCTCCAAGCGTTCCATTCTATAAAACCGCACCGGAGACGTACCCAAATAGCGCAGGAACAAGCGCTCAACCTGACGAACGGACAAGCCAATGATGGCTGCGATGGTATTGACGCTAAGTGGTTCTTCCAAGTTATCGAGCATCAGGTTGATGGCCTGTTGCAGCTTGGGAGGAGCCCCCCGGTAACGGTCAGCGGCAGAGCAAGTCTGAGCTCGGTCAGCGCTGCGTGTGGATTGCAAAAGCAGGTAGTTTCGAATCCGCGTGGCGGTTTCTGTGGAAATATTGTTTTCCACCCAGTTCAAGGCAAAATCCATTGCGCCCAATTCGCCTGAGCAGCTGATCAGATTTCCGTCTTTGACAAAAATCGAATCTTCAAAATCGATATGTGGGAGGGTCTCGCGGTTTGCGGGGATGCGCGACCAATGGTCGGTTCCCTTTGTGATAAGGCCAGACTGGGCAATCACGCGGACAGCCGCACCCATGGCGCAAACCGGAGTGGAAGAAAGGCGACATTTTCGCACCAACTCGAGGGTGAGAGCCGTCTCGGCCGCGCTCATCTGTGGACCGGAACAGACGGCATAGACGTCGGGCCTGGGTAGCAGGGTGTCCCGTCTTAGATTGTCTAGCAAGGAACCGTCGGAGGCTATCTGAACCTTCGAGCGCGCCCGCACCGGAGTGCCATCAAGAGTCAGGATGGTGACATCCACACAGGCCAAAGGCGAAGCTGTCTGGACCGCGTCCAACACGTCTATAAGAGAGGTCAGGCTCAGCAGAGAGAACCCTTCGGTTATTAGAATGGCTGCATTGAACAGTCGCCGGTTGCTTCCTTGGAATGGGGGCTGGTTGTTCTGGATCGCGTGAAATTTTGTCATCCGGCGGCCTCCTGTTCGATCAAACCCAAAATCGGGAGCGAATTTGGCCAACTCTGGTACCAAACGCACTTAAACGTCATGTCTGGATTCAAGATGTGGAGTATTGGGTAAAAGAAAAGTCCCATTATTTGACTCTTGATAGACCCATTTTGAAAGTGAGTCACATTGGTCTTTGGATGTTCTTTAGTTTTTCTTCGAGGGGTTGCTGTTCAAAACAGTTGAGGGCTGGCAAACGAATTTAGCACTCGCGCCTGTCGCCTCTTGGGCATGACTCCCAAGAAACGACCCCGGGGCTAAATCCCGAGGTCGTTTCTGATTTGCTATCCTAACAATTAGATATGAAGTGCATGCCCCAAAGCGCGAAGGCAGGCTTCCTGAAGGCCTTCTGACTGGGTCGGATGGGCGTGGATGGTGGCGCCGATATCCTCAAGGCAGCACCCCATCTCGATCGCCAGAGTGAAAGCCGCCGACATTTCCGAGACCTGGGCGCCGACCGCCTGGATGCCCAGAACCGCATGGTCGCTTTCGCGCCAGACCACCCGGATAAAGCCCTCTTCACGCTCGCAGGTCATCGCCCGGCCATTGGCCATCAGGGGAAACTCGCTGGATTTCGTGCCTTCCACCTCGCCCGGCAGGGCGCCGCAGGTGACGATCTCGGGATCTGTGAAGCAGACCGCGGGGATGGCGCGCTTGTCCCATTCCACCGCATGGCCCGCGACATGCTCGGCCACCATCTCGCCCTGGGCCATGGCCCGATGCGCTAGCATCGGCTCGCCGGTCACATCGCCAATGGCATAGATGCCGCGCATCGAGCTTTGGCAGTGCTGATCGATACGGACAAAGGGCCCGTCCAGCGTCAGCGCCAGCTCCTCCACGCCAATACCTTGCGTGCGCGGGCGGCGGCCCACGGTGACCAGGACCTTCTCCGCCTCGACCGCACCCTGATCGGTGTGCAGCTGACCGCCGGCAAAGGCTTCGGCCTTGGCTCCGGTCATCACGGTGACCCCCAAAGCCTCCAGCCGTTTGGCCACCGGCGCGGTTAGCGCCCGGTCATATGTGGGCAGGATCCGGCCCTCGGCCTCAACCACGGTGACCTTGACGCCCAGCTTGGCAAAGGCGGTGCCCAGTTCCAGCCCGATATAGCCGCCGCCAACCACGGCGAGGCTTTGCGGCAGCTTGGTCAGCGCCAGCGCATCGGTGGAGGATAGGATATCGCCGCCAAAGGGCAGGAAGGGCAGCTCCACCGGGGCTGAGCCGGAGGCAATGACGATCTGCTCGGCGCGAATCTGGATCTCTTCTCCCGCTTGCGTCACTGCCACGGTTTTGCCGTCAAGGAACCGCGCCCGGCCCGCCACAAAGCGGGCGCCGGCCTTTTTCATCAGCCCCGAAACCCCTGAGTTGAGGCGGCTGACGATGCCGTCTTTCCAGGCCACGGTCCTGGCCAGATCGATCTCGGGCGCGGCGGCGCTGATGCCCAGAGGCCCCTGCCCTGCCGTGGCGATGCGGTGGAATTCCTCCGCCGCATGGATCAGCGCCTTGGAAGGGATACAGCCTACGTTGAGGCAGGTACCCCCCGGTGCGCTCTCATCCACGATGATGGTGTCCAGCCCCAGCTGGCCCGCCCGGATGGCGCAGACATATCCGCCTGGACCGGCCCCGATAATCAGCAGCTTACATTTTAGATCAGGCATTCAGCCCTCCACAAACAGCATCGCCGGAGTTTCCAGCAGGGATTTCAGTTTTTGCACAAAGACCGCCGCGTCCCAGCCGTCGATCACCCGGTGATCGAAGCTGCAGGAGATGTTCATCATCTTGCGCGGCTGGAACTGCTGGCCGTCCCAGACCGGGCGGATCTGCATCTTGTTGACACCGACAATCGCCACCTCCGGGTGGTTGATGATCGGCGTGGTGGCAATCGCCCCGAGGGGTCCCAGCGAGGTGATGGTGATGGTGCCGCCCTGCAGCTCCTCGCGCTTGATAGTGCCCTCGCGCGCCGCTTCCGCCAGGCGGGTCAGTTCCGCGGCATTGTCCCAAAGGCTGCCGGCTTCGGCATGGCGGATCACCGGCACGTTCAACCCGTTCGGCGTCTGGGTGGCGATGCCGATATGGACGCCGCCATGGCGGTGGATCACGCCGGCCTCATCATCATAACGCGCATTGAGGGCGGGCTGTTCGCGGGCGGCCTCGACAATGGCGCGCATCAGGAAGGGCAGGATGGTCAGTTTGGCTCGCTCGCCCTTGTGCTTGTCATTGAGGGCTACGCGCAGGCTGTCCAGCGCCTCCATCTCCACCTCTTCGACGATGGTGATATGGGGGATCTGCCGTTTCGAGAGCTGCATCTTCTCGGCAATCTTGCGGCGCATGCCGATGACGCGGACCTCTTCGATGCCGGTATTGGCTCCGCGCGAGACCTGGCCCTGCTGGATGCCGCCAGAGGCCGCCCAGTGGTCCAGATCCGCATGGCTGATCCGCCCGGCGGGGCCGGAGCCCGGAACCTGGCGCAGATCGATGCCTTCTTCGCGAGCGCGGGCGCGCACCGAGGGTGCTGCCAGCGGTTTGGTGCCCTTGGCACGGGCCACTGCCGCCGGGGCCGGGCCGGGTGCAACAGATGGAGCCGGTTCCGGCGCAGGTGCGGCAGCTGCCGCAGGTTCAGGTTTCGGTGCGGCTGCAGGCGCGGGTTCTGGACTGGCGGAAGTGCCCTCCTGCTCATTGCCGGCGCCCTCGACCTCAAGACGGATCAGAACCGAGCCCACCGCCATCAGCTCGCCGATGTCACCGCCAAGCGCGGCCACTTTGCCGTCCACCGGCGAGGGGACTTCTACGGCGGCCTTGTCGGTCATCACCACCGCCAGAACGTCGTCTTCCTTGACCAGATCGCCGGGTTTCACCTGCCATTCGGTCAGCTCCGCCTCGGCGATGCCTTCCCCGATATCCGGCAGCCGGATTGCATGAATTCCCATGGTTCAGTCCTCCATGACTTTGTTCAGCGCCTCGCCCAGGCGGGCCGGGCCGGGGAAATATTCCCATTCCTGGGCGTGCGGATAAGGCGTGTCCCAGCCGGTGACCCGGATGATCGGCGCCTCCAGATGGTAAAAGCAGCTCTCCTGCACCAGGCTCATCAGCTCAGCACCAAAACCGCAGGTGCGTGTTGCCTCATGCACGATGACGCAACGGCCGGTTTTCTGCACCGATGCCACGATGGTCTCCAGATCCAGCGGCATCAGGCTGCGCAGATCGATCACCTCGGCATCGATACCGGTTTCCGCCACCGCCGCTTCGGCGACATAGACCATGGTGCCATAGGCCAGGATGGTCAAATCAGCGCCCTCGCGCCGGATCTTGGCCTTGCCCAGCGGCACAGCGTCGCTGCCATCGGGCACATCGCCCAGCGGGTGTTTCTTCCAGGAGACCAGCGGCTTGTCGTGATGCCCGTCAAAAGGCCCGTTATAAAGACGCTTCGGTTCCAGAAAGATCACCGGGTCCGGATCCGCAATCGAGGCCAAAAGCAGCCCCTTGGCATCCGCCGGGTTGGAGGGCATCACCACCTTGAGGCCGGAGACATGGGTGAACAGCGCCTCGGGGCTCTGGCTGTGGGTCTGGCCACCGAAGATGCCGCCGCCGGTGGGCATGCGGATCACGATGGGACAGGTGAAATCTCCGTTCGAGCGGTGCCGCAGGCGCGCCGCCTCAGAGACGATCTGGTCATAGGCCGGATACACATAGTCGGCGAATTGGATCTCGATCACCGGCTTCAGCCCATAGGCGGCCATGCCGATGGCGGTGCCGACGATGCCGCTTTCGTTGATCGGCGCGTCAAAGCAGCGACTCTTGCCGTATTTCTCCTGCAGGCCGGCGGTGCAGCGGAACACCCCGCCGAAAAAACCCACGTCCTCGCCGTAGACCACCACCTTGTCATCCGCGGCCATGGCCACGTCATGGGCCTCGCGGATGGCCTCGATCATTGTCATGCTTGCCATGGCTCAGTACCCCGCTTCCTGGCGCTGCCGGACCAGATGCGGCGGCATGGTTTCATAGACACCCTCGAACATGTCGCGCGGGCTGGGCGCATCGCCATCGCCCAGGGTGCCGACGGCCTCGGCCTGTTTCTGCACAGAAATCACCGAATCCAGGATCTCCGCTCGGCCTGGGTGTGGCGGTCCTCCGACCATTCCCCGATGTAATGAGATGCTGTTTCAGCCGCTCAATCGGGTCGCCCAGCGGCCAGGCCGCCGCCTCGCGCCGGGAGCGGTAGGCCGAGGGGTCATCCGAGGTGGAATGGCCGCCGGCCCGGTAGGTCACGTGTTCGATCAAGGTGGGGCCAAAGCCCCGGCGGGCGCGTTCCGCCGCCCATTTCGCCACCGCATGCACTGCCAGGTAGTCATTGCCGTCCACCCGCAGCGAGGCGATGCCAAAGCCATGGCCCCGGGCCGCGAAGGTGCCGACACCGCCGCGCGCGATGCCCTGGAAGGTCGAAATTGCCCATTGGTTATTGACGATATTCAGCACCACCGGCGCCTTGTAGGTGGAGGCAAAGACCATGGCGGCGTGGAAGTCGCTTTCGGCGGTTGAACCATCGCCGATCCAGCCCGTTGCGATCTTGGTATCGCCGGAAATCGCCGAGGCCATGGCCCAGCCGACCGATTGCACAAACTGGGTGCCGAGATTGCCGGAGATCGAAAAGAACCCGTGTTCCTTTGAGGAATACATGATCGGCAGCTGACGCCCGTGCAGCGGATCATGGGCATTGGAGTAGATCTGATTCATCATGGTCAGCATCGGATAGCCGCTGGCCACCAGGAGCCCGGCCTGCCGGTAGGTCGGGAAGTTCATGTCGCCGTCCTCAAGCGCACGGGCAAAGGCACAGCTCACCGCCTCTTCGCCCAGATGCTGCATGTAGAAGCTGGTCTTGCCCTGGCGCTGCGCTGTCTGCATGCGCGCATCAAAGGTCCGTAGCGTCACCATGTGGCGCAGCCCTTCGCGCAATTCATCCGTGCTGAGCGCACCGGCCCAGTCGCCAACGGCCTCGCCCTCCTTGTTCAGGACCCGCACGATGGAGAAAGCCATATCGCGGATGCTGTCCGGATCGGCATCCACCGGTGGGCGCGGCACCGCGCCGGCGCGGGGGATTTCAAAGTCAGAGAAATCCGGTGTGTCTCCGGGTCGGCAGCCCGGCTCCGGCACATTCAACGATAGCGGCTCAATCTCATCGGTCATGCTTGCCCTTTCCGGTATCTGTCATGACAGCTTCCTTTTGCTTGCAGGTACCTTTCCTTGTTCAAAACCAAGATCGTGCTTCCAGGCCTGCCTTTTGCCTTTTCACCTGAAAACCACGCTTTCGAGCAGAGGTGAAAGGCAGGGCGGGGCCCGCAGAGGAGGGAGAGATTTGGAACGTTTGGCCTGCTTTTCTCTCAGACTATTTTATTAGCTTAGGTTGAAGTAGCGCCTTTTGCAGCGTAAACCTTCTGAGGTGAGCTGATTTCACTATCATTTAAGGAGTTGAGAGTGAGTATCACTACAGATTCGATAGATCGGAAAATTATTCGCGCACTTCAGGAGGATGGGAGGATGCCTCTGGTTCAGCTGGCAGAACGGGCTGGGCTATCTGCAACCCCCTGCAAAAGGCGCCTGGCACGACTGGAAGAATCTGGATTGATTTGTGGCTATAGTGCGCGGATTGACCGAAAGATTGCTGGCTTTGGTATTACCGCATTTGTCTCTGTGGAGCTTGAAAGGCAGGATGCTGAAAAAGTGGCGGATTT
Source organism: Roseobacter sp. SK209-2-6 (assembly GCF_000169455.1). Classification (GTDB taxonomy): domain Bacteria; phylum Pseudomonadota; class Alphaproteobacteria; order Rhodobacterales; family Rhodobacteraceae; genus Pseudophaeobacter. The sequence continues at coordinate 83,586 of NZ_AAYC01000016.1, read as the reverse complement.
CCAACGTCAGGTCGCACTTTTTGATGAGGTGGTAACCGGGACCTTGATGACCGGTGCTCAGGATTTTCTGTTGGAGGTTGCTGTAGAAAGCCTTGAGGAGTTTGAGAGCTTTTTGCAAATTAAATTGATGCGATTGCCTGGGTTGCGAGTGGTTCGCTCGCGGTTCGCGCTGCGCAAATTTATCAATCGCGCACGCTTACCCTAGGTCATTGCAGGTCAATGATGATGGCAGAGTTAGTTAGGGATTTATACGTTTTGCCAGCGCTCCGAACCAGACCCATGGGCGGTACTGGCTTCGGTCAGCCCAAAAATGACCGCTCAAGTGACGGCATGGGACAGTGGCACAAATACTGCCCAGAGGGCCCGTGGTTGCCCAGGCCGGGCCTGGGTGACATCTTTCAGCCGGTTTTGGTGTTGCCTGTTGAAACTTGACGTGTTTCCGCCCAAGCGAGAAAAGCCTGCAGGTCCATTGGGCGACCAAAAACATACCCCTGAAGTACATCGGCGCCCAAGTCTCGCAAAACATCCGCTTCCGCTTCCGTTTCGATGCCTTCAATCACGGTTTCCGCACCAACGCTTGCAGCCATTTCGATGAAACCTCGCATGAGGTTCTGGCGTTCAGGTTTTTGGTCAATGTCAACAGCAAAGACGCGTGCAATCTTCAAGCGGTCAGGTTGCAGCGCCAGCACAGCAGCAATACTGGCATGACCCGTTCCGAAATCATCAATCTCGATTGTAATCCCCAGGTCCTTTAAAGCTTGGATCTTACGGGCGTAATCATCGCTAACCTGGTCCAAAAAGACCGTTTCGAGAAGCTCGAAGGCCAGGCCATTCTTGGGAAGATCAACACGTTGTTCCAAGCGTTCCGCCAGGTCAGGACTGGCGAGGCTCGCCGCCGATACATTGACGGAGATGTTCGACAGAAGTATCCCCCGTTCCGCAAGAACCCAATATGCATAGAGGGCTTGATCAAGGATCTTTCGATCCAAAGCGGCAAGAAGATTCAGCTCTTGCGCGATAGGAGTGAACAGATCAGGTGAAAGAATTCCGCGAATTGGGTGGTTCCAGCGTGCCAAAGCCTCACAGCCTGTTAGCTCGCGTGTCTTCGCATCGATTTGGGGCTGCAACATGATTTCAATTTCATTGCGCTCGAATGCAAGTTTGAAATCCTTGATCAGATTTAGCTTCTCCTCATGCGCTGCTCCGATTTCTTCCGTGTAACCATTCACACAGGAACGACCATCTCGTTTCGACGCGTATAGAGCAAGATCTGCCTGATGTAGGGCTGTGCTTAGGGAGGCTGTTGGTGATGCTGTTGAAAACCCAATTGATGCCCCTACACGAAGTTCTGTTTTCTTGAACTTGATCGGCTGCAAGAGTTCAAAAAGAATATCGTTGCACAGCTCTTCAGCCTCTTCCTGTGGCATTGTTGAATCTAATAGGACGACAAATTCGTCCCCACCGATCCTAAAGGCAAAATCCTGCCCGTTCCTAAGGGGTTTGCAGATTCTGTTTGCGCTTTCCTGGAGCACAAGGTCCCCCGCCTCATGCCCATAAGTGTCGTTCACTTCCTTGAAGCGATCCAGATCAAAAGCAATAACCAAAGCTCCGCTCATTCCGCCTTCAACCGTGTCCGAAGCAATCTCTTCAAGGTGCATTCGATTGCCCAAACCCGTGAGCCTATCGTGCCGTGCGGCCCATGCGCTGTCCTGTTGAGCTTCGCACATAGCAATATAGGCCTCTTCTGCCATCAAGCGGGTTTCCCGCTCTCTGGAGATGACATCCATACGCTGATTGATTTCTAGCTCAACGCGATCAAGAACCTTGTTGTAGCGATAGGCAAGCGCTCCGACTTCCGTGGAATGCTCCACTCTGACACGGCGAGCAAAACTTGATGAGTTCTGATGGCGCTTCATTTCTTCAATGAGTTCAAGAAGCAGGTTGCGTTGGTGGTTTTCTGCCAAATTGAGGCCTTTGACCTCGTCTTTCGGCTTGGCACGGAAAAGGCCAAAGGCCTTGAGGCATAGAGCTAAGGGGAGCGCCCAGGCAAAGACCCAAAGCCCAACACAAGCGATCCCGATAGCTTGGACGCCCAGTTGTTCTAGCCGTGACCCCATAGGTAAATGCTCGACAGGTACGGCAAAGGCCACCGCAAGTGTACCGACAATCCCCGCGACAAGATGGACGGGCACAGCACCAATAACATCGTCGATTTTCAAGGCCTCAAGGATATCTCTTGAAAGTACAACCGACACGGCGCCAACAGCGCCGATGACAAAGGCGGAATACCCCGAAATGAGATGTATAGAAGCGGTGCCAGCCACAAGGCCACCAAGCAGCCCGTTGATCAACAGTTCTGAACGCATATGACCGATCAAGAAGAGACCGATGATAATACTGGTCAATCCAGCGCCTGCAGCTGTCAGCATGGTGCGGACCATGATCGGGGCAACGTCCGCTGAAAATATTAATCCGCTCCCACCATTGAAAGCGCCCCAACCGACCCAAAGCAACAAACCACCTAGGGCCGCCAAAGAGATGGAGTTTTCTTCAAAAAGGCGTTTTTTATGGCTAAAACGACCAAGGCGCGGACCAAGTAGGACAACCGCGATTAGGGCGACCCAGCCGCCCACGCTATGGACAACGGTGGCCCCGGCAAAGTCAATAAAGCCCATCTGATTGAGCCAGCCACCTTCATTCCAAATCCAATGACCGGCAATCGGGTAGATAAATCCACCAAGGGCAATTGACATAATCATATAGCCCAGGAAACGCTCTCTTTCAGCGACAGCACCCGAAACAATGGTCGCAGTTGTCGAAGCAAAGGCCATTTGAAATAGAAAGACTGCTGCAAAGTGGCCGCTGGTGTTGTCTAACGCAGGGAAGAAATAGCTGGAGCCGAAAAACCCCCCTTTGCTTTGCCCAAACATGAGACCATAGCCCAAAAACCAAAAAGCGAAGCTCACCACACAAACATCCGAGATATTCTTGAGCGCAACATTGGTTGCATTCTTTATCCGGACCGTACCGGCCTCAAGGCACAGGAACCCGCATTGAAGCACGAGCACAAAGAGTGCCATGATCAAGATCCACGAGGCATCACCATCTGTCATTTCTGCTCCCTCAAACCGTTGGGGGTACTGATACTGTTCAGAGAGATTGCCTTAAGGTCGTCAAGAAAGCGTTTCTAAAAGGAGTATTTTACTGACTACTTCACAAGAGAAATGCGTCAGGAATTGCAAAGATCGTCAAGAATACGGGCCATCATTTCCTCACACGCAACTAATTGGCGCATTTCAAGGTACTCATCCTGCTTGTGTCCCTGCCCTTCCATGGAACCCGGGCCGCAAACGATTGTTGGTATTCCCAAACGATCAAAGAAACCGGCCTCGGTGCCAAAGGCGACTTTGGTGGTGTGGTTCTGCTGTGCCAATTGTAGGGCATAAAGTGTCGCAGCAGATTCCTGCGCTGTATCAAGGCCAGGGTAGGAATTGTAATTTTCTATTTCGATTTTTGCTTCCGGTCTGCCTTGCCCGATTGTTAGGCAGGCTTGCTCTGCCGTTTGAAGGATATGTTCTTCGATTTCGGCCGAATTGTCAGCGGCTAGATGCCGATACTCGAAGGTGATCTTTGCCAAGTCCGGGACAATATTCAGGGCAGTGCCACCTTGCAAAATCCCTGCATGCAATGTGGTGTATGGTACGGAATAGTCCGGGTCTTGAGCGCCCTTTTCCCGATAATGCGCTTGCACCCGGCGCAAACCAACCAGGAATTCACCCGCCAGATCGAGTGCATTCACAAAATTTGGTGCCAACGCAGAGTGGCCACTTTGGCCATGGCACCTGGCCCTCAGTGCCGCTTTCCCTTTGTGTCCGGTGGCTACCTGCATTTCTGTCGGCTCTCCGACAAAACAGATTTTGGGACGCCCGACCAATGACGAAAGAGGCTCAATCATGTGCTGAATTCCGACACAGCCTATTTCTTCATCGTAAGACAGCACCAGTTTTAGCGGTTCACTTAAGGAAGCGCGCGATGCTTGATCCGCGAGAGAGAGCATTGCCGCTGCATAAGCTTTCATATCCGTAGTGCCGCGGCCGAATAACTGATCACCTTCGCGTGTTAGTTGAAATGGAGGCCTGCGCCAGTTTTGGCCATCAACAGGCACCACATCCATATGAGCCGACAAAAGTACACCAGCCCCGGCGGGGCCCAGTTCCGCATAGAGCCCCATTTTGGAACCATCAGCACTGGGAAGACGCGTGACCGCAAACCCCCGAGCATTCAGGAAATCCTCGGCGAAACCTGCCATTTCCAAATTTGACTTGTGACTGACCGTGTCGAAAGCAATCAGTTTTTCCAGAATTTCCAGTGTCAGTGTCATTCTTGGTCCTGCTCGTTGAGCTTGGTTTGAACCGCCTATCAAAAGCCTTAAGGCTGTTCATAAACTCTGATATTCGAAAGCCGCGCTTAGGCTGCGCCAAAGCTGCTAGAGGAAAAGCAAATTTGCCCTAGCCACCTGGAAGGTTTGCAATCGAAAGTCGGTTTTCCTCAACCATCTTTTTGCAATGGTCAATAAAGGCCTTGAGCGTATTGGTCGGGTTCCCACTCTTTATGCTTAATAGCCCGATCTGCATCGAGCGGACGGGTCCGGAAAGGCGTACAAATTCGAGCATCTTTCCATCAGGCGAAAGGTTGTTTGGAGGCAATACATTTGCGATCGAGAAGCCATAGCCATTAGCTACAAGGCTGCGCATCACTGACATGTCGCGGGTTCTCTCACTGACATTGGGTCGAAAACCTGCATCATTAAAAAACGACATGAAGTATTCGCTGCTATAGGGGAGGTCTAGCAAGACCATTGGATGCTCACGCAATTCCTCAACCTGAATCTCTTGCCGTCCAGCAAGCGGATGACCTTCATAGAGAACTACATAAGGCTGCAGCTCTCGCAGCGGGTAGAACTTCAGATCAGAAGGAATATCCAGATCATAGGTCAGCGCGATGTCCAGCTCTGCGCGACGCAGGTGGCTGAAAATCTCTGCCTGGTTCAGTTCTTTTTGTTCGATTCTGGCCGTCGGATACAGTTGTTCAAACTCTCGGCGCAGTCCGGGCAGAACAATCTGAGCGAATGTCACCAGGCAGCCCACGGTTAATGTCCCCTGGATTTTCCCCGAAATCTCACCCGCCAATACCGCAAGGTATTCTGCTTCGCTCAGTACAATCTGGGTCTGTTCAGCCAGCCGTGCCCCAGCTTTGGTCAGGGTCAGGCCCTTGGCGTGCTCGCGCGTAAACAGAGGTAGGCCAAACTCATCTTCGAGCTGGGAAATCGCAGCCGAGATGGTGGGCGAAGAAACATTGAGCATATCGCTGGCCGCAGCGATACTTCCGGTCTTGCCGACTTCTACAAGGTATTCAAGCTGGCGCAGGGTGTATCGGAAGGGCAAGGTTCAAACTCCAGCAGGGTCCTGGCCTAGATGTTTTCCGGGCCAGGTATTTTGCATGCTATTCTACGCGTGATTGCGACGCCTTTAAACCGATTTGAAGCGTAGTTTTCCTCTCAGGTGGAGTTTACTCAGCCCCTTTGGTTTAAGAACCTACTCGTCTCCGGGTACGCCATAAGAAGGAGCTTCACGAGGATCCAAAGCGCGTTGGATATAGGCCTCCAGCTGGGGTTTGTAGACGTCCCATGCGTGCGCGATATCGGCGATAGGGCAGCTTTCGCTCCAGTCGCAGCGAAGTTCTGCAACGGGCCAGCTGACCTTATCAACAATAAGCATTCCAGCTGAATGTACGGGGCCTGCTTCTCCCCCGGCAGCCAAGCCTGCCTGCATTGCTGCGATCAACCGATCGCCTAGATGACCATCTGCCTGTTCAAATCCTGCCACGATGGCTTGACAGACACTGTCATTAGCCAGCAGATTGCCCCCAGAGGCCACGTCGCGCCCCTGAGCTTCGGTCCAGATACCTAGGGAATTTGGGCCCGAGTGGATTGCTGTGTTTCCCTGTGCATCAATCGCCAATACCTGACGATATTCGATGAACCGTCCCTGCTTCTTTATCTCAGCAATGGCTTCCTCGGCACTTGCTCCTGCTTCCATTAGATCCAGTGTCATCGGTCCAAGGCTTGGATCGGTGACATTCTGGCTCGCAACCGCCCCGACACCAGCACGGGCAAAAGCGCAACGTGCCGCCACCGCAGGCGAGGAGGAAGAAATCGCCATTCCGAACATGCCTGTCTCAGCACAACGCGCCACCAGAGAAAAGGTCATTCCAATATCCTTCTTGTCTTCACTTTGCCCAAATACCTTCGGGGGAGCGCGAGGGGCAGAGAGCCCCCTCGCCCGTTGTTACACGCGCCTTAGTCAGGAATAACGGCGGTACCGTCGATTTCCACCAGCCACTCCGGGCGCGCCAGCGCCTGTACGACCAGCCCGGTAGAGACCGGGTACACGCCTTTGATGTATTCCCCCATGGTCCGATAGACCGCCTCACGGTGGCGGACATCTGTGATATAGACCACCACCTTGACCAAATGCTCCATGGAGCCGCCGGCCTCTTCGATAAGCTGCTGAATATTCTGCATGACCTTATGGGTCTGTTCTACCGGATCATGGCTGTCGATATTCACCGCGTCATCTAGGTTCTGTGGACATTGCCCACGCAGATAGACGGTTTTGCCCCCCTGGGTGACAACCGCTTGGCAAAGATCGTTATCCAGATTCTGCTCTGGGTAGGTTTCGGAGGTGTTGAATTTTCGAATGCGAGTATGCGCCATAGGTTGCTCCTGGTGAAGGATCGAAGCTGAAACAGAGCAGATCTCTCTCCCCTGTTTCGGCATCAATATGGGTCCTTGTAGGTGTTATGAAGACTGATAGTTCAAGTAGCTTTTGCGGATCTGAATCTGATCGGCCACATGCTTTGCATCATGCCAAACCCCCCAGATAAAGGTAGAGCCACGACGGGACTGCCAGGGCAGGCCCAGGAAATAGACACCAGGTTCCTTCGATACGCCGCGTTGATGGCGTGGGGCACCTTTTTCGTCAAAGGTATTAAACTCCATCCAGGAGAAATCCTGGCGAAATCCTGTGGCCCAGATGATGGTCGAGATGCCTTCTTTGGCGAGGTCCAAGGCACGTAGCGGATTGGTCAAGCAGTCCGGGTCAGGGAACTGCTCTCTTGCTTGCGGCTCTTCCGGTAGGTCAATGCCGGTCCGCTTCACATAAGCATCTGCCAGATCCAGCATTTCATGGTAGTTTGCATCACCACCTGCGACATTGGCCTGCAGGTCATCGCGGAAGGTGAGGACCCCCTCCTCATAACCTTCGGTCAAGCCCATCAGAGTGACCCCTTCGCCCCCAAGACGTCGGAAATCCATGGTCTGGCCGCCATAGGCCCCGCTTACTGAAATTGTAACGTGCTCTGTGCCCGGCTTTTGCGCCGCGACATCCCAAAGCCCCAACACGCCTAGCCACCAGACAAAGTCACGGCCTCGGTAAGCGCGCGGAGGTCTGTCGTGTGGTCCAACGGAGAGGAAAGTCTTTCGTCCAGAGCGGTTTAGCTCATCCGCGATTTGCGCACCTGAAGAGCCAGCCCCGACAACCAGCACGGCGCCTTCTGGCAACTGCTCTGGGTTTCGGTAGTGAAAGGAATGGATCTGCTCGACCGCGGCTTCTTTCGGGACAATTGGTGGGACTACGGGGCACTGGAAAGCGCCTGTTGCAGCGACGATGTTTTGCACTTCATAAGTTCCGTCGCTAGTATCCACCAGGAAGGAGGAGCCATCAGCGCTGCGCTTGGCTTTTGTCACCTCAACGCCGGTTCGCAAAGGCGATTTGATCATCGCGGCATATTCTTCAAGATAATCCGCAACACAGTCTTTCCCTGCGAATTCATCAGCGCCGCATTTTGAGAATTCGAGATTCGGGAAGCGATCATGCCAAGCGGGCCCATTTGCAACAAGTGAATCCCACCGCCCAGAGCGCCATGCCTCTGCAACTCTGTTTTTTTCCAGGACCACATGCTCAACACCATTCTCGCTGAGATGCTCACTCATCGCGATCCCGGCCTGGCCGCCGCCGACAACTAGAGTGTCCGTTTTCTTGTTCGCCATGCGTCCTATTCCTTCTCTCTAGTCAACCCGAATGCCGCTTGTTGAAAACGCAAATTACTGGTCTTCGCCATCAAGTTTGGCGAATGGCCGCTTGTCGATGAGCGCCACGTTCCCTTTCCTCAAAGGAACACATTCCCATCTGGACCAGTGACGAGCGTCAGCACCAAACGGGGGCAAATCAAACAATGCGGGGGAGCATCTATGCGCGTTTCGAAAATGATATTTTCATAGGTCTCTAAGGGGCGAAACAATCATCTAACTTATCGCTGCTTCGCCTTTCCCTAACCCATGAAGCTGGGTTCGACGTGGTAAAAGCAGCCGTTCTTATCCCACAATCAGACCAGCTTGCCATAAACGCTGGGAAAGGAGTTCGAAATGCAAAATGCTTGCCTTTTGGCTTCTAAGGCTTCAATCGATCTTTATGCGGTTACTCTCATACATATTCTCTGTCCTCGCAGTTGGGGCAGTGGCTGCTGCCGCGTTTCAGGCCTCTTACAACTACTTCCAATCACAGGAGTTGGCCGAAGCAGATGGGCGACTATCGCTCTATCAGAGCTCTGTTTACAGCGAGTTGGATCGCTTCTCGCATCTCACTTATGTCCTGGCGCGGGATCCGCACGTTATTCAGGCCGTTGAAGGTTTGAGGTCGCAGGACCTCAACACAAGGCTTGAGGATTTTGCCCTGCGAGCCGGGCTTGAAGCCATCTATCTGATGTCCCCAACTGGATTGACAATTGCTGCGTCGAACCATCAAACCGAAACCAGTTTCATTGGGCAGAACTATGCGTTCCGCCCTTACTTCCAGCAGGCGCTTCAGGGGCAGAAAGGCCGCTTCTATGCCATTGGGAGTACTACAGGCTTGCCTGGATATTTCATTGCAGACCCGGTTCTGAACTCGACTGGAAAGATAGGGGGGGTCATCGCAATAAAGATCGGCTTCACTCAGCTAGAGGGCAGTTGGCGCAGATCCGGAGAGCAGGTCCTTTTGGCTAACCAGGATGGGGTGGTCCTCATGGCGTCCAACCCGGAATGGCTCTATCAGGTTCTGGCACCGCTCTCTCAGGGGCAGAAAGACAAGATACAAAAGGCGCGTCAGTTTCCTGGCCAACCACTGCAACCATTGGACTGGGCACCGATGGAAGAGGGCTGGGCCAAAATTGGCACCGCTGAGCGTTTACATTTGAGTATTCGGGATCTGCCGCATGGCTGGCAGCTGCACTATTTTGCCAGCGACGGACGTGCCCTGGCGCGGAGTTGGTTGGTAACCGCTTTGGTTGTTTTTATCGCCGGTTTAGCCGTGATCAGCATTCAGTTCCAACGCGCACAAAGAACCGCGCGTGCCCTGGCAAGGGCGGAACGGGAAGAAATCCAGCTGCGCCGGTCCAATGACCGATTGGCAAAAGAGATCGAAGTGCGCCGCACCGCTGAGAGACGGCTAGAGCGCACGAGGGATGAGTTAGAGCGAACCAGCCGCCTGGCCGCCTTGGGGCGGTTGGCCGCTTCGGTTACCCATGAGTTGGGGCAACCCATTGCCGCTATGCGGAACCATCTGGCCGCTGCCGAGATATCCCAGCCGGAACCATCAGTTTTGAGTGCCAAGATCAGTTCTTTGGTTGATCGGATGGAAGGGATCACGCGCCAGTTGAAGTTTTTTGCCCGTTCTGATCACGAAGAAACTGGAGCCGTAGATCTGAACGCCGCCCTGCAAACCTCGTTGACACTAGTTGAAGGCAATCTGCAAGAAACCCGCACCAAGCTGACGTTGGAGCTAGCGGATCAGCCCATTCTGATAGCCGGCAGCCGACTACGGGTCGAGCAAGTGATGACCAATCTTCTGCGCAATGCCATTGATGCCTCTGAGGAGGAAGAGACCCCTCAAATACAGGTCAGCAGTGGGATGGACGCTGGTGTTGCTTGGTTTGAAGTCAGGGACAATGGCCATGGTCTGGGGGATGCGGCTCTTGCCGATTTGCAAGAACCCTTCTTCACGACACGAGCGAGCGGGCGGGGAATGGGCTTGGGATTGGCGATTTCTGCGGGGATCGTCAATGATCACGGTGGGCAAATGGAAGCAACAAATCTGCCCGAAGGTGGGGCTCGGTTCCGTGTGACCTTTGCGGTCCCCATATCAGAGGAAGAAGGATCAGTATGAGCGCGCAGCAAGATTTTAGTATCCTGGTCGCCGATGACGACAAGGCGATGCGGCACTCCCTTGCTGAGCTTCTCGAAGTTGCTGGGTGGCAGTGCGAAACTGTTGCTCGCGGGGCTGATGCTCTCAAATTGCTACAAGAACGCCCTTTTGATGTTTTGCTGTCTGACGTCCAGATGCCCGGAATGTCCGGATTGGAGCTGCTGAGCCATCTGAATTTGGCCAAAGACCCGCCCTTGGTCCTGATATCAGCGCATGGTGATATCCCCATGGCGGTTCAGGCGATGCAGGACGGGGCTTATAGCTTTGTCGAAAAACCCTATGAGCCGCGCCGCCTGCTAAGCATTCTCGCTCATGCCGCTGAGCAAAACCGGATGCGCCAACGCAATAACCGTCTCAAAGTCCGGCTTTTTCAGCTCTCGGGTCTTGATAGGGTTCTCTTGGGTCACAGCCCAGCGGTTGAGACACTCCGGCGAGATATTTTGGATCTTGCTGATGCCTCTGCTCCGGTTCTAGTCTTGGGTGAGACGGGAACAGGCAAGGAGCTAGCAGCACGGGCTTTGCACGACCTCGGCAGCCGTCCGGATGGGCCCTTTTTGGCCCTGAACTGTGCGGCCCTCTCGTCTCTCAGTTTCGAAGAAGAGATGTTCGGTGTGCACGGTGGATCTGTTGGGCGATTGCAGGCCGCCTCTGGCGGTACTTTGTTTCTTGATGAAATCTGCTCCTGCCCCTTGGAGGTTCAGGCAAAGCTTCTACGTGTTCTTGAGGAAAAAGAGATCCTGCCGGTTGGGGCGCTGGATCCTGTACCCGTCGATTTTCGGGTGGTTTCCGCCACGAATGAGGATACTGCGGAGGCAGTCAAATCGGGACAGTTGCGTCAAGATCTTCTGTTCAGGATCAATACGATAACCTTGACCTTGCCGCCTTTGCGGCAGCGGCGCGAAGATCTGATGCTGTTGACGGCACATTTTCTCGAGCATTATGCGCGGATCTATGAGTTCACCGCGCCAGAACCCGAACCTGAGGATCTTGCGGCATTGTTGGCTCACGAGTGGCCCGGAAATGTGCGGGAGCTGCGCAATCTTTGTGAGCGCTATGTCCTATCCTCTCGGCGCGGGGGCAGTACTCTGGCAACGACGTTGGCCGGGCGTTCGGAGGAGCACAAAGTTCCAAGCACTTTGCGTGAGGCCGTCGCCGCCTTTGAGCGTGAGTTGATCAGCAAGGCTATTCGCATCCATGAGGGTAGGATGGAAGCCGCAGCAGAAGAGCTAGGTATCGGACGCCGCACGCTGAATGAGAAGATCGTAAAGCTGGGACTGAATAAAGATACCCTTCTGTAAGGGCTAGCCTTTGCAGGAGAATGCCGCTCTGCGGATTTCCGCAGAGTGACCCTCCGTCATCTCTGCATTTTCTTTCCTAGGCAAAGCAAAAAGCCTGCATGATACTACCATGCAAAGAAACGGCATGTCTCTGGGAGGAACAATCATGCGTAAATATCTGAAAGGCACCGCAGTGGCGGCGCTCTCTATCGCTTTTGCATCTGAAGCCTTTGCAACCGAATGGAATGTCTCGGTTTGGGGTAAGCGCCGTGCCTTTACAGAGCATGTTGAGAAACTGGCGGAACTGGTATCAGCCAAGACCAATGGGGAATTCACGCTCAATATCAGCTACGGCGGGCTGTCAAAAAACAAGGAGAACCTCGACGGGATCTCCATCGGGGCCTTTGAGATGGCGCAGTTCTGCGCGGGTTATCATCGCGACAAAAACCCCACCATCACCGTGCTGGAGTTGCCCTTCCTTGGGGTGAATACCCTGGAAGAAGAAGTTGCCGTCTCTCACGCGGTTTATGACCACCCAGCGGTACAGGCGGATCTGGCGCGTTGGAGCGCCAAACTCCTGATGACCTCGCCGATGCCGCAATACAATATCGTAGGTACGGGTGACCCACGTGATGAACTGGCAGAGTTCAAGGATATGCGGGTGCGTGCAACCGGCGGCATCGGCAAGGCCTTCTCTGCGGTGGGCGCGGTGCCGACTTCGGTAACAGCAACCGAGGCCTATAACGCCATGGAGAGCGGCGTCGTTGACACTGTGGCCTTTGCCCAGCACGCGCATCTGGCCTTTGGCACGATCAATCGTGCTGACTGGTGGACTGCCAACCTCAACCCCGGGACCGTAAACTGCCCGGTGGTGGTCAATACTGACGCATATGAAGCGCTGAGCGATTCAGAACGCGCAGCATTGGACAGTTCAGTCGACGAAGCCATCGCACATTACCTGGCTAACTACGGTGCGTTGTTGGAAAAATGGGATTCGGTTCTGGCCGAAAAAGGCGTTGAGAAAGTTGTCCTTGCCGACAGCGAGCTGGATGCCTTCCGTGCCACCGCCGCAGATCCGATCCGCGCCCAGTGGATCAAGGACATGGAAGCCCAGGGCATTCCGGGCCAGGAACTCTATGACCTGGTCATGACGACGCTGGAAAACACCCGCGCAGGCAACTAAGTCGCGCAGGCTTTGGAGCGGGGTCGAGGGAACTCCCTCGGCCCCGTTTCACATTTAAACTTACAACTAGCGAAAGGTGGGACCCATGGCGGGAAGCGCCGCAGTGCTGGAAGATGGCAGTCTAATCAGCCGCCTCGACCGCAAATTGCTGCAGCTGGAGCAGGTCTTTGCCCTGCTGAGCGGGCTGGCAGTCTTTTCATTGATGCTCTTGGCAGTCATCTCGGTTGGAGGGCGCAATACGATGAACGCGCCCCTGCCTGGCTATGTCGACTGGATCGAACAAGCGATGCCGCTGATCGCCTTTATGGGCATTGCCTATGTGCAGCGCGACGGGGGACATATTCGCATGGATATCGTCATTGGTGCTCTGCGCGGACGCGGGCTGTGGCTATTTGAGCTGATTTCGGTGCTCATGATGTTGGTGCTGATGCTGGCGCTGGTCTGGGGCAGTTGGGCGCATTTCGAGCGCTCCTTTGATTTTTCCGCACCGCTGTGGAGCCGGGACAGTTCGATTGATATCGGCCTGCCGATCTGGCCGGCCAAGCTGCTGGCGCCGGTGGCCTTTTCGGTTCTGGTACTGCGCCTGTTCTTGCAGGTCTGGGGCTATGGGCGCGCGTTGATGCTGGGGTTGGAAGCTCCTGTGGCGGTGCCACTCATCCAGGACGCGGCGGAACAGGCCGCTGCCGAGGCGGAACAGCTAAGCGGTCACGATGATGACGCCATTGGCGGGCGGAGGTAACAGGCATGGAACCAATTGATATCGGCCTATGGGTCACAGGCATGATGCTGGTCCTGGTGGTTCTGGGCATGCGAGTGGCCTTTGCCGCCGGTCTGGCGGGCCTTGTGGGGCTGACCTGGATTTTCTGGGCCAAGTTTGGCTACAACCCAGAGAAATTCGTCAAGGCCGTCACCGTTTCGGTCAAGATCGCAGGTCAGGTGCCCCACTCCAAGGTCTCCTCCCAGGCGCTGAGCCTTATCCCTACCTTCATCCTGATTGGCTATCTTGCCTATTACGCTGGCCTAACACGGGCGCTGTTTGAGGCGGCCAAGCGTTGGATCGCCTGGGTGCCGGGTGGGCTTGCCGTCTCTACAGTCTTTGCCACCGCTGGCTTTGCGGCGGTATCTGGTGCCTCCGTGGCGACCTCAGCGGTCTTTGCTCGCATCGCGATCCCAGAAATGCTGGAGATCGGCTATAATAAACGCTTTGCAGCGGGCGTGGTGGCGGCGGCCGGCACCCTGGCGTCTTTGATCCCACCCTCAGCCATTCTGGTGATTTATGCGATCATCGTGGAGCAGGACGTAGGAAAACTCCTGCTTGCCGGCTTTATTCCCGGTGCCTTTAGTGCAGTGGTCTATGTGGCGCTGATCGTTGGAATTGCCCTTATCTTTAAGAATGTTGGCCCCCCAGTGCGTGGCTTTACCTGGCGTCAGCGCTTTGAAGCCCTTCCTGGTGCCTTGCCGATCATTTTTGTGGTCCTGATCATCATTTGCTTTGTCTACAATCCATTTGGAGGTGACGCCTGGGGCACCCCAACAGAGGGTGGTGCTCTAGGGGCCTTTGTAGTCTTCTGCATGGCGCTCTGGCGCGGCATGCAATGGGCGGAATTCAAATCCGCCCTGCTGGAAACAGCTAAGCTTACTGTGATGATCTTTACCATCATCTGGGGCGTGCTGATCTATGTGCGTTTCCTGGGCTTTGCGGACCTTCCGGGGGCTTTTTCGGACTGGATTACCGGCCTTGAGATGTCCCCTATGGTGATCCTGATCTGCATTCTGCTGGCCTATGCGGTTTTGGGGATGTTCATGGATGCCATCGGTATGCTCTTGCTGACCCTGCCCGTTGTGTATCCAGCAGTGATGGCGCTGAATGGCGGCGAAAGTGTTGCGGCAGTAGACAGTGCTTTTGGTATGTCAGGAACCATGTGCGCCATCTGGTTTGGTATCTTGGTGGTAAAAATGGCTGAGTTTTGCCTGATCACCCCGCCCATCGGCCTCAACTGTTTTGTAGTTGCCGGGGTGCGCGATGACCTGAGTGTGCAGGATGTCTTCAAGGGCGTCATGCCCTTCTTCATTGCAGATGCGGTGACAATCGCTCTGCTCGTCGCCTTCCCAGCGATCGTTTTATATCTGCCTAGGTTGGCTTCGTAATATGATCATACTGACCTAGACGACAAAACGAGCCAAAGGTTGGGGCAGTAACTCGGAGCGTGCGATTCTCTGAGTTGCTGCCCCTTTCTGTTCCGTCACTTGGCGCTGGCATAGTTGTTTCACCAAGAGCAAAGCGTTCAAAGCAGTGCATGGGCGGAGCAGTGCTGTTTAGGCGATCTCTGCACCTGTTCTAGTCGCGAGATGTATAGTCACCAGCCTCAGCCGAAGGGGTGCTTCCCATAGGTAGTAGATCCAGAGATGGGTGCGCGCCAAAAGTGTACCGCTTTGACCTGCCCTTTGCTCCTGTCAGTGGCACATATAGTAGGTGAGATTCCAGGTACCACAACATTATTGACTTTGTTCACCCTTAGTTCTAAATTACTTCTGTGGAAAGTGAAGGGGGACTACTCATGCAAGCAGACCATCCTTATCCCAGTTACCAGCCGATGCCGGTCACGCCACGGCAGTTGGCTTTCGCGCGGAAGATCGCACAGGAACGCAATGCCGTTCTGTCCTGGGAGGCCCAGAAAGATCGCCGCAGCCTAAGCCGTTGGATTGATCGACATCTGAAAGATCCGGTTGCGCAGGTCGATCATCGACCAAGTTCAAAACAGGTAGCTTTTGCTGAGAAGATTGCGCGCATTAAACGCCGCCAGGTCCCGGACGAGTGTTTTCGGGATAAGCACTTAATGTCGCGCTGGATCGACAGCAACAAACCATAGCAGCGCTGAGATTGATACCGCTCCATTTTTAGGAGCTCTGAGATTTTAGCGGGTTGATTGATTCACGTCTGGGTGGCCTAAACCGGTTTATCACTCACCAAGCGCAAGCCAAGGTGGGCTGGTGGTGAACCAACAGCGCATCCACCGCGCGCTGGATCGCGAACCAGAAATGGGATCACAGCTTCATGTTCCCCAGCGACATAGTAGGCAGGGCATTTCTCTTCGTCTAGAGCTTCCCCTTGACCGGTATAGCAGTCTTGGGTCCACTCCCAGACGCTGCCGTCCAAGTCTACAACCCCTTCTGCGCTAGTTGAAAATTGTCCTTTGGTTTTGAGGGCCCGTGGAGTTGTGTTTTCGACTAGATAGGCGGAGGCCCAGGTCAGAGAAGGGTCGGTAAACAATGGATCTGGCTTCTCTGGCATGACGTCACGGGCGGCGTAGTTCCATTCCGTGATTGTTGGCAGGCGAAAACTTCCATTGGTGCGATTATTGATCCAAGCTAAGTATTGCTGCACATCCACGTAGCTGAGGCCCGTTGCAGGCAGGTCATGTTCCTGCCGTCCCTGCGCGGCTCTGAGTTGCAGGTCACACCCCCCATCGGCGTGGCAGGCATTCCATTCAGCCACGGTGACTTCATACTTCTGCAGGTAGAGGGTTTGTCCTCCGGGGAGGATGATGGGGTTCTCAGCCATTATAGGAGAGAATTGGGGTTCAGGGCTGCGCTGCGATAGCGCGACTCCTAGAAGAACTGCCGCACAAGCTGCCCCCAGAACCAGGAAAGAAGGGAGCCCTGGCTTTTGGAACGGCATCTCGACGGCAGCCATTTCTACTCTCCTTAATCAGGTAGCGAATTCACGTGGGGCGACGACCTGTTCCATCAGATTGTTGTCCCATTGCCCATCAACGATGAAGTGCGCAGTTGCACCCAACATGACACCTTCGATCAGATTGTGGTTGACGTAGGCATAAACCCCAGGCTGGTGGAAGGTGTACATGGCTGCCACGGCACAGCCACCACGAACAAACCAGGTTTCCATGCTAGTCATTGGATCATCTGTGAAGGAGCTTTCCCAGACATAGTCGCCATGGCCGCCAATGAGGTGCGGGCGGGAGTCCCGGTTGGCCTGGTTGTGAATCATCAATACGGTTTCACCTACAGCGAATTTCAGAGCATTTTCACCGGTCAGAGCTCCAACAGCGCCATTGAAAACCGAATGGGTTGGGATCAGCCCACGCATCACTTCCAGACTGTCGGCATAGTCTTCGCCTGCGGTCTCATACTTCTTGTAATCACCGTTCTCATCCATCGGCAGATAGTAGTCCTGCTCACCGATATAGGCGATTTTATCATAGGTTAGCAGATTGCCGTCTTTGTCTTTCAGGCCCTCCCGCGGCAGCACCATGATGGCACCGTTCATGCCATGGGTGACGTGATAGGGGATCATCGCTCCGCCTGGCGCGCAGTGATAGGTGAAGCAGCCAGCCTTGGTTGCTTTCCAGCGCAGCACGGTTTCCTCTGCGGGGAAGACATGGGTCAGTCCACCACCACCCAGGGCACCGGTGGAAGAGTGAAAGTCAATGTTGTGCTCCATCTGGCTGTCTTCAGGGTTGCGCAGGGTCAGCTCAACCATGTCGCCTTCATGGCAAATGATCAGCGGCCCGGGAACGGATCCGTTGTAGGTCAGTGCCCAGACTTCGGCACCAGTATCCTCATCCACCACCATCAGGCGTTCCTGAGTTTCCATGGTGATTTCGATGATCTTGGGCCCACCGGTTGCGACCTGCTCGTGCTCTGGTGCAAAGGGGGGAGCAACGAGTTCCTGCTTTACACGTGTATAGCCGCTCAGATCTGCAGGAATGGCATTCGTAGCTGCCTTTTGCTCGGCTGCGGCTTTGTAGAGATTGGCAGAGGCCGCATTGGACTTAACCATCAGTTTGCGTGATGGCGTTGCCATCGCGCCTGCCCCTGCAACCGCTGCTGCGCCTGCAAGCACCGATCCGCGCAAAACGTTGCGACGGCTGGTTTTCATAAGTCCTGGGTTGATAAGCTTGGTCATGTTCCGTCCCTTTCATGTGACATGACAAATTCGAAACCGGATCAGGGAGATCCCTGACATCCTTGCCGGCGATCTAAGAGGCAGAGACGAACCCCGTTGCCTTTAGGCTGTTCGGTCTTGCCACTTCCCTCAAAGCAGCTACCGAACCTGGGTTCGTGATTGCCTTTCAACCGTCTGAAACTAGTCTAGTGGACTAGGGCGGAAAGAACTTTGCGCATGCGCAAACTTAGGCCGGGGAGGTGGGGGGAACGCAGCAATTTTGCGTAAAATGTAACTGTCCAGCAGAAAACATGGTTTGAACGGATGCGTCACTCTATCCTCAGGGAGAGATGTGCCGGTGCGAGTGGAATCAGGTTTGCCCGGTCGGTTTCTCGTTCAATTAGCTGAATTTCAGGCCCAACGAGAATGGGCGAAAACTCCCCTAAACGCGAAGCAAGTGCGAGTTTGATACCTAGCTTTCCCTGTTCGACGGGATCATCAAAAGCGACGGCAGTGACAGTTCCACTTTGTACGCCCCGGCGAACCGAATGGCTTATGTATGTGGAAACCAACTCTGGAAAGACACCGTCAGAATTTGCCGCGAGGCCCATTGCCCCTTCGATAGCTGGCGCTGAGCCGATGAGTATCTGAATGCCCTTGTCAACTTTCAGAGCAGCTTCCACCGCTGCAAGTTGTTGGCGTAAGCCGGTATCAGAACGGCCAACAAAGGTGATTTTGGCGGCGGAATCATCCAGGCCTTGTTGCAGGCCAATTTCTAGCAAAGGTGACCATCCGGATTTTGCGGGCCCAGTAATTAGAGCGGCTTTTACGGGTGGCCCTTCGGCGGGAAATTTCTGACGCAGAAAATGGCCGATGACATTGCCCATTTGCCGCCAATCGACACCGACCGCACCGCTGAGAAAGGGAGAGTTCAGCTCATTGACCAAAGCCACCACAGGCACCTGTGTGGCAGTTGCCTGTACCGCATCTAACAACGCGGGATCATTTGCCGAAACCGCACCGAGCAAAATGGCTGTGGCCTGTCGCGCTCTGCACCGCATGAGCAGTTCAATTTGCTTTTCGGGTCCATAATATCCACCTGACGCAAAAAGGATCACTTCGGCCTGGCTTAGTTTAGCCTGTTCCATCAGGCCGTGACCCACACTTAACCAATATTCGTCTTTGAAATGCGGTACGACAACGCAGATACGCGGCGCGGCTGATGAAGCGGTAACTGGCAGAGTAGATTGCAACGTGCTGACACCGCAAGTGATTGCAGCCAGGACGACCAGGGCATAGGCTCGCGCTATGCAGCGTAGCCGTTTCGACCAGCAGCTCTTGCGAGTCTTTTCCTTCATCTTGGGCCTTTCCGTCCTGGTGTGTCTCATTGCGCTTTTAGCAAGCTGGTATCTTTCCGGGCGTCAGCGCACCTTGATACAGAGCAATCTACCTGCGGCCTCCATCGCCCGGAACATTTCAGACAAAAGCGCTTTTCTATCTGTCCTTGCGCCATCTTTTGATGAGGTTGGGAATTCCGAAGACCTGGAGAGTTTGGTTCTTTCTCTAAAGGGGCAACTAGAGGCGTTGAGCGATGACTTTTTGGCACTTGGTGAATTGACCTCCAAAGCGGAAGCGGGAAACGGATCAAGGATTGTTGAGGACCTAGGGCAGACCGTAACACGGCTAGCCGCAACCACGCAAAAACGCCTGTCTTTGGGAACGGAATTGCAGCGACGCGTGTCTGAGCGTGCGGTCGAAGTCTCTGAATTGCAAGAGATCCTGGCAGCTGAACTGGACCTTGCCAGAGTGCGCGTGACGGCGACGATTTCAGATCTCTATCAGCAATCCGGTGAAAGGTCCCGTGTCACATTGGATGCATTGGCGGATCGCGATTTCTTTGCTCATGATCGGCAGGTCGAACTGGGGAGCGCCTTGGATCGCGTGGGGTTGCGGTTGCAGCAGATCGAGGCCCAGACCACAGGCGCGCGGTTGGCAAAGCTTCGCAACCTCTTTGGGCAGGACTTGGAGCTGGCTCTTGCAAGGGTGCACTATCTCAATTCGAAAAACGCGCGGTTGCGAACTGAAGAGATCATTTCCCAACTGCTGGGGGAAACCGCTGCAAATGGCAGCTTCCAACTGCAATCGGGACTCACTCAAACGGCGCAGGAACTGGATTCACTTCTTGTAACCATCCAACGGCAGGCCGCTCAGCTGTCCGAACTCTCCGCACAGCTCTTGTCACAGCTGAGCGAAGCCGCGCTTTTGTCCCAGAACCGAACGGAGCAATTGTCCCGTCGGATCATCGTGGGCTTGGTGCTGGTTCTTTTAGGAACACTCATTTCGGCAGGATTTGCCTGGGGGATGGCCCGCCGCAGGGTTGTTGGCCGGTTGCGACGGGTTGCTGATTATATTGAAACCCTTGCCCAAGAACAGTTCGACAAGGCGATAACGGTCAGCGGGGAAGACGAAATTGGTGAGATGGAGAGGGCGCTGGATGTGCTTCGTGTTCATGCAGCGCGGGCCAAGGAGCTGCGTGGACAGCTGGAGGAGGCTGTTCGCCAGCGAACAGGTGAGATCGTCAGCGAAATGAAAGCGCATGACAGCGCGCGTGCTGAAGCAGAGGAGGCCAATCGGGCGAAATCGGAATTCCTGGCAATGATGAGCCATGAAATCCGCACGCCACTCAATGGTATCATCGGTATGCTGCGTTTGTTGGAGAGCGAAAGCGGTGCCCAGCCTCCAGCCCGTCTCCTCACGGCAAGAAGCTCAGCCGAGCAACTTCTGGGACTGACCAATGATTTGCTGGACTACGCTGGCACAGAACAAAAGCAGTTAAAAAACGAGCCGGTGCATTTTGATCTACGTGCCATGATTGGCTATCTGGGTAGCTATCTTTCCGTCAATGCAGAGGCCAAAGGCCTGTCGCATGGGGTGACTGTGCCAGCAGAACTCCCCCCTGCCCTGCTTGGCGATGCGGCCAAGATCCGCCAGATCCTGGTTAACCTGCTGTCCAATGCTGCGAAGTATACGGAAACAGGTCGTATTGATCTGGAGATCGATCATGCCCTTGATTTGGAAAAAGGCGGTCACGTCTTGTCTTTTGCGGTACGGGATACTGGCATCGGCATAGCCGCAAAGGACATGGACTATATCTTTGACGCCTATGGGCGCACCAGCCGCAGTCAGACTGCAGGGATTCAAGGGATGGGATTGGGTCTGTCCATTTCTCGGCGTCTGACAGAGATCCTGGGCGGGCTTCTCAGCCTGGAAAGCAAACCCGACCAAGGATCCTGTTTCACACTCACAGTTCCGCTTCAGCCCGGGGATCTTTCCAAATCAGTTCAGCTTCAGGAAGCACCCGTTCATGCGGATCTGGGTCACGAAGTTTTGCTGGTCGAAGATAATCCGGTGAACCGCATGGTTGCGCGCGGCTATCTGGAGCGGCTTGGCTGCCAGGTGACTGAGGCAGAAGATGGTGAAACGGCTCTGGAGCTGTGCAAATCTGAGCGTTTTGACGTGGTGCTTTTGGATCTCGATCTGCCTGGCATTCAAGGCGATGAGGTGGCGCGACAGCTGCAATGTTTCTCCGTTCCAATTCCACGACTGGTTGCCCTGACTGCGCATCACTTGCAGGATAGCCAGCAGGAACGTGAGCGGCTTTTTGTTGAACGAATTCTCACCAAACCGATTTCACCACGTTTGTTACGTAGAGTGCTTGAAAACAACGAACCCGTCAGGCAAGCGGCTCTAGCCGCTGATAGGCCTGCAACCCAGCCGGAGATGTTTGGTCGAACGCGCGCCAGCCTTGAAGATGATATCGACGAGCTGGGTGCAGAGCTGACCAGCAGCATCTTGGAGGAGTATCTGCAGCAGTTGGAAGCAGGTTTACTCGATCTCAGCACTGCAGCTGGCAAGAATGACTTGAAAACCACAGCAAGGCTGTCTCATCGCCTCAAGGGAGCTTCTGCCAATTTCCACCTGACAGAGCTCTGTGATCATCTCGCTTGGATCGAAACCGCTTCGCGGGAGGGAGTAAGTGCCCAACTTCAACTTCTCGAACTGAAGAAGAAAGCCGCAGAGGTGCAATTGGGCCTCAAAACGTTGGCAGCAGAACTAGGGCTTCAGCTGGGATCCTCCGCGAAGAGGTAACCTTCGCCATGGACGGTGATGATCCAATCCGGTTGTGAGGGGTCTTCTTCGATTTTCTTGCGCAATCGCCCTACCAGAACATCAATTGTCCGATTGTCCGGCGCCCACTGGCGATGCTGGATCAGTTCCAGCAACCGATCTCGCGACAGGATTACTCCTGGATGCTTGGCAAAAGCATACAGCAATTCAAACTCTGCACGTGTCAGGGATTCGATGGCGCCATTCGCATCTTCAAGTCTCCTGCGTTGTCTATCTAGCCGCCAGCGTCCTATTTGGGCCGCGGGCTCAGGATCTGGAGTGGCATTGCGGATCTCGGCAATTCTTGCCAGCAGGTTCTTGACCCTGGCAAAGAGCTCCCGCTTGTCAAAAGGTTTGGTGACATAGTCATCTGCCCCCATTTCTAACCCGACAATACGATCGATCTGATCGTCCCGGCTGGTCAGCAGGATGATCCCGGCATTGTTTTTCGCGCGCTGCTCGCGGGTGATGGTCAGCCCATCCTTGCCTTCGAGGTTGATATCCACCAGCAGAAGGTCAGCAGGATCGCGCGCCAGGATCTCTTCCATGGCAGCCGCGTCCTCAGCCTCGCTCACGCGGTAGAGCTGCTTCTTCAGCGATCCCGCAAGGCGCCGCCGGGTCACGCTGTCGTCTTCGACGATAATGATGTGCTGGCTCATGCTCTTTTCGCTCCCGCCACCTTTGAAGCTTGAAATAGGCCGCTCTGCTCCTGTTCAGTAGCCATTTTTACATTCTTTTACAAACTCGCACAGACCATTCATGCCTGCCGGAAGACTGGTTAACATTCCCTCGTTAAGCTTGAGGCAACGCGCAAGAGACAGAACCACTGATTGAACCACGGAGGCTGACATGTCATTCGCCACTCCTACCCGCCGCTCCTTCTTGCAAGGCGGTGCCGCAATGTTCGGCGCCACCGGCCTCATGGGCTCCACCGCCCTTGCATCCATCGACCCCAACTCCTTTGCTGGCCGGACCTTCCATGCCAGTCACTTCGGCCCTTTCGAGGCCGTGGTGCGCGACGGCAAGCTGGTCGGTATCAATACAATGATGGAACTTGATGCCCGCCCTACCGAGATGCTCAGCTACGGTGTCATGGACCGGACCTATGACAAAACCCGGATCAACTATCCCATGGTGCGCAAATCCTATCTGGAAGGCTGGGAAAGCGGTGCCATCAGACCAGAACTGCGTGGTAAGGAAGAATGGGTCAAGGTTGATTGGGACACCGCCTGGTCCTTGGCGGCCAAGGCCCTGCTGGATACCGCAAGCAACCACGGCAACGAAGCCATCTTCTCTTCCTCCTATGGCGGTTGGTCCAATGCCGGGGTCTTTCGCCCCAATGTTTTGCAAGGCCGCTTGCTGAACCTCATGGGCGGTTGCACCAATACCCAAGGCGACTGGTCCGCAGGCGCCAGCCAGGTCTCGCTGCCGCATATCATTGGCGATATGGAAGTTTATTCCGCGCAATCTGCCTGGGAGACTATCCGCGATAACACCGAGGTCTTTGTGCTGGTCGGCTGCGACCCGATCAAGAACAACCGCGTCGAGTACCGTGTCGCCGACCATGGCATGTATGCCCATTGGGAGGAAATCCGCGACAACGGCGTAAAGTTCATTTCGATCAACCCGCAGCGCACCGCCACTGATGAATACCTGAAAGCCGACTGGATCAAGATCATCCCCAATACCGATGTCGCCCTGTTCAGCGCTATGGCGCATGAGGTGCTGGCAAACGGTTGGCAGGATCAGGCCTATATGGACAAATACACAGTCGGCGCGGACAAGTGGATCGCCTACATTAAGGGCGATACCGACGGCACCCCCAAGACGCCGGAATGGGCGGCTGAAATCACCGGCATGGAGGCGACACAGATTCGTGACCTGGCCAAACTGCTGGCACAGTCCAAGACTGAGATCGCCGGCGCCTGGTCATTGCAGCGTGCACAGCACGGTGAGATGACCCACTGGGCCATCATCAACTTTGCCGCGCTGACCGGCAAGATCGGTAAACCAGGCCAGGGTGTCGGTTTCTCCTGGCACTATGGCAACGGCGGTATGCCCCAAGGTGGCAATGCTACCCCTGTTGGCATGTCCCAGGGCCGCAACTGGGTCAAGGGTGTCGTGCCCGCCAGCCGGATCACCGAAGCGCTGGAGAACCCCGGCAAGGAGGTCTTCTACAACGGCAACCTTCACACCTATCCGGACATCAAGGTGGTCTTTAATGCTGGCAACAACTTCATGTCGCACCAACAGGACACCAACCGTCTGATCCGCGCCTTGGAAAAGGTCGAAACCATCATCAGCGTCGATGTCTGGTGGACCGCTGCCACCCGTTGGGCTGATATCGTCTTCCCTGCCGCCACCACTTTGGAACAGGATGATATCACCTCGGGTGGCACCTATTCGAACGATCGCGTCTACGCGATGAAAAAGGTGATTGAACCCATCGGCGACAGCCTGCCCGACTATGAGATCTTCGAAGGTCTCGCGGACAAACTTGGCCTCTGGGCGCAGTTCACTGATAGCGAAGACAAGATGTATCACATCAAGCTCGCCTTTGAGAAATCCACTGCGGCCAAAGATACCCCTTTCGAGGAGTTCTGGGAGAAAGGCTATGCCCTGATGCCGGTTCCGGAAGCAGCCCGTAAATGGACCCGCCACGGCGCCTTTTATGACGATCCGGAGGCCAACCCACTGCATACCTCATCCGGCAAGATCGAGATGTTCTGCGAAGACATTGCAAAGATGAAAATCGAGGATTGCCCCGGCATGCCCATGTGGATGGAAAAGCACGAATATCTAGGCAATGCCAAAGAAGGCCAGCTGCATGTGGTCTCGCCGCACCCCTGGTTCCGCCTGCACAGCCAGATGGCCAACTCCGAGCGTCTGCGTGACCTCTATATGGTGCAGGGGCGTGAGCCGGTTCGGATCAATAGCGAAGACGCCGCAAAACGCGGCATTGCGAACGGCGACCTGGTCGAGCTCTACAATGAACGCGGTACCGTGATTGCAGGCGCCGTTGTCAGCGAAGGCATCATGCCAGGCGTGATCTCGATCTATGAGGGAGGCTGGCCACAGCTTGACAGCAAGGGACGCTGTAACTCAGGGCTGGTGAACTTCATCACCTCGACTCAGCGGGCTTCTGGCCTGTCGGAAGCAACAACCGCCAATACCGTGCTGGTCTCGCTACGCAAATGCGAAGATCCGGAAGGGCCGAACCTTGCATATGATCCGCCAGCGATTATCGACGATATGGAGATCGCAGAAGTCGATGAAGACAAGCTGGGCCTGGGGCGCCTGGAGGATCTGACTGCCTCCCTTTATGCCGATATGGCGCCGGGTGAAAAGATCTTCTACGAGCGCTGCACCGTCTGCCACGGCCCGCGCGAGGCTTCTCACTTTACCCAACAGCAGTGGAAAGGCATCACCCCCTCGATGTTCCCGCGTGCTGGTCTGGATGAACAGGAAGCCGAAATGGTCATGGACTTCTTGATGAAGAATGCAGCTGACGCGCATTAAACCAGCAAGCAAAGTTTTGGCGGCTGGCTACGTGCTGGCCGCCCCCAAAAATCTCTTCTGGCCGGGAAAGGCGCTGTCTCATTGGCTCCCCTGACCTCCCCTGTGGGAAGGGAATGAACAAATGGCTCTTGGCTCTTGGAAGAGGCCTGCTCTCGTGGGTCTCTTCTTTTAAAATTAATGCAAGCGCAATTGCTTAAGGCTCATTTGCATAGTGTTTCTTGCGAGACATCTTTCCGATACCGGGGTTCAAGCTATTGGTTGGATCGGCAGCTTGATAAAAGGCAGCCAAATCCGGTTTGGCTGCATAGAGATGGCCAACATTATGTTCAGCTGGGTATTCCGCTCCACGCTTATCCAAAATGGCAAGCATCGCGTCCTTCAAGGTCTTGGGATCGGCGCCTTTCTTGACGATGTAGTCCTGGTGCAGCACGTGGCACATGAAATGCCCATAGTAGAGTTTGCTGACCAGCTGCTCCGAAATCTCCTCCGGCAACTCTTCGAACCAGTCTCTGTCATTGCGTCGCAGAGCGATGTCCAATGCGATGATGTCTTCGACGTCTTTTCTGTGTACGGCCATATAACGCACGGCTGCGCCTGCTGCAGCAAAACGGTGCAGACCCGCGATCTTGGCTTCGCGTGCGCTGCACTCAAAGCTATCCAATTTGTGCTCCATGGACATTTCCAGAAGCAGTGCGCGAGCCTCTTGGATGCCAGCGTCCCGCATTTTCAGGATCAGGTGATGCGGGTAATTTGCGCGGAAATCCCGCATCCTTTTTGGCAAGATGTCAGGCCAAATGCGAGAGAGCCCTTGCATAAAAAGATCGGTAAAACTGCCGAGACCAGGGATTTTGGCAAGCCGGGCGTCCATTGCCCCTTTCAGAGCAAAGAACATCGGCAAGCGATCTGTTCCGAGCTTGTCGATCATCACCATCGTGTCTTTGCCATACTTGTCAGAGAGGTCAAAGACGTCCTTGTGCATGTATTCCGCTGATACCGGCAAACAAGAGAACTCTGACAGGATACGGCGACGCAATTCAGTCAGGGCGCCAGTGTCTTTGGTTCCGATATAGAATGTGCGCTCTTCCTGATTTTTCGCATAGGTATCCAGACGCACAGCAAAAACCGCAAGCTTGCCAGCGCAACCCGCCGCTTCATAGAGGCGCGATTTATCGGCGTTAAAGCGTGCTGGCGTCTCCGCGTCCACTTGACGGACACGACGGGCATAATCTGTATCAGATGCCTTGCGATTGTCTTGCACAACGTCCTGCGCGGAATAGGTTCCCGCCTCTAGTCGGGTCAGGATCTCCTCTGGCGTCTTCCCAAGCTGAATGCCGAGATGGTTCAAAAGTTCGAGAGTGCCTTTCTCGGTGATGCGAGCATAGAGTGAAAGCTCCGTGTAGGACGGGCCGCGCTCCACCAGAGAACCACCAGAGTTATTGCAAACGCCGCCCACAACCGAGGCGCCAATACAGGACGAACCAATGACGGAGTGAGGTTGACGCCCAAGGGGAGAGAGTTCCTTTTCCAGGGCAAATAGCGTTGTCCCAGGAAAGCTGATCACTTGTTTTCCTCCGTCCAAAAGCTGGAGACGGTCGAGACGCTGCGTATTGATCAAAACAACGTCTCGATCATAGCGCCCCTTGGGGGTTGATCCTTCGGTCAGACCAGTGTTCGCAGCCTGCATGATGATGATCTTATCCGCGGCAACGCAGGTCTCCAGCACTTGCCACTGTTCTAAGAGCGTCGCTGGACGGACCACGGCCAGAGCCTCTCCTTCCCCTGAGCGAAATCCTTTGCGAAAGCGAAGGGTCGCGCGATGGGAGGTCAGGACGTGCCTGCGGCCACAGATGGCCTTAAGTCTATTGATCAATTCTGCATCGTTCATGACGGCCTCCGCTATTTCCTAATAAGCCACCGAAGGGAGCCAGGTTGCAAGCGCAGGCCAGAGGAAGACAAAGAGCAATCCGGTGAGCTGCAGAATGACAAAGGGAATGATGCCTTTGTAGATATCGGTCAGGCGGATCTCCGGCGGACAAACGCCCTTCAGGTAGAACAAGGCAAACCCGACAGGAGGAGTCAGGAAACTGGTTTGCAGCGTGACGGCCACCAGGATCACAAACCAAACCAGCGCGGGCTCGTCAATGGCGCCAAAGCCAGGAATATCCAGACCCAGACCGTTGACGATAGGGCGCATCAGCGGCAGCACGATCAAGGTGATCTCAATCCAGTCCAGCACAAAGCCCAAAAGGAAGACGATAAACAGGATGATAAAGACCGTGCCGTTGGGGCCAAGGCCGGTGCCGTGGATCATGTCTTCGATCAAAGCGTCGCCGCCAAGTTCACGCAGCACGTAGGAAAAGACCGTCGCGCCGAGGAAGATGGCAAAGATATAGGCGGTGGTGTTGAAGGTGGCCTTCAGCACGTTGACCAGTTTCGCAAATGTCAGTTTCCGGTAGCCGAGCGCCAGCAGAGTTGCGCCCAGAGCACCCACGCCAGAGGCTTCGGTAGGTGTGGTGAGGCCCGCAAAGATCGACCCCAGAACAGCCAGAATAAGCGCTAGAGTAGGCAGAACCGCGACCAAGACATCTTTGACTGCGGCCCAGTCGGGACGCCTGGCCCCCTCCGGCACCGGTGCCACATCACGTTTTATCAGCGCGATGACAAAGATATAAGTGAGGTACAGCCCGCCAATGATAACGCCAGGAAATACCGCCGCCATAAAGAGGTCGCCGACAGAAAGCGCCATCTGATCCGCCATGATCACCAGCATGATTGAGGGAGGAATGAGGATCCCCAGGGTGCCGCTGGCCGAAACAACACCGGCCGCCAGCGAGGGGCTGTATTTCTGCTCCATCATCGAGGGCAGCGACAGCACGCCCAAGAGGACAACGGATGCTCCGATAATACCGGTGGAAGCGGCCAGGATGATGCCGATCATAGTAACCGTGATGGCCAGCCCGCCTCGCACGGTGCCGAAAAGCCGCTGCATCGAGGTCATCAGCCGCTCTGCCACGCCGCTTTCATCCAGCATCAGTCCCATGAAGATGAACATCGGCAGCGCCACCAGCACCGCATTGGACATGGTGGCATAGACCCGGTTCACCACGGCGCCAAGGGTCAGGTAGTCAAGCCCGGTAAAGGTGCTTTCCAGCCCCGTCCAAAGCATCAGGTCGTTGTCAAAGAGATAAGCCAGGCCGCAGTAAGCAACACCTACTCCGGCCAGCGTCCAGGCAACGGGGAAACCGGTGAACAGCAGGCCGATAAAGGTGAGGAACATCGCGATGACGAGCTTTTCCTCGGTGGTTTCGACCAGGAAAGTAAGTGCAGTTGCCACCACCGCAAAACCCACCAGAGCCCAAAGGATCAGACGCAGATCCTTGCCTTCGCGCTCTGCGCTGCCCTTGGCAAACAGCGCGTGGATATCGTGCAGCATCCGCGCCAGAGCCGCCAGGGCCAAAAGGGCAAAACTAATTGGTATGACCGCTTTCAAGGCCCAGCGGGCCGGCAGGCCAGTGGGGCTGTCCGAACGCTCGCCCACCCGCCAGCTTTCGTAGAAATAGTCATAGCCCTGATCGACCATCAGATAGATAAAGGGCACCAGCAGCGTCAGGATACCGATGACCTCGATCACCCGCTGCGCCCGCCGGCTCAGCTGCATATAAAGCAGGTCCACCCGCACATGGCTGTCGGTCACCAGGGCATAAGAAATGCCGATCATGGTCACCAGCCCATAGAAATGCCACTGGATCTCATCCAGTTTGGGGTAGTTCTGGTTGAGCAGATAACGCATGGAGACCTGCGAAACGATGGCCAGAACCAGCAGCAGGTTTGCCCACATGACCAGCCAGCCGATGCCTTTGATCACGCGGTCAAGCGCAACCGCAACACCCTGCGTGTCCTGGTCCTCATGCTCGAGGATATGCTCATAGACATCTACGGGATCGTCATTGCCGCGGGTGTTTTGACTTTGGGAAAGATTGCTGGCCATCGGCTCCTCCTCAGGACGCTGGTCTCACCCGGGTCGTGGCACGGGTGGTTGGGCGCGGGGGCAATCCCGCGGGGCATTAGGTTCTGAAATCTGTGAAAATCACATGGCTGGAAATGCCGGGGCGGCGAGGAAAGAAGAGCCGCCCCGGAATATTCCGGAAGGGGCTATTTACGCGGGAGGAATGCGTTTTCCTTCCAGATGGCGTATCCGTCGCGGAAGCCGTTCATGTCTCCCAGGACTTTGGCAAAGAAGGTGTCATTTGCGGCTTCTTCTTCTGCCACCTCGTTCCAGGTGGCGCGGAAGGTATCCAGCATCTCCTGGTTCCATTGCTTGATCTGCACATCATTGTTTTCAACATTGTCGATCAGCGCGGCGTGCTGGATCGCTTCGCCTTCGGCAAAACTATCGGTCATCGAGGCCTTGCAGGCGTTTTCGATGATGGCGCGGTGCTGCTCGCTGGCGCCATTCCAGACATCCTTGTTGACCAGCAGCTCAAACACGGTGGCCTGCTGGTGCCAGCCGGGGAAGTAGTTGAACTTTACCAGCTTGTGGAAGCCGAGGCGGGCATCAATCGCTGGCATGGAGAATTCGGTCGCATCGATCGCGCCCTTCTCCAGTGCCGGGAAGATCTCACCGCCGGGCAGCAGCGAGGTCGCAACGCCCAGTTTCTGCATCACCTTGCCGCCAAGACCGAAGAAGCGCATCTTCAGGCCTTCGAGGTCTGCCGGCGCATTGATTTCCTTGGCAAACCAGCCAGAGGTTTCCGGGGCGATGACCGCGCAGGGCAGGACTTTGACGTTGAAGCCGGCCTGGTCATACATCTCTTGGTACAGGGTCAGGCCGTTGCCATAGTAGAGCCAAGCCATGTATTCGCCTGCTTCCGGGCCAAAGGGTACAGCTGAGAACAGTGGCGCGGCCGGGATTTTGCCGGCCCAGTAACCCGCCGTTGTGTAGCCGGAGTTGATCTTGCCGGAAGACACCGCGTCTAAGATCTCAAAGGGTGGCACCAGTTTGCCAGGCTCATAGACCTTCATTTTGAGGGTGCCGCCGGACATCAGGCCCAGCTGTTCCGCCACACGCGGGATCGGCGAGCCGAGGCCAGGAAGCGAGGTCGAAAAGGCGATCGGGGTTTTCAGCAACAGCTTGTCGCCGGCTTCAACCGCTGCAGCGGTCATCAAAGAGGCCGCCAGGGCCAATGAGGTCAGGGTCTTTTTCATGGTGTCTCCTCCAAAAGCACATCAGCCGCTCCTACGGCTGCAGGTCACGCCGTTTGCACAGCTTGTTTGGTAAATATTATTGACCACAAATTTCAGTCAATAATTTTATTTACCACTGAGACACTCTGACCCGCTTGGTAGAACCCGTCCCGAGTCGGCTATTTGCAGCCATATTTTCAAGAGCTTTTCCCTTTTCCTTTTATTTTTAACGGGTAACAGGAGGCACACACCTCCGTATTTCTGGGTACAGGCCCTTGAAAAAGCTCAATACGGTGGTAAACTAAAAAGACAACCCAACATAGTTGCTCAGCGAAGGGAACGAGGTGAAGCGTGAATGATACCAGCCCTTTTGACCCGGTAGGTCACGAATCAATTGCCGAGGCTGTCGTCGAGCAGATCGAGACAATGATCGTGGACGGCATTCTGAAAGAGGGCCGCAAATTGCCCTCTGAACGCGAGCTTGCAGAGGCGCTTGGCGTCTCCCGGCCCAAACTGCGTGAGGCCCTGCAAACGCTGGAAGACCGCGGGCTTATCAAGGTGCGCCACGGGGAGGGCAGCTTTATCGCCTCGCTCACCGGCCGCGCCATGTCGCCTGCACTATTGTCTCTTTATGCGCGTTACGGCCGTGCCTTCTATGACTACCTTGAATACCGGCGCGAACAGGAGGCTTTTGCCTCCCGCCTGGCAGCGGAACGCGCCACGCAGTCAGACAAGGAGCGGTTGATAGACATTATTGGCGAGATGCAGCGCGCCTGGGAAGAAGATGACGCCGAGGCCAGTCAGGAGGCAGATCTGAAGCTCCACGTCGCCGTTGTCGACGCCAGCCAAAACACCACGCTGATCCACATGATGGCCTCGGTCTACGACCTGACCCGCCAGGGCGTGTTCTACAACCGTCAGTTCCTGCGCACCATGGACGGCACCGGCGAAAAGCTGTTGGAGCAACACAAGGAAATCGCCCAATCCATCATTGATGGCGACCCTGCGCGCGCCGAGGCCGCCGCCCGGTCGCATATGGATTTTGTTGAAGATTCCTTCCGGCAGGGACAAGAGCAGCAGATGCGCGAGGAGCGTGCCTCCAAACGCCGGAAACTCTCGGCCTGAGCCACTCAGCTTTGGCTCCTGCTCCGCTTTGGCATTGGCACCGGCTCCGGGAACCGCAGAATGGTTTGCCGCACCCAGTCGCACCAAAGGCGGTAGAACTCCGCCGTCAGCTGCGACAGCGGCCGTTCGTGCGGCGTGAGAACCGCATAGCTGAAAGGCACTTCAGGGCGGAACGGACGGAAAACCACCGGCGGCGGATTGCTCTGGGTCTGGATGTAACTCGCGGCGCTCAGGACATCCACCACAGCGCAAATCTGCCCCTTCTCGACAAAATGAAACAGCGGCAGGAAATACTGGGCTTCGATCCTCAAGTTGAAGTTCGCCCCGGCCTGCCGGAAGGCTCGCTGGGTTTCTTTGAAGGTAGAATGCTCAGGCTGTAGCGCCCCCATGGGAACACCGCTCAGGTCCTTGGCATCAACCGTTTCCCGGTCAGCCAGAGGATGCCCGGCGGGCAAGGCACAGACCGAAAGGCACTCGATCGCCTCACTGTTGTAATCATCCTTTGCTTCGGGCGCGCCAGAGATATCGCTAAAGCCGATGTCAAAGCTTTGCGCAGCAATCAAGCTGCGCACCTGCGGTGAACTGCGCGTCGCCAGCGTCACAGCAATATCCTCGTTGCTGTCGATGAACCGGCTGACAAAGACCGGCAGCAGGGTGCTGGAGGGGCCCGGCATCGCCACGATGCGCAAACTGCCCTTGGTTCTGTCGCGCATATTGCTCAGGTTTTGGCGTGCCGTCTGCAGACGGGCGAGGATTTCGGTCGCCTCCTGCATCAGGTAGTGCGCTTCTGGCACTGGCACCATGCGGCGGCCCTCGCGCAGGAAGAGCGGCAAGCCCAGATCGACCTCCAGCGTGCGGATGGAAGCGCTGACGGCTGGCTGGGTGCGATGCAGATTCCGGGCCGCCTGGCTGACAGAGCCGGTCTTCATGACCTCCCGGAACACAATGAGCTGCTGACTGTTCATGGGTCACCATTAATATAAAACAAATCTATTGATACAGTAATATTTCAAATTTGTATTTATATATCACTGACCTATCATAGCTTTTCATAATCATCAGCGCCGCCGGAGCGGAGGAGAAGCAAGTCTCCCGGCGCACAGACAAGGGAAGAGTAAATGGGACTATTTAACAAACTCACCGGTGCAGCGCTGGCCTGCACTATGCTGACCGGCATGGCCGCGGCACAGGACATGACCTTCTTCCGCATCGGCACCGGCGGGGCTGGCGGAACATACTTCCCGATCGGCGGGATTATTGCCAATGCTATTTCCAACCCGCCCGGATCCCGTGCCTGCGGCGAAGGTGGAAACTGCGGCGTGCCTGGTCTGGTAGCCATGGCGCAGTCGACCAATGCCTCTGCCCATAACGTGAATGCCATTCAGGCCGGCCAGATGGAGGCAGGTCTTTCCGGGGCCGCCACGCTGCATTTTGCTTATCACGGCAAAGGTAAGTTCGAGGGCAACGCAAAGCCGGATCTACGCGTCATCGCAAACCTCTACCCAGAAGACCTCCACCTAGTGCTGCCCGAGGGTCATAAGCTCGATAGCTTGGCTAGCCTCAAAGGCAAGCGCGTGGGTATCGCGCAGGCGGGTTCTGGCACTCAGATCGCGGTTGAGTTGATCCTGGGTGATCACGGCGTCAATCGTGACAATATTGATGAAGCAGAACTGAACAACAGCCAGAGCGCAGAGCGTATCGCCGACGGCCAGCTTGATGCCTATTTCTATGCGGCAGGCACCCCAGTCGCTGCGATGATCCAGCTAGACAACACCAAAGGCATGGAGCTGCACAATTGGACGGCGGAAGAGGTCAAAATGGCCAATACCACCGTGCCATATTACATCCCATCGACTATTCCTGCAGGCACTTATCCAGGTGTCGAGTATGACGTGAATACCGTGGCAGTCTCCGGCATGCTGGTCACCAATGCCAATATGAGCGACGATCTGATCTATGAGATCACCAAAGCGATGTGGTCAGATACCGCACGCAAACTTTTGGACAATGGCCATCCAAAAGGCAAAGCAATCACGCTTGAAACTGCTTTGGAGGGGATTGAAGGTATCGGTGTGCCTTTGCATCCAGGTGCAGAGCGTTTCTATCGTGAAATTGGAATGCTGAAGTAAGCAAACCACAGCAATGGGCGGCTGGTTGCGTGACCTGCCGCCTGTTTTTTCTGCTGAGCCACCATTCTGCTGAAACAAAGCTTCTTGTCCGCCTCCTGGCGCGGACTGACGTGAAGTTGCCCGAAAGGCCTGCCTCAATGTCCGTGAATTCGCATCTTGATAACAAAGCGCTTGAGGAGCTGGAGAAAAAATACGACTCCGCCCTGAATACGCGCGACAACGGCCCCAGGCTAACGGGTCCTCTCTATTGGGCGAGCATCGTTTTTGCCCTCTATCACCTCTGGACCGCTGGGTTTGGCACTCCTGTGGACCATGTTCACATGGGCATTCATCTCGCCGGGCTGTTCCTCTTTATCTTTGTGGGCTTCCCGCTTATCCGCTCGGCGCGCAGCCTGGAATGGCGCGGCCCCAGTGTTTTGCGCCCCGGTAACGTGCCGCTTTATGACTGGGCCTTGGCCGGGCTGGGCATTGTTGCAGCCCTGTTCCTTTGGCTCAGCTGGCGCGGATTCAGCGGCCTCGGCTTTGACATCCCTGAGCAGGCCCTGCGGCAGGGAAATCCCTCCGGCCTTGACGTATTCTTCGGAACCATGCTGATCTTGACCGTGCTGGAGATCGCCCGGCGCACAATTGGCTTTGTGCTGCCGCTGATCATCCTTGTGTTCATGATCTACGCGCTGTTCGGCCCTTATATGCCCGCGCAGATCCTCAAACACCCAGGCGTCAACTGGCAGCAGTTCGTCAACAATATGTATTTCCCCTCCGAGGGAATTTTCGGTGTGACCCTCTGGGTGGTTTCGACGGTTGTCTTCCACTTTGTCTTGTTCGGCGTTGTGGCGCAGCGCATGGGGCTGGGGCAGTTTTTTGTCGACAACGCCATGATCCTGGCAGGGCGCTATACCGGCGGACCTGCAAAGGTTTCCGTGGTCTCTTCCGCCTTCTTCGGCACTATTTCGGGCAGCTCCATCGCTAACACGGTCTCCACCGGATCGCTGACCATCCCCAATATGAAACGCCTGGGCTATCCGGCGCATTTTGCGGGTGGTGTCGAAGCTGCCGCATCGGCCGGGGGCCAAATTACTCCGCCGATCATGGGGGCGGCCTCTTTCCTGATGGCCGAGTACCTCGAGGTGCCCTACACCACCATCGTCATCGCCGCGATTGTGCCGGCCTTGATGCACTATATCGGTGTGCTTTCGATCGTGCATTTCACCGCCAAGCGCCTGGGTCTGAATGCCTACCCCAAGGATCAGTTGCCCCAGGTTCTGGCTGTGTGGAAAGACGGCTGGTACACAATCATCCCGCTGATCGCTCTGCTCCTTGTGCTGTTTTCCGGCTACTCGCCCAATATGGCCGCCTTCATCGGGCTCAGCCTCTGCGTCGTCGTCGGTTTCTGCGCTTTCAGCAAGCCTGCAACGATGATCATTCCCTTCGCCCTGCTTGGCTTCATCTTCTGGAAGGCCTCCCCCTATTCCGGTGAGGGCTATACGCCCGTGATGGCGGGCATGCTTGCAGCATTGACCCTGATTGGCTGTATTCACAGGAACGAAAGGCAGAGCTTCCGGGATCTTTTCGACAGCTTCCATGTCGGTGTGCAATATGCGCTGGCTGTTGGCGCCGCCTCCGCAGCTGTCGGCATCGTCGTGGGCGTGATCAACACCACCGGCGTTGGCTTCCGCCTTGGCTTTATGGTGACTGGCGGTGCTGCAGATATGGCCGCAGCCCTGGCTCCTCTCTTGGAGTGGACCTCGCTTGATGTCTTTGCCCAGGCCTCGATCCAGCAGTTCCTGTCGCTGGTGCTGATCGCCATCGCCTGCATTCTGATGGGGGCTGGCCTGCCGACCACGGCCCTCTACATCATGCTGGTGGCCGTGGCGCAGCCCGCACTGGCACAGCTGGGGGTCCCTGCGCTCGCGACCCACATGTTCGTGCTCTACTATGGTGTGATTTCCGAGATCACTCCGCCGGTCTGTGCCTCGGCCTATGCCGCGGCCGGTATCGCCGGGGCCAATCCCTTCCGCACTGGGATCAGTGCCTTCACCCTAGGCTTAGGCAAACTGATGGTACCGATGGTCTTTGTCTACGCACCAACCATGCTAATCGTGCTGCCAGAGCATTTCACACTGCTGAGCTTCCTCCAGGTGAGCGTGACCTGTGCCCTTGGGGTCTTTGCCATCGCGACTTCTGTTTCGGCCTATTTCCTGGCGCCGCTGCACGGGGTCTGGCGCCTCCTGATGGCCATCGGCGGGCTGTTGCTGGTGGCACCAAGCCTTGGCTCTGATGCCGCAGCCCTGCTGATAATGGCCCCTGCCCTGGCGCAGCAGATGCTCCAGCAGCGCAACAGCAAGGCCCTGGCATGAGCAGCAATGAGCCCGATGTCACTGTTCTGGGGGCCGGCATTGTCGGCCTCTGCACAGCCCTGGCTCTGCAGGAGAAAGGATTGCGGGTTCATCTGATAGATCGCGACGATCCCGGGCAGGCCACTTCCTTTGGCAATGCCGGAATCATCTCTCCCTGGTCCGTTGTACCGCAATCCATGCCCGGGCTTTGGAAAAAGGTGCCCGGCTGGCTGTTGGATCCGCTTGGGCCGGTCACTATCAAACCCAGCTACCTGCCCCAGGTCGCAGGCTGGGGGCTGCGTTTTCTTTACGAAGGGCGCAGCACCCGGATCGGCCCGATTTCGGAGGCCATGGACCTGCTAAACCGGGATTGCATCGCACTCTACCGCCAGCATCTTCAAGGCACAGGCGAAGAAGAGATCATCCGCAACAGCTATTATGTGCATGCGTTCCGCAACCCGGCAGAGGCAGACCCGGACAGCACAGATTACTTAATGCGGAGGGACAAAGGTGCCGATATCGAACGGATTGGCGCCGAAGAACTGCACCGGCTTGAGCCCGCCCTTTCGGCAGAGTTTCAAGCCGCCTTGCTGATCAAGGGCCAGGCCCGGTGCCTGTCGCCCGGGCGTTTGGGAACCGTCCTGGCTGCGAAGTTTCAAAAGCAGGGCGGGCTCTTTCAGCGCCTTTCCATCAAGGCAATCCTGCCGCATCAAAACGGCGGCTGGCTTTACAACGGCCTTGAACATAGCGGCTGGACACCCAAACTGGTTCTGGCAATGGGAGTCTGGTCCGCCGAGCTTCTGAAACCTCTGGGTATCAAAATCCCGATGCAGGCAGAGCGCGGTTACCACGTCTCCTTCACCGCCCCGGGGGTCTCCCTCAATCATTCAGTGATGGATATGGACATGAAATTTGTCGCCTCCTCCATGGAGGAAGGGCTGCGTGTTGCCGGGACCGCCGAATTTGCCGGGCTTGATGCCCCCATCAACCAAAAGCGGTTGGAGGGCCTGGTCCGGCTTGCCTCCGGGATGCTTCCAGATCTTCAATCCGGGCAGTTCTCCACCTGGTCGGGACAGCGGCCAAGCTTGCCAGATAGTCTTCCCTGCATAGGCGAGATCCCGGGTTTCCCGGATCTGATCGCAGCTTTTGGCCATAGCCACTACGGGTTGATGATGGCCCCCAAGACAGGGCGGCTGGTGGCGGACATTGCCTCAAACACCTCAGCCAACCTGGATCTCACCCCGTTCAACCCTCTGAGATTCTAAAGGATCCTGCATATGACTATTCACCCAGGCGGGCAAAACATCTGTGGCGTCACCATTGGTGTTCTATCTCTGGAGAGCTATTTCCCAAAACCGCCAGGCCATATCAAAAACCCCTCAAGCCTACCCTTCGCGGTGATGTATGAGATGCTGGATGGGATTACTGTGCCAGCGCTGCTGGGGAACCCAACAAGGGAAATGAAAACACGCCTGATCGAGGCGGCACAGCGCCTGGAAGCCAAAGGGGTGCGCGCCATAACCGGTTCCTGTGGCTTCCTCGCCATTTTTCAGCAGGACATTGCAGCGGCGGTATCTATCCCGGTTTTTGTTTCTTCCTTGGTGCAGGTGCCAATGGCCTTTCAGATGACCGGCAAACCAGTTGGTGTCATCACTGCTTCTGCCAGCAGTCTGACCCCTGCGCATCTAAAAGGGGTTGGAGCTGAAACAGTCCCAACCGAAGTGCAGGGTCTCGACGATACAGAGGAGTTTGCCAGTGTCATCCTGCGCAATGAACGAACTGCAATGGATCTGTCCAAAGTTGAAGCAGAGCTTCTTGTAGCGGCGAAGAACATGCTGCAACGGCAATCAGAGATCGGTGCGATTGTGCTCGAATGCACCGATCTACCGCCCTATGCGCATCGTCTACAACAGGAGATAGGCCTGCCGGTCTTTGACCTCACAACACTTACGACAATGATGTCCTCTGTTGTGCTTAGGCAGCCCTATCCAGGGTTCATCTGAACCCGTTACCCCAAAAGGGCTTGGTTAAGGTCGGCGATCAGATCATCGACATCTTCGATGCCAATGGAAAGCCGTAGAAGATTTTCAGGGATGCCGGTATCGGGTTCGATGGTGTGGCGATGCTCGACCAGGCTTTCAACCCCACCGAGTGAAGTTGCGCGATGGAACAGGTTCAACCGGCCTGCTGTTGCGAGAGCGGCTTCTCGTCCGCCTCGCACCAGAACAGAAAGCAGGAAACCATAGCCGCCCTGCATCTGTGCCTGGGCCAATTCGAAACCGGGATGCGAAGGGAGGCCAGGGTAAAACACCTGCTCGACATGAGGGTGCTGGGCCAGATGTTCAGCAATTTTCATCGCATTTCTGGACATACGTTCCACGCGCAATGGAAGCGTGCGCATCCCACGCACCAAGAGCCAAGCTTCAAAGGGCCCCATGACGGCCCCTGCTTCGTTGCGATCAATACAGATTGCCTCCCAAACCGGGCTGGTCTTATTGCGCGTGCTTAGCACGCCGCCCAGAACGTCGGAGTGGCCATTGATAGCTTTGGTCGCAGAATGCATCACGATGTCTGCGCCCAAGGCCAAAGGCTTAGAAAGCAAAGGGGTCGCTGCGGTACTGTCAACCACAAGTGTGGCATCAGAGAGATCAGCAGATTCTCGCGCGGCGTGAATATCAACGGTTTTAAGCCAGGGATTGGAGGGGGTTTCTACAAATACCAACTGGGCGGGAGCTTCCGCGCAGGCTCGGCGCAAGAGGGCAGCATCACTGGCTTCCACTTCAACCAATGTGATGTCACGGCGGGTGCAGAAATCACGAATCCACTTGGTTGTCCCCCAGTAGATCCCAGATTGAACGATGACGCGGCCACGGTTTGGCACAGTTCTAAAAACCGCAGCGATTGCCGCCATACCTGAAGGGAAGAGTTGAGTTGCTTCGGCCCCTTCTAACTCTGATAGGATCGCCTCTCCCAGTCGTACCGGTTCATTGTGAGAACGCAGATAGACATTGTCGGAGTTGACAAGCTCATAGTCCCGATCACGGACATAAGTTGTCGAAGGTTGGATAGGTGGAACAACGCCTCCACTCGCAGGATCAATAGCTCCTGCGGCCTGCGCTGCTATGGTCGCTGGTTTCAGATCGTTGCGCTTCATGTTCACCCCTTTCCGCTTCGTCACGTATCTTTGGAGCGGTTGGGTAGGGTTTGCAATTCGATAAAGGCGCTCAAGTGGCGGACAAGCTACTCCAGTGCTGCAACTGCTTTGGCAATCCGGCTCAGTGCTTCCTCTAGTTCTGCTTCCGAGGTCGCATAGGAGATCCTGAAAAACGGTGAGAGGCCAAAGGTGCGACCTGGCACGATCGCCACATCCTGTGCTTCCAGCACATAGGTGCAAAAATCTGCATCGCTATTGAGAACTGCCCCCGCAGGTGTTGTTTTCCCGATCAAACCAGAACAGCTCGCAAAGGTGTAAAATGCTCCCTCTGGGTTGGGGCAAGACAGACCCGGGATCTTGTTCAGCCCTTCGACAACCAGATCGCGCCTCTTCTTAAAACTCGCTCGACGTGTGTTCAGAAAATCCTGAGGCCCGTTCAGCGCCGCAGTGGCCGCCGCTTGCGAAACTGAGGACGCGCAGGAGGTCGACTGCCCCTGGATGACCGCCATAGCTGAAATGAGCTCTTTGGGACCGCCAGCATAACCAATGCGCCAGCCGGTCATGGCATAGGCTTTTGAAACGCCATTTATGGTCAGGCAACGGCACTTCAGCTCTGGCATTACCGAGGCCGGGGTCGCAAACTCAAACCCATCGTATGTCATGTGCTCATACATATCATCAGCCATGATCCAAACATCGGGGTGCGCCTTCAAAACCTCCAGCAAAGGCGTGTAATCCGCCGCACTATAGGCCGCACCCGAAGGGTTGGATGGGGAGTTGAAAAGCACCCAACGGGTCCTGGGAGTGATCGCGCTTTCTAACTGGCCTGCCGTTAGTCGAAAGCCGTTCTCTTCGGAGCAGGGAAGAAGAACAGGCTTCCCACCCGCCAAGGCAACAATATCAACATAGGATGCCCAGAACGGTGTGGGCACGATCACTTCATCCCCCGGCTCCAGACTTGCCATAAAGGCGTTGTAGAGGATCTGTTTCGCGCCGGCGGAAACGATAATCTCATCCAGCGCATAGTCCAAAGCGTGATCACGGCTAAACTTCTTCTGGATTGCATATTTCAGCTCCAAAGTGCCACCCAAGGGAGTGTACTTTGTCTCACCAGCCCAAATAGCTTCGATGCTGGCTTCCTTAATGTGATCCGGCGTGTCGAAATCAGGCTCACCCGCGCCAAGGACAATGACGGAGCGACCTTGCTTGCGCAGCTCTGCCGCTCTGGCGCCGATTTGAAGGATCTCGGAGACCTGAATGGTTTCAATTCTGCTGGCTTTTCTGAAACGCGACACGGCGCTACTCCTACGGGTGCGTGGGGAATGACACCTCTATGTTAGAAGGAGTGGGTGCGCGACAAAACAGCTGGATAGGAAAGCACTCATTCCATTTCTTCATGTGCTGATCGCTTTAGATTGCGCAGTTGTTTGCGCAGCCATAGTTCAAACTGCTGCGCAGGTTCGGAAGCGACCCCATGTGGGCGCACCAAGAAATACCGTTTGTTGGAAACTAGAGCGGGACCTTGCATTTGGACAAGAATGCCTGCCTCCAACTCCTGGGCCACCATA
The DNA here is from genome assembly GCF_000169455.1 of Roseobacter sp. SK209-2-6. Classification (GTDB taxonomy): domain Bacteria; phylum Pseudomonadota; class Alphaproteobacteria; order Rhodobacterales; family Rhodobacteraceae; genus Pseudophaeobacter. The sequence continues at coordinate 42,737 of NZ_AAYC01000016.1, read as the reverse complement.
TCAATCGGTACGATTGCGGCACCAAGCCCCGCAATTGTTGCCGCAATGACCATGGAATACTGGTCAAAATAGCGCCCATCCTGACGCATCTGTCTGGAAATACCCGCGCTTTTGAACCAGTCGCCCCAAGCGTCACTACGGCTGTCCAGATGCAGTAGCGGCACATGCGGCAATCCCCCAGGGTCCGTCAGGCCATGGCGCTCCAGAAACGCGGGCGCGGCAATTGGGACCATCTGCTCACCAAATAGCGGTGACATTTGGGCGCCGGGCCAATTGTCAAATCCATAGTGGATAGCCAGGTCAAATGGGTCACGGGTAAAGTCAAATGGTTCCAGCCGGGTCAAGAGGTTGAGTTCTATTTCCGGATGCTGATCAAAGAAATCAGGTAGCCGTGGGATAAGCCAGCGATTGGCAAAAGTCGGCAACACTGCAATCCGCAAGGCGCTTTTACCGGCCCCGGCTGCAACCGCTTTTTGCAAAGAGTTCCGCAGCGCACCCAGGTTTTGCGCCAAATCTGCTGCCAACCCCTGCCCTGCGCTGGTCAGGACGACACCACGGCCAACCCGTTGGAAGAGGTCAAACCCTAGGTCCGTTTCCAGCTCCTTGATCTTTTTGCTCACCGCACTCTGAGTCAGTCCCAATTCTTCCCCCGCAGAGGTGAAACTCTGATGCCTTGCGGCAGCTTCAAAACAACGCAGATGTGTCAAGCTCGGCAAACGCATGTTAAGTTGCCCCTTCCTGGATTTGCACCTGCAGCCACTCTCTGAATTTGATCAGTGGGTAGTAGTCTGCCTGTTCAGGGGGCCAAACAAGGAAATACTCCCCAAGAGTTTCGGGCGGGCCTTCTAATGCGAGGATCAGGCGGCCTGCGGCAATTTCCGTTTCGGCAAGGAAATCAGGTAGTAGGGCTATCCCTAGCCCATGAACCGCCGCTTGGGTCATGGCCGAGGACTGATCAAACAGCATGCCCTTCAAACGCTGGGCAGAGACATCGTGACGGGCAAACCACTGTTCCCAACTGTCAGGGTGGGTTTCCAGATGCAAGAGGGGGAACTGTAACAGTTCATCTGCCTCTTCGGCGGCATTTGACATCAGCGACGGGGCGCAAACTGGTAGCACATGCTTAGGCATCAGGGGTAAGTAATCGACACCTGCCCAATCCCGACTGCCGTAATGGATAGCCGCCTGCGCTGTCCCACCTTCAAAGCTGAAAGGCAGTTTATGGGTTTGTAGGTTCACAGTGACCCCAGGAAAACTACCAACGAAATCCTTCAACCTTGGGGCCAGCCAATGCAACCCAAACGAGGCTAGGATCGATAGGTTCAGGCTGCCACCATCTGGATTGGCGCGCAGATTGACCGAGGCCTGGGCCAAATGCGTCAGGATGGTGCGCGCTTCCTTGGCAAAACCGATCCCAGCCGGGGTGAGCTGCAAGCGCATCTGTTCGCGACAGATCAAATCGACTTCCATTTGCTCTTCCAGCTGCTTGAGTTGGCGGCTGATCGCACTTTGTGTCAGAGAAAGGTCCTCTGCCGCAGCCGATGCACTCCCCAAACGGTCCAAGGCTTCAAGCGCAAGCAGAGAAGGAATCGAAGGCAAAAACCGCCTAGGCGCGATCATATGATATTACCTCATATCTTTAGGATTTTGTTTCAAGTGCAATTTCGTCAAAACAGTGCGAATTTAGAATGTAACAGAAACCCCAACAGCACAAGCCTGCGTGAAGAACTCATGGCTTCTGCCATTGGATGAGGAAATCTAGATGTCATTTTCAGAAACTTTATCCGCTTCAGGTTTCTCTGAAACCGAACTGAATGCCGGCCCTCTCGCTGTCACGTCACCGATTGATGGCAGTAAAATTGCAAGCCTCGCAATGCATAACACGGAAGATGCAAAAGCCAGCATCGCCACAGCAAAAGCAGCTTTCAAACAATGGCGCATGGTCCCTGCCCCTCGCCGGGGCGAATTCGTGCGTCTTTTGGGTGAGGCTTTGCGTTCCGAGAAGGAAAATCTTGGTCGGCTTGTCACTTTGGAGTGTGGCAAGATCTATCAGGAAGGTTTGGGCGAAGTTCAGGAGATGATCGACATCTGCGATTTTGCGGTTGGTCTTTCACGGCAACTCTATGGTCTGACGATCGCCTCAGAGCGGCCGGGTCATGCGATGCGTGAAACCTGGCATCCTATGGGGACCTGCGGCATCATTACGGCTTTCAACTTCCCTGTTGCGCCCTGGTGCTGGAACGCAGCACTTGCATTGGTATGCGGCGACCCGGTGATCTGGAAACCTTCAGAGAAGACACCGCTTACGGCACTCGCTGTGCAAAAGATTTGCGATCAAGTGACCGCTGAATTCGGTTCCGACGCGCCAGAGGGCCTCATCCAAACCTTGGTTGGTGAACGCGATCTGGGGCAGGCTCTGACCGCGTCCGCAGATGTCGCCATCATTTCCGCAACGGGTTCGGTGCCAATGGGCAAAGCGGTCGCAGCGGATATGTCTCAGAGATTGGGTCGCACCATTCTGGAATTGGGCGGCAACAATGCCATGATTGTCGCACCATCTGCGGATTTGGAGATGGCTTTGCGCGCAATCGTGTTTTCAGCCGTCGGTACAGCAGGCCAACGGTGTACCTCCCTGCGGCGGCTCATCGTGCATGAAGATGTCTACGAGGCACTGCTTCCGCGCCTCAAGAAAGCCTACTCAGACCTGCCGATCGGAGACCCACTCGAGCCAGGGACCATGGTTGGCCCTTTGATTGATCGCAACGCACTGGACGCAATGGCAAGTGCGATTTCACAAGCCAAAGCAGAAGGTGGCATCTGCCACGGCGGCGGCCAAGCCCTGGTCGAGAGCCACTCGGATGCGGCTTATGCCCATCCCGCGATTGTTGAGATGCCCGCTCAATGCGCAATCATGCACCAGGAAACGTTTGCACCAATCCTCTATGTGGTGAAATACCGTGATCTTGATGAAGCCATTGAGATGCAAAATGCTGTGCCACAGGGGTTGAGCTCTTGCATCTTTTCAACGGATGTTCGCGAGACAGAGTATTTCCTCTCGGCAGCAGGATCTGACTGCGGTATTGCAAATGTGAACATTGGCCCATCAGGCGCGGAAATTGGTGGCGCCTTTGGAGGGGAAAAAGAAACCGGCGGCGGACGGGAAAGCGGCTCTGATGCCTGGAAAGGCTATATGCGTCGTCAAACCAATACCGTGAATTACTCACGAGAGCTGCCATTGGCACAGGGTATCAAGTTTGACATCTAGTCAGGATAGCAGTCTCTGGCAGCATAGCTGCCAGGAAACTGTAGCGACGAAGCCTCTTACTGGTGTAACCACTGCAGATCTATTGGTGATTGGCGGTGGTTATACGGGATGTTCGGCGGCCTTGAAGGCTGCTGAACTCGGTGCCGAGGTTTGCCTCTTGGAGGCCGAGGAATTTGGTTACGGCGGCTCTGGCCGCAATGTTGGCCTTGCCAATGCTGGCCTCTGGTTGCCCCCAAACGAAATTGAAGCTCGACTGGGCACCGAGCACGCCTCGCGGCTCTCGACTGAATTGGCTGCAGCTCCTGATCTTGTTTATGGGTTGATCGAGAAACACAAGATTTCTTGCGAGGCCACCCGCCAAGGCACCCTTCATTGCGCCCATGCCTCTGCCGGAATGCGGGATCTGGAAGAGCGCTATAATCAATTGCGCGCCAACGGGGCACCGGTTGAGCTTTTGCCTGCTGACGAGGCTCAAAAACGCGTTGGCACTGATCAAATCCACGGTGCGCTTTTTGATCCGCGCGCTGGTACAATCCAACCCTTAGGATATGCCAAAGGCCTGGCCCGGGCCGCGGCTCAGACCGGTGCCCGATTGCACTGCAGCAGCCCCGTGGTGGCACTTTCCCGCGATGGGGGAGCATGGCAGGCAACAACCGCCAATGGGGGGCGGGTGAGTGCAAAAAAGCTTATTGTGGCGACCAATGCCTATGCCGGGCCAATCAAAGGATTTGCCAATCCCAGCGTTGTGCCCGTGCATTTTTTCCAGGCCGCCACAAAACCCCTTACTCCCGCTCAGCTGGAGTACATTCTTCCGGGACTGGAAGGGTGCTGGGACACAGGCCTAGTCATGTCTTCCTGGCGCTTGGATCAAGCAGGGCGTTTGGTGATCGGAGCAATGGGCGCACTTGAGCATTTCGCCAGCGGTATCCATACCAACTGGCTAAATCGCAAAACCTCAACTCTTTTCCCCGCCTTAAAAGACCCGGATTTTGAATTCCTTTGGTCCGGGCGCATTGCAATGACTGGAGAGTATCTTCCCAAGATCCTGGAAATTGATGAGGGTTTGGCCTGCTTTGGCTATTCAGGGCGCGGTATCGGTCCAGGAACTGTTTTTGGCTCTGCAATGGCAGAAGCGCTGATTACAGGGAACAAGGATGTCCTACCAATCCCAACAAGTCGCGACCACCAACTCCCAGTCGCTGGGTTGCGTAGTCTCTACTATGAGACAGGAGCAACCTTAACCCATTTGGTCAAAGACAGAATTTAGACCCTTAAGAGGGCAACGAAGGGGCTAGGCGATTTGATCACGCCTAGCCCTGCTACTATCGGGTGATCAAAACAACCCTATTGCAAACATGAGGCCATCGAGGTGCCGAGTTTGTCGAGAAGTGCAGTATAAAAACTCAGACCAAGTTCCAGATCCACACCAATCGGATCGATCACAACTGTTTTGGCATCAACACCTTCCAGGACAGTTGCAACAAGGGCCGGATTGAATTGTGGTTCTGAAAAGACGCAGGAAATGCTGTGCTCCCTGACGGTTTCCTGGATCTCTGCAACCCGCGCCGGACTAGGATCAGAGGCATCCCCAAGTGAGATCGCACCTGCAGCTTCTAGATCAAAAGCCTGTTCGAAGTACTGGTAGGCATCGTGAAAAACGATGAACCGCTGCTGTTTCAAGGGCAAGAGCTGTTGTGCAAGCCTTGCCTCCAAAGCTTCGATTTCAGCAATACCATCCTTGGCGTTCGCCTGATACAGTTCTGCGTGCTCTGGGTCTATGTGAGACAATTCACTCGCGATGATCGAAAGCCAGTGCTTTCCATTCTCAGGTGACAGCCACGCATGTGGATCTATACCGTGATGATCATGTGCATGGTCATCATGACCGGCGTGGTCGTCATGATCAGCGTGATCGTCGTGATCAGCGTGATCGTCGTGATCATCGTGATCATCATGATCAGCGTGGTCGTCGTGATCGTCATGATCAGCGTGGTCATCGTGATCGTCATGATCATGCGACCCAAAGGTTGCACCTTCGCGGAACGACAGAGTTTTGGACCCTTCCGTTTGCAGCAAGGAAACAACGGATGCGCTACTGGCGAGTTCTGCTATTGTACCTTCCATCCAAGGGGTCAAGGCCGGACCAACCCAAACAACCAAATCCGCTTTGGAAAGGGCCAGGGCCTCTGATGGGCGCATTGAGTAGCTATGAGGAGAAGCCCCTGGCGGGATTATCACATCTGCCTCACCCAGATCTTTCATCACGCGGGAAACCAACCCGTGGATAGGTCCAATATCCGTAGCAACACGGGGAACCTCTGCTTGGGCAGCGATGGCAATTGTCAAACTTGCCGAAACTCCGAAAACGGTGGATTTCAACATCAGGCTCTCCGTGTGATTTTATAACATAGCGGGTTGATAGATGTCATAACATTACATATCAAGTGCCAAGTTCAAAAATCGGCAAGAACCGGGCGGAGGCGCAATCCGATGGCGAGTATCGGCTTTGAAAGCCATGATCATGACAACTGCATCCACAGCTGTATCACAGCAGTTGACGCCCGTTGTCGCGAGCTGGGCCTGCAATTTACGCCTGTACGCAAACGGGTTCTTGAAATCCTCTTGCAAGAGCATCGTGCTTTGGGCGCCTATGAGATCCTTGACCGCTTGCGCGAAGAGGGTTTGGGATCACAGCCACCGGTCGCTTATAGGGCTCTCGATTTTCTGGTCAAAAACGGTTTCGCGCATAAGATCGAACGCTTGAATGCATTCGTTGCCTGTACTCATCCCGGGCAAAATCATGCACCAGTGTTTATGATCTGCCGTCTCTGCAGTGCGGTCGCTGAGGCAAAGTCAGGCAGCCGCAACGGCGCATTGAACCAGGCAGCCAGTGAAGCTGGCTTTCAGATCGAGCGGACTGTCGTAGAGGCAGAGGGTCTATGCCCTAGCTGTCGGGCTGATACGTAACCATGAGTTTAGTTTCCCTTGATCGGCTTTCCGTGGCGCACGGAGGCAACACCGTGTTGTCCAGTGTGAGTCTGAAAATTTCCGCCGGCGAAATTGTGACAATTGTCGGTCCGAATGGGTCTGGGAAATCGACACTTCTGCGCAGCATCATTGGCGCACAGAAACCCTCGACTGGGGTTGTCAAACGCCAAGACGGGTTGCGTATTGGCTATGTTCCGCAGAAGCTCCACATTGATCCAACCCTGCCAATCACCGTCCAGCGATTCCTAAGCCTTCCTCAAAAGGTTTCTGTCGCGCGCGCGCAGTCCGCCTTGAAACAAGCCGGGGCCGATAACCTAGGCAAGAGGCAAATGTCTGCCCTATCCGGCGGGCAGTTTCAGCGTGTTCTCCTTGCCCGAGCTTTGCTGAGTGACCCGCATCTCCTGATCCTAGACGAAGCTACGCAGGGGCTGGATCAACCGGGCTCCGCTGCCTTTTATCGACAAATCGAGCAGCTGCGACAAACGCTGGGATGCGCCATTCTTATGGTAAGCCATGAATTGCATGTCGTAATGGCAGCTTCCGACCGGGTAATCTGCCTGAATGGCCATATCTGCTGCGAAGGTGAGCCCGAACAAGTGGCATCAGCCCCAGAATATCGTGCGCTCTTTGGATCCGGGACCCAAGGCGCACTTGCTCTTTACAGACATGAGCACAATCATAGTCATGACCATGATTGCGGTCACGATCACAGCCATGCCCCGAGAGAAGGCCAAGCTGAGGTTAGATCATGATTGCTCTGCTAGATAGTTTTCTCGTCCGCGCCGCGTTAGCCGGCACCGGCGTTGCTTTTGCTGCTGCTCCCTTGGGGTGCTTTGTGATATGGCGACGCATGGCCTATTTCGGCGATGCAACCGCCCATGCCTCTATCCTTGGGGTCGCTCTCTCCCTTGCTTTTCAAGCCCCTATTTTTGCTGGTGTTCTTGTCGTTTCCCTTTTGATGGCGACTGCGATCAGTTCACTAAGCGGGCGCGGCTTTGCCATGGACACACTTCTTGGTGTAATGGCCCATTCGGCACTGGCTTTTGGCCTGGTTGCGGTTTCTTTTCTGGATGGCGTCCGAATTGACCTTATGGCCTATCTCTTTGGCGACATCCTTGCAGTGAGCCGCATGGATCTGCTGATTATCTGGGGCGGTGCCTGTCTTGTGATTGTGCTGCTCTGGTTTCGTTGGTCCAGCTTACTTACCGCAACACTGAGTGAGGATCTCGCCCATGCAGCCGGGATCAATCCCAAGCGAGAGCAGTTGGCTCTGACCATTTGCCTCGCTCTTGTTGTTGCAGTTGCTATCAAAGTCGTAGGGGTACTGTTAATTTCAGCCATGCTATTGATCCCCGCAGCCGCAGCCAGAACTTTTGCCAAAACGCCAGAAACAATGGCAGCAACGGCGGTTGTTATTGGCGCTCTAGCCGCATTGGGCGGTTTGCATCTGTCCTTTCAGCTCGACACTCCCACGGGCCCCACAATTGTTTGCTTCGCCGCAGTGCTTTTTGCCTTAAGCAGTATTGGGAAAACCCTGATCGATCGAAAGAGCTGAGGCGATTCCGAGCCGCATTCTCGGAACTAAATACGCACACGCAAAGAGGCAGGTTGCGGTGGGGGCAGAAAATTCAGAATTTCAGCAGCTCTTGAAAAGAGACGAGTTTAACTAACTTGAGAGCAAGTCCTTTACTCGCTTTAAATCAATTTAAACAGCTAGTTACGATGATTTGAGGCAGCAATAAGGCAGGTTTGCCTTTTTTGCCCGAATCTAGCCGTGAACTCTCCGCAATCCGCCGACAACATGACAGTTCAGGACAAACTTCTCGCAAGTTTCAGGTTGTCAGAGGATTCAAAAAGCAGTGCCTCATGATACAAATTTTGCAAAGCCAGCATCAGATTGCGAGCTGCCAAGCGGTTTTAAGCTGTTGCAAGGTCAGTATCAGATCGAGCGCCCGCTCATCTGTGGAGGGTTTGGAATAACCTACCTAGCGCGGGATAGCCTGGAGCGCCGCGTCGTCGTCAAGGAGTGTTTTCCAGCTGGAATGTGCGCACGCATTGGAGCGGTGGTTGAACCTATAGCAACAGAGCACGATCGTTCCTGCCGGAATGTGTTGCGTAATTTTCTGCGTGAAGCGCATCTTCTGGCTCAGGCCCAACATCAGGGAGTTGTTGGTGTTCATCAGGTGTTTAAAGAAAACCAAACAGCCTATATTGCAATGGATTTCGTAGATGGCTTGGATCTGCAAACGGTTCAAGACGAGCAAAGCAACCGACTCTCCGATCAGATGCTTCATTCCATTCTCGAGCAGGCACTTTGCGCCTTGGGGTATCTACACGACCTTGGCATCCTGCATCGTGACATTTCACCAGACAACTTTCTTCTGGATGGCCAAGGGACCCTCACGTTGGTCGACTTTGGGGCAGCCTGTAACTTCGAGAACAGCAGAGACAGTGTTTTCCCTGCAATGTTTGCCGTCAAAGATGGCTACTCCGCTCACGAACTATATGATCCAAACCTGCCACAACGCCCCGCAAGCGACCTCTATTCGCTTGGGGCAACGCTCTACTTCCTCATCACGGGTGAGGCGCCGACCAATAGCCGTGACAGGTTGAATGCTATTTTGTCCGGAAATCCAGATCCTTGCACCCCTCTTGAAGAGGGCAACTGGGCACTTTCCGCCGCTTTTCTGGCATCTGTTGACAAGGCTATGTCTGTTTTACCGGGAGTACGTTTTCAAAGCGCGGCCGAATGGACAGAAGCGCTCAGGGAAGTAGCCCCCAAGCCCCTCGCCTCTCCGCAGTTGGCTGGCGAAGCACCACGGAGCAGTGCGACACAAGAGCTACCCGCGCTGGACGCTGACCTGAACAGCACAATCGCCACGCTTGTCGCTCAAACCAATGACGACTTGACCCAGGGGTTACCGCGGTCAGCACAATTGAGCTGGGTTCAGCCCAAAGAAAAACCCAAAGGTCCGCGTCAGATGTTCAACCTTTTCGGAGAGCCAATTGGCGATCTTGAGGCTTGGCTCGACGATCAAGATGCGCAGACAGATAAACCAAAGCGCGCACCTCCGAAGGCAAAGACAAATGTGGCTCCAGTCCCGGTAGACAAAGCTCCCAACAGGCAAAGCACAACCATTACAGGACGCCTTCGCAAAATTTTTGGATGACAGATTGTCACCCGCAGCTGGCTAGGAATTAAAGGAAGCGGCTATGAAATTCATCAAAGATATCATTGGCGAAAAGCGTGAGCGGAACCGGCAGCATTTCGTTGACCAATTCCAAACAGATGCCCTGGAATCCCAGGAAAATGGAACCAAGATCCGCAGTACGCCAGCGGAAGACGAGAAATCCAGCCCATTCAACTTGGACCGCAGCTTCTTGCTTGAACCGACAACAGAGCAGGAACCGGTTTCTCTTGAAATCGCTAAGGAGCGAAACGACAAGGAAAAACCGGTCGATCTCAGTATTCTAAAATCTGAGTTCCAATCCCCGACGGAACCAACTGAAGACACTAAGAAAGCGGTTCTGTACCCGGATCCATCGACAGCTGAGAAAAACGATGACATCGCAGCTTTCCTGGCGCGCACAAAGGAGTTGGATCACCTCAACCAAGTGGAATCCTCTTCCGATTCGGCACCGTCAGAGGTGCAGACAACGGCAACGGGACCGAAACTTCCCGATCACAGTGCGGGTCTAACTTCTCCTGAGGACGCGATTGAAGCCACGCAAGACGTGGATGCGATTGCAGGTATTTTGGAAGACGCGGACACCGACCCAGAGCCTCCCTATCGCGCGTTCAAACGCAGGAGCAATATGCGCGAACACTCCACTGTAGCCGCAGACCCAGCACGCCACTCAATAGAAGTGCCCTCACCAGATGCATCGCCGGAATCGCTCGCGCTCAAGACGGATGTGGATCGGGATCAGGTAGAAACTCGACGTAGCGAACGAAGCGCTCATGAATCAAGATCCGTGCCAATTCCGGAGAGAGTTCCCCAAGACCCATCATTCACAACAGAGTTGCCAGAACCCTCTGCAATTGACGTTCCTTCCCCTTCCATCGGTCGCAATGCCAGCCGTGCTGGTCGGGTAAAAACGCGGCTCTTGGGTTTCAACCCCGCCCAGGCCGAAGAAATGAGCCCCCTGTCAAAAAACAAGGTGGCAACAGAACAGGGCTACAACCAGTTTCCGGTTGGCTGGCTTGCAATCGTCGAAGGCCCTGGCCGTGGGGCGACCTTCGCGCTCTATTCCGGCATCACTGTGATCGGGCGTGGGGAAGGTCAAACCCTTCGGCTGGATTTCGGCGACAATAGTATCTCCCGTGACAATCACGCCGCGGTGGCCTTTGACCCAGAGCAGAATAGCTTCTTTGTGGGGCATGGTGGGAAAGCCAATCTTGTGCGGCTGAATAACCAGCCTGTTCTCAGCACTGAAAAACTAACCGCTGGAGATCGAATTCGGATCGGAGAAACCACCCTCCGCTTCGTTCCCCTTTGTGATGCGGAATTCCAGTGGGATCTGCCAACGACAGGTGACAGAGTTCATGCAGCACAGCGTTGATTTCGAATATGATACGGCGGCGGTCATAAACATTGGCGGCCGCGAGCGTCAGGAAGATGCTTTAGCGACGGATTTCTTGGCCGGAAGCGGCTTTGGATTTGCGGTTTTGGCAGATGGTATGGGCGGGCATGTCGGCGGCGACATTGCCAGTCGTATCGTAGTAACCGAGGTTTTTACTGAATTAAAACTTCGGGTTGGCGACTCCAAGCAGCTTGAAGCAGAGTTGCAGGGAGCTCTGCTACAGGCCGCAGCGGGCGCCAATGCCTGTCTAAGCGAATACATCGAACTCAACCCAGCGCTCCAGGGGATGGGCGCCACGTTGCTGGCACCGGTCCTGTTCTCGAACCGATTGTATTGGATCTCTATTGGAGATTCCCCTCTCTATTTATACCGGTCTGGTCAGTTGAGCCGCTTGAACGCAGACCATTCAATGGCGGCAGAAATCGATGCCTTGGTCGCAAAAGGTCGGCTGAGCCCGAATGATGCCGCAGAACACCCAGACCGTCATTGTGTCACCTCTGTGCTTAGCGGAACGCCGGTCCCACGCGTGGATTGCCGCCAGGTTCCGGTCGATCTCGCAGAAGGTGATATTTTGCTGGCCGCCAGTGATGGGCTGCTCACACTCTCCGAAATGGAAATCGCCTCTGTGCTGGCCACGGAGCGCAATCAAAGCAGCGCTCGAATTGGAACCGCATTGATGCATCAGCTGGAGACGATGGGCCAGCCTGAACAAGACAATATCTCTATCTGCGTTATCAAACCATTTGAGAGCGCCGCAAAAACAACTGATGCAGAGCTCGCCTTGCGCAAGACGAAACTCTCGCACAGCCAACAGCAAAGAGGGCGTCGCATCATCACCCTTCTTGCCTCAGTGAAGCACCTCCCAAATTCCACCCCCGGCTCACCAGAGAAGGGAACTTCCTTATGAGCCTACACCACAAAGACCTGGAACCTGTTGCGGGACAACTGCGCTACACATTAGATCAAGGAGATCTCCCTTCTAAACCCGCGGGTTGGGGATCACAGCTGCTACAGCGCCTATGTCGGCCTGTTCGTATTGCTGTAACCGGGCTGCCAGAAACCGGAAAATCCGCCGTGATGGATATGCTATTGGGCCACGTGGCGCTTGGACGAAAGCCGACAAATTGGCAGGTCGAAGTGTGCTTTGGAACCCATCCGCAGGTTGTGGTGGAAACCGCCGAAGGAGAGCATCTGCGGTACCAAGGCGTTCTGGCTGATCTAGACCTGCCTGAAAACACTATACTGGCACGACAATTCCTGCCTGAGGCGCATCTTCAGTGGCAAACCTATTGCGAGCTGCCCCTTTTGGGGCAAAGAGAAGAGCAAGAAGCAGCGCTTCACAGAATTGCTCAGACCTCAGATGTCATATTGTGGTGTAGCCAGGAATTTCTGCCACACGAACAAGCCCTTTGGGCTTCAGTGCCTGACCGGAGCAAAGACCACAGTTTTTTAGTGTTCACGATGGCAGATCGGCAAATCATGCGTGGGACATTGACGGGTTTGTTGCAAACCGCCGAAACAACGGCCGCCGAAGAGTTTTTGGGTGTCTATCCAGTTGCCGCAATCCAGGGGCTGACAGCACAAAAGACCCTGCCCCCTGCTCCGGATCTCTGGCGTTCCAGCGGTGGTCAGAGACTGCAGGAAGATGTCCAACATCAGATTGAGTTGGGCCGCGCATCAGATTTGGATCAGGCGCAGATGTTCGTCCAGCAATATGGTGCTGTCTACGCTGAACAAATTGACCAACCACAAGACCCCATTTGTGATACTCGCCCGCGTCAATCATCAGTCACCTCGGGCCTGGCACATGCGATTGCTCAGCTACAAAGCGGGGCTGAGGATATGCTGGCGCAGGCAAATGCAAAGGATGGCCCGCAGGTGGGTCCCGTCCTGGAACAATGCATGCAACTGATCCAGAACCTATCCAATTCAATAGAAGATTTGCCGGTCAGCGAGCTGTCCACATCCGCGCAACAGGCGGTTCAAGAAGGAGAAGAGATGCTTCTGCTCTGCCAGTTGGAAGAGGATGAGAACGCTGCGATCGACGCTGTTACGCTCTTGTTTCAACTGAAGAAAGAGCTCTCTACCGAAAGCCTCAGATAGCCCTCCCTTTCGCCACAAATCATTGGCGGCAGACACAAAATAACGAAAGACTGCAGGTTCCTCCATGAATATGGAAACACAAATCGAAAAGGCCACCGACATTTGCGCTTCATCGCGCCCCTCCAATCTGGATGCCGGGTTGGAGACCCTAGTCTATTTTGCCCAGCAAGCCCAAACACTTGAGGAAGCTTTGAGCGATCTTTCCGAAGTGACCGGAGAAAAGGTTCAGCGTAGCCTGCTGCGCCTCAAGACAGAAATTTCAGAGTTTGAGCCAAGCGTGACTTTGCTGGGTCAGGTTAAGGCCGGCAAGACCTCTTTGGTCAATGCAATGGCAGGTTGGGCAGACCTGCTGCCTTCTGATGTGAACCCTTGGACTTCGGTTGTCACCTCTCTGCATTTGGAAGCCGGTCACAGGCAGATCGAGAAAAAGGCCTGTTTCCAGTTCATGACCGAAGGGGAATGGGGAAGGCTCCTGGAGAAAGGTGGCCGAATTGGCGAATTGGCGGGGCGCGCCGGAGCCGAGGGTGAGTTACACAAGATCCGGAGCCAAATCGAAGAGATGCGAGACCGGTCTCGTCGACGGTTAGGCCGGAAGTTCGAACTCTTGATGGGTCAAAAGCATGACTATGGGTATTTCGATAAAAATCTGATTGAACGCTACATCTGTCTTGGGGATGATTTCGATGAGGCTGAGGCTGAGGCTGAGGCTGAGGCTGAGGCTGAGGCTGTCACTGGCCCCGCTGAACAGGGGAGTTTTGCGGATATAACCCGTTCTGCGGACCTATATCTGAACAGCAAAACCCTGCCTCATCGGCTTTGCCTACGGGATACGCCCGGCGTCAATGATACCTTTATGATGCGCGAACAGATCACCCTCCAGGCGATCCGTGACAGTCGCATCTGCATTGTCGTTTTATCCGCTGGTCAGGCCTTGAGCTCGGTTGATATGGGTTTGATCCGAATGATCTCAAACCTCAAATCCCGCGAAATCGTGATTTTTGTCAACCGGATCGACGAACTTGCTGATCCTTCTACTCAGATACCCGAGATCGAAGACAGTATCCGCCAAACCTTGAAGACACACCACGGTCCAGAAAAGGCAGAGATTATCTTTGGCAGCGCCTATTGGGCCACCAAGGCTCTGACCGGGTCCTTGGAAAACATGGATACAGCCAGTGCGGATGCGCTTATTAATTGGGCCGAAACCGCAGTGACTGCCTCTCACGCGGAGCAACCTGCACAGAATATGGTCTGGGAGCTTTCAGGACTACCGAAGTTAAACAAAGCGATTTCCAAACGTATCGTTCAAGACCTTGGCAAACCATTGCTTACACGTTTGGCCTCCTCTGCAGCAACAGCCGCGACCGGACACTTCGCCGCTGAAGCAGTCCAGGTAGAGGGGGAAGATCATGGCGACCCCGGCCGTATCGAAGAAATTCTGCTGTCCTTTGAAAAACTGTCTGACTTCCACCTAGCTGAACTCAAGAACGCTACCATACAGGTCGAAAGAAACTTTCAGCAACGTGTTGACCGCGCCCATGCGACTTTCATTGAACGCGCCACCCATGCGCTGATCCAACATTTAGAGACAAATGGAGAGGACGCCCCTTGGGAATATGATGCGACCGGGCTAAGAATGCTGCTTCGCTCAGCTTATTCAGTGATGTCGAGCGGCCTGACGAGCACCGCAGAAACCCACTACGAAGCAGCAGTGCAGGACATTGCAGAGCTTCTCTACGAAGGTTTTGGACCCGCTGTCGAAGGTATCCAGCTTGCAATTCCTTCCATCCCGCCTGCTGCGTCACCAATTGTGCTGGGGCAGAGTATTGCCTTGGATTTTAACGATGGATGGTGGGCTTCTTGGTGGCGCCGCACGCGAGGTTACAAGGCATTTGCAAAGCGCTTCCGGGAGTTGATTGAAAGGGAAACCGAAGATTTTTTAACGCAGTTGAAAATGGTGCAGGCCCCTGAAGCAAGCCTAGCAGTTCTCACTAGGTTGCAGGAATTCTTAACTGAACAGCAGGACATTTTGGAAGAGATCAGTAGCCGAAGTCTCAGCAAAGATGACCTCCGAGATATCTACCACGATAAAACAGAAACCCAGAAGAGAGAGGCCGCAGAAGGCGCATTGCAGACCCTAAGAAGCTTTATCGAATGACACAGGAAAGCACTATGTCCAACGCCGCTTTGCAATCCGAAGCCCCGCAGCGCAAACCCCGTCTGGCGCTGATGGGGGAATTCAGTGCCGGCAAGAGCACACTTTCCAATCTTTTGATAGAGCAACAGCCACTCCCAGTACGCGTTACGGCGACACGATTGCCGCCGGTCTGGATGTCTCATGGAAGTGAGGAGGCTAGAGTCGTAGGCCATGACGGTCACGAAACCCAGGTTGCACTAGAGGATATTGCAACCATTCCCTTGGATCAGGCGGCTCTAATTCGCCTGAAACTACCATCCGAAGCACTGGAGCTTTGCGATCTGATTGATATGCCAGGAATCTCGGACCCGAATATGTCTGCCAGCATCTGGCAGAACTTGCTGCCAGAGGTCGATGCCGTGATCTGGTGTACCCACGCCACCCAAGCTTGGCGTCAATCAGAAGCGGCCGTCTGGGAGCAGATTTCAGATAGTCTGACCGGCCCCAGCACTTTGTTGGTCACGCATTTTGACAAGCTGCACAACACGCGCGATCGAGAACGTGTCTTGCGTCGATTGAAGAAAGAAACCGGTGGTGCTTTCAATTCGATTTTTCCTCTTTCGCTCAGCCAGGCGATTGCTGCGGAGGAGGATCAGCAGGCTTGGAAAGACAGTGGCGCCGAAGCTTTTGCCGAACATCTTGTCGACACACTTCTGAACTGGCCTCGCTGTATTGAAAACTCGCCTAAAGGCCCTGAAACCGTAGCCGAAAACCTGGTTTCCCCCACCTCCACAAAGCCTGAGGCAGAAATCCTTCGGCTGGAGCAAAAGCAGATGGTGCACTGCGGTGGGAATGAAACCAATACACACAATCTCGATCAACAGTCTCACAAAATAACGCCGCGACGGGTTGCGATCGCTGAACGCTCAAATGGGCGCCCAATGAGAGAGCAACGGGAAACCCAACTTGAGAGAAAGTGAATGATTGAGGTGACGAGATATCCTGCGCAACCACGCGTTCGGTTCAACTCTTCTGAGTGGTGGAGGAGCAATGCCTGACCTATCGCAACAGCTCGATGCACTCCGGCTCGCGGTGCCAGGTTGCCAGCTCGCGGCCTATGGTGATCTGGTGACCGGCCTGGTTTTGCGTAGCAGCAGTGCCAAAAGCTACCCTCAGGAATACCTCGACGCTTTGTGCTTACAGGCCCAACAGAGCTTTCTTTTGCTGGATGCGGCGCTGAATGCAGGCAATCAAGAGCATTCTTCCGCCTCCGAAGAGATTTTGATGCTGTCAGCGGGTGAAAAGCGTATTTTCTTTCGGGGTTCAGATCACGCAGATGACACACTTCTATGCGTTTGCGAAGAGATCATAGAAACCGAAGCCCTCAGCCTGGCCGCACGGAACCTGATCACACAGATTGAGGGCTTTAGCTAATGGCGGAAGCGGCCTTGACACAGATGTCGCAGACAAGCCTGGGACCGAATGAGCTGCTTCGGATCATGCATCAGTTTGCCCAACCTGTTGAAGGACCTAAGAATGGTGCTCTTCCAGAACGGCTTTGCCCCACCACTCTGAGTGCAACGATCTTGCAGGAAATTCGCGAAATTGTGCTGCCCCGCCATCTCTCCGTTCAAATAGACCACGAAATTGTCGCCGATCTCTGCGTCGCGCAGCGCCGACTTTCCTATTTTGCTCTCTGCAACGGTGAAAATGTGGAAGGGATTATTGGTGGTGAACCTGAGCATCCGGAAGAAGCTGCTACGATTTTTGCTACTCGTTTGAAACGTCTGGAGGAGCTGATCAAGGGGCAACCTTACACCATTTCTCGCTCTCCATGCACTATGCCAAGCAATACCGGAAGCTGCAGCGTTGATATGCTCGCATCTCATCTGGATCGAATTGGAAATCAGCAACCAATTGAGAGTTTTCATGCCTTGGCACAGGCACATGCTGACTGCTGGATGCGCTGCGATATACAGAACACAGTATTGGAGACATCTGGTCAGGAACCCCTGCTCCATCAGTTAAAAGCCGTGAGAGACGCCTTTTCCTCCAGTGCCACACAGTCTCTTCCAGCCAAGATGCCTCCTTCACAGCCGGAATGTCTGCTCCTGCCGATCTCTTCGGAACAAAAAATCCTTGTCACCACGGATCAAAACGGGCGCTTTCTGTCTCTTCACTCCAAGGAAAGTGCCAAAGCGCTGCTGGAAGAGTGGTCCAGACAAGCACGGTGAGTTCCTAGAAACTTTTTTGCAGCTAGAACACAGCTCCTGGAAAATGAGACAAGTTTTCCGGGCTGCATGTCGTCCGGCTCACTGTCTTCAGAAATCAAAGGTTTCAAGCCAGTTGCACACGAACCGGAACACCATTGAAAGCCGCGTTGCCGCTAACTGGGTCCATTCGGCTATCATCAGTCAGGTCATTAATTGAAACCGTTAATTCCCTTGTGGCATTCCCCATCGTAGTATTGCTTTGGCCCCACCCTTGCGGGATCGACACCACACCAGGCATCATTTCGTCTGTGACCTCAGCAGGCAGGGTGATTTCCCCGACCCTGCTCGCGACCTCTACATCTTGTGAATCTGAGATACCCAGACGATAAGCGTCCTTCGGGTGCAGCTGTAACGTGCATCTATTGCGCCCTTTGACCAACCGCTGGCTATTCTGAGTCCAACTGTTATGACTACGTACTTGCCTGCGTCCAATCATAAGAAGCGGAAACGCTTCATTCTCCTGTGGTTCAAAGGCAAGCAGCCTAGGCAGATCTTCCAGGAATACATCCGGCGCCAGATCAATTAGTCCATCAGGGGTTTCTAGCCGATGCTGAATATTCGGAACCAAGGGGCCAAGATCCACAGCTCCTATAGGTGCCGTCAGCAGTCCATCGACCGAGACATCCTTGCCGTGGAAGCCCTGTGGCAGAAGCATCTCCAGCACCTGCCTGGGTGATGGCCCGATACTGTTGGCACCACTCAGACGGGCTGCTAGTTGCGCGATCACCTGCCATTCCTGTGGGTTGTTATTTGGGGGCTCAAAGATAGCTTCAGCAAAGGCCGCAGTATTGCGCACCGCAAAGCTATGAAAGACCATGTCATAGACCACCTCTTCCAAGGCGACGGTGGCAGGCAGGATCAAATCTGCATGGCGTGTGGTGTCATTGATGTGGATATCGATCGACATCATGAAATCCAACCCCTCCAAAGCCTTGGCGATCCGTTGACCATTGGGGGCCGTCAACACCGGGTTGCCAGCAACGGTGATCAGGGATTTGATTTGGCCCTCTCCGGGCGTCTCCATCTCTTCTGCCATCACAGAAATTGGGAATTCGCCATTGTACAAGGGCTGCCCAGAAACGCGTGAGCGTTTTTCAGGATAACTCCGCTGTTGCCCCTTACGGCTGGTCATACCAACATAGTCGAGGGCCGGTGTTGTGAACATCGCACCACCAGCTCGGTCAAAATTACCCGTAACAATATTGAGCGCATTGCTGGCCCATTGGCAGAGGGAGCCGAAACTCTGGGTTGAGGCGCCCATTCTAGCATAGCTCACTGCGGAGCCCGCCTTGGAAAAGTCCTGCGCGAGTTGCGAAATTTGCGATGCTTCAAGCCCGGTCATTTGGGCTGCAACCTCACAGGTAAAGGGCAAAACCGCTGCCTGGAGGGCTTCAATCCCTTTTACATTGTCATTTAGCGCACCAAGGTCCACCAATCCTGAAGCAAAAACCTCATGTATCATCGCCAACAAGAGGTAAGCATCAGTCTCTGGTCTTATCGGCAGGTGTTCTCCGGCCTTTTTTGCCGTCTCAGTCCGGCGAGGGTCTACGACCACGACACGGCCGCCACGGGCTTTGATCTCATCCATGCGACGACCAAAGCCGGGTGCCGTCATCATCGAACCATTGGAGACAACAGGGTTGCCTCCCAAGATCAGCATAAAATCCGTGCGCTCCACATCGGGAACTGGAATGAGCATCGGATGCCCAAGCATATGGATCGACGTGACATGATGTGGGATTTGATCCGCAGTTGCAGAGGAATACCGGTTCACGGTCCCAAGCGCTTTAACCAGCTTTGGTAGGTTCAGAAGATTACCAAACTTATGCGCATTGGGATTACCCAGATAAATTGCAGCAGCGTCCTTACCATGGGTTTTCTGCGCCGCTGTGAGTTGTTCCACCGCAAAATCATAAGCTTCTTCCCAGCTCACAGGCTGGAAAACACCGTCGACCTTTTTCAGTGGTTGTGTAACCCGATCCGGATCGGTTCGAAAATCCTGAAGTGCAACCGCCTTAGGGCAAATATGTCCGCGTGACAAAGGATCATCGGGATTTGCTTTGATGGAGACAACATCGCTGTCATTGTATCTTACAACTAGCCCGCACATGGCCTCACAGATGTTACATGTCCTGAATTGGGTCTTTTCGTGGCTCATGGCTGCGGTCCTCGACTAGCTGTTTTTGCTTTTCGTCCTTTTCAATTGGAAGCCTAGAACAGCAAAGATCATCTGTGCAGGTGTGAAACCCAGCGATTTGGTTCTCTGACTGGACGTTACTTCCTCAGAAAGTGGGGAATATCAGCCACAAGGCAACTTCCCTAGCGGCAGCCTGGGACCAGGCGTTCTCCTAGATCGCACGGACAAACCTACCCTACCGCCGCAAGGCCTGCCCCCCGATGGCGCTGGAAACCTCGGCTGCTGCTTCAATAACCACCGCCCCAATCTCGCTGATATGATCTCTGGAAATTCTACTGGTCGGCCCGGAAACGGAGAGGCCTGCAACTGCTTCCTGATGCATGTCAAAAATGGGGGCAGCAATGCAGCGCATGCCTAAATTCTTCTCCTCATCGTCAATCGCATAACCTCGATCTTGGATGAGCAAGAGGTCCTGCCGCAAATGGCCCGCATCAGTAATTGTTTGCGTCGTGAACTCGGCAAGAGGATGCTCTTTCAGTACACGCTCCAATCTTGAGGGCTCCATTTCTGCCAAAAGCGCTTTACCAATACCTGAGGCATGCATCTGCGAAAGCGTGCCTGGTGGGAAAAAGGCGCGGATGCTCTCGTGGGTTTCCACCTGACTGAGAAAAAGCACCATGCCACCTTTCTCTACGCCCAGATTTGCGGTCTCTCCGGTCTGCTCCATCAGCCGCCGCAGAATGGGGCGGGCGCGTTCCACCAGGCTGGTTCGGCGCAGAAAGCGCGCGCCGATCACAAAGGCCTGAGCCCCGATGTGCCAGGCCTGGGTTTCCGTCTCGAACTCCACTAGCCCGCGTCCCTCCAGCGTGGTCAGAACCCGGTAAAGCGTGGCCGGCGACTGCTGCAGATCCTGTGCCAGCTCCGACAGCGGCTTGCCCTGCCCCTCGCTCAGAAACTCCAGCACCATCATCGCCCGGTCCAGCGATTTGATGGTGTTCTGGGCAGTCTTATCCTCCCAGTCCCGGGGTCGCCCGCGCGCCCGGCGGGGGGATTTTGAGGGATTATCTTGAGATTCCAAAAGATGCCTCTGATTTTCAATGAAACTCACTTTCACAATATGAAAAATACAAGGCTTTGGCAAATATGTATTTTTCCGCCCCGCTCCGATCCCAAATCCAATTTCAAAAAAATGTCCTCCCCTGCGGGAGGGGCCTAGATTGGATTTATCGACTCAAGGAGACGAAGATGAGTTTTCAAAATCCGGTTTTCATTCCCGGCCCGACCAATATGCCCGAAGCGCTGCGCAAGGCGGTGGACATGCCGACGCTCGACCACCGTTCGCCGCTGTTCGGCCAGATCCTGCACCCGGCACTGGCAGGGGTGAAGAAGGTTCTGAAGAGCGAGAGCGCAGAAATCTTTGTCTTCCCCTCCACCGGCACCGGCGGCTGGGAAACCTCGATCACCAACACGCTGAATGCCGGCGACAAAATCCTGGCGGCACGCAACGGCATGTTCAGCCACCGCTGGATCGACATGTGCCAGCGCCACGGCCTGGACGTGCAGGTGGTTGAGACCCCCTGGGGTGAAGGCCTGCCCGCGGACCGCTACGAGGAAATCCTGACCGCCGACAAAAACCACGAGATCAAAGCGGTTCTGGCCACCCATAACGAGACAGCGACTGGCGTGAAATCCGACATCGCCGCCGTCCGCCGCGCGCTGGATGCAGCCGGCCACCCGGCGCTTTTGTTTGTGGATGGCGTCTCTTCCATCGCTTCGATGGATTTCCGCATGGACGAATGGGATGTCGATATCGCCGTCACTGGCTCGCAGAAGGGCTTTATGCTGCCGCCGGGCCTTGCCATCGTGGGCTTCTCGCCCAAGGCGATGAAGGCGTCCGGGACCGCCACACTGCCGCGCACCTTCTTTGATATCAAAGACATGGCCAATGGCTATGCCGCTAACGCCTATCCCTACACACCCTCAGTCGGCTTGCTGAACGGGCTG
Organism: Roseobacter sp. SK209-2-6; assembly: GCF_000169455.1. GTDB lineage: Bacteria > Pseudomonadota > Alphaproteobacteria > Rhodobacterales > Rhodobacteraceae > Pseudophaeobacter. Next base: position 21,246 of record NZ_AAYC01000016.1, on the reverse strand, counting down.
AACATGGCCTGCGGCATGCTCTTGGACGAGGGGCTGGAGAATGTCTTTGCCCGCCACCACCGCATCGCCGAGGGCGTGCGCGCCGCAGTCCGTGCCTGGGGGCTGGAGCTCTGCGCAGCATCGCCGGAGGTCTATTCCAACAGCGTCAGCGCCATCCGCACACCTGAGGGTTTTGACGCCAATAGGTTCGTTAGCCTCGCAGCTGAGAAATACGGCGTCGCATTCGGTACCGGGCTGGGTGAGGTCGCGGGCAAGGTCTTCCGCATCGGCCACCTGGGCAGCCTGACCGACGTTATGGCGCTCTCCGGCATTGCAACCGCTGAGATGGTCATGGCCGATCTGGGTCTGGATATCCCGCTCGGCTCGGGCGTTGCAGCGGCACAGGATTACTACCGCGGCCACGAGGTCTCGGCCTCGAAAGTCGCTGCGTAATGAAGGATACCGCAATGTATATCCCCACCTATGAGGACATGCTGGCGGCGCATGAGCGCATCCAGCCTCATATCCGCCGCACCCCGGTGCGCACCTCCGCTTTCCTGAATGAGCTCACTGGGGCGGAGCTGTTCTTCAAATGTGAAAACTTCCAGGAGCCGGGCGCTTTTAAGGTGCGCGGCGCCGCCAATGCGGTCTTTGGCCTGGATGACGCGCAGGCAGCCAAGGGTGTGGCGACGCACTCCTCGGGCAACCATGCCTCCTGCCTCTCCTATGCGGCCATGTTGCGGGGCATTCCCTGCAACGTGGTGATGCCGCGCACCGCGCCGCAGGCCAAAAAGGACACCGTTCGCCGCTACGGCGGGCGCATCACCGAATGCGAGCCTTCAACATCGTCGCGCGAAGAAACCTTTGCCAAGGTGCAGACGGAAACCGGCGGCGATTTTGTGCATCCCTATAATGACCCCCGCGTCATCGCGGGCCAAGGCACCTGCGCCAAAGAGTTCGTCGAGCAGAGCGATGGCTTCGATATGGTTGTGGCCCCCATCGGCGGCGGCGGCATGATCTCGGGCACCTGCCTCACACTCTCGACCCTGGCGCCGGAAATCCAGGTAATCGCCGCAGAGCCGGAGCAGGCCGATGATGCCTACCGCAGCTTCAAGGCCGGCTACATCATTGCCGATGATGCACCCAAAACCGTGGCGGACGGCCTCTTGGTGCCGCTGAAAGAGCTGACCTGGCACTTTGTCAGCAACCACGTGAGCGAGATCTACACCGCGTCTGATGCGGAGATCATCGAGGCGATGAAGCTGATCTGGAAACACTTGCGTATCGTGATGGAGCCCTCCTCAGCGGTGCCGCTGGCCACCATTCTGAAAAACAAAGACGCCTTCGCGGGCAAACGCGTGGGCCTGATCGTCACTGGCGGCAATGTCGATCTCGACAAGCTGCCCTGGATGAACAGCTAATAAGGGGAATAGAAACATGAACGTACAAATCAATTTCGACGAGCTCGAAGTCGGCTATGACGTGCCCGCCGTTCCGGGCATGGACGAAGCTGACATCCAGACCCCGGCACTGGTGCTGGACCTAGACGCGCTGGAGCGCAACATCAAGAAGATGGGCGACTACGCCAAGGCCCATGGCATGCGCCACCGGGTGCATGGCAAGATGCATAAATCAGTGGATGTGGCCAAGCTGCAGGAAACCCTGGGTGGCGCTGTTGGCGTCTGCTGCCAAAAGGTCTCTGAGGCCGAAGTCTTTGCCCGCGGCGGCATCAAGGACGTTCTGGTCTCCAACCAGGTGCGCGACGTACAGAAGATCGACCGCCTAGCCCGCCTGCCCAAGCTCGGCGCCCGGACCATCGTCTGCGTTGACGATCTGGACAATGTGGCGGATCTCTCGGCAGCCGCCCAGAAACACGGCACCGAGCTGGAAGTATTCGTCGAGATCGACTGCGGCGCCGGCCGCTGCGGCGTCACCACCACCGAAGCCGTTGTCGAAATCGCCAAGGCGGTGAACGCGGCTGAAAACCTCAAGTTCTCCGGCATCCAGGCCTATCAGGGCGCGATGCAGCACATCGACAGCTACGAAGGCCGCAAAGAGAAGCTGGACATCGCCATCGCCCAGGTGGCCAATGCGGTCGAAGGCCTGAAGAGCGAAGGCATCGAATGCGAGCTGGTCTCCGGCGGCGGCACCGGCTCCTACTACTTCGAGTCGAACTCGGGTGTGTATAACGAGCTTCAGTGCGGCTCCTATGCCTTCATGGACGCGGATTACGGCCGCATCCTGGACAAGGATGGCAACCGTATCGACCAGGGCGAATGGGAAAACGCCTTTTTCCTGTTCACTCAGGTGATGAGCCACGCCAAGGCCGACAAGGCCATCGTGGACGCAGGCCTCAAGGCGCAGTCGGTGGACAGCGGCCTGCCCTTCATCTTCGGGCGCAATGATGTGGAATACATCAAATGCTCGGACGAGCACGGTGTGGTCTCTGATCCGAACGGCGCTCTGAAGGTTGGCGAAAAACTGCGCCTGGTGCCCGGTCACTGCGACCCGACCGCCAATGTGCACGATTGGTACGTCGGCGTCCGGAACGGCAAGGTTGAGAGCGTCTGGCCGATCTCGGCCCGCGGCAAGGCCTACTAAGTAACCCTTCCCCGACTGGCGGAGGTGCGCCTGGCGCCCTCCGCCGGCTTTTTGGGAATAACTTCGCCCCGGCGCCCGCCCCTTCCCAAGGGAGGGCGCTTACGCTTCCTCCCAGGGTCGACCGCTGCCCTTTGGCAGATCAGGCTGATCCAAGAGCTCCCAAGGAGACACAGAGATGTATATCGTTCCCGAACGCGAGATTGCCGGGCTGATGACCCGCGAAGCATCCTTTGCGGCCGTCGAAAAGGTCTTTGCCGCCATGGCCGCCAAAGACGCCTATAACTTCCCGGTGATCCGCGAAGCCATCGGCCATGAGGATGCGCTTTATGGCTTCAAAGGCGGTTTTGACCGTGCAGGCCAGACCCTGGGCCTTAAGGCCGGCGGCTACTGGCCCAACAACCTGGAAAAACGCGGGCTGATCAACCACCAGTCCACCGTCTTCCTGTTTGACCCCGATACCGGCAAGGCGAGCGCCATGGTGGGCGGCAACCTGCTGACCGCCCTGCGTACCGCCGCCGCCTCTTCGGTCTCGATCAGCCACCTGGCCCGCAAGGATGCCAAGGTGATCGGCATGATCGGTGCCGGCCATCAGGCCAAGTTCCAGCTGCGCGCGGCCCTGGAGCAGCGCGAGTTTGAAAAGGTCATCGGCTGGAACCTGCACCCGGAGATGCTGCCGAACCTGCAGGAGGTTGCCGATGAGGCCGGACTGCCCTTTGAGGCGGTCGAGCTGGACGGCATGCGCGAGGCGGATGTGATCATCTCGATCACCTCGTCCTTTGACGCGATCCTCGGCGCGGATCAGGTCAGCCCCGGCACCCATCTTGCCTGCATGGGCACCGACACCAAGGGCAAGCAGGAGGTAGATCCGGCGCTGCTGGTCAAAGCCACCGTCTTCACCGATGAGGTGGCGCAATCCATTTCGATCGGCGAAGCCCAGCATGCCATCGCCCAGGGGCTGATCGGTGAGGGCGATATTGCCCAGCTGGGCGCGGTGATCAACAAGGCGCATCCGGGCCGCCAGTCGGACGAGGAAGTGACCCTTTTCGATGGCACTGGCGTCGGGCTGCAGGATCTGGCGGTCGCCAGCGCCGTTGTCGATCAAGCGGTAAAAACCGGCATCGCCATCGAGGTCGATTTCTAAGTACCGCTTCTGCAGTGGCACAACTGAGGTGCCTCATGAGCCACCTCAGTTGTTTCCGCTTGCCCAAAGCTAGGCCATGGCTAATCTGACAAAGGCCAAACAACCATTACCCTTAGTCAGATTGAGTATAGCTTGCCAAAACTACCCCATGTGACCTGGCTGCGGGCTTTTGAGGCGGCCGCGCGACACAATAGCTTTGCTGCCGCTGCTGAAGAGTTGAACCTCACCTCAGCAGCGGTCAGTCAACAGATCCGAAACTTGGAGCAGCATCTCGGCGCACAGCTATTTCGCCGGTTGCCACGGGGCGTGAACCTGACTGACCAAGGGCAAGCCTATGCCCAAACGATCAGCAAGTCCTTTGAAGACATTCTACTTGCCACCAACGGGCTCTTTGACAATGAGCGCAATAGCATCGTGCGTGTACGTGCGTCGATCTCCTGTGCAGCACTAGTACTGGCCCCAAGACTAGTTGATTTCAAATTAAAACACCCAAATGTGCAGCTAGAGGTTACCACCTCTGTCTGGGCAGACCACTTTGACGAAGACAAATTGGATGTTGATATTCGATTTGGTCTCGGCAATTGGCAAGAAGGGCAGATCCTGCATCTGGGACATGAAACGGCCGTTCCTGTCTGCCATCAAAAGTACGCAGAACACCTCTCCCACAGCATAGCCTCACGCGACCTATCGAACGCTAAGCTGATCCGGATACTCGGGTCAGAAACGGATTGGAGCAAACTCTCTGCCATGCATGGACTGAACCTGCCTCCTATGGTGGATTGGATGCGCGTAGACTCCTCGCTGATTGCGCTTCAAACCGCCGCTGCGGGAGAAGGCTTCACCATGGTATTGGAGAATTTTGCCCAGCAATACCTGGATTTGGGCCTGCTTGTGGCACCAACGCCCTACCGTTTGCCAAAGCGGAGATCCCACTATTTGGTCATCAATGGCCCGTCTAGCAAACGAGAGGAAGTGAGAGCGTTTTGCACCTGGGTTCAGGCACTCTACCAGTCTCTACCCTAACCCTGGAACCGGTTCCCCCTCGCCCAAGGTTGATGAGATACAGTCAGCGCGTGCCGCGTTCGTGATCAAGACCCCAATGAAAATAGTAAGCACACGACATATTTTGTTTATATTTTTCAAATTGTTAAACAAGCCCTTCAGCTCAAAGAAGATCCAAGTCGGAAAAGGCAACCTCAGGACTGTTCAAATTGTTGACGGCGAATCAGCGATTCGTTAATAAATGATTAATACAGGCGAAATTACTGGAGTTCTTACCTTGCGGGCATGCCTGTGTTGCAGGGTAAGAAGTGAATAGTTCAGTGTTGAAAACAAAAAATAACGATCAGGCGAGCACCCACCAGCTCCAACAGGCCAGTCCCTCTTTCCAGGTCAACACAGTCGTGGCCAAGGGCAGCATTCGTGTTTCCCCCCACCGCAAATTGCAGGTTGTTGCCTCAGGCGGAACACCGGAACCCACCGATGAAAGCTTGAGCCACAAGGTTGAAACAATACCGCCTGCTGCATCGCCGAAAGTCGTAGAACCAAGCGATGCTATCACCTGGGCACCCGTCGAAAAAATCGCGATTGAGGATCAACAACTGGAGCAAATTCAAACCAGTAACGGATCGCCCATGAAATTAATTAAGCTGATTGCCGCCGCTGCGGCTCTAGGAGTGACCGCGATTGCACTTGCATTCTTGCAGTTCTCGGATGTAGACGAAGCGGCACAGACCGTCGAAAATGCCGCGGCACCGCTCAATCCTGTGGTGACTGCAGCAGTCGCTAGCACTCCAACGGGACCAACTGCGGCTTCTGGTGTGTTGGATTCCGATGGCAATGATCTGGTAGCTCAGATCACCGCGGGTACACTGGCCGCCCTGCGCAAAAACGCTGAATCCGCAACGGCGCAGGCAACCTTGGCGTCGGCAGAACCGACCACCGCGGGCGGGTCGACTGCAAAGAATGCTCTTTACAATATGGTTTTGCAGGCCATCGAGCAGGGGCAATCGGTTCAGTACATTGACCGCATGATCAATGAAGCCCACCAGAACAAATCGGTGACAGTCCCCGCTTTGCTTCTTACAGACAACAATCGGGTCGACACCCAGGCGCTACTGACACTCTTCACCGGCCAATAAGAGCCAGGAATTTTCGGGGTTGGATGCTGGCTGCATTCAAAACCTTTTGCGACGCCGCTGCCAAAAGCGGATCAACCAACAAAATAAATATAAAACCGGTTCAGAGCTTTCTGCATCTCTGGACAACCAGACCGGGTACCTCAGGGGGACAAATGAAGACACTACTTACCGCTGCCGCAATCGGCATTGCCGGATTTCTGAGCGCGCATTCCGCCTCCGCTGAAACTTGCGGTGGACACTACCGCGTGCAAGCTGGCGACAGCCTTTCGCTTATTGCGGATCGCCTTTACAAGAACGCCGGCGCCTGGAGCACTATCCACAGCCAGAATATCGGCGCCATTGGACCCAAGCCCAATGCCATCCGCGTCGGCATGAAGCTGCAACTCCCTTGTATCAATGGGCTTCCCACAGGTTTACCCGGTGGCAAGGAGATTACCAGCGCGACCCCTGTTGTTGCAGCTCCGATCACCGTGAGCCCTGGCAATGCCTCAGTCCGCCAAAAGATCAACCTGCTGACAGGGGATGATTATGCGCCCTTTACGTCCAAGTCCTCCCATAACGGCGGCCTGATCACTGACGTACTACAGGCTGCAATGACCAAGGCAAACCCTGCTGAAGGTTTCGCCATCCACTGGGTCAATGATTGGGGTTCTCACTTCGATCCCCTTCTCTCCAACGCCCTATTGGATGTCGGCTTCCCATGGTATCGCCCTGATTGCGACACCATGCCCGACAGCTATCGTTGTGTGAACTTCTTGTTCTCAGAACCAATGTTCGAGACACTTATGCTACTCTTTGTGGACAAGAACCGTCCGTTCACCTTTGAAAGTGATGCAGACATGGTTGGCAAGACTCTTTGCCGCCCCAATGGCTATTTGACTTTTGATCTCGAAGGATCCGGTCGTCGCTGGCTTGCAGATCAGAAAATCACCCTGAAATCGCCGCACACCGTCAAAGACTGTTTTGACATGGTTCTTGCGGGGGATGCAGATTTTGTTGCTATTAATGAATTCACTGGCCGCTCGGTCATGAAAGAGAACGGCTATGGAGACAAGTTCAATGTCTTGCCCCAGCCTCTCTCAATTCTGCCGATCCATGCTGTAGTCCACAAAACGCACCCTCGCGCCGAAGAGATGATGGCGCTGGTGAGCAAAGGTCTAAAAGAAATCCGCGACGATGGCACCTATCAGGCGATTATCGAAGACCACCTCTCGCGCATCTGGGCTGAGTTCTAGGAGGGCGCAATGTTTAAGCAACTCTCTTCACTTGTTTTTCTCGTTCTGGGGCTGATCAGCCCTGCGGCGGCCTGGGCAATATGCGATGTTGATTATCGGGTTCAATCCGGCGACACCCTGTTCTCCATCGCTGAGCAACACTATGGGGATCGCGGACGTTGGACCCTGATCTACTATGGCAACCAGAGCCGTCTTACAGGACCTGTCGCGGAACCCGGCAAGACCCTTTACATTCCTTGCGCAAAGGGCGCCAGCATCCCTGATGCCACTCCTCTGCGCAAAGATAATGCGGAGCTGAAACTGCTAACCGGTGGCGGCTTTGCTCCTTTCACGGATCCTGCCCTACCTGGTCAGGGGTTGATCACCGAGTTGGTGAACGCGGCGATGGAGCTGATGCCCTCACCGGTTTCCTACTCGCTCACATGGGAAGATGACTGGTCTCAGCATCTCTTTCCAATGCTCAACGACAAGCAATTCGATATGGGTTTTCCCTGGTTCAAACCAGATTGTGAGACCACGCCAAAGGATGAACGCTGTATCAATTTCCACTTCTCAGAACCCCTGATCACAATCCCGATTATGCTCTTCACCCGAGCTGAAGCCCCGCTCATCTTTAACGATGACAGCGACATACTCGGGAAAACACTCTGCCGTCCCAAGGGTTACTTCACCCATGATCTGGATCGCCCTGGTCGTCGTTGGCTCAGTGAGGACAAGATCACACTCGTTCAAGCAGATACGCCTGCTGCCTGCTTTCACATGGTCGCCGATGGCCGGGCAGATGCGGCTACAGTAAATCTGTTTCTGGGCGCGGACACCTTGATCAAAGAGGGGCTAAGGGACCGCATTCTCCCCGTTGAACGCCCCCTCTCCGAAGAGGGGCTCCATGTGGTAATTTCAAAGCGGCATTGGCGTGGCACATCGCACCTTTATCGGATCAACGCAGGTTTGAAAGCGCTCAAGAAAGATGGCCGCTTTGAAACCATTGTGGCGCGTCATCTAGAGACGTTTTGGAGCAAACTACAATAGTTTCAACATTGTCGCCCAGAGCAGTCATGCTCTGGGCTGGCCTGCCGTGGTGCCGATGTTCGAAGGCGCGATTGCAACTGACTTCATGACAGCATGGCAGGCAATACCCGTTTGGAGCCCCATGGCCTTGGCAGAGCGCTGCGTAACACGGGCCAAGATGGGACCAGCCGGTGTCTCCAGCGAGATCATGACCCCTGGCCCACTGCCTTGATGGATCTTCACGATGTTGCCGGGAAGAATGTTCAGCGCAGATAGCCCCTCTGGATATTCACGTGACAAAATCACATCGTGCGCTTGCACCCGAAGTCGGACCGACTGACCGACCGCTTGCTGAACACGCGGCAGAAAAAGGGGCAGCCCGCCCGCATCCAGCTCACTCAACCCATCTTGATGATGCTCTTTGACACGCGCTTCGATTAGAGCCCCTGCAGCCCTGACACCTGTCGGCAGAACAGAGGCATCTGCCAGTACATCCGCGGCCTCACCTTGTCGCTGCATCTTGCCATCCTTCAAAACGACAACGCTTGTCGCCAGGCGCGCAACCTCAGCGGCCGAATGGGTAACATAAAGGACGGGAATGTTCAGTTCGTCACGCAAGCGTTCAAAATAGGGAAGGATCTCCTCTTTACGAGGTTGATCTAAAGCAGCAAGCGGTTCATCAGCAAGCAACAACTCAGGACTGGATAGAAGAGCCCTGCCAATTGAGACCCTCTGTTTTTCCCCCCCTGAAAGCGCGATAGGTCGCCTATTCAACAAAGGTCCTATTCCAAGCATCTCCACTATCTTTGGCATATCTTCTCGCCTAGCCCCTTTGGGAGACCAGAAACGGCCAAACAAAAGGTTTTGCTCAACGGTGAGATGCGGGAACAAACGGCCTTCTTGAAAGATATACCCGATCCGACGGCGATGCGGAGGAAGCCAAATCCCCGAGTCAGTGTCAAACAAAACCCGCCCGTCCAAAACGACACGCCCAATAGCGGGCTTAAACAGTCCCGCTACAGCATTGATAACTGTCGTTTTTCCCGAACCAGACCCCCCAAACAACACGGTAGTTCCCGAAGGGGTTTCAAAACAAACATCCAGCGTAAACGATGACAGGTCATGGCGCAGTTTCAATTCCAGCATCACTCCGCCCCCATGCGTTTGGCAATTCGGCGCGCCAAGATTTCTGAAACCAACAAAGCAGACATGGCGATACAAACCGAAACAACAACCAGTCGCAGCGCTGAAGCCTCACCCCCGGGAACCTGTAGAAAGGCATAGATCGCAGAAGGCAAAGTCTGGGTTTGCCCAGGAATATTCGAAACAAAAGTAATCGTTGCTCCAAACTCTCCCATCGCTTTTGCAAAGGCCAGAACCGCACCTGCAATTATTCCAGGCAGCGCAAGCGGTAAGGTCACCGTAACAAAACCCCAAATAGGCCCCGCCCCAAGCGTCGCTGCCGCTTCCTCAAGTCTGGGATCAACTGCTTCGATGGAGAGCCGTATCGCACGAACCATCAGCGGGAATGCCATGATAGCAGCAGCCAAAGCGGCGCCAGACCAACGAAAGGCAAATACGACACCTATCTCCTGCAATCTGGAGCCCAGAACACCCTGTGTCCCCAACAGCAATAGCAATAAATAGCCGGTCACAACCGGTGGCAGTATGAGAGGGAGGTGTACTATGCCGTTGAGTAACTGCTTGCCAGGAAACTCCCATCGGGCAAGCGCGTAGGCGACCAATATTCCACAGGGCAACGAAAGAGCCACGGCCCAAAAGGCAACTTTAAGCGACAAAGACACTGCTTGCCATTCTTGGGGGCCAAGCCATTCCGTCATCAGCTTAATCCAACGAAATGAGGCTAAAGCCCGCACTAACAAAAGCGGCTCTCGCCTGTGGACCAGCCAAAAAGTCAAAGAACCGTTGTGCCGCCTGGCTTTCCTCGTTGAGCAGGGCAACCGGGTATCTAATGTGTGGGTAGCTTTCCAAAGGAAGCTCAGCGAGGATGGTCACTCTCGGTTCTGCGCGTGCATCTGATGCATAGACAATGCCAAGTGGCGTTTCGCCAGCAGCAACCAGAGCAAGTGCAGCCCGAACATTGTCGGTCTGGGCAACCTGCGGTTCAACCTGCTGCCAAAGACCAAGATTGATCAAAGACGCTTTGCCATAAATTCCAGCGGGAACCGCCTCTACAAGAGCCATGGCGAGGCGCCCTTCTCCGAGAAGGGCAAGGATCTCTGCATTTGTGACACTTTTGATAGGGAGCGTTTTCCCCGCAGGGGCAATTAGCACCAAACGGTTGCTGAGCAGGTCTTCTCGCGCACCCGAAACGAGCAGCTCTTTTCCTTCGAGGTAGTCCATCCAAGCACTATTGGCTGAAATAAAGATGTCAGCTGGGGCTCCAAGTTCAATCTGGCGCGCCAAAAGGGAGGACCCCGCCAAAGAAGCAACAACAGAATACCCTGTCGCTTCTTGAAACTCATCTTGGACCGTTTCCAAGGCCTCTTTCAAACTTGCGGCAGCAAAGATGGTTACATCTGCAGCTTGAACCGGCACCGAGAGAACCAAGCTTGAAGCAAAGCTCCACATTGCTCTACGGAACGAGGCTACCTTTGGCTTTTTCAGGAGCTGAAGTGACTTCATCAGTTTTCCGGCTTTCGCAGGGCGTTTCCCCTCAATAGCCCGGTTTCTGACAAAGTTGAACCCGCTGCACGAAGTGAGCGGGTCAAACTGAATTGCTGGCAAGTGCTTTAGAAGAGAGTCATGCCACCTGGATCGCTCGCAGAAGCAGTCGCCGGTGCTGCAGGTGCTGGAGCGGGTGCTGGACGCGAAGCCGCCATTTCCTGCTCTCCCAGTTTCCGATCGTTTTCAACGCGCGTCTGCTGCGCGCTGCCTGAAACGGAATGAAAGCGAACACGGCGGGCCGACGTACCACCAACACTGGAAGAAATAACTGGAATTCCTTCATCTTTTAGAAAGTGCTGCACGAAATGCGAATTAGAAGCCCCAATATCAGAGAGATTGGCCGACATTTTTGCGCCACCAAAAACTTTAGCCTTCAAGTTCGCTCTGCTGGCCCCCTTTTTCATAATGCCATTGATTAGGAGTTCCATTGCATGAATGCCATAGCGGGCACTAACACCATTGCCATTAGCATTTGCCAGAAGGAAGTGGTTCATTCCACCTACACCATTTTCGGCATCATAAATGCAAGCTGCAATACATGAGCCCAAAACGGTAGAGAACACGACGCTGGGATCTGTGGAAACACGAAACTCTCCCTGCAAAACCGTGACTGATGTCGTATTGTCAAAAACTGTTGCCACAGCTGTCTCCTTGTCCCAATTCCTTAACCCTTGGCGGCTTGCAGCAGAACTCCTGCCATCCGCGCCAGGGAAACCTGTTTCTGTGCCGCACCGGTTTCCCAGGCCACACGCGGCATGCCATAGACCACGGAGGATTTCTCATCCTGAGCAAAAGTTGCAGCGCCCGCCTTACGCAGGGCTAACAAACCCTTAGCTCCATCCTGTCCCATGCCGGTAAGAATGGCGGCTACAGCGTCCCTTCCATATGGCACAGCAGAGGTGAATAATGCGTCAACAGAAGGCGTATGGCCCGAAATTGCGGGCCCCTCCTTCAGACGCGTCTTCATGGGCTTCCGTTGACTCACACCCATATGACGTTTCTGACCAGCGGCGACATAGATGCGCCCTGTTTCCAGCTTCATTCCCTCTTCCGCTGCCACAACCTTAGCGGCGCATACACGATCCAGCAGGGATACAAGTCCGTGACCAAAATTTTTCCCGGTATGCTGGACAATCAATGTCGGAGGACATTGCGCCGGGAAACCAACCAGAAGACTTCGCAAGGCTTCAACCCCGCCGGTTGAAGACCCCACAAGAATGAACTTCTTGAAATCCGTGGATCCTGTCGCCACGGCCCCAACGCCTCTGCGCTGCCCAGGTTTATCTCGGCGTGGTGCTTTGACCATCATGTCAAAGTACTGGGCAAACTGTCTGGGATGATCGCTTTTTGTAAGCTCAAAAATACCAGCGCCTACATTCAAAAGAGGCGAGGATTTTCGAGCTGGCGTTGCGGCCTGGTCATCCATCACGGCAACCCAGCGGGTATCAAGTGCGGAGAATAGCGCCAACATCATCTCGAATTCAGGAAGCTTGGTAAACCCATCTTCTACGAAGGCGAAAACCGGTTGCGCAGCCTCGGCCTGATTGTAGGCCATCATGAGGTTGTTCGCCAAAAGCACCTGCATTCCTGGATAGTTAGCTTCCATGTGCCGCTGTAAAGAGCGAGCAAAGGTGCGGTCAGTGGTAATGATCAGCAGTTTCTGAGAAGGCAATTTTTCACCCAGTCATATTGATCGGTCAGAACCGATTGTTACGGTCGGCCCCGGGACTTTCGCCCCGGGGAAGTGGCCTGAATTAGAAGTCTTGCCAAAGATCCTTTGCAGCGCTGCCTTCAGTCATTGCAGCGGGTGCAGGGGTGACTTCGCCAATCTCCCAATCATCATCACCATGTGCTGAAGGACCAGAAGAAACGGAAACATCCACATCATCTGCTGGGGCAGCAAAACTATGCGTAACCCCGGCGATTTTGAAACCTGCAACCAAAGCTGCGAGTTTAGAAGCATCACTATTGAGCGTATGCCCCGCTGCGGTTGCCTCTTCCACCATGGCGGCATTCTGCTGGGTCACCTGATCCAGCTGGGTCACACCGGTGTTGATTTCACCCAGGCCGGTGGATTGCTCCACCGCACCCTCGGCGATGCCGGTGATCAGCTTGGAAATATGGCTGACGCGTTCCACGATATTGTGCAGCGCATCGCCCGCCTTGCCAACCAGATCCACGCCACGCTCCACCTGTTTGGAGCTGTCGCCGATCAGGGTCTTGATCTCCATCGCCGCATCAGAGGAGCGCTGCGCCAGGGCACGCACCTCAGAGGCCACAACCGCAAAGCCCTTGCCCGCTTCACCAGCCCGTGCGGCTTCGACCCCGGCGTTCAGGGCCAAGAGGTTGGTCTGGAAGGCGATGTCGTCAATCACCGAGATGATTTGCGCAATGCTGGAGGAGCTCTGCTCGATCTCGGTCATTGCCGTAACCGCGCTCTGGACAACCTCACCGCTGTTTTCAGCTTCCTGACGCGCCTCTTCCATGGTGTTTTCCACCCGGCGGGCACCATCTGCAGCGGATTTGACCGATGCGGTCAACTCATCCAAGGCGGCGGCCGTTTCTTCCAGCGTTGCTGCCTGGCTTTCCGTCCGGTGAGACAGATCCTCTGAAGCTTGGCTTATCTCGGACGCACCACTGCGAATGCTACTGGATGCCTCGATAACCTGAGAAACTGTACCGCTAAGCGTTTCAATCGTTTGATTAAAGTTGCTCCGCAGCTTCTCATGCTCGCCCGAAAAGGCCTGATCAATTGGCTGAGAAAAGTCGCCTTTTGACAAGCGCAAGAGACCGGCACTCAGATTCTCAACGACAACTTGCTGCTGCTGTTGCTGTTCGGCGCGAATCTCCTCGGCTTCTCTCGCCAACTGCAGGTCTTCTTGCATCGAGACCAAAGTTTGACCAATCTTGCCGATTTCGTCACCGCGCACAGCTTCCGGGACGTCTGCATCCAGGTTTCCTGAGGAAACGGATTCCATGCTGCGGCAAATACGATCCAAAGGATTGGTAATACTACGGGCAAACAGCCAGCCCACTACAGACATTATCGCAGCACCCACAAGGGAGGCCAGTAACAACAGGTTGCGATCCCGTACCACCGGAGCCAGCAGCTCAGAACGATCCTGTTCGATCCCGATGACCCAATTGGTGCCAAAAGTAGCGGTACGTTCAGCATATGCGGCAACAGGCTGCCCACGCAATCCCAGCGTATCGGGGTAGAAGGAACTATTGTCAGCCAGAGCCTCTTGCAGATAAAGGCTGGCGGGAAGTTGGTCCAGCACGTCGTGCCCTTCCTCGAAACGCGAGTTGGAACGCGCGCGCAGATTAGGCCCAGCCAGGAACACCTCAACTGTTTCTCCAATACCCTTATCATCATTCATGATAGAATTTATCAGATCCACAGGGACCTGGAGGATCAATACCCCTACGGTCTGCCCCGATGCCGCAACCACCTTTGTCGCAACAAAAGCCGCAGGCGCATAGTTGCTCGGAGCATAGGGGGCAATGTCTGAGAAAATCACCTTGCCCGCTTCAACTTCAAGCGAGTCACGGAACATATTGGCGAGATCGGTATCCTGGTAGGGGCCCTTCAATAGGTTGGTGCCATAGTCATCCTCCTTGTAAACAGAGTAGATGACATCGCCAGACATATTGACCAGGAAGGCATCATAGTAGCCTTTGGCCACCAAGAGCGTTCTGAACGAGGGATGAAACTTCGCGTGGTGGATGTTATAGGGAATCGTTTTTTTACCCCGGTCCAGGATATGGCGTTCGCCCAATGGATGCGGATTGTCATCCATGTAGGTCTGCCGAACCGTTGCTGCGGCATCCGCACCCAGATTGCTCCAAGCAGCCGAAAGCCGTTGAAGCGCAGTGGCAGTAGAGGGGGTCGCTGCTAGCGTCAGTAGGTCTGCATTGATCCCTATCAACAGGGATTCCAACGCCGTCTTACGGCCGGCAATCAACGATTCGAAATGTTCCTCCGCTTGGTTGAAGGCACTTTTCTGGAAATTTAAGGTGCTAATTGTAACGATGACAGCCGTCAGCAGCACGCCAAAACCAACCACAAACACTGGTAGTTTATACGCAATCTTGAGAGAGCTAAGAGCCTTCATTCCGTCCTCCTGAGGCTTCGTTGCGGAACACCGCGAAATTCATGGAACCCAAACTGGAGAACAGACGTTAATTTGCGGCTTACACGCTAAATAAAATCCCCTTATTCGGGAATCTTTTTCAGGAAACTTGCCCGCTTTATTTCTAGCACAATTCGAGCACCCCATAGAGAGTATATATAATAAGGTATAGATCGCCGCCTTTATTGCATACTCAGGAGCTGGGCACCTGTGCCACCTATTTTAATCGCCATCCCAATTTGACCGAAGTTTAAATAAATCCACCCTTTAGCTCGCGAGTAAATTCGAAAAAGGGGGCACCAAACCTCTTTCGGCAATCAAATGTTAAGCCCCCCACCCTAATGATGAACTCATCCAACACACACGTCGCCGACAACGGGGGTGCGAATCGCGGAAGATGACCACGGAAACGCAAAAACACCTATTGGAATTGCCCAATGCTTTCGCGGAGCTTGATCCGTTGATTGCCTTCCTGCACGGAGCTCGCTCTGCCGCAGTGGAGATAGACTGCAGCACTGTTGCAGCAATGCCGTCGCGCTGCCTTCAGCTGCTTCTTAGTGCAGAACAGCAGTGGCGCTCCGAAGAACTGGAATTCTCTGTAACCAAAATCAGTGAATCCTGCCGTAAATCCCTGACTCTATTGGGTTTGGAGCCCAACCGATTTGAAGACGAGGTACCAGCATGAAAACCAAAGTTCTGGCAATTGATGATTCCCGCACAATCCGGAATCTGCTTGCAGCCACCCTGGAAGAGGCTGGCTTTGAATATGTAAGCGCAGTAGATGGCCGTGAAGGCGTCGATATGTATGAAGACGTGGCTCCGGATGTAGTCATCACCGATATCAACATGCCAAACCTTGATGGCTTTGGTGTCATCGAGGAGCTGCGTGGCGACGGAATCAATTCCAAGGTGCCTATTCTGGTTCTGACCACCGAAAGTGCGCCAGAAATGAAGGCCCGGGCCCGCGATGCTGGCGCAACTGGCTGGATCACAAAGCCTTTTGATGATGCATCACTGATCTTTGCGCTGAAGCGCGTAACCGGAGCTGCGGCATAATATGTCGGGGTCGATTCAGGATACCTTCTTTGAGGAGTGCGAAGAGCTCCTCGAAGCTACGGATGAGGGTTTGACCGCCATCGAAGGAGGCGATCACGACCCTGAAGTAGTCAATGCTGTTTTCCGAGCGGTACATTCCATCAAGGGTGGCGCCGGAGCATTTGGCTTGGATGAACTGGTTGCGTTCGCGCACCGTTTTGAAACTGTGTTTGACGAGGTTCGCGCTAACCGTCTCGACCTAGACGAGAAACTAATTCAGCTCCTGCTGCGCTCTTGTGATCATCTATGTGATCTGGTCGCAACCGCGCGAGATGGCGGTGAAACAGATCAGGCCCATCATGATGTCCTGATCGAAGCCCTGGATAAGTATATCCCGGAAGAAGAAGAAGATCTGACCTTTGAGCCGATGGGCCTAGGTGGCGCATTCGAGCCCGCATCATTGGATCTGCCCGAATCTGATGAACCAGCAGGCGAGGAAACCTACAACATCAGGTTCCATCCGCTGAAGGATATGTACAGCACTGGGAATGAACCGTTCTTTCTGTTCCAAGCACTCAGCGAACTGGGCCAACTTGAGGTGACGCTGGACGACACCGAACTGCCCGGCTTTGATGGCATTGACACCTCGGAAAGCTATCTCGCTTGGAACCTGACATTGGTCAGTTCAGAACCCCGTGCAAAAATCGAGGCCGTTTTCGAATTTGTCGAAGGTCTCTGCGAATTGTCCATCGAAGGGGATGGCGACGCAGAAGCCGATGCCAAAGCACTCGCTGCTTTGGAGGCCGCTTTTGGAGGCGCACCAGAGATGCCAGCACCATCAAACGAACCAGTTCAGGCTACAGCTGAGCCAACAGAAGAGACCTCAGCAGCCCCTTTTGAACCACCGGCCCCCGCACCAGAAAGTGAAGTCCCTTCGGCAGCCGTCGAAGCAAAGGCTTCCTCCCCCAAAGCCGAGACCGCCAAATCAGAGCAGCGCGGTCCAAAACCGACGCTCCGGGTTGATCTCGAGCGGGTGGACCGGCTCATCAATGCTGTTGGGGAACTTATCATCAACCATTCGATGCTGGCGCAGCAAATCGCCAACCTCAATGTACCGGATGTTCGGGATGTCGAGACAGAGTTGGAAGGTTTCAAGAATCTGGCTCGCGACATTCAGGAAGGCGTCATGTCTATCCGCGCGCAACCCGTGAAACCACTCTTCCAGCGTATGGCACGAATTGTTCGCGAGGCCTCCAGTGCTACCGGAAAAACCTGCAAACTGGTGACGGATGGTGAAAATACAGAAGTCGATAAAACGGTCATCGAGCGTCTTTCTGATCCGCTGACTCATATTCTGCGCAATGCGGTTGACCACGGTATCGAGAAACCAGAAGATCGGCAGTCCGCTGGCAAAGCCAAGCTCGGCGAAATCAAACTGACTGCGTCACATAGATCAGGTTCGGTCTGCATCGAAATCAAAGATGACGGCGCCGGAGTAAATCGCTCCAGAGTCAAACAAATCGCCATCGACAAGGGGCTCATTCCTGAGAATGCAGATCTGACTGATAGTGAAATTGACAACCTACTGTTCTTGCCAGGTTTCTCCACTGCCAAAGAGATTTCCAATCTCTCCGGTCGTGGTGTCGGCATGGATGTTGTCAAAAACGCAGTTGCAGGGCTTGGCGGACGGATCAATATTTCTTCCACCCCTGGCAAAGGATCTACCTTTACAATCATTCTTCCACTGACCCTCGCGGTTATGGATGGGATGGTGGTCTCGGTTGCTGATCAAACCATGGTTGTTCCAATTACATCGATTGTGGAAACAATGCGAGGCAGCGACGACATGATCAACAATCTGGGTGCTGATGGCACGCTGCTATCGATCCGGGGCAATTTTGTTCCGATCTGCGATGTGGCCAGTGCCCTGGGTCTGCGAAAAGAAGACAACGATCAGCCACCTGGTGTCTATCTATTGGTTGAGACAGAAACCGGGCAGCGCAGCGCCTTGGCTGTGGACGACATCCACGATCAGCGCCAGGTGGTAATCAAAAGCCTCGATGGCGTTTGCGGAGAAATCCCCGGCGTTGCTGCGGCCACCATCCTGGGGGACGGTAAGATCGCCATGATCCTTGACCCGGAAAGCATCCTCGCGGCCGCGCCCTCGGCAGCCGCCTTTGACACTGAGCGGAGAATGAGCAATGCAATCGCAAGCTGAAGTCCAACACACCGACCAGGAAGTTAAACATGCTCAGTTCAGCGAGTTTGTCAGCTTCACTGTTGCTGGGCAGGCTTTCTGCCTGCAAATAACCCAAATCCGGGAAATCCGGCGCTGGTCACCAGTGACTATTCTGCCCCATGCGCCCTCGGACGTTTTGGGAGTAATGAACCTGCGCGGAGCAGTTATCCCGATCTACGATCTTTCGGCCCGCTTCGGGCTGGAACAGACCGAGGCCAGCGAGCGCAACGTTGTCATCGTTGTCGCCTCCGCCGGAAAACCGGTCGGACTGCTCGCAGAATCCGTTTCTGAGATCATCTCGATCAATCCGGAAGAGATCCAAGAGACCCCCTCTGTCGATAGTCGCCACACCATGGAGTACATCCAAGGTATTATCTCTCACGAAGACACGATGGTACGGATCATCAATCTTGATGCTGTCATCGCGGTTCCGGAACAGGTGCTCTAATGATCACGGCAGGTTCCATCGAAGCCAATCCAGACGGTTTCACGCTGACAGACAGCGACTTTGAGGCAATTGCTGATTTTGCTTACAAGCATTTTGGCTTGTCCATGTCGAGCAGCAAGAAGCCACTTGTCTCCGCGCGTTTGGCTCGCCAGTTGCGTCAGCAAAAGGTCACCAACTTTAAGGAGTATCTGGATCGCCTGAATGGAAAGAACAGTGCAAAAGAGCGGAGTGACCTTTTGTCCCTGCTCACAACCAATGTCACGCATTTCTTCCGGGAACCGCATCACTTTGAGACACTGCGAACAGATGTTCTTCCAAAGCTTATCGACAAGGCGAAAAGTGGTGGTCGGGTACGTATCTGGTCGGCTGGCTGTTCGAAAGGACCTGAGCCTTTCTCCATGGCTATGTTGATCCACAGCATGTTACCCGATGTAGGGCGCTACGACTTTAAAATTCTGGGAACAGATATCGACCCTCAGGTCGTGAGTTTTGCTCAAGCAGCGACCTATCCCGCCGAGGACATCGCTCAGATCCCAGCAGAATACAAAACACTAGTTCCCCAGCTAGAGGCTGGAGGAAAAATGCCGGAGCATCTGCGCTCGATGATCACTTTTGGAGTGCTCAACCTGATTGAGCCCTTCCCTTTCAAGGGTAAGTTCGATGCAATTTTCTGCCGGAATGTCGCAATCTACTTCGACACGCCAACGCAGCAAAAAGTTTGGCAGGCCTTCCAAAGGTCCCTGACCCCCGGTGGCTATCTCTTTATTGGACATTCCGAGCGTATGTCTGGTCCAGCGGAACGTCATCTTAAGGCCGCGGGCATTACCACTTACATCCACACGCCCTCTTCGGGCGGCGCTCAGTAATACGAGCAGGCATAATAACACGAGGAAAAAATCATGAGCTTGAAAGACTCTCTCCGCGTCATGGTCGTTGACGACATGTCTACGAGCCGAGGCATCATTACCCAGTGTTTGGATGAGCTCGGAATCAAGAACTATATGGTAGAAAACAATGGTCAGGGTGCTTTCCAAAAGCTAACCCAAACTCCCGTTCACCTGGTTCTTTCGGATTATAATATGCCTGGCATGGATGGTCTTGGACTATTGCAGGCACTTCGAGGCCACCAGACGACTCAGCGTGTCGGCTTTATCCTCGTAACAGGCAAGCCCACCCCTGAGATCATCGAAGTCGGCAAAAAGCTGGGCCTCAACAATATCATTCGCAAGCCTTTTACGGTAGCAACCATGAAACAGGCGATCGAACAGGTCGTCGGGCGGCTCTGATCATGGAAGATCTGCGCGAAACCGTCACCGGCCTTAGTGCCATCTCAGCCAGGGAAATGCGTCAGCTTTACAGCAAAGTGCAGACCCTAGAGGATGTGGTGCACACGATCTTCGAGCGTGGCACCAAGCCAAGTCGTCAAGAATGTCAATCTCTTCAGGATTTTGATCTGGTCATGCAGACTTTGGCAGGACTGGCTGGATTTTTTGAACGGGTTGAATCGCAGGTCCTCGACAATGGGCATCCAGACATTGCCGAAGCCACGCAAGCGGTCACCTTGCAAAAGCTCCGGGAGCGCCTGCAGGAAATCGGTAATTTGGTAGATTCCTGACTGCCTAGTCCTACTGTTCTAAAATGACTTAAAGCCGCCTGTTTCCTCAGGGCGGCTTTTTCTCTTTCTTTGCTGCAAGAGAGCGCTAGTCTATAGTAAGATTTTCTCAAATGTTTCTGGTATCAACATGTTCCGCTTCGTTCCCTTTTTGGCCTTATTCCTCCATCTTCTCTTGCCTGGCACTGCCGAAGCAGCGCGGGACCGGATCGCCTTGGTAATGGGGATGGGCGACTATCAATATCTCCCCCCCCTGCAGAACACCCGCAATGATGCAACTGACATGGCTCGTACCCTTGAAAGAATAGGCTTTGACGTCACACTTTCGCTGGATGCCTCAACCTCAGAGATGACCCAGATTCTCGATGATTTTGCTTTCCACTCCGAGGTTGCCGAACTTGCGCTAATCTATTTTGCGGGCCACGGTATCGAAGTCCAGGGTGAGAATTTTCTGATCCCCGTTGATGCGAATGTTACTTCCAATAGGGATGTTCAGCGCCAATCTGCCTCTTTAAAGCAGTTGTTGGCTGCGGTGGATCGGGCACGCAAAATGCGGATCGTCATCTTGGACAGCTGCCGCGACAATCCTCTTGGGGACAGCATCGCGCTGTCAAGCACATCAACGCAAAGCAGCCCGCAAGAGGATACGCGCGGCGGTGGGGGAGGCATGGCCGCTGTTGACCCAGACAGGGGCACCCTCGTAGCCTTTGCCGCTCGGGATGGACAGGTCGCCTTGGATGGTACAGGCGACAACAGCCCCTATGCCCAGGCCTTGATGCAAAAGATGGTCCAACCCAACCTAGAAATCAGTCTGATGTTTCGTCAGGTCCGGGACATCGTTTTGCAGAAGACCGGAAACCTTCAGGAACCTCACACCTATGGCTCTCTCACTGGTGTTCCCTTCTATCTGACCTCGTCCACCGGTCAACAACTCCCTGCTGGGACTTCCGAAGCCTGGTCTGCACTCAAGCCCGATCAGGAAGAAC
>NZ_AAYC01000017.1 GCF_000169455.1 Roseobacter sp. SK209-2-6 | reverse complement strand
GGAGGCTCACAAGGAAAAGATCAGGCCTTTTTAAACAATGCGATATAGGCAGTATCGTCTTTGTACTCATCGGTACTGCCCCGCGAGGTTCCCTGGCCATAGATTTGTACTTCTGGCAGGGTTAGGTCTTTGATCCATTGTCCACGTAGCAACCGGTCAAAGGCGGCTCCGAACTCTGCCTTGCGGTAGAATTTGGCATTGATCGACAGAGCAAACTGCGCACCTGCGGCGGTTACCCTCAGGAGGGCGGGAAGTGCCTCTGGACCGATATGACCATGGGTAAAGGTGCCAGAGGACACGAGGCCTCGATAGTAACCGCGTGGCATCGGGATACCTGCCAGAAGATCAGCTTCGATGACATCTCGATAGACATCCTTGCGCAGGGCTTCGGCCAGCATATCGGGACTGATGTCGGCAGCGTCCAGTGGGCCGATACCGAATTTGGCCAAGGCCTCACCACATAGGCCGGTTCCGGCACCCGCATCCAGAACTGGGCCGCGCCCGCCCGCTGAGATAAACCCCTGTGCAGTCAGCTGAGGCAAAAGGTACTCTGCATCAGCGGCAAAATCCTGATCATAGCTCTTGGCCCAACCGGCGTAAAACCGTTTGGAGTCCGCAGGCGTTGTCAGGCCATAGGCACCGTCTAGATTGGGTTTGCGCGTTTCCATAAGGGCCATCAAAGATTGCTCAGCGAATGAAATCAAGTCTTGCGCCCGTGAAAGACTGCTCGCATTTATGCATCATGCAAAATACTCTTCTTTGTCTTGGCTTTGGTTACACCGCGCGTGCGCTTGTGCGTCAATTGCCCCTAGACCAATGGCGAATCATTGGAACCACACGGGATGCGGTCGAGGTGGACGGGGCAGAGATGCTGCTCTGGCCGGGTAGCTCGCTACCGCTTGAGCAGGTTACCCATCTCCTTGTGTCGATATCCCCAGACGCTCAGGGTGATCCTGTTCTGGCGCAGCTGCGCGAAGAGATTGCTGCCCGGACCAATCAACTGAAATGGGTGGGATATCTCTCCACAACGGCGGTCTATGGCCACCGCGACGGCGCCTGGGTGGATGAGGCCTCACCCCTGGCGCCAACCAGCGAACGGGGGCGCTGGCGGGTCCGGGCAGAAGAGCAGTGGCAAGAGGTTCCGGACCTCCCGTTGCATATCTTTCGCTTGGCCGGGATCTACGGGCCCGGTCGCGGCCCTTTTGCCAAGCTGATGGCCGGGAAGGCGCGGCGCATTATCAAACCTGGTCAGGTGTTTTCCCGCATTCACGTGGATGACATTGCGCAGGTACTGTTGGCTTCAATCCAGCGACCCAATCCAGGCTCGATTTACAACCTTTGCGATGATGATCCGGCCCCTCCGCAAGATGTGCTGGGTTATGCGGCAGAGCTGTTGCAACTGCCAATGCCTGCCGAAGTCCCCTATGATGAGGCAGGTATGTCGCCAATGGCGCGAAGCTTTTATAGTGAAAACAAGCGCGTGCGAAATAACCGCATCAAGTCGGAGCTGGGGGTGGAGCTACTCTATCCAACCTATCGCGAAGGGCTGCAGGCAGTGCTGAAAGCCGAGGATATGGAGGCATTTGTCCCACCTGCCGAACCACCTGGGGTGTGACGCCCAGGTGTGCTTGCAGCGCAACGCCCTATCTGGGTTCCGTTAACCTGCTTGAATTAGTTCGGCGTATTCGTCCTGGACATCATCATCAATCTCCACGTCGCGAAAACCGCCGTACAGTCTGTCATTCTGATCTTTGCGCGGGCCGGAAATCCAGAAGTGATCCCCGGTATCCACATCAAAGTAATTTGCCTTGAAGCCTGAACCCTTGAGACTCTGGAAAACTTTGCTTTGGTAGTAGAGCGACTTGCCCGATCTTGAGAAGTAGACCCGGCCAATTCTTGCGGGTCCATTCAGACCTTCGGACTTGTCTTCAATGTACATTATCCGGGAGCGGTCAGGTTTGAATGCATCGGGAAGAGTGGTCGCGTGATCGCGGTTTTCTTCCCGACCCATCTTACGCACGCTTTTCACCCAGCGTCGCCACACCCAGAACTTCCAGTACCTTGGCTTCGATCTGCGGGGCGTTCATGGCGGCGGCTTCATACATGTCCTTGGGGCTGGCCTGGTCAATGAAGCTGTCGGGTAGCACCATGGAGCGGAACTTAAAGCCCCGGTCAAAGATGCCTTCGTCCGACAGGAGCTGCGCCACATGGGAGCCAAAGCCGCCCACGGCGCCCTCTTCGATGGTAATGAGCGCTTCGTGATTGGCCGCAAGGTCGAGGATCATTTCCCGGTCAAGCGGCTTGGCAAAGCGGGCATCCACGATGGTCGGTGTGATCCCTTTTGCAGAGAGTGCTTCGGCGGCCTTGCGGGTTTCACCCAGACGGGTGCCAAAGGACAGGAGTGCCACGCGCGCACCTTCCTGGATCATGCGGCTCTTGCCGATCTCCAGGATCTGCGGCTCCTCTGGCATCTCGACGCCTTCGCCTTCACCACGCGGATAGCGGAAAGCAATGGGGCCGTCGTCATAGGCAGCGGCGGTGGCAACCATATGGACTAACTCCGCCTCATCGGCGGCGGCCATGACCACCATGCTGGGCAGATTGGCCAAAAAGCCAATATCAAAGCTTCCCGCATGGGTGGCGCCATCCGCGCCAACCAGACCAGCGCGGTCGATGGCAAAACGCACCGGCAGCCCCTGCAGGGCCACGTCATGCACTACCTGGTCATAGCCACGCTGCAAAAAGGTGGAATACATCGCACAGAAGGGCTTCATACCGCCTGCCGCCAGGGCGCCTGCGAAGGTCACCCCATGCTGCTCGGCAATGCCGACATCAAAAGTGCGGGACGGATAGCGCTCTGCCATCAGCGCCAGGCCGGTGCCATCGGGCATGGCGGCGGTGACGGCGCAGATCTTGTCATCCTTGGCGGCGAGTTTCACCAGCTCATTGCCAAAGACCGAGGTATAAGAGGGCGCGTTCGAGGGCGCTTTATGCTGCTTGCCCGTGAGGACATCGAATTTGGCCGTCGCGTGGCCCTTGTCGCGGGCCGTTTCAGCGGGGCCATAGCCCTTGCCTTTTTTGGTCAGGACGTGAATGAGCACAGGGCCGGTTGCGCGCGCCTTTAGCGTACGCAGCACTGGCAAGAGCTGGTCCATGTCATGGCCATCGATGGGGCCAAGGTAGGAGAAACCAAGGCTCTCAAACAGGGTGCCACCCACGGCCATGCCTTTGAGCATATCCTTGGCGCGCTTGGCGCCCTCCCGGAAGGGTTCCGGCAGCAAAGAGGCCGCACCCTTGGCCACAGCCTTCAGCTCTTGGAATGGTTCCTCCGCATAAAGCCGCGACAGGTAGGAGGAGAGTGCCCCCACGGGTGGAGCGATGGACATCTCATTGTCGTTCAGCACCACAAAGAGGCGTTTGTTCAGGTGGCCCGCGTTGTTCATCGCCTCAAAGGCCATGCCTGCCGACATGGATCCATCGCCAATCACGGCGATGGCATCGCCATTGCCCTCTGGGATGACGCCGCCCAGGTCGCGTGCAACGGAAAAGCCTAGGGCTGCGCTGATCGAGGTGGAACTATGGGCAGCCCCAAAAGGGTCATAGGGCGATTCAGAGCGTTTGGTGAAACCGGAAAGCCCCTCTTTCATCCGCAGGGTGCGGATGCGATCGCGCCGCTCGGTCAGGATCTTATGGGGATAGCACTGGTGCGAGACGTCCCAGATCAGTTTATCCCGGGGAGTGTCAAAGACCGCGTGCAGTGCCACAGTCAGTTCGACCACGCCCAGGCCCGCACCCAAGTGACCACCGGTGACGGAAACAGCAGAGATGGTCTCCTGCCGCAATTCATGCGCGAGCTGCACCAATTGCGCATCACTCAGCCCTTTCATATCCGCGGGGCGGGCGATCTGATCCAGAAGCGGAGTATTGGGCCGGTCGGACATGGTCTCTCCTTGGGCTGCGCCAAAAAAGGGGCGTTGCGCCGGTTAACTGTCGCGCGAAATAACGAAGCGGGCGGCTTCCTTCAAGCATTCACCCTGCTCTCCATAGGGGGCAAGGGCGGCGCAGGCTTCTTCACACAGGGTTCGGGCGCGTGTCTTGGCTGTATCCAATCCCAAAAGGGATACAAAGGTGGCCTTGCCGGCATTTGCGTCTTTGCGCACCGCTTTGCCCACCTTTTGCACGTCCCCCTCAACATCCAAGATGTCGTCAGCAATCTGAAAGGCAAGGCCAAGGGCCGTTGCGTATTGCCGCAGGGGGGTACTATCGGCACCAGCCAGCACGGCACCCGCACTTGCGGACCATTCGATCAGGCAACCGGTTTTGCGCGCCTGCAGGAGTGAAATCTGTTCCAGCGTCAGTGGGGTTTCCGCGGTTTCGGCTGCGATATCCAACATTTGTCCGGATACCATCCCGTCCTTACCTGCGGATTTCGCCAGATCCCGGATGAGCGACAGGGCATTGGGGCCCATATCCGGATTGGACAAAAGCTCAAAGGCAAAGCACTGCAGGCTGTCACCTGCCAGTACCGCCATGGCCTCATCCCATTTGCGGTGCAGGGTCGGTTGGCCACGGCGCAGATCGTCATCATCCATGCACGGGAGATCGTCATGGGCCAGCGAATAGGCGTGCAGACACTCGATGGCCAGAGCGGCATCCAGAGCCACTTTTTGTGATACGCCGTGCAGGCGCGCGCTTTCCAGGACGAGAAACCCGCGCAGCATCTTGCCACCCTTCAGGGCGTAGCGCATGGCCTGGTGCAGGTTGTCTTCACCTGCCAGACGATTTTCGAGGTGGGCCGAGATCATGCTCTGGCTCGCCTTCAATGCACTCGCAAAACCCTGCATCTGCGGTATCTCTGCATTCATTGGGGTTAGCCTGCGTCCAAAGGCTGCGTTCCCACGGCCGCACCGCCTGCATCCAGCGTGATCGCCGCGACCTTTTCCTCGGCGCGCTTCAGCTCATCCTCGCAGCGTTTCTTCAGTGCCGCGCCGCGCTCATAAAGCGCGATGGAGGCATCCAGCGCCACATCGCCGCGCTCCAGCTGGTCCACCACGGATTCCAGCTCCCGCATGGCCTGCTCAAAGCTCATCTCTTCAACGGAGGGGACGGTGGGTTCACTCATGACGCTGCCTTTATCAATTCTTCCACATGGGCGCGGGTTGCCGCTGCCAGCGCGTTCAGATCATATCCGCCCTCCAAAGTCGAGACGATACGGCCCTGGCACAGCTCTTGTGCCAGCTTGCAAAGTTCCGCAGTGATCCAGGCGAAATCACCGGTGCTCCAGTTGAGGCTGGCCAGCGGGTCGTCCTGATGGGCGTCAAAGCCGGCGGAGATGATGATCAGCTCCGGCTTGAAGGCGCGCAGGCGTGGGAAGGCCTGGCCCTCATAGGCGGCCTGCATCTCAGCACGGCCAGATCCGGGTGCCAGGGGAATGTTCAGTATATTGTCATGCGCGCCGTCTTCTTCTGGGCGGCCAGTGCCGGGCCAAAGCGGCATCTGCTGGCTGGTCACCACCAGGGCGCGGGGCTCAGCCCATAGGAGATCCTGGGTGCCATTGCCGTGGTGGACGTCGAAATCCACAACTGCCACACGGGACAGCCCGTGGTGGTCCAGCGCATGTTTTGCTGCCAGGGCCGCGTTGCCAAAAAGGCAGAACCCCATGGCGGTTTCGGTTTCGGCATGGTGGCCGGGTGGCCGGATCGCGGCAAAGGCATTGCCCGCGTCACCGGCCATCACCAGATCAACCGCTTTCAAAACGGCGCCGGCAGCGCGGAAGGCCGCATCGATAGAGCCCGGAGACATGTAGGTATCGCCATCAATCTGGGCAAAGCCCTCCTGCGGGCGGGCCTTGCGCAGCCCGCTCAAATAGCCTGCCGGGTGGATGCGCAGGATATCATCCTCTGCGGCCAGCGGTGCCGTGTAGCGCGCCAGATCCAGGGGTTCCAGCGCGTGCAGGATATGCTCCAGCCGCGCCACCTGTTCGGGGTGGCCTTCGGGGGTAACATGCTGCAGGCAGTCGGCATGGGTGATCAAAGCGGTGGTCATGAGCGAAATGTCCAAAATGGCGGGCCAAAAAGAAAAGCGGATGCGCCGGATTTTAGGGCGCATCCGCTTGAAATCACAAGTTGCAAAGCTGCAAAACAGCCCTGCGAGCTGTGTCAGCCCATTTCTTCCTGGCAGGCGATGGTCGCCTCGAGCCCGACATAGGACCCTTCCAGATCGATGGCCATGACCTCGCCGTGCTCATTATAGAGCGTCATGGTGTATTTCTTGGCCAGGTCGAACAGGAAGTCCGGGTTGTCAAAGGCGATATCCGCACCCGGCACGCCGTTCAGATAAATGCCCTTGGCTTCGCCATCATAATCCTGGCCGTCGAGTGCAAAGACGATGGGGTAGTTTTCACCCTCTTCGATGCCGCCCCAGGCCTCGTTGAAGGCCGCAACATAGCCGTTGCCCTGATTGCGGTCGAAACCGATGCGCACAACAGAACCGTCTTGATACGCGGCCTGGATCAGGCAGCCGTAGCCCAGGGAAGGGTCGACCATCACGTCCCAACCGCCGGCTTCGCCCCAGTATTCCAACTCTTGAGCGGCAGCGCCGAGCGGCAGCATGCAGGCCACAAACAAAGCGGCTTTTGAGATTTTCATTTCCATCCCTCCGGGTTACGCGCATCTGCTGAGTCTCTTCAGCTGATGCTTTTTTGTTTTAACGCATGGACTTGTGGCGAGTTTCCGACGCCTATGAAATAGCCCAAACGGTTCGGACAAAAACAATATAGCGCAAAGTCCAAGAGGGGGAGCTTTTTACACTTTGCGAGTTGAATTTAGGCACGAAAAGGAGAAATTCCACCTGCTCGCTCAATCTGGAGCCAGCATATAGCCCGCCCCGCGCACCGTTTGCAGATATTGCGGCTGTTTCGGGTTGGGTTCGATTTTTCGACGTAGACGGGTGATTTGCACATCCACCGCGCGCTCCTGCGCTTGGCCTCTGTCTCTACCGAGATCCTCCACCAGCTTTGTCCTAGAGACCGGTTCACCGGGACAGGCAGAGAAGATTTTCATCAATTGGCTTTCGGTGCCGGTTAGACGTACCAGATCATCGCCCTGCCACATCTCGCCCCGCTCGATATCATAGCGGATCTGGCCCAGATGCAAAACCTTTGGCGCGCTATCCTGCGCGGTGGTATCCGGAACCCGGCGCAGGATTGCATTGACTCTGAGCAGCAGCTCTTTGGGTTCAAAAGGCTTGGGCAGATAGTCATCCGCACCGGCCTCCAGCCCGGCAATACGATCGTCAGTATCGCCTTTGGCGGTAAGCAGCAAAATCGGAGTCGCCATGGTTTCACGCAAGGAGCGGGTGAGGGAGATCCCGTCTTCTCCTGGCATCATTACGTCCATGATGATCAGGTCAAAATCGAGCCCGCCAAGAACCCGGCGGGCATGGGCGGCATCCCGCGCAGCAGAGACCAAAAAACCTGAACGGATCAGAAATTTTTTCAGTAGACCACGGATGCGCTCGTCATCGTCAATGATCAGCAAATGGGAATCAAAGGTGCTCATTGTCCGTTTTCTCGCAGATTGTTATAGGCCCGGCGCATATCCGCATCCATCATAGCCTCCAGCACCTTTTTAAACCCTTGCACCGCTTCCGGCCCGGCATCCTTATAGGCGGCGCGCATGCGGGCCCTTTGGGTGTTGGAGAGTTTGGCCTCCAGAGCTTTGCCTTCGGTGGTCAGAAAGAGATGCCGTTCACGCTTGTCCGAAATGCCAACCCGGCTTTCAACCAATCCATCGCTGATCAGGGTGCGCAAGACCCGGTTCAGGGATTGTTTGGTTACCCCAAGGATGGAGAGGAGGTTGTTGACCGTGGTGCCAGGGGCGCGATTGATAAAATGGATCGCCCGGTGATGCGCGCGCCCATAAGAGATTTCCGCCAGTATCCGGTCCGGATCAGAGGTGAAGCCGCTATAGGCAAAGAACATTGCCTCGATCCCCTGACGTAGCTGTTCATCTGTAAGAAAGAGCAGGCTCTCGCCGCCAAATCCCTGCCCTGAGCGTCCTTCCGCCATGGCGCCCTCCTGTTGTTTTTGCTTGCCTGTAGTTTATGTCAGCGTTGTTGACATTCCAAGAGTGAAGATGTATCGAATCGCAGCTTTGGCGCAATAATATGTCCGTATCGGACTTTTCTTGCGCAATTATTGAAATTCAACCTGCTTGAGGAGGCTGCGGGATGGCTGGATATGATGACCGCGACGGCGTGATCTGGATGGATGGAGAGCTGGTGGATTGGCGGGATGCCAAGGTGCATATCTTGACCCATGCCATGCACTACGCCTCTTCCGTGTTCGAAGGTGAGCGCGCCTATAGCGGCAAGATCTTCAAAAGCCGGGAGCATTCCGAGCGTCTGGTCGCCTCTGCCGAGGCGCTGGACATGCCGATGCCCTATTCGGTTGATGAGATCGAGGCCGCCAAGGAAGCGGCGTTGAAGGCCTCTGGCCTGGAGGATGCTTATATCCGTGCCCTGGTCTGGCGTGGTTCGGGTGAGGATATGGGCGTGGCCTCTGCTAAGAACCCGGTGCGCATGGCAGTCGCCGTCTGGGGCTGGGGTGCCTACTATGGTGATGCCAAGATGAAAGGCGCCAAGCTCGACATCGCGGAATACAAGCGCCCAAGCCCTGAGACCATCCCGGTCCATGCCAAAGCAGCGGGCCTCTACATGATCTGCACCATCTCCAAGCATAAAGCCGAAGCCAAAGGCTGCTCGGACGCCTTGTTCATGGACTGGCGCGGCTATGTCGCCGAGGCTACTGGCGCCAATGTCTTCTTTGTCAAGGACGGCGAGGTCCATACCCCGCTGGCGGATTGCTTCCTCAATGGCATCACCCGCCAGACTGTGATTCAGATGCTGAAAGACAAGGGCATCACCGTGCATGAGCGCCGGATCAAGCCGGAAGAGATGGAAGGCTTCGAGCAGTGCTGGCTGACCGGGACCGCTGCCGAGGTCACTCCGGTTGGCGAGATCGGCCCCTATACCTTCGAAGTCGGCGCCCTGACGCGTGAGATCGCTGAAGACTACGAGAAGCTTGTCCGCAGCTGACGCCTAAGGCTCGAACTGACATATGAAGCGTGGCCCCAAACCGGGGCCGTGCTTTTTTCATTTGGCGTCAAATACCTCGGAGCGCGAGGCAGAGCCTCGCACCCCTTGAGAAATCTATTTCAGAGATCGCTTCAAACGACCTCAGTTGTGACTTCGACATTGCCGCGCAGGGCGTTGGAGTAGGGGCAGATCTTGTGGCCAGCTTCTGCCAGCCGCTCTGCTTCTGTGCGCTCCACCCCTGGCATCTTCACAGAGAGGGTGACCGTCAAGCCAAAGCCGCCTTCGGCGCGCGGCCCAATGCCGACGCTGGCGTCAACGGAGATATCTGCCGGAACTTTGGCAAGGCTGTCGTCTTGGCCAGCGGCAAATTGCATCGCACCGATGTAGCAGGCGGCATATCCAACCGCAAAAAGCTGCTCTGGATTGCTGCCTTTGCCATCGCCACCAAGGGCAGGGGGTGTTGCCAGGGTCAAATCAAGCCCGGACTCTTCAACGGTTCCACGGCCATTGCGGCCTCCGGTTGCTGTGCCCTTAGCTGTATAGACAGGTGAAATTGCCATGATGAATGTCTCCGATTGCGAGGATTTATATCGTGCACGATATAAATAGGTGGCGCTTTTGATTTTGGCAAGGGCTTGTGATTAAATCGTGCGCGATTTATTTGTAGCCCATGCTTGACCGTGCCCTGACCCTTGATGAATTGCTCTGCTTTGCGCTCTATTCCGCCAATAACGCGATGGGGCGCCTTTATCGTCCGCTCCTGGCGAAACATGGGCTGACCTATCCGCAATATCTGGTGTTGGTGGCGCTGTGGCAGCAGGACGGCCGCAAGGTGGGCGACCTGGGCCTGGCCCTGACCCTGGAGACCAACACGCTGACGCCTCTGTTGAAACGAATGGAGGTTGCAGGGCTTCTGCAGCGCCACCGCAACCCGGAAGATGAACGTAGCGTGATCGTCAGTCTGACAGCGAAGGGAAAGGCCCTGGAAGAGACAGCAGCCGAGATCTCGCGTTGTATCGTTGCCTCTGCGGGCGATGACCTGGTGGAACTGATTGCTCTGAAAGAACGCATTCAAGTACTTGCAAAACGACTTCACCAGGCCGAATAAATCCGGCCTGGAGTTTCGTTAGAAAGATCGGGAACCTCTAGTCCTCTACAATAATCGTGGCGGTCATATGAGGATGAAAGGCGCAGAAATAGGGGAATGTACCCGGCTGATCAAAAGCCAGACTGGCGCTTTCTCCCTTTGCCAATTCTCCACTGCCCCAGCTCCCGTCTTCCGCAGTGGCAGTATGCGGGGCGAAATCCGCGTTTACCCATTCCACTCGATCACCTGCCTTGATGATCAGAACCTCAGCGGAGTAAGTAAAACGACGGATCTCAACCCGTCTGACAGGCTGATCTGAAGCGCGCGAGGCGATCGGGACTAGCCCCAAGGGCAGTAAGAGGCTGAACCGCAGACAGTTGCGGCGCGTTATCCGCATTGCAACCCGTCAACCATGACCTCCGCATGGCCCTCATGCACCTTGAAGGTTGCCAATGCCTCCTGCAGCAGCTCCTTGAGGGGGGCGACCGTGACGGCTGGAATGAAATTTTCTTCCACCGTCTTATTCACGATCTGATGGTATCCCAGCTCATTCTGCGCATAGGCACAATCAAATGCCTTGCCAGAGAGCGCCATCAGTTCGGCCCGCTTGGCCGCGGCCCCTCGGATGAGAGCTTGGCTGAGTTTGTTGTCCTGAGGTGTGACGTGCAATTCTGTGATCAGCCCACCGGCGGCCGCATTTAGCGCACTATGGTCGCTCAGCATGGTTTGCGCAAAACTCCGGACCTCGGTGTTTTCTGAAACCGCCAGGGCAAGATGCGCATAGCGAATGTCGATTTGCCCGGCAGTATAGGCCGAATGTGCAATCTCTAGATCATTCATCGCCTCTTCAGCCTGCGCCGTTGGCCCCATTAAACCAGCAATCAGGATGCTGGTGATAAGTGCATGTTTCATCGGTTCCTCCATGGAATTTGGTTCGCTCCACGAGAATGGGGAAATCGGCTCGTTGGAGAATGCGCGCATGATCAAGAAACCTTGCAGATCGTCCAGCTCCATGGACGCAAGTGCGGCTTTGCGCAATCTTACTCCCATGCTTGATCTTCTTAGTGATATCCTGACCCGCCTCTCCCTGCAGGGAACACTCTATTTTCGTACCTCCTTCACACCGCCCTGGGGGGTGCATGTGCCGAGTTATCAGAATGTGGCCCGGTTTCATTTCGCGCACCGGGGGGAGTGTTTGGTACACTTGCCGCAAAGCGGCGACACGATCCGGTTGGCTCAAGGAGACCTGGTGCTGATCCCTCATGGGGCAGAGCATATGCTGTTCTGTTCGACCACGGGCAAGGAAGCGGTTCTTTCGCTGGACCGGGTGATCGAGGCCTCTGGCTATACCGGTGAGGGGGTTCTTGTTTATGGCGGTGATGAGGATGACCGCGATACGCAGCTCATCTGTGGGCATATCTCCTATGGGGTTCAGGGCCGCGCGGGGGGCGGGCATATGCTCTTGGATCGCTTGCCGCCCTATCTTCATATTCAAGACTATGGAGAGGCGCGCGGGGCTTGGCTGGAAGCGACATTGCGGGTGATTGGCGCCGAAGCCGGTAAGGACAGGCTGGGTGGCGATTTGATCGCTCTCAAAATGTCAGAGGCGCTCTTTGCCCAGGCGATACGGGTCCATCTTGAGAGCCTCAGCCCAGATGATTCATCTCTCGCGGGGTTTGCTGATCCACAGTTGTCTCGCGCGCTCAGCGCCTTTCACAAGGCGCCCGCGCAGAGTTGGACGGTGGAACAGCTGGCGCGAATCGCTGGCATGTCTCGAACCGGGTTTGCGCAGAGTTTCAGCGCCAAGATGGGGTTGACCCCGATGCAGTATCTGACCACCTGGCGGATGCAGATCGCCTGCCAAGGCCTAGTGGAGCAGGGGCTGAATGTTGCCGATGCGGCAGAGATGGCGGGCTATGCCTCGGAGGCGGCTTTCAGCAGGGTCTTTCGCAAGCAGATAGGTGTTTCACCTGCTGCATATCGAATGCAACGAGAGGAAGCTTAGTGCCGTTCAGGTGAAACCTTGAACGATCTGCAATAGTTTAGAGACTAATGAGAATTCAAAACAGGAAAGAATGAGCACAGTTTGGGGCCATGGCAATTGTCGCAAAGGCAATTGCAAGACAATAGACCAAGGAACCCAAACATGAGCATTCGCTTTGTCACCCGTGAAATCCATGCCTACCTCGACTACCCCGTCGCTTTCGCCCTCATCGTGCTGCCCTTTGTTTTGGGGCTGGGGGAGAGCAACCCAGCAGCGCTCTATCTCTCTGTGGCGACGGGGATCGCGGCCTTTGCTCTGACCGTGCTGACGGATCATCATCTGGGGATTATCCGCGTGTTGCCCTATCGGCTGCACCAGGCGGTGGATCTGATTGTGGGTCTTACCTTTCTGGCAGCCCCCTTTGCCCTTGGCTTCGCTGGGATTGATGCGGCTTACTATTGGCTGAATGGTGCAGCGGTGGTGACGGTCATCTCGCTCAGCACGCCTGATGGTACGACTGCAAAGTTGGGCTAAGCGAGGTAGGCTGCCAAGAAGCGCCGTATCGTTGTCGGCAGCGGGGCCTTTGGGCCCCGTTTTACTTTACCCGCCCTTGGGATCAATCATCGGCTTGGCCTTGCCCCGTTCCAGGCCAAGGCGGCTTTCGCGCCAGATCACCAGGATATTGCCGGCAATCACCAGGGCGGCGCCGGCCAGCATCACCAGGGTTGGCCATTCCTCGAACCAGAGATAGCCGATCACGATGGCAAAGAGCATCGATACATAGTCGTAGGGCGCCAGCATCGAGGCTGGGGCAAAGCGGTAGGAGGAGGTGACCAGGATCTGCGCCACCCCTCCGACCAGCCCGGCGCCGATCAACAGGGCAAAAGTCTTGGCATCCGGAAGCACCCATCCAAAGGGCAGGGTCAGCAGCGATAGCGCTGAAGCGGTGAGCGAAAAGTAGAACACGATGGCAGCGGTATGCTCCGACTGTACCATGCGCCGGATATGGATCTGCACAAATCCCCGCGCCACCGTGGCGCCGAGCACCAGCAGGACACCCAATGTTGCCCCCTCGGTCATACCGGTGCCGCCGCCTAGGCGGGGCCAGATCATGATCAAGACACCAATCAGGCCAAGCGCAACCGCACTAATCCGGATCAGGCGGATCCGTTCTCCTAAGAAAATGGCGGCGAGAACCAGGGTGAAAATCGGTGTAGCGTAGCCAATCGCAGTCACTTCCGGCAGCGGTAAGAGCGCCAGCCCCATAAAGGTCATGCCCATGGCCGAGGTGCCGACCAGCCCGCGCCAAACATGAAACATCGGTTTCTTGGTGATCAGCCCATGGCGCAGCTCTCCCCGGTAAGCAAGCCAGACGACAATCACCGGGATCGCAAAGAAGGAGCGGAAAAATACCGCCTCACCGGCCGGAACGGTTTCTGAGACCGCCTTGATCAGGGCCGAGAGGCCCGTGAACAGCGCGATGGCGGTCACCTTAAGCGAGATGGCCACCATGGGTCGATGCGATGTTAAGGATTTCACCATGGCGCAGAACCTGCGCCTCTGCGACAAGAAGATCAATGGCTTGTTTTCCGTAAACTGTGGGCGCAGATTGCCGCCAAAGCACAGGAGAGGCGCCATGTATGAGAGCAACCATCTGATTTCCCAGCTGCATGCAACCTGCCAAGGGCAAGAAGGGCGCCTCTTCGCTGAGATCCCAGAACGCAATCCGGTCACCTTCGGCGGGCTGTTTGAAGGCGCTGAGCGCTATGCGGCGGCGCTGGCGGCCCTGGGGGTGCAGCCCGGAGACCGGGTGGCGGTGCAGGTGGAAAAGACCATCGAGGCAATCCAGCTTTATCTCGGAACGGTGATGGCGGGCGGCGTCTTTCTGCCGCTTAACACCGCCTATACCACGGTCGAGCTGGGGTACTTCATCAGTGACGCCCGCCCGTGCGTGGTGGTCTGTGATCCAGCCCGCGAGGCAGCCATCGCTGAAATCGCCGCCGGGGCCCGGGTGATGACTCTGGATGCTGCCGGGCAGGGCAGCCTGAGTGCGGCAGCTCGCGCGCATGATGGATTCGCGCCGGTTGCCCGGGGCAAGGATGATCTGGCGGCGATTCTTTATACCTCTGGCACCACCGGGCGCTCCAAAGGCGCGATGCTGAGCCACGAAAATCTGGCTTCGAACTCCCGGATGCTGCGCGACTATTGGCAGTTTACCCGCGAGGATGTGCTGATCCATGCGCTGCCGATCTTTCACACACACGGGCTCTTTGTGGCCACCAATGTAGCGCTTTTTGCGGGTGCCCAGGTGGTGTTCCTGGCCGGGTTCGACAAGGAAAAGATCCTTGAGGCCATGCCCCGCGCCACAGCTCTGATGGGGGTTCCGACCTTTTACACGCGCCTGCTGCAGGATGAGCGTCTGAACCAAGAGCGTGCAGAAAATATGCGGCTGTTCATTTCAGGCTCCGCACCGCTCTTGGTGGATACCCATGAGCAATGGGAGGCGCGCACCGGGCACCGGATCCTCGAGCGCTATGGTATGACCGAGACCAATATGAGCACCTCCAACCCCTATGAGGGCGAGCGCCGCGCCGGAACTGTTGGCTTCCCGCTGCCGGGGGTCGAAGCACGGCTCCGCGACAAGGGGCAGGAAGTGGCGCCGGGCGAGACGGGAGTTTTGGAGGTACGCGGCGCCAATGTCTTTCAGGGCTACTGGCAGATGCCTGAAAAGACCGCAGAGGAGCTTTTGCCTGATGGCTGGTTCATCACCGGCGACCTCGCCCGGCAGGACGAGGATGGCTATATCACCATCGTAGGCCGGGAGAAGGATCTGGTGATCACTGGTGGTTTCAATGTCTACCCGAAGGAAATTGAGAGCCTGATTGACGAGTTGCCCGGGGTGCTGGAAAGCGCCGTCATAGGCGTGCCGCATCCGGACTTTGGCGAGGCCGTGGTGGCAGTCTTGGTGCCACAGGCAGAGGGGACCAGTCCTGAAGCGGTCAATGCGGCACTGGCGGATCAACTGGCCAAATTCAAGCAGCCCAAGCAGGTCATTCTGGTCGATGAGCTACCGCGTAACACCATGGGCAAGGTTCAAAAAAAGGCTCTACGCGAGAGCTATGCGGCTCTGTTTTCCCTTAGTTAGAGCCTGTTTCTGGTGCAGAGCAATTGCCGGTTCCTGCTTGAAATAACTGCGCAAACTGCGGATGGGTCCGCCTGACCTTGGGGAGGTGCATCGCGCCTTCCCTTTTTGCCGGAGGCAAACCTGCGGTTTGACGGGAAGGTCAAGCGCGGCCTGCCCTTGCGGACAGGCTGGTTTTTACTTGTGTAAGGTTTGGAGGCAGGCTGGCCGTCAGGTCAAAAGCCAGAGCAGCACGCTGAGCGTCACAAAGGCGCCGCTGGTGGCGATCAACATCGCCAGGCTAGCAGCACCCTCCAGCCCTTGGCGCTGGGCCAGAACCGTGTAGATGGTGAACATTGGCATGGCCGCAGACAGAACCACGGCGCCCAGGATCTCGGGGGAGATCTGAAAGACCCCTAATGCGCCAAGCCCCAGCGCAGCGAGGCCAACTAGGGCCGGATGCAGCAGCAGTTTCTGCAGGGCGATCTGGCTGGCCAGCGCGCGGTTGCCATGCAAGGGCAGCCCCACCATAGAGCCGCCGATCACCACCAGCGACAGCGCACTGGCGGAGGCCGCCAGCAGTGCAGCCAGGCGGGTGACCGGGGCGGGAACAGGCAGTTGCAGCAGCGAGACAAAGACGCCCAGCATCAGCCCGATAAAGAAGGGCGTGCCCAGGACATTGCGCAGCATTGCGGAAATCCGGCGCCATAGGGGACCCTCGGCCTTACCCGATGCCATCTCGATCAGGATCAGGCAGAGCGGGACCAGCAGCAGGTTCTCCACCAGAAAGTTCAAGGCCAGCGCCACCGGAGCCAGATCCGGGACTGCCAGCAGCAGAATTGGATAACCGATATAGGCGCTATTGGGGCAGCTAGATCCCATGATGCCGAGCGCACGGCGGCGCGGATCGATACCACGCAGGGTCAGGAACACGTAAGACAGCGCCATGCAGCCCAGCCCGCCCAGCGCATAGACCGCGATATAGTCCGGACGGATCACCTCTGACAGGTCGCGGGTGGCGACCGCGTTGAACAGGAGAAAGGGCAGGGCAATGTTCAGCACATATTTGCCCAGCGTGCGCATCTCGCCCGGGTCGAACCAACCCTTCCTGACCACCAGATAGCCCAGCGCCATAGCGGCATAGATGGGAAAGGTGATGGCCAGGATCTGGGTCATTTCAGCAGATCAGCCCAGTGATCCGGTAGCTCAGTATCCATTTCCTTGGCCAGCTGCTTCAGATAGGCCAGCATCAGCCGGGCGCGTTTGCGGGCGATCTTTTCGCCCTTGGCAGTCACCATGTCCCCGGGCAGTTTCAGCAGCTTCATATGCCAGTGGTCGATCGACCAGGTCTTTTCGTCCAGGGCTCGGTTGGCGGCAAAAGGATCATTGGGATCGCAGAAAGGCCGGTCTATGGTGCCGGCCACCATGAAGGTGCGGGCAATGCCAACGGCGCCCAGAGCATCCAGCCGGTCCGCATCGCGCAGAATCTCGGCTTCCAGGCTCCTGGGCGGGATCCCGGCCGAGAAGCTATGGGCCTCGATCACATGTTTGGCGGCGTCGATTTCATCAGCGGAATAGCCCAAATTCCCCAGAATAGACTCTGATTTCTCCGCCGAGAGCACCGAGGCTCGCTCGCGCTGGGGGTGGTCTTTGGGCAGGTTCACCAGATCGTGCAGGTAGGCGCCAGCGACTAGCACCCGTAGATTGGCGCGGTTCGGATCATCCTTGTTTTCATCAAGTGCGATACGATGGGCATTGGCCCAGACCCGATCCAGGTGAGGGATATCATGGGCCGGGTCTTGTGCCATTTGCACCTCGGCGACACGGCGCAGTTTGGCCTGCAGTTCTTTCAATGTCATGCGCCGATTGTTCCTTGGTTCTCACCGATCTGGCCGCGATGCAGCAGCAGGTGATCGAGGATCACACAGGCCATCATCGCTTCGGCCACGGGCACAGCGCGGATGCCCACACAGGGGTCGTGGCGGCCCTTGGTCACGACTTCGGCGGCTGTGCCGTCCTTGCGGATCGACTGGCGCGGGGTCAGTATCGAGGAGGTCGGTTTCACCGCAAAGCGCACCACCACATCCTGGCCGGTGGAAATCCCACCCAGAATGCCGCCGGCATGGTTCGAGCTGTAGGTTGGCTGGCCGTCATTGCCCATGAAGATCTCATCGGCGTTTTCCGAACCCTTCAGCACGGCTGCATTCATGCCTTCGCCGATCTCTACAGCTTTTACCGCGTTGATCGACATCATCGCCGCCGCCAGGTCGGTGTCGAGCTTGCCATAGATCGGTGCGCCAATGCCTGCGGGCACGCCACGCGCCACCACCTCGACCACGGCGCCGACGGAATCATGATCTTTGCGTAAGCCCTGCAGGTAGTCTTCCCAGTCCTGCACGGCGCCAGCGTCTGGGATCCAGAAATCGTTCTGATCGATGGCATCCCAATCAAAGCGGGAGCGGTCAATCTCCATCGCGCCCATCTTGGTCATATAGCCCCTGATCTCGAGGCCCGGCGCCAGCGCCTTGATCGCCTCTCGCGCGACGCCGCCAGCGGCAACGCGGGCTGCGGTTTCACGGGCCGAGGAACGGCCGCCACCGCGGTAGTCTCGGTTGCCGTATTTCTGGAAATAGGTGATGTCGGCATGGCCGGGGCGGAAGGTCTGGGCGATCTCGCCATAATCCTTAGAACGCTGGTCGGTATTCTCTATCATCAGCTGGATCGGGGTGCCGGTGGATTTGCCCTCAAACACGCCCGAAAGGATCTTCACCGCATCGGGTTCATTGCGCTGGGTGGTGTTCTTGTTCTGCCCTGGGCGTCGCTTGTCCAGCCAATGCTGCAGCATCCCGGCCTCGATCGGCACATTCGGTGGGCAGCCGTCGACGGTTGCACCCAAAGCGGGCCCGTGGCTCTCACCCCAGGTGGTCACGCGGAAAAGATGGCCAAAGCTGTTCATCGACATCGGGATCTCCTTTGTTTGCTGTGCTTAGCGAGGCACGGCGGGGGGCTCAAGTGCAATTGCGGTTTCGCTTGTCTTTGCAGCCCTCGGCGAATAGGTTGCGCCCCACCTCGGGGTGCGCTGTGGCGCTGAGATGACACCCGTTGAACCTGAACCGGCTAGAACCGGCGGAGGGAAGGTTACGGAGACGCTCCACCCTTGCCCGATGCCGCAAAGGAGGATGCCATGAAGTATTCTGTTTTTGCTGCGGCACTGTTGGGCGCATCGGCGGCTTATGCTGATACGCCCGAATTGACCGTTTATACCTATGATAGTTTTGTTTCCGACTGGGGCCCGGGCCCTGCGGTGGAGAAAGCCTTTGAGGCCCAATGCGGCTGTGACCTGAAACTGGTTGGTGCGGGCGATGGCGCTGCCCTCCTCGCACGCATCAAGCTGGAAGGCGCGCGTTCTGACGCGGATGTGGTGCTGGGGCTTGATACCAACCTGACCGCTGCTGCCAAAGAAACCGGCCTCTTTGCCGAGCACGGG
This sequence comes from Roseobacter sp. SK209-2-6, assembly GCF_000169455.1. GTDB lineage: Bacteria > Pseudomonadota > Alphaproteobacteria > Rhodobacterales > Rhodobacteraceae > Pseudophaeobacter. The sequence continues at coordinate 64,977 of NZ_AAYC01000017.1, read as the reverse complement.
GTCAGTGCGGACTACAGCCTGCCAGTTGCCTGGGAAGATGCGACTTTTGCGCCCTATGACTGGGGCTACTTCGCCTTTGTCCACAATGCTGATGCCGCAGCCCCTGCGGATTTCAAAGCGCTGGCGGCCAGTGACAAGAAAATCGTGATCCAGGACCCGCGCTCTTCGACGCCGGGCCTGGGCCTCCTGCTTTGGGTTAAGGCCGCTTACGGCGATGAAGCGACCGCGATCTGGGAAGCTCTCTCTGACAATGTGGTCACCGTGACCAAGGGCTGGTCTGAGGCCTATGGCATGTTCCTTGAGGGAGAGGCCGACATGGTGCTCTCTTATACCACCTCGCCGGCCTATCACCTGATTGCCGAAGAAGATGCCTCCAAAGCCGCCGCCGCCTTTGACGAAGGCCATTACATGCAGGTCGAAGTGGCCGGCATTCTGGCGGGCAGCGATCAGCCGGAACTGGCCAAGAGCTTTATGGCGTTCATGGTCTCGGAAGAGTTCCAGTCGATCATTCCAACCACGAACTGGATGTATCCAGCAGTGACCCCGGCGGCGGGTCTGCCTGAAGGGTTCGAGACCTTGGTGACCCCGGCCAAATCCCTGCTGCTCTCTGCGGATGAGGCGGCAGCGGTGCGTGATGCGGCTCTGAGCGAATGGCTCGACGCGCTCAGCCAATAAGCGCCTCTCCTGGCGTTGGCGCGGCCCTTTTTGTGGCCGCGCTTATCCTTGGAACGCTGGCAGCGGTTGCTCTTCGTGCGGAGGCAGGGCGCGGCTTGGGCGCCAGCGATTGGGCGGCTTTGCGCTTTACTCTGACGCAGGCACTGTTGTCTGCTGTCTTTAGCGTTTTACTGGCAGTCCCAGTAGCGCGGGCTTTAGCACGACGCCGTTTCCCTGGCCGGTCTTTGTTGATTGCCCTACTTGGGGCGCCCTTCATCCTGCCAGTTATCGTAGCAATTCTTGGGTTGATTGCCGTCTTTGGGCGGGCGGGCTGGATCAGCCAGGCACTCGGCTTCCTTGGGTTCGAACCCCTGCAAATCTATGGCTTGCACGGGGTTGTTCTGGCCCATGTGTTCTTCAACCTACCCTTGGCAACGCGGCTGATTCTACAGGGTTGGCAGGAAACCCCGGCAGAGCATTTTCGTTTGGCTGCGCAGATCAATGCGGGTGCGATTTCTATGTGGCGTCTGCTGGAAGCCCCGATGTTGCGGCAGGTCCTGCCTGGCACCTTTGCCGTTGTTTTTGCCATTTGTCTGTCCAGTTTTGCGGTGGCTCTGACCCTCGGTGGCGGGCCCCGTGCCACCACCATCGAGCTGGCCATCTATCAGGCGTTTCGTTTTGATTTTGATCTAGGCCGTGCCGCCCTATTGTCTGCAGTGCAATTGCTGCTAACCGGGGCTGCCGGGTATCTGGCGCTAAAGGCGGCGCGCCACGACGGGCCCGGCGCGGGGCTGGACCGGGTGCTGCAACGCTGGGATGGTCAAAATACATCGGCAAGGCTGTTTGACCTGTTCTGGCTCCTTGCTGCAGCAAGCTTTCTGTTGTTGCCGTTGGCGGCCCTGTTGGTTTCCGGCTTGCCAGGCCTGCCTTTGCTGCAGGCTTCGGTCTGGTGGGCGGCGATGACTTCACTCCTTGTGGCTGCTTGCAGCACGGTGATTCTATTGTGTCTGGCTTTGCCTATGTCGGCGGCGGTCGCGCTGGGGCGGCGTGGAGGTGTGGAGACCGCCGGTATCTTGGGACTTGCGGCTTCTCCATTGGTCATTGGGACTGGGTTGTTCATCCTGATCTATCCGATTGCGGACCCTTTTGCCCTGGCGCTACCGGTGACTGCGCTCGTGAACGCGATCATGGCCCTGCCCTTTGCTCTGCGCATCCTTGTGCCACGGGCGAGCGAAGTGATCGCTGGCTATGGTCGATTGGGGCTGTCATTGAACATGATCGGATGGCCTTTTTGGCGGCAGGTCTTCCTGCCCAGACTGCGGGCGCAAATCGGTTTTGCGGCGGGCCTTGGGGCAGCGCTTTCGATGGGAGATCTGGGGGTCATCACCCTCTTTGCCGATCCCGAAGTGGCGACTCTGCCCTTGCAGATCTACCGCCTGATGGGCGCCTATCAAATGCAAGCGGCTTCGGGTGCCGCCGTTTTGCTGCTGTTGCTCTCTATGGGCGCGTTTTGGATCCTGGATAGAGGGGGGCGATGGCATGCTGAAGATTGAAGCCGGTCTCATTGACAATGGTGATTTCACGATTTCGGCAGATTTCTCCCTGGGTGCAGGGGATAAGGCTGCGATCATCGGTCCCTCAGGTGCTGGAAAATCGACCTTGATCCAGGCGCTTTCTGGTTTTCTACCCCTACGGCAGGGACGAATTCTATGGAAGGGAGCCGACCTGACCCCGCTTTTGCCGGGGGACCGCCCGACGGCCACGCTGTTTCAGGATGGCAACCTGTTTCCACATCTCACCGCAGGTCAGAATGCAGGCCTTGGCTTGCAGCCTGATTTGCGTCTTTCGAAGGCGCAGGAAGAGCGCGTTGGCGAAGCGTTGAAACGCGTCGGCTTGGAAGGGCTTGAAGATCGCAAACCATCGGAACTCTCTGGGGGGCAACAAAGCCGGGTTGCCCTGGCGCGTGTGCTCTTGCAGCGCAAAGAGATTTTGCTACTGGATGAGCCCTTTGCGGCCCTGGGGCCTGCCCTGAAGGCAGATATGCTTGACCTGGTGTCGGAGATTGTCACCGATACCGGAGCGACACTCCTGATGGTGAGTCACGATCCCCAGGACGCGCGACGAATTGCGGATCAGGGGATCTTGGTGGCCGAAGGGAGGGTTCACGACCCAATGCCCTGTGCTGCACTGCTGGACAATCCCCCTCCGAGCCTCAAAGCCTATCTTGGCTAGGGAAGCGAAAGGAGAGGAAGAAGGGTATCACGACTTGCTGGTACGCACGATCTCTTCACGTACCTTGGGAATCATAAGCGCTGTTTGCGCTGCCTCCCGCCCCTTTTCTTCAAAGCGAATGCTGTAGATTTCCTCATCATGTTTGGTGGCCTGAAACTGATGTGGGACCATCGCAATAGAGAGGACAGGTATGCCGGTATCAAGCCCAACGCGCATCAGGCCGTCCAGTACGACATGCGCCATATGCTGTTGGCGGTAGCTTCCGCCATCTACGATAAAGGCTGCGCAGGTGATGGTCCCATAATTCCCGGTTCGGGCAAGATCCTGCGCCAGAAGCGGTAGTTCAAAAGCGCTGGGCGCATTGTAGACGTCGACCACATCGCTGGAAATCAAATCCAAAAACCCTTCGAGCGAACGGTCGACAATCTCAGAATACCATTGCGACTTAATAAAAGCGTAGCGGGTTTGAGCCATTCTCTGCTCCTTTACTGTCGGCAGACTGTTCTGTCGTGCTCAAACCTGTAGAGCAGCTGCAAAACAGGCAGCCGAAAAACTTGAGACGCTCCTTGGAGGAGTGCTCAGACCAAAAACCGTCGCCTGAGGGCAAGTGCCTGTAAGCCCTGAAGCAACGCAAAATACATTTCCCGCCGTGCCGTTTGCTTTGCTGTAAGCGAGTGACTTTTGCGGTTCGTCTATTATGCCTTACGGGTAAGGCGAGTCTATTCGCCCTGCAAAGACAGTTTGAGCGTGCCAAGCCAATCCTTGAACTGCAAGTTGAAACCATATCCAGATGAGGGACTTACGACGTTTTTGCGATTGTTTAATCCCGACGCTTCAGGCCTGATCCAGCTTTGCAAAACCCGATCTGACTAACCGCCAGCGGAGCAGAGCTCATTCATTTTAGAATCTAAGATGAGTAACTGAGAGAGTGTCTGGCTAAGTGATCCTTTCTGGCCAGACACCCGTATTAAGTTGGTGCTATGCAGCCTCAAGAGCCGAATAGGTGCCAGAGATTAGTCGAGCGGCTTCACCTGCTTCACGGCCCTTTTGAACAAAGTGGGTCCGGTAAATTGTCTTGTGGTGGTCCGTTTCCTGAAAGTGGTGCGGGGTGAGTGAGACCGAGAGCACCGGGATGCCTGTCTCTAGCCCTGCCCGCATGAGGCCATCAACAACGGCCTGGGCTACAAAGTCATGCCTGTAGATACCGCCGTCCACCACCAGCGCCGCGCAGGCAATAGCATGGTATTTGCCGGTTTTGGCGAGCCGTTGCGCCAAGAGAGGCATCTCGAAGGCACCGGGGACATCAAAGACATCAATCTGATCCGAAGGGATGATCTCTTCAAACCCTTCCAATGCCCGGTCAACGATATCGGCGTGCCATTGTGCTTTGATAAAAGCGTAGCGGGTGTGTGTCATTGCGTAATCTCCTTTGGTTTGACACGTCACCCAAGGCGATCACGAACGGCAGGCGCGCGCTGGGCCAAAGGCGCCAAAACGGTCCTGTCGTACCTTCTCTTCCATCCGGACTGTAACCGTCGGCTCTGGAATTGCACCAGATCTGCTGACACTTCCAGATGACCGGAAGCCGCTCGCGGGCTTACGGGACTAGGCCTGCTTACCGCCGGTGGGGAATTTCACCCCGCCCTGAGAACGGCGGGACCTTGCCAAGCTGCAAACTGGATTTCAAGCGCTTCCTTTGGGTCCAGCGGTGCAGTTTGAAATTGGTAGGGGGTCTGTGTTCTGTTTTGGCTCTTCTTCAGAGGCCGGATAGGGCGCAAAAGAAGAAAAAATGGAGGATTTCTGATGCATCCCAACCCTGTTTTTCATGATGCAGAGCATGGTGAGAATCTGACATTTGCCCGGAGCAGGGCTTTTGGAATGCTGACAATGTCGCAGAGCAACCAGACAGATGAGGCGCCTTTGGTCAGCCACGTTCCTTTCTTGCTTTCACAAGATGGATCTTACGCCGAGCTTCACCTGGTGCGGTCCAACCCGATTGCGCGTCAGTTGCAAACTCCAATGCCAGCCCGCATCGCGGTAGCAGGGCCTGACGGTTATGTGTCGCCGGATTGGTACGGTATCGCGAACCAGGTTCCGACCTGGAACTATATTGCAGTGCATCTGGTCGGAAAACTGGAGTTGCGCCCGCAGGCAGAGCTGCGGGATCTGATCGACCGGCAATTTACGTTTTTTGAGGAACAACTGACGCCAAAGCCTGTTTGGACAACGGCGAAGATGGAGAGAGAGGCCTTGGACCGAATGATGCGGATGATCGTGCCGGTTCGCTTGCACATCCAAAAGGTAGAGGGAACGTGGAAGCTGAGCCAAAACAAGGAGGAGCAGGCGCGCTATGGTGCGGCAGAGGGGGTTGTCAGTGGGATAGGCTCAGAACTCGAAACCTTGTCGCAATTGATGCACGCACAACGGTCGTAAACCGGATCAGACCCTGCCGCCTCGTTTCAAACTGAGATGGATCAATCTCTGCTAAGGGAAATGGTCGGCGGGGTTTTCTTTTTGTTGCCGCGCATTAGGCTGCGGCGCAGATAACTCAGGAGATTGATATGAAGCTGCATTATGCCCCAACCTCGCCCTTTGTGCGCAAAGTCATGGTCCTTTTGCATGAGACCGGTAAATTGGATCAGGTCGAATTGCTGCAGGTGCATACCACGCCGATAACCCCAAGCGCCGAAGTGCGCGCAAGCAACCCCCTGGCCAAGATCCCGGCGCTGGAACGAGGAGATGGGCCAGCGCTCTATGACAGCCGGGTAATTTGCGCCTATCTGAATGAGCGTTTTGGATCGGGCCTCTATGCTGGGGGCTGGGACAGCCGCGTGCTGGAGGCGACGGCGGATGGTATTATGGAAGCGGCGGTTCTGATGACCTATGAGCGGCGCTTGCGGAACGAAGCGCAACAATCGGAGGATTGGTTCGAGGCACAGAAGGGAAAAGTGCTTGGGGCCTGCGCAGCGCTGAACGCGCGTTGGATCAGCCATTTGCAAGGGTCGCTTGATATGGGGCAAATCGCTGTCGCCTGCGCTTTGGCCTATGTTGATTTCCGCCACCCGAATCTAGGTTGGCGCATTGGCAATGAGGCACTGGAAGACTGGTTCACAACTTTTGATTCGCGTGAGTCGATGCAGGCGACACGCCCCCCGGAAAGCTAACCATAAAGCTGACCTGAAAGTTAACCCACAGGCCGTTTTGTAGCTCCCGCTCCTATGAGAGGGTAATTTTGCTGTGGCATTGTGACCGCCACGCGCAAGAAACTTCAAAGAGGAGTGGGATGTGCGCCTTTGACCGCTGGACGAATGCACTTCACCCCGCTAGACACGCGCCTGAGTCACTGCGAGCAATCGCGGTGCATGCGCATGTTTGCCCTAAACGGGCGCTGGAATTGGAGAAAACCTCGTGTCCCACGCAGAAGACCACGAAGGAACCCGGAGAGATTTCCTCTACTACGCCACTGCCGGCGCCGGGGCAGTGACCGCGGGTGCCGCCGTATGGCCCCTGGTCAACCAAATGAACCCCTCGGCGGATGTTAAGGCGCTGTCCTCGATCCTGGTGGATGTGAGCGGTGTAGAGGTTGGGACGCAGATCAGCGTCATGTTCTTGGGTAAACCGGTGTTTATTCGCCGCCGCACTCAGGCAGAAATCGACGAAGCCCGTGAGGTTGACGTTGCTGGCCTGATCGATACCGCCTCGGAGAACCCCAACAAGCCTGGCACGGATGCCGCGGATGAAAACCGCGCCATGGACGAAAACGGTGAATGGCTGGTGATGATGGGCGTTTGTACCCACCTCGGCTGTGTCCCGCTGGGTGACGGTGCTGGTGAATTCAATGGCTGGTTCTGCCCATGCCACGGTTCCCACTACGATACCTCGGGCCGGATCCGCAAAGGCCCCGCTCCCGAGAACCTGTGGATCCCGGTCGCCGAGTTCACCGACGCAAACACCATCAAGCTGGGATAAGGAGGCGCACATATGTCCGGTATTCCGCACGACCATTACGAACCGAAGACTGGCGCAGAGAAGTGGCTGCACAGCCGCCTGCCCATCGTCGGTCTGATCTATGACACCATCATGATCCCCACCCCCAAGAACCTGAACTGGTGGTGGATCTGGGGCATCGTCCTGGCCTTCTGCCTGGTGCTGCAAATCGTCACCGGCATTGTCCTGGTGATGCATTACACCCCGCATGTCGACCTGGCCTTTGCCTCTGTTGAGCACATCATGCGCAACGTGAACGGCGGCCATATGATCCGCTACATTCACATGAACGGCGCGTCGCTGTTCTTTGTTGCCGTCTATATCCACATTTTCCGCGGGTTGTTCTACGGCTCTTACAAGGCCCCTCGTGAGATCACATGGATCATCGGCATGATCATCTATCTGCTGATGATGGCCACCGGCTTTATGGGCTATGTTCTGCCCTGGGGTCAGATGTCCTTCTGGGGCGCGACCGTGATCACCGGCCTCTTTGGCGCCATCCCCTTTATTGGCGAAGGACTGCAGACCTTCCTTTTGGGCGGACCTGCGGTGGACAACGCCACCCTGAACCGCTTCTTCTCGCTGCACTATCTGCTGCCTTTTGTCATTGCCGCGCTGGTGATCGTCCATATCTGGGCCTTCCACACCACAGGCAACAACAACCCCACCGGTGTTGATGTCCGCAAAACCTCCAAGGAAGACGCAGAGAAAGACACCCTGCCGTTCTGGCCCTACTTTGTGATCAAAGATTTCCTGGGTCTGGCTGTTGTTCTGGTGGTGTTCTGGGCGATTGTCGGCTTCATGCCGAACTACCTCGGCCACCCGGATAACTACATCGAAGCCAACCCGCTGGTGACCCCTGCACATATCGTTCCCGAATGGTACTTCCTGCCCTTCTACGCGATCCTGCGGGCCTTCACCTCTGAGGTCTGGGTTGTTCAGATTGCCTCCTTCGTGACCGGCGGCATCATCGACGCCAAGTTCTTTGGTGTTCTAGCGATGTTCGGCGCAATTGCAGTCATGGCTCTGGTGCCCTGGCTCGACACCAGCCGCGTGCGCTCCGGCCGTTACCGCCCGATGTTCAAGTGGTGGTTCTACCTGCTGATCTTCGACTTCTTTGCCCTGATGTGGCTGGGTGCGATGCCTGCAGAAGAGCCCTATGCATCGCTCTCGCTGATCGCATCGGCCTATTGGTTCGGCTATTTCCTGGTGATCCTGCCGCTCCTGGGCGTGATCGAGAAGCCGCTGGCAGAACCCAACACCATCGAAGAGGATTTCGACGCGCACTACGTGAAGAAATCCGGCGAAGCCACTCCTGCCGAGTAACTGAGAAGGACAGCTACCAATGTTGAAGAAACTCGCAATCGGTGCCGCCTTCGCTTTGGCCCTTGCCCCTGTCGCATCACATGCGGCAGGTGGAAGTGGCCACGTCGAGGACTTCCAGTTCTCGTTCGAAGGACCTTTTGGCGCCTATGACCCGAACCAGCTGCAGCGCGGCTTGCAGATCTACACCGAGGTCTGCGCAGCCTGCCACGGTCTGAAGCTGATTCCGATCCGCACCCTCTCTGACGAGGGCGGCCCGGCGCTACCCGCAGATCAGGTCCGTGCCTATGCGGCAGACAACTTCTCGGTCTATGACGCCGAGTTGGACGAAGACCGTCCGGCCAAACCGGTGGATCACTTCCCTGAAAATACTGCCGCAGGCGCGCCTGACCTGAGCCTGATGGCCAAGGCCCGCGCCGGTTTCCACGGTCCCTACGGCTCTGGCATGAACCAGCTGTTCAAAGGCATGGGCGGTGCGGAATACATCGCATCCTTGCTGGACGGTTATACCGGTGAGGAAAAGGAAGAGGCAGGCACCATCTTCTATGAGAACGTTGCCTTCCCCGGCGGCTGGATCTCGATGGCACCGCCGCTCTTTGATGAGCAGGTTGAGTTTGCTGACGGCCATGAAAACACTGTTCGCGCCATGTCGCAGGATGTTGCGGCCTTTCTGATGTGGACCGCTGAACCCAAGATGATGGACCGCAAGAAAGCCGGTTTTGTCGGCGTTCTCCTGCTGACCATCCTCTCGGTTCTGCTGTACCTCACCAACAAGCAGCTCTGGGCACCGCATAAGAACAAGAAAACCAGCTGATCTTTGCTGGATTTCTGAAATAAGAAACCCCCGCTCGGTTAGACCGTGCGGGGGTTTTTCTTTGGCTGAGCTATGCCTTGGCGGCCTCTGCTTGTTGGGCCAGCAACCGCATCTATTCGACCTCAGCGGTGCGCAGCTTCGTATTGTTCAAGCGGTAAGCTGTGACCCTTTTGACCCGCTGATTGTGGCCATGACGATCTCACCTTCGGTCTGCGGGGTGGTAAAACTCACCTCGGTGAACTGTTCTGTCCGCCCCATATGCGGGTTCTCCATCAGGATGTGATGGGTCTTACCTAGCTGCGCCTGGAGATGGCGCTGGGTCTGCGCCTCTCCAGCAGCGCGCAGGCGGGCCGCACGTTCCTTGATCAGCTTGCCATTGACCTGGTTCGGGATCTTCGCCGCCGGAGTGCCCTCTCTCTTGGAGTATGGGAAAACATGAAGCCAGGTCAGATCGCAGTCGGTCACCAGTTTCAGTGAGTTTTCAAAATGGGCTTCGGTTTCAGTGGGGAAACCCGCGATGATATCGGCGCCAAAGGTCATATCGGGACGCAAGCGTCGCGCCTCTTCGCAAAAAGCGATGGCATCATCCCGCAGATGACGCCGGGCCATACGTTTGAGAATCAAATCATCGCCATGCTGCAGCGAGAGATGCAGATGCGGCATCAGGCGCGGCTCTGTTGCGATGGCCTGCATCAGGTTCTCATCTGCTTCGATCGAATCAATAGAAGAGATACGAAGGCGCGGCAAATCAGGCACCAAGCGCAGGATTCGCATCACAAGATCGCCCAGACGCGGGGTAGCGGGCAGATCCGCCCCCCAGGAAGTCAGATCAACACCGGTCAGAACCACCTCGTTGTAGCCCTTGTCGATCAGACGTTTGATCTGGTCGATGACCACACCAGCTGGCACAGAGCGCGAGTTGCCGCGCCCATAGGGGATAATGCAGAAGGTGCAACGGTGATCGCAGCCATTCTGGACTTGCACATAGGCGCGGGAGCGGGTGCCAAAGCCGTCAATCAGATGGCCTGCGGTCTCATTGACCGACATGATATCATCCACTTGGATTTTTTCGGTCTCGCCGATGAAATCCGGCCCCTTGGCGATCTGCTGCCAGGTTTCAGCCTGCATTTTCTCATTGTTGCCAATGACCCGATCAACTTCGCCCATTGCAGCAAAACTCTCGGGTTCCGTTTGCGCTGCACAGCCAGTGACAACGATCTGAGCCTCGGGGTTTTCGCGCCGCAGCCGACGGATCTCCTGGCGAGACTTCCGCACCGCTTCGGCAGTGACTGCACAGGTATTCACCACCACGAGATTGTCGAGCCCGGCCTCTTGGCTCAGCTCTTTCATCGCCTCGGTTTCATAGGCATTGAGACGGCAGCCCAGGGTGGTGAATTTTGGCGGGTTCATCCCAGGCTCTCCAGAAATTCGCGGGTGAAGCTGCCGCTGCTGACATGCATGGTCGGACCTGTCATCCATACCCCATCCTCACGCCAATCGATCCATAGGGTTCCACCATCAAGATCCACTTGGACTTTACGCCCTGTAAGCCCCCGGCGTGCTGCGGCCACAGCGGTCGCACAGGAGGAAGAGCCGGAGGCCAAGGTCACCCCGACACCGCGCTCCCAGACCCGCATCCGGATATGGTCAGGACCGACAATATGCGCGACTTGCACATTGGTGCGTTCAGGATAGAGCGGATGATGCTCATAGCGGGGACCAAACTCCTCCAGTGGAATGAGGTCGGCGTTTTCAACGAAAAAAGTGCAATGGGGGTTACCCATGCCCGTCGCCGTTGGCCCACCCTCAATCGGAAGTTCCAGCGTGTCCACCTCTTCAGCCAACGGTACCTGATCCCAGAGTAGCTGGGGTTGCCCCATGTTGACCGAAGTCAGGCCGTCTCCGCTGTCATGGGCAAGAAGATCCCCGCGATCTGTCGTCAAATGCAGTTCTGATTTACCGCTTTCTGCCATCAGGTGACGTGCGACACAGCGGGTGGCATTGCCACAGGCCGCGGATGTCGATCCGTCTGCATTGTAGAACAGGAGATGCGCGTCGGCTGGAGAATTTGCCTTGGGCGATTCGATCAGTGTGAGCTGGTCAAATCCGATGCCGAATCTGCGATGTGCGATTCCCTTTGCCAAAGCAGGCGTGACATCTAGTTTCAGATGCCGTGCATCTACAACAACGAAGTCATTGCCGAGGCCATGCATCTTCATAAAGGGGAGGGGAGTATCAGAATCTATGCGCATGACGGGCATATAGACCCGCGTTGGAAATGAATCCAGCCTGAGGCGCAGAAAGTTGGAAAAAGGGGGTTGACCCTTTGCAGGCTTGACCGTAGATACGCCGCCTATCGGGACAGCGTGACTGACACAGAAACGCAGCCTCGAAGCGAAATAAGCGCTTGATCCTTCTGGATAAATCACTTAGATCGCGAAGCACAGAGAGTGGGCCGTTAGCTCAGTTGGTAGAGCAACTGACTTTTAATCAGTGGGTCGCAGGTTCGAATCCTGCACGGCTCACCACTTTCTTCTGAGAAGCAAGATATTGCCGTTCAGGTTGCTGGGTATACTCTCAACACCCATGCGGAGAGTCGGTTACAGGGATGCGTGAAACGCGTACGAAAGTCGGCTGTTTGTTCGCCGTCCAATAGTGCGCGAACAAACCAGAATGCGTCCAGCAATAGTGTTTTCTTTAGGCTCAGTGACCATTCTTGCCTTCTGAGGGCTAAGGAAAAGCGTATTGCACTATCAGCTAGACACATCGCGCTTTCGTTCCGTTCCATTCTGGTGAGTTCAGCAAAGGGATATTGGGTTGAGAAGTTGGTGCCAATTAAGTCTAAGAATGCATGCTTCTTTGATTCGAGAATCTAGACACTGAATTTTACTGTAAAATATCAGTTGCTTATATTTTGATGAATCCCGGCGCACCTCAAAAACATGCACTGGCCTGGCAAAGAAAGAGTCCGCTCAAGGTTTTTGCTGGTGCGGGGGATCTCGAAACCCGCGTCAGCGAGTGCGTCGATCATGCTGGCGCGGTCGGTGATGCTGCCGACGCTGATCTGATCGAGGACCCAGTCGTGCAGCGCTTCACGACCTTGCGCGCGCGTTGGTGCTTCAATCGTCGCCCTCACTTCACGGGCGCTTTCTGGCTCCAAAGGCTCTGTCCAGCCATGGGTCTTGTTCAATAAACCGCGGAGGCTGGAAAAGGCGCTCTCATGTCCTGGTGGCGCGCAGAAGTGCAGCTCGACATTGCTCTCGTGCGTGTGGCGCATCCAGAGGCAGTCGTATTGATCCCGGTCCAGCCCGGCAAAGGCCAGAGCCTCAAATCGCTCAATGGCCTCTTGCTGGGCGTCGGGACTGGGATCATCGCTATCGGCAAAGCTGATCACGCCTGCCGTGTAGCTCCACTTGTTGGTGCTCGCGTCGATCAGGTCGCGGGTTTGGTCGGGGTTACCGTGCAGCACCTCGGGCAGCGGGTTGCGGATCTGGGTTTGTGGTTTACCGGTGCTATCGCGGATCAGATTGCGGTTCTCGTCATTGGCCAGAACTTCTCGAGCTGTCAGGTAGTCTACAGGGGCCGCACTGCCGCCTGTGCCAATGGAAAAGAACCATTCTTCACCGCGTGTGTGTGCCGCTACGGTCTGCGCCATCTGTCGTTCGATGACCACCAGCTGAGCCGTGACCTTGAACGCCTCGATCTGGCTCGCGCGACCAGATTTGACCGCGCCGTTGATCCAGCGGGAGAGCTGATTGAGGTTGCCGCCGAAGCGGGCAATAGCAAAGGTCAGCTTTGGGTCGACACGTGGGACAGGCTTGCGTCGACGTGCCTCGACCAGCCCCAAGGCCTCCCGCATCAGCGTGGCATTAGGTAGACTAGCGGCGAGCGCTTTTGCCACCAGCGCTGCCTTTTCCGACGGGGTGCATCGAAAGATCACGCTCTCGGAAAGGCCCTCTTTGACGCCGCCTTCGTGCGTTTGATTGGGGTTTGAAGGGGAGGCTTGCCGCCCCTCACAAGTCCCGCCGATGTAATCGGTGGGTAACCTTGCTCTCTGCTCATTGTGCAGACCTGTCGCATTCATGCTCTGAGCCCCGCCGCTTCGATTTCAGCAGTTCGGCTTCTTTGGCTTTGCCAGCTTCTCTCGCCTCTTCAAGGCTGTGAAGATATTTCAGCCAGCGGCCAGACGTGAACCAATTGTCGGAGAAGCACACCTTGGAGCGGGTGAAGCCTTCGCTTTCGCTCGCATAGGCCCGCACTGCTTCCTCGAGGTCTTTGGCATCCACTCCGTCGGCCAACGCTTGGCGGATTTGTGAGAGACAATCCGCTTTCCCACGAATGCGATCCTCGGCATAGGCGGACAAAATCTTTGCAGAAACTTCATCCTCCACCGCAGCCTTCGCGTGCGAAGGATTTGGTTTTTGATATGGTTTATATCTGTTCTTATAGGATTTGGCTCTGGGGCAGATGGCTTGCCCTAAGGGGCAAATGCATCATTTTCCCTTTCGGTCGGATCGATTTGCCCAGGGCATACCAACAGGTTCGGTCATAGCGATCATCGCTGAAATTGCCCTTGATGATGAGCCCTGCGCTGACCAGCTTTTCGAGCGCTGTTCGGATCTGCTTCTCGCTCAGATAGGGGAACAACTCACCAAAGGCAGAGATCGAGTTGTAGGTCCAATACCGCCCGTCGCGAAGGTTCCGGCGATTGGCTTGGTTCTTCTCAATCCAGAAGGTGATGTTCTGGAAAATCACTGCCGCGTTCAGGCTCATGCGTCCGGCGATTTCGGGATCAAAGCTATGGCGGCTCATGACTAACTCCAGAAATACGCACAAACGTGCGAATTTTGTACAGGTTTTGTACGGGAAATCAGCCGTTCCAGCTGATTTCGCCGCGAAAGCCGACGGGCGTTTCTGCACGCATCCGCACAACGCCCTGTAAATATGCCATATCTTTCAAGAGTTTTTGGCGACCCCGGCAGGATTCGAACCTGCAACCTGCCCCTTAGGAGGGGGCTGCTCTATCCAGTTGAGCCACGGGGCCGCTTATTTGACCTACATATGTAGATCTTGGTTTTTCTGAGCATACAGGCTCAGAGCTGCTTGCAGGGGGCAAAAGCCAATCTTCCTGCTTTGGTCGTTTTGCCTCTTGTGTCACGGACGGTCAACAGGCCTCGTTACCAATTTTGGGATGAATAGCCTTGTCCTACCCCGTACGGTCGCTCCGGAGAGGTGGAACATTGCCTCGCGATGCCTGGTTGAGCCTTGTTGCGTGAATTGACCTTTTGCATTGCATTTTGAGCGCGCCATGAGGCGCTCTGTCTTCTGACGGGTGCAAGTTGCGCCAATAGCTTTAGGGTTTCCCCCCAATCAGGGGCTTGGGCATGGTTGTTTTGACTGCTGCCATTTACCCGATGGCAAAGGCTCTCTGTCATCTTTGATGTGGGGGCTCCAAGCGGGGTTTCTTTTGTCGCATATGATCTGCCCCCATTGTATCGGATGCGCTCTCTGCGCTAACCTTCTAACAGCAGAAAATAAAAGGCCATAGAACGTGACCACGGATAACAAGCGCCCGCTCACCCTTCGCGATGTCTCTGATGCCACTGGTGTTTCTGAAATGACGGTGAGCCGCGTTTTGCGTAACCGCGGAGACGTGTCTGAGAAGACCCGCGTCAAAGTTCTGACGGCCGCCAAGGAACTGGGCTATGTGCCCAATAAGATTGCCGGGGCCTTGGCCTCCAGCCGGGTAAATCTGGTCGCGGTGATTATCCCGTCGCTTTCCAATATGGTTTTTCCCGAGGTGCTGACCGGTATCAACCGGGTTCTGGAAAACACTGAGTTGCAGCCGGTTGTCGGTGTTACAGACTATCAGCCTGAAAAAGAAGAGAAAGTTCTCTATGAGATGCTTTCCTGGCGGCCTTCTGGCGTGATCATTGCCGGGCTTGAGCATACAGAGGCGGCGCGCGCTATGCTGAATGCAGCTGGCATTCCGGTGGTTGAGATCATGGATACCGATGGCAAGCCGGTGGATGCCATGGTCGGGATTTCTCACCGCCGTGCGGGCCGTGAGATGGCCAAGGCGATCCTCAAAGCGGGTTACCGTCATATCGGTTTCATGGGGACCAAGATGCCGCTCGATCACCGAGCGCGCAAACGCTTTGAAGGGTTCACCGAAGCGTTGGCGAAAGAGGGTGTCGAGATCGAGGATCGTGCTTTCTATTCCGGTGGCTCTGCTCTGGCCAAGGGGCGCGAGATGACTCAGGAAATGCTGGAGCGCTCGCCGGAGCTGGATTTCCTCTATTACTCCAATGATATGATTGGCGCTGGCGGGCTTTTGTATCTGATGGATCAAGGCATTGATGTGCCTGGCCAGATTGGTCTTGCCGGCTTCAACGGGGTTGAACTGCTGCAGGGGTTGCCGCGCAAATTGGCCACAATGGACGCTTGCCGCCAGGAAATTGGGCGCAAGGCGGCGGAGATCATTGCCGCCCAGCTGGATGACCCCGAGGTCGAGCTGGAGAAACATGTGAGCCTGACACCCACAATCTCCTTTGGCGATACACTGAAGCGCCGCTGATGGCGCTGCCGCGTCTGGAAAACGGTCTGGCGCGGCGGCTTTTCATGGATCGTCACGCGCTGCTGGAAGCTCCAAGCGGGCCGGCCAAGGGGGCGGATCTGCTGGACTTGATCTCCCGGCTGGGATTTGTGCAGCTGGACAGTATCAATACCGTAGCTCGCGCCCATGATGTGATCCTTTATGCGCGCCGCCCCAGCTACCGGCCCAAGCACCTGACCAGTCTCTATGACCAGGGCGATACCCTGTTTGAGCATTGGACCCATGATGCGGCGATGATCCCGATGGAGTTTTACCCGCGATGGCATTTGCGGTTTCAGCGCGACGAGGCCTTGCTTCGCAAACGCTGGCGCAATTGGCGCCGGGATGGGTTTGAGCAGCAATTCGAGACAGTGCTGACGCATGTGCGCGACCATGGGCCTGTTAGTTCCTCCGATGTGGGCAAGGGCGAAAAGAAGGGCTCCGGAGGTTGGTGGGATTGGCACCCGTCCAAAACCGCCCTGGAGTACCTCTGGCGCAAAGGTGCGCTCACCGTTGTTGGTCGGACGGGATTTCAGAAACGCTATGATCTGACAGAGCGGGTGATCGAAGAGGTGCTGCGGCCTCCGCATGAAACGCTTGACCCAGCAGCCACGGTGGACTGGCTATGCAATGCGGCGCTGGACCGGCTTGGGTTTGCCACCTCAGGCGAGTTGGCTGCGTTCTGGGATACGGCCTCGGCTGCGGAGGCACGTGATTGGTGCCGCGATGCGCTGGGACGGGGGGAGTTGATCGAAATCGAGGTGGAAGCCGCTGATGGTTCTCTGCGCAAGCATTTTGCGCGACCTGATGTAGTGGAACAGGCGGCGGACCTGGGCACGGCTCCGGGGCGGATGCGGGTGCTTAGCCCTTTTGATCCGATGCTCAGGGATCGCAAGCGGGCAGAGCGGCTCTTTGGCTTTCACTACCGGATCGAGGTCTTCACCCCGGCGCCCAAACGGAAATACGGCTATTATGTATTTCCCCTGATCGAGGGGCAGCGCATGGTTGGTCGGATCGACATGAAGGCCGATCGCAATGCGGATCTGTTGCGGGTGACAGCGCTGTGGCCCGAACGCGGGGTGAAGTTTTCACCTGCCCGGATCAAGCGGCTGGAGGCAGAGCTGGAGCGGGTGGCACGCTTTGCCGGACTGGCTGAAGTGGACCTGGCGGATGAGTGGCTGAGAGAGCCGGCTTGACGGGGTGCCAAAGTCCTTTTCCCCGGCCGCAAGGCCGGGCAGCGCCCGACCCTCCCCATGGGAGGGCGCTTTCGCACCCGCCCAGGCTCGGGCGCTGCCCTCTGTAACAAAACGGGTTCTATTCCGGCCGCAGGTTTGCCTCAACAATGGCGCGGTAATCCTCCGGCGCAGGGCGGGCCTTGAACTCAGCCGGGTCAATAAAGACGCAGGTGAATTTGCCCTCAAAGCACAGGGTGCCGTTCTGGAGGGCATCCACCCGGAAGGTGACGGATTTATTGCCGATGGCACAGGGCCAGACCTCACAGTCGAGCCTGTACCGCGGAGTGACCGGACTGCGGAATTCCAGGCTCATGGAGACAAAGGGAGTGCCGGTGCCCCGGTCCAGTTCCATCTGGTACCAGCCATCGCCGTCAAGGTGGTGCTCCCACCAAGCATCGATGGCTTCCAGTGCGAATGCGGGCAGGTGGCCAGTATAGGCGATCTGTGCCGGGTCGCAGTGGCCCCAACCAACCCGGATCTGGTGTACAAATCTGCTTTTGTCGTGGTCCGGCATCCTAGGTCCTTTGTGATTTCTAGGCAGTATAGCGGTGGGACAGAAAGGAAAAACCCCGCTCGGCGAGGCGAGCGGGGTTTGATTTGTCAGGCCGCAAGACTAGTGCAGCAGCATCAAAGGTAAGAGCGTGATGATCGGGAAGAGCACCAGGATAATCACCCGGATGATGTCGGAGGCGACAAAGAACATCACGGCCTTATAGGTGTCGACCATCTTGGTCTTGCGATCCATGGCGTTGATGATGAAGAGGTTCATTCCCACCGGCGGGGTGATCAAGCCAACCTCAACCACGATCAGCACCAGAATGCCGAACCAGATGGCGACATATTCGGCCTCAATCCGGTTCACCCGGCCTTCGGTCACCCGAATGCCCAGCTCCTTCATCTGCTCGCGGGTCAGCTCTACCCCATTGGCGATGCTCTCCTGAATGGATGCGAGCATCTCCGCTCCCATACCTTCGGGCACGCCATTGCGCAGAACTTCCATTGCGGCGTCTGCCTGCATATCGACCAGGGACAAGAGGCCAAAGTCCATGACTGAAATCACCGGGAAGAAGATCGGAATGGTCAGTAGGATCATCGAGAGCGAATCCATCAGGCAACCAAAGACCAGATAGAAGGCGAGGATCAACGCCAGCACCACCCAGGGGCTAAAGCCCTGGCTGACCACGAAATCCGCCAGCTCCTGCGGCACCTTGGTGAGGGCCAGGAAACCGTTGTAGAACCCGGCGCCCAATACGATGAAGAAGATCATCGCAGTGGAGCGGGCGGTGACCATGAAGCTGTCGACCAGATTCTCGCGGTCCAGGCCGCCATTCATCCAGGCGATGAAGCCGGTGCCAAAGGCCCCGACGGCTGCACCTTCGGTGGGGGTAAACCAGCCCAGATAGATGCCGCCCACAACCAGGCCAAAAACCAGGAGTACAGGCCAGACCTTGACCAGATTGCCGAACCGTTCGGACCAGGGGATGGCCGGGCGGGTGCCTGCCGCCTTGGGGTAGAGGCGCACGTAGATGGAGACCACGATGACATAGCCAAGGGCTGCCAATAGGCCGGGGATAAAGGCCGCCAGGAACAGCTTAGCGATATTCTGTTCAGTCAGGATGGCATAGATCACCAGCACCACCGAGGGTGGGATCAGGATGCCAAGGGTGCCGCCAGCCGCCAGCGTCGCGGTCGAGAAACCGCCCGCATAGCCATATTGCTTCAGCTCGGGCAGGGCGACCCGGCCCATGGTGGCAGCGGTCGCCAGAGAAGACCCGCAGATGGCGCCAAAGCCTGCGCAGGCGCCGATGGCGGCCATGGCAACCCCGCCCTTTTTATGGCCCAGAAAGCCCTCAGCGGCCTTGAACAGGGCCGAGGACATGCCGCCCAGCGTTGCAAAATGCCCCATCAGGAGGAACATCGGCACGATGGTCAGCGAATAGGAGGAAAAGGTTGTGTAGGTCTCACTCTTGAGGCGGCCAAAGGCCACCTGGGTGCCATCGGTGACGATGATCAACCCGCCTAGGCCCACCAGGAACATCGAGAGCCCAATCGGCACCCTGAGGAAGATCAGTCCCATCAGAATGGGGAAAGAAGCAATTCCGATTTCAAGCGCGCTCACTGTTCGCCCTCCACGCCGTCCCAGATCTGGATCCGGCCGGTAAAGAATTCATAGGTGCGCACCGCGCCCATATAGATGCCGACAATGGCGGCGATGATGGCGCCCACCAGGCTGGCGGCAAAGGCCCACCAGACCGGGAACTCCAGAAGGAAGGAGGTTTCACCATTGCCAAATTTGCTGATTGTGCCTTCGGCCAAGCGCCAGGCGATCAGCACCAGGGCCAAGGCAAAGACAATTTCGGTCACCATGCGCAGGAACCGCTTTACCCCGCGCGAAAAACTATTGGCCACGACATCGACAGAGGCATGGCCCGCTGTAATCTGACAGAGCGGAAGAAAGGCGAAGATGGCAAAGGCGACACCGGCTTCAACCAGTTCGAAATCGCCATTGATCGGTCCAACCCAAGTCACCATCCAGCCAGAGAACTCTGGTGCAAGGCTGCTCATCAGATCGCTGTGAAAGGCGCCATTCAGCAGGCGCCCAACGATCGATAAGCAAGTCATAATGATGAGAAGAGAGAGGACCATACCGCCCAAGATGGCCATGCTTCTGGCCAGTCCCGACATGAGCTTGTGCATGGTGAGTACCTTTTTTTGCGTGCAAAGGGCCGCGGCACGGAGAATGCCGCGGCCCTCTGACAGTCATACAGCTTAGTTCGCGTATTGCGGTGTGTATTTTTCGATCAGCTGAGTCGCTTCTTCCAGCAAGGCTTGGCCATCGATGCCTTTTTCAGACATATCCGCCAGCCAATTGTCATAGACGGGCTGGGACAGCTTGCGCCATTCGGCAGTCTGGCTTTCGTCCAAGGTGATAACATTGTTGCCGTTATCCAGTGCCATTTCACGCGAAGGACCATCGGAATCTTCCATGGTGCCGCCCGCAAAGACAGAGAACTCCAGGCCAGAGTTTTCATCGATCGCAGCGCGCTGGGCGTCGCTCAGGCTTTCATAGCGCTCTTTGTTCATCGCCAGAACAAAGGTCAGCGTGTAAAGCGCCTTGCCGGTAAACTCGGTGTGGTTTTCGACCAGCTCCGGCACTTTCAGGGCAGCGGTCACTTCCCAAGGGATGGTGGTGCCATCAATCACACCTTTGGAGAGGCTTTCCGGGATCGCAGGAACGGGCATGCCAACTGGGGTGGCACCCAGCTCTGTCAGAAGCGCGTTTACCGAACGGCCACCACCGCGGATCTTAACGCCCTGCAGGTCGGCTGGGGACTCAATCGGGTCAGCGGTATGGATCATGCCAGGGCCGTGTACCCAGGTGCCCAGGATTTTCACATCCTTGAACTCGGTGTCCTTCATGTGTTTGTCGAACATTTCCCAATAAGCATGCGATGTGGCACGCGCATTGGTCATCATAAAGGGCAGTTCAAAGACTTCGGTCGATGGGAAACGACCGGGGGTATAGCCAACAACGGTCCAGACGATATCCGCAACGCCATCCATTGCCTGATCCAGAAGCTCTGGTGGCTTGCCGCCCAGCTGCATCGAAGGATAGCGGTCAATCTTGATCTCACCGTTCGAGGAGGCTTCGACCTTATCCGCCCAAACGTCCAGAATCAGCTTTGGCACATTGGCCTGCGCTGGCA
The DNA here is from genome assembly GCF_000169455.1 of Roseobacter sp. SK209-2-6. Classification (GTDB taxonomy): domain Bacteria; phylum Pseudomonadota; class Alphaproteobacteria; order Rhodobacterales; family Rhodobacteraceae; genus Pseudophaeobacter. The sequence continues at coordinate 44,430 of NZ_AAYC01000017.1, read as the reverse complement.
GGAACTGGTGCAGTTTCAGTGTAACGTCCTCGGCAAAGGCCTGCGTGGCGCAGAGCGTTGCGATGGCTGCTGCGCCTGCGGCTCCAAGAAGCTTTCTACGCGTGGTCATGTGTTTCCTCCCTTTGACCTTCGTTTGTCCTACCAACAGGGGCGCAAACTAATATTGCGCACTGCGGTGCTTTCTTTTTTGTTTCTGACCCGATCTGGCTTGATCGGTTCAATAATCGAACCTTTCAGTCTCTGCTATTGGGTGCATTTGTAACTATCAATGGCAGATCATACATTTTTTACTCATGAAATGCCGGGATCGGAATCTTGGCATAAGGGTTTGATGTTACAGAAAGGCAGAATCTGCGTCGCGCTTTGATACATTCCAACATTAAGAGCTGTGAATAGCAATCCCCGTTGGCCTAACCAGAAGATGGCAATTCAAGTCGCGTGATCGGTTCTCCATAGTGCTCGCATTTCAAAACTGCGAGAATGTGACGCTATTGTTAACATGTTCCATAGTTTTTCGCTAGGTGACGTCCCTGTTGCGCGTTCCTGGATGACCAAATGCCGGGGCTATATCTGCGACGTCATGCCACTATGCAGTGCGAAAATGAGATTGCGAATGGACGCATGGAACCCGTGGTTGACGCATTCGAACGCTATCGCCACCCCGGATTTGATCACCTCACTCTTTGCAGAGTTTCAGTGAGACCGAGGTCAGACCTTCAATTCCCCCTTTGATGCTTTGTCCTGCCAGAATTGGCCCAACTCCGGCGGGTGTACCTGTCAAGATGATGTCGCCAGGTTGCAGATGGTAATAGCAAGAGAGGTGGCAGATGATTTCTTCACAGCTCCAGATCAGTTCAGCCAGTGTCGCGTCCTGTTTGATCTCACCGTCCAATTCCAGCCAGATAGGTTGTTCAGCAACAGGCCCCCAGTCACTGGCCTTGGTAAAAGGCGCTAACACGGTTCCCTGTTCCAGATCCTTTCCCAAATCCCAAGGGCGCTGCTTTTGGCGCTCACGGATCTGCAAATCGCGTCGGGTCATGTCCAGCGCACAGCCGTAGCCATATATCGCCGCGCGTGCCTCCTCTGGGCTGGCGCGAAAAGCACTGGCGCCAATTGCCAGGGCCAGTTCCATCTCATAGTGAAAATTCTCTGTCCCCGGTGGGTAGGGAACCTCACAGCCGGTAAGGACTGCATTGGCCGCTGATTTGGTGAAGTAGAAAGGTGCTTCGCGATCCACCTCAACGCCCATCTCCGCTGCATGGGCCGCATAATTGCGCCCAACGCAAAAAATGCGGTTCACGGGGAATTCTGCCGTTTCCCCATGGACCGGGATCGTCAATTGCTCTGGCCGCGGAAAAAGGGTTGGGGACATTTCTGATGCTCCTTGAGAACCGGTGGTGAACCACCATGCTCTCAAGGTGATACCAAAGCGCAGGGATGCGCAATGGCAATTTTATCGCGCCAAAGCTTTGGCCTAACTCGCCCCAGATTGATTAACGCATGACAAATGGATCCGGGATCGGGTCATCTGAGGTGCGCAGCCAGACTGCCTTCACCTTGGTGTAATCCAGAGCAGCCTGCAGCCCGCCTTCGCGCCCGTGCCCAGACAGACCATGGCCGCCAAAGGGCGCAATGGGGGAAACCGCCCGATAGGTATTGACCCAGACGATGCCCGCGCGAATGCCCCGGATCATCCGGTGTGCGCGGGTCAAGCTCTGGGTGAAGACACCGGAGGCGAGGCCGAATTTGGTGTCATTGGCAATCCGCAGGGCCTCTTCTTCGCTGTCGAAACTGACCACCGACAGCACCGGACCAAAGAATTCCTGGCTCAGACAGGACGCATCCGGCGCATCGGAACAATCCAGGATGGTGGGCGGGAAATAGAACCCCTCCCTGTCCAGGGCCTTGCCGCCCGTCACCAATCGTGCGCCTGCCGCTTGCGAGGCTTCAATTAAGGCCAGCGCGTGATCGCGCTGGGCCTTGGTGCAAAGGGGCCCGACTTCGGTTGCCATATCGTCCGGCGCGCCGATCACCACGGCTTCGGCCTTTTCCTTCAGCCGCGCCAGGAACTGATCCTTGATCGAGTTTGCAACCACCAGGCGCGAGCCTGCGACACAGCTTTGGCCGGTGGCGGCAAAGATGCCGGAGACCTGGGCGTTCACCGCGCTCTCAATGTCGGCGTCTTCAAAGACGATGAAAGGCGATTTACCGCCCAGCTCCAGCGAGGTGGACGCGAGGTTTTCCGCCGAGTTGCGCACGATGTGGCGAGCGGTTTCCGGCCCACCGGTAAAGGCCACATGGGCAACTTTCTCGTGGGCCGTCAGTGCCGCTCCCGCCTCCGGGCCGCCGGTGATCACATTCAGGACGCCAGCAGGAAAGCCTGCCTGATCAAAGATCCGGGCAAACTCCAGCATCGGGGCGGGGCCTTCTTCGCTGGCTTTCAGCACCACGGTACAGCCCGCCGCAAGTGCCGGGCCGATTTTCACCGCTGACAGAAACAGCTGCGAGTTCCAGGGCACCACAGCGGCAACGACGCCAATGGGCTCTCGCCGCAGCCAGACCTCCATGTCCGGCTTGTCGATTGGCAGATGCGCGCCTTCGATCTTATCCGCCAAGCCCGCGTAGTAGCGGTAGTATTCCGCCACATAGGCGATCTGGGCTGAGGTCTCGCGGATGATCTTGCCGGTGTCGCGGGTTTCCAGCTCTGCCAGGCGCGGCGCGTTCTCTGCCACCAGGTCTGCCAGGCGCAGTAGTAGCTTGCCGCGCAGGCTGGCCGTCATGCTGGCCCATTCGGAGCCGTAAAAGGCGTCTTCCGCCGCCCGCACGGCCCGGTTCACGTCCTGCGCGCTGGCCGCAGGCATCCGCGCCCAGGATTTGCCGGTTGCGGGATCGAGGCTGTCGAAGCTGGCGCAGCCATCCTCGAAGGCGCCGCCGATATATTGCTGAAAATCCTGCATGGTTATTCCTTATGCGAAGGCCGGCATGACATCATTGATGAAGCGCTCCAGCGAGGCTTTCTTGCGCTCAAAACTCATGCTGGAGTCTATCCAGAATGAATATTCATCATAGCCCAGGGCTTCATATTTCTTCAGCCTTTCAATCACCCCCGAAGGCTCGGCGATAACCAGATCCCGCTCCATGGCTTCGGGGCTATAGAAAGGGTGCGCAGCGATTTCCGCCTCTGTCAGCGGCTGGATCAGCCCCTGATCGACGGGGCGTTCGTTTTTGAACCAGGCGCCAAAGTAGCAGTAGAAGCGGTTCAGTTCTTCTGCGGCCAGTTTCACATCCTCGGCACTGTCAGCCACATAGGTATGCTGCAAGAGCATGATCTTGGGGCGAGGCATCTCGGGAAATTTGGCGCAGGCGGAGGTAAAACGCTCCATCAGGCTTTTGATTTCGCCGTCGCCCTGCCAGAGCGGCGTCACCTGCACATTGCAGCCATTGGAAACCGCAAATTCATGGCTGTTGGGGTCGCGGGCGGCGACCCAGATCGGCGGGCCGTCCTGCTGGACAGGTTTGGGAGAAGAGGTGGTCTCCGGGAAGGAATGAAACTCCCCCTCTTGCGCGTAGTTGCCCTTCCAGAGCTGCTGCACCGCCGGGATCAGCTCCCGCATCCGTTGGCCCGCTTCCCAGGCGTCCATGCCGGGCATCATGCGTTCGTATTCAAAGGAATAGGCCCCGCGCGCGATGCCCAGATCGAGGCGTCCGTCGGTGATGATGTCGGTCAGAGCGGCTTCTCCGGCCAGCCGGATCGGATGCCAGAAAGGCGCAATCACGGTGCCGGTGCCCAGGCGCACGTGTTCCGTGTGGCGGGCCACGTCGACGAGATTCAGGAAGGGGTTGGGTGAAATGGTGAAGTTCATCCCGTGATGCTCACCGGTCCAGACCGCATGCATGCCGCCCCGGTCAGCGATTTTGCACAGCTCGATGAATTCATCATAAAGCTGCTTCTGGTCATCCTCGGGGGAAATCCGCTCCATATGCGCAAACAAGGAAAATTTCATGCCGTTCAACTCCCTGACACGATCTTGCGGACATTGCCGCTGATTTGGTTTCCGAAATAGACCCCGTAATTGCCCATGTGGCTTTCCTTTGCGAAACGCTCCAGCATGATGCGCATGGCCGGGTCGGCAATGTCCATCAGGGTGGAGGGCGTCAGAGCGGTAAAACAGCCCTGTTTGGGCGCGCCTTCAGCCGCTTGGCACAAGAACGAGATATGCTGGTGTTCGCGCGCAGCATCTTCAAAAACTGAATAGATAAACCCTGGATCCGCCGAGAGGCCCGAAGCCTCGATCAGCTGGGTTAGGGCGGCAGAGGCACCGGATCTGCCCACTTCCATCTGTGGCAAGGTGAGCCCGCCATTGCCGTCATCCACCAAGAGTACCTCGCCGCTGCGCTCAACCAGGGCAGAGACAACCAGCCTTGCCCCCTTGGCCAGGGCTTCGGCTTCGGCGGCAGGGGTGACATAGGCGCCACGGGCATAGCCAAGACCCGGCGCAGTGCTGGTGTCAAAAGCTTCGACCTTGCCGATCAGAATGACATGGTCGCCGGCCGGAACGGTCTTGTGCATTGAGCAGTCGAACCAGGCAGAGGTGCCGGCAAGCACAGGCGCGCCATGCGGACCCTGGTGCCAATCCACCTGGGCAAAGCGGTCCTCGGAGGGGCGGGCAAAGGTGTTGGATATATCTTTCTGACCTTCCGCCAGAATATTCACTGCAAAGCCCGGCGCCTGTGTCAGGGCCTCATAATTGCGGGAGCTGTTGGCGAGGCAGACCAGCACCAGAGGCGGGTCCAGAGACACGGAGGTAAAGGAATTGGCGGTAAAACCAACCGGGGCGCCATCGAGGCCGTGCGTAGTGACAACGGTGACACCGGTCATGAAGGTTCCAAAGGCGTCGCGCAGGGCGCGCGGGTCAGAGGTCTGCATATCCTTTGCCATGGTGTGGCCCTCCTGTTCTTTGGGATCGATGTGTTCCGCCTGGTTTAGCCATTGTGAAAGGTGGTCGTTGACCGCATCAGCTGCGGTCAAATTCACCATATGGCGTCCGGTTAGGGCTACGGCGCTGCCCCGTGGAGCGGCCTCTGCCATCGCCTGGGCCATGGCTGGAGTGGAGTTCGGATCGTCTTCCCCAGTCAAGGCAAGCAAAGGGCAGGCAATGCCGCCAAAACGGCCAGCATAGGTGGCATCGCCACGGGCAAAAGCCCGGTAGGCGGTAGCGTAGCCGCCCAGGTCCACCTCGGAGAGCCATCCCGCAACTTCCTGCTGGGCTTTCTGGTCTGCGGCAGAACTGCCGAACCAGCGCTGCAGGGGTGTCTCCAGGTCGATCTGCCCGGTCTGTATTTCTTCGGCGCGGGAGACGACAGCAGCGCGGGCCGGGGCTTCGCGGCGGAAGACGCCGTTCAAAAGGGCGACACGGCGCAGGAGCTCAGGGTGTTCCACAGCAAAGCCGCCCGCAATCAGCGCCCCCATGGAGTGACCGGCCAGATTGACCGGGCCTGTGCCCAGAGCCGTTAGGGCCGCATGCAGCCAGGCCACATAATCGGGCAGATCGGAGCCCTGCGGCAGCGGCGATGTGCCGCCATGGCCAGGCATGTCCAGTGCCAGCACACGGTTGCTGCGCGACAGCGCCTCGATCTGCGGATGCCAGGCAGCGCTTTGCATGCCGACCCCGTGGATCAGTACCAGTGGCTCGCCGCTCCCGGCCTCGCGGTAGCTGAGGGTACCGAAGGGTTCAGACAGCTGCAGGGTTGTCGACATCATGGCCCAGATCCTTGAGGTCCTGATAGCGGTCGCCAATGCGGTGATGCGGGCGTCCACCGATGGAAGCTCCCAGTGCGATGACGATCTCATCCGCCGCCGGGGCATCTGCTACCGAAGTCTGGATGGTCAGATAATGTGAGCGCCGTCCGCCGTCATTCTTGTCCATCAGCGGGATCATCAGGGGCGCATTGGCCGGGCCACGGGTGTTGCAGAAGGCCAGATAGCTCTTGGCGCCGACGGCCTCACGGTAATGATTTCCAAAACGCAGCGTATGGATGAGGGCAGAGGCGTGCTCGACCTCTCCATCAAGACCAACAATAGCGGATTTACCATAGCCTTCGACAGCCGCGCCGCCGCCCGCTGCGTCCAGGATCATCTTGGTCAGCATCTCGCCTAGTCCGGGTGCGCAGTCGTGAATTTCTGGCTTCAGATCATCAACAAATCCGCGTCCCGCCCAGGGGTTTTTGATCACGGCGATGGCGGCAATCATTTTTAGCGGCTGTGGCGCTGCCTTGCCGCCCTCGATCAGGGTCTCTTCGATGTGAAGCAGGGTTTTGCGGATTTCTGCGGGCATGGGGGCACCTGAGTTAGAGGAGATTTCTTTCTTGGACTTATGGTATACCATAATCTCATTAGTCAAGATTTTGTTGTTTTAACGAGGGGCCACTGTTAAGCATGGCCCATGAAAAACTCAGATCTGGCACAGTTGAAAATCGAGCAACCTCCTGCAACTCTTAGAGAAATTGTTCAGGAGAGGATGCGGGATGCGATCATCTCGGGTCTTTTTGAGCCTGGGGAGCGACTGGTGGAGAGGCCGCTCTGTGATCAGCTGGGAGTCAGCCGCACCGTCATTCGAGAAACGATTCGATATCTGGAAGCCGAGGGGTTGGTTGAAATCATGGCCAACCGTGGGCCGATTGTGGCGCGTCTAAGCCGCGACGATGCCCGCCAGATCTACGAAATCCGCCGCATGCTTGAAGGTGCAGCGGCAATGGCCTGTGCTGAGAAATGCGCAATTGAAGGGGGGGCTGAACTGGAACGGGATCTGTCAGCGGCCCTCGCGCGATTGGAGGGTGCTTTTGACGAGACGCGCGCGGGCGCTTTGTTCAAGGCTTCGACCGGGTTCTATCAGGTCATCTTTGAGGCAGCGGGCCATCACATCGCCTGGGAGGTAGTGAACCGCCTCAATGGTCGTATTAGCCGGTTGCGGGCAATGACTCTTGCAGCGCAGCAGCGGCAGCAACCCGGTCTCAGCCATATGCAAGCCATCTGTGCTGCGATTCTGGCAGGGGAGCCTGCACTGGCGCGGGCAGCAGTTGAGGCCCATATCGCTGATGCCGCCGCAGTTGCGGAAAGGCTGTTGCTGGACGCGGAAAACAAAGAAGCAGCACTAGAGGGAAGCTGACTATGCCAAAGGCCTATTGGATCGCCCATGTGACCATCACCGACCCGCAAGCCTATGCCGGATATCAGGCCGTGGCACCTGCCGCTTTTCAGGCCCATGGTGCTAAATTCCTGGCCAGGGGCGTGGAGGCGGAGACTTTGGAAGGTGACCCATGGCAGCGCCATGTTGTGATCGAGTTCGGCTCGATGGAAGAGGCACGGGCCTGCTATCAGTCACCGGAATATGTAGAAGCGCGCAGCAAGCGTGTTGGCGCTTGCGAAGCCAGTATCACATTGGTCGAAGGTCTCGGCTGAGGCTCATTCAGTAAAGCGCCTGCCAGGGGTGCAGTGCTGACGGGGGCGGTGTCAGAGCTCTAGCGAGACCCAGAGGACCTTGGCGTCTTCGTCACTGGTGGAAACGCAACCATGGCCCATACCGCTGTCGTAATAGACGGAGTCCCCGGAGGTCATCTTTAGCGGGCGGTAATGTTCTGTATAGAGAACCAGATCGCCGCTGATTACATACATGAACTCTTCGCCGCGGTGACGCACCCAGCTGTCATATTCGGTGACATCGCGGGCTTTGATGGTGCTGATATAGGGCAGCATGCGCTTGCTGGTAAGTTCGGTGCACAGGAGTTCATGATCGTAGGTCTTGGTCTCCTGATGCTCGCCGCGCCCCGACAGGGTATAGTCGCGTCGGCCTGAAATACTGCTTTGGGCGGATTGCACAAAGAGCTGCGGTGTTTCCAGCTCAAGTGTCTGCATCAGGCGGCGGATGATCTCGAAACTTGGCCGGGTCTGGTTGTTCTCGATCTTGGAAAGGGTCGAGCGCCCGATGGCTGCAGCCTTGGCCGCTTCTTCCAGTGTCAGGCCCTTTTCCTTACGCGCATCGCGAATCATTTTTCCAAGGATTTCACCGTCCGGGGCCTCTGCGGCCTCCAGTGCGAGTCCTGTTTCCTCTGTGATTACCGGTTCCATCGCTGCGTTTTCCTCTGTTACTCAAACAGCTTAGCTTTGATATATTTTGCAGTCAAAATTTCCTCACAACTACTTTTGTTGATTAAGGGGAAAAAGTTTCCTATAGGGGACGAAATGCCGTATACGGCAGCATGCAAGATCAATATGCGGCGCATTCTCAGGGGCTGGCGACATGGAAAACTATGATCTGATTGTAATTGGCGGCGGGCCTGGCGGTTATGTCGCAGCGATCCGGGCGGCGCAGCTGGGATTGAAGGTGGCCTGCGTTGAAGGCCGCGGCGCGCTGGGCGGCACTTGCCTCAATGTTGGCTGCATCCCTTCCAAGGCTTTGCTGACCTCCTCGGGCAAGTTTGCAGAATTGTCGCACCTGGCAGCTCATGGTGTTTCCGTTGAGGGCGCTTCTGTGGATGTGCCCGCAATGATGGCGCGCAAGGACAAGGTGGTTGGCGACCTGACCAAAGGCATCGCCTTCCTGTTCAAGAAAAACGGCGTTGAGTTGATCGAGGGCTGGGCCAGCATTCCGGCTCCTGGCCAGGTTCAAGTGGGCGAAGAGCTGCTTGAGACCAAGAACATTATCATTGCCACCGGATCCGAACCCACGCCCCTCCCTGGCGTAGAGATCGATGAGGTGGACGTGCTGACCAGCACCGGCGCATTGGCACTCACCTCCGTGCCAGAGCATCTGGTGGTGGTTGGTGCCGGCGTGATCGGCCTTGAACTCGGTCAGGTCTGGTCACGCCTTGGCGCAAAGGTGACAGTTGTCGAATATCTGGACCGGGTGCTGCCTGGCATCGACGGAGAAATCGCCAAACTGTCTCAGCGCGCGCTCAGCAAAAAGGGCATGAAGTTCCAGTTGGGCCGGGCGCTGAAGAGTATAGAAAAGACAGAGGCAGGCCTGAACCTGACCCTGGAACGGGTTGGCAAAGACAAGGTCGAACAGATCGAAGCGGAAAAGGTGCTGATCGCCATTGGCCGCCGCCCCGTCACCCGCGGCTTAGGGCTGGAAGAGCTGGGTATTTCGATGACCGCGCGCGGCGTGATCGAAGTGGACGAGACCTTCCAGACCTCTGTTCCCGGCATCTTTGCCATTGGCGACTGTGTGCCTGGCCCGATGCTGGCCCATAAGGCCGAGGAAGACGGGGTTGCTTGTGTCGAGATGATCGCCGGTGAGGCGGGTCACGTGGATTACAACTGTGTTCCGGGCGTGGTTTACACCGATCCGGAAGTAGCCTCGGTTGGCTTGACCGAGGAGGCGCTGAAGGAAGCCTGCACTGAATACAGCGTCGGCAAATTCACCTTCATGGCCAACTCCCGCGCCCGTGCCTCTGGCGAAACCGATGGTGCGGTGAAGGTCCTGGCCGATCCCGCAGGCAAGATCCTCGGCGCCCATGTCTGCGGTGCCCATGGCGGCGACCTCCTGTCGGAGCTGGTTCTGGCCATGGCCAAGGGCATCACGGTGAAAGAAGTGGCTGAGACTTGCCACGCCCACCCGGCACTGGGCGAAGCGGTCAAGGAAGCCTGCCTGGACGCGCTGGGCCGCGCCATTCACGCCTGATCCGGGAGGGAAGCCAGATGACCATCCAGCTGCGGCCGCGCCATCCCGAGAAAGCCAAAAAGCCTGATAGCGTGATCCCGCGCAAACCAAAGTGGATCCGTAAAAAGAAGATCGAAAGCGCCGAGTATTACGAAACCCGGCGTCTGATGCGGGACAATGACCTCTCCACGGTCTGCGAAGAGGCGGCCTGCCCAAACATCGGTGAATGCTGGTCCAAGCGCCATGCCACCATGATGATCATGGGCGAGATCTGCACCCGCGGCTGTTCCTTCTGCAACGTGACCACCGGTCGCCCCGACGCGCTGGATGTTTTTGAACCCGGCCGCGTGGCTCAGGCGGTCAAGAAACTGGGCCTGCGCCATGTGGTGATCACCTCGGTGGATCGGGACGATCTGGAGGATGGCGGCGCCGGGCATATCGCCCAGACAATCCGCGCAGTGCGCCACCAGAATCCTGGCACAACTGTCGAAGTCCTCACACCGGATTTCCTGGGCAAGGGCGATGCGGCAGAGGTCGTCTTTGAGGCCGCACCCGATGTGTTCAACCACAATCTGGAAACCGTGCCGCATCTCTACGCCACTGTGCGTCCCGGCGCGCGCTACTACACATCGCTGCGCCTGCTGGATGATGCCAAGCGCGCCAATCCTTCGCTCTTTACCAAATCCGGCCTGATGGTTGGCCTGGGTGAGAGCATGTCAGACGTGCGCCAGGTGATGGATGACCTGCGCGCCGCGAATGTCGATTTTCTGACCGTGGGCCAATACCTGCAGCCCACGCCGAAGCATCACCCGATCGACCGTTTCTGGTCGCCGGAGGAATTCGAACAACTGGAACAGATTGCCCGCAACAAGGGTTTTCTGGGTGTGTCAGCTACAGCGCTGACTCGCTCCTCGTTCCACGCGGACGAAGATTTTGCCGCTCTCAAAGAGGCCCGGGATCGGGCTCTGGCTGAGAGTGTATGAAACCTAACGCATTGGGAGGGAAACCATGGAAGCGTTAAGTAATTTTGTAGGATGGGTGAACGGAGTCGTCTGGGGGCCGCCTATGCTGGTCATCATCCTCGGCGTTGGCCTGTTCCTGCAGGTCGGCCTGAAACTGATGCCGATCCTGAAACTGGGCATGGGCTTTGGTCTGCTGTTCAAGGGCCGCGAAGGTTCTGGCGAAGGTCAGATCACCCCGTTCAACGCCCTGATGACGGCGCTGTCAGCCACCATCGGTACCGGGAATATCGCTGGTGTTGCCACCGCTGTATTCCTCGGCGGTCCGGGCGCTCTGTTCTGGATGTGGATGACCGCGCTGGTTGGTATGGCCACCAAATACTCCGAAGCCGTTTGCGCCGTGAAATTCCGCGAGCAGGATGAAGAGGGCAACTACGTCGGTGGTCCGATGTATTATATCAAGAACGGCCTCGGCGCCAAATGGGCCTGGTTGGGTGTGCTCTTTGCTATCTTTGGCGCCATCGCGGCCTTTGGTATCGGCAATGGTGTTCAGGCCAATGGCGTGGCACAGGTTCTGGAAACCAACTTTGGTCTCAATACCTCCATTACCGGCGTCGCCCTGATGGTTCTGACTGCTGCCGTTATTCTGGGGGGTATTACCCGCATCGGTAACGTTGCTGGTAAGCTGGTGCCCTTCATGGCCGTTAGCTACATCATCGCCGGTCTGATCGTTCTGGTGATCAACGCTGATGCTCTGGGCAATGCGCTGAGCCTGGTCTTCACCCATGCCTTTACACCGTCTGCTGCCGAAGGTGGCTTTGCTGGTGCGGCTGTCTGGGCGGCGATCCGCTTTGGTGTGGCCCGTGGCGTCTTCTCGAACGAAGCTGGTCTGGGTTCCGCGCCTATCGCACATGCTGCTGCTGAGACCAAAGGTCCGGTAAACCAAGGCCTGATCGCGATGCTCGGTACCTTTATCGACACCATCATCGTCTGCTCGATCACCGGTCTGGCGATCATCGCCTCGGGTGCCTGGACTTCGGGTGAATCCGGTGCGGCCCTGACCTCGCTGGCCTTTGAGACCTCGCTGCCCGGCTTTGGCGGATACCTGATCGCCATCTCGCTGTCGATCTTTGCCTTCACCACCATCCTGGGCTGGTCCTACTATGGTGAGAAATGCATGGAATTCCTGTTTGGCGTGAAGGTGATGCTGCCCTATCGTTTGGTATGGATCGTTGCGATCTACTTCGGTGCGACCGCTGACCTCGGCTTTGTCTGGTTGCTGGCGGACACGCTGAACGCGATGATGGCTCTGCCAAACCTGATTGCCCTTGCACTGCTGAGCCCAGTTGTCTTCAAAGTGACAAAAGAGTTCTTTGCAACTGGCGGTAAATCAGAAGAACCTGGCTACAAAGCCGCAGAATAAGCAAAACCTGGAGGGGGCGGTTCCCGCGCCCTCCACTCCTTGAAACAGATAATTCAAAGGCTGCACAGGATGACCGACGCACCCAAACGCACCCCGCTTTATGACCTGCACGTTGAGCTTGGCGGCAAGATGGTTGATTTCGCCGGCTGGGAAATGCCGGTGCAGTACCCCATGGGCATCATGGGCGAGCACAAGCAGTGCCGCGAAAAAGCAGCACTTTTCGACGTTTCCCATATGGGTCAGGTGATCCTGAAAGGTGAGAACGTCGGCGAAAAACTCGAAACCCTCTGCCCGCAGGCCTATGCCACACTGAAAGAAGGCAAGGCTCGTTACGGCTTTTTCACCAATGCAGAAGGCGGCATCATGGATGACCTGATCGTCTCCAATGCCGGCGACCATTATTTCGTTGTGGTGAACGCGGCCCTGCGTCATCAGGACATCCCACACATGCAGGCCAACCTGGATGGCGTCGAAGTGACCGAGATCTTTGATCGCGCTCTGGTTGCTGTGCAGGGCCCCGCCGCAGAAGGCGTTGTGGGTGATCTTTGCCCCGCCGCGGCAGAGCTGAAGTTCATGGAAACCACACTGGCCGAAATCGGCGGTGTCGAGTGCCGTATCTCGCGCCTGGGTTACACCGGCGAGGACGGTTACGAGATCTCCATCCCGGAAGATAAGGCGATCGAAGTCTCCAAGCTTTTCCTGGCCCATGACGATTGTGAGCCCGCAGGCCTGGGTGCCCGCGATAGCCTCCGTCTGGAAGCGGGCCTTTGCCTCTATGGTAACGACATCGATCAATCGACCTCGCCGATCGAAGCATCCCTGAGCTGGGCGATCCAGAAGCGCCGCAAGGAAGAGGGCGGTTTCCCCGGCGCGGCGCGGATTCAGAAAGAGCTGGCCGAAGGGGCTGCCAAGAAACTGGTCGGCATCAAACCCGAAGGCCGCGCGCCAGCACGCCAGGGCGTTGAGATCCAATGCACCGAAGGCAACAGCATCGGCGCAATCACCTCTGGCAGCTTTGGTCCCACCGTTGGGGGTCCTGTTGCTATGGGCTATGTCTCCGCAGGCCATGGTGAGCCTGGCGAGAAAGTGAACCTGATCATTCGGGGCAAGGCGCAGCCAGCGGAAGTGGTCGCGCTGCCTTTCGTCACTCAAAACTACAAACGCTAAGTCACAAGATAAGACACGAGGAGAGTCTCCAATGACCACCTATTATTCCGAAGAGCACGAATGGGTCACTGTTGAGGGCGATGTTGCCACCGTTGGCATCACGCAGCACGCGGCGGACCAGCTGGGTGAGATCGTTTTCGTCGAGCAGAAAGAAGCTGGCGATGAGTTCGAAAAAGGCGATGAGATCGGTGTGATCGAATCCGTGAAAGCGGCATCCGAAATCTACGCACCGCTGGATGGCGAAGTGGTTGAAGCCAACGAAGTCCTGGCCGACAACCCCGGTGCGCTGAACGAGAGCCCCGAGGGCGACGCCTGGATCTACAAGATCAAATTGGCAGACGCCGCGCAGCTGGACGATCTGATGGATCTGGACGGCTACAAGGCCCTGATCGGCTAAGCGCTCTTCCCCGCCAGCCCCTAGGTTGGCGGGGTCCATTGCATCTGACAAGGACCTACAGACATGGCCTTTAAACTGACCGATTACGAAGCATATGACTTCGCGAACCGCCGCCACATCGGCCCGTCGCCCACCGAGATGCGCGACATGCTGAAGGTGATTGGCTTCAAGACCCTGGATGAGCTGATCGACGCCACCGTGCCGCCTGCCATCCGCCAGGAAGAGGCGCTGGACTGGGGCCCTGCGATGACCGAGCGTGATGCGCTCTATCACATGAAAGAGGTGGCCTCTCAGAACAAGGTCCTGACCTCGCTGATCGGTCAGGGCTACTATGGCACCACCACGCCCGCGCCGATCCTGCGCAACATCCTGGAGAACCCCGCCTGGTACACGGCCTATACGCCTTACCAGCCCGAGATCTCTCAGGGCCGTCTTGAGGCGCTGCTGAACTATCAGACCATGGTCAGCGATCTGACCGGCATGGATATCGCCAATGCCTCGCTGCTGGACGAAGCCACCGCCGCTGCCGAAGCCATGTCAATGGCGCACCGTGGTTCGCGCTCCAAGGCGAATAACGCGGCCTTCTTTGTCGATAAAAACTGCCACGCGCAGACCATCGCGGTGATCAAGACCCGCGCGGAGCCTCTGGGCATCGACGTTGTGGTTGCGGACCCTGCAGAGCTGGATGCTGGCGCCGTCTTTGGTGCGATCTTCCAGTATCCGGGCACCTATGGCCATGTGCGCGATTTTACCGACCAGATTGCCGCCCTGCACGAGCACAAGGCGATTGCCGTTGTCGCGGCTGACATCCTGGCCCTGGCGCTGCTGAAATCCCCCGGTGAAATGGGTGCGGACATTGCCATTGGCTCGACCCAGCGCTTTGGCGTTCCCATGGGCTATGGCGGCCCCCACGCTGCCTATATGGCCACCACCGACAAGCTGAAGCGCGCCATGCCCGGCCGTATCATCGGTGTCTCCATCGACAGCCGCGGCAACAAGGCCTATCGCCTTGCCCTGCAGACTCGTGAGCAGCACATCCGCCGCGAAAAAGCCAACTCCAACGTCTGTACCGCTCAGGCGCTGCTGGCCGTCATCGCGTCGATGTATGCGGTCTATCACGGCCCCGACGGGATCAAGGCGATTGCGCAGTCGGTTCACCGCAAGACTTCGCGTCTGGCCGCTGGTCTGGAAGAGCATGGCTTCAAGGTTGAGCCTGAAGTCTTCTTTGACACTCTTACTGTCGAAGTTGGCCCGCTACAGAAAACCGTCATGGAAGCGGCTGTTGCCCGCGGCGTGAACCTGCGCAAAATCGGTGAGAACTACGTTGGCATCTCGCTGGACGAGCAGACTCGTCCGGAAACCATCGAAGCTGTCTGGGGCGCCTTTGGCATCGACAAGCAGGACGACAGCTCCAACAAGCAGTATCGCCTGCCGGACTATGCGCTGCGTGAAAGCGAGTATCTGACCCACCCGATCTTCCACAAGAACCGGGCAGAGGCAGAAATCACCCGCTACATGCGCCGCCTGGCGGACCGCGACCTGGCGCTGGACCGTGCGATGATCCCGCTTGGCTCCTGCACCATGAAGCTGAACGCCACCGTCGAGATGATCCCCGTCACCTGGCCGGAATTTGGCAACCTGCACCCCTTCGTTCCCGAAGATCAGGCGCAGGGTTATCACCAGATGATCGCGGATCTGAACGACAAGCTCTGCCAGATCACCGGCTATGACGCCATCTCGCAGCAGCCGAACTCTGGTGCGCAGGGCGAATATGCGGGTCTTCTGACCATCCGCAACTATCACTTTGCCCGCGGCGAAGGTCACCGCAACGTCTGCCTTATCCCGACTTCGGCCCATGGCACCAACCCGGCATCGGCGCAGATGGTGGGCTGGAAAGTGGTTCCGATCAAAGCGGACGATCACGGCAACATCGACGTCAATGACTTCCGCGAAAAGGCAGAGAAGCACAGCGACAACCTTGCCGCCTGCATGATCACCTATCCTTCGACCCATGGTGTGTTTGAAGAAACCGTGCAGGAAGTTTGCCAGATCACCCATGATCATGGCGGTCAGGTCTATATCGATGGCGCTAATATGAACGCCATGGTGGGCCTTGCGCAGCCGGGCAAGATTGGCGGCGACGTTTCGCACCTGAACCTGCACAAGACCTTCTGCATTCCGCATGGCGGCGGTGGCCCCGGCATGGGTCCGATTGGTGTCAAAGCACACCTTGAAGAGCACCTGCCAGGTCACCCGGAATATGGCACTGCTGTTGGTCCGGTCTCGGCGGCCCCCTTTGGTTCGCCCTCGATCTTGCCGGTCAGCTGGGCCTATATCCTGTTGATGGGTGGTGAAGGTCTGACTCAGGCCACCAAGGTTGCGATCCTGAACGCCAACTACATCGCCGCACGTCTGAAGGATGCCTATCCGATCCTCTACACCTCGACCACGGGCCGTGTTGCGCATGAGTGCATCCTCGATACCCGTCCTCTGAATGATGAGGGCAACGTGACTGTGGATGACGTGGCCAAGCGTCTGGTCGACTCCGGCTTCCATGCCCCGACCATGTCCTGGCCGGTGGCGGGTACGCTGATGGTGGAGCCCACCGAATCCGAACCCAAGGATGAGCTGGACCGCTTCTGCGATGCCATGTTGTCGATCCGCTCGGAGGCGCAGGACATTATCGACGGCAAGATCGATCCCGAAAACAACCCACTGAAGAACGCGCCGCACACGGTGCGGGATCTGGTGGGCGAATGGGATCGTCCCTATAGCCGCGAACAGGCTTGCTTCCCTCCCGGCAACCTCGGTGTGGACAAATATTGGTCCGCCGTGAACCGGGTGGACAACGCCTATGGCGACCGCAACCTGATCTGCACCTGCCCGCCGATGTCGGACTATGAGGAAGACGGCGAAAGCTGATCTTTCTGAAGAAAACTGGAGCTGCCCCCTCTCGCGTGTGGGGCCGCTCCAACTCCCCTTTGACCCTGCGCAGGCCCAAGAACGGGAGACGCACTAGCAATCGGAGGAGGTGGACATGACGTTCCAAGCCCGAATTCCTGAGACCGAGGCAGAAGCCAAACCAAAGCAGAAGCACGCAGTAGTTGGCTCTTTCAGCCAGGTTACCATTGTCCTGCCAGAGGACGCGTCGGATAGTTCCGGACAGGTGCTGGCAGATTTGCTGCAGGCCGCCAATGAGGTCATTCCGGAGGCTCAGTATGGGGTCACCACCCTGCGTCTTTCCGATTTGAACCAGCTTCGTCATGGTCGCCAGAACCGCAGCCTCTGTATCTTTCTGGGGGATCTCAAGGCCCGTTGGAGGGTGACACCTGCTGAGCGCAGCCTGGTTCAGACACTTCTACATCACTGCCGCGCACCTGTGCTGGTGGGGGGGGCTGCCTTCCTGCTGCGCGAAACCGGCATGTTCCAAGGACATCAACTGGCCGTCCATTCCAACTTTGCCGCAGCAGCGGGCGAAGAAGCACTTGAGACCGCACCAGCCGGCACACAATTCCTGTCCGAAGGCCCAGTCCTATCCGCGGTCAGCACTTTGGCTGCCCTGCGGCTCCTGTTGCAGATCATTGCCCGCGATCATGGTGAGTTCATGGCGGGCGCTCTGGCGGAATATGTTGGCCTTGAGGGCGGAGACAGCCGTTTCCAAAGCAAAGCCAGTCTGGATATCCTGCAAAAAGCTGGCGGCGACATCCTGATTGAGAAAAGCCTGCACCTGATGCAGCAACATATCGAAGAGCCGATCTCTATCTGTGAGCTGGCGCGGCAGCAGGGTGTCTCGACCCGCAAGCTGCAGCGCAGGTTTCGTGAACGCACTGGTGGCGGGCCACATACCGCATACCGGACGCTTCGGATCGAACGGGCGCATCAGCTGCTGACCCATACCAGCATGAATGTCTATGAGATCGTGGCCGCAACCGGTTTTGGCACCCGCTCCAATCTGTCGCGCTGGTTCCACAAGGAACTGGGCCTCAGCCCGCAGGCGGTGCGCCGCAGTGCCTATTGCGAAGCAAGCAATGCAATACCAAAAGCAATGATGAGCTGAGACAGCTTCCAAGGCCTCTGCCGGACAATCAGAATGACACGCCCCGTAGCCAATTTCAGGCTGCGGGGTTTTTTGAAAGAAAACGCTTGAAGCTATAGTGACTAGAGGGTCTATCTAAGAGAGGTCTTAGATATTCAGAGGCCGTTTATGTCCGAATCTTGCTCCTCAACAGAAAAACTCGCCACCCATTCGGGGTGCAGCAGCTCCGCGCAACCGGGCAGCCAGACCTCAAAGGGGGACGGCTGCTGTGGCTCAGTGGCAAGTGTTCCATTGGTGACAGAGGAGCAAAGCTCGATGGGGCGTAGCTACCGGGTGAACGGGCTGGACTGCGCCGAAGAGGTGGCCATTCTGAACCGTGCCGTCGGTCCGGCTGCGGGCGGTGCCGAGCATCTCGCCTTTGATGCCCTCAATGGCCGCATGACCCTGCTGGCCAGCGCTGCGCAGATCTCTGACAAAGAGGTTATGGCGCTGGTTGCCAAAACCGGCATGAGCGCCAAAGTCTGGGATGAGGCAAGCGCCAGCGCCGATCAGGCAGCGCATCTAACCCGGCAGAAACGCTTCACCGCGATGAGCGCTGCCTTTTGGGGGGCAGGCCTTCTCTGGCATATCGGCCATTCCGGCGCCGCTGGCCTGGGAGAGCTCTTTGCGGGTCATGGCGAGGTGCCGGTTCCATTGGCGGAAATTCTGCTGTTTCTGGCGGCGATTACTCTGGGGGTTTGGCTGGTGCTGCCAAAGGCCTGGTACGCCGTGCGGAACCTGTCACCGGATATGAACCTGCTGATGGTTGTTGCCGTGGCAGGTGCATTGGGACTGGGGGAGTTCTTTGAGGCGGCGACGGTGGCTTTCTTCTTTGCGCTTTCGCTGACATTGGAAAGCTGGAGTGTAGGGCGCGCCCGCAATGCGGTTGCTGCATTGCTGAACCTGGCACCTACTGTAGCCAGGGTCATTCTGGAGGATGGCCGGGAAAGGGAGGTTGCGGCAGAAGAGGTTCGGGTTGGACAGCAATTTGTGGTGCGCGGAGGGGATCGGATACCGCTGGACGGTTTGGTGATCTCTGGGGCTGGTGCGGTGGATCAGGCACCGATCACTGGAGAGAGTGCGCTGGTTGCCAAGGAAGCCGGGGATGAGGTCTATGCCGGAACCATCAATGGGGACGGCACTCTGGTGATCGAGGCCACCAAAGAGGCCAGCAACACGGTTCTGGCCAAAATCACCCGCATGGTGGGTGAGGCCCATGCCCGTCGCGCGCCCGTCGAACAATGGGTCACAAAATTTGCCCGTGTCTATACGCCCGCAGTGATGGGACTGGCCATTGCCCTTGCGGTGCTGCCGCCGCTGATCGCTGGCGGCGGCTGGGGTTTCTGGTTCTACAACGCTTTGGTGCTTTTGGTGATCGCCTGCCCCTGCGCCCTGGTTATCTCCACCCCGGTCTCCATCGTTGCGGCCCTTGCAGCTTCGGCCCGGGCTGGAGTTCTGATCAAGGGCGGCGCCTATATCGAAGCGCCAGGCAAGCTGGAGGCGATCGCGCTGGATAAGACGGGCACCTTGACGGAAGGACGGCCAGAGGTCTTTGAAATCCTCCCCTTTGGTTCGCTTCCAGCAGCCGAGTTGCTCAGTGCTGCTGCGGCACTGGAAGCGCGCGCCTCCCATCCACTCGCACTAGCGGTCCTGGCCGAAGCGGCGCAGCAGAACCTGGCAGTTGTTGCCGCGACAGAGACGCGAACCGTACCGGGGCGGGGTGTGGAGGGGCTGTACCAGGGGCAGGACCTCTGGCTTGGCTCTCCGCGTTTTGCTGCCGAAAAGGGCCATGATGCGGCCCTACCTAAGGCTCGCATGGCAGGGCTTGAAGCCAAGGGGGCCACCTTGGTTGTGATCGGGACCGAAGCAGAGGTTCTGGGATTGATCGCCCTGCGGGACCGGCTGCGCCCCGAGGCAAAGCAGATGATTGCCGCTCTGCATGCGCAAGGGGTAAAGCAAGTGGTCATGTTGACCGGCGACAATCAGGCCACGGCTGCGGCGGTGGCCCGCGAAACCGGTATCGATCAGGTGCAGGCCGGGCTTTTGCCGCAGGATAAGGTCGCAGCCATCGAGAGCTTGACGCGGGAACACCGTATGGTCGCCATGGTAGGAGATGGGGTCAACGATGCCCCTGCCATGGCGCGGGCGAATTTTGCTGTGGCCATGGGGGCTGTGGGCTCTGATGCGGCCATCGAGACCGCAGATATTGCGCTGATGAGTGATGAGATCGCCAAGCTCCCTTGGCTGATTTCACACTCGCGGTGTACGATGCAGGTGATCCGGCAGAACATCGGGATTTCGCTGGCAACCAAATTGACTTTTGTTCTGGCAACCGCACTGGGCATGGCCTCCATGTGGGGGGCGATTGCGGCCGACGTCGGGGTGTCTTTGCTGGTAGTGGCCAATGCACTGCGCCTGTTGCAGGAGAAACCCCTAGGAGCTGAGTTGGCGCAAAACTCACCTACGGAGGCTGTAAATCCGAGGGAAGAGGTCCTGTCCTAGGTTGAAGAAAAGGGCTCTAACAAGGGAAAAAGCACAATGGGTCAGGGACCCGTTGTGCAGTTCAAGAAATAGAGGTGGCTATGCTGACCATTGGATCACTGGCGAAGAGAACGGGCACCAAGGTGCAGACGATCCGCTACTATGAGACCATCGGATTGATGCCGGAACCGGAACGCAGTGCGGGCGGGCAGCGCCGCTATGGTCAGGCAGGGCTCGACCGGCTCGCCTTTGTCCGCCACGCGCGACAGCTTGGCTTTTCGCTCGAGGCGATCCGGGATCTGTTGAACCTTGCAGATAACCCTGCTCAATCCTGTTCGGAGGCGGATTCCATTGCTCGGCAACAGCTAAAGCAGGTTGAGGACCGCATTGCCCGTTTGAATGCGCTGAAAGTCGAGCTGGAGCGCATGATATGTGAATGCGGGCAGAATTCCGTTGCCGATTGCCGGGTTCTGGAGGTACTGCGCGACCATACAGAATGTCTGACAGAGCACGACAGTATAGGAGCCTGACCAAAGTTCTCACACGGGGTCACTACAAAGTAGGCCTGGCCCCTGACCGAGGGCTGTGTCTATGAGAGGTGATGACTGCCCAATCGCTCTTCCCCGCGCTCACGGGCAAGCTGCATCTGTTTTTGACGTTCGCGAAAGCGCGCCTTGTCCTCTTCGCTGGTTTCCTCAACGCAGAGATGGCAGGAGACACCCAGCTCGAACTCTGGGCGTTTCATATCCTCGGGCAGGATCGGCCGGCGGCAGCCGTGGCACAGTTTGTGTGGCCCTTCGGCCAGACCATGGCCGACGGAGACCCGGTTATCAAAGACAAAGCACTCCCCCTGCCAGCTGCTCTCCTCCTGGGGCACCTCTTCCAGATAGCGCAGGATGCCACCTTTCAGGTGATACACATCCTCAACCCCTTGGCTCAGCAGGTAGTTGGTGGATTTCTCGCAGCGGATGCCACCCGTGCAGAACATCGCTACACGCTTGTTGTGGAAGCGCTCCTTGTTGGCCTGCCACCAGACCGGGAATTCCCGAAAGCTCTCGGTCTCGGGGTCTACCGCGCCCTCAAACGTACCGATGGCCACCTCATAGTCATTGCGCGTATCGATGACGACCACATCATCTGAGCGGATCAACTCGTTCCAGTCGTCGGGTTCGACATAGTTGCCGACGCGGGCCTTTGGATCGACATCGGGCTGCCCCATCGTGACGATTTCTTTTTTCAGACGCACTTTCATCTTGCCAAAGGGAGGCTCGGCGCTCTCGGCCTCTTTCCATTCCAAGTCAGCACAGCCTGGAAGAGATTTGATATGGCTTAGCACGGCCTCAATGCCCGAAGCAGGGCCAGCAATGGTGCCATTGATGCCTTCCTGCGCCAAGAGAAGCGAACCGGTGACTTTCATGGAAAGGCACAGCTCCAGCAGCGCCGGTTTGATTGCGGCGGGATCGGGGAAACGGGTGAAATGGTAAAGTGCGGCAATTTTAAACATGTAGCGCCATTAGAGCGCTTACTCGCGTTTTTCAAGAAAAACCAGTTCACGCTTTCGCAGCGCGCGGGTTAAGGGCACTGTGAGTACAGTGGCAATTCCTATGCAAACCATGGCGGGTCATCTAGGAAGAGATCGAACAGGCAGGGATTGAGAAATGTCAGAGACTTTGATTGTAATTGATGTCCAGAATGATTTTTGCCCAGGAGGGGCGCTAGCGGTGCCTGGCGGAGACGAGGTTGTTGCCCCGATCAACGCCATGATGGCAGATTTTGATGCTGTCGTCTTGACCCAAGATTGGCACCCGCACGGACACTCATCTTTTGCCGCAAGTCATGAGGGGAAGGCACCTTTTGAAACCATCGAACTGTCCTATGGCACGCAGGTGCTTTGGCCGGAACATTGTGTTCAAGGAGAGAAGGGCGCAGATTTTCATGGTGACCTGAACACGCAAGCTGACCTCATCATTCGCAAGGGGTTTCGACCAGCAATCGATAGCTATTCGGCCTTTTTCGAAAATGACCAGAAAACCCCCACCGGTCTTGAGGGGTATCTGCGCGACCGAGGCCTGCAAAAACTGACCCTTGCGGGGTTGGCGACGGATTTCTGCGTAGCTTTTTCAGCTCTGGATGCAGCACGCCTGGGATTTGATGTTACAGTTGCTTTGTCTGCCTGTCGTGCCATTGATCTGGAGGGGTCGCTGGACAAGGCGATGACCAGGATGAAAGAGGCGGGGGTCCGCATCAAGATCTGATGCATTAGGAAATTTGACACAAGAATGTGAGAATAGTCCTTGCAGCGGGACTGGTTGAGGCCAATGTACGATGGAGGAAGCACAGAGAACTAAGCTGGGTCCGGTTGCCCGACATCAGGCGCATTTCAGTCCGGAGGGGCTGTTTGAACGTTACCTGAGAGGGCAAATCCGGCTGCTTTGGGTTCGGTTGGCCTATTGTGCTGGAATGAGCGCATTGCTGGTGGCATTGTTCTCTCTTGAGACAGGGCTTGCTGCACTTGTTCTGACTTGGTTTGCTGAACTCACAGATACATTGGTGCTACGTTATGCGCGTTTGCGAATGCAGCGTGGTGCCGCTCTGCGACCGCTTGAACTTCTGACTGCTTTTTCCAGCCTGTTCTACGGCGCGCTTGTCTCCGCCGCTGCGGTGGCTCCGTTCTGGATGGAAGACGGAGGTCTGAACGGGCAGACGGAATTGATTTTAGGCTTTCCGGCAGCATTCTTGACAGGAGCCACACTGAATATCGGGATGGTGATTTCCTATCACCGTTTGGCTGTTCTTGCCCGTCTTGCCTGCTATGCGGTGACACCCTTGTTGTTGCTGCGGGTCTGGCAGGACGCCTGGTTGTTAAACACGGACCTGCGACTGCAGGTTGTGGGACTTGTTGCCCTATATGTGGCTTTGGTTTGGTTTATTGTCTATGCACAGCGCGGCTTTGTCCGCACCAGAACCCTGCAGCTGACACAGGCGATGCAGCAACAAGAGCTGGAAAGCGCCTACCAAAGATTGCTGGAGCAACAAACCGAGTCGCGTCGCCTCGCGCTGGTGGCACGGCATGCCAACGACAGTATTCTTATGATCGACAAGACCGGCAGGACCGAATGGGTGAACAAGGCTTTCACCAAGACCACCGGTTACAGTTTCAAGGAAGTCTATGGACAGGATCTTGGGCTGTTGCTGAACCACCCGGATACCGATCCTGTCGCTGTCAAAACCATCAATGAGGGGCGCGCCCGCGGCGAATCCTTCAGGGTGGAACTCCTGAATAAGCGCAAGGATGGGCAGGCGATCTGGGTCGAGACCATCCAGGTCCCCATTCTTGGCGCCGACGGGACGCTCCAGTCCTATATCGCAATTGAACGTGATGTCACCCAGGCCAAGGAGCATGCCGACCATCTAGAAGAAGCCCGGGCGGCGGCAGAGGAAGGAGCCCGCGCCAAGGCAGAATTTCTAGCCAATATGAGCCACGAAATTCGCACGCCAATGAATGGCGTTATGGGCATGGCCCAGCTTCTCGAAGAAACCGAGCTAGACGAGGACCAGCGCCTCTATACGGATACTATTCTCAGTTCTGCTCGCACCCTACTGGCCCTGATCAATGATATTCTGGATCTGAGCAAACTTGATGCGGGCAAGATCGAGTTGAACCCGACAGATTTCGATCCGGGTTTGCTTTTTGAAGACACTCTGCGCTTGATGCGGGTTCAGGCAGAGGCCAAGGAACTGGAACTCACCTATGAACCGCAGGCAGATCTGCCTACGAGGCTGCGTGGGGATGACAACCGGATCAAGCAGATCCTGATCAATCTGATCGGCAATGCGGTCAAGTTTACCGACGAAGGCAAAGTGATGATTGCACTTGCCAGCGAGGAGTTGCCGGACGGAAGGGCAATGATACGGTTCTCGGTCAAAGATACCGGCGTCGGTATCGCCGAGGATAAACTCAGTGGGATCTTTGAGCGCTTCACCCAGGCGGATGCGGCGATCAACCGGCGCTATGGGGGGTCAGGGCTTGGACTTTCGATCTCCCGTCATCTAGTGAACCTGATGGAGGGTGAGATAAGCGTCGCCTCCAAACCAGGGCAGGGCTCCTGCTTTACTGTGGTGCTACCGCTGGAGCAGGTTGAACCTGCTGAAGAGGTTGTAGAAAGCCCGCCCTTGGAAGAGTCGGACCTCTCCTCCCTTGCAGGGCTTCGCCTCTTGGTGGCGGAGGACAATCGGGTAAACCGGCTTTTGGTTGAAAAATTCCTCAAACAGGCGCCGATACAGACGGCCTATGCCGAAAACGGGGCTGAGGCCATTGATTTAGCCCGAAGCTGGAACCCGGATGTCATCTTGATGGACGTCAGCATGCCTGTGTTGGATGGGGTGGAAGCAACCCGCATCATCCGCGCTTCGGACCTGCGCCAGCCGGTGATCATAGCCTTGACTGCAAATGCTTTTGCCAGCGATCAGCAAGCCTGTCTTGATGCGGGCATGGATGTATTCCTGTCAAAGCCTATCGGTCGCGAGAAACTGCTATTGACCCTGCTGGCCACCCAATCCCGGATGAGGGAGCTGCACGCCGGTTGATATCCTTGCCCCTTGCCGCTGCCTGTCCTATCAAAATGGGAACCAGCAGGAGGGGATCGCCGGTGGATATCGCAACCCGCGTCTACAATCATAAATGGAAGATCGATCCGATCGTCAGATCCCTGATCGATACCGATTTTTATAAACTCCTGATGTGCCAATCCGTCTTTCGAAATCGGCCAGATGCCGAGGTGCGCTTTTCGCTGATCAATCGCAGCACCAAGGTGCCGCTGGCAGATTTGATCGACGAAGGAGAGCTGCGCGAGCAGCTGGATCATATCCGATCATTGTCGCTCAGCCGCGGGGAGAGCACCTGGCTGCGCGGTAACACCTTTTACGGCAAACGGCAGATGTTCCGCCCTGACTTTATGGAGTGGTTCGAGGGCCTGCGCCTGCCGCCCTATCATCTGGAACGCAAGGGCGACCAATATGAGCTGAGCTTTGAGGGCAAATGGCACGAGGTCATGCTCTGGGAGATACCGGCGCTCTCGGTTCTGATGGAGCTGCGATCCCGCGCTGTGCTCAACGGCATGGGCCGGTTTGAGCTGCAGGTGCTTTATGCGCGCGCCATGACGAAGGTCTGGGAAAAGATTGAGCGCTTGCGTCAGATTGATGGCCTCAGCATTGCTGATTTCGGCACCCGGCGGCGCCATGGCTTCCTATGGCAGGATTGGTGTGTTCAGGCGATGATGGAGGGGCTGGGGGAGAAGTTCACCGGAACTTCGAATTGCCTTATCGCCATGCGCCGCGAGGTGGAGGCAATCGGGACCAATGCCCATGAGCTTCCGATGGTCTATTCCGCCTTGGCCAAAGATGATGAGGCCCTGGCGCGCGCACCCTATGATGTGCTTTCGGATTGGCATGAGGAGCATGAAGGTAACCTGCGCATCATCCTGCCAGACACCTATGGCACCAAGGGCTTTCTGGAGCATGCGCCGGATTGGCTGGCCGGATGGACCGGTATCCGCATCGACAGTGGCGATCCTGCCAAAGGAGCTGAAATCGCTATCGCCTGGTGGAAGGAGCGTGGGGAAGACCCGGCGGCAAAACGCGTAATCTTCTCCGACGGGTTGGATGTAGATAAAATCGCAGCCCTGCATCAGCAGTTTTCTGGCCAGACAAAGATCTCCTTTGGTTGGGGGACACTTTTGACCAATGATTTCCGTGGCCTGGTGCCGGGTGATGCTTTGGCACCCTTCTCTCTGGTCTGCAAAGCGGTCTCTGCCAATGGCCAGCCCACGGTCAAACTCTCTGACAACCCTGAAAAAGCCATGGGACCCGCAGAAGAGGTTGTCCGCTACAAACGGGTCTTTGGGGTCGGAGAACAGGAGCGCCAGGAGGTGGTGGTCTGACGACCAGCTTCAGTTGGGGGTAACCGATGCCCCCTTGGATTTTCGGGACGCGCGAAACACAATCCAGATTGCCAAGAATACCCCAGCAAAGCCACCCAGGTAGCTGGCGTCATGCATGATGCCAGCCCGCACAAAGCCTAAAGGATCGCTGACCACAACGGGCAGAGGCAGCTCGGCTGCGATCTCGGCGTTGATCGCCAGGCTGGCAAATAGCAAACCACCTGCGGCGGCGATAGCGGTGCTCAGCAGCACTGCCGTAATTGCCCTGATGCCAGCGGCCCTGAACGGATTGGCTTCTGTAAATAGGATTGCTCCCAGGAGGAAAGGCGGCACACCAACAAACAGGCCCATCCACCAGCTCGCTTGCCACCCAACCATGGCCGCTCCGATGCGGGGGGAGAGATCCATAGGAATGGCGAATTGCTGAAACTTGTACCGCAGAAAGTAATCTGGCCCGACGCTATAGCTGATCTGATTGTGCAGCGCACCAAACAGTCCGGCGGCAAGAACCGACAGCGCGAGCAGGAGCAGAAAGATCCCGAACTTAGCCATGATGCGCTGCAACCGTTTTGAGCTGAGAAAATCCGTATAGCGCCTCAAAACCCTTCTCGCGTCCATGGCCTGATTTCCCAACCCCGCCAAAGGGCAGTTCAACCCCGCCCCCGGCGCCGTAGTTGTTCAGGAAGACCTGCCCTGCGCGGAGTTTCTTGGCCAGGCGCATTTGGCGTGCACCATCGCGGGTCCAGACGCTTGCGACCAGACCATATTCGGTTGAATTGGCAATCTCCAATGCCTCCTCCTCTGTCTCAAAGGGGATAAGCACCTGAACCGGGCCAAAAATCTCTTCCTGCGCCAGGGCATGGGTGGGTGGCACATCAGCAAAGAGCATCGGAGCAATATAGGCGCCTTTGGGGTCGGCGCTATCGACAATCCTGCCCTTGGCGGCAACCTCCAGGTCCTTGCCTTGCGCAATATACCCTTCGACGATCTCCTTCTGACGGCTGGAAATCAGCGGGCCAAGGCGCTGGTCCTCCGTGGCGGGGCCAACGGTCAATTCGGCATAGGCCGCACTCATCCGTGCCTTGACCTCTTCATAGAGCCCGCGTTGCACCAATATGCGGGAAGAGGCAGAGCAGGTTTGACCAGCATTCTGGATCCCGGCGTTGACCAGGAAGGGAAGGGCGGCATCAAGGTCGGCGTCGTCAAAAACCAGTTGCGGGGATTTTCCGCCCAGTTCCAATGTTACCGGAACCACATTGGCACCTGCTGCCTGCTGTACCAACGCGCCGGTCCTGACCGAGCCGGTAAAGGAAATGTGGTCCACACCGGAATGCGCGCTGAGGGCAGCACCGGCTTCACCGCCCAGACCAGGCACGATATTCAACGCCCCAGCTGGCAGACCTGCCTCCTGGGCGATCTGGCCAAAGGCGAGGGCTGTGAGGCAGGCTTCCTCGGCTGGTTTCAGAACGCAGGCATTGCCCATGGCCAAGGCTGCACCGATTGAGCGGCCGATAATCTGCATTGGATAGTTCCAGGGTACGATATGGCCGGTGACCCCATGTGGTTCGCGCAGGGTATAGACGGTGTAGCCGTCCAGATAGGGAATGGTTTCTCCCATGACCTTATCCGCAGCGCCGCCGTAGAACTCGCAATATCGGGCCAGGGCAACCGCATCGGCACGTGCCTGAGTCAGAGGTTTGCCAACATCCATTGCTTCCAGCGCGGCCAGATCCTCTACCCGTTCCAGAACCAGTTGCCCGATACTGGTAAGAATGCGGCCCCGTTCCAAGGCCGTCATGCGCCCCCAGCCCCCCGCCAGAGCCTCTTTTGCGGCGCCTACCGCCAGATCGATGTCTGCCTGCTGGCCGCGCGCAATCCGGCAGATCTCTTGACCATCCGAAGGGTTTACCAAGGGCAGGTTTTTGCCTCCAACAGGAGGCTGCCATTGGCCTGAGATGAAGCAAAGCGAAGGGTCAAACCATAGGGGGGAGGTATCAGTCATGATCTGGTCCTGTAATGTAAAAGCTGAAACTTTTGCTCTGGTGTTCCGTGAATGGTGCGCCTTCGTTCAGGTCGGAAACACCAGGCAGAATACTAAGGCAAGTCCCCCAAAAGGCGAGCGCCTGTGGGGATTGCCTGGAGATACCCATGCGCCAATGGCCTGGGAATTCCTGCAGCAGTAGGGCGGCGGCCTGCTGGCCCAACCCCTGGCGACGATGGCGTGGCGCAATCGAAAACTCAGAGAGTTCGCGCCTGTCATCGGGGAGGTTCAAGACTAGGGCAAAGCCGATCCTTGCGCTTTTCTGGCGGATCCAAAAGGCGGTGACATCCTTGCGGTTCAGCATCTGCCCGGATCGCTTTCCCGGATCAATTTTTGCATCGGGCGCGATCTCAGCAAAATAGGGGGCAAGCACAGAGGCAAAAAGGGCCTGTTCACGCGGCAGGATCAGTTGCAAGGAGACGGTCATGCAGCCCCCTGATCCAGATCTGGCAAGACCGGCGCGGCCTGGATCAATTGCTGTGTATAGGGGTGCTGCGGATCATCAAAGATCTCTTTGGTGTTACCCTGTTCCACAATTTCTCCTTTCTGCATCACCAGACAGCGGTCGGTGACGGTGCGCACCACTGAAAGGTCATGGCTGATAAAGAGATAGGTAAGGCCATAGGCCTCGCAAAGCTCGACCAGAAGATCCAGAATGCGAGCCCGCACAGAGACATCCAGAGCTGAGACTGCCTCATCAAAAATGATCAGTTCAGGCCGGGTGATCAAGGCACGGGCAATGGCAATACGCTGGCGTTGCCCGCCGGAGAATTGGTGGATGTATTTATGCGCATCTTCGGGCCCCAGGCCAACCGCGCGTAGTGTTTCTGCGATCAAGTCTTCGCGGGCGCCTCCTTTGGGTGCATTTGGCAGCGCGTAAAAGGGTTCGGTGATCAGTCGGTCCACCCGATGGCGCGGGTTGAAGCTGCCAACGGGGTCCTGAAACACCACTTGCATTTTACGCCGTTGCTCTGGGTTTCTAATCGCTGCGAGCGGGGCGCCATCCAATAGAATTTCGCCTCCTTGCAGAGGTTCCAGGCCCAAAATAGCCCGTGTTAGGGTCGATTTTCCGCAACCAGACTCTCCTACCAGGCCTAGGCGCTCGCCTCTGTTCAAGGTGAGGGAGACATTGCGCACCGCGCGAAAGGACTGAGGTTTCGCAAAGAGTGATGTACGGGGAAGAGGGTAGTCACGGATAGCGCCACGAACTTCGAGTAGCGGACTGGGAGACTGCGGTGCCGGCAGGGTGACTTGGTGCTTTGAGGCGGCAAAGAGCATCCGGGTATAGGGATGCTGCATATCGCGCAAAAGCCCCTGTGTAGAGCCTGTTTCTACCACCTCTCCATGACGCATGACCACGATGTGATCGGCTAGCTCTGCCACCACCGCCAGATCATGGGTGATGATCAACAGGCCCATATCATATTCCTGGACCAGATCCTGAAGCAGCTCCAGGATTTGTGCTTGGGTGGTGACATCCAGGGCCGTTGTGGGTTCGTCCGCGATCAGAAGCTTGGGGCGCAGGGCGATGGCCATGGCGATCACCACCCGCTGCCTCTGCCCGCCAGAGAGTTCATGGGGAAAGCGCGACAGAGGAAAACGCTCTGGTGGCAGCCCAACCCGTGCCAGCAGTTCGCGGGCGTGATCCTCGGCCTGTTCAGGCGGCATCGCCTTGTGGATCAGGATGGTTTCCATCACCTGTGCGCCAATGGTTTTAACCGGGTTCAGCGCCGTCATTGGCTCCTGAAAGACCATACCGATACTGCTGCCTCGAAGATCGCACATGGCTTCTTCGCTTTGCTGCAGCAGGTCGCGGCCTTCCAGACAGATAGAACCAGTGACTTCAGCCGCTTCAGGCAAGAGCTGCATCACTGAAAAGGCGGTCATGCTTTTGCCGGATCCGCTCTCACCGGTGACAGCAAGGATTTCACCCGGCGCAAGGTGGAAGGAAACATCCTTCAGGATCTCTTTTGATCCGATCCTCAGAGAAAGAGTGTTGATCTCAAGCAGGTTCATTCGCGAACCTCGCGTAGTTTAGGGTCCAGCCAGTCACGCAAGCCATCCCCCATCAGATTGAGGCCCAGAACCGAGACAATGATGGCGCTGCCAGGGATCAGCGCGAGATGCGGTGCAAAGCTGACCATGGTCTGTGCGTCAGCCAGCATGCGACCCCAGCTAGGTGTGGGGGGCTGCGCGCCAAGACCGACATAGGACAGCCCCGCTTCGGCCAGGATGCCAAGGGAGAACTGAATGGTGCCCTGTACGATCAGCAGATTGGCGACATTGGGCAGGATATGCTCAGCCGAGATCCGGACCGCGCCTTTGCCTGCGACACGTGCGGCCAGGATGAATTCCCGCTGCCAGAGCGGCAAGGCGGCACCGCGGGTGATGCGGGCAAAAACGGGTATGTTGAAAATACCGATGGCAATGATTGCATTGACGGCGCCCGCACCAAAGATGGCGGTGATCAAGATGGCGATGACCAGCGAGGGGAAGGCAAAGACCAGATCATTGCCTCGCATGATCAACTCATCCAGCCAGCTGCCCTTGCGCGCGGCGGCGGTCAGACCCAGGGGTACGCCCAGCCCCATGCCAATCCCAACGGCGACCAGTGCCACTGCAATGGACGTACGTGCGCCGACCATGACCATGGAGAAAATGTCGCGACCGAAATGATCCGTGCCCAGCCAATGGGTGCCATTGGGGATCTGCAGCTTGGCCGGGATGTTCAGCGCGGTGTGGTCAAAGGGGGTCCAGACAAAGGAGAGCAGGGCCGCCAGCAGGACAAGCGAAGAAAGGAGCCCACCAAGGATTAGATTGCGGGTCATGGACGAATCCTTTGGGGTGAGAGCAGCCCGGCTGGCAAACCGGGCCGCGCCCGACCCTCCCCACGGGAGGGCGCCTTGCACCCACCCAGGGTCAGGCGCGACCCTGAATGATATGTCGCTACGTCCATCATGTCCGGCTCCTGAGACGGGGATCGACCAGCGCATAGGCGAGGTCGACCAGGAAATTCACCAGAATGACCGCAAAGACTAGGAGCATGACCACCGATTCCACCACGATCAGATCGCGCGAAGAGATCGCTTGAAACACCAACCGCCCGAGGCCGGGCAGGAAGAAGACCTGCTCGATAATGATGGCACCGGCCAGGAGGAAGGAAAACTGCAGCCCGATGATGGTTAGCACAGGGATCATCGCATTGCGCAGCCCGTGCCGCCAGAGTGCCTGGCGGCGGGTGAGGCCTTTGGCGCGGGCGGTGCGCATGAAATCTTCTCCTAGAATATCCAGGAGGGCTGAGCGCATGACCCGCGTCAGGATGGCGGCCTGAGGCAGGGCAAGGGCGATGGCCGGCAGCGTCAGGGAATGCAAGGCGGGCCCAAGGCCGCTCTCCCAGCCTGCGAAGCCCCCGGCGTTGAACCAGCGCAGGTTGATGGCAAAAATCAGGACCAGGATCATGGCGAACCAGAAATTGGGTACTGCCACTCCCAATTGGGTTGCGCCCATGACAGCCATGTCACCACTCTTGCCCCGGCGCGCGGCGGCGTAGATCCCGGCAGGAAAGGCAATGAGGGTCGAGAGCGTCAAGGCATAGAGCGCCAGCGGTAAGGAAACCCACATGCGATCCGCAATCATCCCCGCCACTGGCGTGCGATAGGTGTAGGACATGCCAAAATCGCCCTGCAGCATGCCCTGCACCCAGGCAAAGTAGCGCTCTCCCTTGCTTTGGTCGAGGCCCAGTTCAGTCCGCAGGGCAGCCACTGTATCGGGCTCTGCATTGATCCCCAGCATGAAAGAGGCCGGATCGCCCGGGGCCACCTCTATCACAAAAAAGATCACCAGCGAGGCTACCGCAAGGCTGAGGGCCAGCGAGAGGCTGCGTTTGAGGGTGTAGCGGAGCATAGGGGTCTTTCGTCAGCCAGCAGGCGCCAGATAGTCGCTGTCTGCCACTGGTTCCTGCCAGTCGGCGGCAGAGCCATCCACAGATTCCTGGATTGCCAGATGCACCATCGCGGTTTCAGGCCCTGCGCCGTGCCAATGCTCGACACCCGGAGGGATCCAAATGGTATCTCCGCTCTTCATTTCACGTGGTGGGCTGCCGCGCAGACCGACCAGACCCTTGCCATGCAGGATATGCAGGGTCTGCCCCAGAGGATGGGTATGCCAATTGGTTCGTGCACCGGGGTCAAAACTGACCCGCAGCGCATTGACCCGCGCGGGTGGTTGTGAGTCGATAATAGGATCCATCCAGACCCTGCCAGTGAACCACTTGTCAGGGGCTTGGCGGCTCGGCCGCGAGCCAGCGGGGTAAAGTTCGATCATTGGAGCATCCCAAATTGGGTAGGGCCTGGCCCCGATCGATCGCAGAGGGCCAGGCAAGTTGTCCCTGCGCGGTTACTCAGCCCAGCTGACAGAAGTCAGGTCGGTGGCCTGAGTGGGGGCATTTGCCCAGAGGCCTTGCAGCTTGGCATTGGCAACGCTTAGGGCGGCCAGCTGGAACAGATAGCCATTCACATAGTCCTTGGAGATGGTCTCTTGTGCTTCCTGCAGCATGGATTGACGCATTGCCGGATCGGTGGTGCCGTTCAGCTTTTCCATCAAGGCTTGGAAGGCGGGATTGTCATACTGGAAATAGTATTCCGGACGGGCATAGATGCCGATATCCATCGGCTCGGTATGGCTGACGATGGTCAGGCCAAAATCCTTACCGCGGAAGACCGTCTCTAGCCATTGGGCCCATTCCACATTGATGATCTCTGCCTTGATGCCCACCTGCGCCAGTTGGGCCGCGATGATTTCACCACCACGGCGCGCATAAGATGGCGGGGGCAAGTGCAATGTGGTTTCAAAGCCATCGGCCAGTCCTGCCTCTGCCAGAAGTGCCTTGGCGCGTTCCGGGTCGTAGCCGGAGTTTCCGGTCAGGTCTTTGTAAGCCGGGTTATGCGGCGCAAAATGGCTGCCGATCGGGGTGCCGTAGCCGAACATGGCACCATCGATGATGGCCTGGCGGTCGATAGCATGGGCCAGGGCCTCGCGCACTTTCACGTTGTCAAAGGGCGCCTGCTTGTTGTTGGTCGAGAGGATCGTCTCCCCCTCGGTGGAGCCTACCAGGACCTGGAACCGCGGATCCGCATCAAATTGCGGCAGGTTTTCAGGTGCTGGGAAACCGGAAAAGGCATCGATGTCCTCGGCCATCATCGCTGCAAAGGCCGCAGTCGGGTCCGAGATGAATTTAAAGGTCGCCTTTTCCAGATGGGCAGGTGTTCCCCAATAGTCCGCATTGCGTTCCAGATCGATCCGGTCTCCCTGCACCCAACCTGCAAATTTGAAGGCACCGGTGCCCACGGGCGCGGTTTTGATGTCATCAATGCTTTCAGGTGCGACGATGACTGCATCGCCCCAAGCGAGGTTGAACAGAAAGTTGCCATTGGGCTGGTTCAGCGTCACCTGCACCGTTGCCGAATCCACAACCGTCACTCCGGCAATATCGGCAAAAAGCGCCTTTTGCGCATTGGTGCTATCTTCGGCACGGGCCCGGTCGAGGGAGAATTTGACATCCTCCGCGTCCATTGCCGTGCCGTCATGGAAGGACACGCCGATGTTCAGATGGAAGGTGTAGGTCAGACCGTCCTCGGAGATTTCCCAGCTTTTGGCCAGGCCAGGCACAACAGAGCCATCGCCCATGAAACGGGTGAGGCCTTCGAAAACGTTAGAATAGAGAACCTGATCAATTGCACCGGCTGCGGCACTTGTTGGGTCCAGATGCGGTGGCTCCAGCTGTAGCCCGATGGTGGCGCTGTCCTTTGCCCAGGCAGCACCCGCTGCAAGCGCAAGCGCGGAACTGGCGGCGAAAACAAGTGATCTGAACATCATCTTTCAACTCCCTGGTCACAATGGATGCCCTGGTTTGGGGCGTTTTTTGCAAGTCTTCCCGCTTTCCGCGAGGTAATCAAGGGCGGCGGGACATTTCGCCCTCTGGAAGCACGCGGCGTTAATTGTTACTCGTGCGCAACCCGTACAAAACCAGGGAAGATCATGAGCGCGAACACTCAGGCCCCGAAGATCACCGCAGGGACTATTCTGGCCCAAAAGGGCAAAACACCAATTGTCAGCCTAACCGCCTATACCACTCCGATGGCGCAGATGATGGATGCACATGCAGATGTTGTCCTGGTTGGCGATAGCGTCGGCATGGTGCTGCATGGGTTGCCCTCGACCCTGGGCGTCACCATGGAAATGATGATCCTGCACGGGCAGGCCGTCGCGCGGGGGCTAAAGGAAGCGATGCTGGTCATCGATATGCCCTTTGGCAGCTATGAAGAGGGGCCAGAGCAGGCCTTTGGCAACGCGGCGCGTTTGATGCGCGAAACCGGTGCTGCTGCGGTCAAGCTGGAAGGCGGCGTCGAAATGGCCGCGACCATCAGTTTCCTGACCGCGCGCGGCATTCCTGTGATGGCTCATGTTGGTTTGACCCCCCAGTCGATCAACACGCTGGGCGGCTACAAAGTGCAGGGCCGTGATGAGGCTGGTGCTTCGGTGCTGGAAGGTGCACACGCCGTAGCCGAGGCCGGGGCCTTTGCCGTGGTGCTGGAGAAGGTTCCAGAAAACCTCGCCAATGAAATCACCGCCGCGGTGCCGATCCCAACCATCGGCATCGGCGCCTCCGCAGGTTGCGACGGGCAGGTGCTGGTGGTGGATGACATGCTGGGCATGTTCACCAGCTTCAAACCCAAGTTCGTGAAACGCTATGCGGATCTGGGCACCACGGCAGAGGCGGCGATTGCCGAATATGCCGCTGAGGTGCGCGCCCGTAGCTTCCCGGCTGCCGAACATGTCTTTGCCGATCAGGCGCCCGCTGCCGCCGCTGCCAAAGCACCCTCCAAGGACTGAATACACTCATGACCGCTCCTATCATTCGCCGCCTCGCTGAATTGCGGGGCAAACATCGCGACTGGACCCTGGCCGGCGAAAGCATCGGCGTTGTCCCCACCATGGGCGCATTGCATGCCGGGCACCTGTCTCTGGTCGAAGCGGCCAAAGAGGCTTGCGACCGGGTCATCGTGACGATTTTTGTGAACCCCAAGCAGTTCAACAACCCTGAAGACCTGGCAAACTACCCACGCACCGAGCATGAGGATGCGGTCAAACTGGCGCCCTATGGAGTTGATGCGATCTATGTGCCGGACCCGGATGAGATCTACCCGCAGGGCTTTGCCACCAATGTCTCGGTCACGGGTGTCAGTGATCAGATGGAGGGCGCCTGCCGCCCAGGTCACTTTGACGGGGTGGCCACGGTGGTTGCAAAGCTGTTCCTGCAGACCGGCGCCGGTAAGGCCTTCTTTGGTGAAAAGGACTATCAGCAGCTTTTGGTAGTGCGCCGCATGGCGCGGGATCTGGACATCCCGATTGAGGTCATCGGTTGCCCCACCGTGCGTGAGACCTCTGGTCTGGCGATGTCCTCACGTAATCTGCGCCTTTCGGAGGAGGGGCTCGAGAAGGCCTCAAAGCTCTATCCCGTGCTGCAGCGCCTGTCGGCAGAGCTGAAAGCCGGCGCGGAATTCGCATCTCTGGAGCCCCAGGCGAAGGCGGCGCTTCTGGCGGCAGGGTTTGAGGAAGTGGAGTATCTTTCTCTCAACTGCACGGAAAACCTGTCTCCTCGTGATCGGGCGGATGGCCCCGCACGACTTTTTGCGGCGGCCTGGATGGAAGGCATTCGGCTGATCGACAATGTCCCTGTCGGTTAGGGCTTAGCGGGTCTGGGGCCTATTTCGACTAAATATTTAGTAGGGGCTGGCGGTGGTGCCATTTTCCTGTCTAAACTCCCGCCCTAAGACAAGTTAGCAGGGGCGGGAAATGAACTATATTCTGGCGATCGATCAGGGCACCACATCAACACGGGCCATTCTCTTTGATGGCGAGATGCAGCCGTTGCGCACGGCTCAGCAGGAGTTCACGCAACATTTCCCCCAGGCTGGCTGGGTAGAGCACGATCCGGAAGAGATCTGGGAAACCGTGCTCGCCACCTGTCGGCAAGTGATCGCAGAGCAGGGGATCGCCGCAGGAGAAATCGCCGGGATCGGCATTACCAACCAGCGCGAAACCACGGTTGTCTGGGATAAAGAGAGCGGCAAGGCGCTGCACAATGCCATCGTTTGGCAGGACCGTAGAACCGCAGACTATTGCAGCAGGCTTCGCAACGAAGGTCATGAGGCGGAGATCAGCCATAAGACAGGGCTGTTGCTGGATCCCTATTTTTCAGGAACCAAGGTGAAGTGGATACTCGACCAGCATCCGGAAGCCCGCGCAAAAGCTGCATGTGGTCAGGTTCTGTTTGGAACGGTCGACAGCTATTTGATCTGGCGCCTGACGGGTGGAGTGTCTCATGTGACCGATGCCACCAATGCTTCGCGCACCATGCTGTATGATATCCGCTCCGGAGCTTGGGATGCGGGGATCTGTGACTTGATGGATATCCCCATGGCCATGTTGCCTGAGGTCAAAGACTGCGCCGCCGAATTTGGCACCACCGATGCGGCGCTTCTGGGCGCCTCATTGCCGGTGCTTGGTGTCGCAGGGGATCAGCAGGCCGCCACCATCGGACAGGCCTGTTTTGCGCCCGGAATGATGAAATCCACCTATGGAACCGGTTGTTTTGCGCTGCTCAATACTGGTGACACGCCGGTCGCCTCGCAGAACCGTATGCTGACGACGGTTGCCTACCAGTTGGAGGGGCGCACCAGCTACGCGCTCGAGGGATCGATCTTTATCGCAGGCGCAGCGGTGCAATGGCTGCGCGATGGGCTCGGCGTGATAGAAAATGCGGCTCAGAGTGGTGAACTCGCGCAGTCAGCAGATCCTGGGCAGGATGTCATTTTGGTTCCGGCCTTCACCGGGCTTGGCGCGCCCTATTGGCAGCCGGAATGCCGCGGTGCTGTCTTTGGCCTGACGCGGAACTCTGGCCCCGCAGAGTTTGCCCGCGCAGCATTGCAAAGCGTTGCCTATCAGACCCGCGATCTCTGGGAAGCCATGCGGGCGGATTGGCAGGCTGCGGGGCAAGCGGATGCGGAAGGGGTCTCTCTGCGCGTCGATGGTGGGATGAGTGCCAGCGACTGGGCCATGCAGAGCCTTTCGGATCTGTTGGGTGCCTCGGTTGACCGGCCTGTCATGCAGGAAACCACAGCCCTTGGTGCGGCCTGGCTTGCGGGCATGAAGGCAGGGCTCTACCCTTCGCAACAGGAGTTCGCAGAAACCTGGGCATTGGATCAGCAATTTGATCCGAAGTTGCCAGCCGATCGGCGTGAGGCGGCCTATGAGCGCTGGAAGCGTGCGGTCGAAGCTGTGATCGGGTTTCAGAACTGACGCTGACAGTCAGGGCATTCGGGT
Source organism: Roseobacter sp. SK209-2-6 (assembly GCF_000169455.1). Taxonomy (GTDB): domain Bacteria; phylum Pseudomonadota; class Alphaproteobacteria; order Rhodobacterales; family Rhodobacteraceae; genus Pseudophaeobacter. The sequence continues at coordinate 6,905 of NZ_AAYC01000017.1, read as the reverse complement.
GAGGGGGAGCTCCCGCGCCTGTGGCACGCGCTGGCTTTGCCAGCACATACCAAACAGTCTTGGGCCTGGCGCCGTGCTACGCCCGGCGCTTCCCAAGTAGTGAGGGCCGAAGGCCAGTCATGCCCCAGATCTAGTCGAGGATTGGTCGCTTGCCGTTTAGGTGCAAGGCCCAACGGGAAGAGGGCATGAAAATGTCCGATGACGGGCGGGAGAGCTCGGCCTGATCAGGCAGCAAGGGAGATCAAACGCCACGGGTCAATTCGGGGATTATTGACGGCGCAGCATTCAAGGCATCAATGCCAAACCCAGCAACGGATTTATACCTATTGGCATGGGCTTCCAATTCTGCGCGCGGGATAATCTCCTCGATCTTCTTAAACCGTCCACCGCAGAGATCCTCTACCCGTTGCAGGACCGCATCCGGACCTTGACCTGCGCGGTTTGCTTTGCCGATCTGCGTCGCTGCAGGGCGCATTTTTTCCTCATAGGCGCTTAAAGTGGTCTCTGACAGGCCGTGACGCAAAAAACTGGCCCCTAGGCTGCGTGCATCCAGAATGGCCTGAGATGCGCCATTGGAGCCAACAGGATAGGTCGGATGCGCAGCATCCCCCATCAAGGTTACACGACCATGGGTCCAGCGCGGTAAGGGGTCGCGATCCACCATCGGGTATTCAAAGACCCGATCGGCCTTGCGGATCAGGGCCGGAACATCGGCCCAGTCGAACTGCCAGCCTTCAAAATCACCGATGAAGTCGCCAATATCTGCTGCCCTGTTCCAATCTTCTTTGTTCCAGGTGCTTTGGGGGTCGACATGTTTCTCAGCAATCCAGTTGATCACTGATTGCCCCTGTGCATCCGGCTGCGTGATGGGGTAGGCAACAAAGCGCAAGGCGTCATGGCCAATCATAACCATCGCTGCCTGCCCCTTCCAGGCTCTGGCCCGCGAAGTTGCGCGCCAGAGGATACGCTGGTTCCAAATCGGTGCACCCTCGTTTGGGTACATCTGCTGTCGGATGGCGGAGTGGATGCCATCTGCTGCAACAATGATCTCGCCATCATGGCTCTGGCCATTCCTGAAATGCAGAGAAGCGCCTTCTTCCCGCGTTGTAAATCCAACTGCCTCAATGCCGGTGGTTATGCAATCTTCTCCGGCGCGCTCCTTTAGGGTGCGCAGCAGGAGCATTTGCAGCTCACCTCGATGTATCGAATACTGCGGCCAGGAATAGCCCGCTGCTTGCCCGCGAGGCTCTTCCCAGATGGTTCCACCGGTCTTGCTGTAAAAACCCAGCTGCCGGGTGCGAATGCCGATTGCGTCCAGGTCGTCCTGCAGCCCTAGATCAAATAGCTCACGCACTGCATTGGGTTGCAGATTGATGCCAACCCCCAGCGGGCGCAGCTCTGGCGCTGCCTCATAGATGTGAAAGGCAACGCCAATCTGATGCAGGGTGAGGCCAAGGCTGAGACCGGCAATTCCTCCGCCAGCGATAATCACACACATAGTAAGCATGCCTCCTAATTGGGTGGAAGCAAGAAACCACGTTGCACCGGCCCAAAGCAAGGAGAAACAGTTGCGCGAAGCAACTACCTCAGGTTGCAAGGGGTTTTAGCTCTGAGAAGCGATGATCAGATCAGGTCCAAAAATCACATCCGCATATTTATGCAGGTAAATCTTGAGCCAAGGGGTAAAGCGTTCCGGATGGCGCTGCACCTCTGCCAAAAGGTCGTGATAATCCATCCAGCGGGTCTCCATGACCTCATCTGGATTGGGAGCTGGCTCCAGCGGTCGGTGTGCATGGGCCAGAAAGACATCAACAACCTCATGCTCGACCATGCCATGGCCAACATCCGCGCGATATTCCAGCTTGTGGCGAAACTCAGGGAATAGACCGCGAATGCCAAGCTCTTCTTCGAGGCGGCGCACCGCACAGGCGGATGACACCTCGTCCCACAAAGGATGGGTGCAACAGGTATTCGCCCAGAGGCCCGGCGTATGGTACTTCCCTAGCGCCCGGCGCTGCATCAGAATCTTCACGCCCTGGACAACAAAGACCGAAACGGCCTTATGCTTTAGCCCCTGCTCATGCGCCTGGAGCTTTTCCACCGGTGTCAGCTCGCCGTTCACCCAGGCCGGGATCATCTGTGACATGCGGCTGGAACTGTCCTTTGCCTTCCGTTCGCGATTTGCCTTGGCTAGCCCGCCTTGCGGAGCAAAGCAACTATGCGAAAGGCCGCGCCTCAAAAGGTCGCGGCCTGACGGTACGTTCATATGGCGCTCAACACAGAGTTTGGCGCGCTTGCGGATTACTCGGAAGCGGCTTCTTCGCTGGCTTCTTCTGCTGCTTCAACAACGGGGCCATGCTGTGCGAGGAAGGCAAAGATATCTTCACCGCCCTTTTTCAGCTTAAAGGACATTTTGGATTTGGCTTTGCTGTCACCCAAATGTTCCCGCAAAAATCCACGGGGATCTGCGGTAAAGGCCGCGAAGCTCTCTGCATCCCAGACCAGACCGCCTTCACCAGCGGCAACCAGATCCTTGCTGTATTTGAAGCCGTCAGCGCTACCGGCAGCGCGGCCTGCGATGCCCCAGAGGTTGGGACCGGTCTTGCCGCCTTTGACAATGGCTTCACCGGTGTCAGAAACAACCATGTGGCAAGATTTACATTTCTTAAAGCCCTTCTCCCCCTTGGCTGGGTCGCCTTCGGCGAAGGCAGGGGCGGCCAGAAGGCCAAGGACAGCTGCTGCGGATAGGATAGATTTCATATGCTTGCTCCGATCTTGAAGTTGGCTAGGGCAAATAGCTGCCCGATTTGGTTGAGTGTCAACGGGCAAAATCGCCTCAGTGACAGAGGCCGACAGGGGTCGGCGATTTCCTTTGGCTATCCCGCGTTCCAGCAGGGTAAGAGGTCATTCTCCTTTGGCGTTGCGTGATAGACCGCGCGGCAGATCGCCCGGCTGAGGCAGAGAGAGGCCGCATGGCCAATCAGGGCCAGAGCCGCATCAGGGTTTTCCAATTGCCGTTCCCCGGTGCTGGCGGCAAAGACAAGGTCTCCGTCACCTGGGCTATGGGCGGGCAGGCAGGCACGGCCAATACCATCATGGGCCGCCGTTGCGAGACGCTGGCACTGGGCTTTGCTGAGTTCCGCATCGGTGGCGACAATGGCAATTGTGGTGTTCCCCCCCTCCACCGGGAGGGTCCCTCCTTGTGATAGCTTTTGCATGGCTTCCGTCTTGCGGCTACGCAGATCACGCCCAAGGCCCGAACTCAGATCAGGGCCCAGGCCGCCAAATTCCTGGCTGATTTCATAAGCGGCAGCCCAAAAGTGCCGTTCGCCGGGCGTTGTCACAGATCCCATTGGGTTGGCCGCAACCAATGCGCCAACCGTGACACCGCTGTCTAACACGAAAGAGGCCGAACCCAGCCCACCCTTGAGGGTGGCGGTCAAGGCTCCGGTTCCAGCGCCATGACTACCGAGTTCGAAATCCTCAGAGACAGCCTCTAGTGCTGTGCGACCAAGTGCGGGATAGGGGTTATCCTGCCAATCCTTGAGCCCGCCATTGAGCAGATCAAACAGGATTGCACCAGGAACCAGAGGAATCACCGCAGAGCCCAATGTAAAACCTCGACCCTGTTCCCGCAGGCCAGCGACCACGCCAGAACAGGCATCAAGCCCAAAGGCAGAGCCGCCGGACAGGACAAGGGCATCGATCTGGGCAACGGATTTATCAGGGGCCAAGAGGTCTGTTTCACGTGTACCAGGCGCTCCGCCCATCACATGGACAGAGGTCGTCAGCGGCGCTTTGCCCAGCAACACGGTGGTGCCTGATTTCAAGGCATCATCCTGTGCGTTGCCAACCAGCAGACCGGGTACATCGGTTATCAGGTTCTTGGGACCTGGAATCATCACGGCTTGTCCTGTTTCATTTGCCGCTTTCAGGAACTGCGGACCCGTCCCTTTTAGCGCGGATAGTCAGAGCGTCTTTGATCCGGCGCAAACAAAGCAAGGGCATCGCCTTTTGCGCCAGCTTAGGCGCCCCTTAGATTCTGGGTTTGGGTGCCGCTGTGGCCGGATCGCCAGAATTTGGCTCACCCTTGGGTTCGATCAGCAGTACTTTGCACTCGTTCTCTGCTCGCGGACGATGAGTGACCCCTTTGGGGACTACAAAGAGCTCTCCCGCTTTCACAGGTTGTGACGGCTGCCCTTCGATATCCATCACCATCTCCCCCTCTAACACGAGGAAGAAATCATCGGTGGTTTCATGAAGGTGGAAGGGGTATTCGCCCTGAAACTTCACCACCATGATCTCGTTGTCATTGTAGTCCGCGATCACTTTGGGATCCCAGTGGCTGTCAAAAAGGGTCAATTTTCCCTTCAGATTGATCGGCTTCATATGCAGCGCCCTCCGTCGACTTCCATTGCAACACCGGTGATCATGCTGGCCTCATCCGAACAGAGAAAGCAAGCGGCATTGCCCATGTCCTCAGGGGTAGAGAACCGGCCAATCGGAATGGTCGAGAGGAACTTCGCTCGGATCTCAGGGGTGTCCTCCCCCATGAAGGATTTCAGCAGAGGTGTTTCGCCCGCAACCGGGTTGATCGCATTTACGCGGATCCCTTTAGGGGCCAGTTCTACTGCCATCGTCTTGGTTGCGGTGATCATCCAGCCCTTGGAGGCATTGTACCAGTTCAGGTTGGGCCGTGGTGACACGCCGGCAGTGGAGGCCACATTGAGGATTACGCCGGACTGACGTGTTTTCATATGCGGAACCAGGGCACGTGCGGTCAGGTAGACTGACTTCATATTCACGTTGAAAACGCGGTCAAAATCCTCTTCGCTGACCTCATCCAATGGGCTCGGCAGATGGGTAACGCCCGCATTGTTGACCAATAGGTCCACCTGCCCAAAGGCCTGTATTGCGGCCTCTGCCATGGCCTCGACCGAGGAGGCCTCCGCGACATCCACTTGCTGCGCCACGGCGGCCTCACCCTTGGCAGCGGCGAGTTCTTCTGCTGCAGTCCCGTTAATATCGGCGATCAGGACGCGGGCGCCTTCGTCCAGGAATTTCTCGACGATTCCCTTGCCAAAGCCCGAAGCTCCACCTGTTACAATTGCAGACTTACCAGCCAGTCGCATGAACAATCCTCCCGTTGTTTTGGGGGCAGCATGACCAAAGGGAAGGTGGGGTGCAATCGCCGGGGTTACTCGGGTTTGATCTTACCCCGCGTCGCCTTGACTTCGCTGCGTTGTTTTTTACCTTCAAGCCGTCGTCGCACAGAACCTTTGGTTGGTTTGGTCGCAATACGACGTTTTGGCACGACCAGGGCCTTGCGGATCAGCTCTGCCAGGCGTTCACGCACTAATTCGCGATTGCGGGTCTGGGAGCGGGTTTCATCGCATTGCAGCAGGATCGCGCCTTCTTTGGTCCAGCGCCGTCCTGCCAGACGCTTCAGGCGCGATTTGACTGCAGGCGCAAGGGCAGGGGAGCGCGCCGCTTCAAAGCGTAGCTCCACGGCGGAGGAGACCTTGTTCACATTCTGCCCCCCCGGACCAGAGGCCCGCATGAAGCTCTCACTCAGCTCCCAATCCTGAATAATGATCGTGTCGGTAACATGCAGCATGGCATGTGTTTAGCGGCTGCCACGCCAATGAAAAAGGCCGCTCTCCCAGCGAGGCGGCCTTTTGTCGAGTGATGTTGTTCTGCGGTTAAGCAACTTTGGCAGAGAGCCGCGCGACAATGATACGGAAGGGGATCAGGGCCAGCAGCGCAAGGGAGAGCTTCACCAACCAGTCTGCGACTGCAAGCGAGACCCAAAGAGGCGCCAATGGTCCAGCGCCGAGCAGCGGGAGGACCTCCCCGGCCCAGGAGATATCATTGCCGGGCTCAAGCCATGTCAGCGCGCCGGAAAAAGCGATGGTGAAGAAGAGCGCAGTATCCAGTGAGGATCCAACCAGGGTTGAGGCCAGCGGCGCACGCCACCACTTCCCTTCGCGCAGGGCGGAGAAGATGGCAACATCCAGGAGCTGAGCTGTCAGGAAGGCGAGGCCGGAACCGATGGCAATACGCAATGTCACCAATGGGCCAAATTCGCCCATGATCTGCGTACCGATGAGCGAACACACGACGCCTACCGCAAAGCCAGCCAACACCACGCGGCGCGCAGGTCCGGAGCCATAGACGCGGTTCATCACATCGGTGACAAGAAAGGCGATGGGATAGGTGAAAGCACCCCAGGTCAGCCATTGGCCAAAGAGGAATTGCACCAGAATATTGGAGGCCACAACAACGGCGGCCATGGCAAGGATGCCAGGTAGATAGGATCGGGTCATGTCAGAATCCGTTTTTTATACAAGGTCGCGGCGACTTGTTGCGCGGTCAGGCGCAATTCTCGCAGAGATACTCCTGTCATTTGAGATTCTGCAAGTTAGGTTTCACAAAAAAGAGCTCCTGTGCCGGTTTGAAAATCGGATCAATTGGGGCATCAATTTGGGCATAGGTTTCAACATCCGGTGCAACCGAAGAAGGCCTTCAAAAGAACAGGGGAGGCTCCCGTCCGTCGTCGGCTTTTGGAAAAAACTCTCCTCCCGTTGGGCCTGGGTCAAAACGCGATCCAGGGCTCGGACGGCTGAGTTGAACTCCTCGGGAGTTTTGGCCTTCAGCATTTCCTCAATCATTGAATCTATCGCGGGAGAGGTAACTCCCATGATGTTCCGGCTGCCCGTTTGTGCCGCACTGTCAGATCCCCAGTAAAGTCTTTGCTCATTGCCTGGGCTGAGAGAGAGGTCGCGTCGCACCCTCGACAGGTCGAAGTCAAACCCATTTTGGCGCTGGACATATTGAGCATTATCAACGGTTTCGACCTTTAGAGAAATGCCCAGTCCCGCCAGTGCATTCGCGTAGATATCGCA
>NZ_AAYC01000018.1 GCF_000169455.1 Roseobacter sp. SK209-2-6 | reverse complement strand
TGCCATTGTAATCGCCCTGGTGCCCCAGCCCCAGCGCATGGCCGATTTCATGCACATAGGTAGAGAAGGAATAGCTGTCGATCGTGGTGCCACTATTGGCCAGCCAGGCGGTGCTGACGTTTACTTCCGAGCTGAGGATGGTGGTGCCGGAGGTCGAAGAGCTGGCATAGGCACCGCTGTCATTGTCGTCAAAGGTGATCTGAGCCGAGCCCAGGGTTTCGACAAAATCGATATTGGCCACCGCTTCCCAGGCCTCAAAGGCCCAGCGGGCCAATTGCTGACCAGCCGCAGTCAAGCCGCTGATATTCACCGTGATCTGATTGCTGCCACTGGTGTTGAAGCTGCGCGAGGAGCCGCCCCAATAGCCATGGGTCAGGAAATTGGCCAGATCATCCAGGCTGGCGCCGCTGCCGCCGGGAGTTGGCGGGGTGCTGCCACTGCTGGTGACGGCCATGCTATAGGTGCCGGAACGGGCATCCGAATAACCGCCCGCTGCCACATAATAGGTGCCAGTACTGGTGGCATTAAAGCTCATGGCGGAGTCGAGACCAGGCCCGCCGTCATCATTATAGGCCACCAGATTGCCGCTGGAATCGTAAAGGCGCAGATAGGGGTCCGTGAGTGAAACCCCGTTCAGGGTGATATTATAGCTCTCCCCGGCAGTGAGGGTGACGCGCACCCAATCGCGATCTCCAAGCCAAAGCGTCCCGTTAAAGGTATCGCCTACCGACATCGTATAGTTGGTGCCGGTACCCGCTGCCGCATCAACACTTTCGGCAATTGCAGCCCGAACCGGCCCGCCATCAAACCCATTGCCTTCCGCATGGCGCGAAGGATCAAAGGTTCCTGTCATATTACACATTACGCACATGGTCTAAATCCACTCTTCAAAGTCGAATGTCTGTTTCATCATCTGGTTCAATTGACCCCGGCGGCACGCAGCGCTTGCTGCAATTCCGGACTGGCCACAATCAGACCCCGGGCAAAGCCATCATATACCTTGGCAGAGAGTTTTGCATCATCCATGACATCAAATCTGACCTCTGCCCCATTGCCCTCGGCACCTGGAGCCAATGTCCAGCTGAGGCGCCCGTTGATCTGATCCCGGCTCTTGGCTTCTGCCCGCAGAGAGATCAGCGCCCCTTCCACATCCTGTGGTGCGGTCTCAACCCGGCGGATCACCGCTTTGGGGGCTTCTTTGGACAGGGCCTGCAACAGGGCCTGGCAGAGCCGCTCTCCTTCTGGAGCTGTCACCTTGCAGCTGAGGGAAATCACCGGTCGGGTTTCTGGCTTGCTCATGGCTGCCCCTTGTTCTGGCATGCCAGACAAAAAGAGACAGATGCCCAGAAACGGCCCAAAGAGCCGGGTCTGTTCAAACAATCGCATGTCTTACTCCGCTTCATGCCCTGACCTTTTTTGCACGCTGCATCTGGTCAAGAGCATCCCGCCCCCGGGGGGAGCATAGGGATACTCAGGGGTTTCTGACAAGGTCAGTAGGACCAGAGGTTGCAAAATTCCGCCGCCCTCGCTGCGACCTCCTATAAGACTATACCCGGTTTTAGCTGTGGCGAGAGGCCAATGAACTGCAGATCATTGAGGATCTATGTAAGATTCATCTTATCGCACGGGCACAAGACCGGAAACAGCGCAGGAGGTGAGGTCAGGGGGATAGCGTTCGTGCCCCTAATCCGATTGAAACAGGTCGCGGGTGAAGATCTTATCCGGGACATCCTCCAGATCCGGGCTGCGCCGGTTGGCAATAATGACATCCGATTTCTGCTTGAAGGCGTCCAGATCGCGCATCACTTCGGAGCCAAAGAAGCTCTCCTCTGGCAATTCCGGTTCATAGACCACCACCTCGATGCCCTTGGCCTTGATCCGCTTCATGATGCCCTGGATCGAGCTTTGACGGAAATTGTCAGATCCTGCCTTCATCACCAGCCGGTGGATCCCCACCACCTGCGGTTTGAGTGCCAGGATTCGATCGGCAATGAAATCCTTGCGGGTGCGATTGGCATCCACGATGGCGCGGATGAGGTTCTGTGGCACCTCGGAGTAATTGGCCAGAAGCTGCTTGCTGTCTTTCGGCAGGCAGTAGCCTCCATAGCCAAAGGAGGGGTTGTTGTAATGCGTGCCGATCCGCGGGTCGAGGCCCACCCCCTCGATGATCTGGCGGCTGTCCATGCCATGGGCCAGGGCATAGCTGTCTAGCTCGTTGAAATAGGCCACCCGCATGGCGAGATAGGTATTGGAGAAAAGCTTGATCGCCTCTGCCTCGGACGCATCGGTGAACAGCAGTTCCACATCCGGCTTCAGTGAGCAATCGCGCAGCATTTCGGCAAAGCGGCGTGCGCGTTCGGAGCGCTCTCCCACCACGATGCGCGAGGGATAAAGGTTGTCATGCAAGGCCTGCCCCTCACGCAGGAACTCCGGTGAGAAGATCACCTGATCAGTGCCAAGCCGGGCGCGGATATCCTGGGTGAACCCCACCGGAATGGTGGATTTGATCACGATGGTGGCCTTTGGATTGCAGGCCATCACCTGGCCAATCACCGCTTCGACGCTGGAAGTGTCAAAGAAATTGCTCACCGGGTCGTAATTGGTCGGGGTGGCAACGACGACATAATCCGCCCCGGCAAAGGCCTCTTCCGGGGCGCAGGTTGCTGAGAGCTGCAGATCCCTTTCGACCAGATAACTTTCCAAACCGGTATCAATGATCGGGGATTGTCGGCGGTTGAGCATCTCAACCCGGGCCGGATCCGTATCCAGAGCCCGGACCTGATGCCGCTGGGCCAGAAGGACCGCATTGGACAGCCCTACATAGCCGATGCCTGCAACTGCGATGATCTGTTTCTGTGTCATATTCTACCCGTTTTCACAGTGACCCCGGCGCTCTTGGGGCTCTGCGTTTTTCCTAATCTCCAACATATAAATCCAGGCACAAAAAAAACAGGCGCGCCCCAAAAGCGCGCCTGCTTAACTTTCCTCCAACATGAGGCCGGAAACCGGCGCTCGCTTAGTTGGTGGTTGTGGTGGTTGTGGTTGTGCTGTCGTCGTCGTCGCTGACGATGACGGCCAGGCCAACAACGCCAGCAAGAACAGCAGCGGTGGCACCAGTGATGCCCAGGCCAGTGCCACCCAGAATACCTGTGGTGGTGGTGGTGGTTGTGGTGGCAGTGGTGGTGGTTTCAACAGCCTGCGCGGAGGCAGTGGTTGCAGCCATGGATGCCAGAACGAATGCGGCGAAGATATTTTTCATAATAAAACTCCTGTGGAGGGGATACTCTCGAGCGGACACTATGCCAGAAGATCTTACGGATCAACGAATGGTAGACCTATTCCGCCATTAAAATCTGGATTTTTCAACTCATTTTCCAGAGCGTTGCGGGAAAACCGCGCATCTGGGCTTCTACCGGTGCTTTTATGCCTAGCCAGAGGTCAACTGGCGGATGCGCAGATAGCCCAGTTCCGGCCCGGCCCATTGGCGGGACTGCCAAATCCGGCCTGTGCGAGAATCAATCCAATAATCATTGACCACCCGGTTTCTTTCCTGAGACCCGGCCAGAGATTCCGCCTGACCTCCGCGGCCTTCGCAGGTCTCGCGCAGGTGGCGGGTGCGATAGGTAAGTTCAACGATTTCAATCCGTTTTACCCCCAGATCCTCGACCTGGCACACCAGGGAGAGTTTGTAGGATTCATTATCCAGCGCGGCAATCTCATAGATCCGCTCCCCATTCCCCGAGGGGCCCTTGGGCCCGCCCGCATGGACCAGTGCCGAAGCTGCCAGCAGATCATTGGGCATGCCTCGGGTTGCCACCAGCACGCCGTCGCGCATCGCAAGGTTTACATTGTCCTCAGAGCGCCAGACCTCAACGGTGCCGGGAAAGTCATCATGTTTGCTGACCTGTCGGGACAGATAGGCAAAAACATCACTCTCTTCGATGGTGACCTCGATAAAAGCGCCTTTGACGGTTGCGTCCAGCGCCGCCCGGGTGAGGGCGGGGCGGGCGGGTTTTTCACCCCGCGCAGCCCGGCGCGCCTGCAATGCTTGGCGCAGATTCTGAACCAGCTCCACCTCGAGCGGGGTTTTATCGGGGCCTTTGGCACAGGCGGTAAGCCCGGTCAGGAGCGCCAGAGCTCCCGCAAAGCGGGCAAGTATAGATGTCATCTTCATTCCCAGAACCTCGCGCGCTGCTCTGTCAGGCTGAGGCGATGGGCGGCCCGCACGGAGCCATAAAGCCGGCCAGGGACAGCCACGCGTTGACCACCATCGCGCTGGGTCGGGCGAATGGTCAGGCCAAAACTATTGCGCGAGGGTTTGCCGAGCATCCAATCCAGCGGAATACGGAAGCGGAAGCCCTTGTCAAAGGAGCCTTCGCCAAAATCCGCCGCCGAGACATTGGTGCGGGTAAAGAAGCCGCCCACGGACCAGCCATTTTTAAAGGTCCGGTCAATGCTGAAGGTGGCGCCATAATCCCCGGCCAGATAGCGCCCGGCATCGACCTGCGCCACATAGCCTTTGCCCAGCTCGAGATAGGCAGAGGCATGGCCGGTGAAGGTCTGGTAATCGCGAAAGCCAAAGCGCTGGTCAAAGGCACGCTGGCGCACGTAGTTGCCCTCAACCCCCAGGGCCAGAGGGCTGGCCGCGGGTTTCCACAGCATCTCGCCGGAGATCCCGCCGTACATGCTTTCCAAGAGGCCCGCGGTGACCCGCGCATAGGTATTGCGCCCAGGCTGCCAATGGCGACTGACATAAAGATTGTTCAGGGTGGTGCCATGCTGGGCATATTCAGCCTGATCGGTACGCACATGGGGCAGCACCGAATTAGAGGCCCGGCCATTGGCGATATTGCCCCAGAGCCGCTGGCGGATGGCGCCCGCGATACGCCAGCCCGGTGCGGGCGTATAGGAGGCTGCAAAATCCACCCCCAGATCCAGCCGGAAGGGCTGATCAGGGTCAAAATACCCCTGCGAAGAGTAGGGGCTCACCGAGGTGGAGAAGGCCGGGTAAAGCTCTTCTGACAGGATGGCATCCGCGGCGAGGGGGGCCGCATTGGTCACTGTAGAGACTGCTGCCAACGCATCCGGCGCATCCGGGACAAACTCCAGCGCCTCCAGATCACTGCGCCGCAGCACTGTGGTTGAGAGCCCGATCCCCCGGCGCACCGGCACCAGGCGGAAGGTTTCCACCGAAGGCGGCAGCACATTGGCAATGAGACGCGCGGCGCGGCCTGCGGCCAGGGTCTCGGAGCGATAGCGGTTGTTGCGATAGCGCAGCTCTACTTCGGTTCCGCTGAGGGTAATCGCTTCCAGGGTCAGCCCATCACTTTTCAGGGCCTCGGCCACCAGGTCGCGAACTTGCCGCTTGGAGGCGCTGCTCTGGGCCCAGTCCTGACCCCAATGGGCTGACTCTGTGGCCCATTGGTTGCGCGGCAGAACCGGCGCCAGGGCCGGGACCTGCATCGGCACCCGCGGATGTTTCGGGTTGAGCTGGATCTGCGCGGTGATCCCCAGTTCGGAGCCATAGAGGTAATAGGCCCCGATCCGGGTGCCCGGCGTCCATTGATATTCCAGACCAAAGTTCAACGGTGAGCGGCGCTCAAAGATGCCGGAATCGCGAGATTCCGCCAGATAGGCATCTGAAGAATACTCCGCCTTCAGCCCCCAGCGGTCATTGATCTCCCATTCGATGCCGCCAAAGGGAGCAACATCTCCGCGAAACCAGCTCTCTGTCGAGAGGCTGCCACCGGTGCCGCCGGGGGTGAAGCCGGTGCGATTGCCGGCCAGGCTGCCCAGAGCGCCATAGGTGCCCAGGCGCCCCCAGCCAAGGCCTGCGGTAACTTTCAGGCGTCCGGGGCTGCGGCCCGATCCCAGGGCCGGGGTGTCAAAGCTCTTGGTGGCGACGATATATTCGCTGGCATAAACGCCAGTGCCGGCAAAATCCTGTAACCCGATGGTGACGGCCGGGCGCCAGTGCCCCTCGCGCCAGAGCCGGGCGCGGACGTCAAAACCCCGGTCATAATAGGTGCTGAAGGCGGTTCCAGAGAGATCCCTGATACCATTGTAACGAAAAGAAGCCGAGAGCCAGGGGGTGGCCTGGAAGGTCAGATTGTAGCGGCTCTGGCCGGCAAACCAGGAGAAACTGGTGCTCCATTGCCCATCCGGCTGCATCTCGGCCGAGGGCATATCGATCAGGCCGGAGGTGCCGTAGAAGTTCAAGGAGGGCGCTGGCAGGCGCTTGTAGCGGGGGGCCTCCTCTGCGCTGGCATTGCTTTGGCCTGCAAAGGGTTTGGATTGGGCCAGCACGGGTGCGGCCTGCAGCAACCCGGCTGTCATGGCCAGGCCGGTCAGCACGGCGCGCGCGCGGTATTGTCTTGTTGTCGTCACGGAAAGTCCCACTGCCCCTGCTGCCCTGCGCTGCCTGCGGTTAGAGCATGAAACCCGCCCGCGCTTCAATGGAAGAGCGAAAGACTAGGAACTCTTTCGCGCTCCGATCGTGTCTTCTCCGCCGCCCTCGATCCAATGGGCGATCAGCGCGCGCAGTGCCTCCTCATCGCCGCTGGCCACCGCCTGGCGCAGCTCTCGCAGCAGTGCTGCCACTTCGATTTCCGAGAGCACCGCCTCGCGGGCGCAGAAGATCTTGGCATGGCGGGTGGTGGTGAGGCTGCCGCTCAGGGTCAGCTCCTCTTCCATCTTTTCGCCGGGCCTGAGCCCGATGATCTCGATCTCGATATCCCCCTCGGGATGGGCGGCATCACGCACCGTATAGCCGGCACTTTCGATCACCTGGCGGGCCAGCTGCACGATGGAGACGGGCTTGCCCATATCCAGCACAAAGACTTCACCGCCCGCGGCCTCAGCCCCGGCCTGCAAGACCAGTTGCACCGCCTCGCGGATGGTCATGAAATAGCGTTTCACCGCCGGGTCGGTGACCGTGACCGGACCACCCCGGCTGATCTGATCCTGAAACAGCGGCACGACGGAACCGGAAGAGCCGAGCACATTGCCAAAGCGTACCATGGTGAAGATGGTGCCGGAGCTGCGCGAGGCGCGATCCTGCACGATCAGTTCCGCCATGCGTTTGGAGGCCCCCATCACATTGGCCGGGCGCACCGCCTTGTCCGAAGAGATCAGAATGAAGCGTTCCACCCCGGCGCGTTCCGCCATCCGTGCCAACGTCTGGGTGCCAAAGACATTATTGGCCATGCCCGGCAGCGGATTGGCCTCAACCAGAGGCACATGTTTATAGGCAGCCGCATGAAGCACCACCTGCACCCGATGCTGTTCCAGCACCATACGCACCTGGCGCGGATCTGTGACTGAACCCAGGACCGGCACCACCTCGATGCCCAGCTCCTCCCCCAGAGGGGCAAGCTCCTGGTGAATGGTATAAAGCGCCAGCTCCGACAGCTCATAAAGCACCAGCTTGCAGGGGCGGCAGGCCAGGACCTGACGGCAGAGCTCGGAACCGATGGAGCCCCCCGCGCCCGAGACCAGCACCACCCGATCCTGATAGGAGCTGCTGGCAGTATTCAGGGGGACATCATGGCTGTCACGGCCCAGAAAATCCTGGGCTGAGGCCGGGGTGAGCTTATCCACCAGCGCTTCTTCACCGATAAGTTGGGCAAAGGAGGGCAGCACCTGCACTTCCAGCCCCATGTTCTGCAGATGCCGGGTCACCTGCGCCTGCTTGGCCAGCCCCTGCGAGGGCATCGCCAAAAGAACCCGGGTGATATAGCGGCTTTTGATAATCTCGGGAATGCGCGCGGGGGCAAAGACCGGCAGCCCCAAAAGGGTGGCGCCTTGCAGCGAGGTATTGTCATCAACAAAGGCCACCGGATCGATGCTGCCATGGGATTTCAGCGCCTGGGCCAGCTGGGTGCCGGTGGAGCCGGCCCCATAGATCAGCACCCGGCAGCGCGGCAGGGCACGGCGATAGATCATCAGGACCAGCTGCAGCAGAATGGTGCGGGCCAGCACCATGGAGATGAAATAACTCAGACCAAAGACGACATAGGTGCCAGATGGCAGCTTCGGCCCCACCACAGAGGTGAGCATTGCCATGACGGTTGCAGTGAGGCCTGCCACAAGGGCCGTCAGCATCACCGCATGACGCTCATAGGCATTGAGCTGAATACGTGGCAGCCCGAGCCAGAGTGAGACCCCTGCCATGGCCAGAATGGCATAGGGCAGCACGGGCAGCATCAGAGCCAGGGTGAAGAGGGCCGGATCCGGTAGCGGTTGCACGCTGAAGGTGAACAAAAGAGCCAGCGGGCAGAGCAGCGCATCCAATGCCAGAAAGATATATGATTTCTGTTTTCGTGAAAGTCGACTGATCAGATCAAACATAATTTATTGTCCCGGCCGTAAAAGTTTCGGCCATCACTGTGGTATCACCCATCTACACCAGAACCCAATATCTGCGGGTTCATAAACCTCGAACCCTAGAAACAACAGGCCGTTTACGAGGTTTCGAACAACACGCCCCCCAGACAGCTCCCGGCTGTGGCGCGATTCAGAGTTTCAAAATTCCTTGTCTCGCATTCTGCCCATTTTTGCGCTGCAATACAAACAGAAGCTTAGCGAAAAATTGCCAGCACCCCAGAAAATCGTGAAACGTATCAAAGTTGGCACCACTGCGCCGCCGTATCAGTGCCCCCCTTCCTAGCTGCGGCCCTAGCTGCGGCGGAAAATATTGCCGATGGTCTGGAATACCAGATCAAAGTCATAACACATGCTCTGGTGGCGCTGATAAATCAGATCCAGGCGTGCCTTGGCGGGTACACAGACACGGGAATAGACCGCATTGGTCTCTTCGCGGGTGGCGCAGCGCGCCAGCAGGGCGGCCTCATGCTTGTGATAGGCGATCGAGGCCAGCCCGGTGACACCGGGGCGTGATTTCAGCACCTCTGCATAGATCTCGGGATGGGCCTCGACATATTGGCGCAGCGGCGGGCGCGGCCCCACAAAGGAGAGATCGCCTTTGAGGATATTCCAGAGCTGCGGAAACTCATCCAGGCGTTTGGAGCGCAGCCAGGCGCCGGTCTTGGTGATGCGCGCATCCTTGTCGCCGCCCGACACGCCGCTGTCTTCCTCCGCCACCGTCATGGTTCTGAGCTTCCACAGCCCAAAACCGCGGGTGGGCGTGGTCATGCGCTCTGCCACATAGAAGATCGGCCGCCCCTCTTTGAGCAACAGCCAGACCAGCAGGGCCAGCAGGATCGGCCCGAGGATGACAATCAGCAGGGTGACAAAGAAGAGATCAAAAAGACGTTTGCGCCAGGTCATGGGTGGCAGAAATCCTTCTTAAGGAGAGCCGTGGAAATCCCGTTCTACTAGGGACCATTCTGCCACCAGACAAGCGGGATCCGCTGGGGCGGGCATCAAATGTTGCCCTAAAGTCCTGCGCAGGAGCTCCAGATCCAGTGAGACCTCGGGGATTGCCCCTTCAGGGGCGGGGCGGCAGGTGAACTCTCGATGACCGGCGCGCAGCAAGGCTCCCATGTCTACGGGACCAGGCTGTGCGAGATTCAGGATTGGCGGCACTCTGGGGCATTGCAGCAAGGCTGCGAGCGCCTCTGCCAGGCTCTGCACCCCGATATAGCTGCGCCGGGGTGTGTGGCCATCGGCAAATTGATCCAGGGTAAAACCCGGTGTCCAGCCGCCAAGGATCACATCCAATCCGGCGATATTGCCAATCCTGAGCGCGGTGACCGGTACCCCCAGCGCCCGGCCCCGTGCCAGCGCCGCCTGCTCCATCGCCAGTTTGGCGGCGCCATAGGCATTGGCGGGTGTGACCTCTGCCGTCTCGCACAAGCCCCCGCTTTGACGCCCATAGACCGCAGCAGAGGAAGCCAGGAACAGAGGCGCCGGTGCCCGCGCCTCCCGCTCCGCCGCCCGGGCCAAAGCCTCAATCGCAGCAAGCGCCAGGCGGCTGTGATCTGCCAGATCAAGACCCTCTCGGGATCCAGGGACCGGGCCGGCGAGACACAGCAGGGCCTCGGCCCCGCTGCAGCTTTTGGCCAGCGCTTCGGGCTCCGCCAGCGGATCCAGCAGGACCCAGTTCTCCTCTGGGAGGGCAGTGGTTTGCGCCCGCCGCGCCTGCCAGCGGGTTGTGGCAGGATCATACCCCCGCGCGGGCAGCAATCCGGGCCAGAAATGGCGCAGCACCCGCCCGATCCGCCCGGAGGCGCCTAAGACAACTGTGGCCGGAAAACCCATCTCTTGCCCCTCATTCCGCTCAAGACACTATAGGTTGCGCCCTCTGGTTGACGCATGGCCCAAGCCCAGTATCTTGCGCACATCAAAAATCAAGATCTTTCCGAAAAGAGCCCACATGCGCCGACTGATTCCCCTCATTGCCCTTGCCAGCCTTATTCTCTTGCCGGCAGCCTGTGGCCGCCTACCCGGCGGCGCCCCCGCCAGTGAGGAAATCATCAAGCAATCCGGCGAAGTAGATGCGGATTTTGCGCTTTATCCGGTGACCCGTGCCTTTTTGCCCACCGTGGCGCATTGGCCTGCCACCGGCAAGCAGGAGATGCTGAGCTGGATTCGCGCCAGCCATGGGGCCAAGACCCAGATCATCCAACCCGGCGACACGCTGACCCTCAGGATCTGGGACAGCAGTGACAATTCGCTGCTGACCTCGATCGAACAAAAGGCCGTGCAGCTGCAGGATGTGCGCGTTGCCGCCAATGGTTCCATCTTCATGCCCTATGTGGGCAATGTGAATGTGCTGGGGCTGACCCCGGATCTGGCCCGCGAAGAGCTGCAGATCGAATTGGAAAGCATCGTGCCTTCGGCCCAGCTGCAGCTGGACATGAAGGAAGGGCGCAACAATTCGGTCGATCTGGTTTCCGGCGTGGCCCAGCCCGGCACCTATCCGATGCCCAACCGCAATTACTCGGTGATGGGGCTGATCTCCGCTGGCGGTGGCATCTCTGCCAATCTCAACAATCCGCAGATCCGTCTGGTGCGGGGACGCCAGATCTATGGCACCTCGGTGGACAAGCTCTTGAACAACCCGCAGCTCGACAGCCTGTTGCGCGGCGGCGACCGGGTCTTTGTCGAAGAGGATGAACGCTACTTCCTCTCCTTTGGCGCCACCGGCAAGGAAGACCTGCATATCTTCAGCAAGGATGAGATGTCGGCCATGGATGCCATGTCGGTTTCCGGCGGCTTCCAGGACAGCCGCGCCGACCCGCAGGGGCTGCTGATCCTGCGCGAATATAGCCCCAAGGCCGTGGCCCCGGGCAAGCGCGGACCGCGTCACAGCCGGGTGGTCTTTACCCTGGACCTGACCACGGCCGATGGTCTGTTTTCCGCAAGACAGTTTCAGATCAACCCCGGTGACCTTTTGATTGCCACCGAAAGCCCGATCAATGATGCGCTGACCATCTCCAACCTGATCGGCAACTTCTTCGGCGTCTTCAGCCGCGCGGGCGTCGATTTCTAAGAGAGTGTAGCGAAATCAAAAACAGGTTCAGGATGCGCCGGAAAGGGGGCATCCTGCCATATCATCGGCCTTTTCAAGATCTGAAGCAGAGCCAAACAAGGGCCTCTGTCCGGGGCGAGTTCTCTCACCCACTCTTCTCTTGCCCATTCTTTTTACACGGCCCAAGAGGGGCCTGCGATTGGCGTCCTGGTCAATCTGAGAGCCCGTTTTCTTGCTAAAGGCGGCGACTGTTGGGCTGTTTTTCAAATAGCCCTTTCAGATCAAACAGCAGATGCGTGCCTGTCCCCCAGCTCTGAATCTTCGCAACCCCCAGCTCCTTGAAGGCCCGATGCGGGACAGCCAGAATAATCGCGCTATAGGCACCTTTCCCGTCCTGGGGCGAGATCAGATCGATGCCATATTCAGCCTGTGCGCTGACGGGGTCCGCCATAGGATCCATCACATCCACGGTGATGCCAAAATCCTGCAGCTTGCGGATGATATCAATCACACGGGTGTTGCGCAGATCCGGGCAGTTTTCCTTAAAGGTCAACCCCATGACCAGAACCCGGCTGCGGCTGATCACCAGGTCCTGTTGCGCCAGAGCTTTCAGAACCTCATCTGCAATGACCTCACCCATACTGTCATTGATCCGCCGCCCGGCCAGAATGATCTCTGGCTGGTAATTCAGCTCCTGGGCCTTATGGGTCAGGTAATAGGGGTCCACTCCGATGCAATGCCCGCCCACAAGACCTGGGCGAAACGGCAGGAAGTTCCATTTGGTGCCCGCCGCCTCCAGCACATCCAGGGTATCAATCCCCATCCGGCCAAAGATCAGCGCCAGTTCATTGACCAAGGCGATATTGACGTCACGCTGAGTGTTTTCGATCACCTTGGCGGCCTCTGCAACCTTGATCGAAGCCGCCAGATGCGTCCCTGCGGTGATGATCTCTTGGTACAGCGCATCCACATAGCGCGCCGTCTCAGGTGTTGAGCCCGAGGTCACTTTTTTGATCACCGGCAGACGGTGGGTCTTATCTCCGGGGTTGATCCGCTCTGGGGAATAGCCTGCAAAGAAATCTTCATTGCAGATCAGGCCGGAGATCCGCTCCACAACCGGGATGCAATCCTCTTCAGTGGCACCGGGGTAGACGGTGCTCTCATAGATGACCACATCGCCGTGAGAGATCACTTCTCCTACCGCCTGGGAGGCTGCGATCAGGGGGGACAGGTCCGGGCGCTTATAGGTATCAATCGGGGTGGGGACCGTGACAATAAAGGTATTGCAGGCTTTCAGCACTTCCAGATCTGCGGTGAAACGCAGCTCTGTGGCGGCGGCGAGATCCCCCGCCTCGGTTTCCAAAGTCCTGTCTTTGCCTGCCTGCAGCTCTGCAATCCGCGTGGCATCGATATCAAAGCCGATGGTGGGAAATTTCTTCCCGAACTCCACCGCCAGGGGCAGACCAACATAGCCCAGCCCGATAACAGCGATTTTGGCCTGTGAAACATCCATGGTCATTTGCTGTAGTAGTCCCGGAACCAATCCACGAAACAGGCGATACCCTCCCTGAAATCGGTCTGCGGACGATAACCTGTGAGGTTGTTCAACAGATCCGCATTGGCCCAGGTGGCCGGGACATCGCCTTTCTGAATTTCCATATAGTTGCGGATGGCCTTTTTCCCCAGGGCTGCTTCGATGGCATCGACAAAATCCAAGAGCCGCACCTTGTCAGAGTTGCCGATATTGACCACCCGGTAGGGCGCCACCGGTGAGAGGCTGTCCCAAGAGGGGATCTCGGCGCGGGTGGCGGGGCGTTCCGGAACCGTATCGATCAGCAGCCGGATGGCCCGCACCAGATCGTCAACATAGGTGAAATCGCGATACATTTCACCGTGATTGTAGATGTCGATGGGGCGTTCATCGAGGATGGCATCAACAAATTTATAGAGCGCCAGATCCGGCCGCCCCCAGGTGCCATAAACGGTAAAGAACCGGAACATGGTGGTGGGCAGGTTCCACAGATGGGCATAGGAATGGCCCATGCTCTCGCCTGCCTTCTTGGTGGCCGCATAGATGGTCAGCTGGGTATCGGCCTTTTCGGTCTCGACAAAGGGCATCTCTTCATTGGCGCCATAGACCGAAGAGGTGGAAGCCATCAGCAGGTGCTGCACTTCAAGCCGCCGTGCTGCCTCCATCACATTGAAGGTGCCGGTAATATTGCTGTCGATATAGGAGCGCGGGTTTTCCAGGCTGTAGCGCACCCCGGCCTGGCCTGCGAGATGCACAATCACATCCGGGGCAAAATCATCCGCCATCTGATCAAAGAGGGCATTGTCTTCCAGCATGCCCTCGGTGGCGGAGAAATTCCCATGCTGCAGCAACATGCCATGGCGGCGCTGTTTCAGGGTGACATCATAGTAATCGGTCATCCCGTCAAACCCATGCACCCGGAACCCCTCTGCCAGCAGGAGCCTGGCGAGGTGAAAGCCGATGAACCCAGCGGTTCCCGTAATCAGAACACGGCGCGCTGCACCTGAAGTCTGTGTCATAGAACCCTTTGCTCCGCTTATCTGTGTTCAGCAACGCCTAAAGCGCTACCTCAAGAGGCCATAAATACATGGGCTGCAAAGGTTTCAAGGTGCCATCGCGCAAACCTCTTCTGTCAGCGCAACAACCCTTCGAGATAGGCACCATAGTCATTCTTGGCAAAAAGCTTGGCGCGCGCCTGAAGGTCCTCGCGGCTGATCCAACCCTGCTCCCAGGCGATCTCTTCCAGGCAGCCGGTCTGCAGCCCCTGGCGTTCCTGCAGGGTGCGCACAAAATTGCCCGCCTCCAGCAGCGAGCTATGGGTGCCGGTATCGAGCCAGGCATAGCCCCGGCCCATGGTCTCGACCCGCAGGTTCTCTTCGTCCAGATACATCTGCAACAGATCGGTGATCTCCAATTCACCACGGGCAGAGGGCTGCACCGCCCGTGCTCGTTCTGGTGCGCTGCCGTCCAGGAAGTAGAGCCCGGTCACCGCATAGTTGGAGGGTGGCACCGCAGGCTTTTCGATGATCTCGCGGGCGCGGCCCTCGGCGTCGAAATCCACCACGCCATAGCGTTCCGGATCCGCCACGTGATAGCCAAAGACGGTGCCGCCAGATCCCTGCGCATCTGCCGCCGCCAGCAGTTTTGGCAACCCATGGCCAAAGAAGATATTGTCGCCCAGGACCAGGGCAGAGGGGGCCCCATCGAGGAAGTCTTCGGCCAGGATAAAGGCCTGGGCCAGACCGTCGGGCGAAGGCTGCACCACGTAAGAGAGCGAGATGCCCCATTGGCTGCCGTCACCCAGAGTGCGCTGGAACTGCGCCTGATCCTGTGGCGTGGTGATCATGCAGATCTCGCGGATGCCCGCCAGCATCAAGACGCTTAGCGGGTAATAGATCATTGGCTTGTCATAGATCGGCAAAAGCTGTTTGGAGACGCCCATGGTGATCGGATAAAGACGGGTGCCAGAGCCCCCGGCCAGAATGATACCCTTGCGGGGTTTGCTGCTGCTCATGTCAGCTCTCCTAAATCTTTTAAAATCTCACTGAGCCCCTGCCGCCAATCCGGCTGGGAAATACCAAAAACATTCTCTAATGCAGTGCAATCGAGCCTGGAATTCAAAGGCCGCGCCGCCGGTGTGGGGTAGTCCGTGGTTGGAATATCCGTGACCGTGCAAGCGACATTTGCCTGGGCAAAGATCTCACGGGCAAAGCCGGCCCAGCTCACCTCGGGCCTGCCCTGCAGATGATAGGTGCCGCTTTTGCCGGGGTCCTGTTGCAATTGCCCTGCCATTTCCAGACAGGCGCGGGCCAGATCCCGCGCCGGGGTTGGCGCCCCGATCTGATCGGCAATGATGGTCAGTGCCTCGCGCTCTGCCCCCAGACGCAGCATGGTTTTGACAAAGTTACCCCCGTGACAAGACACCACCCAGGAGCAGCGCAGGATGGCATGGGTGCCGCCTGCCGCGCGTGTCGCCTCTTCGCCCGCCAGTTTGGAGCGCCCATAGGCGTTTACCGGCGCGACCGCATCACCCGCCTGCCAGGGCGTCGTACCACTGCCATCAAAGACATAGTCGGTGGAGACGGTGACAAAGGGAATGCCCAGAGCGGCGCAGGCCTCGGCCATGGCGCCGGGGCTCTCGCCATTGATCACTGTGGCCAGGGCTTCTTCTTCTTCCGCCTTATCGACGGCCGTATAGGCGGCCGCATTGATCACCGCGGCGGGCGCATGGGCCTTGATCGCAGCGGCGCAGGCCGCAGGATCTGTCAGGTCAGCTTCACCCCGACCCAGGCAGGTCACATTGTCATAAGCCGCCAGCTCGCGGGCCAGCTGGCCGGTTTTTCCGAAAACGAGAATCATATGTGCCTCACTCATCCAGCTCTCCCGTTGCGCCACAGATAAAAGGCCCCGGCCCAGATGCCCAGCTCCAAGAGGAAGGTCCAGTGCAGCAGAAAGGACAGGATCCAGTGGCTCTGCGTGGCGGGGACTTCCACTAGGCTGTAAAGATGGCCATTAAAAGGCGCGGCCCAAAGGATGCCACCGCCGATCGTGTCGAGCACCATATGCAGGAAGAGTGCCGCAAAAAAGATCCCGGCCACAGGTAAAAAATCATGCTTAAAAACAGCGATGACCGGTAGGATTAAAGCCGCAATAGCGCCCCAGAATGCAGGCACATGCACCCAGTATCGGTGATGGTGAATACTGTCCTGGTCGACAAAATAGAACCACAGCATATCAAAATCCGGCAGCACCGCCCCGATGAGGGCGGCAGGCAAGAGCCAGCGCCGCTGCGGCACCAGCCGCGCCAGCACATAGCCAGAGGGCAAATGCGCTGTCAGCATGGAAAGGGTGCTATCCGCAAACCCCCAGCCCGACCGATAGGCCGGGCAGCCCCCGGCCGCCCCTCCGGGCGGGGGCTTCTCCCCCACCCGCGGCCAGGTGCAGCCCTCAGAGGCAAATCCGCTCTCATTTTCCGGTTCCTAGGCGTTCGCCAACGCCATCGCGGTTTTGCAGGGCGCGCCACCAGGCCTCATTGTCGAGATACCATTGCACGGTCTTCTCCAGACCTTCCTCAACCGTCACGCTTGGGCGCCAGCCCAGTTCGTCGCGGATGCGGCTGGGGTCGATGGCATAGCGGGCATCATGGCCGGGGCGATCCGTCACAAAGGTGATCTGGTCCTGGTAGGACTTCCCATCCGAACGGGGCCGTTTTGCGTCCAGAATGGCGCAGAGCGTTTCGACCAGCTCCAGGTTCGTGCGCTCATTCTCGCCGCCGATATTATAGGTCCGCCCCACAGCACCCTCGGACACCACGGTGAGCAGCGCATCTGCGTGGTCCTCCACATAGAGCCAATCGCGCACATTGCTGCCATCGCCATAGATTGGCAGCGCCTTGCCGGCCAAGGCATTCAGAATGACCACCGGGATCAGCTTTTCGGGGAAATGATAGGGGCCGTAATTGTTGGAGCAATTGGTCAGCAGAACCGGCAGGCCATAGGTCTCGGCCCAGGCGCGCACCAGATGGTCGCTGGCCGCCTTGGAGGCCGAGTAGGGCGAACGCGGATCGTAAGAGGTCTCTTCGGTGAATTGCACCTCCGGGTCATTGGGCAGGGAGCCATAGACCTCATCGGTGGAGATATGGTGGAAGCGGAAGGCTTCCGGACGGCCTGCTTCGATCCAATGTTTGCGCGCCGCCTCCAGCATGTTGAAGGTGCCGGTGATATTGGTCTCGATGAAATCGCCGGGCCCATCGATGGAACGGTCCACATGGCTTTCGGCGGCCAGATGCATCACCACATCCGGTTTATGGTCCGAAAACACCCGGTCCAGAGCGGCGCGATCGCGAATATCAGCCTCTACAAAGGCGTAATTTGGGCTTTGCGCCGCTTGCGCCACATTCTCCAGGCAGGCCGCATAGGTGAGCGCATCCAGGTTCACCACCTGATGGCCGCGCGCGATGGCCAGCCGTACCACGGCGGATCCGATAAAGCCGGCACCGCCGGTGACAAGAATTTTCATGCCGATGCCTCATAGGTAAAAGGGCTGTCAAAATCCGCCAGTTTCGGCGCAGCGGCATCCTTGTCCGAAAGCATGGGCGTGCCCTCAAAGCCCCAGTCGATGTCACAGCTGTCCCAGGCCACTGCCCCATCGCATTCGGGGGCGTAGTAATCGGTGCATTTGTAGATGATCTCGGTATCGGGCTCACGGGTGATGAACCCATGCAGGAAGCCCGCCGGGATCAGAAGCTGCAACCCGTTGTCAAAGCTCAGCTCGGTGCCAAACCACTTCCCATAGGTAGGAGAGCCCTTGCGGATATCCACCGCCACATCAAAGAGCCGCCCGCGTCCGCAGCGCACCAGCTTGGCCTGGGCATGGGGGGGCGATTGGAAATGCAATCCTCTGAGGGTGCCGACCTCGCTCGAGAGAGAGTGGTTGTCCTGCACAAAATCCAGATCGATCCCGTGCTCCTGCATCCGGCGTTGGTTCCAGCTCTCGCTGAAAAATCCGCGCGCATCGCCAAATCGCGCTGGCTCCAAAATCTTCAGTCCCGGAAGTCCTGCTTCTTCTATGCGCACTTTAATAACCTCATTCAAGAAACGCGGCTGCAAATAACGGATTTGAGGCGCCAAAGCCAGCCTTAGGAGCCTCTTATATGTTTCGCAACTGGATATTCCTGCGGGGGCAGAGGATCTTTGGCGCCAATGAGGAGGATCGCTCTGGATTGTTGCGAACTGGCTGTTCCTGCGCCATGCGCGCAATTGAAACACTGGATGCTAGAGCCCGCGTGCAGGTTTTGCCGCTTGTCGCAACACGCCAGGTCTGCGGCCCTCGCCTTTTGCCATGATTTGCCACGAAGTGGCCGGACCATCTGGTCGCGGACCCCGATAGGCAAGACCCGGAAGATGCGCATCGGTGTGGATCACAGACCTTCCCGGCTGCGCAACATGGAAAGAGAGCTGCCGCAGGTTGAAAAGCACCCGCTGCGGTCTACGCATTAAGACAAGATCGCCACAGGCTTTCCCGGCGTGACCTTTGATTTTTTGCAGCCTGATTTTCTCTGGCTTTATCCGTTGCTGCGACTCATCCGGCGCCCGCTAAATCCCGCGTAGCTGCGGGAAACCAGAATGGCGACGACCAGGACTGGCCAGGCAAGGCAGAGAAGCATTCCGGTCACGGTGTAGATGTCTATTTTGCAGTGTTTTTGGGAAAACTCATAACATGTCATGAAGAGAGCAAACAGTGCTACGCCGACATACAAAAATGCGAAGATATAAAAAATAAGCGTCATTGGAGTTGCTTTCAGAATCAAACGGCTTGTCATCAGACAGTGTACCGAAAGTTGCGGAAATTGTAGCTAAATTGTCAACAGAGGCGGAAATTCGAGCATATTATGGTGCATGAGCGGAGGGTGACGCTGCAAAAAATTGCAGTATGCCCCCCGTGCAATCTGGGTTTGAGGGCCTCTGATCAGTTGTGATGAAAGCGGTTCATCGCATTGGTTCTCGGGTGCAGATGCCATGCTGGAACCTCTCTTTGAAATCCAGAAGGCTTGTCTGCCCCTCCGTGTCGGGCGGGGGTTCTAGGGGGCGGAGAAGTGGTTAAAATTTGCCTCATCTTATT
The DNA here is from genome assembly GCF_000169455.1 of Roseobacter sp. SK209-2-6. GTDB lineage: Bacteria > Pseudomonadota > Alphaproteobacteria > Rhodobacterales > Rhodobacteraceae > Pseudophaeobacter. Next base: position 61,761 of record NZ_AAYC01000018.1, on the reverse strand, counting down.
GATAAAACTTTGATAATCTACGCAATTTCGCCACATCTGGACCCCCTTCCCAGCGCAACGATTTTTTAATCACTCCTTAGCGCCCGTTAATTGCCTTTGGAGGATTATTCATGCTGGCTGGGAAAATTGCGCAGGTTGTGGTTTCCGCTTTTTCGGGAACCGGGTCATCCCTGCGACGTTTTGGAATGATGGCGACGGCAGCGGTCTGCCTCAGTGCCGCCCCTGCGGCGGCCGGGTCACAGTCCTATGTGGTGGGCAGCGACCATGGCGGCTATCTGAGTGATCGTCTGGCAGAGCTGGCCCAGCTGCAGCGCCGGGGTGCGCGGGTCGAGATCCGCGGCCAGGTCTGCTATTCCACCTGCACGATGTTTCTGGGACTGCCGGGCACCTGCGTGAACCCCAATACGGAATTTGGCTTCCATGGGCCTTCCCGCAATGGCCGCCGTCTGGCGAAACAGGATTTTGAGTATTTCTCCAGGGTGATTGCCGATTACTACCCCGAGCCCCTGCGCAATTGGTTCATGGCCGAAGGGCGCAACCGGATTTCCGGCATTCACCGGATCAAGGGCCAGGAGATCATCCGCATGGGCGTACCCGCCTGTCGTCGCGCCTGAGCATCACCCACGGCCTGAGGCCTAGCTTGCCCCTTTATGAAGAGGCCGCTATCACATGCAGAACGCATGGCGCCCCCTGGTGAGACCTCCACACCGGGGGGCGTTGCATCCAAGGCCCAAGGAGCCTGTGCTCTTCCCGTGTTCTCTGTGTCCCTCTCTTCTTTGCGGTTTTCCTCCTTGGTGCAGGGCCTGCGCCGCAGGTTCTTTTGGGACATGCCCCGCCCCGAGGCGCCGCTCTGCGTGATTGGTGATATTCACGGCTGCCTGACCCAGCTGCAGCAGATGCTGGCACAGGTGCCGGCGGGATATCGCATCATACTTCTGGGGGATTATGTGGACCGCGGCCCCGAGAGCGCTGCGGTGCTGCGCTTTCTTCAGGCACGCGAGGACATCACCTGTCTCAAGGGCAATCACGAAGAGATGCTCCTGCGCTTTCTGCAAGACCCGGAAGAGGCGGGGCCGCAGTGGCTCCGGCATGGCGGGCTGGAGACCCTCCGCTCCTTTGGCCTTCAGGAGGTGCACGCGCAGATGGAGGCAGGTGCACTCTGCGCCTGCCGGGACCAGCTACGGGCGGCTATGGGAGAGGATCTGATCCGCTGGCTCGCCGCGCGGCCGGTCTCTCTGCTCTCGGGGACGGTGCTTTTGGTGCATGCGGGTGCGGATCCGCGCCGCAGCCCGGAAGATCAGCCCGAGGCGGTGCTTCTCTGGGGGCATCGGGAGTTTCAGGGCCAGAGGCGGCGGGACGGGATCTGGGTGGTGCATGGTCACACCGTTGTCGGTGCGCCGGAGGTCAGGGCAGGGCGGATTGCCATCGATACCGGTGCCTATGCCACCGGGCGTCTTTCGGCGATCTGTCTGGATGGCGGGCCGCTGCGGTTCCTGAATGTGCAAATTTAACCTGGGTTTTCTGTGGATGCTGCCTGTCTCTGCGACCATTTCCAAGGTGGTATGGATTGCAAAACAAAGCCTGTTGTGCATGAGGGGGAGCTGACATATGCAGCAGGGATAAATGTCTCGGATGTAACGCATGCATCTTTTTCTTATGCGTTTGAACAGGTTTGTATTTGAGGTGCTGTCCTCTTGAGGCTGTTTGTTCCAAGCAGATGGCCAGGGCCACACAGCACCTGAGGAGGCCCCTGCGGACAGTCCGGCACGGGTTCCGTTTTGGAAAGGAAACTAGGCATGCCTCTGATGAGAGTCGGCACGCAGCTTATTTTTTATGCGCATGTCCCGAAATGTGCGGGAACCTCTGTGGAGCGTTATCTGGAAGCCCGCTTTGGCAAGCTTGCTTTTTGCGATACGGCGCATCTCAAGCAGGCTCATCCCTGGAGCCGGACCTCGCCGCAGCATATCGACCTGAAGGCACTGTCTCGGCTCTTCCCGCAGGGGTTCATCGATGAGAGCTTTGCAATTGTTCGCCATCCGCTCACCCGGATTGTGAGTGCTTGGCACTTCCAGCTAGAGGTTGAAAAAACAATCCCGGCAGGGGTTGAGTTCCTCGAGTGGCTCTCGGGGCTGGCCGAGGACTGGGAAACCCGGCCCTATGCCTTTGACAACCACATGCGCCCGATGTCTGATTTCATCCCTGCCGATGCCCAGATCTTCTATCTGGAACATGGGCTGGATGCGATTATCCCCTGGCTGGATCGCGTCACCGGAACCCGTATGGACCCCCGCTTTATTGAGACGGCCAATCAGCGGAGCAAGAAGAAATCAAAGAAGGTGGCCAAGCTGGAGCCCTGTTCGCAGGCTTTGGAGCTCATTACCGATCTCTATAAAGAGGATTTTGAGCGTTTCGGCTATAAGCTGGATGACAAGATGCCGCTGAGCCCGGCGCCGGAGCTCAGCCAGGAGGATCGGATCGAAAGAGATGCGGCCCGCGCAAAGGCGGAACGTCCCGGGGCTCAGCTCGTTTCCAAGATCCGCAGAAAATTGAACGGATGATCCGGAGCGATATGACAGGATATCGCAGCTGAGCCTCTTCCTGGATTGGATCAGCTGCGCCAAGGGACTCTACCCTCTACCCTCTACCCGCTCAGGCGAGGGGGCGACACATCCCCGTTTAATGCCCCGTTTAATGCGGCGCCTCCGAAGGGTCCAAATGGTTCTTGCGCGGTTTAACTCGCGTGATCAGACGTGAGACCAAAGCCAGGACTTGTTGTTCAAACCCATCTGGTCGCCCGGCAAGGCGCCACAGGAACATTTGAACCCCACCGGCTATAACTGCCCCCAGTAGAGCCTTTCCGAGCAGCAGACTGGCAGCTTGCAACAAGGACATCTCAAAGGGGGCGAACCCTCCGAGTGCATCAATTCCCAACAGGGTTGCAGCCATGACAGGGGTTGCCACGAAGCTGCGCCAGGAAACGCGCAAGGGGTCATGTAATTTGGATTGTGTTGCCCGTGCCGCAATTTGCAGCGTGAGCGCCAGATTGATCAATTGACCAAGGGCCTGCCCCAGAACAAGTCCGGTAATGCCGAATGCCAGATACCCCCCCAGAGACAGGGGGATTGTCAGCACCAGAATAAACAGGTTGCGCAGGAAGAGGGTGCGGGTGTCTCCATCGATCATCTTGATCGCATTCACGCCGAGGGTCAGTGTCGAGAGCGCGGAAACCGGGGTCAGGATTGCAATGATCGGCACGGCCGCTTCCCATTGTGCCCCTAAAAGAACGCGCACCACCTCGGGCGCGGCAATTGCTACTCCAGTGCCAACAGGTAAGGCGATCCCAAGCAGGCTTTGTTGACCTTTCAGATAGGCGCGCCTTAGGCGTTCAGGGGACTTTGATACCGACATGAGGCCAGGAAACAAAGCTTCTCCAATGGGGCTCAGCAGTTGTTGGGTCATGGTGGTTGAAATCTCATTGGCGACATGAAACCGGCCGGCCTCATATGTTGTTGCCAATTTGCCAAGAATTGCGGTTGGCAGGCGTTTTTGGAAAAAAATCGCAAGACCGGCCAATGTCAGCCACCCGCCGAAACGAAAGAAGGCTTTCCAGCGCGGCATACGCAGGGCCGGGCGGCCCTCGGCCAAATGCCAGGTCAGAACAACAAAGGTCGCGTGTAGCGTTAAAAGCGAGATCACCAGAGCCCAATAGGATTGCAGGATATATGCGGTGATCACAGAGGTGAATGTCATGACCAGGCGCGCGCGCACATGTAGTTTCAGGCGGGGGCGGAAATTCAGGTTCTTCTCAAAGTTCACAAAATAGGGATTGCGCAATCCCATCAGCAGCGGCACGGGCGAAAGCCCGTATAGGACCGCTTGCAGCTCCGCATTGCCAAAGAACTGCGCAAGATAGCCCGCTGAGGCGATCACCATAAACATGCCAAACAGACCAACCAGGATGGCCAGACAGAAGGCCGTGTTGAAATGATCAGCTGTTACATCTTGCTGCCGTATCAAAGCGTTTTCGAATTGGCGATTGATCAGGGCTTCGACAAAGCCCACGGCAATCAGGGCCAAAGCCATCAAACCAAAATCATCGGGTGTCAAAAGGCGGGCAATGATAGCAATATTGATCAGCCCCATCAGGCGGATCAACACCATGCTGATGAAATTGAGCAAGGCCCCGCCCGCCAATTTTGCCGCCATGGAGGTCTGTTGAGCAGCTTGCTCTGGTTTTGAAGATGGTTGCATCTGAGTCATACCAACAGCCTGCCAGAGATCATTTTTTCGGACAGTCGGATCCGATCATGGCAGGCTATAACGATATGATTGGCATGGCTGCAGGTCGCCATCAGGATTTCGACGCGATCAGTCATAAATAGAAGCCTTCAAATAAATCGCTCAAGTCAGCCTGACCATATCCCCTGGCCTTGCCCGGCCCCTGTTAGCATGGGGTGTCGTGCTCCACCACTCACCAGAGACAGAATCCAAGGGGACGCTGCACCCCCGCAAGGGCCTCCCGAGCGCTCCGTCCCGGGTGTCTTTTTCGTTCACCTCTCGGTGCAAAGCAGGTACTGTCAGGTAAGTCGCTGTTTTCAACAAAAAATGATTGCCCTCCTACCATGCCCGATACCCCATCCGAGCCTGAGGTCTTCAAGAAGGACACCTCACGATTGCAACGGCTGCGACGCCTTCTGACCTCTTCACTGGACCCGCGCGCCTGGGCCCATGCCCTGAAAGTGGTGAACTATTACAATTACACCCATGTGCAGGAACTGCGCAAAGCCAGCCTGGGGCGCAATGTGCGGATCAGCCCAACAGTCAGCTTTTCCAACGCTCAGAATGTGTCGATCGGGGAGAATGGCCGTATCGGAGCAGGCTGCAGCCTATGGGCAGGACCCGATGAGGGGCGCATCGAGATTGGACCGGATGCCATGTTTGGACCAAATGTGATGGTGACGGCCGCGGGCTATCGCTTCAATGAGGGCAGCCCGGTGACCAAGCAGCCGATGAAGGAGGCTGATGTCGTGTTGGGACGAGATGTCTGGGTTGGCTATGCCGCGGTCATATTGCCGGGCACGGTGATTGGAGACGGCGCCATCATTGGTGCGAATGCGGTGGTGCGGGGGCAGATCCCGGAGAATGCGATCATGACAGGAAATCCGGCGCAGCAGGTCGGCACCCGCAGCATAGCCCCCCCCCAGTGATCGGCCGGTCAATGCGCCTTGTCGACTGACGGCGTCACCCTCCGGCCTAATACCCTGCCAGCCAATCGCGTCGGGCGGCCCAGACCTCGGCCCAGCGGCTTGCGGTTTCTCGTTTTCCAATCCAGCCAAGGGGGCGGCTGGCGCCATAGCGTAGCGCGGCCCAGAGCCACATCAGCACCAGACCAAGAGGCACCAGAGCAGGGGACCAGTGATCCCGAATAAGCGTGCTGCGTGCCTTGGCGACCATCACCACCTTATGCGCAAGCTTGTTTGAAGAGGCCCCGACGATATGCATGATTTCGGCCTCTGGGGTAATCATTGGCTGATAGCCCAGGCGTGCGGCGCGCAGGCACAGATCCGCCTCTTCGCCATACATGAAGTATTTCAGGTCAAAGCCGCCCAATTCACGCCAGAGAGCGGTTGGCATCAGCAGAAAGCATCCAACAACAATATCAACCTTGCGGACACTGTCTCGCGCCCAATCCCCCATGGCTTCGGGATTGAAGACACCGGATTTTGGGAAAATTGCCCGCAGTCCGACGGCGCTGCAAAAGGCGCTCCAGGGGGTGATCCGGTTCCAGCAGGAGGCAATGTTCAAGCTGCCATCTGGAAACACCGTGCGCCCGCCGTAAATCCCGGCCTCCGGATGCGCGCGGGCAAAGGCCATGAGCGCATCCACGGCTCCCGGGTGCACCTCGGTGTCCGGATTGAGCAGCAGCACCCATTCTGTCTGGGCAGCTTCCGCCACAAGGTTGTTGGCCCGGGCAAACCCCAGGTTTTCCTGCGAGGCGATCAACTCCACCTGCGGAAATTCTCTGGCAATGGCCTCTGCGGATCCATCTGCTGAGGCATTGTCGTAGACGACACAGCGGAAAGAGGTTTCCTGAGTTGTCGCAAACAATGTGCGTAGCGCAGCCAGGGTCAGATCCACGGTGTTGTAGCTGACAATGATGACTGTCAGGGCCGGAGCGGATGGGGTGGTCATATCTCACCCCCCATCACCTGTCTGAGCATCCAAACCGCACGGGTGCAGCGTAGACGGAGCAGAGTGGCAAGGCCTCGTAACCGGTCTGCATGACTGAGGCCGGGGAAGCTCAGAATTCTGGGGGCATGGGCCAGGGCACTCAGAGGCATTGCGGCCGCGCGCAGTGCCCAGGCCAGGCGTGCCATGATGCCAGGGGAGGTGAGACCATACATCTCTTGTGTCAGGCGGAGCCATTTCCGTCGGAGCGCAGGCCAGTCCTGTCGGGTGGGATGGGCCACCGTCATTGCATCGTTGTAGCGCAGGGCATAGCCCTTTTTGACTGCGCGCTGGCACCAGTCGACATCTTCCGAGCGCCCGGTCACAAAGGGGCCCGTCGCCTCGAAGACAGCCCGGGTGGTGACAAGATTGGCGGTGACCGAGAAGCCCTTGCGTTCGATGTAATCGCGCTGCTTGAAGGCAAAGACCGTTTCAAAGACCTCTGCGCCGGAGCGGGGGGCAGGGGTTTCGTCAAAGACTGTGACCCGCCCTCCGACAACCGCGTCTTTGGTGTCAGTCGCGCAGGCCTGTGCCAGCCAATCGGGATCAGGGACGCAGTCCGCATCCAGGAAAATCAACCCCGGAGCGCTTGTGGCAGCCACCCCGCAGTTGCGGGCCATCGCGGCCCCTTTTGCGGGCTCCTGGACAAAACGCACCTGTGTAAAGCGCGCCTGCAGGGGCTCCAGATCTGCGTCGGATCCATTGTCTGCCACGACCAATTCGATGCCATCGCTGTGCTGCGGAACAAGTGCCTCAAGGCAGCGCTCCAGCCGGGTCACATCATTGAAATGCGGGATGATCACCGCGTGGCTCTGCACTCGGGTTGGATCACTCATCGCTTCTCTGCGGCGCGGGTATAGGCTGCGATCAAGGTGTCGACCTGATGGTCCCAGCTCAGCTCTGTTTCGACCCTATTGCGGCCAAATTCACCCATTTTCGCGCAGGTTTCAGGGTCACCCAGAAGGTCGGCAATCTTGTTTGCCATATCCGTCGTGTCGTTGGCCCGGGCATAAAGCGAGGCTTCCGCCGCAGAGTAACGCCCCTCGGTCACATCGAACTGAACAATAGGTTTTTCGAAGGCCATGTATTCAAGGATCTTGTTCATGGTCGATTTGTCGTTCATCGGATTGACGCGATCGGGATTGACGCAGAGATCGGCATTGGAGAGGACATCAAACAGCGTTTCATCAGGTGCGCGCCCGGTGAAGGTGACATGTTCTGCCAGTCCAAGATCTGCGGCCATGGCTTTGAGACCATCAAGCGCCGGGCCGCCCCCGACCAGAACAAACTGCACATCGTGCTTTTGCTCCTGTATGAGCTTCTGAGCGGCCTCAAGCAGCAGGTCCAGCCCTTCCTGGTCCCCCATGACGCCAACATATCCAACCATATGTTTGCGTCCATTGTGCCAGCGGTCTGACGCAGGTTTGCGTTCCAGGCGGGTCAGATCCGGGCCAGAGCGCACAACAAAGACATCTTCGGTGGCTTTGCCCCCGCGCTCCAGCGCAATTTGCCGATAGCTTTGATTGGTGGAAATGACCACATCCGCAGTGCGGAAATTCAGCTTCTCAAAGAGAACCATCAGCCGCCAGAAAAAGCCGCGCTTGTTGAACTTGGCCTCATAGAGTTCGGGATTGATATCGTGGTGATCAAAGATGTAGCGCACCCGCCGGAACAGTTTGAACGGCCAGGCCACCAGGAAGATCAGATCCGGGGGGTTGCACCCCTGCAGGGTGTCAAACCCATGCTTGCGGCTGATCTTAATCGCCAGGCGCATCTCATGCCAAAGTGCTGCGCTATATTCCAGCAGATAGCCCAATGCCCCCTTGGCATCGAGGGGCAGGGGATGGCGGTAGATATGGACCCCATCGATTTCTTCGTAAGTGGCTTCATAGCCCTTGCCGGTTGGGCAGATCACCGCGACTTCCGCTCCTGCAGCGGTCAGGGTTCGGCATTCGTGCCAAACCCGCCGGTCGAAGGGCAGGGGCAGATTTTCCACGATGATCAGCACACGCCGCCCCTGCAGAGGGCGTGCTTGACGTGCTGCATTCATTCTGGGGGTTTCAAAAACGCTCATGTGATGCTGCCAAGATCGCGTATGAGAGCCGGTTCAGGAATATCCAGCATGTCAATGGTGGCATTATTGACCAATACGCGCGCGTAGCCCTTGCTTTCGGCAGTGCTCTGATCGACCAGAAGCTGGTTGATTTGCGGCAATTGACTATAGGTATATCCCAAGTTGGCACCCACAAGCATATCTGCATTCACCGCCGGATCGAAAATATCCAGGGCAATACCCGCTCCCAGCAGCTTGCGCGCAAGATCCACATTGGGGCTTTCGCGCAGGTCATCCGTCCCGGCCTTGAAGGCAAGCCCCACCATCAGCACTTTCGCGCCCGGTTCAAGTCCGGCCATGGCATATTCAAAGAGCCGGTGTTTATGGGCTTCATTTGAGCGCAGCAGACTGTCCACCAGATGCAGGTTGGCGCCAACATCAGCCCCGATATGCTGAAGGGCCCGCACATCCTTGGGCAAGCAAGAACCGCCAAATGCGCCGCCTGGGCGGGTGTAATAGGGAGAGATATTCAGTTTCGTGTCGGAGACAAAGATCTCATGTACCTGCCGGGCGGAAATCCCAAGTGACAAACAGGTGCGCCCGACTTCATTGGCAAAGGCCACCTTGACCGCATGCCAAGTGTTATCGACAAATTTGGTGATCTCAGCTTCGCGGTAGCCAACGGTAAAGACAGGGGCCTTGATATCTTCATTCAGTGCCAGCATTGCCGGATCCGGTTCACCGTTCCGAGTGCCGATAACAATTTTCGGCGGCTCGAAATAATCTTGAACGGCGGATCCTTCGCGCAGGAATTCGGGGTTGTAGACAACCGAAACCTGAGACGAGGCCGTTTCTTGCAGACTGGATGTGAAAATAGGCCAAACGAGTTCCTCTACCGTTCCGGGGCGGAAGGTAGAGCGATAAGCGACTGACAGGGGGCGGCCAGAGCGTGGTGCTTGCTGCAACGCCTGCGCGATTTGGCGGCTGACATCCGCCACATAGCCCATGTTGTGAGACCCATCCGCGGCAGAGGGGGTGCCAACGCAGACGATACCCAGGTCGGCCTCCTCCAAAGCGTCACCGATCTGCGTGCGCGCTTCAATCAGCCCCTTGGCAAGACCGTCTTGCAACATGTCCGAAACCTGAGGTTCAACAATGGGCGCTTCCCCCTTGTTGATGGCCTCCACCTTGCTGCGACTGACATCGATGCCAATGACCTGGTGGCCCTGGCTCGCGATACAACACGCGGCGGTAAAACCGACATAGCCAAGCCCAAAAATAACAACTTTCATGTCAAATAACCTGCTTTAATCATGGCTTCTCGACCTCATACACAAGCTAGAGGTTGAAGCAAAGACTGTTCCGTCTCAACTTGAGGCTAGCACACTCCCGATCACGGCAGCACAGGGCTGTTGCGCGGCCTTTTGAAAGCTGGAGTTGTCTCCTGCTTGGCGAATTTCGAGAAAGAGGTATCAAGCCTCCGGTTCTACGTTTATGGGGTGTAAGCTTAACCGCTCATTATAAAAGCCTTCTAGATTTCTGCAGTCTTGGCAAAAAGCACTGGAGGGTCATATATCAGAGCAGACGGCATTTAGGCTTGAATGTTTAAAATGGCACCCATTTGATTGATGGCATACCCAGCAGGATCAACATGCAATTCACTCATGTAATACAAACGCGATTTAATCTGGCAACACCAGGGCGCGAAAGCGCCATCCGCAACCGCCCTGATTGGTTGGAGGAGCGCTTTGAGATGTTCGAGCGGATCTGCCTGCCTTCTATTGCGGCACAGACCTGTAAGAATTTCACCTGGATCATCTATTTCGACAAGGATACCCCCGAGGCGCAGAAAGAACGGGTCGAAGAGCTGCGCAAGCGCGTTCCCTTCATTCCTTATTACACCGGTTTGTTTGCCGCTGAAGGCTGGAACCGTTCGATCGGAGAGGTCCTGCCAGACCGCACAGAGTTTCTGCTGACCACCCGACTGGACAATGATGATGCGCTTGCCAGTGACTATATCGAACGGGTGCAACAGGCCGCACAGCAGCAGGTCCAGCAGGCCCCCCTCTGTCTGAACTTCTCGCGTGGGTATATCCGTACCGATAAAGCGCTTTATGAAATGACCCACCCCAGCAATGCGTTTTTCACCCGCTTGTGCCCCTGGAACGAGGATATGCGCACCGCCATGTCCATCCAGCACATGACGATCAAAGACCATGGCGCGGTGGTCCAGCTGGAGGCGCCCGGCGCTTGGCTGCAAGTCGTGCATGGAGGCAATGTTTCCAACAAGGTACGGGGAAGGCGGATCCCGGCAGACAATATGGATGCGCCTTTTGCTCCGGGGCTCTTGGACGGGATCCCTGCGGTGTCTGCGATACAGCTGCTGCTTGAGAATATTTCGCTAGCGGCGCTGCGCAATCTGCGGGATTGGCTTCTGTCTCTGCGCGGGCGTGGGAAAGTCTCCTAGATGCAGCTGGTGGCAAGAGACAGCAAAGTTTCTGCTTCTCCTCTGCGCGGCTGGATATTCCTTTGCATTGCTTCTTTGTTGCTTGTGCTCAGCAACCAGTCTGTTCAGGCAAAATCGCTGCGCTTTGAGGCCTATCTCGACAGATCCGAGAAGCAGCTGCTGGTGCGGCTGGACAGCCTGCCTGCCGATCTTGCCAAACAACCGCTGACCGGGGTTGAGGTCTCGCTCAATGATGGTCCGGCCCAGCCGCTGAAACTGGCCCGACGACCCGCCTTTGAACGTACGGTGCTCACTCTGTCCTCTCCACCCGGCCGATCCCACCAGCTGCGTCTGCGCTTTGTGCAGCAAACGGAAATCGGGCCGAAACCGGGCTCCTGGAGTCCAGCCCAGCCGGTAATCATTTTGCCGCGAAGCAAAAAAGCACCGCCGCGCCTCAAAAATGAGGATTGGGAATGGCGGCCGCACCCAAGTCGGGCAGACTGGCTACAGCTGCGTTTGGCCCCACATTTGCAAGACCAGCTGACCTCTGTCAGTGCCCTGTCCATCCGGGCCAATTGGCAAGATACGCGGATCATTTTGCCCCCTGTGACAGCACAGTGGTTAGATCTGCCCCTTGATGCGGGCACCTATGGCAGAGCGCGTGACTTTCAGCTTTATCTGGCGCTTGTCGCCGGCAAGAAACGCGGCGCCTGGAGTGCGCCCAAGGCGGTTCAGCTGCAGTGGCATGGCTCCGCGCGGGCGCCGGATGCGCCCTGGCCAGAAGATTGGATGGTGCGGGCAACCGGTGCAGATGGTGAAATCCGGCTGGATGTGCTGCAGGTGCCCGCCTCTCATCACACCCCACTGACCGCTCTTGAAATTCGGGTCAAACCCGTTGACCGCTTCTTTGTGCCTCTGGGGAGAGGATCCGACTGGGTGCCGCTTTCGCCCCTGAACCCGAAAACCGGAGGGTCCCTGCGGCTGGATGGGCTGCAAACCGGCCAGCTCTATCAGATCGAGTTGCGCGGGCGCTCTGCCTCGGGTGCCGGGCGCAGCAGTGCCCCAAAAATTGTCACCCCGCGCAACATCGGGCTGCCAACCCAGGCCGTCATCGGGGATCTGAATATCGCGGGGGAGGCGCGCATCCGTGTTGCGCCGGGCAGTGTGATTGCGCAGGCCCCGAAAGGCTGGAAGATCATTCCAGGCCATGCCCGGGAAGACTCCTGGGACTGGTTGGTCCCAACGCGAGTTGATCCCGGAGTCGGCCTTGTGACACTGAATTCGGGTGCAGAGATTGACATTCAGCGCCGCGCCCGCGGTTTTGTGGCAGAAACTCCTCAGGAGTTGGCGAGATTTTTGCAGTTGCCCGCACGGATCAAATCCGGAGCAACCTTGATGATCGGGGCCACCTGGTTGGATAGCCGCTCCTTGGCCAAGGCCTTTGACGGGGCCTTCTCCAACCTGACCGCCCCAATCACGGTGGTGCCACGTGAACCCGAGGTCGGCACCCAGCTGACCCGCTGGTGGATCGGCAACCGAAATCCGCTCATCTCCTCTGGGCAGCTGATCATGCGCGACATTGATCTGATCTATCCAGAGGCGCTCTGGTACCTTGATGGGCGCAAACGCACGGTTTCGATTATCGATACCCGTCAGAGCCGGGGACCTATAAGCGATCTGACCTTTGAGCGCGTCAGCATCCGTTCGGATGCCATGCCGGCGCGGTTGGGCTATGTCCAGCGCAGCCTGATACGTGCGGCGGATTTTGAAAAGGCTGAGGATGTTGCCTTCCTGGACGGAGAGGTCTCTCATATTGTCTATGGCCTGCGGGTGGCGCTGCAAAACAGCCTCACCCGGGGCAATAGGATGCATCATCTGATCGCGGATCCGATCAATATCAATATGGTGGCCGGAGCCCAGGGCCATGATGTCATCATCGAGCACAACACCGCCCATGACTTTATGGGGGATGGTTTTTTGCTGCATGGTGATGGAACCCATATGTGGGTGCATGGCGGGCGCAGCGAGAACCCGGCCCGGATCGAGAGATTGACCTATCGCGGCAATGTATTCTTTCCTGGATACGAAGGGATCCGCGCCCCGGTTTCGATGTCGGCTTTGTTCAAGCTCACCCATCACGAAGACAGTATGACCCTGCGCCCCACACAGGATCATGAATTGCTGCGTATCGATGCCAGCGATGGGCCTGTTGTGATTACCCTGCCAGAGCTGCGCAAGAGCCTTGGGTTGATCCAAAGGCGCGACAAACAGATGGTTTTTGCCATTCAAAAGGGAGATATAGGCCCGCATCCCGTGACCATTGTTGCAGGCCCGCGGGATGGCATCGGCAAGAACCGGATCCCGGAGATGACCCTCAGGCAGCCCTATGAGGCGGTGGAGTTCCGGGCCCGCAAGGCGGAAGGCTATTGGCGCCTCATCGCGCCGGTTCCCGCCCTTCAGGGCTTTTATGCAGATCCACGCGGGACCGAATTGCCCGGCCTGGAAATCGAAGCGAATATCTTCTGGGGCTTGTCCCTGCGCCAGATCAGCCCGGCCAATCTGCCACAACAGAATGCCCGCATACATCATAATGCGATCCTGATGCCTCTGCCCGGGGACCGGGATGGGGATGGGCGCTGGAATACGGTGAGAGATGGGGTGACACGCAAGGCAGGGCAGATCCTCATTTCGGCCGGTGATGATACGGTCTCGGTCTTTGCCAATATTGCAGGTCGGGTCGTTCTGTCTGACAAAGGTGGGCATCACGCTCAGGCCTGGAACAATGCCGATTTGACCTGGGATCAAAATACCCATCAGCTGCGCGCAAATTTTGCCGCATTGGCTGAGCTGCCGACCCTGCGCCCGCTGAGTGCAGTGCGTTGGTTCCCAACCAGCCGGGAAGAGGCGATCGCCCTGGCACGCCCGGCCGCAATGGGACCGATTGCGGCACGGGGGCAGGGCCCCCTGGGAGCAACGCCGCAAAGTGATTGGTGGGATTTTGAGGCGGGCCGCCGCAAGGCGCAGAACAATCCCGATACAGGGCTCAATACTGGGCCCGGGTCGTCAGCCAAGCCCTAACTAAACAGCCCCGAACCAATCTGTAGATCTCAGACAGATCTCGGATCAGATGAGATCTACTGTCTCTATTGACCTGGCATCGTGTTCTGGGGGCTGTTTGCGCGCTTGGACAAGAGCCTGCCTTCCAGTCGTCGCCCATATTGCATGAGCGGCCCTTCGAAATAGCGATAGGACAGCACCGCCTGCAGATAGGTCAAAATCATCACCAGCCCGGTCATCAGCCAGAGCGAAGGAAGCGGCATGCCCATACGCTCTGCAATCTCAAACAGCAGATACACGTTGAAGAAGTGAAACAGGTAAATGAAGTAGGAATAGAAGCCATATAGAGCAATCGGGCGTAGCCAGGCAGCCCTGAAAGGCTTCAGCGCAGTTTCAAAGATGACAATGATGCAGCAGATGACCACGGGAATTTGGGTCAGCGAGATGGCTTTGGAGGCAGCCTCACCAGTGAGTGCGAAAAGCGAAGCGGCCGCCAGAAGCCCGAGCAGCCACAGCAGGGAGCGCCCGCCATGGTCCCGCATCAGGATGGCTGTCAGGCCACCATAGGCAATGGCATCCAGACGGGCTGCCGGGAAGAAGTGAATTTCTTCGGCCCCCTGCGCATAGAGCCAGGTTCTGAGCACCACCGAGACAAGACAACAGATGATAATGAAGAGTGTGAAATGACGCCGTGCGACCCAGGCCACGGCACCAAACAGCACATATGCCAGCTCTTCAACGGAGAGGGACCAGGTGACCTGATAGGGGACGGCTTCGGCCCCGTAGATGAAAATGTACCACCCGGTTGTAAAGGTCAGAGGCCCCCAGATATTGGCAAATGTTTCCTGATCGACCCCGGTGGCGATACTGGCAAGGATATAGAGGCCGACCGCCGCATAATAGAGCGGGATAATTCGGAAAATCCGGCGCAGGAAGAAGGCCGGGCCCACTCGGGACATCCGGTCTTTGCTCAGCAGAAATCGGGTGATCAAAAAGCCGCTGAGCGGAAAGAACATATCCACCCCCAGAAACCCGTTTTTCCAGAAAAACCAAGCCACCGGATCCAGACTGTCTGGCGGATATCGGGTGGCCACGTGAAAGATCAGGACCATGACGATCGCGACAGCGCGGATGCAGTCCAGTAATTCAGACCGATGTGCAAGAGGATCTGGGCGCATAAAAAACCTTTGGAAATTACTATAGGGGGCGGCGGATTGAGCGCCCCTCCCGAGTATTTGGGTTTCCCTGGCGGCGCCTGGAGGGCCCTGGCTGTTGGTCAAAACGGGTATAGCGTATTGCAGACCTGGGTCCAGCCTCAACCTGTTTTGTATCAGCCTGGTCCGCCTCAACCGCCAGCATGAAGACACCGCTGCCCAGGATGAACATCACAAAGGAATGCATCTCTCCCCAGACGGCGACTGTGGCCAGGGTCAGGCACATGCTGATCATGGTAAAAATCCAGCCCAGGCGGGCATGCTGCAAGGAAGAATCCTTAGCGAAGTCACGGCGCCCGATAAGGAGCATGGGGATGATTGTGGCACCTGCCAAAGCTATGAGAGAGGGAATGCCATAGACCAGCGCCTGCAGCAGCCAGAAGTTGTCGATGCTTCCCGACATCCAGGGCGGCAGCCCCCAGTCATTATACCCAACCCCAAAGACAGGGGTTTTGCCAATCTGCTCGGTGCCATACTCAAACAGGCGCTGCCGGATGGAAACGGTTGAAGAGTTGAAAGCCAGCCGCGACAGGATCGCGATGATCGCAGGCCGATCTGAGGCAATTTCCGCGACGATGTAAAAAACAACCGAACCAGTGAGCAGAGTGTTCCATTGATTTTTGAGGCGGCGTGTCGCGCTTTGCCACATCATCAGCAGGGCCTGAATGGCCATGGCCAGTACCGCACCGCTGGAGAGGGAGAAGAAGCAGCATAGCCCAATGGAAAAAGCATAGAAACTGCGGGCTCCACGGCTGACATGATCACGCAGGGCGACAAAGCCGAGGGAGAAGATAAGGGAACAGAAAAAGCCGTAGTGTATGGGATGCGCAAACAGGAGTTGCGCCCGATAGAGCCCACCAAGACGCTGCTCACTGGTTGCACGGCTACTCTCGTTTAGCCCCGGGATTGCATTGATGAGGTCACGCAACAGAGATTTGTTGGTTAGCGTTTCAATCACCGCAAAGGGCAGGGTGCACAGAGCAGCAAAGCACAGAAATTTACACAAGGTCTGAAACTGGGCAGATGTGCGGATCGAGGCACGCGCAACCAGATACCCACCAAGGATCGCACAGGCATTGGATCCGGCAAAGGTGACGGCCACATCAGGGTTGTTGATAAAAATAGACAGCGTGAGCCAAAAGACGTGAAAGAGGACAAAGAGATCAACGATGTTGATTTTTCCGTATTTCCCACGCAACAGGTTGATCGTCAGAAGGGGTACAAAGATCAGGAATAGTACGCGTGACGTGGACAGGTTGATGGGGCCGACATCAAAATTCAAGGGCACCATCAGAACGAAGATCGTGAGCGTCGCCAGAAAGGGCAGTTTTTCTGAGGTGCTGGTGGCCTGCTGCCGCCCGCTGAAAGACCCCGTTTTACTGCTCATACTAACCGCCAAACCACACCAAAGCTTTCGTTTTGCCCTATCCTAGCTCTTCGGTTGTAAGGCATTGAAAAAATGTAGGGGGTGTATTGATCTTTTTCAGAAGTGTTTCAAGCAATTTTGCAAGGCCTGGACCGCTCTCGGCTCAGTGTGCATGGCCCGCTGAGGGGGATCCTGCGCGGCCGTAGCAGCGCCTCAATGTCATGCAAGGACTTGTATGGGGGAGCGGTGACGGCGGCAGGATTTTGGTTATTCAGGCACCCCGGCAGGAGCGCCCGGCAGAAAATTCCAGTGGGAAATGGTCCATTGCAGTATTGATCCCCCATGCTGGGATCTCCCCATCGCAAAAGTCATTGAGGAACGGGGAGGCAAGATGGGAATCGCCTCTCCCTTCTTGCTCAATGAGCTTTAAAAGTGATTTTTGAATTCTGAAACAAGCTTAAGGATGTGAAGTTTTAAATGGTGTAATATTTTCATCATGTTACGGATCTTCTTTTTGCTTGCCGCTGCTCGGAAAGTCAGGAGAGTTCAGCCCAGGATTGGCGAAATCAATTCCAGGTTGTTTTAATTTCCGGAAAGTAGCCTCTGAATTGAAGTTCGATTTCATCGTCTCATGGAAACTGCTAATTCTCTGATTTTAAACATTAAATACAAGTGTAAGGTCCCCGCGACAGCGGCGCTGGAATACCCCTCATACCGTGACAGGCGCTTTCAGCACCTGGGCACCAGATTAACTGTTGAAGCCTGCATCATAAAATTTGTAAATAAGTTTATATAACCTTGATGATGCCATTGTTCGCATCTCCAAAAAATTGATCTGCCTGCCTTCCTTTGGATGTGCGTGGATAACTTAGACTGTAGGTTTTTATTTTATGCATGACTTAGTTGTTTTGTCCGCCGATTCCGCCCTTTCCCACAAAGTGAAAGAGCGTTCCCCCGCCGGTTTCTATGCCTCCTTTGGGAAGCGACTTTTTGACATCTGTGCTGTGCTTTGTGCCGCGCCGATCGTTCTTCCTATTCTGCTGCCCTTCCTGCTCCTGATTGCCCGCGATGGCGGAAACCCCTTCTATTCGCAGTTGCGCCTAGGGCGCTCTGGCAAACCTTACCGGATCTGGAAGCTGCGCTCCATGGTGGTAGATGCAGACCAGAAGCTGAACACCTATCTGGAAAGCAGTCCTGAGGCTAAGGCTGAATGGGACGAAACCCAGAAGCTAAAGAATGATCCGCGTATTACCAAGGTAGGCCATCTGATCCGCAAGACCTCTCTGGATGAATTGCCACAGCTTTGGAACGTCCTGACCGGCGAGATGAGCCTGGTCGGCCCACGCCCCATCATGGTATCGCAGAAGGAGCTTTACCCAGGTAAAGACTATTATGCGCTGCGCCCTGGCATTACCGGTGCCTGGCAAGTGAGTGCCCGTAACGAATGCACCTTTGCGGACCGTGCGGCTTATGATGGGCAATATCTGCACAATCTCTCTGCGCGTACGGATGCGGTCATTCTGGCCAAGACGGTTGTGGTTGTGTGTAAGGCCACTGGGCACTGAACAGCTGTCGGCTGGTGCCCTTGTCGGGGGTGAAATACCCCCGCTCCAAATCCGCACCCCGAGGAGGGCCAACGGCGGATGCCAGGCTCCCGCTGGCGCAAAGCACGCGCCGCTCAGCACTCAATAGCGATACCTCGTCGTCCATGGGATATGGTCGCGATGGTAGAACACACAGCACGGGTATTAAATTCGTCGCATTTTTTTAGATGATCCCAGTCTTGTTAGATGTTTCAGTCCGAAACGGCATCAGGAGCTGGATCTCGTGCTGTCCTCAGCCTCAATGTTTGGAACGATATTTACCATAACATTCATTATGAACCTTTGCTGCTGTAAGCGGGAGCGCGCTACCCTGTGAGCGATAGCTGAACCCAGACAAGAGCCGCGGTTCAGCTATCGCTCACAGGCTGCGGCAGCTTGAGAGGTAGAAGCGGAAGGCCACCAGGATGTGATAGAAGGTGGAGGCGGGCATGTTGTCCGACAGCAGCGCCCCCGTTTCACTGCGCTTGTCATACCAGCCCCCGGCTACTGGGACCTGCAGATAGTCGGACCACATCAGAGAGAGCACCTGTTCCGGGGCGCAGCCCGGGGGCAGATCCAATCCGCGGCGACGCAGCACTACCGCGGCTTTCAGCAGTTCGGTCTGCGGCCACATGCGGCGGGTTCCGGTCGCAGGCTCGACCCGGTCCGGCAAGAGGCCGGAGGCATCGCGGCACTGCGCTACTGCCTGGAACAGATGCGCCAGGTCCAGACCGCTCCCCATATCGCTTTCTGAGCCCAAGAGCACCTCATAGCGGTCGATCAGATAGATCCATTCCGCCATATGACCGGGCTCCACCGCCTGTTCGGCGGCAGGCAAGGGGCGCCAATCCGTGTCGAAATACTCCAATACTTGGCCATCTGCCTTTAGGAAGACCTCCCGGTAGAGCGCCAGGCATTCCTCGGCCATGCTGCGGAAGCGCGCTTCACCAGTCGCGGCAAAAAGCGCTGTGCTGGCTTCGAACATATGCATATGCGGGTTCTGACGACGGCGTGCGGGGGGCGCCAGGTTTTCAAACCAGCCGCGTGGCGCCTTGAGCCGGGCCAGGGCCGCTTCCAGCCGGGCCAGATCCGCTGCGACCTCAAAACCCGCCTCGATCAGAGCGGCGGCAGCCAGCAGCATGAAGGCCAGATCGTAAAGATCATGGGGCGCGCTGAGCAACCTGCAATCCGGTGCCAGCATGGCGCCCAGATTGCCGGTTTCCGGATCAAAACCATGGTCCATGGCAAAACGAAAGAGCTGCAGCGCCAGGGCGCGATGCTCCGGATCTTCGGATTGGGCAAAACAATAGGCCTGGCGCACCTGCACCCGCAATCTGCGCTCCATAGCTGCAAGCGGTTGCCCCTGATGATCCAGAGCCTCCCAAACGGTGCCGGTTGCCGCATCCACCCCGGTCGAGGTCCAGAGCGGCAGAGCCTCCTCTGCCAGCCAAAGCGGCAGCCTCTCACTCCAGTTGTAATCTGTCATTGATCAAAATCTCTTAATCTGCCGCATCAGGCTACTGCCCCTGCGCAGGAATTTCAAAAGTGAAATAGGATAAATTCCGCTGCGAGAGGCCCAGTCCACCGGTGGGTTTCGGCGCGGGCGCTGCAGGGCCTCGCCTTCTCTGAGGGGGGCTCTGAGGGGGGCCAGACTGGTCAGATCCTCCAGCACCGGGTTTTCGCGGGCACGCAGCAGCTGGCACTGCCCCCGCGCCTGCAGGATCTTCAGAATATCGAGATCCAGCGCCAGATCATGCAGGTGATGGTCCAGCCCCCGCTGTCCCAGATCCTGTCCCATCAAGGCGCGATAATGGGGCCCGGGCTCAAAGGGGTAGCGCTTGGCGCCGGTATAGAAATCCAGCCCCGCCAGGATGATCTTTTCGGCGCCCAGGGCATGAGCCATCAGCACCGCATAGATGCCGCTGGTAGGCTGGCGCTGGTATTTGACAATCAGGCGCTGCACCTCGGATCTGAGGCTGTCATCCCGGTATTGCATCGGCTGATAAAGCGCACCAAAGCGGCGCTGCCCGGCCCGCACCACCCTTGGGTTATGGCTGCTCCAGCCGGCGATCTGATAGTCTTGGCGACAGCGGTAAAGCGTCTCAAACATGAAAGGTGCTACCCGGGGGTCGCCGGCCATAAAGGCCAGATCCACCCGCTGTCCCAGATAAAAGGCCGGCTCAAAAAAGAAGTTATTGACCCGGATGATGAAATCATCCGCCAGGATCCGCCCGGGCTCCAGCTCGGTGATGGAAGCGCCATTGCCCGCGACCACCGCGGTCCGCCCCTCCAACTGTCCTGCAGTGTCTCGCGTCACCGGGCACTCGCCCAGTTGCTCTGCAGCACATCCGCCATGGCGCGCAGGGCACCCTTGCCGCCGGGCTGTGGCAGGATCCAGTCGGCCAACCCCAAGATCTGAGGGTGAGAGTCGCTGGGACAGGCGGAGAGGCCCGCATGTTCCATGGCGCCCTGGTCATTGATGTCATTGCCCACATAGAGGAGGTCCGCCCAGGTAAGCCCCCGCTCGCCCAACCAGGCCTCAAGCGCGGCCACCTTGTCATCGACGCTGTGATGCACTTCCAGCTGCAGTTTTTCCGCCCGCTTCAGCACCACCGGATTGCGCTCCTTGGAGAGGATCATCATCTGGTAGCGCCCGCTTTCGCGCAGGAGCTGCATCCCCATGCCATCGCCGCGCGAGGTGCACACGCTCTCCACCCCGTTCTGGTCCGTGAGCACCAGATTATCCGTATGCACCCCGTCAAAATCCATCACGATGGCCTTGATCCCGGCCAGACGTGCGGGGGCGATTTCGCTCTGCCCGCCGGCCTGGGCGATCTGCGAGCAGAGGGCAAGGTCCTGCAGGCTGTCGATCTCGATCGGCGGATGATCCACCACATAAAGGGCCACCTTGCCGCAGAAGCGCTGGCCAGTCCGCAGAAACGGCGCCAGGGCGACGCAGTAGATGGCACCGCTTTCGCAATATTGCGGCGGCAGATCCTGACGCCGCTGGCGCTGCTCACGCTCATTATGATTGATGCCGACACCCAGCCCATCACGATCCAGCCCCCAGAGGAAGGAATGATCCTCGGTCACCGAGAGGGCGCAATCCGCCCCGCGCGCCGCCATTTCGCCAAGACAGCCATCGATGTCTTCACCGCGAATAAAGGGCGAGGTGCATTGCAGGAAGACCAGCTTGTCCAGCTGGGCCAGATCTGCGCGCACCAGAGGCACCGCATGCAGCCAGCCGGCCTCCGAGCTGGCGGTATCGCCGGACAGTTCAGGCGGGCGGTCGATGATCCGGGCGCCATGAAGCCGCGCTTCCGCCGCAATAGCCGCATCATCGGTTGAGACATAGACCGCAGCCACACCCTGGGCCGCCTGTGCGGCCCGCACCGCACGGGCAATCAGTGACACGCCACCAACGGGGCGCAGATTTTTGCCCGGCACCCCCTTGGAGCCACCGCGTGCCAGAATGATACAGGCCGTATCCTGCGGCGCCGGGGCGGGGGTCTTGGTCATGGGCACTCTCATATTCTTTTAAAGTATCCGCAGAACTATCCGGAAAAGAAAACCCCGGAAAAATCAGGGCATTCGGGTAGCGCTGGGACCGCCGGGCGGCGGTTGCTCTTGTTTACAAAGCTCCCCCAGCCATGTAAATCCCGCTACAACTTCCAGCTTTTTATATCAGGCCCATATGCTGCAAAAATTGAAACAGTCCAGTTTTGGCAAGTTGCTTTATCGCCTGTCGCGCAGCTCTCTTGGTGCCCCTCTGCGCCACCTGGCCCAGGCTCTGCAGCATGAGGCACTGAACCCGGCCCATCTCTCGGCCAGGAACCGCGCCCATAACAAAGCCCAGATGCAGATCCTGAAAGCTTTCAAGGCTCAAAACAGCGCCCTAGGGAAATAAGACCAGATGAACCAGCCTCCTGCCGCGGCAGCTGACGCGCCTGAAGAGATCCCCCTGCCCTTTGAGGCGCGTCCGGTTCTGCTCCTGTTCAGCGATGATTCTACCCTGTTCTTTGCCCTGCGCATGCGGGACTGTCTGCGGGCTGCAGATCCAGATCTGAAGATCCACATGGGCTGGGTTGTCGAGGAAAACGCTCTTTCCTATCGGCAGATGGAACAACTTTTACCTGAAGGCCCCGACTTGGCGATCCATGGCAAAGGGGTCTTTCGTGAGCTGCTTTTGGATCAGCGCTACAAGGCGATCCTGACCAGCCGGGTCTTTGGCGCGCTTGGTGGCCAATTGCGACGACCGGAAATCTCTGCCGCAGCGGGGCGCGCTTGCGTGCTGGCCTTCTTGGGAGGTCTCGATTTCTTCCCACAAAACGGCTATTTCCGCCGCCGCAACTGCGATGGGGTCTACCTCTTTCCAGCCAGCGAAATCCCGGTCTATGAAAAACGCGCTGCCAACTGGGAGGACCGCATGTGGCAAGAGGTGGGTTTTGGTCACCCCACCTTCCTGAGGCCCGAAATCGAGCCTCCGGCGGATCTGGCCACACGCCGCGACATCTATTTCTTCACCCAGGCGCTATCGCCCACCAGCAAGCGCGGACGCCTGCATATGCTAGAGGCCATGGCTGCCATCGCACGGGCCAATCCCGATCACAGGGTCTGGATCAAACTGCGCCACCTGCCGCATGAAAACCAACAGCATCTGCATCTGGAAAAACATGACTACCCGGGGTTGCTAAAGGAACTGCAGGATCCACCCGCGAACCTCAGGCTGACAGCCTGCACCATGGATGAGGCCCTGGAGAATGCTGCCCTGGGGATCACCTGCACCTCCACCGCCGCCATTGATGTGCTGCGCGCGGGCGTGCCCTGCATGGTGCATCTGGATTTTGTCGACAACTATGTTGATCCGCTGGTGGAGCCGATGCGCAGGCTCTTTGCCCAAAGCGGTGTGATCACCTCGCTTGAGGATATGCTCAACCTGCGCGCCCAGGCTCCCAATCCGGAGTGGGTCGAGGATATGTTCTGTCCAAGAGATCTGGGTACGCGTGTTTTGCAGACAATCACGCGTTTCAATGGTCGAGCTTTTCAGGTGGAGGTCCTCTGAGCCCCCCTGCCCTTACATGGCAAGATAAATCCCACTCCTGTCAGGAATTCAAAAACGGACAGAGGAGCGCTTCCTCCTCTGTCCGTCTGCGTTTCAACTTCTGGGGTCTAGCCTCCAAGGGGGTCAATGACGGAAAAAACGGTCCGCCATCTCGGTCACATATTCGTCTCCCTCCTGGAAATAGCGATCAACCAGATCCATTCTCATCTTGGGGACGCGCAATTTCTTATTGGAGGCATAGCGGCGGCTATATTCATAAGGAATGGAGACTTCTGTGGTGCTGATATATTCAATCAGCCCGGCTGAAAGCTCGGGAATACGGGCACCCGGAGTAATGCGCTTCTTACCGGTCAGAATATCTTCGTAGTCTTGTCGCGATTGGGGCTGCGCGAAGCCGATGGGATAGTCCATCTTGGCATAATGGCTGGACATGACTGTCGGAATTTCCAACACACCAAGCTCTAGACAGGATGTACCGTTCCACATGCTGACCAGATCGACGAAATCCACCAGGTCGGTGATCGAATACCAATGGTGGTCCAGGAAGATCACATTGTCAGGGAAATTCTCTGCCTCAGCCAGCTCTGCCAGGGTTTCCGTCAGGTAGAAGGAGACCCCTTGGTTCAGCTCATGTGGGTGTGGTTTGATCAGCAGGTTCACATGCGGATTGGCACGGGCCACTTCCACCGAATGGTGGATCCAATCTTTCATATCGCGATGGCCAGGCCCATCATAGAGGCGGAAGGCGCCCAGATCGACCACCACCTTGCCGATGAGGCAGACATTGAATTTGCCCGCGGCCCGATCTGCAATCAGCTTGTCACGCAGGGAGATGGCCTCAGGGACCAGTTTCGGCTTGCGCTTGGAGGCGGTAAAATCCTGGGCCTTTTTCAACAGGCTGTCCAGATCGGCCTGTTCGGCCCAGGCATTGAATTTTTCAGGCACGGCCAGATTGGGCGCACGGACCGCATCATAGCGAGTCATATCCTCAAGCGCCAAGGCATGGGACAACCCATCATTGGTCTTGCCGTAGTAACTCTCATAAGCATTGAGGGCAAAGAGGCAATGCACCCCGTGATCCGCTCCATGGTCGGCACAGGCAAAACGGATTGTACCCATTGGGGCAGCATAGGCCTCATTCACCAGGTAGCGTACCTTCACATCCAGGCTGCGGGTGGCTTCGAAGATATCATAATACATCTGCAGCAGATTGTCGGTGCGCTTGATCAGGGCTGTCAGCATGCGCGCCATGTAGAGGTTGCTGATATCAATCGTATAGGCCCGCTTATAGATACAGAGCCGCTCCAGGAATTGTTGGAACATATTGGTGTCTTCCAACCCAGGTGCGGAACAGCGGATATCCATACCCTCCCAATCAATGCTCCACTCGAAATAGAGATCCTCCACACCGCGGGGAGTTTTGTCATGCTTGTAATTCAGCGTGCCCTGGGTCAGGCAGCCAAGGAATTGATCGACCTCGGCAATGCCACTGGGTTCATAGGGCAGACAACCCTCGGTCAGGTTGATCACCGTATAGCCCTGCTTTTTCAGCTCAAGCAGTGACATGACCGGAGAAAAATTGACGTGATGCGCATAGTAAGGGAGCATAAAGACGATCCCCTTCATGCCTTCAGGCTGTGGCACCTTTTTATAGATCGGGCCAATATCATTCCTGAACATGGCCCGGTTCAAAAGATCGCAATGGCCAACGTAGCGCAGAATATCAGAGGTCTTGTCACTGGAAGCCATACGTTTGGCAAAGGTCGCCAAAATCTTGGCAGAACAGAAGATCGCATCCGAGATCTCATCTTCGCGCAGATGTGCGGCACCCACAACACGCAGCCCTGCAAGATCCTCATTGCTTTGGGTCTCTGTACTGATCTGCTGCAAGGTGGTGCGGAACTCTTCTTCGGGACCATAGCTGGAAAGATACTGCAGAACCGCATTGGCCACGGGAGAGGCTGCCAGTTCCGCGATTTTGCCCTCTTGCAACAGCCAAGGGCGTACCATCGCAGCGGTCTTGCTATTCTGTGTCCTCAGAACCGTGCGTTGAAAGGCCAGATTGTCCCAGATCTCTGAGCCTTCCGCGGTCAATGACTTGAGCAGAGCATAAGAACGCTCTTTGTTGAATTCCTCCAGAATACGGGCGACATCAATGACATGGCCCAGTACTGGCTCCTCTGGGGATTGGACAAATTCTTCATCCAGACGCGCAACCAATTCCGCTTTGAGATCAAGCAAGGTCTGGCTGGCGATATCAGTCATGCCACGCTGCGGGGTGCGGCATCCATCCGAGATAATCAACCGCGCCTGCCTATAGCTGCCCTTCATCCGTTCAAAAGTCGCCCGGATCAGCCGCGCGGCTTCCGCGTCTTCGTTAAAGGACCGCAAGAGGCCAGCACAGGCGGTGGCCAGGGTGATGAGCTGTGCGCCCCCCAATTCGGCGGTCTCATCCGCAAGCCGTGCGTGGATCTGCTCTACCAGTTCCTGGATGATCGGTTTCCCAATCGCATTGTCTCCAAGCGTGAAGTAGATGTTCTGATCCAGATAGAGGGCCATGGTTGCCTGATTGCCCAGCTTGGTCAGGGATTTCCCAGGCTCCAGCCCCTGATCCAACCGGCGCGCAATCCAGCGCATGCATTTTTCATATGCCGTAACGCTGTCCTGATATTTTTCGGTGTAGATGAATTCTAACAGACGCGATTTAGGTGTCTTGCTTTCCAGATAGGCTTTAAGATCCGTGTTCTGGCCATATTTTTCGCTTTCACTGTCCAGGAGAAGGATAAACTCCAGGGCCGCACTGATAACACTGGGCTGAAAACCGCTATGTACGATTTTACTGATGTCAAAGGTCAGACGGTAATTTCCAGCCCGAACCTCATTCAGATAATAGGCCAAAAGACAGCTGAGCAGGTTCTTTTTGATCACAGCGGTACGCCGGATCACAGATGCGGTGGCAAGAAAAGCATCAAGATCCCCTGATTGGGCACTTAAGAGAGCGATTTGTATCTCTCGGGCAATCCCGCTTTTGAAGCGATGATCCGGTTCCAGATCCAACAGAGTAGTCGCCATGTCATGAGCTGCTGGCGAATGGGCTTTCATCTTGAAAAGCCGCTCAATCAACAACCCGGCCTCCGCCACGCGAGGCGGGTTTGACTTCAAAGCAGCCCAAGCTCTTTTCTCAAGTTGTGCAAAGTGCTTTTTCCCCTGAACGGGGAGGTTGAAAATCAATTTATCAAGAGGCTTTAAGGTCATCTGGTTCTACTCTTCAAACAATCTACCGTTATATATTTTCCAGAAGGCTATGCTCATACAGCACTTCTGCGATGGGCTGCAGCACCCAAAACGGTTGATCCAATTTTTCTGCGATATCCAGCACCGAATGCTGACCATCGCTATAGGAAATTAAATTCATCATATTGGCGACTTGGCGTTTGGTGTCTTTGGTGCTCAAATTCGGATAAAGCCCCCGTTTGCCCAATTGTGGCTCTCCAAGAACCGTGACCCGATAAGCTGCGTCCGCCTCCAGCACAGTACAGCATTTTTGCAGAACATCTAAGCCACCCTGTAATCCCGCCGGGGTAACCAGCTCCAGGTCGTCGAGCGAGGTGTGGTACTCTGGATATTCCCCGAATTTGCTACGCATAACCGTGGTGATCGGCAGGTCGATCCCTGGCGCGCAATACTGGCGCTCATCACTACCGCGCTCTTCCCAAGGATAACGGATATGGTCAGGATCCACATGCTGCATCACATGTTGGACAACGCGATCCGATAGCGTGTCGCCATGACGCGAAGCCAGGTAGGAATAACCACGTTCATCGCCAATACAGGTGACATTGAAGCCGGCGATAACGCGGCTCTGCAACACCTCCAGATTACGGCTGAGATAGGCAATGGAGCCAATGGTCTCGGGAATGAAGACAAAGCGATAGGTATATTTGCGCTGGGGCAAACGGCTCAACCACATGGCGAGAGCGGTGGCGACAACCGGGCCGGACAGTTCGTTATTGGCCATCGAAGGATGGCAGATATAGGTGGAGATGAAAATCTCCTGCTCGCTTTCTCCTGGGATGACCAATTCGCCATAGCTCAAGGCGCCGTCAGCATCGAGTGTGCTCTCAATTCGGGCGTGATACTCTCCGGGCTGCAGAGCCTGGCGCGCAGTGTCGGTGATACAGAACCCCCAGCGCTCCTTGTAGTAGGAGGTCATATAGGGGATTGCATCGGGCTGGTCCGGCAACGAGTAGAGATGCGATTGCAACTCGTCCAGGGAGAGCCGCAGATCCACAGGGGTGGAATAGCCCAGAAGATGCAGGGTGTGATCCGCAATATCGGCCACAACCGACCCATCTGGAGCGGTCAGCCGTGCCTGGGTAACATTCCACTCTGGTGGCACCACCCAGTCAAAACACTGGGTGCCGCTTGCCACTTCGGTGATGGTCAGTTCCGGCAGGTGTTCCTTCAGGATCTCCAGGGTCTGGCGTAGGCCATTGCCAGTAATAGAGCGGTTGATTGGCCACAACCGGGTGGCCAAGTCATGCATGAACCTGCCGTCTGTCATTTACCTTACCTCTTTCAGAGCTCTGCCATGCAGGGCTCAGTCATCCGCCTCAATGACATCCCAGGAGGTCGCCTGCCCCCAGGAGACATCGCTTTTCACCCGTTTGCCGATCAGCGCATCGGCCAATTTGGGCTTCAGCCCATAACCAGGACGCACACTGCGGATCGCATCTTCAGTGATCACCTCGCCGGCCTTCAGGTCACGCACAAAATACAGTGAACGGCGGAAGGTGACATTGCCTTGTTCGCTGGATTTGCGCCCGTAATTCACCTGCCCCATTGCAGCCCAGGCTTCCTTGGAGTCTCGGCAGAGCGAGACCAGATCCTCAGGCTCCAGAGAGAAGCTGTCATCCGGGCCGCCGCCCTGGCGGTCGAGAGTGAAATGCTTTTCGATCACACAGGCACCAAGGGCCACGCTGGCAATGGCGGTGGCATTGCTGAGCGTGTGATCCGAGAGGCCCGTCAGAGTGCCAAAACGCGCGCCCATATCCGGAATGGTGCGCAGATTGTAATCCTCGGCCGGGGCCGGATAGCCGCTGACGCAATGCAACAGCACCAGCTCCTTGCAGCCCGCCTCCCGCGCCGCAGCAACGGCTTCGCCGATCTCCTCATCATCAGCCATGCCGGTGGAAATGATCATCGGTTTGCCGGTGCTGGCCGCATAGCGGATCAGGGGCAGATCGATGGCTTCAAAAGAGGCGATCTTATAGGCTGGTGCACCAAGATCTTCGAGCAGGTCGATCGCTGTGGTGTCAAAGGGCGAGCTGAAGATGGGGATGCCGCATTTGGCGGCGTGCTCGAACAGCGGTTTATGCCAGTCCCAAGGGGTATGAGCCTCCGCATAGAGATCATAGAGCGTCCGTCCGTCCCAAAGCCCGCCTTTGATGCAGAAATCCTCAGCATCGCTCTTCAGGGTAATAGTCTCTGGTGTATAGGTTTGTATCTTGAGCGCATCGGCCCCCGCCTTCTGCGCCTGTTCAATAATGGCAAAGGCTGCATCCAGATTGCCGTTATGATTGGCTGACATTTCAGCGATGATATAGGGTGGGTGATCCGGCCCAATGGCGCGGTCGGCAATATACAGGGTGTCAGTCATCGGAAATCTTCTCCACCGTTAGTTTATAGCTATGGCCATGCAGCTTAAAAAATGCAGGAAAACGGTTCGGGTCCGCAAGGCGCAGGCTATTGAAGAGTTCTTGCAGGCTTGCCGCAGGATCCAGTTCGCTATCAGCGGGACTGCGCTTTGGGTAATAGCTTGGGTCAATGCTGCTGTCCTGCGGGCGCGGCTGGAGCGCCCCCCAATTCTGCACCGCATAATCCATCAGCGCCAGTTCTGCATCAAACAGGTTCTGATTAATTTCATCCCAGAGGGCATGTTCAGGAATTTTGCAGGTCAGCTGGTGCCAGATATCTCCGCTATCGACGGCATCCTCTGCTTCCAGCAGTGTCACCGTAAACTCCGTGCGCCCTTCCAAAAGCTGCCAGATATGAGGGCTCCAGCCCCGCCCTTGAGGTAGGTTGCTGGCGTGGATGACCAAAGCGGCCTGATAGCGGTCCCGATCCGCTTTGGTTACCAGTTCTGAACAGGAGATCAGGAACAGAAGATCGCCGCCTGCCGCTTGGGAAACCCGTCGTATAATCTCAATATCATGTTGCCCCTGCCAGCGGGCGACCCAGGCTTCCAGGTCCCCATTGATGGGATGGTCTTCAGAGGAACAGAGTATGGTAATCTTCACGACTGAATCTCTCCTTGCATAGCGAGTTGCACGCGGGAGGCCCCCACCCCATCCACGATGGCAGCGGCACGCACACCCATCCTGGAAAGGAGCCCCGGCTCGCTCAGACATTGTAGAACCGCGCGACGCAGCTGTTTCGGGAAATCAGCCTCAGCCGCCTTACCCGCATAAAGAGCGGCTCCGGCTTCGGAAATGGCCTGGGCAATGCCTGTCTGGTTCTCTGCCAGAACCACAATCAGGCTGGGCAGGCCAAGGCAGGCACGTTCCCAGGTGGTGCTGCCCGCAGCCCCAATCGACAGATCGGCCTGTACCATGCGTTCAGCCATATCCGACACAGCCACAACCACCTCACATTGGAAAACCATGGTCCGGGCCTGACGACGCACCTCCTCCACATGGGGAGCAGTGGCGCCCATAATGACGGTAACCTGCATGTCCTGTGGCAGATTGCAGCCCTGCAACACAGAGAGAACCTGCCCAGTGACATTGTCTTGATCCACCCCGCCGAGGGTGATCAGCACTTGACGCGGCGCGCTGCGATGGCGCTGCAGGCTTTGTTCGCGCAGCGCCGCGAACTCTGGGCGCAGCAAAGCATAATGCGGCCCGCAGAGAACCTGACAGCCAGCAGGGACCCGCCCCTCATAGTCGCCAGCTTCACGCCCCAGGTTCTGATCCAGCAGCAGGTCACAGGCATGGTCCCGGTCCGCCAGATCGTCAATCACCAGGATGCGCCCAACCTCTGATCGCAGACGCCGCTGCCAGCGCGCATCCAGCGCATAGTGATCCACGATCAGCCAGTCCGGACGCCCAAACCCCTGCAACGCCGCTTGGCACTGCTCTGCATCGGTCATTTGCGAAGACCCCAGCCAAGCCGCATGGGCCAGATCCGACCCCTCACCAGCAGGAGCAGCTGTTGCCGGAAGCAGAGCGAGGGAGAAGCCCTGGTTCTCAATCAAAGCGCCCATATGGCCGGGGTGGTCACGGCAGAGAAACAGGACCTCTGCCCCCGCCTGGCGCAGAACTGCGGCCAGTGTCAGACAGCGCGCCACATGCCCGGACCCGATCTGGATGGAGGCATCGACCCGGATTGCGACCTTCATGCGTTTGCCTTTTGCAGCTGCATCGCCTTCAGCATCCACTCGGCCCGTTCCCAATCCTCGGGCACATCAATATCCTGCACTCGGTGGCGTGGCAGCACAATCGGAATTGAGCCCGTGTCAAACAAGCGCCGCTCCTCACACCAGGCCTGGGCGGTGCCCCAGTAGAATTGGCCAGCATCGTGATAGGCCTCGGTCAAATCCTGCGAGCGGGTTGCAAGATGTTCGGGCTGGAACATGGCCAGCCGCCCCGCCTCGGTCAGGTAGAGCGCGCGCTGGATCGGAAAGGCGAAGCTGGCAACCGAAAAGGCATAATCGGCTCCCTGTTCCTGGATTACCTCATAGCCGCGCCGGATGTCTTCCGCCTGCAAAAAGGGCGCCGTGGCATAGAGGCAGCAGGCCAGATCCGGCGCTTTGCCCGCCTGTCCCAGCCATTGGATGGCATGGGCCACCACGGGTCCGGTGCCGGTGTGATCATCCGACAGCTCCGGCGGGCGTACAAAAGGGGTTTCGGCCCCGCAATCCCGGGCCACTTCAGCGATTTCGGCGTCATCAGTCGAAACGATGATACGATCAAAACAGCCACTCTGCGCCGCGGCTTCGATGGTCCAGGCGATCATGGGCTTGCCGCAGAAAGGCTTGATGTTCTTTCTCGGAATCCGCTTGCTGCCGCCGCGGGCGGGAATGACTGCAATCGCCATCAGTTCAGGATCTGCGTAAGCGCGCTTACCACCTGATCCTGCTGTTCTTCCGTCATTGTCGGGAACATCGGCAGGCTGATGGCTCGGCTGTAATAGCCCATGGCATTGGGCAGCGGATCATATCCCTGCGGCCGCAGGTCACGATAGTAGGGCTGGGTATGCACAGGAATGTAATGCACATTCACGCCAATCCCAGCGGCACGCAGCGCCTCAAAGACCTGGCGTCGCGACAGATCACAGGTCCGATCATCCACCTGCACCACATAGAGATGCAGTCCTGAATAGGTCTCTGGATGCTGCCAGGGGAGGATCAGCGGCAAATCCGCCAAGAGCATATTGTAGCGCTTGGCCAGCACATGACGGCGGCTGACGAATTCCTCAAGGCGGGTCATCTGGCTAAGCCCCAAAGCCGCCTGCAGCTCTGTCATACGGTAGTTATAACCTAGATCTACCTGCTGATAGTACCAAGGGCCATCGCTTTCACCAACCATCAGATCCGGG
The DNA here is from genome assembly GCF_000169455.1 of Roseobacter sp. SK209-2-6. Lineage (GTDB taxonomy): Bacteria > Pseudomonadota > Alphaproteobacteria > Rhodobacterales > Rhodobacteraceae > Pseudophaeobacter. Next base: position 30,154 of record NZ_AAYC01000018.1, on the reverse strand, counting down.
TCACGGGTCACACCATGGCTGCGTGCCAGACCCATCTTCTGGGCCAGAGCCGCATCATTGGTCACCGCAACGCCACCCTCTGCGGTGGTCACGATCTTGACCGGGTGGAAGCTGAAGACGGTGATATCGGAATAGCGCCCAGATCCGACCGGCTGGTCTTGGTAAGCCCCGCCAATGGCGTGGGAGGCATCCTCGATGACCTTGAACCCATAGCGCAGTGCCAGCTTGCCAATGGCTTCCATGTCGCAGGATTGGCCGCAGAGATGGACCGGGATCACCACTTTGGGAAGCTGATCGCTGGCCTCGGCTTGCTGCAGCTTGGCCTCCAGAGCCTTCGGGCACATATTGTAGCTGCGCGCATCCACATCGACAAAATCCACCTCTGCCCCACAATAGAGGGCAGAGTTGGCGCTGGCGACAAAAGTAATAGGACTGGTCCAGACCCGATCTCCGGGTCCGACACCCAAGGCCATACAGGCGATGTGCAGAGCAGAGGTGGCACTATTCACCGCCACCGCATGCGCAGCCCCGCTGGCCTTTGCAACAGCCTCTTCAAAGGCCGGGACTTTCTGACCTTGGGTCAGAAAGTCTGAGTTCAACACCTCGACGACAGCTTCAATATCATCGGTCGAGATATCCTGACGACCGTAGGGTATCATCAGATCTTACCAATTTCCTTGGAGTTCTGTTCCACCCAGGACAGAAGTTCTTCGCTGGTCATCCACTCGCTGTTGTTGTCACTGGTATAATGGAAACCCTCTGCAACCTTGCGCCCGTCTTTGATCATCGCCGGATTGGAGGCTGCCTCATGGATCACTGGCAGGATCTTGAAGTAGTCGTCATACTCATAGGTGGTCAACGAATCCTCAGGGCCAATCATTTGCTCATGCAGTTTCTCGCCTGGGCGGATGCCGATGTATTCCAGTTTGGCATTTGGCGCCAGCGCCTTGGCCAGTTCAGTCACCTTCATGGAGGGGATCTTCTGCACGTAGATCTCGCCGCCTTCCATATCGTCGAAGGCCTTCCAGACCAGTTCAACACCCTGTTCCAGAGTGATCATGAAACGGGTCATACGCTCATCAGTGATGGTCAGAGTGCCGCTGTCACGCGTGGAGAGGAAGAAGGGAATGACCGACCCGCGCGAGCCCATGACATTGCCATAGCGCACAACACCAAAGCGGGTATCATGCTCTCCCACATAGGAGTTGCCGGCCACAAAGAGTTTGTCAGATGCCAGTTTAGTAGCGCCATAGAGGTTGATGGGGCTGCTGGCCTTGTCAGTTGACAGGGCAACAACGCGCTTCACGCCTTTATCGATGCAGGCATCAATCAAGTTCATCGCGCCATTAATATTGGTCTTGATGCACTCAAAGGGGTTGTATTCTGCTGTTGGCACGATCTTGGTTGCCGCTGCATGGACCACATAATCGATACCATCCAAAGCGCGGTAGAGACGATCCTTATCACGCACATCCCCAATGAAAAAGCGAACGCGGTTGTCCCCCTTGAATAGCTTGGCCATTTCCCACTGCTTCATCTCGTCGCGGGACAGGATAACAATGCGTTTGGGGTTGTAACGCTCTAGCGTCATCTTGGTAAATGCGTGGCCAAAGGAGCCGGTTCCGCCAGTAATCAGGATTGAACCACCAGAGAGCATATCATTTCCTCTATATCTATGTCTTGAATGAAAGCATTCGTTAAACAGTTTTGCCTTCATCCCACCTGTTTTAAAGGTAGCGCGGGCTCGAAGGCTGTTTTTTTGCGCTACCTAGCATAGGGTATTTTTCATGTAAAGCGAAGGCCACCTGGCCCGTACAGCCTTAAGTGGAACTTCTCTTTACCCCCCCAATTTCAGCGCCCTTATGCCCCGAAAACCTGCCTCTGTCTTCCCGAAAAAGCAGCGGTATTCCCATATTATTCGGGCGTCAAAACCGGTGCTATTCCAGCGCCATCCGCGCGCGTTAGAAGCCAGGGGCGCTCTGGAAGAACCGCATCCAAAAGCTGCCGACAGGCTGTGGTGCGGATCACACCGATCTGACCTCGGCCAAGCGCCTGGGTCTGGAAATCTCCACGCTCCAAAGCCACCCTATGGAAGGGTTCAAAAGCCGCTGCGGTCAGATCATCGCTGAGATAGCGCACATAGATTGTACTCTGCGCTGCACGCTCAATGCCAGCCTCACGGATTGTGCCCTCAAAGCTCTTGTCGAACCGATAGGGCACCTGCCGCTGACGCTCAAGATAATGCAGATAGGTTGAGCCCGCATCAAAGTTCAGATTGCAAATCGCGCCTTCGAGCTGATCGAAGCGCGCAAAGAAACTGCCTGGACCAAAGCTGTTTTCTGGCGCGTTTTGCGTCAGTTCCTGGGCGCGGGCGCCCAGGGCTGCAACTGAATAACTGGGATCCAAGGAGCGTTTGGCATCTGGATGGCGACGGATCCATTCGGAAAAGGCGCCCATGGCAGAGGCGCTGCCCTCCGGATCAAAGACCTCCCCCCTGGAGAAAGAATAGGTAAAGACCGGCACCACCAGAGTGCCGCCCGGCCCCAGCCGCTCGAAGAGAGCCTCAACAAAGGCGGCACAGATGTCGTCCATCGAGCCAGCCCCTTCCATGCGACCAAAAAAGCCAATGTTGGAATGCAGGAACAGCACATCCCCTTCAGCGATCGGCAACTCTGCCAGTGCCCGATCAAGGTCAGATCGATTATACTGAGACCGCATCGGACTTTTTCTCGCTCAGAATCTCCGCCAACCCGGCAATCGAAGAGAACCGGCGATCCTGGAAATCATCGTTGCTGAAGCGGATATCAAAGGCGTCTTCCGCAGCCTCAATCAGCTCGATGACACCAAAGGAATCGATGGCGCCGATATCAAAGAAGTTATCTTGCGGGGCCAAGGAAACATCCGGCGCCTGCGCCGAAAACCATTCTGCCAGCCAAGTCTGGTATTCGCTCATCTCTTTAGTCCTCAAGGATAGCAAACGCCCGCACCGGAGCGCCGTCGCCCTCACGGATCTTCATCGGCGCCACAACCAGGAAGACTTCGCCTTCGGTCGGCAGGCTGGTCAGGTTGACCATATATTCAACCAGCAGGACATTATTGCCCAGCAGGATGGTGTGGTTCGGGGAGTCGTTGTCACTACCACGACCATTCTTGGGGTTGTCCGGCATCGCCGTATCCATACCCAAGAGGCGACAGCCCTGATCCACCAGCCATTGCGCTGCTGCTTCCGACAGATAGGGAGAACGATCATAGTAGCCCATCGTGCCCAGGGTGCTGTCCCAGCCATATTGCAGCAGGACGCGTTCCGCAGAACGGCCCGCCAGCGCCTTTTCCAGATCTTCCGGCTGCACCTCTGCATCCGCGCCAAAGCTGCGCATATCCAGCACTGAAGCGGGACCAACCATTGGATCAAGGGTGATATTATCAATGGTCTCGCCACCATCGATGAAATGGCGCGGCGCATCGATATGGGTGCCGGTATGCGTGCCGATCACCAGTTTCCGGGTTTCTCGGTCCTCAATCCCGTGGCGCCCCAGCTGAGTGATTTCGACAAAGGGATGCCAAAGAGTCGGGAAGGTCTGCATCCCCTCTTCCAGCAGCATGGTGAGATCAACGATGGTACGGCTCATAAGCTCAACTCCTCAACGCTTTTGCGTCTAACTCTATCAGTTCAATCAGCGGCCCGCCCGGCGCCCGCATCAGTGCAATCTTCATGGCGCGCTCGCCAAGGGACAGGTTGAAAACGCCACTCATATCGGTGGCACCCAGGGCCTGCAACGTCTCTGCTTCCTCTGCGATCCGGCGCACATAAAAGGCCAGACCGGTGGCGCCCGCCGCATCCAGACGCGGAGGGGGGGCATCGCTTTGTGCGACCAAGACCCGGCAACGCCAGCTGGGCAAGCGAGCAGCCAGTTCCAAGCTGCCATCCTCCTGAGGTTTGAAGCCCAGGCCCTGCTCGAACAGGGCGCGCAGCTGCTCCGGTTGCGGACAGGCCAGCTCCAGCTGCTCCGCGCCCCAGGTGATTTGCCGGTTTTCCCCGGAAATCGCCCCATGGCAGGTCAGTTCCAGTGGCCAGAGCCCCTCCCCCGCCATCAGCAGGAGATCATGTTCGGGGTGGTAGCTGCCAGTATAGGCCTCTTTAGAAGGGTGGTTCGGCGCTTTCTGATGATAGGCGCTGCGCTGATACCCGCGCGCGCGCCAGGCCTCCTCGGCGGTGTCAATATCATCGGTATTGACCATCAAATGCGCAAAACCAAGGATCACGCCTGAGCCTCTTTCAGCAGGAACTTTTGAACCTTGCCAACGCTGGACCGTGGCAGCCGGTCCAACCAGACATAGCGGTCCGGGCGCATGCTCGCAGCCAGTTTTTCAGTGCACAGACTGCGCAGACGAGTCTGCAACGCGTCGCGATCAACGCCCTCAGCAGCCACCAGATAGGCGCCAATAGCCTCACCCCAGACCGGGTCCTCGACCCCGGCCACCGCCACATCCGCCACATCCGGGTCGCTGGACAGCACGTCCTCAATGGCCACCGGGGAGACATTGACCCCGCCGCGGATGATCAGATCCTTCAGACGTCCGGTGATCCAAAGACAGCCCTCATCGATCTTGGCCACATCGCCCGAGGGCATGCCACCCGCTGCGGTCAGCGGTGTCTCTTCGCGATCCTCAAGCAGATATGTCTCCAGAGACCAGGGCGCATGGACCACCATCTCCTCGACCTCTTCCTGATCCGCCGCGGGGCGGAAGCTAAGCTCCACACCAGCCAGCAGGCTACCCGCATTGGTTTTCACAAGCGCATCTTCACGGCTCTGCAGCGCCACAAAGAGCACTTCGCTCATACCGTAGCTTTCCTGCAGCGGGCATCCGAATTTCTTCAGGAAGGACTGACGGATATGCGAGGTCAGTGGCGCCGTGCCGCAGAAGATCCGGCTGAAGCTCTCTCCGACAGTGGCCGCAATCGCAGGATCCCGCGTCATCCGCGCCAAAACCGCGGCAATCGTTGGGGTGATCCAAATTGTATTGCAGCCCTTAGACTGGGGGAAGCTCCAGAAGTCCAGCGCATTGGCCGGAGCAAAACGCGGCCCCAGAACCACAGAGCCACCGGCCATCCATGGGCAAAGCAGCGTGTTCAGAAAACCGGCCATATAGGTCATCGGCAGTACGTGATACATCCGCGCCGTCGCATCCAGACCCGCTGCTGCATTAAAGGCGGTGGCACTAGCCATCAGCCCGCTCAAGCGGTGACGGACCCCTTTGGGTCGACCGGTTGTCCCTGCGGTAAAGAAGATGGCCCGAGCAGTATCAGCCGCTTCGCCAAACTCAGGTCCGGTTGCTGTGACAAACTCCAGCGCTCGGATCGCCGTCTCATCCTCAATCACGAGGCGTGGCGAAACCCGTTGCAGGATATAGGCCTGATCCTCTTCGCTCAACTCCGGGTTTACCGGCACAAAGCATTGGCCACCAAGGATGCAGGCCAGATAGCTTGCAGCCAGAACCCAGCCATTGCTCAGCCGCAGCGCCACCACATCTCCGGCCCCGATCCCCTGTTGCGACATCCAGTTGGAAATCGCCGCAGCCCGCGCATAGAGCTCACCATAGGTCAGCTCCTGCGCCTCATCGATCAGGGCAGGCGCCTCCCAGCCCTGATCAAAGACACGCTGCAACTCCTGGCTCACATGGGGCATTGTCATTGCTCTTCCCCGTAATACGCCTCGGTCACAAAAACATGGGGTGGATTGTGATTTTCGCTCAGTTCAGCAGCCAGGCGCGACAATAGCTCATCCGGAGCATTGACCTTGTCATGTTTGCACAGCTCAATGATCAAACGCCGGGGGTCAACCCGGTTCTGTTTCGCGACTCGTAGGATCTTGGGCATATAGCTAGAGTGGAACAGCGCCTGACCAGCAGCAATATCCAAAGAGCAGAAACCGCGACGCTCGATCAGCGGGCGCACCAGGGTTTCCCCCAGATCCATTACCTCGATCGGTTCCGCAAAAGCCTCATATCCAGAGCGGATGGTGGCCCCTAGGAACAACTCGGTTGCCGTATTGCCACTGCTACGGCCAAAGCCCTGTAGCGAAGTATCGACCATGGCCGCTCCTTCTTCGAGGCTGACAAGCGAGTTGGCGACTGCCAATCCAAGGTTATCATGCCCATGGAACCCAAGGGGCAGCTCTGGCGCGGCGGATTTGGCCGCTTGCAGATAGGCACGCACCTCATGTGGCAACATCCCACCGGCGGAATCCACCAGATAGACCATCTCAGCCCCATAATCGTAAGAGCGCGCCGCCAGGGCACCAAAGGCTTCCGGCTCCAGCACATAGGATTTCATGAAATTGGCAAAAACCTCGATTCCCAGCTTGCGCGCCAATTCGATGAAGGGAATAGCGCTATCGGCTTGGGCCACATCGGTTCCCACCCTGATAAAGCCGATCCCGTGATCCGCTGCCAGGCGAACGTGATCCAAATTGGCCACTCCGGGAATACAGAACATGCCCCATTTTCCAGAGGTTACGGATTTGGCCGCCGCTGCCATGTAGTCAGCGTCACTGGCCGCAGCAACATTATTGCCGGTTTCCGAGGCCCCCATGCCAACCCCGTGCCCCACTTCAATATAGGGGAAACCGGCCTGGTCCAATGCCCCCCCAATGCTTTCCGTATCAGCCGAAGTGAACTGAAAATCGATCACGTAGCTCCCGTCACGAAGAGTACAATCTAGAACTTTGGGAGCAGGAAGCAGCGACATCGGGGATAATCTCATTTTGCGGCTGAAAGCCAATGGTGAATGAATAGGGGCTTTATGCACAAGAACACGGGATAAAACCAGCCCGCTATGCGGGAAATTTCCCGGCTTTAGCCAAGAGAAAAATAGCATATTCTCTGAATGTCAGACACCTATTCTCAGGCCATGCGCTCCTCACCCCAGGAAGAACCGCAGCCCCTGCCCCATGCCCCCCATACGCCGACGGTGCTTCAGGGCGTAGGCCAGTCGGATCACTGGCGCCCAGGGGCCAAAGACACGGGTGATCATGGCTTGGCGGGCGCGCATAATCCTGGGGTCGGACCAATTGTCACCGGTGCTGTCATGAGGGTGAGAGCCGGTGATCACCGGAAAGGCAACCCCTTTGAGCCCAGCACTCAGGATATCGCAGGTAAAGATATAATCTTCGCCGATCCCGTGGTGGGCCCCCAGGCCAAACTCTGGGTCAAAACACAGGCCTGCCGCGCGGATGCGGTCCAGGTTCACCATGAATTCCGGTGCGCAGATCCGGCCAGAATTAAACCGCGTCAGCCTCTGGCGGGGTGATGCCCCCTCTGGCAGACGCTCCGCACGCCAGCCAGCAGCAAGGGTCAGATCAGGATCCTGGGAAAACGCATCCGCCAGAGCCAGGATCCCAGCCGGATCCAGCGCCTGATCGTCATCCGCAAAAAGCAAAAGCGGCGTTCCAGCTCTTATTAGAGCCTCATTACGGCTATTGGAGAGACCTATGCTGTCCAGGGCAATCACCTGAACATCCAAGCGGGCCTCAAGGGGTTTTCGGGCCTCAACAGCCGCCTCCTCGGGGCGCTGCAAGAGGATCAGATAGCAGATACCTGCCTGTGCTGCGGGCAATCGAATACGAGAGATCCCCTGCCCCAGCGTTGAAACAGCCACTGTGACCAAAGGGGCCTTCGGCCGGGTCTGGGCGTCGGGCTCAGCGCTTGATGCCTGCATAGTTCACCCGGACATTTTCGCGCCAGCCACCCAGAGCATCACATTCGATGAGATTGCCGTCCCGACCGCGCAGATCGCGGCGGCGCTCGGAAAAATCAAAATCCGCATGCAGGCATTCGAGATCCGGAAACAGGGATTTCAACCCCTCTGCGGAGAAACGCCAATAGTCGATTGGACAGGGGTGATAGCGCCAGGAGAACAGAGTGCTGTGCATGGCAACCCCCCCCGGTTTGAGCAGGCGCTGGATCTCCTGCCCTGCCAGCCAAGGCCTGTCGATATGCTCAAAGACATCCAGGCTGAAGATGAAGTCATAGCTCTCATCGGCCAGATGCGGACAATGGGTGATATCGCCCACCATGACCTCTACCTCTGCACCGGGGGCATCCTTGAGATCCAGAGCCTGATAGGCAAAACTCGGAAAGGCCGCCTGGCGCGGATTGAGGCGACCGCCAATCTCCAGCATGGTTCCGCCAGTACAGCCGGCTTGCGCCAGGAGGTTCCGGGCCAGATGCTCAACGCGTTCCCCGCGCGGCAAGGCCTCTTGCCAGTGCTCTTTTTCGACCCGCGCTCGATACATGGTCTCAGCCGCAGAGGGGCTCACCACGCGATCCGGGTTCAAGAACCCCTTGGTCGCGGCCTTCAGCCTCTTTGCTAAATTCATCAAATACTCACCCTGCCGTCATCGTAGATTTTTAAAATATATACCGGTTCTTATCTCGGATTGCTGGCCTTGCCAATCGCTGGGATCACAAGGCATTAGCCCCGGAACAGACGTCGCACCAGATGGTTCGACATGTACCAAGCAGCCTGCCAAGGGGGGCACCCCAGATGCCCCCGATAGAGTTGCCAGGTCGCGCGCATCGCCCGCCCCCGCGGCGCCGAGAGAGAATTGGCCTGCACGTGATGCACCGCCAAGGGCTGATCCAGCCCATGGGCCAGCCCGCCCTGCGCCAGCAGTTTCAGCCAAAGCGCAAAATCCTGTCGCATGCGCAGATCGGGCATCTCCACGGTGCCAAAATGGGCCCGGTCATATAGCGCGGTGAGGCAGCCAATCACATTGCCCTTCAGCAATTGCCTGCGATCCACTGATGCAGGCACCCTTACCTGATGGCGCTGATCCCCGCGCTGGCGCCAGAACCCGGTATAGCTGAAGCCTGCGCCCTGCTCCTGCATGAATTGCAGCTGGTGAGAGAGTTTCTGTGGCAGCCATTCGTCATCCGCATCCAGGAAAGCCAGATAGCGCCCCTGGGCGCGCGCCATGCCCGCATTGCGGGCGGCGGCGGCGCCGCCGTTCTGGGGTTGCTGCAGATAGTGAATGCGCGGATCCGCGCCCGCCAGGCTGGCGCAGATCTTTGCCGATCCATCCCGGGAGCCATCCTCGATCAGCAGCAGCTCCCAATCCGGATAGTCCTGCGCCTGCACCGAGGCAACGGCCCGCGCCAGGGTTGCTTCCGCATTATAGACCGGCATGATCACTGAAACCCGTTCAGAGGAGGCCCATGGTGCCGGGGTGCTAAACTGACCTTTGGCGGTAGCCGCAACTACAGAGGGTGATTTATCGTCTTTCACGGCAGGCCTTTCTGCGTTACCAAGGCGTGATATTGCGGCCCTGGGCCGCTTCAGTTTGGACGAAATTCCGGACCTCTCTTAAACCTCGCCTTCAGCAGAGGTCGAAGGGGGAGGGAACGGAACTCACAAAATACATTGGACAGGTCTTATGACGGAAACACATTCTCCCGTGAAGGTTATTGCCGAAATCGGATGCAATCACAAAGGCGATATGGAGATTGCCAAGGAGTTGATCCGGGTTGCGGCACATGTCTGCAAGGCAGATATCGCAAAGTTTCAAAAGCGCCACAACCGGGAGCTGCTGACCCCAGCGCAATATGATACCCCGCATCCCAATCCGGCGAACTCCTATGGCGACAGCTATGGCGCCCACCGCGAGTTCCTGGAAATGGATACCGACCAGCACAAAGAGCTGATCACTTGCTGTGAAGAAAATGGCATCGCCTATTCCACCAGCGTCTGGGACCTGACCTCGGCCAAGGAAATGGCGGCGCTAAATCCTCCGCTCCTGAAAATCCCTTCGGCCACCAACCAGCACTATGATCTGCAGGGCTACCTCTGTGAGCATTACGGCGGTGAGATCCATGTCTCCACCGGCATGTCCACCGGCCAGGAGATCGTTGATCTGGTGAATTTCTACGCTGAGCGCGGCCGCGCCAAGGATCTGGTGGTCTATTCCTGCACCTCCGGCTATCCGGTGGCCTTTGAGGATATCTGCCTCTTTGAAATCCGCAATCTGATGGAGAAATTCGGCGCCACCGTCAAAGGCATCGGCTTCTCCGGGCACCATCTGGGTATTGCCGCCGATGTGGCCGCCCTGGCGGTGGGTCGCGCCATGGAAGCGGATGGCAAGGGGCATTTCACCCATATCGAACGTCACTTCACCCTGGATCGCACCTGGAAAGGCACCGACCACGCTGCCAGCCTGGAGCCCGATGGGCTGCGCCGCCTCTGCCGCGACCTCAAACATGTGGATCAGGCCCTGGCCTATAAGGGGCAGGAAATTTTGCCGGTTGAGCAGGTCCAGCGCGACAAGCTGAAATGGGTGAAAGCGGATCACGAAACAGCGGCGGAATAATCCCTGCCCGCGAGCAAGACAGTCTTTTACAGATTGCAGGCCGTGCCCCTGGGGGCGCGGCTTTTTTGTTGCCCTTTCCCATTGTGATCTAGTCCATGGGTGGCGATCTGGGATCCCCCTATGGAGCTGCTGTTTCACAAGACCTACCGCATTCACAATGCGCTGGAAACGGATGCCAAATCCCTTGGCCAAATCCCCTGGATAGAGCCTATTTATAGAGGATATCTTTGCTGAATTTACGCAGAAGCAAGAAACCAAAAAAGGCGGGCACTGTGCCCAAGAGCGCAACATAGATCAGTGAGATGTAACCCGGATCATAGGTCGAATAAAAACCGGTCCGCACCAACCCAGTGAGATGGATCAAGGGGTTATACCAGAGGATATTCTGCACCGTCACCGGCAGATCCTCATAGGTATAGAAAATACCAGAGAGCAGCATCAAGGGTCGCGTCAACACCCCCCAGATCATTTTATAAACCGGGAAAGAGAAACTCATATAGGCGTTGAAGATACCAATTCCGACTGCCAGCAGGATCGTCATGGCATAGGTCAACAGAATCGGGCCGAAATCCAGAATGACGCGAATATCCTCGATAATGAAGATACCGGTAAAGATGATAGCCGAGACCATAATCTGGGTCAGCACCGCCAAAATACTGCGGGCGGCCAATGTATCCACATAGGTAACACGGGGATAGGCCAGAAGCGCCTGGTTAAAGGAGATAGAGGCTCCTACCGCGCTGGTCACTTCTTGAAACTGGCGCAGGATCATAAAGCCTGTGGCATAGAACAGCACAAAACTGGTGCCCAGAGAGGGTGAGCGCAGCAGAAAGGAAAAGGCTAGGGTCAAGAGAATGATCATCGCCACGGGCTGCAGGATTGCCCAGATATAGCCCCCCGGAGAGCGCCCATAGGTGGTCGACATCTCCCGCAGGATCAGGGCCACAATCGTGCGCAGCCCCCGATAGCGCAGATTGGTCGGCACCGCTGGCGCAATTGCCTGAGGGGCCGGGAGGGCAGCGGATGAGGTCTCTGTCATTAAAGCTGGTACTTTCGCGCGGCTTGTGAAATCAGATAGGCTATTCAGGAAGCAATTGTTTGGACCATAGGTTTGGCAGATAATCAATCAAATCCCGCCGTCGCAAAACCGGCAAGTGATGAGAGCGCCAAGAAACCGCAGCCCTCTGCCGCGGCCTCCGCCGCACAGGAGGCCCCTGCAGCCAATGCCGCACAGAAGCCCGCAGAAAAACCAAAGCCCAAACCTAAAGCAGCCGCAAAGCCCGCCCCAAAACCCAAACCCCCTGCAGATCCGATCTATGCGCCCGCGCGTCCTGCACGGCGCCAGCGCCGCCATTGGCTTTTGCTGCTCAGCTTCCTCATCTGCGTGATCCTGCCCAGTTTTCTCACCGGCAGCTATCTCTGGACCCGGGCGGTGGATCAGTTCACCTCCAGCGTTGGCTTTACCGTGCGCCGCGAAGATGCGCCCACGGCGGTGGATCTCCTCGGCGGGCTTGGCGCCTTTTCGGGGGCCAGCTCCTCCGACAGCGATATCCTGTTTGAATTCATCCAGTCCCAGGAACTGGTGGAGCGGGTTGACCGCACGCTGGATCTACGCGGCCTCTATAGCCGCCACCGCGGGATTGACCCGATCTTCTCGCTCTCTGCGGACAGCAGCATCGAAGACCTGGTGGATTACTGGCAGCGCATGGTGCTGATCTCCTATGCGCCGGGCACCGGTCTGATCGAATTGAAGGTCCTGGCCTTCACCCCCGAAGAAGCCCGCGAAATCGCCCGCGAAATCTTCAAAGAGAGCAGCGAGATGATCAATATGCTCTCGGCCATCGCCCGCGAGGATGCCACCCGCTATGCCCGCGAGGAGCTGGACGTGGCGGTGGCACAACTGAAGGAAGCACGCCAGGCGCTGACCGCCTTCCGCTCGCGCACTCAGATCGTTGACCCCAGCGCCGATATTCAGCTGCAGATGGGTTTGCTCACGACCCTGCAGCAGCAGCTGGGCACCGAATTGATCGATTATGATCTGCTGCTCACCTCCGTCAAAGAGGGCGACCCGCGGCTGCAGAAGTCTGAGCAGCGCATCGCCGCCATCCGTGCCCGCATCAGCGAGGAGCGCGAGAAGTTTGGCGGCGGCGAAGCCGTAAATGGCGAAGGCTATGCCACATTGGTAGCGGAATTCGAGCGCCTCAGCGTGGACCGGGAATTCACCGAGCAGAAATACACTGCCGCCCTGTCGAATTTTGACGCGGCCCAGGCCCAGGCCCAACGTCAGAGCCGCTATCTGGCCGCCTATCTGAACCCGACCCTGGCCGAAAGCGCTGAATACCCCCGCCGCTTCCTGCTTCTGGGGCTCACGGTGCTGTTCCTCTTGATCGGCTGGAGCACCTCTGCGCTGATCTATTATTCTCTGCGGGACCGGCGCTAAGTCAGAGACCGGAGACGAGAGCAGAATCATGATCACACTGGAGAACCTGACCAAGAGCTTTCCCACCCCCAATGGGCGCAAATATGTGGCGCGCGATGTCAATCTGACCATCCCAAAGGGGAAATCCCTAGCCCTCCTGGGGCGCAACGGGGCGGGGAAATCCACCATGCTGCAGATGATCTCGGGAACCATGAACCCGGATTCCGGCCGCATCCACTCCTCGGGCAATGTTTCCTTCCCGGTGGGCTTTGCCGGCTCGTTCCACCGGGATTTGACCGGTGCGCAGAATGCCCGTTTTGTCGCTCGTATCTATGGTGTCGACACCGATGAGCTCCTGGATTTTGTCGCCGATTTTGCCGCCCTCGGCGGACATCTGAACATGCCGGTGCGCAGCTATTCCTCGGGAATGCGCTCGCGGCTGGCCTTTGGCATCTCCATGGCGCTGAAATTCGATACCTATCTGGTGGATGAGGTCACCTCGGTGGGCGATAGCGCCTTTCGCCGTAAAAGTGCTGCCATCTTCAAGGCCCGAATGCTGGAATCCAATGCCATCGTGGTGACCCACTCGTTGATCGAAGTGCGCAACCTCTGCAATGCCGGCGCCGTGCTGGAGAATGGTGAAGTCACCTATTTCGATGATGTGGAAGAGGCCATCGCCCTGCATGTCAGCAATATGAAACGTGCCAAGTGATCGCGGAACGCCCCTACCCGGCCCTGCCCATTGGATCTGCGCCATTGGACCTGAATTGGAAACAATTCTAAGTATAATTCCCGCTTTGATCACGACGCCTTCCATCCCCCGTTAACCAAGATCTTCCAGCCTGCACCTGTTTTGTTCACAGGTCAGATGGTCAATGACAGGTTTTGCGGTTCTCGGGCATGTTGCCCTGCCTTCACAGTATCACAGCGCCACAGCGCCGATCCTCTTGACTGGTCAGGAAGGGGCGAGCCTGCAACTTCATGCCGGGCGCGGCACAGGGGTGCATGTCTTTGACCTCGCAGGCAGTCAGTTGCGGCTGGAGGAACACCTGACCAGCAACAGCAGCACGGTTGCGGCACAGATTGGCTCTACCTCCTATGCGCTGGAGCGTGCCGCCGTGGAGCGTCTGGTCGCGAGCAGCGATAGGGGCAACCTTGGTCTGAGCCGCTCTGAGGCGTTTTTCTCTGGCCAGTCGGGTTTTGCCGGCGATCTTGCCTCATTGATTTCAACCCCAGTAGGCGGGCGCGAGATCCTGATCGGTGCTGCCCCCGGTGGCAATGGGCTGCAGAGCTTTGAGCGCCAGAGCGATGGCAGCCTCACCCGGTTGCAATGGCGGGGCGACAACAGCTCGAGCTATGCCCGCGATGTCTCTGCCATGGCCAGTCTGGAGCTGGGCGGCAGCCGCTATGTCTTCACCGCCTCGCAGGGGGAATCCGGTATCAGCGGCTATGCGCTGACCGCCGGCGGGCAGTTGAACCTGCGCAGCAGCCTCGGCGCCGCCGAAGGGGTGGGCATGTCTCAAAACTCCACCCTGCTGGCCTTGGAGGTGGGGGGGCGTGCCCTGCTCCTGGCCGGGGCTGCGGGCAGCGGAACCCTCTCTGTCATGGGGGTCAGCAGCAGCGGCGGCCTCAGCCTCTTGGATCAGGTCAGCGACAGCCGCGACAGCCGCTTTGGCGGCATCAGCCTGCTCGAGAGCATCAGCCATAATGGCTGGACCTACGTGGTGGCGGGCGGCAGCGACGATGGGCTGACGCTCTTTGCGCTGCTGCCCAGTGGGCGGTTGATCCTCCTTGATACCCTGGAGCACAGTGCCGGGCTGGGGCTGGAGAACGTCAATGGGCTGGCCCTGCATCTGGAGGGGAATACCCTGCATGTCTTTGCCACATCAGAGATCCGCCCCGGTATCACCCATCTGAGCATTGGCACCACTGCCGGAGAGGTGCTGGAGGGCAGCACAAGTGATCTGAGCGGCAGCAGCGAGGATGACCTGATCCTGGCGGGTGCCGCGCAACGCCGCCTCTGGGGCGGTGCAGGCGAGGATATCTTTGTCTTCGCTGCCGGTGCCAGCCGCAGTGGCGCCAGCTGCAGGGTGATGGATTTCAACCCGGAGGAAGACCGCATCGATCTGCAGGCCTGGGCCGGCCTCAGATCGGTGGATCAGCTGCAGATCACCAGCCACAGCAATGGTGCAACCCTGCGCTATGGGGCCTATGAGCTGCGATTGATCACCTCCGATACGCGCGCCCTGACCTATGAGGATTTCATCCTCAATGACCTCCTGGGCCTCTATCGCCCGCCCCTGCCCACGGATACCCCCCTGGTCCTGAATGGCACCGCGGCGGCAGAGCAACTGGTCGGGGCCGGTGGCAATGACACGGTGCTGGGCCTCGGGGCGGCGGATCGGCTTTATGGGCAAGGCGGGCATGACAGCCTGGCAGGCGGCGATGGTGCCGATCGGATCTATGGCGGCACCGGCAATGACCATCTGTCCGGTGAGGCAGACAGCGACCGCATCGAGGGCGAAGATGGCCACGACAGCCTCTTTGGAGGCAGCGCGCATGACTCGCTCTATGGCGGCATGGGGAATGACAGCCTGGCAGGTGAGACCGGTGCTGACCACCTCTATGGTGGCTGGGGCAATGACACCCTGTCAGGAGATAGCTCCACCGACCGCCTTTATGGCGAAGGCGGCAATGACAGTCTGACCGGCGGCACCGGGAATGATACGCTTTACGGTGGAGCGGGTCATGACCGCCTCTTTGGCAATAGCTCTCTGGATACGCTCTATGGCGAAGGGGGGCATGACTATATCAGCGCCGGCGACGGGGTGGATTTTGTCTCTGGTGGCAGCGGCAATGACACCATCCATGGCCGCTCGGGTTGGGACAACCTGGAGGGCGGCGACGGGAATGACAGCCTCTATGGCTCTGAGGGGGATGATCTGATCCGGGGCGGACGCGATAACGATTGGGTCTCCGCTGGCTCGGCCTGGGATCAGATCTTTGGCAATTCCGGCGATGACACGCTTTATGGCAATTTCGGCTCAGATCAAATTTCGGGCGGCAGCGGGCGCGACAGTCTCTTTGGCGGCACCGGCGATGATACGCTCCGGGGGGGCAGCAGCAGTGATGCGCTTTATGGCAACCAGGGCGTGGATCATCTGGAGGGCGGCAGCGGCAATGACACCCTGCGCGGCGGCACCCTGGCGGATAGCTTTATCTTTGCCCCAAATCACGACAGCGATCTGATCGAGGATTTTACCCCCTGGCAGGATGAGCTGCATTTTGCCTCTGCCCTGGTGGATGGCGCCACAAATACCCGCGCCGTCGTAGAGGAATTTGCCAGGGTCACCTCATTGGGGGTGCAGTTTGATTTCGGCGGCGGTGACCGGCTGCTCTTGCAGAGGCTGGAGAGCCTTAGCGATCTGCATAACGCAATCGAAATCTTCTGAAACTATTTCAGACCAGAGCCCCAGAGGAGGCCGGTAGATCCGGGACAGATGATCAGGCATCAGGGCGCTTGCACTTTGCGCCGATCCCCGGCAAGCATGAGCCATTCCCACGCAAAGGCCTTTTTGACCCGATGAAACTTCTCTTTGTCCATCAGAACATGCCCGGCCAATACCGCGAGATCCTCGCTTGGCTGGCGGCACGGGGCACGCATGATCTCGCCTTTCTGACCCAGCGCCGCGATGTGCAGCTGAACGGTGTCAAAACCATCACCTACCGGGCGCATCAGCAGGCCACCAAGGACTCCTATGGTCTCTCCAAGGATTGGGAAAACGCCGCAGGTGCGGGTCTGGGCGCCGCCCTTGCCCTGCGCGAATTGCACCGCAGCGAGGGCTATAAGCCCGATATCATCATCGGTCATACCGGCTGGGGGGAGCTATTGTTCATGAAGGAGATCTTTCCGGATGTGCCGGTCATTGGCTTCTTTGAATATTTCTACCGCACCTCTGGCGGGCTGGTGGGCTTTGATCCCGAAAGCCCCCCCAATGATCAGGCCGGCTTCTTTGCCAAGGCCCGCAATACGGTGCCCTATGCCAGTATCGAAAGCGTCGATCTGGGCCATGTGCCCACCGCCTGGCAGCGTGACCGCTTCCCCGCAAGCTTCCATGACCGGATGTATCTCTGCCATGACGGCATCCGCACCGACCGGCTCCTACCCGATCCCGCGGCCTCCATCGGGCTGGGGCGACTGGGGCAGCCACTCACCCGCGATGATGAGGTGGTGACCTATGTCGCCCGCAATATGGAACGCGCCCGCGGCTTTCACATCATGATGCGCGCCCTGCCCCGGATCCTCGCCGAGCGCCCCAAGGCCCGCGTCTTGATGATCGGCGGCAATGAGACCTCTTACGGCACCGAGAGCAAACACCCCGGTGGCTTGCGCGGCGAAATGGAAGAGGAACTGGGCAGCAACATCGACTGGAGCCGGGTGCATTTCCTGGGCAAGGTGCCATACGATGATCTCTGCCGCATCATCCGCATCAGCCGCTGCCATATCTATCTGACCATGCCCTTTGTACTCAGCTGGTCGCTGTTGGAATCCATGTCGATGCAGGCCACCGTGGTGGCCGCTGATGTGGACCCCGTGCGCGAGGCCGTGACCCATGGGGAAACCGGCATGCTGGTGGATTTCTTCAATCCCCAGGCCCTGGCAGATCAGGTTGTGGATGTGCTGGCCCGCCCCGGGGATTATGCCCATCTGGGACCAAATGCCCGCGCCCATGTGGTGGAGCACTACGATTTTCTCAACCGCTGCCTGCCCGAGCATATCGCCCAGATCAATTCCCTGGTGCCCGCTGCCAAACGGATCGAGATGTAAAAAATCAGTGTCTATCAGGCCCGGATAGCGCCCACTGGATTGTTTCGCGCGCGAAACATTGGGTCACACGTATTGACCTTGTTTCACGGGCCTTTTTCAGGGACCTTTTTCACGGGCCTTATTCCGTTGCGGAGGTTGCTTCCTGGGGCGCCCTTCTTTTGGGTGCCCCCATTGCCAGCAACAGGGCCTGCCCCTCATAGTGCTGCCATGCAGATCACCCTGAAACATGCCCGCCCCGAAGATATCCCCGCCCTTGCCGTCCTCTGGAACAACGGCTGGCAAGAGGCCCATGCCGCCATCGTGCCCGAAGCCCTGACCCGGCTCAGAACTCTGGAGAGCTTTCAGACCCGGCTGACCAAGCACCTGCCCGCCACCCGTGTGGCCTGGGCCGAGGGGCAATTGATGGGGTTCTCCATGATCCTCGGCAATGAGCTTTATCAGCTCTATGTGGCGCCAGCGGCGCGCGGCACTGGCACCGCACAGATCCTGATCCAGGACGCCGAAGACCTCATCCGCGCCGCAGGCCATGAGCGCGCCATTCTCGCCTGCTCCATCGGCAATGAGCGCGCAGCACAGTTCTATCGCAATTGCGGCTGGATCTGCACCGGCGAAACGGATGAGGCGCTGGAGGTGCCAAATGGCCGTTTCACCCTGACGGTCTGGCGCTTTGAGCGGGAGCTGACTGGCCAGCCCGCCTGAAAACGCCGGCGCGCCAAAAACAGGGTGCCACTCTCTCGCGCTACTCTGCAGCGCGTTTCTTGACCCAGCCCAGGAAAGCCGCATCGGGCTGGCGCAGGCGTGGGCTACCGGAGCGCGCCCACATGGCGCGCCATTCCGCCTCCAGCGCGTAGACATCAGCGCCGGGCATCAGCACCCGCGCCTCTTCCAGTGTGGCAGGCTTCAGCTGTGGCGCATTGGCACTGCCCTGCACCACCACATCCTTCTGGCTGAAGCGGATCAGATCGCCGGGCAGCTCCTCCATGGCGTAATCCGGCAAGGGCTGGGCGGTGATCATGTCACGCAGCATCTTGCGAAAAACCCGGCGCGGGCTGGCAGAGCCGGATTTCTTCAAGAGGGTCTCCACCGAGATCTGCCAGCTGTCCTGGCGGCCGCAGTGTTTGCGCGCCAGCTCGTAGATCCGCCGCTCCAGGGGTTTCCTCAGCCGGAAGTAATCGCGGCTGAGCGTCAGCACCGATTTCGACAGCACCGCGCGATAAAGCCAATCCGAGAGCGTCACCGCCACGCTGACCATCTTGCCGCCGCGTGCTTTCCTGACGATCTCCCATTTCTCGATGAGGCCAAAACCCGTCGTGACCTCCTGGCCGCCGGTGACGATATTGGTGGTGATCCGCGTCCCCGCGAGACGCTCAAAGGCTTCGCGCAGCCGCCGGTAAGCATCGCCCGAGGTTTCGCGATTGGTGGCCAGCAACAGATCATGCGCCTTCAGATGCAGGGTGCGGCTGACCTGGCGACCTGCGTTCAAGGCCGCCATCAGCTGGCTGATGCAGAAGATCAGGATATCCTTGTCATGGATCGTCGCCAGCCCTTTGACGCTGGGGGTCACGGTGATCTCGGCGCCATTGTGCTGATAGTTCAGAATGCGCCGGTCCGGCCGGGTCGCCAGCGAGAACAGCGGATGCTCCATCGAGGCCAGATCGTTTTTGGGGATCGCACCAAAGATATCGCAGAGGAAAAAATCCCCCTGCCCCTCGGGCGGATATGCTCCCCCTGTCAGTGCTGTGCCCATGCTCTTCTGCCCATCTACACGCCTGGTTTCTGGCCCTTCAGGGCTCTCTTCCAGGGTGAATCATTATCGTGGTTTTGATTACGCCCACCCTAGAGTTATCCACATGCCCCCGCAACGGGGTTCCGGATTCACAAGATCGGGGGTTTGGAGTCGTTTTATCGGGGTTTCAGAGTCACTCATCCCGAAAATTTGCCCCCAAACCCCAATGAAAAAAGGGCTTTGCAGCGACAGGCTTTGAGCTTTAACTTATATATAACTCATAAATAACAGGGCAGAAAAATTTCCACGCCCCAAAACAGGCCGATTTACCCTGCCGCAGACCCCTGATTTGCTTAGAAAAAGAAAAAGATGTGCAGGGAATATTCCCATGTATCGCCTTTTCTGATATTCAGGGAAAAAGGCGATACATCGGTGATTTGCTCACAAAAGCAGCACCGGGCAACAGCACCACTCCGGGCAGATGGGCAGATCCGCATGGCAAGAGATATCCACAAAGCAGCAAGCGCGCTGCCTCCCTATTTCAACATCGATCCCGATGCCGCTCTGGCCGAGTTGGACACCCCCACCAGCACCGCTGGCTTTGCCGGCATCGCGGAGGGCTGCGCCCGTGGCCGGGCGGATCTTTCCAGCCGCGGCATGAACGAAGAGGGGCGCAAGGAACTGCGGCTGTTCTCCACCTGGGAAATCACCCGCTATCTGATCCCCGTGGCCCAGGCCCATTTCCGCCGGGTGCTGAAGGCCAACCCAGATCTGCCCCAAGGCCGGGTCGAGACCGAGGGCGGCGCCAAATGGTTCACTCTGGATGAGGTCTTGCGCCTACGCGCCTTCTTTGGGGCGCAGGGGTCCAAGGCCAAGGACTATACCCCCTATCGCCCCAAGGGCCTGCCGGCCAAACTGGTCTCGGTGGCAAACTTCAAGGGTGGCGTGGGCAAGACCTCCACCGCCGCGCATCTGGCCATGTCCGCCGCATTGGACGGTTACAAGGTTCTGGTGATTGATCTCGACAGCCAGGGATCGATGACCTCGATCTTTGGCGGCAAGGTTGAGGACGAATGGCAGACCGCCTTCCCGCTCTTGGCGCGTCACTACGGCGAACATCTGCGCATGGAGAACCAGCGGCGCCTCGACCGCGGTGAGGCGCCCCAGCCCCTGGAAGAGGCGCTCTCAACCGCCATGGAGATGACTGCCGGGGATGTGATCCAGAACACCCATTGGCCCAATATCGATCTCATCGGCGCGCAGCTGAACCTCTACTGGGCCGAGTTCCAGATCCCGGTCTGGCGCATGGCCGCGCGCTCGTGGAAGCTCTGGGATGCGCTCACCGATCGGCTGGAGGCGGACGGCGTGCTGGAGGACTACGATGTCATCTTCATCGATACGCCGCCCGCGCTGGGGTATCTGACCATCAACGGGCTGGCGGCCTCGGATATCCTCCTGGTGCCCATGGGGGCCTCCTTTCTGGAGTTCGACTCGACCGGGCGTTTCTTTGACATGCTGCATTCGACCTTTGCCAGTATCGAAGAAGGGGAGAACCTCGCGGCCCGCGCTCTGGGTCGGCCCGAGATGGGCTTTGAATGGGATGCGGTGCGCGCGGTGATCACCCGCTATGACAGCGCCCAGCAGGGCGAACTCGCAGGGCTGATGCAGGCCTATATGGGCCCGGTGCTGTCACCGCATAAGCAGGATTACACCGCCCTCATCGGCCAGGCCGGGGAGCAGGTCTCTGGCATCTATGAAGCGGATTATCGCGACTTCAACCGCGAGACCTATGCGCGCGGACGCGAAACCTTTGATGCCACCTATGCGGCCTTCAAGCGGCTTCTCTTGGGGGTTTGGCGCCGGGCAGAGCTGGAGATGCTGCAAGAGACGGCGGAAGAGCAGGCAGAGCGTACGCCCGCCTAAGGCTCTAACAAGGAAAAATGCGCAAAGTCTCGCGCTCAGAGAAACTCAGGGGAGACCTGGACAATGGCAAAACGCAAAAGACTCTCGCCCGCCCAGCCCGGCTATCTGGCCACTGCGCCCGAGACAAAATCCGCCCTCTCCGGCCCCCTGCCCACGGCCTCTGCCGCGCCGGCCCCGATTGCGCAGGTCGCCTCTGAGGCGGCGAGCCAGGCTGCCCTGCAGGAACTCTCTGATGTGCTGCAAAATGCCCGCGCCAAGGGCCTGATGGTGGAAGAGATCGCACTCGATGCCATCGATGAGACCCATCTGGTGCGCGACCGCATCCATCAGGACGAAGAAGAGATGGAGGCCCTCATGGGCTCTCTGCGCGCGCGTGGTCAACAAAGCCCGATCGAGGTGGTGCCGCTCTCCGGTCGTCTGGATGGCAAAGCCTGGGGGCTGATCTCGGGCTGGCGCCGGTTGACAGCGCTGCGTAGGCTCTATGCCGAAGGATCAGAGCCTGAATTCGCCAGGATCAAAGCCCTGGTCATTCGCCCGGAAAGCGCCGGAGCGGCCTATGTGGCCATGGTCGAAGAGAATGAAATCCGGGTCAATCTCTCCCATTACGAACGCGCCCGCATCGCGGTGCGCGCGCTGAAGGAAGGGGTCTTTCCAAATCAGCGCAAAGCCCTGCAGGAACTCTTTGCCAATGTGCCGCGCGCCAAACGCTCCAAGATCGGCACATTCATCACCCTGGTCGAGGCGCTGGACGCGGTGCTTTATTTCCCGGCTGCCATCAGCGAGAAACTGGGCCTGTCCCTGGTACGCCGCCTGAGCGAGGATGAGGGCTTTGCCGAACGGCTGAAATTCCGGCTGCAGGCAGCCCCGCGCGCCGATGCCGCGGCAGAGCTTGCTCTGTTGAATGCCGCACTGGAAGAGGGAGTAGCCCCCGAAAAAGCGGCTCTAAATCATGCTTCAGAGCCTGAGGGGCCCCCGGTGAAAGAGGAGGTCACAACCCCGTCTGAGCCGCGCATCCGGACGTCCGAGCCGAGCCACACCAAGGGAGAGCGGATCTCACTACAGGCGGCTCCGGGGCTGCGCCTGGGCTACAGCGCTGATGCGCAGCGCATCGAGCTGAGTGGCTCTGCCGTTGATGGTGCTCTGCTGGAGGACCTCAAGGCCTGGCTGCGGAACCGGTGAAGCGGAAGAGCAACTGCCCTTTTGGGAGTGAAATCGATAGAAAATATAGGAGGGCGCCCGGTTTGGCGCCCTTTTCTTTTGACTCTATCGCCCGTGTTGGGCTCTGTTTCTGTACCCTTGTTTAGGTCAGCATTGCTGCCTCATTGTTTCGCGCGCGAAACATTTTGACGATCCCGGCGCCACCCCCTGCCCTGTCCTTCTCTTCCCTCTGTTCTCGCTGTTCAAGGGCGAAGCCTTGCGTTTTCCTGACCTCATTCTGTGGTTTCATGTCGCCCCAAGGAGCCCTGTCGCTGCTTTTGAGTGGGCTTGAAAAAGGGGGAAAGCAGGCTGTCAGAGCGATCTTAGGCCTATGTCTGTGGCGCTGCTCTGGACTTGGCCTTAGCTTTTGGTCAGAACGGGCATTCAAAGGGCCCCCCTATAAGGGGTCCGTTGCGGGCAAGATCAAAGGGGAATGACAGATGAAACGAGCATTGATCACCGGGATCACCGGTCAGGATGGGTCCTATCTGGCGGAGTTTCTCCTGGAGAAGGGCTATGAGGTGCATGGGATCAAGCGCCGGGCCTCTTCGTTCAATACCGAGCGTGTGGATCACATCTATCAGGATCCGCATGTGGATCAGGCCCGCTTCAAGCTGCATTACGGCGATCTGACCGATAGCTCCAACCTGACGCGGATCCTGAAGGATGTGCAGCCGGATGAGGTCTATAACCTCGGCGCGCAGAGCCATGTGGCGGTCTCTTTCGAGAGCCCGGAATATACCGCCGATGTGGATGCCATGGGCACGCTGCGCTTGCTGGAGGCGATCCGCTTTCTGGGGCTGGAGAACCAGACCCGCTTCTATCAGGCCTCCACCTCCGAGCTTTATGGCCTGGTGCAGGAGACCCCGCAGCGCGAGACCACGCCCTTTTATCCGCGCAGCCCTTACGCTGTGGCCAAGATGTATGCCTATTGGATCACGGTGAACTACCGGGAGAGCTATGGCATCTATGCCTGCAACGGCATCCTCTTCAACCATGAGAGCCCGCGCCGCGGTGAGACCTTTGTGACCCGCAAGATCACCCGTGGCCTCGCCAATATCGCGCAGGGGCTGGAGCCCTGCCTCTATATGGGCAATATCGACGCGCTGCGCGACTGGGGCCATGCCAAGGACTATGTGCGGATGCAGTGGATGATGCTGCAGCAGGACAGCCCAGAGGATTTTGTCATCGCGACAGGCAAGCAATATTCGGTGCGCCAGTTCATCCAGTGGTCAGCCGAAGAGTTGGGCATCACGCTGGAATTCAGCGGTGAGGGCGTCGATGAGATTGCCACTGTGGCGGCCATCGAAGGCGACAAGGCCTCGGCGCTGAAGGTCGGAGATGTGGTCTTGCGCATTGATCCCCGCTACTTCCGCCCCGCCGAGGTGGAAACCCTCCTGGGCGATCCCAGCAAGGCCAAGGAGCGCCTCGGCTGGGAGCCGGAGATCACCACGCAAGAGATGTGCGCCGAGATGGTCGCCGAAGACCTGAAAACCGCCCGCCGCCATGCGCTTTTGAAAGAGCATGGCATGGATCTGCCGGTCAGCATCGAGAGCTGAGCCGCTGAGTCCCTGGGCCCCCTGAGACGACGGCCCTCCGGGGGCCCCAGCCCTGCTTCCGGGAGCGGGGTTCCGGCTCCGGCCCCTCCCATTCTTTCCGTGACGAGGATCAAGACATGACCACGCGCATCTATATCGCAGGCCACCGCGGCATGGTGGGGGGCGCCATTCTGCGCCAACTGCAGGCACGCCAGGCGGCGGGCGAAGACCTGGAGCTGCTGACCCGCACCAGCGCCGAGCTGGATCTGACCGATCAAGCCGCGGTGCGCGCCTTTATGCAGGCGGAAAAACCCGATCAGGTCATTCTGGCGGCGGCCAAGGTTGGCGGCATCCTGGCCAACAACAGCTACCCGGCCCAGTTCATCTATGAAAACCTGATGATGGAATGCAATGTGATCCATCAGGCCTATGAGGCCGGGGTGAAAAAGCTGCTGCAGCTGGGCTCCTCCTGCATCTATCCCAAGGCGGTGCCGCAGCCGATGCGCGAGGATGCGCTCCTGACGGGCGTGCTGGAGCCCACCAATGAGCCCTATGCGGTGGCCAAGATCGCCGGCATCAAGCTCTGCGAGAGCTACAACCGTCAGTACGGCAGCGATTACCGCTCGGTGATGCCGACCAACCTTTATGGGCCCGGCGACAATTTCCACCCGGAGAACTCCCATGTGCTGCCGGCCCTGATCCGGCGCTTCCACGAGGCGGCTGAGGCCGGGCTCGAGGAGGTGGTGATCTGGGGCTCCGGCAAGCCGATGCGCGAGTTCCTGCATGTGGAGGACATGGCGGCGGCCTCGCTCTTTGTGCTGGACCTGGATCCGGAGATCTACGCGCGTGAGACCGCGCCGATGCTCTCCCATATCAATGTGGGCTCTGGCAGCGATATCAGCATTCTGGAGCTGGCGCAGATGGTGGCGCGGGTCACTGGCTTTGCGGGGCGGATCAGCACCGATCCGTCAAAACCCGACGGCACCTTGAAGAAACTGATGGATGTCTCGCGGCTGGAGCGGCTGGGCTGGAAAGCGTCAATCGGCCTGGAAGAGGGCATTCAGGGCACTTACCGCTGGTTCCTGGAGCAGGGGCTGGATAACCTGCGCGCCAAGTGATTTCAAAGAGGTACGGTTATGATTACCCCCATTCTTCTGTGCGGCGGTTCCGGCACGCGGCTCTGGCCTTTGTCGCGCAAGAGCTACCCCAAGCAATTTGTGCCGCTGGTGGGGGAAGACACCCTGTTTCAGGCCTCGGCGCAGCGGCTCTCGGGGCCGGGCTATGGCCCCCCCATGGTGCTGACCAATTCCGATTTTCGCTTTATCGTGACCGAACAGCTGAGCACGGCGGGGATTGATCCGGGGGCTGTGCTGATCGAGCCTTCGGGGCGCAATACGGCGCCTGCGGTTCTGGCGGCGGCGCTCTGGTTGGAGCGAACGAATCCCGAGGCGCTGATGCTGGTGGCACCTTCGGATCATGTGGTGCCGGATGCGCCTGCCTTCCGCGCGGCGGTTGCTGCCGGGCAGGGGGCCGCTGAGGCGGGGCAGATCGTCACCTTTGGCATCAAGCCCAGCCATGCGGAAACCGGCTATGGCTATCTGGAGCTGGAAGAGGATCCGGGTGATTTCACCCCCCGTGCCATCGGATTGAAGCGCTTTGTCGAAAAACCCGCGCAGGCGGCGGCAGAGGATATGCTGGCCTCGGGCAATTTCCTGTGGAATGCGGGGATCTTCCTGTTCTCGGTCCAGACCATTCTGGCAGCCTTCCGCACCCATGCGCCGGACCTCCTGGCGCCGGTGCAGGCCGCGGTGGATCAGGGGCAGGCGGATCTGGGCTTCTTCCGGCTGGATCCCGCGGCCTGGGCGACTTGCCCGGATATCTCCATCGACTATGCGGTGATGGAAAAGGCCGACAATCTGACTGTGGTGCCCTTTGCTGCGGGCTGGTCCGATCTGGGCGGCTGGGATGCGGTCTGGCGCGAGAGTGGGCCGGATGCGCGTGGGGTTGTGACCTCGCAGAATGCCACGGCGCTGGACTGTGACAACAGCCTCTTGCGCTCAGAAGACCCCGCTGTGGAGCTGGTGGGCATTGGCCTCAAGGATGTGATTGCGGTTGCCATGCCCGATGCGGTTCTGGTGGCGGATGCCTCTCGTGCGCAGGATGTGAAACAGGCGGTTGCAGCGCTGAAGGGGAAATCGGCGCATCAGGCAGAGGCCTTTCCCAAGGATCACCGCCCCTGGGGCTGGTTCGAGAGCCTAGTGGTAGGGGAGCGCTTTCAGGTGAAACGCATCCATGTGCACCCTGGCGCTGCGCTGAGCCTGCAGAGCCATCACCACCGCTCTGAGCATTGGATCGTGGTGGCTGGTACCGCCAAGGTCACGGTGGATGAGACGGTGAAACTGCTGAGCGAAAACCAATCGGTCTATATCCCGCTGGGGGCGGTGCACCGGCTGGAAAACCCGGGCAAGCTGCCCATGGTGCTGATCGAAGTGCAGACCGGCAGCTACCTCGGGGAGGATGACATCATCCGATATGAAGATATCTACGCCCGAGCACCCGAGGGGAAGGCATAGGTCAGGGCTGAGCAGGGTGAGGCGTGAAAGCTGCAAGGCTGCAGCGGCAAGGCCTCACCGCTCTGCCAGTCGGGCTCGATAGGCGGTGATTTGCTCTGCGGTGACGGCGCATCTCTGCTCTGGGGTCTGACCCTCATACCAGTCTGCGGTCCAGCGCGTCATCTCTGCTGCATCCAGCTGTGGTTGCCAGCCCAGGAGCTGCCGCGCCGCTGTGCAATCCAGTTTCAGGAGATGGGCCTCGTGCAGCCCGTCGCCTGCCTGACTGTCCCAGCGGAACGCCGGGCCCAGGGTCTGGGCAAAACCGGTGACGATCTCCTCAACGGAGAGAGTCATCTGATCATCCGGGCCAAAGTTCCAGCCGCGGGCGCAGAGCTCTGGTGCAGAAAAGCCCATTTCAGCCAGGCGCAGATAGCCTGCCAGCGGGTCCAACACATGCTGCCAGGGGCGCAGCGCGCCGGGGTTGCGCAGATGTAGGGTGCCGCCCATGGCAAAGGCGCGCATGGCATCGGGGACAATCCGGTCCGGGCTCCAGTCGCCGCCGCCGATCACATTCCCCGCCCGCCCCGAAGCCAGGGTCACCCCGTGCTCCTGCTGGCGCTCTGGCGGAAAATAGGAGCTGCGGTAAGAGGCGGTCACCAACTCGGTGCAGCCCTTGCTGTTGGAATAGGGATCATGCCCCCCCATGGGGTCGCTTTCCCGGTAGCCCCAGATCTGCTCGCGGTTCTCATAGCATTTGTCACTGGAGACCACGACAATGGAGCGCAGCGAAGGTGCAGCAGTGCGGCAGGCCTCCAGCAGATGCACGGTCCCCATGACATTGGTGGCATAGGTCTCAACCGGGGCGGCATAGGAATAGCGCACCAGGGGCTGCGCCGCCATGTGGATGACAATCTCGGGGTCAAACGCCTGCACCGCCTGATGCAGAGCCGCTTGATCGCGGATATCGCCCGGCACATGGTCAATCTCTGCTGCCAGGCCCAGCTCGTCAAAGAAGCTCTGCCGCCCCTCTGGCACCCCCTCCAGAGTGGGAGGGAGCGCAAAGCCGCGCACCTGGGCCTGCATCTGCAGCAGCCAGGCGGTCAGCCAGCTGCCCTTGAAGCCGGTATGGCCGGTCACAAAGACACGGCGCCCGTGCCAGAAGGAGGGGTCGCTGCGGAATGTGCTCTTGCTCACGGGGGCTACCTTGTCAGTCTGGGGTCTTTCTGGCCTGGATTTCTCTGGCTGAGAGCTCTTTGGTCGGCTCAAGAAACATGTTTGAGTTGCTGCTCATCACGTGCCTCGTTCAGCACCGTGATCTCAGGGGACCAGTCCAGATCGGCAATCATGTTGCGAATCTCTGCCTCATAATTCGGATTCATGATCACGACGGTGGCCACTCCCATGTCCTTGGCCTCCTGCGGGGCCAGGATCGGGAGGCCGGTGACGGGCATGTAGCAGCCCTGCTTGGCGGCATTGAGATCAATGCCCGCGGTGATCATCTGATGGGTCCGGGCATTCATGATCAAGGCGAAGGTCACCCCCTTGGAGGCGGCCCCCCAAATGGCGATCGGACCTGCACTTTTGCGCCGCTCCAGATAGGCTGCCCAACTGTCCAGCAGGGCGCTGCGGTGGCTCTGATAGGTCTGCCCCAGATCCCGCGGGTCGCTGGGTGGCGGTTGCACCAGCGGCTGGCCTGCGGCGGGGATCTGCGCCTCGATCCACATGTATTGACCGTCATAGACTGGCACCACCTCGCATTGCAGCCCGTGCCGGGCCAGGAGCAGGCTGATCGAATGCGGGGTGTAGAGCGCGCAATGTTCATAGAAGAAATCCTGAAACGCGCCATGGCGCAGGATCCAGTCGACATCGGGGGTTTCGACAAAGAGCTGCCGCCCTGGTGCCATGGTCGCCGCCAGGTTCGCGGCAAAGCCCTGCACATCGCTGACATGTTCGATCGTATGGCGCGAGCAAACAATATTGGTCTGCGGGGGGATCTTGGTAATTTCTGCCGGGGTGAAATAGCAGGGATGGACAACAACCCCATCCGGCAGCTGCTCCGCAGTGGTAAAGGAAGGATCAAAGCCCACCGCCGAGACCACCCGTCCCTGGCCGCGTTCATGCAGCAGCCGCAGGAAATCCCCCTCGCCGCAGCCGATCTCCACATAGTGGATCTCTTCCTCCGGGGGCACCGATGCCAGGATCCGGTCCGCCATGCTGCAGAGATGGGCCTGATAGAAATCCGAGGCGCTGACATCATTGTTGTAACCGCTGTCATAGGACATCAGCGCCGGATCAAAGGCGGCGTTCCAGACAAAGCCACAGCTGCCACATTGGACCATCTTCAAGGTCCCGCGCCGGGCGGTCTGCGCGGCCTCTCGGGTGGCAAGGGTCACATTCTGCAGGGTTGGTACATAAAGCCGCCGCTCGATCACCGCGCTGTCTGGGCAGTTCGCCCCCGTCTGCGGGCCCGTCTGTGGGCTGTCCGCGAGGGGCTGACATAGGGGGCACGGGTGGGGCTGGCTTCTGCTCATGATCAACCTCGGGCAAGGGCTTCCAGCAGGGGCGCTGGTGCGAAAAGGCCTAAAAGAGAATGGTTACCAAACCTGAAACACCCATCCCGTGTAAAAGAAAATTAACCGCGTTGGCGTATCGCTAAAATTCAAGTGAGATTGTAATTGATGCGAGCAAGCACATGAAAGTTGTCATTCTGGCAGGTGGTCTGGGGACCCGGATTAGCGAAGAATCCCACTTGCGCCCAAAGCCGATGCTGGAAATCGGTGGCAAGCCTATCCTGTGGCATATCATGAAGTCCTACAGCGCCCATGGGCTGACGGATTTCATTATCCTCTGTGGCTACAAAGGCCATATGATCAAAGAATATTTCACCAATTACCTGCTGTACAACGCGGATGTGAGCGTTGATCTGGGGACCGGTGACTTCAATATCCTCAATCACAGCGCCGAGCCCTGGCGCATCACCATGCTCAGCACCGGTGAGCTGACACAGACCGGCGGTCGCCTGGCCTATGCCCGCCCACATCTGAGTGAGACCTTCTGCCTGACCTATGGCGATGGGGTTTCTGATGTGGATCTGACCCGTCTGATCGAATTCCACCACAGCGAGGGGCGTCAGGCCACTGTCACCGCGGTGCAGCCCTCCGGCCGCTTCGGCAGCATTGAGATCGAAGGCAATGGCGCCAGCGGCTTTGTGGAAAAGCCCGCCGGCGACAATCATTGGGTGAGCGGCGGTTTCTTTGTCTGCGAACCCCCGGTGCTGGATCACATTGAGGGGCCAGACACGATCTGGGAGAAAAAACCGATGCAACAGTTGGCTGAGGACGGGCAGCTTTCGGTCTATAAACACCGTGGCTTCTGGAGTGCCATGGATACGCTTAGGGACAAGAACCAGTTGGAAGCGCTCTGGAGCGGCGGCGGCGCCCCCTGGAAAACCTGGGGCTAGCCCATGTCTGGCCCATCCCTCACCGCATTGCCTCTGCCTGGTGTGTTTCACTACCAGCCGCAGTTGCATGAAGATAACCGTGGCAGTTTTGGGCCGTCTCTCTTGCGCAAAATGCTGGACGAGGCCGGGCTGAACAGCACCTGGGTG
>NZ_AAYC01000019.1 GCF_000169455.1 Roseobacter sp. SK209-2-6 | reverse complement strand
GCGCAACATCTGCGAATACCACTGCGGCCGATGAACAAGAAACCACCACAATCGCAGCGGCGGCGGAAGAATATACGCCGGTAGAACGCCAATCCCAGATCAACGTACAGATTTCGTTTGATTTTGATAGCGCGACCCTGCGCTCGGATCAAAAACCGAAGCTCGCCAATATGTGTACTTCGATGAAGGCCATGACGGGCACCGTCTTCCAAATCATTGGGCATACCGACAGCTCTGGTTCTGCCAAATACAATGAACGGCTATCCTTACTGCGAGCCCAGGAAGTCCGGCGCCATCTGATCAGTTCCTGTGGAGTGGCCGAAAATTCACTTCGCGCGATTGGAATGGGAGAAACAGCCCCCTTCAATCAAAACGACCCGCGCGCAGATGAAAATCGGCGGGTAGAATTTCAGGCTCTAGGCTAACTCTGCGAGCTTTACTCAGCATAGGATCCAGTAATGGGTCCTGCCAAGCTCCAGCTAAAGGGCCTCAGGATGATCGACTCGCAACCCAGTGATCTTTTTCAGCCTGGTGATCTCCTCAACAACACCTACAGGATCGAGATGCTCCTGGGGCGGGGCGGAACCTCTGACGTCTACAAGGCGCGTTCAGAGATTTCCGGTAACCTGGTTGCGATCAAGGTTCTAAAGCAAGAGCTTTCAGGGAACGAAGATTTCACCGTTCTAATGGCCCGAGAGGAGAACATCCGAGAAATCCGGCATGATGCTGTAGTTCGCTATTCTGAAAATCACCGAACCCCTGATGGGCACATCTACCTGCTGATGGATTACATCGATGGTCCGGGCCTGGATAAAAAACTCAAGCAAGGCCCAATGTCTGCTGACGATTTGCTTACAGTTTGCCGCCGTGTTTCAGAGGGCCTGCAGGCTGCACATAGTCGCAATATCGTTCACCGAGACCTGAGCCCCGACAACATCATCCTGCGGAATGGGGAGCCAGCGCAGGCCGTTATCATTGATTTTGGAATCGCTAAGGATACAAACCCCGGCGCGGAAACCATCGTTGGCAACGAATTTGCCGGCAAATACTCCTACGCCGCGCCGGAACAGATGGCAGGGCTGACGGATGCGCGTTCGGACATTTATTCTCTGGGGGCATTGTTGCTTGCAAATTTCAGAGGGAAATCGCCTTCGCTAGGTGACAACCCAATGGAAGTTGTTGAGAATAAAAAGCTGCCTCTCAACACGGATGGCCTACCTCAGCCGCTCAAACTAATTATTGAGCGTATGTGTGAGCCGGACCCTGATAAGCGGCTGCAGAGTGCATCGGCTGTATTGGAGTTTCTGGACAATCCAATTGCCGATGGTGATGCAAAGATTGATGCCCCTATCGAGCCTCCCGCTCCAGATGTGGACGATGCCACAATCATAGTTCCCACCACCGCAAGGGCGACCTCAACAGTCAAGAAAGAGCCTGAAAACGCTGCACCTCAAAAAGTAAAACCCAAGAAGCGTTCAGCACCACTTGTGCTGGGTCTCTTGTTGTTGCTCCTTACAGCCGCCGGTATCGGTGGCTCAATTACGGGCGCTTTTGACGGACTGTTTGGCCCGACCTATCCAGCAGCGGAGCCCTTTACCCTCATTGTTGAAAAGAAGCGCTCCGGTCACAGTCGTGCCGTGGGCAATGTTCCTTCGCCCGAAACCGAAGAGGCGTTAAAGCAGTTTGTTGATCAAACTGAACTCACTCTTGCGAGCGGCGATATCAACAAAAACTGGGCAAACGATGTTTTAGCCGTGATCGAACCCCTGGAGCCTTTGCTGGAATGGCGCCTTGCAGTCAGTAACAATCAGGCGCGGCTTACCGGTATTACGAATGATGCTGCACTGGCTGCCGATCTGAACAACCGCTTCGGCAATGGTA
Organism: Roseobacter sp. SK209-2-6; assembly: GCF_000169455.1. Taxonomy (GTDB): domain Bacteria; phylum Pseudomonadota; class Alphaproteobacteria; order Rhodobacterales; family Rhodobacteraceae; genus Pseudophaeobacter. The sequence continues at coordinate 56,981 of NZ_AAYC01000019.1, read as the reverse complement.
TGCCTGGGAACTTGGAAGGGGTTGCTGAAATCACCTTCGTCCTTCCCTCTCTCCCTCTTTCAGAGGTCAGGAGTGTTACAGAGGGTTTAGAAGACTGCGGCCCACTTCGTGTTTTTCCGGCGAAAGCTGTTGGGGGCTTTGGACCGGAAGAGCCTATCGTCATCACTGGGCGTATCGCAGGACCCGAAAGTCGGATTCAGATTTTTGACGCTCTACGGAAAATCTCTGGGGAACGCAAAATCACGGTAGATACAGAGGTTCTGAATCCCTCACTTTGCGTGGTGGAGCAATTTCTACCCAATGCGCCATCCGGCGATATTGTGGTCGAGTTTCGAGTTGGCGGTGAGGATAAAGCCAATCCGTCTGGCCGGTTCTTCGTGGGGGAAAACCCCATCATTGATGTTGTGCTTCCTTCCGGCATGACGTCGGGCTATCTGACGGTCTCGATCCTTGATGTCTCGGGCAACGTCTTCCACCTGCTACCAAATATTTCCCGGCAAGATAACGCTATTGCTGATCTTCGCGCAGGTGCAACAGGCCAGTTCCCAATTCGAGTTGCTTATGATTTAGCTGAATCTGCCCAGACCGGAGGCATTGCCTTTAGGGTCGATGACAGCACACTTGGGAAAAGCCGTATCCTCGTGCTGCATTCAGCGGAGCCTCTGTTTGACGGGATGAGACCAACCTCTGAAAGTGCCGTTGGCTTTGCAGAAGCTCTAAAAGAGAGCGCGGCGAGAGATGCAGGCCTTGTCCTATCAATGGACAGCAAGATTTTGATCACTGCCGAACCCTAAAGCTCAGAGCGCATCCACTACGATCAAGGAGATATTGTCTGCACCGCCGCCAGACAGCGCGATTTGCATTAGCTGTTCCCCCACCGTTTCCAATGGTGCGTTGGACAAGGTATTCTCTAACATGGAAAATGTCGCGTATTTGGTCAGGCCATCAGAGCAGATCAAAAACCGATCACCCGCGATTACCTCCCCCCTGACCTTATCCAACTCCAAATCATCTCCGACACCAACGGCCCGAGAAATCGCATTGGACTGAGGGTGCTGGTCCGCTTCATCCCAACTCATTTTGCCGGCCAGGACAAACTCAGCAACGGCGGAGTGATCAGAGGTCAGCATTTCGATTTGGCCATTGCGAAGTCGGTAGATACGGCTGTCCCCTGCCCAAATTCCAACAAAGTGTCCATTGGCAAGAATCAAGGCTACAACGGTTGCACCGATTGTCCCAGCGCCCCGGTTTTCAGCTTCAGCCTGGATCGCCCGATGGGCGTCCTGAATGCGCTCGCGCAAGGTATGCATTTTTGCTGCCGGATCCAGACCCAAAGGCATCGTGGCAACGGCATCCGCAATCAACCGGCTGGCATAATCCCCTGCCTGATGCCCTCCCATTCCATCCGAAACAAGCCAAATATCGTGATCTGGAAGGGCCAGAATAGAATCTTCGTTGACCTTGCGCTTCAGCCCCACATGGGTCTGTGCCACATAGCGATATTTTAGCAGGCTACTCATATGGGTTGGGCCTCTCTCCAGATGGGGGCTGAAAGATCGAACAGTCCGCGCGCTGTTTCGCCTCTTGGAAGCTCCGGGCTGACAAGCAAACGCGGCCCTCCTTCCAATTGAGTTGTCCAAAGACTGCACTTTGGTGCGTGACGAGCAAGAAGCGCTGCGGCCAGATGCGTTTCCAATGCCGTCCCCTCACCCGTTCCAGTCAGAACCAGAGTTTGCGCCGCGGCTCGTAGTGGCACCGCATCTCTGAGATCGGGAATAGTCAGTTTAGCCAATTGCTGCGCCAGCTGCTCCCGACTGGCGTCATCCTCAAGAGAAGCGAGAGCGATATCCTCCAGCTGTTCAAAAAGAGCGGTTTCACGCAAATGATCCAGGGCCGGCGGACCGGGGGTAGCAAGGGGGCACATCAAGGTTAGGGGAAATCGACGCTCTACCCTGTCGATCGATGGCATCAAGATCCCCATAACCTTGCTTGCGCCTGCAAGTCCCGCCGGGAGAGTAAACCTCCAAATTGGTGCCGACATGTAAAGTGGATCGAAGCCAGCGCCATAGGTGTCTTGCCCTTCTAGAAGGATCTCCTGTATCCAGCTGTCCCAGCCCCGAACAAAGCTGTTGGGAGCATTGATCCGGAAGAAATCCCCGACTGTTGGCATTTTGCCAAAGGCTCCAAAACCACCCTCCATCACATTGACTGCGGACATTTGAATTTTGCCATCGCAGGAAGGGCAAAGGGGTTAACAACTGACCCGGACTGCAACTCAAACAGGGCGAGACGTCCACCAACGCGAAAATTGACACGGCGCCGATCAGAGACGTTTGTGCGACGCACTTCCGCAGCATCCAAAAGGCGGAACCAGGCCCATGGCCCATCACGCGACATGCTGTTTTCATTGCCACGTTTCTGAGGCAACAGCGTAATTCGTGCCAATCCAACCGATCCAGGCCAGGTCACCGCAACGGGAGACGGCTGCCCCATGCGGTGACTATAGGCGACCTTGGAGCCATCAATTTCCAAAAGCACTTCTTTGGCCTTGGGATCCAACGCCTTGGGTGTGATCTGGAATTGAACAGCTGGGTTGGCCGCACCTGCAAAGAACGCATCACGGATCTCAGCTGCAAATTGCATTTGTTGCAGGACAGCCTGGCTAATACCCAGATCTACATCATTCACACGTTTCCAAGTCCAGGGCCGACTGCGGGTATCAACATATTTCAACAGGTTTTCATCAAAGAAACTGTCAATCAAACCACCCGGCGCAAAGAGCTTGGCAAAATCAACCATAGCCACATCCGCCCTGGCCCGCCGGTTGAAAGGATACCGATTGTCCAAAGCCTTTTGACAGAAGGGCAACACGGAGGACTGCCAGCGCGCGTTGATCGAAGCCCGGGTTCCCTCGGATGTAATCCCAGAAGAGCCGGCCGAAACTTGGGTTGCCCATCTCTGAATGGGGCCATCAAGGCGGGAGGCCGACTGCTGGAACTGCAATAGAGCCTGCCCGCTTTCACCCGAGGTGACACCGCTAAAGGACATCTTGTTCAGCTCTTGATAGACAAGCTGCAGCGATCCCATCAGATCATCAAGCCGGGAAGGTTGCCCTTCCGGTCTCTGAACCAATTCATGCAACCACTGGAACCGCTCTTGGACATAAGAACCTGGCGGTTTCGCGGCCTCTCCCGGAGCATTGGCTGCGGAACTTATCAGGGCTTCCAACAAGATTTGACCCTGGATCGAGAGACTGGAACGCGTTTCGATCGCTGCCACTTGGGAAACACCTTCGCCCAAAGATTCTGAATCCAAAGAAGAGCGATCTTCAGCCAAACGCGTTTCGCGGCTGATTTCTGTCAGGATGTTCACAATTGGTGACGTCGGTCCTGACAGAACATTGGTGACCTCAACAGCATGGCTGAGAGATTCCAATGGCACAATATCCACATCAGCCAGAACCTGATCGTAACGACTGATGTAGTCATTATAGTATAGATCAAGCACATCGCGGCTGAGCGCAAGCAGGGCCGATTCACTTTGCCCCTCTCCAGCCCGTTCCCCCAGAACCCAGGCTTCGTTCTGCACTCTCTCAGAAACACTGACAGCTTCTGGCAAGAAGACATTGTTGAAGCCGCTGTAGGTAAAGATGCCCTCGATACCATCGTTCAGTGCCTTACCCGAACTGCGTACTAGAACGCGTTTGACAGAAGGCCCCCCAATCTCTGTCAGACGCCATTTCGGCAGGCTGGTCGCAGTGTTAGAGTTGATGATCCCATTATAGACCCGCTGCGCCAGTGGCATCTCTGACAAGATGTTCTGAGCCTGTTCCACCAAAGGTCCGTTCAGCGCAATTTCTTCCATTGGCTGCGAGAGCAAAGCCGAAAGATGATCCGTCAAATCCTTGCGAAGCTGGATGCGAACTGCGCCGGGATATGCCACCAATTCCCAATCCAGCCGCATCCATTCCTTGACCAGATCCTGGTTCATCGGACCTTGTAGCCCTAACATCAAATAGATCTTCAACGCCTCATAGAGAACATCCGTATTGTTCACATTGGCGGCGATCTGTTCTTCAAGCCTGACCAGAAGACGCGGAAGCAGGCGCTGATTCAACGCACGGCGGTAGGTCTGAGCTGCTTGGGTTCCAATGACTTCCCCTTGGTACAGCCCATAGGTCATTTCGCGCTCTGGCTCTGGTTTGTTCAAAACCGGATTACCGGGCATATCACGCAAAATGTTGAGCGCATCCACAACGGGAACCAAATCGGTATCGCCAATTGGGCTGGGTGGAAGGGTCGCAGCAGCAGCCTGATAAGCACTGATCTGTTCTTCTGCTTCTTCGATGAACTCCGCATTTTCCAGATAGGAATTCACCCAAAGTCCACCCATGAGTGCGGCGACAAGAACGGTTGCGGTAATGGCGAGCCTTCTGGTCCAGCGATAGCGGCGCTCAATCTTGTCATCTGCAGAAACCAGACCTGCCTCTGGAAACAAGACTTGCTCAAAAAGTCTTGTCAGGAAAAAGGAACGCCCTGTTCCCTGCCCGGTGCCGATGGCTTGGCGCCCAATGCCAAAAGTCTGCGCCATGCCCAACATCAACCTGTCGATCGGCGTACCTTCCTGGGTTCCCGATGTGAAATAGACCCCACGCAACATCTGCCGTTTCTCAAAACGGTTGTCTTGAAAAACCTCTGTCAGGAATTCTTTTGCAACCGACCGCATAGAGGCAACCTGCGCAGGGAAGCCCGCGACCAATGCGCGACGTTGGTGATCTGTTTCAACCTGCATTTTTTCCAGGAGCTGTGCGTTCATCTGTCCCAGAAGTGCAGCGAACTCCTCATCGAAATGATCTATTGGCGCAGCACTCTTCTTGTTTTTCGCCAAGGGTAGCGTAAAGCCCCAAACCTGTTCCCGGTCTTCTTTGCCAAGGATTTCAAAAAACTCCTGAAAACCTGCGATCAAATCCGCCTTAGTGAACAGAACATAGACAGGAAAGCGCACACCGAGTTTTTCGCGCAGTTCGGACAGCCTGCGTCGCACAGCCTGCGCATGCGCTTTCTGTGTCATCTCATCCTGCAGGGATAGATCAGATAGAGAGATCGCAACAAGTGCCCCATTGATTGGCTGCCGTTTTCGATATTTCTTGAGCAAACCTAAGAAGCCGAGCCAAGCCGCATTATCGGCCTCGGCATCGCTTTCCTGCGTTGTGTAGCGCCCCGCTGTATCAATAAGCACCGCTTCATTGGTAAACCACCAGTCGCAGTTTCGCGTGCCGCCAACACCCCCGATGGCCGCTTTGCCCAGTTTCTCAGCTAGCGGGAACTGCAAACCTGAATTCACAATCGCCGTGGTCTTACCTGCGCCCGGTGGGCCAATCATCACATACCATGGCAGAACATTCAGATGGCGACGTCCATTCTTGCTCTTTCGCAGTTCTGCCATGGCTTGTTTGAATTTGCCACGCAGCTCTCCAATCTCTTCGGCGAGGATATCGTCATCATCAACCGTATCAACGGCCTCAGCCATATCTTCTGCCATCTTGCGATCGCGCCGACGCCGCAGAAAGAAAACCAGGCCGATGATGAAGAGTGCCACAAACCAGATTATTCCAATGGTCAGGACACGTGCAAAAACCGTATCAAAGGGCCGCCAATCTTCGGTGGCAATAAATGGAGCAAAAAACCAGGTGCAAAGAGAGAGCACCAAGGCGAGAAAGAGAAGCGCAGTATAAAGGGATCGTAGCAACGGAAGAATATATCGGCGGATCATTGGCCAACCTCCTGCACCAGCAAGATTTCAATTCGGCGGTTCTTGGCCCGTCCCGCTTTGGTTCCATTGTCCGCAATGGGTTCCTGATCCGCGCGCCCCTCCGCCGACAGTCGTTCCGGCTCTGCCATGGCTTTTGCCATCCCTTCCATCACCGATTTTGCCCGCGCCAAGGAAAGCGCCATATTGGATGGGAAGCGAGAAGACCTGATTGGAATATTGTCTGAATGGCCAACCACGATGACCTGCCCTTTCTCATCGTTCAGAGCCTCTGCCAGGCGTTGAACCGGTGTTCGAAAGGCTTTGCTCAGCTGGTCGGATCCGGAGCCAAACATACCAGAGCCCGCCAGTCGAATTATGAGCACATTACCCTTTTGAAAGACCTTGACGATGCCCCCCGCAATCTCTGGCTCCAGAAAGCCAGAGACCTTGGCAATCTGCTCTTCGATGGTTGGCGCTGGTGGTGGCGGCGGTGGCGGTGGGGCCCGGCGCTCTAGCTCTGCCTTTTGCCCCGCATCAACAATGCTCAGTTGCCCAACGACGTTCTCCGTCTCGTTGGACAGGGCCCAGCTGAGCCCCGTAAATTGCGCCGCCAGCAAAATCCCAGTAATCGCCAGGGATATCCAAACAAGTCGCCAGGCAGAGAGCATCTTGAACGGTTTGACCAATCCTTCCCAATGAGGAGAGAGATCGCGCTCCACCGGCCCACGCTGGTTGCGAATAATTCTAGCCAGTGCTGCTCGGATCTGCAGGTGCTTTTCGCTCCCCCCCTGTTCCACTCTCAGACGGCCTTCGAAACCAAGCGACATGCACATGTAAAGAAATTCAAGCATATCGATATTGTTGCCTGGTTCTTTTTCCAATCTGGCAAGAAGGTCATAGAACCGGTCCCCGCCAACGGTCTCTCGATGGAAGGTTCCGACCATGGATTGCAAACCCCAGTTGGATTGCCCGCCCCAAGGCGTGTTGAGCACAACATCATCAAGAGTGGCACAAAGAGCATAGCGGGCAACTTTGACCGTTTGCGCAGCTATTCCTGCCTGCAGCGCCCTGTTTTCAAATGCTCGGACCTCAGCAACAACATTTTTACGCAGCCCGTCAGGGTCCATATGCTGGGCACGATTTCGGATCCGGCTGATCAATGCAAAAAGAGTTGAAGCACAGGCGGCCAAAGGGTTCATCCCCGTCAGCGCCATCTGAGCCGCTTTACCTGCGGCGGGTTTGGGCGCTGATGACGAAAGCCCTTGTGGAACACCTATTGCATCTGCCGAGCTTTCCTCACCCAGGGTCGAAGATGGCGTCGGCGCGGTGGGTTGAGGCTCCACTGAGGGAGCTGACCTGCGGCCACCCGGATTTGGCCGGATCACCGTCTTGTCCGTATCACCCGGCTCTGCAAAGGGGTCGTCGTAGTCACCCATATTCATACCCAATCACTTGTTCCGCAGCCTGCCAATCTGGCAGAGCGCATGTATCAGTTAGCCGTTTCTAATGGCCCAAAGCTCCATTTTCAGGCCGGGAAATTGGCCTGAGACATGTACAGCAATGCCGCCGGAGGTCGTCATCTTGCGCCAATAAGGGCTTTCCCCGTCCATTTCGAAATAGACCACTCCGGAATGATAGGGGATTTGACGAGGTGCTACGGGCAAGGGTCTAAGAGTGATCCCAGGCAGAGCAGAGTTCACCAACTGGCGAATTTCCTCGACAGGTCCAATCTTTGCCTGCCCTGCGAAATGACGGCGGACATCTTCGGCGGGCAGATCCGCACTGACCGCCAAAACAAATCCCGCATTGCCCAAAAGTTTGCGATCCGCAATGACACCAACCGAAATCCCGTACTTGCGCTCTTCCAGTTTGATCGGGATGGCTGTTTGCTCCAAGACCGAACTCAGATACTGGCGTAAAACCCGAATGACCGGCGCAAAGCAATTCATAAGGTCATCATGTGTATAGGGCGGCAGTTCCGGCGCTTGCTTATCTGCGGCCATAAAACCAGAGAGTTCCCCTGCAAGACTTGCGCAGAGTGCGTAGAGCCTCTCGGGGTGCAGGTTCTCTATCTGGCGCAGATGGCGCACAACCGGCAGCATCCGGTTTACAACGCTTAGAAGCAGGAAGTCGGAAATATCCGCAACCCCGCGCGCAGTGCCCGCCTCTGCCAATCGGCCCGCCAAGGCCTCCATGCGATGCGCAAGCAAGCCTTCCAACTCACGCAGGAAATCTTGCAAGACCGAAGCCGCCCGCACATCCAAGCAAGAAGGGATGAAAGCCTGATCAAGGATGATCTCCTTGTCGGCACGCACTTCGATGATACGGGCCACGGGAATAGCCAGAAGATCCGCCAGGTCATCCACTGCCAATGCGAACTGGAGCCTGAGCTTACCAACATCAAGCGCAACGGGTTTGCGTTCATTGCTGGTCACATCGGTGACTTCCTGACTATCGGGGCGTAACCGACTTGCAGATCGTTCTGCACCACTCAAATCAACCTCCGCAGCGCCCTGACGCCGCTGCGGAATTGTCAGATAGACAACACAGTCTTTGATCGTGCTTGGAACTTCCAATGCTTGGGGGTGGGCATCCGCCATGGGAACGCGAAAGACCGTCCCATCATGGGTTAACCCTTCGCAGGATTTGAGGGCGAATTGGCCAATTTTTAAAGCCTCATGGTCGATCTCAAGCCCGTTCACACCCCAGGCATAAGGGCTTATGCGTCGCGCCAGCCCCGTTACCAAAGCTTCAGTATAGCGATCCGCTTGTTGGAAGTGATGAGGCTGCAGAAATAGCCCCTCAGTCCATAGCACCTTACTGTCCCAGGACACCTGGTTCTCCTTCCCATCGTCTGCAGGAAATACCGCAGATCAATCTTTCAACTTATCGAGCTGCGCTTTGTAAGCACGAGCAAATTCGCGGCTAAACAGCTCATGAAAATCATTTTCCGCCTGATCTGAAATGTCTGCATATAGTTTTTCATAGACATCCCAATAGCGCGCTTTCTTGCCCCTTAAGAGACCACTCAGACCACCCCGATCTTCGATCTGAGCCTCCAAAGCCTTTGGGTCCAGTTTTCCCAACACACCCTTGAGAGCGGCTTCCATACCGGTCACCATAGCAACCTCATGGGCCTTGATATCTCTGAGCGCTTCCTCTGCCGCGGTCTCTGGGCTGAGGTAACCTTTGGTCGCTGGCTTCACCATGGCTTCGATTGCCTGGTCAGGCGTTATCGAAAACTTGAGTGGGTTATTCCCACCTGCTGAAATCATGGTTTGCTCAATTCGGAATTCCGACTTGATCGAAGTTCGTGTCATCAGGATTTCACGCAGCCCGGTCACCAAGGTCAGCATCACACGTCCCAAACGGCCCATAGCGGTGCTGCGGTCCTCATCCGCAAGAAAATTCTCTTCCAAGCCCAGACCACGCAGATAGGCCCCCACTGCGTCATCGGAACTTTGCGCGGTCGACGCCGTTACGCGATCTTCACCTTTCGCTTCCCGCTCCACGGGTTTGGTAGCCGGGGCGGATGGAGCCTGCGATTGGTCTTCTGGTTTCGGCGGCACAGTTGCGGGTGTTGCGGTCTGAACCTCCTCTACAGTCGGAGTAGGTTCTGGCTCTTTGATCACTGGTGCGGGGGCAGGCGCAACTGGTTCCGGGATCGCCGCAGTCTCAGCCTCTCCTATTCCCGCAAAGAAATCATCGTCCCAGTCATCTGGAATGGTCGAAGAAGAGGCAGCAGGGGCGGAAAAGCTATCCGATGCCGAAGGCGAGTGGCTTGGCAGGCTTGCCCCCTCCCCCTCCAAACCATCCAGAGGTTTCTGGAAAAACGGATCTTCGTCTTCGCCCATTGGGGGCAACAGCTCATCAATAGGGTCTACCGGATTGAGTTGAGCCGGGCCAGTTGGCGCTGTCTCCCCAAGAAGATCATCAAGAAAATCTCCTTCGGGACCTGCATCATCGAGCAGCGCCATGGGATCAGGTGCATTCCCCGCTACGCCAGGTGAAATAGGAACAGCAGCAACGGGATCTGGAATTTGATCAGCCAGATTGTTGTTACTTATCTCAACAAGGAGTTCATAGTTCCCAACGCAAAGAACATCTCCGTTATTCAGCGGTGTTGGTGTCCGGCCCAAGGGGATTTTTGAATAGTTGAGGAATGTTCCATTGGCGCTTAGGTCGACAACCAAAACATTGCCGTTGTGATCCTCGATTGCACAATGGCTGCGTGAAAGTTGCTGATCCGGATCAGGCAGCACCAAGTCATTGCTATCGCCCCGCCCAATGGTCAGGCTGGGTCCAAGCATTGGAACCGGTGAGGCATCTCCCGGAATTGCTCCGGAATTCTGAAACTTCAAGGTGACAGCCATCGTCGCTGCTATCCTCCTACCAGGACCGTAAACTCACCCTTCACGATCATCCCCCCGCAGGCTGTATTATCCATGATCCGGGCGGCAGGCAGTTTGTTGATCAGCACGGTACCAGAGCCTTTGACTATCGGATGGGGCGGCGCCGCCATACACAAGTCTGTCATGCGGGCGGCGGGAAGCTTTCCAACCAAAACCGTCACCGCACAGGGTGGTTGAATTGGGATCGGGATCGGCACTGCCGGTGGCGGTGGAATGGATGGCAGCATGCAGGCATGCAAATCGAATACGCGGGCCTGTGGCATTCCCATGTCAGCTCATCTCCTTATTGCTCTTGTTCCGCCGCAGCAGGTTTAGCAGAACCCTGGCCATTTCCCCCGCGTGCAATATCCAATGCACGCTCGACGAGCACCTGGCCGTGTTCTTCAAACTTATCAGACAATTGACCCAAGGCTACCATATTCATCGCAAAGGCTGCTGCCTCTGATGCGCCAGCCGGGGCGGGGTATTGCTTCAGATCACCCGGACCCAAAGTTCCATCCGCATAAAGAACCGCCAATGCGCAATTCACAGTGTCATCATCGATATAGGCATGGTCTAGAGTCACGCGGGCTGCATCCCTGTTTTCTTCGTTGGGTTCGCGCACCCAGGCCTCTGATGTGGTCAAAGATGGGGGATCCTTGGGGGATCGGGGACCAATATAGTCCCGTGCCGCCATACAGGCCCACCAAACGCGTTCTCTGGGTGGCAATAGAATGGCCAGAAGACGCAGCAGATCGACCAATGCACCCTTCTGAACCAATTCTTCCAAAACTGCAGGGGCTGCAGCCGTGGGTGGGGCCTCCAGCGGTGTTTTCAAAATGACATTGGCACGCGACAACAGCTTAGCGACGGGATCCGGCGGAAGCTTGATCAGATTTTCAAATCTCTCTGACATCGTTTCCACCTAGTTAATCATCGTCAGGCCGCCCTTCAGGGTCAGCATCGCATCCCCCTTCACGGTCGTCATCGGAGCCTTGGCTTCAACCATTCCGGATCCTTCGATCTTAATCATTGGACCCTTAATGGTCACACCCGAATTATCGATCTTTACAGAGGAAGGTCCCACCTGGAGCAATATCTCTTGGCCGGCAGTCATCTTCACCTTGCCTGCGGTCACATCGACCGTCAAATTCCCAAGGCTGACCGTCTCCTCGTGGTTCCCTTTGGCGATGGTTTCGGTCAGATTTCCGGTATCAACATCCAGGGTCATATTCCCCGTTTGGATGGTCTCTGCCTTATCACCCGTTTCCACCACTTCGGTTCGGTTACCGCTTTTCACCACCTCATCCATATGCTGTTTTACGGTAAGCGCATAGCTTTTCTCATCTGTTCCTGGCGCATCAGGCTCTGGTGCGTCCAGCCCGATGGTTACGGCTGAACGGTCCTTGATCAACATCTGATGGTCCTTTTCCGCCTGGACACGCATCAGTTCTTCGCCTTTTTTGTCGTCAAACATCAGCTCATTGTAACCACCGCCTCCAAGCGAAGAGTTGGTTTTGATGCCAAGCTGAGTCTGGTCATCGGGATACTGATAAGGCGGCATAGTATCAGCATTGTAAAGCATGCCTGTACAAATGGGACGATCAGGATTGCCATCTTCAAACTGAATGACCACCTCCTGCCCCATACGCGGCACCGCCACCATACCCCAGCCATTCCCTGACCAGGGCGTTACGACCCGCACAAAGCAAGAGGAGTTCTCATCCTTCTTGCCTTCGCGATCCCAATGGAACTGGATTTTGATCCGCCCATGTTCGTCGGTCCAGATCTCCTCCCCCGAGGCGCCCACCACTGTGGCCGTCTGTAATCCCTGAACCTCCGGCCACTGCGTCTCAAGAGGTGCTCGATACTGCTCTTGTTTTTCAATAGCGCCAAAGACAATCGCATAGGCGTCGTTCTGAATCTCCTCCGGGAAATCCATATTGCGAACCTTAACATCATGGCGCATTTCTCCATCCTCGGCCGCATCGGTTTTACGCTTTTCGCGCTCGTTGTAATCTCCGGCGACCTGCAGATAGTGGATCGCATCCGTAACCAGATACTCCGCGTTTGCTTCTTTGTCGGGGTGATTGGTCAGCTTAAAAGTAAAACCCGTGCCCATGGTTCGAACACTCGCGGCTCCTCGCCATCGTTTGTGCCGGATCGCCTCTGCCTCCATGCGGACCCGGGCACGCTTATCACCCAGTCCAGTGTCTTTGCGATAGTGGCCCTGATAGTCATAAACCTCGTGGCTCTTGTGGCTGTGCTTTCCTTTTTCGATCTTGTTGCTCGCCTTCAGGTCCGCTGCCGGAGACAAAAAGTCGAAATCATTCAAGGTCATCTTGCCACGGGTCAGAATTTCTTCTCGGGCCCATTCCGCAACGTGATCTTCGCGACGCCGGTCACTGTCATCTCGCGCATGAAACTCCCGCGAGGCTTCGCCCAGGATCGGAGAGTGCCCACTGATGCCATCACAAAGGGTCAGTTTCTCCGGTGAATTTTTGTCATTGGCGCTGTCAAAGTAATAATAGATCCCCTCCTCTTCCATCAGGCGGCAGAGGAAATCAAAATCCGTCTCGCGGTATTGTAAGCAATACTCGCGTGGGTCGTAACTCTCGCTCAGCTTGTTGCTGAAATCACTGAAACCATATTCGCCAAAGATCTGTTCAATGATCTCTACGGTCGACATCTCTTGAAAAACGCGACTGTCCTGGGTTCTGGTCAGCAACCAAAACCAAGGGCGGACCTCAGCCACATATTGCCCATAGCCATCGCGAAACCCGATATTTTCAACAGAAATACAAAGACCAGAGTATTTTTGATCCTCCTCATCTTCAGTCTGGACATGAAGGCACATTGTTTGGCCTACCAGATCCTCTAGTTTCACGGCCTTGTTCTTTGACTGAAACTCGATAGTTGTCTCGGTCAACTTACTTAGCCCTTCACGCACAATGGCGCGTTTTAGCAAAAGGTCCCGTACAGAATAACTTCCGGACATCCAGACCATATCACTGTCATGTGCTTTGCTCTCAACCATGGTTCCTCCTTTCCTCGAAAGGGGCCGGGCAGAAATACACCCGTTCCACTTCAAATCGTCCCATTACAAATCACTCAGCAGAGCAGCGAGTTCTGCATCCATATCGCCATCTTCTGCCGCATCATCGCTGTCATCTTCGAAACTCGCCAGCAAATCATCCAAGTCTCCAAGTTCATTCGTTTCCGCGTCTTTTCCATCCAACTCCAGATCCCCAAGATCAAACTCATCGGACTCCTGATCTCCTACAATGTCATCACTGGCCTTCATCGATGCCGGTCCTGATGCCTCTCTGGGGTCCGGTGGAGATGGTTCCGGCGCAGGCACACCTGTCCAGGGACCCAGGATCTCACCACCTGCAACCGATTGAAAGGAGGTGAGCCGCAATTCATCCCGGCCTTTGACCGCGCTTATGGCCATGAAGCCCCGGTCATTGGCTGCGGCAATCTTATCCAGATCAATGTTCCGCTCAGTACAAGGCAAGGCCACCTGATCCCCATGCCGATCCGTCACATAGTGATAGGGCATACCGCCCAGGGACATTATGGAGCCCAACTGCAAGGAGTCTCCATTCTGTCGGAAGGACTGTGCCAAAAGGATCGTCAACAGGACAACCGGGTTCGCCCAAAGCATGCCCCGCAACCCTTCTGTCTCTGAAAACTCTTCAAACTTGAAGGCATCAATCGGGTCCGTTTTTGAACCATATGGGCGGCGCAACAAGAACCTTGGACTGGCCAGCCCAAGATGCCCCGCTTCAGGCATCGATTTCAGCGTATCCCAGGCCTTGGCAGTCAATATGGGTCTGTCCTGCTTTGGCAGATCCAGGAAGCCAGGCGAGATAGAGGCAAAGAAAGGCGCATCCACATGGGCAGCAACGCGCGCAATTCGACCCAAGAGCTCCGCATGCGGAGGCGTTTCTTCAAAATTAAATAGCCCAATGATCGCGGAATAGCCCCCACGCCCAAGATCCGGATCCAAAGGTTTTTCCGTCAAAAGTCTAACAAGGCCCGTTTCCGCCAGATCATCCTGACTGGCCAGATCAACCGCTATTTCTTCGGCAGAGACATCATAGAGGATTACCTCAAGATCATCTCCAACCTCAACAGAACGCGCAATCAAATCTAGCGAGCGCCACTGCGCCTCAACGGATTGGAACTCTGGATGGTGCAGCACGAGGCGCATCGCATCACTTAGAGCTTCGTCTACCGCCGCCTGCAGTGATGTTAAGTTCGGATCCGGTAAGGCCCGGATATGTGGTCCCACGATACGAGCCAGCATTTCTTCCACCGGGGAGACCTCGCCCAAGGCGTTTGTCTGGTCCCCGATCAAATGCTGAAAATCACTTAAACGTCGATCAGCGGGCACCGAATTGCCAGCTGACCGCAGCTTTGGCGCGCGAGCTGGCGTCGCGTGAGCCTCTGCCCAAGACCGCAGTGTCCGCGTTGCATGCTCAACCGTGACACCGCTATCCAATTGCCGACGCAATGCAACCAGCTCCGAGAACAGATCAACATTGTCAAACAGCTCATCCGGGTGCAGGTCATCCAGCTCCCCAAGCTTGACACTGATCGCTGCGCCCTCCTTCCCGATGGGTAGGCGTAATTCGGTTTTGAACCCTTCAATCACCTCCTCGACAGTGTCCGGGTCCAGTTGAATTTCTGGGCGGGTCGCCAGTTCGCCCCCGGCCTCCACTAGGCCCCTTGCAGCCCGCCCAGAGAAATCCCCCAGCAGAGCAATCCGGAATCGTTTACGTATCAGCTTTTGCGGTTCAGGCCGGTCAGCACTGATTGTTCCATAGGCAAACTCAGTTTCTAACGATGGCCCAGTCTCGTCCACGGCATCCGAAGCTGATGCACCCGTTTCGTCAATTCCCAGATCTGCAAGGAGATTATCGAGGTCACTGGCCCCCTCAGTCACATCGGTCTTGCCGAGAAGCGAACTAAGATCATCATCAGCGGACTCGCCAGCCTCCAAATCGCTCAGCAAGGCATCAAGTTCATCATGCTCGTCATCTGCAACGGCGGCTATTGGTTCTTCTGCCGTGGCCTCGCCTACAACTCCGTCCGAATTTGGGCCAGCTTCCTCATCGCCAAGGCTCGACAAGATGTCATCCAATTCTCCGAGGGTGTCATCGGTGGCACTTTCTGTCTCTACTGCCGCTGTTAGATCCCCCAACAAGTCAGACAGCTCCGGGTCTTCCTCGAACAACTCATCCACTTTGTTCTCGCCTTCGGAAAGATCGTTCAGAATATCACTCAGCCCGTCCTCCTGCTCCAGGGGCTCAGCTGATCCTTCCAGTGCAGCAAGCACATCCTCAAGGTTTTCTTTGGCTTCACCAGCGGTGGCATCTTCCTCGACACTTGCAGCACTGTCTCCAAGGTCGGCCAGTATGTCGTCGAGATCATCTGAGGCGGCTTCTAGGCTCCCCGCCTCCTCTGCATCACCTGCCAGGTCGCCTAATAGATCCGCGAGTTCCAGATCTTCAGAGCTTTCCCGCTCGGGTGTTTCTTTTTCCGAAAGCTCATTCAGGGCATCCCCTAAACCGCCCTCTTCGGATGGCGGTGCTTCCTGGCTCTCCAGTCCGGCAAGGATCGCCTCCGCGCTATCCTGCTCTGTAGCTTCCGACTCCTCGACACTCCCTGCATCAAGCCCCGCTAAGATGTCATCCAGCGCCGCGTCCGCGGGCTCCTCATCAGCGTCACCAATAGCTCCCAGATCATCTAGGATGTCGTCAAGACTGTCGTCCGCGTCCTGGTCATCTGGCACCTCTGCCAAGTCTGATAGAATATCATCAAACGCCGCCTCAACATCGATTTCCTGCGCAGCGGGTGCTTCTTCTCCAAGGTTTTCCAGAACCTGATCCAACTCCCCTATTGGGTCGGCATTGGGGGCCTGTGTCTCCATCTCGAGATCCGCCAAAATTCTGGCACTCTCTTCCTCTGATTTGTCCGGCCCAAGGTCATCTGCCCCCAGCGCAAGCTCATTCAGCGCTGCATCAATCTCATTTGAAGATGCGACCGCTTCAGGGGTAGGGTCGCCCAAAGGTAACGATGAAAGCACCGCCTCTATCTGGGGTTCTGCCGGGAACTCTTCCTCGGCAGCCTCAAACCCTGCCAGGATACTATCCAGGCCTTCCTCAACGGTTTCTTCCTCTATCTCAGTCTCACCGAGTGCCGCCAGAACATCAGTAGTCTCCACTTCCAAGGACGCTTCGTCTGCAGCGGGCACAGTTGAAAGCACTGCTTCGAGATCCTCGTCATCCTCACTCTCGGGGGAGGCTATTTCGGTAGTTTCTAAGCCACTCAAAACGGCGTCGGTGGCGACATCCTGGTTGGCTGTATCCGGCTCGATCTCCGGCAAGCTTGAAAGCACCTCAGCCAGTTCTTCTCCAGGTTCACTTTCGACAATGTCCTCAGCGGTCGCTGCAAGGCCCGAAAGTACTTCGGCACTCTGATCTATTTCCTCTAGCGATGGGAGATCTGTCTCCGCCAAATCACCCAAGACCGCTTCGAGCTCGGATCGGTCTGAACTTGGTAGGTTCTGCTCCTCTCCCTGTGTCGCAAGCTCGGCAAGAACGTCAGAAGTACTCTCCTTGGTGGCCACAGGCTCTGGTTCGTTTGCTTGTAGTGAATTCAGAACCTCCGAAGTGGCATCAAACTCAAGCGCCTCTTCGTCAGCAACCTCCAAGGAAGAAAGGGCCACCTCCACGCTATCATCTTCTTCGCGTCTCACCTCTACTGCGGCTTCACTCAGCTCAGAAAGAATTTCGGCACTGGTATCCGCTGCCTCTGGCGGTGGTACCGGGACTTGACGCAGCGCATCCAGTGTTGCTGCCGCACTGTCTTCATGAACCTCTTCCACGGGTGCTTGCTTTCGCAACTGCCCAAGGACTGCTTCACTGTGATCTTGATCCTCGTCTGACAACGCCTGCCCCCGCAAGCTCTCCAGTGCCAGCGCGGCTTCCTCACTCTGGCCGTTTTCTCCCTGCGAGAGAGAGGCCAGAAGCGCAGGAGATTGGAGTATCTTCTCGATCAGTTCTTCAGCCCCCGACTTACCATCCATATAGGCCATCAAGGTCTGGAGCTGGTTGCGCGCTTCGAGCAGGGGGCGCAGGGCTTCTACATTGTGTGCTATTGCGCCGGGGGAGAAATCCTTCATGCTTTCAAAAGTAAGGTCCACGGCAAGGCTGCCTTCACCTGTCAGCGTATTGGGCACGGTGAAAGCGGCCCGTGGGGCCATCGATTTCATTCGTTTGTCAAAATTATCGACATCGATTTCCAGGAATTTACGATCCGCAACCGCGGGCTGAGTTTCTTTGCTCTTTCCCAAAAGATCGCTCATCACCCCCATGACAAACGGGAGCTGCACCTTCTTTTCAGCGCCATAAAGCTCCACGTCATATTCAATCTGAACCCGCGGCGCGCGATTGCGCGAAATGAACTTCTGAGAGCTATCAGCCATTTCCTTCTCCTTTCAGAGAGGCGACTTCCTTGCGAAGGGCTTTGAGCTCTTCATGCAATTCCAGCACATGGGCATCGACAACATCGGTTTCCTTGCGAACCAGCTCTCGCAATTGCTCAAATTCCGCCTCAGCCTCTGCTTCCACAGCAGATTGCATGGTATTGACCAAAAGGCCGATAAAGAGGTTGAGAACCGAAAAAGCGGTAATGACGATGAAAGGTACGAAAAAGGCCCATGCCATGGGATACTCTTCCATCACCGGTCTCACGATCCCCATCGACCAACTCTCTAGGGTCATGATCTGGAACAGGGAATAGAGCGAACGACCCAGGGTTCCAAACCAGACGTCAAAGGCGCTGCCGTACATCAATGTTGCCATGACCCCGAAAACGTAGAAGACGATAGAGATCATGACAATGACCGCGCCCATTCCTGGAAGCGCATCAAGCAAGGCCTGTACCACAGCCCGCATCTGCGGGATGACTGAAAGCAAGCGCAGCGCCCGGATAACCCGAAGACCGCGCAACGCAGAAAGACCCTGTCGATCTGGCAACAAACCAACACTCACAACTGCGAGGTCAAAGATGTTCCAGGCGGAAGAAAAGAAGCGCAGCCCATAGGCAAAGAGCTTTACGGCAAGTTCAGAGACAAAAATTGCCAAAACCAGCTTGTCGATGACCGCAAGGAGCCCGCCAATTCGATCAGTCACAAAATCGGATGTACTAAGACCAAGAGTGATGGCGTTGAAAATGATGATCCCCAGGATCGCATTCGTGACTGCCGGGCGTTCGATAAACTCCCGGGCACGATCCTGAAGCGTCATCTTGCCTTGTCCGGTGCTATCCAAGGGCTCACTCCAACTGGTCTGTTTCAATTTTGCCAGGCCAGAAGAGCGGCCTGACCTGTGCTATTGTGCTTATCAAGGATCAGGATCCAACCCTTGCCCCTTAGCGAAATCTGGTTTCCACCAACCTCAGGGGTCAGGGACCTTAGTCAAAGGCGTAGGTGAAATCTCCGTCCTTGATATCAATGGCAACTTTCGTCACTTCATTGCCTTCCATCAAACGGCGTAGGAATTCATTGGAGATGTCCGGAAGCATGGTATTGGTAACGATTGCATCAATCATGCGGCCCCCGCTTTCCAGTTCCTGACAACGTTCAACAATCTTGTCGACCACTGCATCCGAATAAGTGAAGGGCACGCCATGGGCTTCTTGGACCCGTTTTTGAATACGGCCCAGCTGTAGTTTGGTGATCTCTGCAATCATATCCGGGCTGAGCGGATAATAGGGGATGGTCACCATGCGACCCAACAACGCGGGAGGGAAGACCTTTAGGAGCGGTTCGCGGAGCGCCTTGGCCAGACCTTCGGGGTCTGGCAAGAGGTCCGGATCTGAACACATATCCATCACCATGTCCGAACCCGCGTTGGTCGTCAGCAGGATCAAGGTGTTCTTGAAGTCGATAACCCGGCCCTCGCCATCTTCCATGACACCTTTGTCAAAAACCTGGAAGAAGATCTCGTGCACATCCGGATGGGCCTTTTCGACCTCATCCAGCAGCACCACGGAATAGGGTTTGCGCCGAACCGCTTCAGTGAGCACCCCACCTTCACCATAGCCGACATAGCCCGGAGGGGCGCCTTTTAGAGAGCTGACCGTATGGGCCTCTTGGTATTCGGACATATTGATGGTGATGACATTCTGTTCCCCACCATAAAGCACCTCTGCAAGGGCCAGCGCTGTTTCGGTTTTACCCACACCTGAGGTACCCGCCAGCATAAAGACCCCGATGGGCTTGTTAGGATTGTCTAGACCGGCGCGGCTGGTCTGGATCCGTTTTGAGATCATGGCCATGGCATGATCCTGGCCAATGACCCGTTTCGCCAAGTGTTCTTCAAGGTTGAGAATGGTCTCCAGCTCATCCTTGACCATTCGACCAACGGGAATTCCCGTCCAATCTCCAACAACGCTTGCCACGGCTTGGTGGTCGACAATGGGCAAGATCAGGGCGCTATCGCCCTGCAACCTCTCCAACTCTGCGTTCTTGTCCTTTAGCGCCTGCATCAACTCAGCCCGCTGATCTTCGGAAAGCGGGCTATTATTGGCGCCCTGCGAACCCTCTTCCCCAGTTTCGGGCTCATCTTCCACGGGCGCGGCCCCCTCTCGGAGTTTGGCGCGCAGGTCGAGAATTTCCTGCACAACCGCCTTTTCCTGATCCCAACGTTCCGTCAATTCTGCCAAACGTTCTTCTTCTGCAGCCATTTCTTTGGTTACGGTTTCCCGACGTTCCGAAACTTCATAACCTGCGGTTTCATCTCGCCCGATAATCTCCAACTCTGTTGTCAGAGCCTCAATTCGGCGCTGGCTATCATCGACCTCAGCAGGGACAGCATGTTGGCTAACCGCAACACGCGCGCAGGCGGTGTCGAGCAAGCTGACAGATTTATCCGGCAATTGCCGCGCAGGAATGTAGCGTGCGGAAAGGCCTACCGCCGCCTCGATCCCCTCATCCAGAACCTGAACCCTGTGGTGCCCTTCCAACATCGAAGCAATGCCACGCATCATCAAAACGGCCTTAGGAATGTCAGGCTCATCCACTTTCACAACCTGGAACCGGCGGGTGAGAGCTGGGTCTTTCTCAATATACTTTTTGTATTCCGCCCAGGTTGTTGCCCCAATCGTTCGCAAAGTTCCACGGGCCAGTGCCGGTTTCAACAGATTGGCCGCATCTCCGGTACCTGCAGCGCCACCCGCGCCAACCAGCGTATGAGTCTCATCAACGAACATAACGATTGGTACATCGCTTGCTTGCACTTCGTCGATCACCTGGCGCAAGCGGTTTTCGAATTCACCTTTCATAGAGGCCCCAGCTTGCAACAGGCCCACGTCCAGAACCAACAAGCGAACATCTTGCAAGGCCGGTGGCACATCCCCACGCGCAATGCGCAGGGCAAAGCCTTCGACCACGGCTGTCTTACCAACCCCCGCCTCCCCAGTAAGGATTGGGTTGTTCTGCCGTCGCCGCATCAGAATATCGACAATCTGCCGAATTTCCTGATCCCGTCCGACAATGGGATCAATGTCACCATTGCGCGCCTGTTCTGTTAAATCGGTACAGAACTGCTCCAGGGCTTCGCCCTGCCCCATGGCACCAGGCGACATCGCTGAGGAAGCCTCACCTGGCTCTGCTCCCCCACCGGTTACGTCAGAACCATCTTGAGCTTTCATACCTGCTTCGGGCGAACCATCGGTGGCGCTTGCAAAATTGTCAGCCAGATCATCCGCGCCGATCCGGGCAATTTCCGGAGACATATTTGACAGCACATTTCTAAGCGCAGGCGTTTTGAGGATACCCAAGAGGAGGTACCCGCTGCGGACCTGAGACGCCGAATAGAGCAAAGATCCCCAGACCCAGCCCCGCTCCATCGCATCCATCAGATGATCCGACAGATCGGATATCGCGGAGGCGCCCCGAGGCAACATGTCCAGCGACCGGGTCATCTCTGTTGCGATCTTGCCGGCGTCCAAATCATAGTGCTGAATTATGCGATGAAGATCGCTGTCTTGCTGGGCCAGTAGTTGATGCATCCAGTGCACCAACTCCACATAGGGGTTGCCTCGCATCTTGCAGAAGACGGTGGCGCTCTCTACCGCCTGGTATCCCAATTTGTTGAGCTTACCAAACAATGCCACGCGGCTGATCTCAGTCATATCGCCTTACTCCCTAAACTCTATCTCAATTTCCCGGCATGCTGCCCGGGTACAAAAAAAGGTCTTCTGCATCTGGTTGATCTGCATCCGGGTCCGGGCGCGATCGGACCCAGCTTGTATGGCCTAACCTTGTCGTTCCTCCCAGGCTGGCACGCGGCACTGCATCGCCCGCCAGAACAAGGTTCACATCCCAATCCAGAAAATCACCAACATAGCTCCGCACGATGGCGCGCAACCTCTCCAGCGCCGTCCCTCCTGGCAAGAGACGTTCATAGTCCGTCAGAGAGAGAGGTCCAATCTTCAGTCGGAATTTTGCCGAGCGGCTCCAGACCTTTTCACCAATACTGGTGCTTTGACCAAGCCCTCCTACCCCGGCACCCAACTGCCAGCGATCATCAGGCTCTAGCTGCAGCCAACTGCCAACAAACTCTTCCAGCTGCACTGGCACCTTGAG
Source organism: Roseobacter sp. SK209-2-6 (assembly GCF_000169455.1). Taxonomy (GTDB): domain Bacteria; phylum Pseudomonadota; class Alphaproteobacteria; order Rhodobacterales; family Rhodobacteraceae; genus Pseudophaeobacter. The sequence continues at coordinate 35,177 of NZ_AAYC01000019.1, read as the reverse complement.
GAAATCAGAAAGAATGGAAACCAACCCTTCTGGTGTTTTGGTCCCCTGCCCCATGAAACCCGCGTAGTGCAGCTTTGCCAGATCCGGCATCGCATCACGGTCCTGAAGTCCCACACCATGATACCCTGCTATCGCGGCAACTCGATCAGCAATTGGATCATCATCGCGATCAAAGCTGACCGCCGGCGCCCCCTGGGTCCAAGCGCGGTAAAGCAGGGACATCATGCGATGCGTCAGCATATCTGCAAAACCCACCATGGTGGAATCTCGGTGATTGCGCTGCCGATCCCGTGCGTAGCCTGTCAGATGTAAGGGCAAAGGCCCCTGTGGTCCGAACAGGCCAAAGAACCGATTGGTCAGCCGGGCCGGACCTGCGGCCGATGCGGGTTTGAAATCCGCAATTGTTGAAGGAGGGAAAGCAAGCTCTGCCTCCTGCCCCAAACGCAGAGCGTCTTCTCGTGGACGGCGGCTTTCGCCGAGACGCGGCGCCTCATCAAAATGTGCTTCCAATATCCGAAGGGCCTGAAAAACATGGTGCTTCTCAGGGGCATCGACCAACTGGTCAAAGAGGCTCATATGATGCGGCCCAGGCCCTTCTGCGGACGCCATCTGGCGATTTCCCCCCGTTTTTCGGTTTTTAGCACTGTTTCAGTGAATGAGTTGATATTGGCATAACCATGAAAGAAACGCTCCAGCACAGCGCCGAGCGCATAGATATTGCTGCCTTCAAAATAGCTCTCGTCAAAGCCGATCGAGATCTCCATGCCGCGTACCGCGGTCGAAAGGATCTCATCGCTCATCCGCCGCACGATGGGACGGCTCGAAACGGAAACAATTCCTTCGAGTTGCTTTTCAGTAACCCGATTGCCTAAGGGCGCATAAAGACCCACAAGTTCCCGCAATGCTGCCGCAGCATTTCCCTTGCCGCTATCTGCGATAGAAACATAGTTTAGACTCAGGTGTGAAATCAGCCGCCAGGCTGTATCCCCCTGCCCCAGTGATGGTTGGGGCCGTGTTGGAGAAACCGGCAAGCGGATGTTTTTGACGGGTCCACCTTCGGGCAAATGGAATACGCCTTCATCCCCTGTCGCAAGCAAGAGAGGGAGGTCACGGTTGGTGCACAGTGCATTGACCGCGAGTTGCTCTAATCCAGCCGGATAGGGCGCCTGAGATCTGTCGACCAAGGTCAGATAGGTCTCTGATCCCAAGTAGGAGGAACGCACGCCCCTCAAACGCTCCTTCTCAGAACGCTCTCTCATTCGCCTCTTTATCGTGTAGTAGGCCGGATGGGTCTCACCTGCGGCAGTGAAATCATCTTCGGAGTAGAATGGACGAAAGATCACATCGTCCTTACCTTCACCGCTAATACCTACAACACTGGAGAGGGCGTAGATCTCAAAGTCCAGACCAGCGGTCCGATTGGCAACCACGTGATGCTCAGTATCCTGGGTCCGCAACCGAACCCGGTCGCAGCGTTTCTCAAAGAGATTCACCGCCGGAATTGTGTTTAGTTGGAAAACCTCGGGCGCCACAACTGGCGCGATGTCTCGCATGCCTTCGCGAAGTGGAATATAAAGGTCGACCTCCGCACCATCTGCTTTTTCAAAGGCTGGTGCCAGTCCCTGCAGCTCCACAAAGCGGAACCGCTCTGGCATGGCAAAGAACTCCTGCAACAGGCGGTATCCATCAAAAACCCTGGCCGGGACCGGCAGAAGAGCTTCGTCGCGGCCAAATCCCTTTTGCACGACCGCACCATCCGGCAAGGGGAGCTGCCAATCAGCCCGCCGATCTGTTGAGCGCGCGACAATACCCTGTACCTGGGTGCACAGCAGCTCTAGCAAAGGCCAACTGTTCCCAGCGGCATTGCCCAGATAGAACAGCAACCGGTCGAGTTTGAGATCGCGCAGCTTTTCCCCATCCCGTCGCTTCAGGCGCAATCTAATCCCGGCTTTGGCATCGTACCCTGCCGCGACCCCTGCTGCGACCAGGTCACCACGCCCATCGATATACTGCGCTTCCGTAACCTCTAGCGGCCAGAGGGTAACGTCAGCCGCGGTGCGAAACTCACATGGTGTTTGCTCCCCCTCTTTCAGCCTGGAACGCAGGATGGACCCTCTTGGCATGAGGTAGCCGCTTTTGACCGCTGAGTTACTGGGGTCCGGGTCAAAATTCGCAATCATCATCGATGGCGTCGGCGCAAGGTAATGTGGGTAGATGATCTCCAACAGGTTGGAGGTAAAATTCGGATATTGCAGCTCCAGTTCTAACTGTACCCGAGCTGAGAGGAAGGCCACACCTTCAAGCAGACGTTCGACATAGGGGTCGAGAACCTCAACTCCCTCCATCCCAAGACGCGAAGCGATTTTGGGATAAGCCGCCGCAAACTCCGCACCCATATCCCGCAGATAATTTAGCTCGTTCTCATAATGGCCAAGAAGACGAGTATCCATATTAGCGCGCCCTCTCGACTTGAACTTCACCGGTGGTTACATCCACCTTACTGCGAAGATAAAGTTCCAATGGCAAAGGCTGGGCCCACATGTCTGCGCGAATTTCCAAACCGACGGTCATACCCGTTGCTTCGATCTCGCCAACCAGTTGGACGTCTACGGTTCCTTCGACAATACGAGGTTCAAAATGGGAGATTGCCCGTTCAATCGACCGACGGATTTTTTCTGCCTTTTCTGTGGTTGAATACTCCCCACTGACTTCCGCAAGCCCATAATTCAGGACGGAATCTGCAGCGGAAGGATAGAACTCGGCATCAATTTCGCGGCCCGCATTTTGCGTATTCAACAACCAGGACAGATCACGCTGAATGATCTCTCGTAGACGGTTTAGGTCGATGACGCGGCTTTCCCGGCTTTCTTTACGATTGCCCGGATCATTGTCCGTCAGCCGGTCCAAAAGGGAGGGCTGCAAACGTTCCGCCAGCATCTTGTCAGCCATCGGCTTGGCCTGCATCCCCCAGCTGCAGCTGCCGGATGTCCATGAGGGCAAAATCCTGCTCACCTATGGTCAATAGCCTCTGGCCAAACCCGATATAGGCACCTCCGCCCGCGTCTTTCCAATCGGTTGCTCGCGCCATGAGAGCGGCATCTCCTGCAGCTGCGCTGCCGGGATAGCGTGTTGGGATAAAGACCGGCAAAGCCCCTTCATTCGCGAGTGTCAAAGTGCCCGCCATCCAGACCAGATCCCGCAAATCGCTTGGCTCGTCGATTTCCAATTTTTGTATTTGGGCGAAAGGCACCCAGAAATACCGACCATTCAAAATCACTTCTAAAACTGGGCCAAGACGGGAATCAGCATCCGCAATCCATTCAAAACGGGTTCCGTCAATTTCCCCGGCAATGGCGGGGGCCGCCTCATAGGCTTCATCGCGCAGACCGGCTGCTTCCGCCTGATGGCCCTCAGCCAATAGCTTTACTGATTCAATGAGTTTCGCGAGCCAGGCTTGTGGCTCACCCAGGATCATCGGTGTTTTCTCGCCCCGAAACACCTTGTCACGGTAAACCTCACAGAGAATAGCCTCACGGTAGGCCTGAGCCATGACCGTTGCCGATGCATCCAGTTCCGCACTAAGCCGCAGTTGGGCCACGGCCCGTTTCCAATCCCCAAGAACGCAAAGCAGTTGGAACAGGAAAATCCGCAACTTGGCATTAGAGGGGTCCGCACGGACCTGCTCTTGCAGGGCCTTTAGGGCCTCTTGCGGATTACCGGATCGCAAATGCTCTTCTGGGCTCATGGGCAATACCCCGCCTTGTCAAACTGAATAGGACAAAAGAACCCCAGGCGCTTGGACGCGCCTGGGGCGACAGCAATTTAGTACTCGAATTTGCCAGACTGAACATTCCACTGGAAGACAACCGGGTTCTCGAGTTTACCCGTCTTCTGGTTGGTGGATTTATAGGTGTGCTCAATCGCAGCATAGGCCAGCGACCAGGTTTCCTCTGGAATCCCATCTTCACTGGAGGAAATTGAATAGCTGTCGATCACGACATCTTTCATTTTCCACACGGAGTAGTTCAAAAGTCCTTCGGCCTGCGCATCACCCGAGCGGCACCAATGCATGATGATTTCCGGGCGCACAGTGCCGTTGGCAACGGATTTTGCCAGCTCGTTTGAGGCTTTACCCATCTGCGAGGTCAGCTCAATCTTACCAAAGTTGGAATTCGCATGCATACGCTGTGTCGAACCCAGGTCGGTCATTTCGACCGCACGTTCTACGTTCCAGTTTGCCGATTGAATCACAATCCATTTCTTGTGGTTTTGCTCTGTGGCGTCGCCCTCAATATCTGAGATTTCCACGAACATATTGGCAGCCATTTTGCTATCCTTTCAATTCTAACTCGTTGACGTTAAATTTCAGAGGCCGATGAGTGGTTGGTTAGCCTCCCTTTTCCGAGGGCAGTTTCGATACCAACCGCAACGAGACGGAAAGTCCCTCTAGCTGGTAATGCGGGCGCAGGAAAAATTTAGAGCTATAATAGCCTGGATTGCCCTCGACCTCTTCCACGACAACTTCTGCCGCAGCCAAAGGTTTGCGCGCCTTCTCGTTCTCCGAAGAGATATCTGCATTGAAATCAACATAGTTGTTGATCCACTCCTGCAACCAAGACTCCATGTCCTGGCGGCTTTTGAACGACCCGACTTTGTCGCGCACCATGCATTTCAGGTAATGCGCAAATCGGCAGGTGGCGAAGAGATAGGGCAAACGCGCCCCAAGGTTCGCATTGGCCGTCGCATCCGGATCATCGTATTCGGTTGGCTTATGCAGAGACTGTGCCCCCATGAAGGTCGCCACATCGGTGTTCTTACGATGGAGCAGAGGCATCATGCCGTTCTTGGCCAGTTCCGCTTCGCGGCGATCATCAATGGCAATCTCTGTTGGGCACTTCTGGTCGACGCCGCCATCGGTGGTGGGGAAAGTATGCGAGGGCAACTCTTCCAATGTTCCGCCACTCTCCACACCGCGGATCCGCGAACACCAACCATACATTTTGAAGGACCGGGTGATATTGGTCGCCATGCCATAGGCCGCATTGACCCAAGCATATTTCTCATGGTCTGTCCCGGTGGTGTCTTCCTCAAAGGCGAACTCTTCAACCGGGTCCGTTTTTGACCCATAGGGTAGCCTGCCCAGGAACCTTGGCATTGCCAGACCGACATATTTGGAATCTTCGCTCTCGCGAAGAGACCGCCATGCGGCGTATTCCGGTGTCTGAAAGATCTTGGTCAGATCGCGCGGGTTTGACAGTTCCGACCAGCTGTCCATCTGGAACAGCGAGGGCTTTGCACCTGTAATCAGAGGCGCATGTGCTGCCGCTGCAATCTTGGACATTTCGCCCAGCAGTTCGATATCTGGTGGCGAATGGTCAAAGTGGTAGTCCGCAACCAGAGAGCCATAGGGCTCACCGCCCAGTTGGCTAAACTCTTCCGTGTAGAGCTTTTTGAAGATCGGTGATTGATCCCAGGCCGTTCCCTTGAATTTCTTGAGCGTCTTGCCCAGTTCCTTCTTGGTGATCGGCATGACCCGGATCTTGAGCATCTCATCGGTTTCGGTGTTGTTCACCAGATAGTGCAAGCCGCGCCAGGCGCTTTCCAGCTGCTTGAACTCTTCGTTGTGGAGGATGAGATTGACCTGTTCTGTCAATTTCTTGTCGATTTCAGCAACGATGCTCTCAATCGAACGCAAAGCATCATCCGAGATCAAACCGGTATTGGCCAGGGCTTGTTCAGCCAGCGTCTTAACCGCGGACTCAACTGCGGTTTTGGCCTGATCCGATTTGGGACGAAACTCTTTGTGCAAGAGATTGGCAAATTCAGCGGATCCAAATGCGGATTCAGCGGGGGCAGCTTCTGTCTGCAGTTCTTCTTCAGCCATGTTCTACCTCCTTATTCACTTTCACCTTCGGCATCACCGCCGGGTTTGGGCTGTGCAGCCAATGTCTTGAGCAAGCTGGGATCCTGCATGATCTTGGAAATCAAATCTTCTGCACCAGTCTTGCCATCCATGTAGGTCATCAGATTGCTGAGCTGACTGCGCGCCTCCAAGAGTTCGCGCAAAGGTTCAACCTTGGCAGCGATGGCAGCAGGCTTGAAATCATCCATGCTCTCGAAGGTGATATCGACAGCCATATTGCCTTCACCGGTGAGCGTATTGGGGACCGTAAAGGCGGCGCGGGGCGCCATAGACTTCATCCGTTTGTCAAAGTTGTCGACATCAATTTCCAGGAATTTGCGATCCGCAACCGCTGGCTGCTCGACTTCGGACTTCCCGGTCAGGTCAGCCATGACACCCATAACAAAAGGGAGTTGGACCTTTTTCTCGGCGCCGTATAGTTCGACATCATATTCGATCTGAACGCGCGGTGCCCGATTACGGGCAATAAACTTCTGTGAACTTCCGGCCATCTAGCTCTCCTTAACTCACAAATTCAAAACAAGAGGGTTCCCTGTTGTCCGTCCCAACCAAGGAACGCTCCTCTAATCGATCTCAATCATCCTCTTCCAACCCTCCGATCAGCTGGACATTCTCCAACCCACGCGGTGCCATGTCATTTACGATGGTCAAGAAATCAGCCCCTACCAAACGCTTGGCTCTCTCCAACAACAGAGGGAGCGGGCTGGACGGTTCTTCCCTGTGATAATAGGCAATGATCCGGTCCAGGGTATTGGATACATCTGTGGGTGAGTTGATCGCCCCAGGTGCCGCGGCAATGGGCGTAGATACTGGCCCTGCAGCTCCTACTTGGTTTGCACCATCTGGGGCCTCTTCTGCGACCTCTTCCGCAGCAGCGTCTTGAAGATTGCCATAATCCCGGATCCGCTTGGCGACTTGCTGCAGTAACTTGATTAGCGGGTCGAGCTCAGGCCCCTGCCCTGGTGTTTTCTCATCGAACACCGCAGAAATTGCTTTCACATTCCCGAGAGCGTTTTCGACTGCTGCGAGACGCGCCTCAACGCCCTCACTGCTGCTGTCCTGAAAGGCCGCTCCAATCGTTGCCTGATCAGGAACCACATCCAGATCTTCAGGCGCTGCGATCAAGCCTTCGGCGATTTCAATATCCCTCAACGAGAAACGGCCGAACCCGCGACTGTCTGTCAAAGCTGCCCGGCGAAGCGACCGAAAAACAGGAGACGGCCCCCCCATTCCATCGGGCTGACCACAGAGATCCTGCACAGCGTTGATCCTCATGGTCGGATCGCCATCATCCTCATCTAGTTCCGGATGACAGCTATCCCAGAAATCTTCAAGGTAGCCACGCAAAACAATAGTACTTGCTGCAAATTCTTGCAGACCTTCGGTATGCAAAACTGCATCCGCTAAGAAAACGCCCGCTCTCAGATCATGGCTGCGACCTAGAACATCAAGCGCTTTTTCCTCTACCAGTTGGTAGTCCGGATCTGTCGCTTCGATGCGTTCACCGCCTATTTCCGTCTCTTCACCAGGCTGGGCTGCCAGCTCCATTTCAGTGAAAACCGGATCATATTCGAGATTGTCGCCGCTGGGCGTTTCCTCACTTTTTGACTGCAGCAAAACAGCCGGATCCATCCCTAAAGACCCTCCAAAAAACAGGTCATGTGCGATTTGTCTTTCTACTCTGCCCATGTTTCAAGTATTTGCAGCGAAGGCTTACGCACTGATCAAAAAACAATAACTTGACGTCAAGTGAGCCTTATCGCCATCTTAAAGTCAATTGTTTTCACGTCTTTTTGTGAGTGGTGGCCATGAGTGCAGACCGTATTCAATGTGACGAAGTCAAGGGAATGGTGCGCGAGGGCAGCAAGAAACGGATGAGTTTCGGCTTTTGCCTGGACCAGTTGAAAGATCCGCTCCTGATGATCCAACCAGGGGCGAAACCTGAAACACTGCGTAACCCGCTAAAACAAGCCGGAGGCAAACCTCCTATGGCTTGGGGAACCTATGTGGCTGATTCCGAGCAGATGGAAATGATCTGTGAACAAGCGCCGAATGCAGTGCTTCAGCAGCTGAAACGGTTTCTCAAAGCGGGCAAGCCCAAGGTCAACGTGTTGTTCTATGATGACGGTGGCAACCTCCTTGATAGCCTGAAGCCAGAAAATACGGATAAATCTCGTAAAAATTTGGATGCCCGCGACATTGAGGCTCATGGCATCGATGCAAAGGCGGTGTTGCCGCTGAAACGCCGCCTCAAGAGAATCGGATCAAGAATAGGATTGGCCCCTGGCCCTTTGGAATTGAAGCTCAAACGTGCGATGGCCCGCACCATCCGCCACATCAACGAAGGCCGCCTGCAAGAAGCAGAAACACTGGTACTGGTGATTGAACGCGCAATCGCCGCTCTCGGCAAAGATCGCGAAGATGAGGCAGCAACGATGCGACGCGGGCAACGTGAATCCGATCAGCGCTCACTAGGGGCGCAGGTCAAACGCGCCCAGGCATTGCAAGCTCATGTCGCGCGCGCACCGGGGCCTGCCCGTGATCGGCTGACACGCGCCGTCCACGTAGCAGCCCGGCTGTTAAAGCAACGAGATCTAAATGGCGCTCGCGATGCCATGGACAAAATAGAAAAGGCGCTCGCCACCCTCGTGTGAGAGGTCCCCGAAAAGGGCTTCCCACCACGATAGCGCACCGGAAATCATGCCCATGCCGTTCGTGGGCCATAAATGGGAGACAGCAATGAAGCGATGGGAATGGTCTATCAACTGGGCTGCGGTTCTGCTGCTGGTTTTAGCTTTGGCACCAGCGAAACTACTGGCTGAAGCGGGTCAGCTTTCTGTAGAGATCAACAAGACCGAAGAGATTGAGGGCGGAGGATGTCGCGCTTTTTTCTTGTTTAAGAACAAGACCCAAAAGAGTTTCGAGGGCTTTGAGATGTCATTGGCCGTACTTGACGCGCAGGGGATCATAGATCGGCTGTTGTCTGTGGACGCAGCTCCCCTGCCGGTGCAGCGCACAACATTGAAGTTGTTCGAAATCCCAGAAATCTCATGCACCAATATCTCCGAAATTCTCCTGCATGATATGACCTCTTGTCGACCGCAAAACGAGAGCGAACTAGATTGCTTCCCCCTCCTCGAGCTTTCGTCGCGGAGCTCGGTCCTGTTGGTGAAATAAGCGATGCTCTCGTTCTTGGAAAAAATGGGAACCGGTGGACCAATTCTGCTGGTCCTGGCGTTGCTTTCACTCATCTCATTGTCGGTAATCTGTCTGAAGCTGCTTCAGCTCTGGCCCGCAACCTCTGGGAAGGCAGGACGCCAAAACGCAATCCACCAATGGGGCAAAGGCGATGTCGCCTCTGCTCAACAAGCCTTGGCCTCAGGCCGTGCGCCAGCGGATCGCGTCCTGTCCTATGCCATGTCCGCACTCAACGAAGGTCTGAAGCCTACACTGCTCACCGGAGAGTTGGAACGCCGCGGCAATGAAGAAGTTAGTCAAATGAACAGCCTGATCCGGCTGTTGGAGCTGATAGCCATGGTCTCCCCCCTTTTGGGGCTACTGGGGACTGTTTTGGGCATGATTCAGTCTTTTCAAGAGCTTGAGCTCGCCGAAGGGGCGGCAAATGCGTCTCTTCTGGCCGGGGGCATCTGGCAAGCCCTTCTGACAACCGCCGCCGGCCTGCTGGTCGCCATTCCCGCAGCGGTCGCAGCTGGTCTATTGGCAGCACGGATAGAGCGTGCTGCTCAAATGATCGAAAGCACGGTAGGTCAATTGTTGATCGCAAATGAAGCATTGAACAGCAAAGAGAGCTAGACCTCCTCCATGCAGTTACGGCGCAAAGCACACCCTCCTGCTCTGATCTCGCTGGTGCCGATGGTCGATGTTATGCTGATTTTGCTTGTCTTCTTCATGGTGACTTCGACCTATCTGAACCTAGACATGATCCCGGCTGTCAATCCTGGCAGTGCCGGAACTATTGATGCCAGGGCTGAACCTTTGCCGCGTTTGATGATCCGAATTTCTGCGGACGGTCATCCGCATTTACGAGGCAAGGCACTCACCCCGCAAGAGCTTCAGCAGGTCTTTAAAAACCTCACTTCTGAAGACCCAGATGGGCAACTGATGCTTCTGCCTTCTGGTGCCGCTTCTGCGCAGTCGTTAGTGCATATTTTGGATGGCGCCGCGCTGGCAGGAGTGTCCAATGTGCGTGTCCTCCGCCTGGAGGCTCTGGAATGAAGCTAAGACGCCCCAAAACACCCACACAAACCGAAACGATCGTAGCCCTGATCGACGTCGTTTTCTTTCTCCTGGTCTTTTTCATGCTGATCGGGCGCATGGATGCAACCGCTCCCTTTGAAGTAACCCCACCCGTTGCTCTTTCAGGTCGCGATATGCCCACCGGAGGGATCACGCTATCGGTATCTGAGATGGGCCAGCTTGCCCTGAATGGAATCACGACAACAAAAGACAACATCGTCGATCAGTTTACAGAGCATTTGAAAGATGATCCCCAACTAAGGCTCAGGATCAATGCCCATCACGCGGCGGAGTTGCGCCATATCTTACCCTTGATAGACCTTGGTGAGAAAAGCGGATTTCTCGATGTCGTACTTGTGGTGTCTCCGGATGCCACCCAGATTGAGGCAAAACAGTGAGCCAAATGGCAAAGCACTGGACAGCGGCCTCTGCGGGGTCAGTGCTTGTACATCTGGCTGTTTCTGCCCTCCTTCTCTGGTCTTTGCAACCTACTGAAATATTGCAACAAAACCCTCCTGAAAGCAGCCTTACGCTTGCAGCACACCAAGTTCCAAGGAGCCGGGCGGAAGCGCAACAGGCAACATCTGAAGCGATACCGGAGAGCCAGCAGACAGCAGAGGGGCTCGGCACAAGTGCTGCGCCTCTTACCAAGGCCCCTCCCCTCTCCTTACCAAGCCAGACTCTGCCACATCGTCAGGATTTTTCAGAGAAAATCTCAACAGCAGCCCCTGCCCTTCCCACTTCGCAAACGCAAACACTTCCGACGGAACAGGTCATAGTGAAGTCCCCGCCCCCTGAGGAGGTTGCAGCAATCCTGCCATCCACAACGTCCATCGCGGATACAGAAGCTTCCGCGACATCTGTGGTCATCTCTCTCCCGCAATCTGGTGTGCTGACAGCCAGTGCCATAGAAACCACCGAGATTGCAGCGGGTCCCGCAGACAGCCAATCACTTACAGCAGAAACTCATGCGGCACCTCAAGCTACGCTACTCTCACCGACGTTAAACGCGGCGACCTTGCCAAATTCGCCACCTCAGAGCGAGACACTCGCCCTCACACCTCCAAAATCAGAACAGGTAACCGCGGCCTTGGCCTTTCAGGGTGAAACCTCTGGGGAGTTGGACCCTCTTTCCCTGGCAGTATTCCAGAGTTTCACCCAACCCGGTGATCTCCCAGATGCGACTGAGAATGTGCGTGATGGTCTATCGGCAATGCTTGCTTCGGTGCCCTGTTCCCGCCTGCAGGTTTCGTTCAATCCAGATACCGCCAGTCTGGAGTTGAGAGGACACCTTCCAGAGGAAGGTTTGCGTACCCCGGTTATGAGCGCCCTGCAACAGATGGTCGGCCAGGACATCCAACTGTCTGATCGCGTGCGACTACTACCGCGCCCTCAATGCGGTGCCCTGTCCGGTATTTCCTCCGTTGGACTACCGCAAAGCACTGATCAGATAACCAATCCACTGCTGCTTGGCCCAGATGCGCAGGCCCGTGTTCTTGCCTATGCTGGCGGAGAGCGCCTGTACTTTGACCTTACAGCGCCAGACTATCCCGCCTATATTTATGTCGACTTCTTTGACGCGGGTGGTAGTGTCCTGCACCTTTCGCCCAACCAGATCATTCCGCTACAACGCACGCAGGAAAAGCAGCCCCTCAGGGTCGGTGCAAAAAACGAAGGAGACCCAGGTCTTCAGATCACGGTTGGTCCGCCCTACGGCCAGGAAATCGCAGTGGCCTTTGCCGCTTCTGTCCCCCTCTATGAAGGGCATCGCCCGATCAGCGAACCGGCAGGGGCCTATCTTGAATTTTTGCACCGCCAAGTTGCCACCGCACGGCGACAACACGAGGATTTCAAAGGGGAATGGGTCTATTTCTTGATAGAAACCAATGCACCCTAGCGCTTAGGAAGGCCGGGCACCGCACCACCCTGCCCTCCTGGGGACCCAGCCTTTTTCTATTCTACTGGCACCCGCCTGCAGCCCAAGCTTTGAGGGAGCGTTTTAGCGCCCCGCCGAAGGGATGCTGTTTACTCAGCGAACGCTGCATGTTCAGGCTCAGGTAAGTATTTCCCTGCGTACAAAGCCTCTCTCTGTTCCACTGATGACAGTTGCTACAGGCTTGATCCTTCCAATAGCTATCAGGTAGCCCTTCGATAGGCGGGAACTCCGGGGACAATTCTACAATTTCTGACAGACTCAACCCATTGATAGCGGCCAACTCCGTATCTATTGGGCTAACAAAGGTAATCGGGCCAACCTCAGCAGGACGTTCGTTGAGGGCTACTTCTGCCTCGCCTCTGTCTCCTCCCTCAGCGCCGCCGTGCCCTTCTCCGATAGGGTCAGTGCTGGAATTCGTTTGCAACGCCATGATTTCGCTCAGCGCCATCTCCGCATAGGTGCCCTCGGGATAGCTCTGAAGATAGGCTTCATAGGCTGCACTTGTCCCCTCCCGCTGTGCCGCATCGAACATCGATGTCTCACCGGGTTTGGGAGGTGGCGCAGGTTTTTTCGCTTCAGGGCTTGCTTGGTTACCGGTCAATTCTTCTTCCATCACCTCGGCCAGCAGGATACGCGCCTCTTCCGCGTAGCGGCCATCAGAATAGCCGCGTAAGAACAAAAGCAACTGAACAGGGTCACGTGTGGCTTGCACAGAGCGCCAGACCTGTAATTCCTCAATCTCAGCAGCTGAAAGCTGCGGTTCTTCTGGGGCTGTCAAAAAGACGAAATCACTGACCAAGGAAGAAGTATCCCATGGTGTTTGCTGCCCCTGGCTCTGTTTGATCACCGCTTTGCGTACTTCCTTAAAGGCCTGTTCCACCGGCTGACCAGGAACAGAAATCTGCTGTGCTACCGCCGCGGTAAAAGGGCTGTTCTCACCCAACCCGTCCAAAGCGACCCCTCCGGGCGCTGTGGCATAGGCCAGGAAAGTTCCAGTAGGCGCTTTCATCTCTGCCAGGCCGCTTTCATTCAAATCAGCAATGTCTTCGAATGGGTTGTTGCGACAAGCATCCAGAATCACCAAGTTGGTTCGGTTTCGCGCGGAGGCCATCTGTCGAAGCACCGACTGTGCCTCAACCGCCATCAGGTCCAAATCGGCTGCATCTGCGAGATCGGCGTCCACTGGCAGGAGGTAATTGTTGCCAAAACTCTGCACCCCATGCCCGGCGTAGTAAAACAGACCTGTTGCTTCGCTTCCGGCTGCACGGAGATCACGTCCAAAGCTGGCAATAGCGCGTTTCATGGCAACCTGGCCGACATCAATTTGCACGCTGACGGAAAAACCTAATTTTTCCAACGTCTTGGCCATGAGTTGTGCATCATGAACGGGATTATCCAACCCAGATACCGAAGTATAGGAGGAATTGCCGATAATCAGCGCCATACGAGGCGTATCATCCGACGCAAGCGCCGCATGAAGCCAGCCAAAGATGGCAAAAACTGAAAAAACAGCAAATTTGAAAGTACGAGTAATCACAAGTTTCTTTCTCCAAAAGCCTGTCCCCGCGGGGACAAAAATAAAACCGCCCACCCGCAGAAGTATTGCCGCCCTTGCAACATGGCACAAGTTTCTTGTTAGAATGTGTCTATGAACCTGTGAAGCCTCATGGCCTGGTTATTCTGCTATTTTGACAAGAGTGTATAATATGCTTCTCCGAGTACTCGTTCCCATTCTCGCCCTACTCTTCATTTTCACAGCCTCGGCAAGTCGCTCGAGTCCCTTTGAGCATGGTTGGCGCCTGGACCCCAATGCCTCCAGCATAACTTTTCTTTCGGTCAAGAAAGACAAGGTCGCCGAAACCAGCGAATTCGCAGCTATCAGCGGTGAAATCACCGAAGATGGAACAGCGAATCTGGTCGTCGCTCTGGACTCCGTTGACACAAAAATTGACCTGCGGAATGTCCGAATGCGTTTTCTGTTCTTCGAGACCTTCAGCTTCCCAGAGGCAAAAGTCACAGCTCAGCTAGACCCGACACAGTTGGAAGATCTACACAGTCAACGCCGCAAGATCCTCTCTGTACCCGTCACATTGGATCTTCATGGGGCACAGATAGACTTGGCGCCTCGGCTTGCTGTTACGCTGCTCGACAATGACCGCGTAAATATTTCCTCGATCGATCCGGTGATCTTGCAGTTACAGGATTTCAATCTGATGGAAGGCCGGGATAAGTTGCAGGAAGCTGCAAATGTCACCATTACACCGCTTGGGATTGTCAACCTGAACCTCAGCTTTCAGAGAAATGCGAGGGGGACAGCTGTTCCAGTACAGTCTGTCAGCAGTGGTGCAACCGCGGCCCTGGAGGTCGAAGGGAATTTCAACAGAGAAGCCTGTGTAGGCAGATTTGAAATCTTGTCTCGTAGCCGAAGTGTCAATTTTGCTCCGGGCACCTCACGCCTAGACGGTAAATCCATCAGCTTCTTGGACAGTCTCTATGACATCGTCAGCCGCTGCCCAGAGTTAATTATTGAGGTGGGTGGTCATACGGATGACAAGGGCAGTGAAGCCGCAAACATTCGGCTCAGCCAAAAGCGCGCCAACTCTGTTGTGCGCTATTTGGCAGGCAAAGGAATTCAGACCGAACGGCTTGTTGCACAAGGGTATGGTGAGGCAAGCCCCCTGGTGCCCAACACATCTGCTGCCAATCGGGCCAAAAACCGCCGCATCACATTCGTAGTTCAGAACTAGAAGAACCTCGCTTTGGCCAACAAAAAAGGGCTGTCCCCGCGGGGGCAGCTCCTTTTGATTTGAGAAGAACCGCTTTTACTCGGCATCATCCAGAGCATTAAAAAAGGCAGCGATGGCGGCTTCTAAACGGAAGCGATCAACTGTAGAAAAGTCACGTTCCATAGCCAATTCAATCCGCCCTTCCCGTGCCTGACAGCGCACTGTCCCCGCAGGGACAACGCAGCGCAACGATGTTTTTGCGCTCCCCTTGGCTAGAGACTTGCCACCATTGGTGGGGGCAGGGGCCTTCTCTCCGGTTCCCTTGAGAAACTCTTTCAACAGACTCAACTCAGCCCCCGGCCCTTCGGGGTCAGCATGTTTGAGGAGCACTAAAAATCGCGCAGCCCGCTTTGGATCTTCCGCGAGCTTCTTTTTCAACTCCAAACCCAGTGCGCGTGGGATAGCTTCAGGAAACTTCAACCCTGTACCGATCATTTCCAGCATATCTGCGAAATGGCGAATATAGCTGCGTTTTTGTCTGCCTGCAGAGGCATAGAGATGCGCTACAGCATCAGCAACGGAAGCGCAGTCTGTCTCTGGGTCCTGCGCAAAAGACAACGCGAGCTGAGCCATCTCGGCAAAGGAAATATCCCGGCGTACAAGGTTTTCATCCACCATCCGGCGATACAGCCCCTGCAAGGTTTCGCCCCTTGCAACAAGTCCCGCAGGAATACGGGCGTACTCTTCCCAGCCTGTTTCCTCATATAGAGCCCGATACGCCGAAAGACGGCGGAACCCCTGAACGAGTTGATACCCACCGTCACCGGTCTCTTCGACGCGAATTGGATTTGAAAGGCCAATATCGCGAATAGATGCTTTCAACTCCTCCAGGTCAGGATCTCTGGACACCGAACGGTCGCGGACCAGTTTGCTAGTCTCAATCGCCTCAAGTGGCAGTCTGTCAACAACAAGCCCTAGTTTTTTTAGACGCACAAACTCATGTGCCAGGCGGTCATTTTCCGCCCGAATGGATTGTTCGGCCTCTGCTCGCGCCTTCAGGGCTTCTGCGTTCTCCGTGATGGCCGTCGCCATCGGGCCACGGCGTTGCTCTGCCGGTGCCGGTTTAGGAGCGGGTTCTTGAGCCTCTGATGGGCTAGGGGAGGGGGCTGGGAAATTAATGTCAAAGACGCGTCTCTTACTCATTGCCTATCCTCCAAATTGTCCCATGCTTCAATCGCATAAGTCTTGAACTCATCGTAGGCCTGATCGAATGAAGCCCTTGCCCTGCGCCAGGTCTCTCGTGTCATGTCGCGATAATCGATCTCATAAATTGAACTCAGGAAACGACCAGACTGTTCTACCGCTCTGGTCATCTCAATCGGATGCTCGGCCATCCGCCCATCAAAGACCTTCATGAAGGCATCCCGCATAGCGCGATGCAGATCATTTCCAGATTCATAGCGTGTCAGCAAAAAGCGCACATCCTGAAAAACCTTAGGCAGGGTAAATGTCCCCGCGGGGACAATCCCGTTAAAGGCAGAGAGATCCTCTAGTGCTTCGGACAGCTGACCAATGAAGGAGGTTGTTGAATCATACTCCCAATAACCAGGGCCAGAGGGAATATAGAGCATATCTGCTGCGAAAACCGCATTCATCGATTGATAGCCAATGGCAGGTGGGCAATCGAAGATCACCATATCATAGCCATCTGCTGGCAGTTGATCGAGATACCGGGAAACCGCAGCAAAGAAAGACCATTCTGGATTCAGATGCCTATATTGGGCGCTCGCGAATTCAACAAAGGCCGCGTTGGCACAACTGGGCACCAGGTCGATTGTGGGCCAGCTCGTAGGTTTGATAAAGTCGCTGATCCGCAAGTCTTGCAACCCCATCCCGGTGATAGCCTCGGGGAGTTGGCGCTCGGGCAGCGCCACTCCGGTCTCGGCCCCACGAGAGGTGGCGTTCATTCTCTCGGTTTCACGCACCAGATCCCGGGCCATAATCCCCCACACAGTATAGTCCTCTGTCACGTCGCTTAGCCCCATGGAATGGGACAAAGTGGCTTGGGGGTCAAAGTCGACACAGAGGACACGGTACCCATCAAGGGCAGCCGCATGTGCGAAGTGCAGTGCGACTGTTGATTTCCCTGCACCCCCTTTGAAATTGGAAATCGCCACCCGCAAGGCACGCTTGCCTTCGGGCCGTTGGGGGAGAAGTGATTTGCGGTTGATCTTAATTCTGCGACGAAGCTCGTTGATTTCCTCAAGCGAGTACCAACGCTGG
The DNA here is from genome assembly GCF_000169455.1 of Roseobacter sp. SK209-2-6. Classification (GTDB taxonomy): domain Bacteria; phylum Pseudomonadota; class Alphaproteobacteria; order Rhodobacterales; family Rhodobacteraceae; genus Pseudophaeobacter. The sequence goes on along the minus strand of NZ_AAYC01000019.1, from coordinate 18,052 downwards.
CGGCCATCTTCTTCAACATGTCCTTGGGGCAGGGTGGGGTCGGCAGCGAGCCTACCACGAAGAGTGGATTGGTTGACCTTAAAGATCAGCTCCGCCACCTCCCAGCTAGAGAAGCGGCGTAGGGTTTTTTCCATCTCTGGGGAAAAGGTCTGCTGGCGTATCCAGCTTTGCATCTTAAGTGATTGGGTCTGCAATCTAGCGAGATCTTCGTGGGTAAACATGACTGCTCCTTTGCTGGTCGTCGAAGCGCGGTCCGTTCTCGGGACGCTTTTTCAGCCTCATTATCCGTTTACGCCGAATTTGCAAAAAACGCAAAAACTAATATCATCTGATTCAACGTCCTGTCCCCGCAGGGACACCCGTTGAGAGTTCCTTGTTTTACAAGAGTATTTAGCCCTGATCGATTCGCAGCCATCGTAGTTGGCTGGCTAACACCAGTCTCTACAAGGCGAAGTGAAATAGGGGACACAAACGACCCATTACGCTCAGACTAAGGGACATTATTGGCATATTAGGGGTCATACTGCATGTCCCCCTATACCATAAATACCATATTTTTAGTTTTGGATTTGAAAGGCGAAACAATAATTCCGTGACTCAGCTTGACAGAATCGCAGCATTGGACGCAAATCAGGTAACGGAAGCGAATTGCGTTGAGTAGTCAGCGAATTCCTCTATAATCAGTTAAAACGAATTCCGGGCTAAACCTGGATTCTACGAGGCAACTCCAAAGATCTATCTGGAAACCACTTAGGTGGGGCAGAAATGCAAATTAAAAAACCAACGGGGCGATCGGCCCCCGCTATGAAATATGACATCCTCACGGTGATGGGATCTTATGCTCTCTCCCAGAGTAAGGGACAGCAAAAGCTGATCCTGCGTTTCGTTACCCTGATCACGGCTCGCTACAACTGGCGACGTGACGAACTCGCAGTAGGTCAGCGTGAAATCGCACGTCTTTGGCACGTTGATGAGCGTACTGTAAAACGCGAGATGGCCAAGTTGCGAGCCATGAGCTGGATCAAAGTAAAGCGTCAAGGTGTACGGGGCAGGGTAGGCGAATATGGGGTTGATGTTGAACGCATCCTTGAAGACACAAGTGCGGTTTGGGCAGCTGTCGGGCCTGATTTCGAATACCGTTTGAAAGAGACAGACAAACTCCCAGAAAATATAGTTCCTCTGAACTCGGTAAAGATTCCGCCGCCACCAGACCTGGAAAATGGATCGACCTGGAACCTCGTTCAAGCCTTGCTCTACCAAGAAGACCCTTCACTGTTTGCATCCTGGTATCAAGCTCTGATTCAAGTGGAACAAAGTAACAGTCAACTAACGCTCACTGCCCCAAGTCGTTTTCATGCCACTTATGTACAAGCAAATTTGAAAGCCAGGATTGTAGCTGCCTGCCGGGAAATTGATGAAATGATTACCGATGTTGTAATCACCACCTAGAGTTTGCCCGGCACCGAAGCCAAGGTATCGGGACCTTTTAGGCTGAGACCGGGCTACTGGCATGGGTCGAGTACTGACCTTAGGTACCCGTGAATTCAAACGCTCCGGCCAGCGGGAAGAGCGCAGAAGTTCTTACGCCGTAGAAAGATTGGTGAATGCCCAAGCTCTTGTAAAAATCTCAAGCCTATCTGTGTCATTGCAAAACCTTTTTGGGGCACCTATCCCTAATAAGCAGGAGAAGTGTGCATGTTGATTAACGGTCACCAATTGCCTGCGAATGTGCCTACACAGCGGCGGCTTCGACACTGTGATCCTGACTGGGACAACGATACCTTTCTCGCTCTGATATCGCTTGCAGGCATTGATGACCGCAGCCTCAATGTCGTCGAGCTTTAGCTCCTCCACTTCGATGCCTCTGAGCACCATGCCGACATTTACCTTCATATGAAGGTCTGCAACTTGTTTCGCCGCGCCTGGTGGGCGCAAAATAGGTCTGGCATTCGTAATTTGGGTTCCCAGCCTGTTCTTTTCAAAACGGCTTCCAGATCTGCAGGAACACCAAACCGCATAGGCCCTGGCCCATCAGGATCTGGTCTTGGTACAAGGGTATGCCAATTCATCCCAATCGATGACTAGTCCACCCCGAACTACATGAAGAACGGGAACAAATTTGGCAGCTAATCTCGGATCATGCAGCATTCAGAAAGCGAGGCCCGGAACAGATTTAACGCTCCGAGCCTCGTTTGTGCTGGTTTGTATAATCTAGGGTAGAGGGCTGGAGTGCCTCTTTCCGGCCCTAGAAGAATTTTCTGTTCTTGCTCTAGGCTGATACGACTTCAAGACTTTCGGTTTCGGCCAGGGAAATGGTTCCGTCTTCCGAAACTGTGATCTGATCACCATGTTGAATTTGGTTCAGGCCCTTGCATGCCACAAGCATCATGATGTCCTTTTCTCTCGCCACAATGGCCATATGGCTTAGCCAGCCGCCTACCTCGCTTAGAACCGCGCCTGAGCGCTGTACATAGGGTAGCCATGCAGGGTTCACCATCGTGCAGGCGAGAATGTCTCCGTCTTCAAAGCCGGCAAATGCTTCAGAAGGGATAGCTGTCTCATCGCCAACCCAAAAGACTTTAGCTGTTACAGTCCCGCTGCCAGACACACAGGTCCCGCCTAAGGCCGCATTGTCTTGATGAAGCTGTGATCCCATTGAGAGAAGTTCACAATCTCGCAAGGTCAGTTGGACTTGTGACGGAGCCGAAAGCTTCCTTAGGTCCTCAGTCTCCTTACGGAGACGCGCAGTAGAAAGCAGCTTGCCGCTTTCAGTCCAGTCACTTGTGAGGACCTCTTCCAACTCTAGGTAAAACACGAGGTCATCTAGACCACTGCGTTTTCCCAGAGACAGAAAGGCGCGTCTTAGCTCTGCCAGAACCTTGAGGGCCTCGTGTTTGGCCTCCTCTTTCAGGTCTTGATAGGACACCGCTAATGAGATCGCCTCACGTAGCTCCTGCGGCAGATTGGCAGGGATCTGACCTGGCTTCCCAAGCGGTGCAACGGTGCTTTCCATCAGAGGCCAGAGCAGGGCAGGGGCCTCGGCATAGCGTGGGGCGCTGAGTTCATAATCAAAGATCGAACGATGCCCCATGAGTCTCAGGGCTTCGGTTTGAGCCTCTTCGCCTTTGCAACTTGCCAAAAGAGCCGATGGGGTATGAGGGAGTTCCGCATGTGTCAAATAGGAGCGGAGCGCAGGATCGCCCGCAGTCGCCTTACTTGCTTCTCCCATTGTAAAGCCCGCAAGAATGTTGATTTTCTCAGCCTCGACATAGATGTCTTTGACAAAAAGATCCTTCAGGGTCTGGATCGTCTCGATCAACTTGCCTTGTGGCAAGGCATCATAGTCGACCGCTTGCCATAGGGCCAATTCATCCTGAAGCTGTGGAATAACCGTTTGGCGGAAATGGCTAATTTGTGGACCAGCCCGCTTTCGCAGTTGCTTAGCCTTGGAGGCGTTCAGCTTTAGGGCCATGCCTGATTTTAGTGAAACATCTATGTAGGTTTTGCCAAAGAAGTTCACCAGATGAGCGTCCTTGCCTTCAGGCAGGCCATAGGGAACACCAAGATCACGACAGGCCAGATCAACACTACCTCCCGGGGCCCAAAGACTGCCCATAAAGGAAAAGGAGAGGGGAGTTGGGCGCGGAAGCACTTCGGACATTTCGTCCTGTTCGAGCATGACTTTTTCGGGATCGGTACTGTGGAACCGATCCAAGATGCTCTGCCATTCGCCTAGTCGCGCCTTTTCCGTCTCTTTTCCAAGATTCAATGTGGTAATGTCGCGGCTTTGCACAATCTGAAACTTGCCGTTGCGATAGGCCCATTCCACGTCCTGGGGGCGGCCAAAGGTCTTTTCGATCTGTTTCCCAAGTTCCAGCAGAGGATGCAGATCCAGGGTCTGATCCTGGTCTTCATCTGCCGGTTTGCCAGTAAAGCGGCCAAAGCGTAGAGAGGTTGGTGTAATACGGCCGGAGACCAGATCCTCGCCACAACCTTCTACCCATTCCACCATAGTCATGCCCGGTGCGGTGGGATCTTGGGTAAAGAGAACGCCGGCATATTCTGCCTGGACCATCTGCTGGACCAAGATATTGGCGGCGTTTTCATCTGCCGGGCTATGATCATAGCTGGCTGCGCGTTCCGAGGAAAAACTGGCGACGACTTTGTCCAAAGCAGCCCGCATGGTTTCAGCGGTTACATCCAGTTCTGATTCAAAAACACCGGCAAAGCTCTGATCTGCACCATCTTCATTGCTGGCGCTGCTGCGCACTGCACAGGCTTTCTTTCCAACAAGGTCCCAAATTGCAGCGGCAAAAACCTCTTTCTTTAGGGAACTCATGGCCTTGTAGTTTGCGATGGCCTCGCTGCGCAGCACGACGCCATCCGGAACAGGCAGTCCTGCATTCTTTAGAATTGAAAGGCGCAGTGCTTTGTTGCCAGCGTTTTCCAGCTCTTCGGTGTAGCCCATCGGGATGACACCTTCGGGGAGGCGCGCCAGACGTGCTTGGTGTGCTTTGGTGGCGAACCTTTCGGCGATATCTTTGTGAAGCCCTACCACATAGGCCCGTTGCAGGAGCAAAAGCGAAAGACTGAAGCACAGGTAAATATTTGCGGCGGCGCTGAGGCTAAAGACCATCGCGAATAGGATGGGAACCCCAAGGCAAATCCACAATTTCGCTTGTCGGGGCGTTTTGGCTACTGCCCAGATCAAATAGACAGCTGCAAGAGCACAAAACAAAACTGGCAGTGCAAAGCTGTGATCCGCGACTCCGAGGTCATTTAGCCATAGGAAAGAGACACTTGTCTCTTTGCTTGCTTCGCCGGCGGCGGAAACCCCTAACATCATCACCGGCAGAAAGAGGAGAGCAATTAGATTGCGCATCGGAGTGAGCCCCTTGCGCGCATAGAAATCCTGTATTGCTCGTGCTTTGCGGATCGGATCCTGGGCTAGATTTTTCTTTAGAGTATCCAGTTCCTCTGCACTTTCGGCGGTTGTGATTTGGTCGCGCTCAGACTTTAGGGCCACGGGCAAGACGATGATGCGGGTCAAGACTGAGAGCGCGAAAAGACCAAGCAGCAAATGCGCGCGTTCGTGCACCCAGAGCAGGGCAGACGAAAGGGCGCTGATGGCTTGTTGCCACAATGTCGCTTGCTGGCCATTAAGCCATGCCTGCACATGGGGCTTGGCCGGTGGAGCGATGAAGTACTCCCAAGGCAGGGTGTAGCGTCCGCGGAAATCTAAACCTCGTTGGCTCAGCTCCAACCCAAGAACCTGCCCCATGAAGCAGCTACGTCGATCATAGCAGGCAGCGACAGTTGGCTTATCTTCTAAGGCGTTGATCCGACGCAGCAGTTCTTCTGTGGTTAGGGCACGAATAGGAATATTGATCGCGCCGGGGAGGTGACCTGAAGCAAAATCACCAGGGTAGCGTGTATCCACGATCTGGAGATCTTCGGTGTCCATCAGTTCCGTAAAGCTTGTGGTACTCAGAAGAATATCTTTGCCCGGATACTCGGGAATAGCCCTGAGATCAGATAGCGTTTGAACATCCGCGTCGCTGAATGGTCGCCCTTCAACGATCCACTTCTCGATGCCTCCCGCGATAAAACTGCAATCAATGCCGAGTTTCGCGAGTTCGGCGCAAGTCTCAGAGCTTCTGTTTCCATTGTGGCAAAAGACAACCGCACGCTGCCCGGGTTTTAGAGGTTGGGACTGTAGAAAATCCGGAAAGCGAACATGGGTTGCTCCGGGCAGGGTACCCATGGCGTTTTCACCCGTCTCACGGATGTCGAAGAACACTGTGTCTCCAGAGGAGAGAAGCGCGGCGGCCTCGTCCGTGCTGATACCGAGCGGATTGTTCTGCTGTTTGGAAAAACTTGCTTCCTTTAGGTTGGCATCTTTGATTTCAGTCCCGCTGAACTGTGCTGGGCGCAGCAACGTCGCCTGCAGGCGCTCTTGTTCCAGCGCATTGTTGCTACTGTATTGCCAGAAGTTTCCGACCGCCAAAGCCATTGCAAGAAGCGTCAGGAACAAGAGGAGCTTTACGGGATAACGGGTGGTTTTGGCCGCACCATTCGGGTTCAGCCCAAGCTTGGCTGCGATGATAGCACCCAGTCCAGAGATCATTGCGATACCGACGGCAAAAACCTGTGAAAGAGAGGAGACCGAACCTATCACCAGCTCGGGTGAAGGTATGGCGAGGGCAGGGAGGGGCACAACCGTAAGGGTCAATGCAAAAAGGGCTGTAGTTCTTATTTTTGGTTGCGAGCAAGTCGCTGGTAGTTTGAAGATGAAGTTCACGTTTGTTCCCGTCGACAGCAAAGCTATCTTTCAAGTTTTAGACAACTTTACGAAAAAAGCGCCCAAAATCTTACAGAATCGTTAATATTGCGAAAGTGTGAACGGTTTCACTTAATTTTTTTGGAAGGTGCAGGCTGCTATTAACTTACTTTTTCTATCCTTGTGATGATAGATGGCCGTGCCTGAGTGGGACCAAATACATTGCATCAGCCAGGAGGCTAGAACATGCATAGAACCAATGCTGACCCCGAGACCGGAATCTTCCAATGGTTGATGTACGGGCTTCGACGAACGAGTGGGACCCTTGCTGTCGCGATGGCATTTTCATTTTTGGTCATTGCCACTGCTGCGCAGGCCCAGGTCACGCTTACTTTTGGTACATATGCCGCTGATAAGCCGACAGAGACGGTTAGAAAATACCGCCCTTTCCTGTCTTTCTTAGCGAGCCGGATGACGGAACAGCTGGGGCAGAAAGTGACCATCAAGATGACGGTGGCAAAAGAATATAGGGAAGGCATTCGCCAACTTGCGGAAGGGAATGTCGATTTCGCACGGTTTGGCCCTGCTTCCTATGTTGTAGTGAAACAGGAAAACCCTGATGTTCAGATCGTGGCCATGGAATCCAAAAAGGGCAAGAAGCGCTTTAAGGGGGTTATCGTCGTACATCGCGATAGCTCTATCCAGTCTCTTGAAGACCTCGCAGGGCTGACCTTTGCTTTTGGGGATGAGCTTTCGACAATTGGGCGCTATTTGGCTCAGGCCAATTTGCTCGACTCAGGTATCTCTGGGTCCGACTTGCATAGCTTTGACTATTTGGGGCGACATGATTTGGTTGGAGAAGCCGTCGGGGTTGGGAAGTATTCCGCAGGCGCGTTGAAAGAAAGCACCTACAAGAAATTGGTCGCCAAGGGGGTGCCAATCCGTGTGCTCACATCCTTTGAGAATGTAACGAAACCATGGCTGGCTTCTGCGCAGCTTGATCCTGCTATCGTTGAAGCAATGCGTTCTGTTATGCTCTCCGCGCAAAATGAAGAAATTGTTCGCCGTGTCTCGAAGAATGGGTTCATAGCAAGCGAAGATTCCGACTATGACATTGTGCGGGATGCAATAGAAAAAAGCAGAAGCTTCTAGTAAGAAAACTGAAAATGAAACGCACTGGCATCCTGTTTCAAATTGTACTGTCGCTTGCCTTGGCGGCACTGCTCGTCGCCTTTGTTGTTGGAGATTTTTCGCAACGCTATGAGGGGAACCGGCTTAGAGATCAGCTGACGGAGCAAGCGGGACTCACAGTCTCCTTGCTGAGCGGCTTGATGCTGGAATCGATAATTGTCGAAGATGTGCCGGTGCTAGAGACAGGGCTGCATGAAGCGGTTTCGCGCAACCCCAAACTCCTTTCAATCCAGATCCTGAACGCAGACGGGCATTTGATCGCAGCGGTGGAACGCGAGCAAGTTAACGGCAAAGAAGAGTTCGTGACATATGAGCAGTCTGTCGAACTCGAAGGCTTCAAATTTGGGACTATGATCGTTCAGTGGTCGATGCGTGACGGCCAGCTCATGGTTCAGCAACGTGTTCGCCACATGATCATGTGGACAGTTCTTTCAGTTGCGGTTCTTTCGGTATTGGTGCTTGTGCTAGTGAACATGCTCGCATTGCGGCCCTTACGTTCGATCCATACGCGTATGTCTGATGCTATTTCAGGTGTTGTGTCCCATCGCACCTCCGTACCCTGGTATGCTTCTCGCGAATTCTGGGCGCTGAACTATTCCGTCGGGGTATTGGAGGATGCTTTTGCAGAGCGCAACGAGCGTGAACATGCGCTGCAAGAAGCGTGTAAAGCGGCAGACATAGCCAATCGGGCAAAATCCGAATTCCTTGCCAATATGAGCCACGAAATTAGGACACCGATGAATGGTGTGATTGGTATGGCAGAGCTGATCCTGGATACAGAGCTGGATGAAGATCAGCAAATGTATGCAGAGACCATCTCCAAATCCGGCTCTGCCTTGCTTACAATCATCAATGATATCTTGAATTTCTCCAAGATTGAGGCGGGAAAAGTTGAACTGGATAATGCACCTTTCAATCTGCAGGTTGCTATCGAAGATGTGGTGACTCTGCTGTCGCCTAGGGCAACAATGAAAGGGGTAGAGATTACCCTGCGCTATGCGCCCGACCTACCGGAGTTCTTCACAGGAGATGTCGGTCGCGTTCGGCAGGTTGTGACCAATATTGTTGGGAACGCGATAAAATTCACCTCTACAGGCTATGTCGCAATCGATGTTTCAGGAGCCAAGGGACCCAAGGGGTACCAACTGGGGATAGAAGTATTGGATACCGGGATCGGTATTCCAGAAGAACGGTTGGACGACATCTTTAGCGCGTTCGAGCAAGTTGACAGCGCTGCAACGCGCAGTTTTGAAGGTACCGGACTGGGGCTTGCCATTTCTTCACGACTTTTGTCGCTAATGGGCGGTCGGGTTACAGTGAAATCGGTCGCGGGCAAAGGTTCTGTGTTCACTATCAGGCTGCCGCTCACTGAATGCGATGCGGTGCCTTCGGTGCAGGAAGGGGATTTCGACTTTAAGGGGCTGACTTGTCTCATTGTTGATGACCTGGAACTCAACCGCTCCATCCTCTCAGAGCGCCTCACTTCTTGGGGGGTTCAGTGTTTTCAGGCTGAATCAGCCAATCGGGCCCTGGAGCTGTTGGCAGATTTGCGATTGGAAAAATGTCATTTGGACTTCGCAATCCTGGACTATCAGATGCCGGTGACCGATGGGCGTGAGCTGGCCAAATGTATTCACAAGATACCGGAGTTCGCGCAAGTCCCCATCGTCATGCTGTCTTCGGTGGAGCAAGCCATGGCGCGTTCCGTTCGTGAAGTAGAGAACATCTGTGAAATTGCGCTGAAACCTCTCAGGGCTTCGCACCTGAGACAGGTGATCAACCGTGTTCTGAATGTGGGTGAACTTCCTAGCATACCTTCGCTGCCAAAGTCTGAACCTGAGGTGAAAACACAGTACAAGAAACTGCTCATCGCCGAAGACAACCGCACTAATCAGTTGGTCGTAACGCGAATGCTGAAAAACGATAACTATGAAATTACCATTGCGGGGAATGGGGCTGAAGCAGTTGAGCTGTTTAAAAAGGACCGCCCGGATCTCATCCTGATGGATATGATGATGCCCGTCATGGATGGGGTTGAAGCGACGCTAAAGATCCGCGAACTTGAAGCAGTGGCTCATGAAGCAGGCTGTCCCATTATTGCGCTAACAGCGAATGCTCTAGAAGCTCACAAAGAAAAGTGCCTTGCAGCTGGCATGGATGATTTCTTGAGTAAACCCATCAACAAAAAATCGCTTCTTGAGACGTTGGAAAAATGGGTGATCCAGCAGGACAGGCGTGAGAAGACAGGGACTTGGTCTCACTAGAGTGATCAGCCCCATCGAAGTGGTCCAGTGTGAGTGTTAGTGCATGATCGGCCTGGTTTCCACCGGAACGATGGCTTCCGGAGCCGGTGGGCGATAGCCCAGAGCACTATGCGGCCGTTTTGTGTTGTAGTGATTTCTCCATTGTTCAATCAGGATCTGGGCTTCACGCAGGCTGTAAAATACCTCTCCATTCAGCAGCTCGTCTCTGAAGCGCGCGTTGAAGCTTTCACAGTATCCGTTCTCCCAAGGTGATCCTGGTTCAATGTAGGCCGTTTGGGCACCGACCGCTGCGATCCAATCTCGAACGGCCTGAGCAATGAACTCTGGGCCATTATCTGATCTGATGAAAGCAGGAACGCCACGCAGGATGAAAAGATCTGTCAGCGCGTCAATAACTTCTGCCGAGTTCAAGCGCCTCTTCACCCGGATCGCCAGGCATTCCCGGCTGTGTTCATCCAGAATGTTCAGTGTCCGGAACGCTTTCCCGTCATCCGTTCGATGGTGCACGAAGTCATAGGACCAGACATGGTCACGATATTCGGGCCGGAGTCGAACACACGACCCGTCGTTCAGCCAGAGCCGTCCTTTCTTCGGTTGTTTCATTGGAACTTTCAGCCCCTCACGCCGCCATAGGCGCTCAACACGTTTGTCGTTGATTTGCCAGCCGGCGTCTCTCAGAAGAGCCGCTATCCGACGGTAACCGTATCGACCATATTGGCGTGTCAGTTCGATCATGTCAGACACCAACCGGTCTTCGTCAGCACGTCCAACAGGCACCCGCCTCTGTGTGGAACGGTGCTGTCCCAGAACACGGCAGGCGCGACGCTCTGAGACGTGGAACTGGCGTCGCACATGATCAATGCAGTTACGGCGGCGCGAGGGGCTCAGAAGTTTCCCCGTGCAGCTTCCGACAGAATGAGCTTGTCCAATGTCAGATCAGAAACTGCCCAACGCAGCCGGTCATTCTCCTTCTGAAGTCGCTTTAGTTCCTTCAGTTGGTCGGTTCCCATACCGCCATATTGCTTGCGCCAGCGATAGAAGGTTTGTTCTGTAATCTGCACCTGTCGAATGGCGTCTACGCGCGGCATCCCTTGGCCGCAAAGCACCTCAACCTGCCGTAACTTCGTGACAATCTCTTCGGGCTTGTGTCGCTTGATTCCCATATCTGATCCTCCGTTTCCTAACTATACGGGCGGATCACTTCAGTGGGGGAGGATCACTCAGCCAGAGCGCGCCCGAATTGGGTCATGCCCGTCATGTGCTCGCTGGGTTTTGGAACCCGAAACACCGTGTGCTTGTCACTGTAGAAAGCGACCGGGCGGCCATGCTTGAGCAGATAGCTTTCCAGTGCCTCGAAATAGCTGAACGTACTCTCGGACGTCACAAACCGCAGTTCCATCAAGCGTGCTGGTGGCGTCGTCGATGAAGACGAGCAGGGTGCAGGGATCACCCCGATCCTCGAACCAACGGTGGTCAGAACCATCGATCTGGATCAACTCGCCAAAACATTCCCGTCGCAGACGTGGTTGATGAAATGTCCGGCGCTGCTTGCGTGACAACCAGATGCCGTCTTCCTGCATCCACTTCCGAACCGTTTCGCGCGACACTTTGAATCCGTGATGTTCGGCCAGCATCTCAGCCGCCAAAGTCGGCCCGAAATCCGCGTAGCTGTCTTTGATCAGGCTCAGCACATAATCGCGCTTGGCATGATGAATGCGGTTGTTCGGAGGTTTGCCGCGCGCCTTGTGCCGGACCGCTGATGCGTATTTCTGAGCATTCATCCCGTAATAGCCGCTCAAGTACGGCAGTTCTTCGTCTGAGAAATAGTTCCTCTTGATCTCTCGATAAACCGTCGAACGATGTCTGCCGATCTCAGCTGCAATCTTGCTCACAGGCACTTTTTCATTCGCATGTCTTCAATTGTGCGTCTCTCACGCAAATCAAGCTCTGTGTGGGCCATGTCCGTTCTCCTTGCTTTTCAGCAAGATAGGGGATTTGTCGCAACCCAGTTTAGAATGTGCCCGGCTACATCTAAATTATCGCGTAAGGTTTATTATGTTAATTATAGAGCATTTGGACTAATGGTTGCGAGATTCATCATAGCATCAAGGCTAGTCAGCCCACCCCAGTGGAACGAGGCGCCTGTCACCACGCCACTCCTCCACAATCGACTCGTTGAACCAAGGTTCGGCAATCCTCGCATGATCCAACACGATGCACTGAAAGCCATCGCCAATATCCTGAGCAACACTGTGCACTAGCTTGAATAGGTCGTGGACTGCTCGACAATCTGCGTCTCCCAAAGGTTCTAGGCTTCCATCCTCGTTTTGGTCACGATCCGGCGGGTAGTGTGCTTGCGATGGTTGATCAAAAATCATGAAACCTGGAACAGGACGTTTCTGATTGCGGTACCAATGGTGAAGCGAAAGATGTGTCAAGACATGATAGTTTACCCAGTTCTCAGCACTGCCCATCTGATTGAGGGAAATTGGCCTTGTTGGTGTATCAGCAACAACGGTGAGTTTCTTCAAATCAAGCCGAACTGAATCGGATCCGTGCTCGAGATCGAGGTGTCGTGCATACTCGGACATTTGTCGGCTGATCAAATTGAGGAACGTATCTGGCCTTTGACCTACTTCATCCGGATTGACGGCATCTTCCAATGCTTTAACACTCAGTCTTGCCGTATCAATTCTTTCGGAAAGATCATCAATGATGTTCAGCGTCCGGAACGCCTTCCCGTCATCTGTCCGGCAATGAACGAAGTCATAGGACCAGACATGGTTCTGATATTCCGGCCGCAGCCGCACGCATGATCCGTCATTCAGCCAGAGCCGCCCCTTCTTGGGTTGCTTAGCTGGAGCCTTCAGCCCCTCTCGCCGCCAGAGCCGTTCGACACGCCCGTCGCTGACCGACCAGCCTGCATCTCTGAGCAAGACCGCAATCCGACGATAGCCGTAGCAGCCATACTGCCTGGCCAACTCGATCATATCGGCAACCGAACGATCCTCATCTGCACAGCCTCTCGGGACATGTCTCTGTGTCGAACGATGTTGCCCCAGCACTCGGCAGGCTCTGCGTTCAGATACTTTGAACTGGCTGCGGACATGGTCGATGCAAGCACGACGACGAGCGGGGCTCAGGGGCTCCGCCCGTTCGGGCCTGAATTGATCCACAGGATCAATTCCTAGACGGCCATCACTCCCTTTGCGGCCTCCGTCAAGATCAGCTTGTCGAGCGTCAGGTCAGACACAGCTCGCCTCAACCGGTCGTTCTCCTTCGGGAGCCGCTTCAGCTCCTTCAACTGATCTATTCCCATTCCACCGTATTGCTTGCGCCAGCGATAATAGGTCTGTTCGACAACGCCGATCTGTCTGATCGCATCCAGACGGCGCATGCTTTGCCCCATCAGAACTTCAACCTGCCGCAACTTCGAGACAATCTCTTCGGGCTTCGGTCGCTTGTTCGCCATTCTTGGCCCTCCGGTTCCTAAACATAGCGGTGGACCAGTTCAGTTGGGGAGGCTCAGCGATCCGTCCCTCCCTTGGTAGAGAGGGATAGTAGAAAACACCAATCGGTGAGTAAGACGATGGCCGAAGTGTTCCGGGAAAAGATGATGGCTTAACTGGGGCGATCCCCTTACCCTCGGAAGTAATAGGAGTCGCAGTTCACCTATCGCTCACCCTTGCAGGAAAAGAAGGCCCCGCCCGGATTTGAAATCCGGGCGGGGCCTTTGCGTTCTATGTGTTCGGATCTGCCTAGTTGTCTTGACCGGAGTTTAGGCTACCGGGGTCAAAGACATTGCCAAATCCGGAGTTGTTACCAGATGGCGCCTCCTCCGCTTCGGATGCCTCTTCCTCCTCGCCGGACAAAGCACTTGGGGCAAAAACATTTCCGAAGCCTGAGTTATTGCCAGTTGGCTGCGACTGGTTTGGTTCAGCGGCATTGCCCTGTTCGGCTTCCTGCTGCTGCTGACGGCGCAGGTCGCGTTGGCGGCGCAGCTCGTTGATCCGCTCCTCGGTTTCCAGGCGCTTTTGCTCCTGCACATCGGCGATACATTGCTGCGGGCTGTAGACCGTTGCGGTTCCGACCACCACAACCGTGGCACAGGCCACAACCACCAGCGCAACAGCAGCCCAGTTGGAGCTGAGGAAGCCTGGCATGCGGATGCGACCGGAGGAAAGCTCTTCCACGGTTGCTTCTTTGCGCGCCTTTGCGACCAGTTCCTTGCGGCGCAGATTGGCCTCATTGGCGAGCGCTGCAAAGACCGTCAGCACCACGATGATAAAGGCCAGGGCCGAGATCGCGGGCGTGATACCGTAGCGCACCTTCTGCGCCAGCTCGATGGTCAGGGTTGGATATTCGCCAAAGGTGAAGGTGGTGGTGTTGTAGTTCTCAAAACTCGCCAGGAAGGCCAGCACCGCCGCAGAGGCAATGGCAGGCTTCATGAAGGGCAAGAGCACCTTGCGGAAGGCCTGCGCATGGGTTGCGCCCAGGTCCAGAGCCGCCTCTGTCAGCGCGATATCATAGCGCTGCAGACGCGCCACCAGCACCAGCATGCAGTAGCTGGCGATAAAGGTGGACTGACCAATGATGGTCAGGAACAGCCCGTTGGACAGGAAACTATCCGCCCCCAGGCCCAGCATCCGGTTGATCCGGTCCCAGAACACCAGGGTCGAGATGCCGAGAACCACCCCAGGGATGAGGATCGGCGCGATGATCACCGTGTAATAGGTGGCGCGCAGTTTGGGCCAGATCTGGGTCAGCATCAGCGCACCTGCCAGCCCCATGGAAACGGAGAGGATTACGGTGCCAAAGCCCACCAGGATCGAGTTCCAGATCCCGTTGAGGATCCGCTCATCGCTGAACAGGGCTCCGAACCATTCAAAGGTCAGGCATTCCCAGGGCGTCATCCGCGGGAAGCCCGGGGAGTTGAAGGCAGTGACCGACATGATCACCAGTGGCCCCAGGAGATAGGCGAAGAAGATCGCCAGGTAGAACCAGAGGCTCAGCCGCATGAAGGAGAAGTTCTTCATTTGCCGATATCTCCCATATGACTTTGAACAGGCGCATGATGGCAAGCACCAGGAGGATACAGGTCACCAGCAGCACCACCGCATAGGCTGCCCCCTGTGGCCAGTCAGAGTTGTTGGTGAAATGGTTGGTGATCAGCTGGGTGAACCAGAGCGACGAGGGCCCGCCCAGGATCTGTGGTGCCGCCAGCGCGCCAGCCGAGAGCATGAAGACCATGGTGCAGCCAGAGCTGATCCCCGGCTTGGCATAGGGGATCACCACCCGGCGGTGGATCATCGGCCAGCTGGCTCCCATATCCCGCGCCGCTTCGATCTGATTGCGGTCCAGACTCTCGATCACATTGTAGATCGGGAAGATCATCAACAGGATATAGGCGTAACCCAGGCCTGCATAGAGCGCGATATCGTTGCGGATGAAGTCAAAGGGCGTGTCAAAGACACCGCTGCCCACCAGGAGCGTGTTCAGCACCCCGGTCTCACCAAAGATGATGCGCAGGGCAAAGGCACGTAGGATCTCGTTGATCCAATAGGGGATGATCAGCATCAGCGCAAAGATGCGAATGTGATTACCCTTACTCTGGGCCAGGTAATAGGCGATCGGATAGCACAGGATCAGGTTGAAGACGGTGACGCAGACCGCGGCCACCAGGGTGCGGAAGAAGACCTTGAGGTCCACCGCGTTAAAGGCCTGACCACCGCCCTCGGGGCCAAAGATCAGGTATTTGTAGTTCTCCAGCGTATAGACATCCTTTGGGCCGCCAACCTCTGGCGGTGGCAGGTTCGGCCGGAACGAAAAGTCGAGCATCGAGAGCTGTGGCAGGATGATGAGGCCAATGGTCCAGAACAGAACCAGGCCCAGCATCAAAGAGCCAATCCCGACACCGTTGCGCGTGAAGAATTCCTTCAGGAAACGGGGCATGTAACGGTCTCCCTATTCCGCTGCCAGCTCACCCGCAGGAACACAGACGGCATTGTTCGTCTCATATTCCAGGGTGATGTTCTGGCCGGTGTGATCCTCAAAGGACTGCCCCAGGTTGGGGATCGAGACCTTCAGCTCCTTGCCACCTTCACCTTCCATGAAGATGTTGAAAGCATTGCCCTCGAATTCCTCATGGTTGACCTTGGCGGTGACAAAATGATCACCGGAGGCGCCTTCAGGCGCCAGGGTAAAGGCTTCGGGCCGAATGAACATCATCGCATCCTCACCCTCTTTCATCCGGCCCTGATTGGCCGATGAGATCCGCGCCACCAGATCGCCTGAGCGATTGGTTTCGATCAGGGCCTCATTGCCCATGACGCGCTTGACCTTGCCGCGGAACACGTTGTTTTCGCCCACAAAGGAAGCGGCAAAGGCAGTCGAGGGATCGTTGTAGATGGTCTTGCCGTCGGCGATCTGGTCGATCACCCCGGCCTTCATCACTGCAATATTGTCCGACATGGTCAGGGCTTCGCCCTGGTCGTGGGTGATGTAGATAAAGGTGATGCCCACCCGCTGCTGGATCTCGCGCAGCTCGGTACGCATATGCTGGCGCAGCTTCAGGTCCAGCGCCGACAATGGCTCATCCAGCAGCAGCACATCGGGTTCGGCGCAGAGCGCACGCGCAATGGCCACCCGCTGGCGCTGACCGCCGGAGAGTTCGCTTGGCAGCTTGTCGCCCTGCCCCGGCAACGCGATCATATCCAAGAGCTCATCCGCCCGCTTGCGGCGCTCCTTGGCCGAGGCGCCCCTGATCTCCATCGAGAAGGTGATGTTTTCCCAGATCTTCATCAGCGGAAACAGCGCTAGGTTCTGGAAGATCAGCGCGGTCGGGCGTTTATTGGGCCCGATCCCCTTCATGTTGTTGCCCCCGATCAGCACGCGGCCGTCGCTGGGCTCCAGAAAGCCGGAGACCGCCCGAAGGATCGTGGTCTTGCCGCAGCCCGAGGGCCCCAGGAAGGAAAAGAAATCCCCTCCGTTTATGTTCACATTCGCGTCGCGCACGGCAACAAAGTCGCCAAAGCGGATCCACAGGTTCTCAAGATCTACGCCGACCCCTGCACTCATGTGGTCTCTCCTCAGTATGCAGCTTTCCTGTCCGCTGGGCAGGCCAGCGGCAGATCAGAGCTGCTCGGTCATTCAGGTTGAAATTTGCGCAAGCTGGCGCGGAACTGGCCCCCGCTACACAGGTACGGGAGCCAGCAGAAAGTCAGGCGCTGCTTTAGGCGCTCTTGAACTTGTTCACGAACTCGGTGCGGATTTCCGCATACCAGGGGGCTTCCGCAGGCCATGGGTTCAGATTGGCCAGCGAGCTGCCTGGATAGGCTTCCGCAAAGTTCTTCTTGTAGACATCGCCGGAATGGGTGTCTGCGCCCAGAACCGGCGAGTTGTAGCCATGGCTGTCGATCGCTTTGCCTGCGGGCTCCTGCTCGTAGGCGTAGTCGATGAAGGCATAGACCTGCTCTTCGTTCTGTGCGCCAACAGGCATGGACATACCGTCAACCCAGGCCATCGCCCCTTCGACCGGCGCCTGGTAATGCACCGGCTCACCAGCGGATTTCAGCGCCAGCGGTGGGCCATCCCAGGTCTGACCAACTACAACACCTTCGTTCAGCAGGCCGTTTTTCTGGGTATCCGCATCGTTCCAGATCAGTTTGATGCGGTTCTTGCGCGAGATACACCAATCGGTGATCTGGCCCCAGACCTCACGCATGGTGTCTTCGTCATCATAGGCGGCCCAGACAGAGCCTTCGTCCATTTCACCCGAGGCTTCCATATAGAGGCCGGCCCCCAGCATCATCGAGTGCGCCCGGCCCATGGTCTTGCCAGCATTTTCCTCCGACCAGACATCACCGTAAGAAGGTGCATCGCCCTCTGGCAGCCATTTATCGGTGCGATAGGCAATGCCTTCGGTGCCCCAGATATGTGGCAGCCAATGGACGCCACCATGTCAAAGTTCCATGCATCGGTACCGATTTTCGCCATTGCCGGGTTCACCGCGCTGATATTGACCTTATTCATGTCAAAAGGCTTCAGCAGCTCCAGCGGTCCCCACTGCAGGGAACGGTTGTTGGTTGGCGAGACAATGTCAAAGCCCTGGCCCTTGGTGGCCTTCATCTTGTTGATGATTTCTTCGTTTGAGCCGATCCCGGTGTAGTTCACCTTGATACCGGTCTTGGCTTCAAAACCTGCGATAAACTCTGGTGGCAGATAGTCCGACCACATCAAAATATTAATTTCACCCGACGAAGCCAAAGCGCTTCTTGAATACAGCGGCGCCGCCAATGCCGCCGCGCCAGCGCTCTTC
>NZ_AAYC01000020.1 GCF_000169455.1 Roseobacter sp. SK209-2-6 | reverse complement strand
CATGGTTGCGGTCATAGGCGCGGGCGACGATGTGAACATGAGGGTAGGTGCGTTTAACATAGGCGACCATCTTGACGGTGTTGACCGGATCATCCAGTGCCACCACCAGCACGCGTGCTTTGGCAATTCCGGCGGCTTTCAGAAGTTCTGGCCGGGTTGGATCCCCCAGGAAACTCTTGACCCCAAAGCGCCGCATCAGCTGCACGGCGCGCATATTGTTGTCCAGCAGGATCGTTTTGAAACCACTCGCACGGACCAGGCGGTTGACGATCTGACCAAAGCGACCGATGCCTGCGATGATCACAGGCCCTTCCTCGTCAATCTCATCCGGTTCGTGTTCGACCCGTGTTTCCCCTCCCATACGGTGCGAGAGCAGGTCATAGATGATAAACAGCAGAGGTGTGATCAGCATCGAAAGCGCAATGATCAGCAGAAGCTTTTCGGCCAGCGGGCCGGGGATTACATTCTGCTGCCGTGAGAAGGCCAGCAAAACAAAACCAAACTCCCCCGCCTGCGCCAGGCTGAGCGTGAAGAGCCAGTGGTTGCGCCCCTTTAGTCCAAAGGCCTTACCAACGAAGTAGAGGATTACGCCCTTGGCAATGATCACAAGCAGCGCAAGGCCAATCAGGTCGCCAGGGCTGGCGAGGAACAGGCGGTAGTTGATACCGGCACCAACGGTGATGAAAAACAGCCCCAGCAAAAGCCCCTTGAAGGGGTTGAGATCGCTTTCGAGTTCATGGCGGAACTCGGAGTTGGCCAAAACCACGCCCGCAAGAAAGGCGCCAAGCGCCGGAGAAAGCCCAACCAGAGTCATCAGGAAGGAAATTCCGACAACAATCAGCAGGGCTAGGGCGGTATACATTTCACGCAGGTTGGCAGCGTGAATAAAACGGAACAATGGACGGGTCAGATAGAAGCCCGCCAGAATGATCACGGCGATCATGCCAATGGTTGTCAGGGTGACGGCCCAGCCAGGCAACCCTTCGACCAATGATAAAGCGTGATGGCTCTCCGCGCCATGGCCTGAAGCATCATTGCGCGCAATGGATCCATCATTGCTGATATGGGGCGTAGCCCCGCTGGCTAATAGAGGTAGGAAAGCCAGAATTGGGATGACCGCAATGTCCTGCGTAAGCAGGACCGAAAAGGAAGAGCGACCGCCACCAGTCTGCATCAGCCCTTTTTCAGAAAGGGTCTGCAAAACAATCGCGGTCGAAGAGAGCGAAAGCGCAAGACCGATGGCAAGACTGACCTGGATCGTCTCTCCCGCAGCCATGGCGGCGGCCATCAGCGCAAGTGTGCTGAGGACAACCTGCAGTCCGCCTAGTCCAATCAGCTTGTGCCGCATCGCCCAGAGTGCGCGCGGATCGAGCTCGAGCCCGATGAGAAACAGCATCATAACAACGCCGAATTCGGCAAAATGCTGCAGATCTGCAGTTTCGGACCCCACCAGGCCCAAAACCGGGCCGATGATGATACCGGCAGCTAGATAGCCCAGGACAGAGCCAAGCCCAAGGCGCGAGGCCAGGGGCACGGCGATGACTGCTGCTGCAAGGTAAATCGAGGCCTGGTAAAGAAACGTTTCCATCGGAAAACTATCGCAAGCCCTTGGAATCTTGGCAACAGTATTACCGCAACCAGGGCTCGCAATTTTATGTTTGTTCTATGTCGGCACGGGTAGGCCGCGCGATTGATAGGCGCTTACTGATCTAGCATCCGAATTTCATTGCTGAGTTTGCTGATATTATCCAAGCGCTGGGAAATACGCTCTTGGAAGATGCCAAGCTGATCAATGATGTCAGATAGGGTTTCACCGGATTCCGGTAGGCGCGCGCTTTCAATCTTACACAGCACTCGGGTGGAGCTGAGGCCAAGAAACTGGCGATGCATGACCTGACAGGCGCGCATGATGCGGTCGGCCTCATGATCGACCTCCTTCATGCTCTTCTGCGCGCGTTTCGTTTCCTTTTGCACCAGACTACTCAGGATCTTTCGCTCGGCTGGCATGTCGATATCGCCAAGACTGCGGCGTTCATTCTTCAGTTGTGCTTCGCATTCGGTCAGTATGCGGGCCATGCCTTCGACAAAAAGGCTGTTGTTCACTGCCATCTTGATAGTTGTGAAATTGCTGTTTTCCCCCATGACATGGGTGGCAAACCAATCAGACATCTCGCGCGACATAGCGCCATAGTTCTGGGACAAAACAGTGACCGGCCCCCCCGAGGGCTCGATACGAGAAGCAATCACTCGCAGGTTATGCGGTATCGTGTGCATTGCATCAAAATCTTTGATCAGGCCTCGCGTCTCTGACACCAGGGTTTCCGAGTTG
Organism: Roseobacter sp. SK209-2-6; assembly: GCF_000169455.1. Lineage (GTDB taxonomy): Bacteria > Pseudomonadota > Alphaproteobacteria > Rhodobacterales > Rhodobacteraceae > Pseudophaeobacter. Next base: position 56,490 of record NZ_AAYC01000020.1, on the reverse strand, counting down.
CGCAGCATTTTGTGCAGATCGGAGATCTTCAAATCCTTAGGCTTGCCCAGGCCCTCGTCCCGCGCCATGAGTTCAGAGCTCAGCGCATGTGCGGCAAACTGATGATAGCTCTCAAAGCCTTTTTCCGAGATCCAGTTCATCAATTGTTCGGCGCTTTCTTCCGGATCGATCCCGCCGTTTTGCTCCGCTTGGAGTAGCTCTGCATAGGCTTGTTTGACTTCCTCAAACAAGGCGCTGCTGGGGCGAATGCGTGCAGAGAGGAAACCGCCACGGCAGGGAACGACTACAGCAAACACCCAATAGTACAAACCGTCTTTTGCTTTGTTTTTCACATAGGCGCCAATGCTCTCCCCTCGTTTTAGGGTATCCCAAAATAGCTGGAATACGCCGCGTGGCATCTCTGGATGGCGAATAACCTTATGTGGCGCGCCTATCAGGTCTTCCCATTCATAGTTGGCAACGCGCTTGAAGACATAGTTCCCGGCTTGGATGACACCACGTTCATCCGTGCGGGAAAAGAACACCTCATGTAAGCCGAAAGGGGCTTCACCAGTCGAGGGGCGAGATTCGATGCGACGATCAACAAAAGACAATGCTGTGTTCCATTTCTAAAGTGGGCAGGCTTTTGATAATCGACAAACCTTCTATTCTGGTTAAGTCGGCAAGGGTGCATCCCGTTTTAATTGAGCCATAACGATCTGGCTCTGTACTCTTGCTACAGCAGGATGTGGCAAAAGGACCTCATGGATCAGACGGTTCAATGCCTGCAGATCCCGGCAGTAGATCCGCAAGAGATAATCTGCTTCTCCGGTCATGGTCCAGGCAGAGGTGATTTCAGCATTGCTGCGCACCAGGGTGGCAAAGCTGGCGGATTGTTCGGGGCCATGGCTGCTTAGGTTCACCTGGATGAAACCCTGGACAACCAGGCCCAGTTTTTGAGGATCCAGCCTGGCGCAATAGGCCTCGATGAAGCCATCCGCTTCCAGCCTCTGCCGACGCCTTCCGGCCTGACTGGGTGAGAGATTAAGCAAATCCCCCAGTTCCTGCGCGGTTAGATGAGCATTCTTCTGCAGAGCTGCAAGAAGGCGGGTGTCTGTGGGGTCAAGCATGTGCGTGTTTCTTACAGTAAATCAGGAAAGGGTGCGGAAATTACGCGCAGATATGCGAGCAACTGTCAAATAATGCGCAAAACATGCATTTGATGTGCGTTATTCTGGATGTGAACAGCACCCAGGGCTCTGCCGTGCCCCAAGGAGGATTACAGGATGGGACCATTCCCCCATAACGCACCAAAATCAGTGATCAGCGAAGAGAACCCCGCTGGAACGGATGGGTTTGAATTTGTTGAGTTTTCCAGCCAAAACCCGGATGAACTGCGGGTGCTGTTTACGCAGATGGGCTATGAAATGGTGGCTCGGCACAAACGTAAGCCGGGTATCGAACTTTGGCAGCAGGGGGATATCACCTATATCCTCAATGCAGAGGCAAACAGCTTTGCCGCTGGCTTTGTAGCGGAACACGGCCCCTGCGCCCCTTCCATGGGCTGGCGTGTTGTTGATGCCCAAAAGGCGTTTGAACATGCTGTTGCCAAGGGTGCAGAACCTTATGAGGGTGATGATAAGACAATGGATGTGCCCGCGATCAAGGGCATCGGAGGCTCGCTCCTTTACTTCATTGACCAGTATTATGACACCTCGCCCTACAACGAAGAGTTCGAATGGCTGAAGCAATCCAAGCCACGGGGAGTCGGCTTCTACTACCTCGATCACCTCACCCATAATGTTTACAAAGGGAACATGGATAAGTGGTTCAAGTTTTACGGAGAGCTGTTCAACTTCAAGGAGATTAGGTTTTTCGATATCGAGGGTAAATTCACCGGTCTTCTGAGCCGTGCCTTGACCTCACCCTGTGGCCGGATTCGGATTCCGATCAATGAAGACCGCGGTGAGACCGGACAGATCGTTTCTTATCTGAAAAAGTATAAGGGCGAGGGGATCCAGCATATCGCTGTCGGAAGCGAGGATATCTACGAAGCTACTGATGAGATTTCGGATCGCGGTATCCAGTATATGCCCGCGCCTCCGGCTTCCTATTATGATATGAGCCACGAGCGCGTTGTGGGCCACGAAGAGCCACTGGATCGGATGATGAAACATGGCATCCTGATAGATGGTGAAGGCGTTGTGGACGGTGGCGAAACAAAGATCCTGCTGCAGATCTTTTCAAAAACCGTGATTGGCCCGATTTTCTTTGAGTTCATCCAGCGCAAAGGCGACGACGGGTTTGGCGAAGGCAACTTCAAGGCGCTTTTTGAATCGATTGAGCGTGAACAGATCGCCAACGGAGAAATCACCGCCGCGGAATGAGTGCACATCAGTGCAAAAACAAAAGCGGGGCCGATGCCCCGCTTTTTTGATCTTGCTAGCTTAGGTGGCAAAGCGCGGGCGAATGCCCTGCTATTTAGCCCCCCGGCATCTTCAACGTGGTGCTTTTACCGCGTTTTTCATAGCGAAGCTGAGTTTCGCTAATCGCAATAACCTTGCCGCCGTCAAGCCGGTCGCCGACCTGTACCTTGCGGAAGCGCCCGCTTGGCATGCGGATCAAGGCGCTTCGATTTGAAGGATTGCCATAGACACCAATCAAGTTGAGGCGGCGCAGGTTGATGGCGTTGTTCAAGGTGGCCTGGCGTGCCACAGAGGCAGAGCTGGGGATCGAAGGTGTTACGGTGGCAGGCGCAACGGTGGCAACTGCAGCAGCGGCGGTTGCGGAATTGGCCTGTTGACGGGTCGCGCGATCAACCAGATTGGCAAAGTTGGCGGGACGTGCTCGGGGTGATGCGGATGTGGTGACGGCAAGGGCGCTCACCGGTTGGTTTTCTTGCTCTTCTGTTTTCAAACTCTGGGGGCGCAGCTTTGGGCGCACTTTGGACAGTTCTTCACGGCTAAGCCCGCCCAGTTGCGCACGTTCCGCACGTTCGATGAGGTCGCCAGGGCGCAGGCGCGGCCGCAGTTTGGACAGCACTGCAAGGCGTTCTGCCTCTGCTTCTTCAGCTACCGTTGCCGGATCTGCACGCTCTGGCGTTGGGGGAGGGACCACCTCTGGCCGTCCAAGGTAGACGAGAACACCATCGGGATTGAGCGTGCCTTCGGGCGTTGCGATTACCAAGCCGCGTTCGTCCAGCTCAAAGGCATTGCCCGCCGCCGCCGGTGAACTTTGCACCCCAGGGGCCGCGTCAGGGTCAAACCCATCCGATGCGGGCAGGGCCACTGCATCCTGCGACAGATTGGCATTGTCGATTGATGCAACATAGATGTTGTCCAAATCGACCAGGGCAGGGGCGTCCTCCATGGTTGGCGCTTCTGACCAAATTCCTGTGGCCGCATAGCGAGCAGCCTGATCCAAAGCCGCAAAGGCTTCGGCGGCTGTTTCGGCCTCTTCAAGGCTGTCTTCCAAAAACAGGTCATTTTCCGGGTCCACTAACGCATCAAGCACGGCTTGATCCGTGCTTGACTGGGAATCCGGGTCCGGGGCAGTCTCCGGTTGCGCCTGCTCGGCCAGCTCTGAAATGCCTGGATCTGGCTGATCCGGCAGAGCGCTGACCTGTGGCGCAATCCCGATCTCTATATCCTCTTGCGGAGAAATCGCATTGGGCAATTCCGCAGGATCGTTTTCGAGGATCTCTTCACCATCTGTCTCTTGGGCGGGCAGGGTTTCTACCTGCTCTGGTTGACTCTGTTGACCCGGCTCGGGCGAAGAGAAAAAGCCGGTTGGAGAAAAGAGCGCAAATGCCGCAATCACCGCCATAAAGAGTAAGAGCGCTGCTGTCAGGAACAGCCCGAGGAAACGGGGCTTGCCCCGTTGGGCTTTGTGTTCAAGCTGTGTGGGGTCCTCAATCGCAATGGTAGCTGAAGGAGCCACGCCATCTGCAGCTTTGGCAACAACAGCAACACTTGCGGCCATGTTGGGGGGGGAAGCGCTAACAGCCGCAGGGGGCGTTACCGGTGGTGGTGCCACTGCCGAAGACCCTTTGCCAGGGTTCGGAGCGGGCGCTTTTTTCGATGGAGTCGAGGGGGGCGTGGGTTTGCTGGCCGGGCCCACCGGTGTTTTGTTAGATCCAGCAGGTGTTTTGACCGCAGGCGTTGCGGCGGAGCTGGTCACTTCCGGAGTGGTCTTGCGCACGCCTTGCAGGCTCGGCGCGGCGCCAGATTTTTCACCCGCGTCTGCGGCTGGGCGACGTCTGCGGCTGCTAAAGCCCGCTATGGGTAGATCGTCGGCCTCGTCAGCTCCTGCCTCTTCCGCTGTGCCAGAGGCATTGCCTTTTTCTGCGTTGACGCTTTCTTTAGGCGGGTCAACTTTGTCCGCGGACTTGGTGGCGGGTGCGGCAGGAACTGGGATCTCGGCAGGTCCAATATCGACAACCGCAATGCCATCCGCTTCAACAAGCGTGGTGCCAATAGCAGCGGTAGGACCAAAGAAGGGTTCTCCCAAAAAGCCCATATCACCGGGTGCGGCAACAAAGGAGGCCGGAGTAAAGCCATTGCTCACCGCAAAGCTCTCGGCTTCGGTAAGGGTTTCCAGCGCGACAGCTGCAATATGTGTCTGGTTGCCATCCTCAGAGAGGTCAAAGGCCAGCTCATCCACCGGATAGGGGGTAGCCCCTTCCAAAGCCTGTCGTGCCATGTCGCGGCAAGTTGATGCACTAGCCCCGTTGGTATCGATGCTGAGATAACGAATTTGATCATTTGGGATGATCAGTTTGCAGGTCCCGCCAGGCTCCAGAGCTTCCCCTTTGGCTTTCAACGCCGCAAGATCACTGGGGAGATCGGCCGCTTCCAGAGGAACCTGCCCGACATTGCGCCAGCCTCCGGCAGCGCGGTGCAGCAGAACAATACCTTCTGCGGAAAGAGAAAGTGCAAAGCCCGGTTTCATATTGCGGTCAAACCATCCAAAATCATCGTTGCCCGGACCGCGACGAGTCCATTTTCAGGCTATTGCGACGGATCATAAAGCAGGACTCCGCCGAGGGGAAGGAAAAGACGGGGCTTTCCCCTTGCCGGCAAGAAATTGCATGCCACATGCTGAAAAGATCAAAAGGAGTCTGTTTTATGAAAACAAAGACATTTTTGGCGGCTGTTCTGGCGGCAGGCCTGATGGCCGGGCCTTTGGCTGCTGCAGATGAGCCTCTGCGCCGTGAGGTGACGGTGACCGGACAGGGCCAGATCGAGATCGCGCCTGATCAAGCGGTCATCTCGCTGGGTGTGACGCATCATGCAGAAGAGGCGAGCCTGGCCATGCGGCAGGTCTCAAGTGACATGACAGAGGTGATCTCAGCGCTGAGAGCTCTGGGCATCGAAGGGGGAGATTTGCAGACCAGCCAGATTTCTCTCAATCCTATCTGGTCGAAATCGGGGTCCTATGACAGCGGAGGAGACCGGCGTATCACGGGCTTCTCTGCCTCAAACACCTTGATGCTCCGGGTGCGCGATCTGGATCGTCTGGGCGGGGTTCTGGATCATGTCTTGCAAGCTGGCGCCAACCAGTTTCAGGGACTACGCTTTTCGGTTTCAGATCAAAGCGCCCTTGATGAGCAATTGCGCAATCGTGCGATGGAAGATGCCTTCAAAAAAGCGGTGGATCTTGCCACGGCGGCGGGGCTGGAACTTGGGCCCGTGCGCCTCATCACGGATCACGGGGCTGGGGGGGGCCGCCCTGCCATGGCAATGGAGATGATGCGCAGCAGTGCGATGCCCGTCGAAGCGGGAGAACTGGAGTTCTCTTACTCTGTGCAGGTGGTGTTTGACCTGATTGAGCCCGAGTAAGTCCGGAGTTGGCATAGATGAAACGTGTTTTTCGAAATGAACAGGCCGGGCATTTGCCCGGCCTGTTCACTTTTGCATCTGGTGTTTTGGGTCAGCCGCAGGCTTTTGCCAGGGCCTGATCCAGATCCGCGATCAGGTCGGCAGGATCTTCGATCCCGATCGAAACACGTACCACATTGGGTCCGGCACCAGCGGCTTCCTGCTGTTCCGGTGTCAACTGCCGGTGGGTGGTCGAAGCGGAATGGATGATCAGCGAACGGGTGTCGCCAAGATTGGCCACATGGCTGAAAATCTCTAGTGAATCTACCAACTTAACACAGGATTCGTAGCCGCCTTTAACAGCAAAGGTGAAGAGACCACCGGTGCCCTTTGGGTAGCAGGCCTTGGCGCGCTCATTGTAAGGGGAGCTTTCGAGACCGGCATAGGTCACATAGTCGACCCGGTCATCCTGCTCGAGCCAATTGGCCACTGTTACTGCATTTTCGCAATGGCGTTGCATACGCAGTGAGAGCGTCTCAACTCCCATCAAGGTGTAATGCGCGGCCTGCGGGTTCATGGTCATGCCGAGATCACGCAAACCAATGGCAATACCGTGGAAGGTATAGGCCAGAGCGCCAAAGGTCTCATGGAATTTCAGGCCGTGATAGGCTGGCTCGGGTGCTGAGAGGGAAGGGAACTTGTCATTCGCGGACCAGTCAAATTTCCCGGAGTCGATCACCACGCCGCCGGTGACAGTACCATTGCCGGTCAGGTATTTGGTGGTGGAATGCACAACCAGGGTCGCACCCTGCGCAATTGGATTGCAGAGGTAGGGGGTGGCCGAAGTATTGTCGACGATCAGCGGAATGCCCGCCGCATCCGAAACCTTTGCCAGGGCTGCGATATCGGTCACATAGCCTCCGGGGTTGGCGATGGATTCGCAGAAGATCGCGCGGGTGTTTTCGTCAATTGCAGCGGCGACCGCTTCGAGATCATCCGTATCGACAAATTTCGCCGACCAGCCAAAGCGCTTAATGGTCTGGCTGAACTGGGTAACCGTGCCGCCATAAAGGCGGGTTGAGGCCACGACATTGCACCCCGGTCCCATCAGAGGGAAAAGCGCCATGATCTGTGCCGCATGACCCGAGGAACAGCAGACCGCGCCTACGCCACCTTCGAGGGTCGCAAGACGTTCCTGCAAAACGGCAACCGTTGGGTTGGTCAGGCGGGAATAGATATAGCCGACCTCTTGCAGGTTGAAGAGGGCCGCCGCGTGGTCAGCATCGCGGAACACATAGGCGGTGCTTTGATAAATTGGCGTCTGGCGCGCACCTGTCGCCGGATCAGGCCGGGCGCCTGCGTGAATTTGCAGAGTGTCAAAACCGTAGGTGGGGGCTTCGCTCATCGTCACTGTCTCCCTGTGAAATTGCTTTGCAAAATGTGTAGGACAGCACGTCTGATGACACAACGCAGGAGGAAGATGTTCAGAACATTTGGTTCGCTTTTTTTCGGCTTGGGGGACAGTTTTCCGTTTGAACCTTCAGCGAATAGAGCGCAGCTGCGTCAAAGCGTAGCAAAGCCGAAGGAGAACGCCTAGCGGATCCAAAAACCCTCGGATTTGATTTTGTTGCGGATGGCCTGTTCCCTGCGCGGAAGATGGTCACGATCAAAGAGTGCTCGAACCTTGTCACCGCGCCCCTGGTAGATCATGCGTTTGATCGGCTCATAGGTCTTCAGAATTTTCTTCAACCAGTTCGGGGATGTGATCTCATGTAATAGGTCAACCACGCGGTCGCTCTCGCGGGCGTAGAGCAGGGGGAAGAGGCGATAATGGCAGCTGGTCTCACCGTCCAGATAGCCAGCAGGCAGCGCATCGCGCCCACCTCCAAAGGAGTGGATGACAAGGGGCAGAACCACTTGATCGAGCCAGGGGTCCAGCGTTTGTCCGATCAGTTCTGGCAGGGGATCATCCCGAACGGATTTTGCATAGGACAAAAACCGTTCACCAAAGAGATGTGGGCAACTTCCGTAGAAGAAACCTGCGTTGAAATAGAGAAAGCGTTGCCAGTACTCCTCTGGCTGGCTCAGGTCGAGGGAACTGTCAAAGTCCAGGTCAAACCGGTTGTAAAGCGCTTGCCAAATCTCGGCATATCCGGGGCCATAGAGGGTTGGCTTGGGCCAGGTTCCTTCGCGCCGCAGCGAAGCAGAGGGGCGGGTAAAGTCAAAGGGGACATCCTGTAACTCACCCGTGATCAGCGTATCACTGTCGAAAAAGACAAAGGGCTCCCCTTTGGGTAGGGCCTTCAGTGCTTCGATCTTATTGCCATTGGGATAGCTTTCGCCAAAAACCTCATTCTCAAAGGGCAGGATCTCTGCGCCCAAACGTTCCAGGGCTTCCAGAATGTTGCTATTGCGAATGCTCGGGTCCTTGCTCCAGGCCGCATTTGCCTGTGGAACGGCGATAAACAGGCGGCCTTTGAAATTGGGTGAGGCCTGGCGCAGGGAGGCGGCAAAGAGGAGCGCTTCATATTGAAGCCGACCGACCTGTCCGATGATCATGACGTTAAAAGACTGCTGCACCATCTCTTTTTCCTGTCTGCTGCCTCTTGCGGGCAGCTGCATCTTGGGTGTCTTATGACCTATATGCCCGGGGTCGCCGGGTCAAAAGTAAATCTGCTGGCACGCTGAATTCACCGGCGCAGCTGGCACCATTGTATCAGTAGACGGAGATTTTAGAGTGAAACAGATCACGACAGCCTTTTGCGCGGCCCTTGTTGCAGCACCCCTTCTTACCGGAACACTTCAGGCCGCACAGTTTACCACTGCCGCAGAGGTAAAGCCTATTCTGGCAGTGACCAAAGCCAATTGGATTTCCGTGCGCGAGTTCAATGGGCAGGATCTACTTTACGTTACCCATCTTTGGGCTTGGCGATGTGGGTTGAATGAAATTCGCATCGGAATAAATGGCGCAGATCCAGAGGTCTGGCCCTTACCCCCGTGCCATTTGGATCAAGCGGCACCCAATGGTATTCTGGAAGGGGATGGTGACCCCTACCGCAGGTATCCTCTCAAATCGATCGAAAGCGTGCGGATTGAGATCGTCTATGATGATCAGACTGGGGAGAGCCTAACGGTGAACCGATTGGGCCAGCCTATCGGCAACTAGGCGAAGGCCTTCTTTTTGAAGAGGGCGCATTTAAGATCCTGCTGTTCTGATTAGGCGGCAATAAAGGTTACACCCGGAATGTGTTCAACAAGGCGAATGTCCTCTTCATACTGCTGGCTAAGGTAATCAACCATCTCGTCGGTCCATCCCGGCAGGTCGATTTCCTCCTCGATTTCTTCGTCACGGGCGAATTTGTCGAGAAAAGCAGTCACAACGCGGCGGCGTTGGCTTTCATCCATGTCCGGGTGCTGACCTAGATAGTGCCGAAGACGCTGCATCCCTTCTTTGGTCATGATGGTGGCAAGCAGATCCATGCCGCCCTCTAATCTGTCATTCTCACCCAGGCCTGACATTTCTCGAATGATCTGTCCCCAAATGAGAGGCATATCCTCAAAGCACCAGGCGGTAATCGCGACCTGCGGTGCGATGCTCCGCAGACGGTTCAGCAAACTCGACCATTGTAACTCATAGGGATCGACTTCTGCTAAAATTTCACGCTGCCGTTGCGGATTGGCTTGCTGGACCAGGACCGGAAGCAGGCTGGCGGGGTTGCGCAAAGCGATGAAGAGCTGGATCTGATCCTCTGGAAATAGCTCTGTCAGGGCCGCCAGTCGTCCTTCTGCCTCCGGGTAGAACTCATTGGGTTCAACCGCCCGGCGGCGAGAGCCAAAGAAATGCGGGTTGGACAGGATCACCCGGTTGGCTTGTTTCTTGTTCAGAATGCTTCGCCACAGGGTCTCAGCCGTTTCAGGCTCGGCTTTGTTACTCTCAAGTGCAGCAATACCCTCGCGCAACAAACCGCGGTACTTTTCGGGATCCGGTACAACCGTTCCAACCGGGCGAAAACGCTTCTCGTTGCGCTGAAGGGTTGTCAGCAAACGGTCTTCTTCCGTGTCATGTACACCACAATGAAAAATGACCTGCATCTGTACCCTGCTTTTGACCGCTTTATCTAGAGATAGGCTTACTCTGCCGCAGAAGGTAGGTCAAATCAGTGCAGAAGAGGGTGTTCAGGTTCTCTGAACTGTGCCTAACAAATTTTTTTCACTCCCATTGTTTTTGGCACTTGAACGTTGGGATCAATGCGGATAATTCCGGCGCCAAGGCCCCTATAGCTCAGCTGGTAGAGCAACTGATTTGTAATCAGTAGGTCCGCGGTTCGAGTCCGTGTGGGGGCACCATTTCAAACTTTCCCAGGCGAAAGTCCTCCAAGGTCTTGAAAGGAAAGGAGGTTTGAGCGGTTCGATAACCCTCATTTCGGGTATAGGGTAACCTCTCCGCAAAGACCAATTTCAGCACCGCTCGCTTGTCCTCAAAACGCTCAGAAGCCGATAATTTACTGGGGTTTCCGAGGAAATCGAAAGCGGTTCGATAAACTTGGTCGAAGGGGGCAATGGGATTGAGCAGCCTCATCTGACTGGTCCAAGTTGATTGTTAGTGGATGATTGGCCTGCTTTTCATCGGGATGATTGCCTCTGGCGCTGGCGGGCGATAGCCCAATGCACTGTGTGGCCGTTTGGTGTTGTAGTGTTTCCTCCATTCTTCGATCAGGATCTGGGCTTCACGCAGGGTATAGAAAATCTCCCCGTTGAGCAGCTCGTCCCGGAACCGGCCATTGAAGCTTTCGCAGTATCCGTTCTCCCATGCACTGCCCGGCAGGGCATCGCATGGCGATGTCCCGAGAGGGGTGAGCCAGGCTCGATATAGGTGGTCTTGGCACCCACGGCCGCAATCCAGTTCCGGGCAGCTTGAGCCACAAACTCAGGACCGTTGTCTGACCGGATGAAGGCTGGCGCCCCACGCAGGATGAACAGATCCGTCAGGGCATCAATCACGTCTACAGAGTTCAGCTTTCGCTTCACCTTGATCGCCAGGCATTCCCGGCTGTGCTCATCAATGATGTTCAGCGTCCGGAACGCCTTCCCGTCATCTGTCCGGCAATGAACGAAGTCATAGGACCAGACATGGTTCTGATATTCCGGCCGCAGCCGCACGCATGATCCGTCATTCAGCCAGAGCCGCCCCTTCTTCGGTTGCTTAGCTGGAACCTTCTGCCCTTCACGCCGCCAGATACGCTCGACCCGCTTGTGGTTCACACATTGCCCGGCAGGCAATTGCGAAGCGATCTGCCGAGAGGGGGCCAGCCTGCGTTGGTCAGCAGGCCAGTGACCATGCGGTAGCCATAGCGCCCCTATTGGTCGGCCAGTTCGATGATGTCGTCGGTCAGACGCTCTTCATCGGCCCGGCCTTGGGGCACCTTGCGCTGCGTCGTTCGATGCTGACCCAGAGTGCGGCAGGCCCTGCGCTCAGACACTTTGAACTGGCTGCGGACATGGTCGATGCAAGCACGAAGACGAGCGGGGCTCAGGGGCTCCGCCCGTTCGGGCCTGAATTGATCCACAGGATCAATTCCTAGACGGCCATCACTCCCTTCGCAGCTTCCCTAAAGATCAGCTTGTCGAGCGTCAGGTCAGACACAGCTCGCCTCAACCGGTCGTTCTCCTTCTGAAGACGCTTCAGTTCCTTCAGTTGATCTACGCCCATTCCGCCGTATTGCTTGCGCCAGCGATAATAGGTCTGTTCGACAACGCCGATCTGTCTGATCGCGTCCAGACGGCGCATGCCTTGCCCCATCAGAACTTCAACCTGCCGCAACTTCGAGACAATCTCTTCGGGCTTTGGTCGCTTGTTTGCCATTCTTGGTCCTCCGGTTCCTAAACGTAGCGGTGGACCAGTTCAGTTGGGGAGGCTCAGGGTGGCGTCTCACCGCAGCGGACTTCGCACTGGAACAGCAGCAAGAACAGGAACAACAGCCGGAGCAACAACTGCAACCTGCGCTGGACGAACATGAGCAAGGTATCGACCAAGCAATTGATCTCGCGATTCAGGCCGATGGAGCGCATCTCGCACCGGACAACGACGACCACGATGAGGATTTCGACGATTTTTGGCAAAACTACTATTGATTGGATCGACTGATTGGATCGACGCTTCACTTTGAAAAAGGCGCAAAGGCAATCTGTAGCCAGAGCAAGGATGGCGACGAGGTTCAACAAACCCAACATTCAACATGCCCCTGGCGATCCCACACCCGGGTGCTTCAATGACCGATTTCGGGAAGCAGGCCAGTAAATCTCGCAACTGCGGCATTGATAACAAGGCAGTTTCTGTCGATGACCGTTTTGGGCTGGCTGGCGCCATTTGGCAGCCGAGATCTGGGGCGGCTTCGGTGCAACCGCGCTACCGCGGCGCCGCAAGTCTGCTTTGAGCCCAAAGCACCGGATGCAGCGCGCGGATCACTAATGTCAGCTAGGGGACCAAAAACCAGGATGAGTGTGCGCTGACGCGATGGTGGCCTATGGTCGAAACCTTCACCTCACACCCTTCAATAGCCAGTGAACTGTTCAAACCGCATGTCGTTCTTCTCGATGCCTGCTGCGACAAGCTCCTCTCGCATAGCAGAGACAAACGATCTCGGTCCCACGAGATAGTAGATTGATCCTTTGAGGCCCGTCAGGTGCCGGGTCAGCATTGCCGCGTCGATGCGGCCCGTCTCACCAGACCAGGTCCCGCCCTCCTGAATACCTGTCATTGCTGCAATCAAGTTGAAATTCGGATTGGATACGGCAATGTCCTGCAACTCGTCCAGCATCGCGGCATCCTCACGCGTTCGGTTTGAATAGAACAGCGTCATCTCGTGCGGCAGGCTAGTGTGTGTTGCGTGGCGGATCATCGACAAGAATGGAGTGATGCCGATACCGCCTGCAAGGAATACGGCCGGACGGGTCGGATCATCATGAAGAACAAAGCTGCCCAATGGCCCGGACAATTGCAGGTCTGCCCCTTCCGGCATGGTATTCATCGTCTGTTTGAACGCACTGTCACGCAGTCGCGTCACAATGGTGAGGTTTTCTTCGTGCGGCGCGCTGGCGATAGAGAGCACGCGAGAGGTGCCGCCAACCTGTTTGTCGCGTCCAGACGGAATCGTCAGGCGGAGCGCCTGGCCCGGCTCGTAGGTGAACCCAGTTGGCTTGGCTATGCGAACAGCGATGGTGTCCTTCGCAACAATCTCTCGGCCCAACAGTTTCACCTGAGCTGGCGGTTTGCTCCGGCCCGTGAGCCGAACCCCATCCCGGGCATTCATGGCCATCAGGGTGATATTCGTCGCCCCGGCGATAAGTTCGACGACCTGCAGAACATAAAACCGGGCATCAAACGTGCCCGCAGAGGCCTTGGATTCAAGGACGAAGGCCATTGGCAGAAGAATTAGCAACCCGTTGGCTGCGATGATCGGCATCCGTTTTTTCTTGGCGGAAACCAATTGGGCTGACCGGCCCGCACCAAGCGAAGCCCCGGAAGCGCCGACAATGGCCATGGCTGGAACCAGTATGAACATGCCGTAGAGGATAAGCTCCTTCACCATCGCGATGGTGTCATGGGAACCGAACAGTTCCGAGAGGATTGTCGAGGTCCAGAATGTGAGGATCATGAGCAGGCCAATTCCGCCCGCGATCGCATGGATGCGCGTTTTCATGTTTTGGTCCTTTCGTGACCGGCACTGCCGCGGCAGAAAGCCGTTTCGATGATATTTTCGTTGGCGGTGGTCGCTCACGCCTGGATCGCAAGGCATCCGAGAATGGCAGCGATCATGGCGAACCCGATCCTGACGTTGTGGATGGTGAGCCACTGATTCAATTTGGCGGCGGCCTCCGTCGCTCCCAATGTCCCGTCGGCAAATGCGGTGTTTGCCGGCACAAAAAAAGCAAAGGTCAGCACAATCACAACCAGCAGGCAGAGGGCGCTTGCTAACCAGTATTTGAGGTCCGCGTTGCCCCAGGAGAACCAGACCGATCCGACAATCCCGATCAGTGTCGGAAGGACGATCAGCGGGATTGCCTTGGACACGAACTGGTTGTTTTTGGCGAACCAGTTCAGGAACTCGTCGGGTGCAAGGCTTTGCCAATACCCACCAAGCGTGACGCCAATGCTCAGCATGACCCCCGAGAACCCGGCCGCTCCACAGATAGCGAGAATGTTGAAGATGGTCTTGATCATACCCTCTAACCTTTCGATCCGAACCACATGCGCCAAAGCAGCCCGTCCTTCTTAATGAAGTGATGGTAGAGCGCCGCGCCTGCATGAAGTGCAAGAAGTGCCATCATCAGACGTGCACCAAGCCCATGCGGCATACGGGGTGCATAATCCGCGAAATCGGGAAGAGGGCCTGACCCTGCTCCGAACACAACATCGCCCGCACCGGACAGCGCAAACAGACCGATACCGCTAGCCCCCATTCCCAGGATCGCAAAGTAGAAGAGCACGTGGACCGCTTTTGCGACAAAGATCTGCCAAGCTGGGTCAGCTGTCCCCGGTTCTGGTTTCTGATCCACACGCCACCACCAGAACAAGCGAAGAAGCGTTAGCAGAACAATTGCGCCGCCCAATGGCGCATGGATCATCAGGATCGCCTCTTTGGCGGCGCTCTCGTCAAGTGAGGCCGCCCGAAACCCGGAGCCAAGCAAGGCAAAGATGAGGATGGCGCTCACCCAATGACTAGCGACTGCTACCGAACCGTATTTTGATGATGTACTTTTCATGGAGCCAACCTCATTTCCTGAGCAAACTTGACAACTGCCCGGTGATGGCGGCGCGGTAGGCGACATTGACCACGTAGCCGCGCAAGAATTCATCCTGCGTCAGGAAAGCGTCGTCATCGACATCCGCGCGCCGGAAATCCCAGAGCATTGACTTATGATACTCGCGGCGTTCGATCTCGCCGTCTGCGTCATGATCCCAGATCGCGAAGAGGATCTTTTGTGCAGCCTCGTATGCTCGCTGCTGTCCGCTGTCTTCGACGATGAAGTTGAAGCCGAAGTCCCAATCGGTGAATTCCTGTGCATCGATCGAGCCGCTTTCATCAGCGTCCATTGAGACGAAGATGTCCCGGCCGAAGTTGACGAATTCCCCCATGTCGACGGCACCCGAGGGGTCATCTTCCATTGAACCGTAAACCAGTTCAGCGAGCGCGCGCCCTGGTGTCATGTCATCCGACTGCGCCAGTTCAGGACCGGAGAGAGCCAAAGCCAGAATGGATATTGTCGCCAGTGACTTCATTTTAGTTTCCTCCTGATTCGCATTGTATAGCAAGCTATATATTAGTACATAGCATGCGATGCAATGCTACATGTGAGCCATGGAATTTGATCGCATGACCTCCGCAGGATATCTCGTGAACCACATGGCCCGGCTTTTTGCTGACGGGCTTCGCAAGCGGATCGCCCCGCTTGGGATCGTACCCGGCCAGTTCCCGGTGCTCTTGGCGCTGTGGAAGAAAGATGGCCTGACACAGAAAGAACTCCTCGCCCTTCTCGATATCGAACAGGCAACGCTGGCAAATACGCTGGCAAGGATGGAACGGGACGGCCTGATTGTTCGCAAGGAACACCCGGCAGACGCCAGGGCGCGCACAATACATCTTACCGAAAAGGCGCGTTCCATTCGCGACCGGGCTTACATGGCGGCGATGGAAACGAATAAAAAAGCGCTGTCTGGATTCACAGACAGCGAGAGGCAAAGATTCTTGGATGACATGCGCAGAACAATAGCAGCCCTTCAGGACGAGGATTCATCCGTGCATAGGGCCAAGTAGGCGGATATATGCACTGCCGTGCCAACGCACACTTTGTCCGCATCTCTCGAGTTCGATGACATTTGGCGGCTGCATCTGCGGCCAAGGGTAGCTCTGTCAGCACTACCGCCGCTCGGCTCCTTTGCCAGAGGTCAGCAGTATCTCGCACGGTGGAGCCGTGCCCTTGCTGCTGGTGTCTCTAGGTGTTTGTAGCGTCCATCCGAGTAACGCATGCAGTCCAATGTATGACCCGCAGCAATCACCGCTGCGCCTATGTCTTGTCCGTCCGCATAGCAGACCCCAACCCAGCGGTCATAGGTCCGTTCTCCATTGAGATCACAACTTACAGATTTGCCCGCGAGGAAGTTTACCATCCAGCGCCGCGCCGACTTCCCAGCTCTGGTTTGCAGTTCAGGGGCATCAGCACCATTCAATCTGACAGGAGTACCATCGATCACAATTGTATCCGCATCTCTAATAGTCAGAGTACCGGCTGCAACGCTAGTTGCAGCAACTAACACAAAGACAATAAAACCGAACTTCAACAATTTCGCTCCTTACGGGGAAGTCCCACCCTAGCCAGACGCAACCATTCAAGCAACGAGCAACCTACCCTGATCGAATCCGCCAAGATGAACGGCGTAGATCCACAGGCTTGGCTCACCTGGGTTTTGGCTCAGATCGCGGATCTTAAAATCACTCGCCTGAACGAACTCGCGCCATGGCAGCTTTGCAGCTATTGCAGCGTAGAAGGCAGCACAGGAACTGTGCCAGAGCACCTTCACCGGACGGTTACGTTATGAGCCAGACGAACTACCTCTGCTCTACCCCGCACCAATGCAAAAGCCCGGCGTTACCAGGCTGCGGATCATCACGTTCACCTCTCAAGATGTAATGGGAAGATTTCTCAAAACCTCAACCAAAAAGGGTCAGCCTCTAAATCTAGCTAATCACCCCATGATGCGTGCATGACTCAGAAACTGACCCGCAGTCAAGCGCTGGCTATTGCTGCTTCACCCAGGTTGTGCCGTTGTCCCATTTGATCTCGCTGCCATTAAATGTAGCGCTGATTACACGGTCCCAAGGGAAATTCACTTTGAGCGAAGTCCCCTCACAAGTGCCGTAAGCGTTCGGATGATCCGTGTTGAATACGTTGACGGTCTTCCCATCCTCGCCCACGACAATGCCGCTTGCGCCATACCAACCACTCAAACCGTCGCATCTTTTATCACCTTCAGCGTAGGCAGAAGAAGAAAATCCGGCTACCGCGGCTAGGGCAAGAGTAAGTTTTTTCATTTTGGCACCTTTCGAGAAATCAAAATAACACTTCAACGAAGATCAGAATCGCCCAAAGGTTGCATGGGTGAAATCTCGATCATTCGCAAGCTGATACTGCACGACCCGTACAGCAGTGGAAAAAAAATTGCGCAAAATGGACCCAACGATCTAACGCTCCGAATACCCCCGACACCTTAGAAAGCAAGGAGGCTCTTGGAGGAGTGATTGTCCCATGCAGGTGCGCCGGAACAGCCCCAGTGGCACCTGCTACGCTGCGAATTCAGCTTAGTGCCCCTCTAGAGCTCTGATTAGGCTGGGTTCACCGGACGGACACCTAACACGTCGATGGCACGATGAGGGGATGCAGCTTTAGGGCTTAGACCGGACGTACCCTGCAGTCGGTCTGAACCTCCGATCAGGGCCGCTCGAGCCATAGGTGGGGTTCGGCGGCCTCGACTTTGCAAAGTCCGCTTCCTGCGCATCGTTGCCAATAGTGTTTTCGAAGGCCTATCCTGTAATCTCCTGAATATCCTACGGTCAAAACTCGTCAATCGCTGTCTTGAGTTGGCTCAGTTTATAGCCTTCACGCATATACACCTCCTGGGTCACGCCTGACCGGGCGTGGCCGACAATGCATTGGACAATTGGTTCCGGCACATCGGCTTGGCTAAGCCTTGTTACGATTGTGTGTCGGAAGCAGTGAAACACGATACCCGGCTCCTTAATTCCCAGTTCGGGTAAGAACCGTTCATTGCACCAGCGGCCCAGACTGCGCTCATAACCACCATTCGCATTGTGATTGAAGTCTGGGAACAGTCGCTTGCCCTTACTGCGACTTTGAACAAACTCAAGAAAACCGAAACGTATCAGTTCTGAGTGGACCGGGACCTTGCGACGTCCGGCTTCTGTTTTCAGTTTCTTGTTGTCGTCGCCCTCATCTGTGATGTCGAGAAACCATATGTTGTCTTTGTGGCGAACATCGGCAATGTTCAGTTGGCAAACTTCGTTCAATCGTGCCCCGGTGAACATGGCCAATAGCATACCCCACTTGTGGCTTTCTCTTCGAACAAGGCCAGAGGGGTTTTCGGTCAACTCGGTTAGAATGCGCTGGGTCTGTTCGGGTGTGAAGGGTTTGCGCCTGATCTCGTTCTTCTTGGCTCGTTTGCCAAGTTTCATGCCCACAAAGAGTGATCCTCCCCCACTGAAGTGATCCGCCCGTATAGTTAGGAAACGGAGGATCAGATATGGGAATCAAGCGACACAAGCCCGAAGAGATTGTCACGAAGTTACGGCAGGTTGAGGTGCTTTGCGGCCAAGGGATGCCGCGCGTAGACGCCATTCGACAGGTGCAGATTACAGAACAAACCTTCTATCGCTGGCGCAAGCAATATGGCGGTATGGGAACCGACCAACTGAAGGAACTAAAGCGACTTCAGAAGGAGAATGACCGGCTGCGTTGGGCAGTTTCTGATCTGACATTGGACAAGCTCATTCTGTCGGAAGCTGCACGGGGAAACTTCTGAGCCCCTCGCGCCGCCGTAACTGCATTGATCATGTGCGACGCCAGTTCCACGTCTCAGAGCGTCGCGCCTGCCGTGTTCTGGGACAGCACCGTTCCACACAGAGGCGGGTGCCTGTTGGACGTGCTGACGAAGACCGGTTGGTGTCTGACATGATCGAACTGACACGCCAATATGGTCGATACGGTTACCGTCGGATAGCGGCTCTTCTGAGAGACGCCGGCTGGCAAATCAACGACAAACGTGTTGAGCGCCTATGGCGGCGTGAGGGGCTGAAAGTTCCAATGAAACAACCGAAGAAAGGACGGCTCTGGCTGAACGACGGGTCGTGTGTTCGACTCCGGCCCGAATATCGTGACCATGTCTGGTCCTATGACTTCGTGCACCATCGAACGGATGACGGGAAAGCGTTCCGGACACTGAACATTCTGGATGAACACAGCCGGGAATGCCTGGCGATCCGGGTGAAGAGGCGCTTGAACTCGGCAGAAGTTATTGACGCGCTGACAGATCTTTTCATCCTGCGTGGCGTTCCTGCTTTCATCAGATCAGATAATGGCCCAGAGTTCATTGCTCAGGCCGTTCGAGATTGGATCGCAGCGGTCGGTGCCCAAACGGCCTACATTGAACCAGGATCACCTTGGGAGAACGGATACTGTGAAAGCTTCAACGCGCGCTTCAGAGACGAGCTGCTGAATGGAGAGGTATTTTACAGCCTGCGTGAAGCCCAGATCCTGATTGAACAATGGAGAAATCACTACAACACAAAACGGCCGCATAGTGCTCTGGGCTATCGCCCACCGGCTCCGGAAGCCATCGTTCCGGTGGAAACCAGGCCGATCATGCACTAACACTCACACTGGACCACTTCGATGGGGCTGATCAAAATTGATTTGTTCTGAAATACACCAGAGACCAAGCAACTTTTGTTGTACAAAGTACTTCGTCATGCTCAGACTGAAATAGCTGGTTACGATTGCTGAACTTTCAACATGAGATTTTTTTCTGACGGCCCTTCCATTCCTGATGAGCTCCTGGAGCGTTGCGACGCTGGTCGGGTCGTGTTTCTCTGCGGTGCCGGAGTGTCGTTCAATTCGGGGATGCCAACGTTTCTCGGACTCACGAAGCATGTCATCGACTTCTTCGATCCGCCAGAAGGATCAGAGATCATGAAGGCATTCGACCTCTGGCGAACCGATCCAACAGCAGCAAATGTTCCCCTCGACCAAATATTCAACCTTCTGCACCAGGAGTATGGTCGGGATGACGTCAACGCGCTGGTGACCGAAAGATTGCTGGTACCATCGACAGCAGAAACCATCGGTCGTGAACACGGCCTGGTGAAGCGGATATCGTCGAACCAAAGTGGCGCCCCTCAGATCGTGACGACGAACTTCGATCACCTGTTCGAACTTGGCGACGAAGCGGGTAGTACGCCGGTCCATATTCCCCCGGCATTCCCTAACCTGGCATTTGGATCACCAATTGATGGCATTACTTATCTTCACGGGCGACTTGTTGCGCAAAGCGCAACCCAACACCCCTATGTGCTGAGCAGTGCAGACTTTGGAAGAGCGTATCTATCCGAGGCGTGGGCCACAAAGTTCATCAGTGGCCTTCTGGAACGATACACAGTCGTTCTTGTAGGGTATCAGGCCGAAGACCCGCCGGTGAAATACCTCCTTCAAGGGCTCAACCATGATGGCCAGTTCGACCGAACTCGACTCTACGCCTTCGACCGAGGCGAGCCGGAGGAGATCGAAGCCAAGTGGCGAGATCGGGGCGTAACCGCCATCGCCTATCAAGATCATGACCATCTATGGCGGACGATGGAAGCCTGGGCTGACCGGGCCGACGACCCACGTGCTTGGCGGAGCCGGGTCATCACTTCTGCGGAACGTGACCCGAAGGAGATGTCACCTCACGAGCGTGGGCAGGTCGCCCATGTCCTACGTTCTGTTCCGGGAGCCAAGGCGTTTGCCGACGCCGAACCATCACCACACCCGGAGTGGGTTTGCGTTCTCGATGCATTTGTCCGCAATGCCAAGAAGAGCAGCGGATACGGAGAGGATGCCGAGGAATTCGATCCCGTACAGGCATATGGCCTCGATGATGATCTTGGTCCGATCAGCGATGAAGATTTCAGACGGGGAACAAGAAACGATAACCTGCTCGAATGGCGGAGTGGCGACGACAACCCGCCCGAGTTTCACCGCCTGGGAGGTCGCCAGGTAGAGGGTCATGAGGCGATGCCAACCCGGTTGTGGCATCTCGTCCGATGGATCGGAAAGTCATTCCAAGCGCCCGTGATCGCTTGGTGGGCGGCTCGTCAACTTGGCCTGCATCCTCGCCTCATCGATCACATTGCTTGGCACCTCGACCAGGTGAAAGAAGTTGACGGTAACGGCCGACAGGTCTGGAATCTGATACTGGAGCACCACCGTGATCCTCGGAACCGTCGGTGGAACGGGCGTTGGTATGATCTGAAGAAGCGCATCGCCGAAGAGGGTTGGGCCCCCAGCGTTCTGCGTGACTTCCATCAAGCGACCCAACCATGCTTAGATATCAAACGCCCCATGGGCCTGCATGAAAACAAGCCGCCCACATCGGAGTGGGGTGAACTTCGTATCGACGAGATCACTCGATTCGAGGTCAAGTATCTTGAGCGACACAACGAGGACCTCGTGGTGCCGGATGAGGCCCTGCCTGCTGTTCTGGGTCTTCTGGAAAATCAACTCACCACAGCGGCTGGGATACTATCCGACCTTAATGTGTCCTACTTTACCACGCCTACATGTTACCCGGACCGGGAAACGGACGGTGGTGAGCATTACCATGATTCTGCTGAACCATTTCTCCTGTTCATCAAACTTTTTGACAGGTTCGTGGTTCTTGATCCGAGACGGGCAACGGCCCATGCGATGCTCTGGGACGAAGGCGACGAATACTTCTTTCGCAAGCTAAAGCTCTATGCGTTGTCGAAACCAGGCTTGTTCAATGCGAACGACGCCGCCGGAATCATTTCCACATTCGATCAAGCCACACTCTGGGACACCGACGTAGTGCGTGAACTTCTCTTCGCCCTGGTAGATCGGTGGGAAGAGTTCTCGGACGAGAGTAAGGAAGCCCTGGCTGACCGCATCCTGGCTGGCCCCGAACGGATGGATCACTGGTCAGAGGAAGAATACTCGGCATTCCGTGATCGGATTGCTGCCAGATATGGCCGTTACCTTCAATTGAATGGGTGCGACCTTCCCGATACTTCCGCGTCGCGGTTGTCGGAAATGATAGCGGGGATTCCAGATTGGAATGATGGTAGGGCAACTTCGACGGTGATGATATCGGGTTCTCACGTGGGCTGGGTCGGAACGGACGAAGCACCCGACGCCGTCATTGACATCCCAGTCAACGAGGTCGTCGCAAGGGCAAAAGAAGACCTGAAGCGCGACTTCGGAAGTTTCACCGAGCGCCGCCCCTTCACGGGCCTGGTACGGGAAAATCCCCGGAAGGCCCTGTCGGCCTTAACCATTGCCGGAAGAGCCGGTGACTTCCCACAGGCATTCTGGTCAGCAATGATCAACGAGTTGCCCGCAGACATCTCTCCCAGGCTCAGAAGGGTCTTTCTGCATCGCCTTGCTCGCCTCCCGCACCCAATCGTTACCGAACTCCGTCATACATTGGGTCGGTGGCTGGAACAGAACCTGGTCGAGGTGCTTGAGTTCGACGATGGCCTTGGCTGGATCGTTTTCGACCATGTTGTTGATGGCATCCAGAGCGGTGGAGAAGATGCGGCCGAGAGCGGTCTTGGCGAGGTCCTCTTGGGCGGAGAGGTTATCGAACGATCCAGACGCACATATGGCCATGCAATCAATGGCCCGCTTGGAATGTGCGCTGGGGCTCTGTTTCACGCCGTACCAGGCGAGAAGCAGGAAGCTGGTTCCTTAGTTCCCGGCCACATCAAGTCCCGCTTGGAGCGCCTCTTGGCAGTGCCGGGCGAAGGCTCAGATCACGCCGTGTCGATAGCGACAAGCAAGCTGAATTGGTTGATGTACATCGATCCCAATTGGACCCTGGAGCGCCTCATTCCGCTGCTGGAATTCGATCATCCAGCTTCGGAACCAGCTTGGAACGGCTTCCTTCACAGTGGGCGGGTTCCCTTTCCTCCGCTGACTGAAACCATTAAGCCCCTGATGCTCAATCTGTTTCCATGGGTCGAAGAATTCTCATGGGACCGTGACCTCTCAAAGGTGGCCGCCCAATGGATGGGTTTCATGCGGGTGTTTCATCCAGATGAACCAGGCGGTCTTACCAAGGCCGAGATGCGATCTGTTCTCCGGGCAATGTCCGACAATTCACGGAATCGATTCATTTTCTGGTTGGGACGTGTGGGGCAGGGAAACGAGGACGGTTGGGTCAAACACGTGGTCCCCTTTGTCAATGAAGACTGGCCCAGAGAGCGCAAGTACCGGACTGCCGAGTCTGTGAGAGCTTGGATCGGTATGCTTGATGACACTGGAAAAAATTACCCAACCGTCTACGATGCGGTGAAGAAGTTCTTGGTGCCCGTAGAAACGGATGACCATCCGTTTTACCGGTTCACCCGTGAGATCAGTGAAGCGGAGCCGATCACCACACGTTTCCCGGTAGAGACACTGGATTTGATGCACCGGGTCACGCCACACGTCCTATCTCGCCTCCCGTATGAGCTGTCAAAGATTCTTGCCCTGATCGCTGACTCTGAACCTTCTTTAACCTCGGACTATCGCTATCTGCGCCTCATCGATTTGGTGGAACGATGTTAATGGTGGTCTCAACTCGTGATCCTCCACCACTGGAGTGGTGGAAGATCAGACAACACCTGAATGACGTCAACCAACGTACTCGGAGAAGCCATTCCAATTAAAGGTCTGGAAGCCCAAGAAAATCCCGATCCCTCTTCACTGTGATCCTGGCATGCAGGCGCTCCAACGTAGCCAGTCTCTTTGCCTCAGGCAGGTCCTTGAGCAGGGCAAGGACGGCAACGCCATAGAGGATCTTCCGGCGCGCGTCGGCCTTCCTCATGAGTTTTCTGCGCCGTGCTCCCAGATCTTTCACCCTGGCTTTTGCCTGGGCATTCTCCCTTTCCAATTTCTCCAGCTGCTTCGCATACGACATGATGGTCTCCTTTTTCCTTTCGAAGAGGAAATGAGGCCGGTGGGCATAGATCGCTCCTGAAAAAATTAAGAGCTTTGCCAGGCCGCCTCTCGGAGCGCCCCTTCGCACGCGTACATGTGCGTGCGCGCATTTACGCAAACCAAGTTTGCAGCGCGCCTGCCGCGGGCTTTTGGGGAGCGGAGATCGGTTCCGGGAACCATCTCTCTCCCATGTTGCATCCGGCGAGTTTCTTCAAAATCATAAACCACACCAGGGATGACGGGAAATCTTCCGTCAAAACGGCGGCTTATATCGCGCGCACCAGCTACCGTGATGAGCGCGTCGGCCGCCGGTACCGGGCTGGAAAAAAGGCGGGGCTTCTTTCGCATGAACTCATCAACTGGTCCGGCACCGAGGAGGAGCTTTGGAATGCCGCCGAGTTTGCCGAGAAGAAGGGAAACGCCAGGGTGGCGCGGGAACTGCGGCCTGGCCTGCCCGCCGACCTACCGGTCGACATGCAGATCCGCCTTGTTCGTGGGTACAGCCTCTGGCTGCGGGATCGTTACGGCGTGGCCGTGCAAGCTGACATCCATGCGCCGAGATTTCTTGATGAGAAGACCCAGAAGCTTCATGAAAAGGGGCAGTTGGGCTTGGGATGGGATGAGTATCTCGAGGCACTGTTCGATCCGAAGCAGACCAATCTCAATTTCCATGTCCACATGCTTCTCACCACACGAGAGGTTTGCCCTGAAACTGGCAAATTCGGTGGGAAAACCCGGATCCTTGATGGATCGAGCACCGGCCCACAGGAATTCCTGGAGATGCGACGAGAGTGGGAAAAACGTACAAATGCACTGCTCAAGGAGATTGGCTCCCATGTCCGGATAGACCTGCGTTCCTATGACGCAATGGCCGCTGCCGGTGACGCCCCGCACGGCCTCCAGGCCCAAGAGCATATGGGTCCGAAGCTGCACGCCCGCTCCCGCAAGCGGCTGGCTGAGACAGGAGAAGATGATACCCCCGCCGGTAAGCGCCGTCGGGCTCAGCGCGAGAGCAACAATACACTTTGGGAAGCTTGGGAGGTCGAGAGGGCCAGATGCCGTGAAGAGGCCCGAGAAGAGGCTGCCCGAATAGCTTCGGAGAGAGAAGCTGAACGCAAAGAAAAAGCCGACGCTGAAAAGCGCCGACTTCGAGGGGTCAAGACGGCTGAGGAGGCCGAGGCCGCTGTTGCAGCCGCCAATCAATTCGACAGCCTCAGGCTTGGGCCCGAGCTTGCTGCTGCGTTGGCTTGGGCTTCGGGGGAGCCGGACGAGACGTCTTCTTCACCTGGCTATTCTTCACCGGTCGATTTGGAGATTTGGGTGCCGCCTTCGCGGCCGCAACCGGAGCCTTTGCTGGAGCCGAAGGTTCAGCGGGTGCGTCGGAAGGGGCCTCCGCAGCGGTAACCTCTTCGGCTTCCTTTTCCAGTTCTTTGACCCTGTTTCTCATGAATTCCAACTCGCCAGACATGGCCTCGACCTTGTTCAGCAAGACAGGCTCCTGGTTCATGTGATCTCGCCGCGCCAAATCGGTCTGGCGCAGGTGTTCTTCCTGCAGTTCACGCACGATGCCGCCGAGAACGCTGGTGAATTCATCCCGAAACGCCGTCAACGCCGTTTCCAGGCGGGTTTCAACGTCGGTCGGGAGCACAGTTACTTGGACAGCTTCGGCGGATTTGTCTGCTGCATGGGCCTCCCAAACCTCCTGGAAGCGCGAGAGCTTGCCACGCTGCCCCATTTCCTTGAACACCTCCCAGGCCGAAACCGGACGGCCCAATTTCTTTTCCAGGGCCTGGCCAGCCTTGATGATATCTTCCTCGCTGAAGATTGCTTTGCGCATCGGATTCTCCTTTCATCATTGGATGCAGGAGGGAGGTGGGTCCGTCTGCCGAAACCGAAAAACAAACTTTCCAAACTTTTTTCGGGAAAGTTCAGAAGTTTGTTTGTCCGGAAAGTTCGCCAAGTAAATCAATAAGTTGGTCAGGTTTGTAAGCCGGCAATTAGGTAAATCGGTAAGTCGGAAGGTCAGGTAAGTCGGTTTGTCAAAATCATGATCGATACTCGGCCCCAGGGCATTGCCCGGAGCCGAAACAAGAATTCAGGACTGTTGCCCGGGAACTTCTTCTCCTGCCGCTCTTGCCTTGGCTTCTACAGATGACAAATTCCGGTGCCCCTTGTCAGTGACCAGGATGAGACGACGACCGCCGCCTGATTTGAAGAAGACATCCGGGTCCCAATTCGTGTCGGAATTCGAGATCAACACTTCCACTTTCATCACGCCAGGGTCTGCGATCCCTTCAATGACCCGGAACAGCAACGTGTCTCCCGTCATCTTTGAAGCTTTTCTGGCCGCCTGGAGCCATTTGTCCCGGGAACTTGCCCAGCGGGCGCTATCGGGTTCGGTTTTCCCGCCATCAGCGGAAGCTTGCTGGGAACCCTGCAATCGGAGTGTTTTCTTCTTTGCCATGGGAATCTGCTCCTGCCTGCCGACACCCGCGAGCTCAAATTTTGGAAAATCCTGCCTTCGATGCATAGACACCCGGGTGAGCAGCAGAAGATCTTCTCGCGTTCGACATTGCCCGACACAAGCAGTGTCCATGAGGGCGTATTTGCTTTTGCGGTTCACAGGATCGAAGTTCTTAACGGTGGCGGTCTCGATGAAGCGTTGGTGAAATTCACGCATTACGCCCCGGCCGTTGGACGTCACTGCGATGTTCTTGAGAACCTGTCTCAGCCCAGAGTCGGCCACAGCTGTCCTGAGGGGGCGGTTGCCTTTCTGGCTTGCCCAGCCAAGCTCTTCGCGCAGAAAGCTGGCGCGAACCAGCGCAGGCGTGTTCATGGCTCTCCATAAAGCATTGGTCTCACCATTCACGGCGAGGTCGGCATGCAGCAACATGCCATGCGCCAACTTCAGCGCATTGGCGCCGAGGTTGAGGGTTTCCAGTTTGCCCACAACTGCAGCAAGGACAATATATTTATGGGTCATGAGAAATCTCCTTGGACCGGTTTCGGTTCGAAGGAGATGGGTCCGGACCGAATTCCGCGGAAATCGAATTCGGACCCGCATCTTTCCCGGGTGGCGCCGCAGTGTTCACGATAGCAGCCGCATTTTTGTGGAAGGTTTCCGCAAATCTTGGAGTGAATTCTGCAGATTGCCGTGGAGAAATCCGCAACAACGGGAAAGATCGCCGCAATTCCTGATCTGCGGCGCATCCAAGTCACTGAAATACAAGAACATTCGGAGGGTAGAAGCGTGAAACCCTAAGAAACCCATAGAAACGCTGTGGGATCTGGTGATGTTTTGAGAGAGGCCCGTGCCTCCGGCAACCGATCAGGATTTTCCTGATCAGAATGACAGCCCAATGGGGTTTTCATGAATACGACTGTCTCGTGCTCGGCATCTGCTTTCCCGCTCATCGGGTTGAGAGCGTGAAGAGCAGACGCCAAGCGCCTCGAAGCCGGGATGAACACGGCACCCGCTGGCAGCAACCTCCCCTGCCAGCGTCTTGAGAGATCGCATGGTGCGATCTCACCCAATGGAGGGTTCAACATGGATGAACAAACGGTACGCGAGACGCATGAGATTGCCCTGAAGGCCATTCGTCATGGCCGCCTTCTGGCGCAAGAATGGCGGGAAGTCGGCCTCGTACCCCAGGGCACGATCAAGCCATTCGTTTTGGAGCTGTTGCACAGCCTCGGGGAGCGACATGGCCTCGAAGAAATGGATGAAGAGCGTATCGATCTCATCGGGGATCAAATCCGGCGGTTCACGAATGGATATCGGGAAGGTCTCGGCGACCGCGCTCTCGAAAGCGATGTCGAGACGGAGCACATTTTCGATGTCAAAGCCATCGATCTGATCAATCTCGCTTGGCGGTGGCGTCAATTTCGCAATGCGAAACGATCACTCGACGACAAGATCGCAGCGATCCGTGAAGCGGACCACCTGCTTTCACAGGTTTGAATTTTTACTTCCCCAAGTAGCTCGTCCAGTCGCCGACAGCTGTGGATTCAAACCTACAAACAAACTTTCTTTGTGAAATTTACATCGACCCAATTTTCCGGCTGCCGCTGATGGGCGCGGTGCAAAAATAAGGTTGAATAATGAACATTCCTGTACAGGCCAGAAAAGAGCAAATCTTGGCCTCTATTAGCTTTGTTTCAAGTCATGAGCTCGCCATCGCCGCAGGTTATGCGGGCGTTTGTGATGGGTTCCGGAATTGGTGTCATGAA
The DNA here is from genome assembly GCF_000169455.1 of Roseobacter sp. SK209-2-6. Lineage (GTDB taxonomy): Bacteria > Pseudomonadota > Alphaproteobacteria > Rhodobacterales > Rhodobacteraceae > Pseudophaeobacter. The sequence continues at coordinate 28,696 of NZ_AAYC01000020.1, read as the reverse complement.
TATGGGATCACCCCTGTACCCGGACGCAAATCCCATTTCGACCCGAAACTGGTTCGACTTAGGTTGGACCAGATTCAGGGGCTTCAGGAGACGAAAGCCAATGAGCACACGGCGAATGCCGAGCCCGTAAGTCTCGTGGAACAAAGGAGGGCTCGTCGTGTCGCACGTTAAGCTTACCGGAATTCACCGGCCTAAAAAGAAGCTCTCAAGTGGGGAAGTTCGTACCTATCATTACGTTTATCGAGGTGGACCGCAATTCTGGAACAGCGCCTCGGGGATTAAAGTCGGTTCCCAGGAATACCTGGAGGCCTATATCTCGAAGTCCAAGCCCGGATCGATGAATGAAGCGTCTCAGCCTGAAAGCAGGAATGCCACTTCAGCTGTAATCCGCCGGTATAAGAACTCGGCGCATTTCAAGATTCTCGCACCACGAACCAAGGATGACTACGAAAAATACCTGGACTCATTGGAGGAGGAATTTGGGCCAGACCCGATCATGATGTTCGAAGAGAAGGAGGCGTTGTCCGAAATTCGTACATGGAAAGATCAATGGTCGCATTCGCCACGACAATATGACTACGCGACCAGCATTGTGACCAGGCTGCTGAATTGGGCAAAGGCTGAGGACACTTCGATCGTAACGCATTTCCATATGGATATTGCGCGCATCTATAAATCGAAGCGAGCGCATTTGGTTTGGCTGCCGGAAGAAATTCAAGCGCTCAAGGATGTTGCCAATGAGCGGGAGACACGCATCGTTGTTGCGGCTTCCGAAGGAGGGCTTACCCCTCAGGATATTGGCTTGCTGAAGCGGGAGCATGTTCAAAGAACCCCCAAAGGTCGGCGCCTGTTCTTCAAGCGGACGAAGACGGGTAATCCAGTAGCAATTCCGGTGACGCCGGCGTTGGCCGAGCTGATCGACAACACGCCGAAAGGCCAGGAATACCTGGTGGTTTCGCTGGAGGGGCATAGGCTGCAGCCGGAACGTGCATCCGGCATTGTGCGGGATCTCAGGAACCGGGTGAACGCTCTGGCCAAAGATGATCCAGCCAAATATTCGATCCGGGATGAGCTCCACCTTTACGATATGCGTGGAACGGCAGCGACCGAGCTTCTGCGTGCGGGGTGCTCTTTGGAGGAGATTGCTATCACCATGGGGTGGGGGCTTCGCCACGCATCGAACATCATCGAAAAGTATGTGGCCTTGGTTCCTGAAAAGTCGGATGAGGTTCTGCGCAAGCTTGCAGAAGCAAGGAAGAAATCAGGAATCGCAGGCTGATTTTGGGTTTGTTCAATGAAAGCTTGCCTGGAAGCTCGTGGCGGTCAATTCGACATGTGCATCAAGGGGAGGACTCAATTCGAACGCCCTCGGTTCCCGTGAGAAATTCCAGAGCCTGAATAGGGTCCAGCTGTCGCGGTTGTTTTCTGCGACCGCCAACTCATTTCTGGAGACATGAAACGGCGTGCGTTCCCAGCCGTTGGTCGTCTTCACTTCGATCAGGCGAGCGCTCCCTTCGGGCGTAAAGCTCGAAATGTCGTACCCGGCGCCATCACCATCTTCCTGGCTGACCCATCGCACCTTTTTGGCGAGGTCTTGTCGGCCCGCACTGTTCAGTATCGCGCGTTCATGATGCAGAACACGCTCTTCGCCAGCCTTGCCCAGAGACCTGTTCCTCTCATCCCGCCCAGCGACATCGAATCTCCGCGCGACAGCTTGCATTTGCTCCAGCTCATCAGGGGGCGGTGTGTTCTGCATAGTCGGCGGTGTGCTGATCCAGATTGTACCAGGAGCCTCCGACAATCCAGTTGCAGCGGTGGGTTTTCTGGCAATCCACTCTCCGCGCTGCTGCAGATGCCGGGCTACTGCATCCACCAGAGACATCTGGAAATTGAAGGCGGGTTTATAGCCATTGATCCAGGTTTCACCCAAGCCCTTGAGGACGGCCGAGATGTTCTGATGTTTGAATTCAATCGAGCCTTTGGATCGACCGATCAACTCCTGCAATGCGCGGTTATGGGCTGCCTTGTTGTATCTGTTGCCCCCCAACTCATCAGAAAGCATGGAAAAGTAGTCTGCCACGATGGCATCGTTTTCCAGATCTGACCATTCCTCACCGCTCATGGAGCCAGGCTATGCAGAAGGCGTGCATATGTCATCCTCTTTGTCGGCAGATTGTGATGTCCTACAGACTAAGTTCTCGAGTTCTCATGGAAGAGGATAGTATTTGCATCAATCACTTCGAACGAAATGGTGTCACTTTCGTTGAAATGACGCTGAAACCATTGCGCAATTGCCCGGTTGTTTCCAACAATTCGGACGCCACCAGACCTGTTGGCGGTTCGATTGATGCGTGACCCCACATCTTTCCACGCATCGCTGAATTTCACCAGGATGGGTTCACCGTCATCACCAAGGTGTTCGCTTGCCTCGACGCCGACATTGACAATTCCTTTCGTGAAATAGGTTCTCGCCAACGTGAATGGAAAGCGGCCGCTGCCTTTTGGGCTTCTCGTATGAGTTGGCGTTACCGCAGGTGGATGTTCTTCGGCAGCTTCGCGTTCCTCGGTCTCGGAAATTGCCCCACCCCGGTCGCCGCCATTCCATGGTGGATTGATCGTTCTGATAAGAGAATCCTCTAATCCTGCCGCGAGATTGATTTCAAAATCGCCGTAGCGAAAATGGGTGATTGGGACAAACCCAAGAATTCGAACTGACAGTCCCCTGGCAAGTAGCTGTTTTATTTTATTGTTACACCTGATGTTGGTGCGTTGGCGCTTTCCTGGACGACGATAGCCTTGAAATCGTTTGTGAAGGCTCCGGGTTGTCTTGCCAATATAGAGGATGTTTTCGTTCTGCAGGAAAGCATACAGAGCATTTGGTTCCCTCATCAATGCTTGGACGACACGCTCGGTATCGGAGGGAATTTGGTAGGAAAGCTCATCCTCAACGGTGGTCCATTCTCCGACTTCAATGAAGCCGATTCCAAGCAAATCTTCAGAAGAAAAATCCGGCACAACGCCTCCAGTTTTGAACTGATCATGATCGCAAATTAGTTGCCTGAATCCGGGTCAGGTCCTTCGATCAAGCTGGCATTTGGAGGTGATTGTGTAAACCGGCCTGTAAACCAGAACACCTTGAAGAGTATAAATGAGATGTAAGTCATTGAAATTAAATGGAGGCGAGTACCGGACTCCAGTGGATTTTTCTATATATTTGTTTTTTAATATAAAATTATTGATCTTAGTGTCGGTTGTAGTGTCCGTAATTTTGAGTGTCACCAGAAGTGTGGGGTCGTTCTATATGTTCTAAACAAATGATGCCGGTCTTGTTGGATGTAAGATGCTAGGACGCGCAAGCTGCGGACTGTTCGGGGCAACAGAAGTTTGGCGCGGTGTTGACGGGGGCAATACTGATTGTTTGACAGTTTGTTAGGATAAAGGCTATACATTGTGAGTGCCTTGTCCGGTGGGAAGCTCATAACCGTAACTACTGAGTTAGTCGTGTTAGAGGGGACCGCAAAGGTGTCGCGCCAGTCATGATCAAAAGGCTGTGTAGCCGCACCCGGCGATCAGTTACCGAGTAACTGAATCCGTGGCGAAAACTCAGACGAAATTCAAGCTAGGGGTAAGTACATTACCTCTAGCTTATTTCTTAGGTAATAGGTGGTCGTTTGGGAAAATGTTGATGTAAGTACGATTTTCGCTCTTTATCAACCGAGTGCTCCCATCGCTGTCACGAAGCTCGCGCTGGATGGTTGGTGATTTTGTGGCCGAAACTTCAAAGTGAAACCCCGGAAATAGCGCAACACCGTATCTAAATCGCCCGCAGGCAAAGCTTTTAGCAGTTGCTCCAGTGGGGTGTGCGATTCCATGCAGTGCTTCATCTTTCGCGGGGCTAAAAACAAGCGACCCCTCATCGACGAATCCCTCATGTTCATTGCTTTTTAGCTCGAAATATCGATGCTTGAAGGACTTAATTTTTTTCTTTAATTGAGCTTCGTTTAGCTCGTTGTACCAATATTTTTTCAAATCCTTTGTCAGCTTCGATTTGAAGTTTCTAAGGGGTATCGTTAGCGGGGCGGATTTTCTCTGCGCATACGTTGCTCCAGAAACAGTGTGTAGCAGTGGCAAAATGCCGTTGATGCGTTTTTCAATGAATTCTCGTGTTTGCAGTACTTTGTCGACATATTCCCTTGGCACCACTTCAACCCACGCACTGTGACCGAATTTGGACCAAACAGTCTCGAACTCGCCAGGCTCTTGCGGTTCATAAAACCACACAGTCATTCTTGCGGTTTCCTCACAGCTTCTGCCATCGGAGAGTTCTTGGTGCAGACCCTCAAGGGCCTTAGCTACCGAAATCGCGTTGACACCGGTTTTCTTCTTTCCCATTGCGGGGCAAATCACCGTCGCACCCTGAACACGTTTTTGAATTTTCGTAAGTTCAGAAGACAGCGCAGGACCAGCGCCAACAAAAATAATGAAATGCTCTGTGGTCACTGCTGCTTGGCAATTCTCATTAAAATGTCAAGTGGAATGTTGATGCGGGCGAGGTCACTCTCGGGCATCCCATCGAACGCATCAATCAGAGAGGACAAACGTCCTTCAGTCTTGCCAGAATTCCGGCTGCCTTTTTGAGGGCGAAGGAACAGTTTTCTGTCGGCGCTGTTTTTCCTGAGCCATTCTTCGATGGCACTATTGGTAGCTATGACTTTTTCAGCGCCAGATGCGTCTTGGTCAACTGCTGTTAAATCGTCGTGAGTGATTATGTAAGTTGCTTCGCTCTTTGTAACTTTTTCGTTTTCAGTGTCTAGAATGTCCATCTCGCCATCGGATTTTAAGTTGACGACGCGCACCTTGCCGACTTCAATTTCTCGGAAAAAGCTATTCCAAAATTCTTGATTGTAGATTGGTAGTTTCTCAGCGGAAGCGATTTTGCTTGGGGATTTGAAGAGTGAGCTTGGATCATCTGGCACACTAACCGAGAGCGGAACCGCACCAATTTTTTGAAATACGTTTGGAAACTGAACTACGTGAACAAGATAGTTTTGGCGTAGATACTCGCGCAGTCCTTCTCCTAGAACCTCTGTGCTCTCGGGAACGTTTTTCTTCAACTCAAAGCCAAGAGTACTGAGCATGCAGACTTTCCGCGTTCTGTCCCAGTGGTCCTGAACCGTTTGCACGATGAAGTCCTTGGTCTTCTCTTCGGCGGTTTCTGGTGTTGTCATATTCTGTGGAGCCTACAGTTAAATGCTCTGTGTCACTAGCGTGTAAGTCGGAGCCAAGTGTTGATCTTTTTTGCATTGTTAGGCCAATCGACACGTGTTGAAAACCCGCTTTCCCCGCTTGCCATGGTGTAGTGTCATGCGGGGCGCGTATCTTGCGGCGGACAGAAGTGGCGCGTCCAAATCTAAAGGATCGATATTCGTATTCATGTGAGACAATCCCAATGCCTCACGAGTTTTCTGACAATGTGCTCCCAGCGATCTTATCAAAAACGGTCGTTCATGCCTCTCGAAACCGCATTAGTCAAAACACTGAAATCAAAGAACTTAACGATTCTCGAAACTCATTCTCGTAACTTGATTTGTCACATGGTATCTTAGTGATGAGTTTTAAGAATCGATGGAGGTGCAATGCGGATCGGATACGCGAGGGTTTCAACAGGTGGCCAGAACTTGGATGGGCAGATCGATCGCCTACGAGATGCTGGCTGTGATCGCATATTCGAAGAGGTCGCGTCTGGGGCCAAAGCGGATCGGCCTGTACTGGAAGAAGCCCTGAGCTACTGTCGCACTGGCGATACCTTCGTTTGCCTTAGCTTGAGCCGGGTAGCACGGTCAGTTCAGCATCTCATCCAAATCGTTGCAGACTTCGAAGAGCGCGGAATCGGCTTCATGTCGTTGACCGAGACCATTGATACAACCACGCCAGCGGGGCGGATGCTGTTCACGGTCATGGCGGCCTGTTCACAGATGGAGAGGGACCTCCTTATCGAGCGCACCAATATTGGGTTGAAAGCAGCAAGGAAGCGCGGCCGTTTGGGTGGTCGCCCCAAGAAGATGAATCAAGTTCAGATCGCATCGGCCAAAGAGATGTTCGCCAAGGACGTTCCCGCCGCCGAAATTGCGTCTGCGTTCGGAGTTTCTGTCCCAACTTTGTACCGAACCATTCCTGCAAGCAGTCGATGAACAAATTTTGTTTTCGGTTGCGATCTCGTTGATCATCCGGCGGCATCCGTAGCGTGACGCGGTTAGATCAGCAAAGGCTTGCTGCCCACTCTTACTGACACCGCCTCCGTTGGTACGAAATCAGGCTGCCTGCGTAACGTGTTTGTGTCGAGGTGCTCCGGTCAGTGCTTCAGTTAAAACCAAGTGAAGCTCATCTTCATGGGTGTTCAAATCACGCTGTAGTTTCGCTATTCGATCAGCAACGTTTGGTGTCATTTTCGACAGCAATCCGGTTTTGGACACTTTTCTCATCGGTTTTCCTTTCTCACTCAATCCTATTTAGGGGCAGAGCGGAAAACTGGTCCGTTGATTAGGGTGGTTTGCGGACGTTAAGCGGTGCAGCTAGGTGTGACAGAAGCGGATCGACGAGGCCCCTTATTTCTATATCCTTGGTCGGATTTCGAAACAGTCCACCGTTACCAATAAAGATAGAAATGAAATAATGATCATCAGATGGGGCCGCATAAGTGCATTTACTGCCTGAGACGTCGCGAAGACAGTCTGCGTCATCCACGTCCACAGAAGTTGCCGTGGTTATACCTTTACGAGTTTGGTTTCGTTGTCCTCGGTCTTTGTAGGTTCCGTATGTGATTCGCCGTGATTGACGGGGCCATGTTAGACGAAGGCGAGCGAGATGCTGGAACGCCGCCACGTTGTCATTTTCTTGATCACCATCAGGTAACGCCAGTTCCGTTTTCTCCATGGCCGCATATTCGCCCCATCCCTTCAGTCCCCCTACCTCAAAGCCGTCGGCTGTGTTGTCCAAGTCGTACCGCTTGGAGAATGCAACCCGGTTAGACCCTGGGTAGAAACCACGCATTCGTTTCGCGATGTCATGCTTGCCCAACAGTGGATGCCAAATGATTCCGTGGCCATGAAACTTCATCCAGAAATCGCCATCTTTGATGTCGGGGTTCACGTGTCGTTCTGGATAGCCCAACCGTGACTTCGGGCCAGTGCAGACTGCGACATCCAGTGTTATGCGAACGATTGCGTCGGGCATGTGCTGATCCAAGAAGTAGCGAAACTCACGCTGAACTGATGCCTTGGTCAGTTTGGGATCAAAGTCCTTGGTGCAAATCCGGAAGTTGATGGTGAAGGCATGGAGATTGTCCGTATCGAACTCCATAAAAGGCGCAAGAAGCCAGTCGCCCCCACGGTTGCGATAGTTGGTCTTAGCACCGCGACCCGTGTTCCTGTTGGTGTAGTTTTTGCTGTCTTGCCCGAGGTGGGTATTCTCTGACCCACCACCGGCGCAGTGATCACACATGGGTAGATTGCAGGGGCGTGATGGTTTGCAGGCATCTAGTTTTGCGACCCATGCTTCGAACTCAGGCATGGTGCGAAGTATGTCTCGCTCGGCTTTCCGTTTGCCATCCATGTTCATTGTATTGGCCAACCGGCTGTTCAGCCGTGTTCTGTGTAATCCCCTCATCCTGTCGCCTTTCTTGGTGCGACAGGTATTTAGTCGGACAGTTGTATGACCCACGCAGGTTCTCAGTCAGTCGAACCTGCGCAGGACAATGATCCCACCTGCTAAATACCGATGGAGGACATTTTCATGAGAAAGAAGACATCGTTTCGCGGGATTGAAGAGGAAGCGTTGGACAAGCTGCGTGAACTACGCGAAGTCGAGCAGCGTTTTGTCGGGGCAATCCTTTCAGATGCGATCAGCCAGTATTGGATGGACGTTTTTGAAGAGGAGGAATGCAATGACACGGTCCAGTGAGGTTTGGCCATTCCCATGGTGCAATCCGCGATCCGTACGTTGCAAGTTACGTGGTTAAGCGGCTAGGTGTAGTGCAAAGATTTTGAAGCCCATACAGGGCGAGCAGGAAAGACCCGCACATGCCTGAGTTGAACTGGATCGGCAAAAATGCCGTCGTGAACCACCATCGTGAAGTCCCGTATCGACTGGTGCATTGCGACAGTGAACTATCCGCCGGGGATGCTGACAGCGGCAACCTTCTGGTCCAGGGAGATAACCTTGAAGCCCTTAAAGCGCTGCTTCCGTACTATGCAGGCAAGGTGAAATGCATATACATCGACCCGCCGTACAACACCGGGAACGAGAACTGGGTCTACAACGACAATGTGAATTCTGCGCGAATCAAGCAGTGGCTAGGTAAGATTGTTGGAGCACAGGCCGACGACTTATCCCGTCATGACAAATGGCTGTGTATGATGTACCCAAGGCTGCGCCTTCTTCGGGAGTTTCTCCGAGAAGATGGAGTGATTTTCATAAGCATTGATGACAATGAACTGCATCATTTAATTTTGCTTATGAATGAGATTTTTGGTCCTACCGCTTACGTGAGCAGCATCGCTTGGCAGAAGGTATTTGGACGCAACAACACCGCCAAGTTCATTTCAGATACCCATGAACACATAGTGTGTTTTGCTCGCAACATTAAAGCACTAGAGCTAAATTTGCTTGAGCGCGGCGAGGGAGAGGATAGCCGGTATAAAAACCCAGATTCTGACCCAAGAGGGCCGTGGACTTCTAGTGATCTTTCGGCTCGCAATCCTTACAGTCTAGGGGTGTACCCACTGAGGACGCCGTCGGGCCGAGAGATTGAAGGGCCACCGGCTGGGCGTTATTGGACGGTATCAAAAGAGAATTTTGAGAAACTAGATGCCGACAACCGAATTTGGTGGGGAACAAAGGGCAACAACTTCCCTCGGTTGAAAAGGTTTCTTAGTGAGGTGGCTCAAGGTGTGATCCCAAACTCGCTTTGGATGCACTCTGAAGTTGGCCATAACCAAGAAGCTAAACAAGAAGTTGGTAGCATATTCCATGAGGCTAACCGCGAAACCCTTTTTTCTACGCCAAAGCCAAAGCGCTTGATCCGCAGAATTTTGCAAATTGCTACCAATCCCGGAGACATAGTCATGGATTCCTTCGCAGGGTCAGGCACCACTGGTCATGCCGTTTTGGACATGAACAAGCAGGATGGTGGCAACCGGCAATTCATTCTCGTGGAAATGGATGAAAAGATTGCCCCAGATACTACGGGGGAACGTTTGCGTCGTGTGATCAACGGTTATCACAAGGGTGGAGATGTCAGCAAACCGGTCGAAGGTCTTGGTGGTGGTTTCCGGTATTGTCGGCTTGGCACACCGCTGTTTGACGAATTTGGTGATATTGACGGTGCAGTGTCTTTCTCTGACCTTGCTGCACATGTGTTCTTTAGCGAAACCGGTGCACCGATCCCGCAGCGGGTGGATGGTTCTACCCCGCTGGTTGGTCAACACGGTGAGCAGATTGTCTATCTGCTCTATTCCGAACCGGAACAGGGATTTGCCCGCGAAGAAGCTGGCAATGTGCTTACCCCGGATATGCTCGCCTCCCTACCTGACACCCCGGAGGGGTTCGAAGGCGAACGAGTAGTCTATGCCGAAGGTTGCACGGTCTCAGCGGACCGGCTGAAGACCGAAGGGATCGTGTTTAAACAAATCCCCTATTCGATTCAGGGGGCGTGAGATGGCGGCTGTGAATTTCGAACTGAAAGAATATCAATCTGCGGCGCTTGAGAAGTTCCAGGAATATCTGAACTACTGCGCATCCGATGATGCCGATACCGCGTTTTACCGCATCACCAAGAACCCGTTTCGTGCCGCACCTTTGGTGGCCGACGGGACGCCCTATGTTTGTCTTCGCATTCCCACCGGTGGTGGCAAAACCGTGATGGCTGCCCACGCTGTGGGTATTGCGGCGAATGAGTATCTGCAGTCCTCCAACCCCATGGTGCTTTGGCTGGTTCCCTCATCGGCGATTTTGGATCAAACCGTCGCGGCGCTGAAGAACTTGAACCACCCATACCGCGCCGCATTAGCCAAGGACTTTGGTCCAAATATCTCAATCCTGACCAAAGACGAAGCATTGGCAATGTCGCGTGCCGATGCCGAAGGCGGGGCTTGTGTGATTGTGTCTACTATCCAATCGTTCCGCCGTGAAAAGCCCAACGGAGACGAGGATAGGGAGGGCTTGAAGGTCTATCATGACGCTGGTGCCCTTATGAGCCACTTTTCGGGCCTCTCAGAGCCTCAGAGAGCGCGGCTGGAGAAGGCAGAGGGCACAGAGCGTCCGATTGCGTCACTGGCCAACGTATTGAAGCTGCATCGTCCTATGGTGATCGTGGATGAAGCCCACAACGCCCGCACTGCGCTGTCATTCGATACGCTGTCCCGGTTTGATCCGTCATTGATTCTAGAACTGACGGCAACACCGCAGGTCAAACACGACCCGGCCAAGGGCGAACATGCGTCCAATGTACTGTACTCGGTGTCCGCAGCGGAATTGAAGGCAGAGCAGATGATCAAGATGCCGATCAAGCTGACCACGGATCGTGAATGGCGCAAGACGGTCGGTATGGCGTTGGATTGTCAAAAGGCGCTGGAGAAGTCCGCACTGGCAGAAGAAGGCCAAACCGGCGAGTACATTCGTCCAATCATTTTGTTCCAAGCGCAAGCCGCCAGCAAAAACGATCCACATAGGATCACCTATGATGTGCTGGAAGAGTACCTGAAGACCGATCAGAAAATCCCAGAGGATCAGATCGCGGTGCACTCGGGGCCGCGCAAAGATTTGGACGCGATCAAGGACATCGCGGATCGCAACTGCAACGTGCGGTTCATCATCACCGTGCAGAAGCTGAAAGAGGGATGGGACTGCCCCTTTGCCTATGTGCTTTGTTCTGTGGCAGAACAGTCGTCTGCGACCGCCATTGAGCAAATCCTTGGGCGTGTATTGCGGATGCCGAAGGCGACGTTGAAGCAGCGACCGGTATTGAACGAAGCATATGCGTATGTTGCATCGAACTCGTTCAACGATACCGCCAACAGACTTAAGGACGGTTTGGTGGAAGGATCGGGCTTTAACCGGGCTGAAGTGGCGTCACTGGTGCAGCAACAACCGACATTGCTGAATTCAGGGATCGTTGAGGAGCAAGATCACGAATCTGATCCGATAGCGCCTGAAGAGATTACTAGGGTGCAGGTGGAAGAGGCCATCGCTAAGCTTCCACCTTCGGTTAAAACACGGGTGACTTTTGATCCGCAGAAGAATTCGCTGAGTTACAAAGGGCCGATGACTAAGGAAGCCCGGAATCACCTGCATTTGGTGTTGGGTGCAGCGCCCAGCGCATCCAAGGTTGTCGATAAACTGTATGCGAAAACGAACAACTATCAAACCTCCGCTGCGGAACAGGAAGACAAGCCCCCGTTCATTGTGCCACTACTTGGTTTCAACAAGCAGGGCACTTTGGAACTGTTTTCCCAAGAGCATTTCTTGGATTTACCGTGGCGGCTGGATGAGTGCGATCCCAGTGACATTCTGAAACGCTTCCGTATCGTTGACAGGTCCGAGACCGGCAATATCGACGTAACGGATGAGGGGCAGGTTCAGATTAGTTTCGCACAACGTCTGCAAGGGCAACTCGCCGCCGTGGTTCAAGAGCAAGCGTGGACATTGCCGCGACTGGTGAACTGGCTGGACCGTGGTATTCGGCACGATGACATCACCAAATCCAGTGCGGTGAAATTTCTTTCCGAAGCGATCAATAAGCTGATGGAACAGGGTCTCACCCTGGATGAATTGGCTCGGAACAAGTATGATCTTCGAACTCACCTGAAGGCATTGATTTCGGACCTGAGGGCAGAACGGCAGAACGGCAACTACAACGCGCTCTTCGCGACTAACGCGAGTCAGTTTGCCATGAGTTCTGATTTCTCAATTATTTTTGACGAGAACAACTATCCTTATAATCAGCCTTATTCCGGTGCGACAAAGTTCAACAAGCACTATACGTCGATCATTGGTGACCTGAAGCCTAGCGGCGAAGAATTCGACTGTGCCGCGTATTTGGACAACATGGATGAGGTCGCCTATTGGATCAGGAATGTAGAGAGGAAGAATGGATCGTTTTGGCTGCAATTGCCCAAAGACAAGTTCTACCCTGACTTCGTCGCAATGCTGAAAGACGGTCGTATCTTGGTGGTCGAGTACAAGGGCAAGCACCTGTACGAAGGCGAGGAAACTAAGCGGCAAATCGGTGCGGTTTGGGCAGAAGCATCCGATGGGAAATGCCTCTTCTGTATGCCAACGGATCGTAATTTTGAAATAATCAAGAAGACTATTGAAACCGGAATTTAGTGGAATTTCAGATGAGTGACATCAAGCTGTATAAATTGGGAGAGAGCGGGGCGAATGAAGTAACTGGCCAGTCCGTCGCGCTGGAGAAATCCCTTCAGTCACTTATCGAGTTTAATCTGGAAACACTTCTGGGTGTTCGTTTCTTGGCGTCGGAATTTGTGACGGATCGCGATCATGGCGGCCGCATGGACACGCTTGGTATAGATGAGAACAACTGTCCGGTCATTATTGAGTATAAACGTTCCGCGAATGCCAACGTCATCAATCAAGGGCTGTTCTATCTTGATTGGCTGGTGACGCATCGTGGAGACTTTGAGATGCTGGTACTCAAGCGATTGGGTGAAGAAGCGGCTCGATCCGTTGAATGGTCATCACCTCGCCTCATTTGCATCGCCGGTGGTTTTAACAAATTTGATGAGCACGCGATTAAACAGATGCAGCGGAACATTGAACTGGTCCGCTACATTAAGTTTGACGATGACCTGCTTCTACTTGAACAGATCAACTCGGTTTCTGTCGCGCCGCCGGTTGTAGTTCGGTCTTCGCAACCATCATCCAAGGTCAAGGAAAGCACAAAGTACACTACGGTTAGTGAATACCTAGAAAAGGCTGATCAGGACCTGACAGACCGCTTTCATGCGCTGAAGGACTTCCTCGGTAACTTGGGTGATGATGTGCAAGAGAAAACGCTTAAGAACTACTTTGCGTTCCGTCGCATCAAGAACTTTGCTTGCGTCGAAGTCAAACCACAAGATCGGAAGTTATTGGTTTACCTGAAGGTCAATCCTGATGAGGTGGCACTGGAACCGGGCTTTACGCGTGATGTAAGGAAGATCGGGCATTTTGGCACCGGTGACTTAGAGGTGGTCATTCGATCCGATGATGATCTTGCAAAGGCTATGCCTCTGGTGGAGAGTAGCTATCACAATGCTTGAGCTTTGACTGATGAAGATGAGTTCTCGATTGGTAGCTCATCCTTAGTATGAAATTTGTTTTAGCCCCTCATGAGTGTGTTGCTGGTCCGGCCCCACGGGCTTGTTTGCGGCCCAGCCGACACACCTTGGGCTTTTCCTTTTGTTTTCAATAGGGATGACTACCCTGCCGGGGTCGCCAATAAAGTGCACGTGACAGGCATGTAAGTTCCTTTCCAGCGTTAATTGCTTAGAAGTTCAGGGCCAAGGAATTCTATGTCTACCTTGTTGATTGCCTCAAATCGTTTTGCTAGGCTATGACCTTCCCCGTAGTCGCCAGCAACGTCGCCGGAGCTATGTCCCGTGAAGAAGTCATTTAGTTCCTTGGACACGCCCGCGTTTCTCAACATGTCTTTGAGTGTTCCCCTAAAGGAATGTAAAGCTTTGCGGTCATCATCGCCCACGGCTGAACGAATGAAGGGCATCATATCTCGCGACGCATTGTTCTGCGATTTGCCGTCTTGGCCTTCAGGGTAATCGAAAATCCGTCCTTCGGAAGCTTCGGGCATTGCGAAGTTTTTGTGCAACGGAACTAGGCGGTTGGAGCCGGGGGTTTTGACTATTGCCTCGGTTAAGTCGAGATACTTGATACCGTTTGTAGATTTCACCTGTGACCAACGTAGGAGCGCTATCTCATCTAATCGTGCTCCGGTTATTGCTAGCAATGATAAACACAAGCGTTCCTGTTGTGGGAGTTCCTGCGAAAAAATGGATTGCAGGTCTTCTGCGGGAAAGGGCTTCCAAGGCCGCCCGGGGTAACCATAGTCTTTAAGGTTCAAATTTCGGAGCGTGTGGTTTTCAATAATGTCGTGCTCTTCGCACCATGTGAGCATTGAACCAACCGCTCGGACGCGTGTTCCAACGGTACTGTTGGAATAACCAGTTTGGTCGAGAAAGCGAGCGTACTGGTAGCCGTGCTTCTTCTTGATTTGGTCCACTTGAAGATCGCCAACTACCGAGAGGAATTCCTTGAGGTGGCTTTTTATGCCATTCTTTGTTTTTTCCCGTCTCCAGTTTCGGCCTTCAATGTACTTCGGCCAAATTCGCGAAAGGCGCAGGGAGGCGTCTGCCTTTGGGATAATTGGTTTTGGGCGAAATTGGTACAGCGGGTCCGGTGGCTCCGAAGAATACACGATCTTCACCGGTGGCTGTGGGGTCAAAAGGTCGATCTCCGCATCGAAGAAGGCATAGATTTCCTCGGTGATCCGGTGCTGCCTGCGTTCTGCTTCTTTTTTGTCTGTGGTACCGGTCGAACGCCGAACTTGCTTGTTGTTCTTAACTTGAAGCTCAGTGGGTTTGGTGACCTGAACGTACCAAACATCTCCCTTGGCCTTAAGGCAGACAAGTTTTGAAGGATGGTAATACACATTTCCTCGCACGCAGTAGGTTCCAAAGTAGGGTCCAAGATAAGGTCTTGCAAAGGGAAAACCCCTTTTGTTTCTTATCTGTCTGCGTTTTGGAGATCAATGGAGGCGAGTACCGGAATCGAACCGGTGTACACGGATTTGCAATCCAGAAGTGTTTCTTTTAAAAACAATACCTTAATCTCAAAAAAGTATCAAGACAAATCAAGAACTATTGGTGAACTTGATACCACAATATTTTTGTTGGGGGTGTGCTATGAATAATTTACGCCCCTTCAAAGAAATTCAACTCCAGTGGTTGCGCCTGTTGCTGGCTGATACATCGCTCAGCGCCCGTGCGGTGCAGTTCGCTACATACCTTGCTGTGGTTCGATACAACGACAATTATGGCAAAGCATGGCCATCACACGCGACGGTTTGCGAAGATCTGGGGCTGAAGAGTGAAAAGACCATCCAGCGTCTGATCAAAGAACTCGATGGCAAGTGGTTCGAGATCAGGCGCGGGAATGGTCAAAAGCAGTCCACCGAATACGTGCCTTCCAAAACATCGCATCAGGCAGCTCAAGATTTACGTGAAAAAGAAGAGACTGGAAAGACGGACAAAATTGTCCACCTTCGTGGGCGTGAAGGCGGACATTCTTGTCCACCAACCCAGACAGAAATGTCCCCGCAACCCGGACAAAAATGCCCACCAATAAAAGATAAAGAAAAAACAAAGAAAAAACAGGCGCGAACGCGGGATTTGCCTGATGAAAGGCAATCCCGCATTGCGCTCAAATACGTCCCCGGAGGTGGCGGTGTTTTCGAGCGAGAATGGGACGAGCGTTTGCAATCTGTCGGGCTTGAACGGTTGGATCGCATGTTTGATCAAGTCGTTGATGAACAAGGTAGGCGTTGCTATCTTTTGCCCGGAAATTGGCCGGAACCGCGTGGCAGTTCGGGTTGGTTGCTCCAGATTTCTCAGATTTACCGATTGTCTGGGCGCGATGTGCCTTCGAAAATACTGCAAGCGATCCAAGCTGAATCCGCCTCAGGTATTGGAGTTGCGGCATGAGTGAACCTTCGTTCAAATCCTTCGTCCGCGCGGCAAATGTCAAATCTGGCTCTACCGGCAAGAGCAGCATGGGCGGCATTGAGGCCCATGCCAAACGGCTGGATAAGACGGCCTTGCTGCGCCGCATCCGTGAATTGGACCCGTTGGCATGGTCTAAGATCGGATCTGGCGTCAACAGCGGTGGTTGTGACATCTGGGATGCGTTCAAACGCCACAAGGCAGAAACCGGTGCTGTTGAGCGTGGTGGCGCGTCGCTTGCACTGCACATGCTGGTGGGCGTGTCGCGCGAATGGCTTGAGGAAGATGGCCGCAATCCGCATTCCGAAGACAATGATCGCATCCAGACGCTGTTTCGTGAGGCCAAAGCTTGGGCAGAAAGCTGGGCCGGTGAAGGTTCGGTCATTCACACCCGGTTTGATCTAGATGAACAAGGCAGTGGCAATGTCGATGTGTTGGTTGTTCCAACCCGGATGCAACGTCGGAAAACCCGGAAAAAGGCGGCGACCAAGGAGGTGCTGACCATTTCCACCCGCATGGCCAAGGAAGAATTGCGCAAGTCTCTCAACGCCAAAACCTCTGGGCAGGCCATGCAAACCAGTTGGAATGATTGGTGTCGTGAGCGAATGGATCTGCGCATTCAACGCGGCACTAGCCGGGAGCAGACCCAACGCAAACACATCCATGCCGATGTGCTGCGTGCCGAAGGTGACAAACACCGGGCTGAACATACTGCAGCAATGGCCGATTTGGAGACTGAAAAACAGGATGCTATCACGCGTGCGGAAGCTGAAGCCAAAGCGGCCAGCGCTGCGCTGCTCTTGTGGGCCAAAGCGGCAACTGGCCCGTATCACGGTCTTCTTTTGGATGATCTGAGCGATGAGCTACGCCAAGCATATGATCTGCATCGTATGGTCGCCGAGATGCATCAATCGGCACTCAAATCTGAAAAAGAGAACTATCTGTTTCCCAACCAAAGAACATTGCTCCACGAGTTGCGCAATTCTGAACCTGATCCTGACCGATACGTTGCCGGAGCATTAGCCGAGGAAGCTGCAAAAGACGGCGTGGGGCTGGAGGTAATCCAACGTATTTCGGACCTGATGCTCCGGTTGTTGCAGCGCATAGTTGAGGCCGTGAAGCCGCATCTGCTACACCATTGGGCACGTCAAGACGGCGGGCATAATTGGGATGCCGCGACTGCGCGATTGTGTTTGGGGTCCGACGAACTTGTGGATCTGGAAATGCTGGCGGAACGTGAAGCAGAAGAGCTGCGGGCGGCGGAACCTGTTTATCGGCGGCTGGCAGAACGCGGGGCCAATTTCACGCATTGATCTACGATGACCTAAAGTGACCTACTTTATTCCCACTTTTAAGTGGTAACGCACTACCACTTATCCGCCTGCGTCGGAGCGCTCCGCTTAAGTGTGCGCCCTGCGGGGCTGGAATTCGCCGAAAATGTGTGGGTGATTTAACGTAAAAACGTATTGGTATGATGGCGTCTTGGTGTCGTGATCGGGCATAATTTATGGGTAAAAACTCCTATCAAACCCCACCATCCCCTGCCTTGTGAGGGGCGATGTCAGGTGGGGCTTGGCATGTAGCGATAGCCGGAAAATCCACATGAGCGAGACGCCAAGTATCGAGCGATTGTGGGGTTTCTGGTGGGCAGTATCACGTTGCCTCTATACTAAGTGTCCACATTGTTTGTCCCCTATGGCCACATAGATCGTCTTTTTCTGGCAGCGCCTCCGAGCCCTTCAAGAGAAGCGGCCCTTCGGCCAGAGTGCGGCGAATTCTGACCGCGAGCCAATTTTGCCGGATGCTGCAGCGCGTACGAAGGTCTGGTTACTATAGTGCTCTGTTCATCATGAATATGCCGAGTCCTCCAAACAAACTGCCAAAGAGCGCTTCACTGGTCCTTTGGAATTGCTGATAAAGACCTCGTGCGCGGCCTGTGGAGAACAACCAGCCATATGTTCCATAGATTGCAAAGATGATGATTGCCGACCCTGTTGTGAACATCAAAAGAAGTGGCCAATCGGTGATCGCAGGCCCGACGAACGTAGAAAGCGATGCCCAAAGTAGAGCAACCTTGGGGTTGGTCGATGTGACGGTCAGGCCATGTAAAAAGTCCTGCCACACCCCGCGCCCCTTGATGGGCGCGATCTGTCCGCCTTTTCCGGTTAGCGCAGCACGCCATCCTTTGAAGCCAAGCCTCAGAAGATATGCTCCACCGAATAGGCCCATGATGCGCAGAAGGGCCGGATAAGCCTCAAATAAAGTTCCAAGCCCTACGGCTGTTAGAAATGACCATAGAAACGCGCCACAGGCTAAGCCCGCCGCAACAATCAGTGCAGAGTTTCTGCCCGAACCAAGGCCACGCGATGCAACAGCAACGAGGTTTGGGCCGGGCGAAATCGCCGCCGTGGCGAGGGCAGCCCACGCTGTCAAAACAAGTGAAATCATGAGTGGGCCTTTTTGCTGTCTTTTGGGGCTTGCGCGCGATCAAACATGCCGTAGTCGCGGATGACGCTCGCGATGCGCAGCCGATAGTCGTCGAATACGCCGCTTCTCCCTTTCGTCTGCGCTCCGCGATGCGCGCTCAGAGTGCGCCAGCGTGCAATCGCGTCCTCGTCTTCGAAAAACGACAAGGAGAGTACCTTGCGCGGATCGGTAAGGCTCTGAAACCGTTCGACCGAGATGAACCCCTCGATCTCATTCAGCATCGGTCTCATCTCGGCGGCGATGTCGAGATAATCACCCTTGCGCCCCTCTGCTGGTTCGACTTCGAAAATCACCGCGATCATGCGCCACGTCCGTGTGGGGCTGACGCGAGCTTGAGCCATGTCCGATCCTCGCGGAGCAGAAACTTCTCTTTCTGGGCGAACTCATAGTTCTCACGGCCCAACGGATCCGCAGATAGGCGCGCCCGATAGGCTTCATAGTCGGCAAGGCTTTCCACATTATAGATGCCGTAAGCCAGCGTCGATGACCCTTCATGGGGGGGCGTAATAGCCGATCAGGTCCGCGCCACATCGCGGGATCGCTAGGCCCCAATTGCGGGAATATTCTTCAAACTGTGCCTTCTTGGTTGGGTCGATTTGGTAGCGAATGATACAGGTCAACATGGTGGAATCCTCTCAATGTGTTTTCTACGGTCTACCGGATTGCAGCAAACAGATGCTTCGATTATGGTCGAACTATGAAAGAAGGTCCTGATATCGCTCATGTCGCCGCTCTGATCGGTGATCCTGCCCGTGCCAATATGCTGACCGCACTGATGAGCGGGAAAGCCCTGACCGTGAGCGAATTGGCAGAGGAAGCGGGCGTCACCATCCAGACAGCCAGCTCCCATCTGTCCAAGCTCGATGAAGGCGGTCTGCTGCGACCTCGTAAACAGGGGCGGCACAAGTATTTTTCTCTCGCCAACGACGAAGTTGCGCATGTTCTGGAAGGTTTGATGGGTTTGGCCGCAGGATCAGGACATCTGCGCAAGCGCACCGGACCGAAAGATGCTGAGTTGCGACGGGCACGCGTCTGCTACAATCATCTTGCGGGTGATATGGGCACGCAGATGTTCGACAGCCTGATCGCGCAGAGCCATCTGATCCTCGACGGCGACGATCTAAATCTAACGCGTTCCGGCCAAGCTTTTGTGACAGACCTCGGAATTGATCTGACGGATTTACGCAAAAACAAATCACCTCTTTGCCGAGAATGTTTGGATTTGAGCGAGCGCAGATCACATCTGGCGGGGAGTCTTGGCCGCGCTCTCCTTAGCCGGTTTGAAGATCTGTCTTGGGCCAGACGCGATCAAAAAACGCGCGTGGTTTCGTTCTCGGCAAATGGAGCCAAAGAATTTGAGCAACTATTTTCTGTTGGTTGAGCTTCTTCGAAAATCGGGAACCGGGCATTCGCGCGGCCGCAGCGAAAGTTCACTTTTTCCGCGTCTTCCCTATTCGATAGTGGCGCCGCGTACGGCTGGTTTCGATAAAATCTGCGTCTCCGCGTCAAACTATCTGTCAGTCCATATCTATGCCCCGCCATAGCACTACCCCACCTCGATAACGAAAGCTGGATCAAACTCAGCACCTTCACCGGGATAGCCGCGCTGGTTCGTCACAAAACGGATTGGGCCGTGATTGCCTTGCCCGATCCAGCTTTCACCTTCGTGGGAATGGCCCCAGATCCATGTGTGAATGTCATGGATTTTGATCTCGTCCCACAGGTGACAGGCAAAACCGTTATTCATCGCCCGCTTTTGTTCGCTACCAATTGTGCGCCACGGGGCAATGAGCTGACGTACTGGCAGGTGGTGGGTCACGACGAGCGTTGGGCCGTCATAACGAGCGGCCAGAGCGTCAAAAATCGCCGCCTTGTCCCGCATGTGCAGCACCAGCATGTCGGTGATAGTGAAAGCCTTATCCGGTGCAGTCCGAATGGTGCGGTAATCCTGCATACCGGCGGAGACTAGCATCCGAGCCAGATGATCGTAACTGGGATAGAGTTGCAGATCGGTCCAGAGCGTTGCGCCAATAATGCGGACACCTGCGATTTCAGTCGCTGCGCCATGCAGTACCCGGATATCCAACCCCTCATCACGCAACTCAACCAGCTGGCGTTGTTCATCCGCCAATAATTCCGACCAGACCGAACCGTAAGCCTCATGATTGCCCCAGATCACCACCACAGGGCACTGGTATTTCCGCGCGGCCTGCGCCGGTATGTCCAGATGCCGCCCTTTGGTGTGGGTATCGCCAGCAATCAGAACTCCATCCACCGGGGCGGACAGGTCAGGAAGATCAAAGCCATCCCAGAATTCGTCGTGCAGGTCGCTCCAGACCAGAAACCGTGCCATATCTCGCTACCATTCACGTTATAGTGCGTTAGCACTATCGCACTATTGCCCCGCCAGATAGGGCTGGATCGCATCCAGCGCCTTGGCTGATCCGGCAAGGCTGAACCGATGGCTGCGCCCATTAAAACTGATTTCAACCCATTCCGCCGCGCGGATATTGGCAACAAATATGTTTGTCGCGCCCATGCCTGTCGTTGAGAAATTATCAAATAGAATCTCGCCACCCCGCGCCGGGAAATCCAGCACTTCACCGTTTGAGAACGTGACCTGAACTTGTTGCCCGGCCTTTGCGTCAGTTCCACCCAGCATCACGGACACGCTGCAATTGTTGAAGTCGCAGGCCCCACCGGGGCCAAGGTCGTTCACTTCATCGGTGCGGGTGATCCAGATTTCATTGCCGCGCACCCGGCGTGGGCTGACGTCGCCGGTTTCATTGGTGTAGGTCCAGAACTCTGCACCACCCTCAAGCGATGCTTCGAAATACCAGCCCTCGGCAAATGATGGTGTTGTCATTGCCAACAGTGCGGCTGTCAAAATACATTTCATGTTTTCAAGTCCTCTGCTGGAATAACCACGCCAGCCTGCGACAGCGCCTGAATGATCAACTGGCTCATGGTTAACCCCCGTTTCAGGGCTTCGATCCGCAGGGATTTATGACCCTCATGGCTGATGTAAAACGAAGTGTGTTTCAGGGCGGGCTTGTCGTTCATCTGTAGGGACTCGCCATGCGCAGATTGGTGAAGGTGTAAATCAGCGTCGTGACACCTTCGACGCTCAACCCATGTTCGACGAAGGACTTGTCCTCGATCCGGGCAATGATGTTCAGCCCGCCTTCGGGATTGACCGACAGATCAAACGAAGCCTCATTTTCCGGCGACAACAGCTTGCGTGGCGTTGACCAATCCTCCACCACATCCGCTGGCACCAGCTGACGCCGTAAGCCAATCTGGGCATCTTCGAGGATGTCGATCAGAATCTCCAGCATTTCAGCCCAGCATTCATGATCTGCGATGGATTGCGGTGTAGGTTCAAATTCCAGCCAACTTGGGTGCAAGATTGGCTTAACCAGTTCACGCATTCGGCGCTCAACGCCTTTCGGATCGTCCAGCATCATCGGTACCACTTTTCTGGGAGTTTCGGGATGAGATAGCGAGTCACCCATGCCAGCCCAGCGACAAACACTGTCGGGATCGACAAAAGCAATGCGCCGACGCCCGATCCCATGGCCGCGACAATAAACACGCCAAAACCAAGCATTCCGGCAACGACCAGCAGTGGCCACGTCCGCAAAGCATAACGATCTGCGGTCCAACCCGGAGCCAAGATCCCCTTCTGCGCCCCGCAAGCCGCGCAGGTGGTCGCTTCCGCGTGAAGATCGGTCATACAGTGGGGGCAATGGGGCATTGGGAAAACTCGAGTTAGTGTCAAAGTGCTAAAGCAATAACCCAAAATGGGATAATCCGCAATCAGGATTATCCGAATTCCGGATTTATTCGGAGTTCACACTATGGGAAGAACCTTACGCAGCCCCGGGCATTTGGCCCTGATGGCCGCACTTAAGAACGCGCGCCTAGCCGCAAATCTGACGCAGACAGAACTGGCTCATCGGCTGGATCGCCCTCAATCCTTCGTCGCTAAATATGAAAATGGTGAACGCAAGATCGAGGTGGTCGAGTTCGTGCATGTTGTCCACGCCATCGGTTGCAATGCCATTGATGTGCTGGAGGCTGTCCAACATGCGGAGTTTGCGACCTGACACAATCTGTAGTGGATCGAGTGGGGCTGAGCCGCTAGAAATATAAGCGGTAGGGTTTCGATTCCCACCGCACAAAAAAAGACGTTATTTGAGGCCGTTACGCAATGCAGCTACAAGAAATTTTAAACACCTATCGACAAGCTGCCCGCACCGAGCGTGAAAAAGGCGATTACTTTGAAAAGCTGGTGCGCGTTTTCCTTGAGAACGACGATACCCAAAAGCAATTCTATAGCAAGGTTATTACGTTTGCTGATTGGGCAGGTGCTCAAGGGTGGAGCAATGCGGACACCGGTATTGATCTGGTAGCGACACTGGCAGACGGTTCTGGCTATGCCGCGATTCAGTGCAAGTTCTATGCACCCGACCACAGCATTCAAAAGCCGGATATCGATAGCTTCATCTCTGCGGCATCTAACGATCTGTTCACACGACTGGTCATTGCCGACACCACGCACAAAGAGTTTGGGCGCAACGCCAAGGAAACGCTGGATAAGCTATCCAAGGAATGGAACCGCATCGGCATCAATGAGCTGGAGGCTAGCCGAATTGACTGGTCGCAATTTGTGCGCACTGGCACGATCAGCCTTGCTGCCAAAAAAACACTTCGGGATCACCAGCGCGATGCGTTGAATGCCGTCGCCAGCGGTTTTGAAACAGCAGATCGCGGTAAGCTCATCATGGCTTGCGGCACCGGTAAGACCTTCACCGGCCTGCGCATTGCCGAGACTTTGGCCGGACAAGGCAAACGCGTTTTATTCATGGTCCCATCTCTGGCGCTGATGTCCCAGACCGTGCGTGAATGGAAGAACGACTGTCAGGAAGAGTTCACCGCCTTCTCGGCGTGTTCAGATACCAAGGTCGGGCGCAGGGCCGATGCCGATAGCCTTGATCTGAATGTGCATGATCTGGCTTTCCCAGCCACAACTGATCCAGAGAAAATCGCGCGTCAGGTTACAGATGCACCTGCGGACCAGATGACAGTGGTGTTTTCAACTTATCACTCCATCGACGTGCTGACCCGCGCCCAGAAACAGCACGGCCTGCCTGAATTTGATCTGGTGATTTGTGACGAGGCACACCGGACCACCGGCGTTACTCTGAAAGACGAAGACGACAGCAATTTTGTCCGCATTCATGACAATGAATTTGTGGCCGCAAAAAAGCGCCTCTACATGACGGCCACACCACGGATTTTCGCGGACACAGCCAAACGCAAGGCTGACGATCACGATGCAAAGCTGGCCTCGATGGATGACGAGGAGAAGTTCGGCAAGGACCTGTTCCACCGCGGCTTTGGCTGGGCGGTCGAGAACGAGCTGCTGACCGATTACAAGGTTGTCGTGCTCGCGGTTGATGAGGGGTTGATTTCCCAGACCATCCAGAACCGCCTCAAGGATGGGCCGGAGCTGACGCTGGATGACGCCACCAAGATCATCGGCTGCTACAAGGCGCTAACCAAAACCGATCTGGCCGCTGATCTGGAGTTTGACCCTCGACCAATGAAACGCGCATTGGCTTTTTGCCAGAGCATTAAGAAATCCACGATCATCGAAGAAGAATTTACCCAAGTGGTCGATGAATACATCGGCAATGAGTTGATTGACGACAATCGCCATCTGCATACCGAAGTTCGCCACGTCGACGGCACCTTCAACGCCAGCACACGCGATGAAATGCTGAACTGGCTCAAGGCCGATGCGGGCGATGACACTTGCCGCATCCTGACCAACGCCAAGGTGCTCTCCGAAGGCGTCGATGTCCCGGCACTGGATGCGATCATGTTCATGCACCCGCGCAAAAGCCAAATCGACGTGGTGCAATCCGTCGGTCGCGTCATGCGTCGGGCCGAGGGTAAAAAGCTGGGCTATGTCATCCTGCCGGTCGCCATCCCGCCAAATACTAAGCCCGAAGATGCGCTCAATGACAACGAACGCTACAAGGTGGTTTGGCAGATCCTCAACGCTCTTCGCGCCCATGATGAGCGGCTGGATGCGCGGATCAATCAGGCTGATCTTGGTGAAGACATCAGCGACAAGGTGGAGCTGGTCAGCATCTCATCAGAGAGCGAGCTAAAAGAGCTGACCGCTGTTGTCGATGATTTCGACACCAACAAGACCAAGGCCGAACGCACCGGCGCGGGCATTGGCGATGATGCCCCGGAACGCCGCACCAATGACGACAGCGGCCAGCAGGGCGCGTTTGTCTTTGATGAATTCACCCGTGCCATCATGGCCAAGATCGTGGAAAAATGCGGCACCCGAGAATACTGGGACAAATGGGCCAAAGACATTGCCGAAATCGCCCAGACCCATATCACCCGCATCACGGCAATCGTGGCGCAGGACGGGCCGGAGCGCACGGCTTTCCTTGCCTTTGTCGAGGAACTTCAGGACGACCTGAACCCCGAAATATCCGAGGCTGAAGCGATTGAGATGCTGGCCCAGCACCTCATCACCAAACCCGTTTTTGATGCCCTGTTCAAAAGCAGCGAATTCACTAAGGAAAATCCGGTCTCCCGCGCGATGGAGATTGTGCTGGGGCAGCTTCATGAACACAATCTGGCCAAGGAAAGCGATAGCCTTGCCAAGTTCTATGCCAGCGTTGAACGCCGTGCTGCCGATGTTGTCACTGCTCATGGGCGGCAAGAGCTGATCCTGAAACTCTACGATAGCTTTTTTAAGGGCGCGTTCCCCGTGCTGACCCAACGGCTCGGCATCGTCTATACCCCGGTTGAGGTCGTGGATTTCATCCTCCACTCTGTCAATGACGTTCTGAAATCGCAGTTCGGCCAGACGCTTGGATCAAAAGGCGTGCATATCCTCGACCCCTTCACCGGCACGGGCACTTTCATCACTCGCCTGCTGCAATCGGGGCTGATTTCGCCCGAAGAGCTAGAGCATAAATACAAGCACGAAATTCACGCCAACGAGATCGTGCTGCTCGCCTACTATATCGCCGCCGTGAATATCGAAACGGTTTATCACGAGTTGGCGCAAGGCGCGTTGAGCGATGACGCCCCCTATGAGCCGTTCAAGGGCATCCTGCTGACCGATACGTTCCAGATGTACGAGCAGGAACGCGATATGATCGCCAATCTTCTGCCGGACAACTCAGAACGCCGGACACGGCAGAAAGAACTGGATATCCGCGTGATCATCGGCAACCCGCCCTATTCGGCTGGTCAGAACAGCGCCAACGACAACGCTGCCAATATTGGCTATGCGCAACTGGATGAGAAAATCCGCGACACTTATGCTGCGGAGTCAACGGCGACCAACAAGAATTCGCTTTATGACAGCTATATTCGCGCAATCCGGTGGGCGAGTGACCGCATCGGCGATGCTGGTGTCATGGCCTATGTCTCCAACGCAGGATGGGTAGAAGGTAACGCAGCGGATGGGCTGCGCAAATGCCTAGCCGAAGAATTCAGCGATCTTTACGTGTTCCACCTGCGAGGCAATCAGAGAACGTCTGGCGAGAAGTCGCGCAAAGAAGGTGGCAAGATATTCGGCTCAGGCAGTCGCGCACCGATTGCAATTTCAGTATTCGTCAAGAACCCGGATGCAACTGAGCATGGTCGCATCCATTTCCACGACATCGGCGATTACCTCGATCAAAAACAAAAGCTGTCGATTGTGCGTGATTTCCGGTCCGTTGATGGGATCACGAGTGCCAAAGGTTGGAAAACAATCACGCCCGACGAAAACAACGATTGGCTGGATCAAGTAGATCGCAGCTTTGACAAGTTCATTGAGATTGGGAGCAAAGACAAATCAAACCAAGAACCCGTCGTTTTTGCCAACTATTCTAGTGGTGTGAAAACGCAGCGAGATTCTTGGGCGTTCAATGCCTCCAGAACAAAGCTCGACAAGAACATGTCGCGAATGATCAGTTTCTATAATTCAGAAATTGATCGTTTGGCCGGAGAAGACCTGAAAACGGTCAGGAAACTGGCCGATTACGACCCCAAAATGATCAGTTGGAGTGATGCGCTGTTCGCTGGTGTCGTGAAAAAGCAAAAAGAAGAGATGGACAGTGGGGAGGTAGTGCCCTCAGTTTATCGCCCATTCGAGGGCACTTGGCTGTTCTATTCGAAAAAGTTCAACGAACGGCGCTATCAGATGCCGCATATCTTCCCCAACGGGAAAGTTGCAAACAGGGTGATAATGGTAAAGAACCGAACACCTGAAGAAGGGTGTTTTGCATTGATGCTTGGGTCTATCCCCGAACTTCAATCAGACGGAGGAACACAATGTTTTCCCCTCTATCTCTACGATGAGACCCAGCCAGATGATGGCCTCTTTGCTGCTGACAACTCTGAAACCGGCCTGACTCGTCGCGATGCCATCACTGATGACGGGCTTGCGCATTTCCAAGCTGCCTATCCGGGCCAAGAGATCAGCAAGGAGGACTTGTTCTATTACATTTATGGCCTGCTGCATTCCCCAGAGTATCGCGAGCGGTTCAAAAACAACCTCGCCAAACAGCTCCCCCGCATTCCGGCGGTGAAAAGCTTTGATGACTTCGCTGCCTTCCGCGATGCGGGTCGCGCTCTTGGCGATCTGCATGTGAATTTTGAAAGCGTCGATCCCTATATGGTCACGTTCAAAGAAGGCGACCACCGCCTTATCCCCGAGGCGCAGGACAACGCGCAAGCCTTCTACCGCGTCAAGCACACGAACAAGTGGAAATGGGGCGGTAAGGGCAAGGAAAAAGACCTGTCCACCGTGATCTATAACGACAACATCACCATCCAAAACATCCCGCTTGAGGCCTATGACTACGTCGTCAACGGCAAACCCGCGCTCGAATGGGTGATGGAACGCCAGATCGTCAAAACCGACAAGAAAAGCGGCATCGTCAACGACGCCAACGATTACGCCAACGAAACAGTCGGCAACCCGCGCTACCCCTGAATTATCCAGCGCGTGATCACCGTGAGTCTTGAGACGATGAAGATCGTGAGCGGATGCCCGGACTAGATATTGATTGAGGATTTTGAATGAAACAACACAACGCCACTTTGCCAATTTCATCTGCCGGTTCGGTGACGACAAAGTTCTACTCGACTACGCCAAGAGCATTGTCGTACCAGCTTTCACCAAAGATACCTATGTCCGCAGCTATGGGAAAAAGACCCATTACCATTTCTATGAGGTGGAGCTGATGGATCTTGCCGAGGAAAACGACGATCCGATCATGGTGTTGGCCGGTCGCTTTGTAAAACAGACGGAACTGACCCGAACGCAAGTATTTGATGATAGCAAAGGGTTGGTACACGACGAAGCCTCCCTTCTGTCAGCTCCGTCAGCATTCTTTGTATTGATGCTGAACAATCACCGGCTCATCTATTTCCCAGAGACACCTCATGCGCCCGACATCAATGCATTCCGCGTCACGGCTCAGCAATTTCTGAGACAGCGGCACAAAGAGGCCATTGATCTGAAGTACGAAAAGACACGGGCAGAAGATGAACCACCCACCAAGAAGTCACTGTACGAGGCGCATCCGCGCCCTTCCTTGGAAGTGGTGCCTCTGACGGGCAAGGCGGACATCGCAACTTTTATGCGCCGGTTTGAAAAGCTAAAGAAAATCAATTTCCGGGTCGTTAAGCCGAACGATGACATTAATGCGGGCGAAATACTTGGGCAGGTCCGAGAGCTTTCTGATGCTCTTGGGTCGACAAGCACGAAGGTAACGGCATCGAGCGGCGACGGCCTCGACATCCCCGCCGCAATTGAGGCAGTGACAGAAGCCACGGGGTCGGGTAATCAAGATGTCAGTGTCTCGGGGTTGGACACCAATGGGAATTCTCTATCTGGGAACAACGAACAATTTAGGCTCAGCGCCGAGATTGAAAACGTTCCTCTGAAAAAAGGATCATTAGTCAGGCGGTTGGTTGATACGTTCAGTCAGTTGAGATCTGCGGGATCAATTAATGCTCCCAGTGCTGACGCCAACGCTGTGAAAGTCAAAAAACTGAGAAATTTGTTGTAAGATGGACTGGCAGAAGCGAGCTACCAAGGAAAAGAGCCTAAGAGAGGTATACTGGAAAGCGCGGAAAGTTGGTTCAACGCGCACCAACCTCGTGGTTCCCGTTGTGGTGGTTGTGCTTTTTGGCCTATTAGCCGTTGGGGATAACTGCTTTGATCTGAGTATACTTCCAACATCAGCGCTCAAAGCTCTATTGGGACAAGTCGCCGATATTGGTTTTACGCTTACGACTGCAATTTTAGGGTTCCTGATCGCCGGTTTCTCAATTTTCGCAAGCATAACACGGCCTGAAATTTTCGCAGGTTTAGCCAAACT
>NZ_AAYC01000021.1 GCF_000169455.1 Roseobacter sp. SK209-2-6 | reverse complement strand
GCCCGCAGGCACCTCTTCCATTGTGATACAACCTTCAATCGGGCAAACATTAACGCAGAGATTACAGGCCACGCATTCGTCGTCTTTCACAGTAAAGACACGATCTTCACTCATCTCGATCGCCTGGTGAGAGGTATCTTCGCAGGCGGCAAAGCAACGACCGCATTTGATGCAGTCATCCTGATTGATCTTGGCCTTGGCCACAAAATTCAGATCCAGATACTGCCAGTCGGTCACATTCGGCACAGCCTGCCCAATGAAATCCTGCGTAGAGGTATAGCCCTTCTCATCCATCCAGTTGGAGAGCCCCGAAATCATCTCTTTCACAACATTGAAACCATAGGTCATTGCGGCGGTGCAGACCTGCACATTGCCAGCCCCCATGACCATGAATTCTGCAGCATCCTTCCAGGTGGTCACGCCACCGATGGCCGAGATTGGCAGGCCATGGGTCTGCGGGCAACGGGCAATCTCTGCCACCATATTGAGGGCGATCGGCTTTACCGCCGGGCCACAATAGCCACCATGGGTTCCCTTGCCACCAACAGTAGGCTCAGGTGCCATGCTGTCCAGATCAACCGAAACGATGGAGTTGATGGTATTTATCAGGCTCACCGCATCACCACCACCAGCCTTAGCCGCTCGCGCAGGGAAGCGCACATCGGTGATATTGGGCGTCAGTTTCACGATCACCGGCTTGGAGTAGTATTTCTTGCACCACTCTGTGACCATCTGGATATACTCTGGCACCTGCCCCACGGCCGACCCCATACCGCGTTCCGCCATTCCGTGCGGACAACCAAAGTTCAGCTCAATCCCATCGGCGCCGGTCGCTTCAACCTTGGGCAGGATCGCTTTCCAGGCTTCCTCTTCGCAGGGAACCATGATGGAAACGATAACCGCACGATCCGGATAGTCCTTTTTGACGCGGGTAATCTCTTCCAGGTTGGTCTCAAGCGAGCGATCGGTGATCAGCTCGATATTGTTGAGCCCCAGCAAACGACGGTCCGCCCCAAAAATCGCCCCATAGCGAGGGCCATTGACATTGACCACCGGCGGACCTTCGGAACCGAGTGTTTTCCAGACAACACCGCCCCAGCCCGCTTCAAAGGCGCGGCGCACGTTATACTCTTTGTCGGTTGGAGGCGCGGAGGCCAGCCAAAATGGGTTTGGGGATTTAATACCCAGAAATTCTGTTGTTAGATCAGCCATTTGATCTCTCCTCTTAAGGCTAGCTCGGCGCCAGTTGCCCTGGCGCCAAAGCTGGCTCAGCCCATCAGGCTGGAGTGAATATCCATCGCCGCATCGCGACCCTCAGCCACAGCGGTCACCGTGAGGTCCTCACCACCGCTGGCACAATCGCCACCGGCCCAGACCCCAGCCATTGAGGTGCGACCGCTTTCAGAAACCTTGATCTTGCGACCTTCCAGTTCCAGACAAGCGGGCTGGCCCTCCAGCGCCTGACCAATCGCCTTAAAGACCTGATCCGCCGCAACCCGTGTGACTTCCCCGGTGCCGGAAACCTTGCCTTCGGAAACTTCGGTATATTCCAGCTCGATCTCGGCAGCGGCGCCATTGCCATGCACGGCCTTGGGCATGACGTTGAACATCAACTTCACGCCTTTTGAAGCCGCAAGATCTTGTTCGAACCGGCTGGCGCCCATGTCTTCGCGCCCTCGGCGGTAGGCAATAGTGACATTCTCTGCGCCCAGCAGTTTCGACTGCACCGCGGCATCCACCGCGGTCATGCCACCACCGATGACCACAACATTGCGGCCCACAGGAAGTGCGCTCAGATCCCCAGCCTGACGCAGTTCTTCGATGAAATCGACCGCGTCACGCACACCATCCTTATCCTCACCCGAAGCCCGCAGCGCATTCACGCCCGCCAGCCCGATTGACAGGAAGACCGCGTCATAATCCGCTGCCAGCCCTTCCAGGGAAAGCTCGGCCCCCAGCTTTTTGCCATACTCCATGGTGATGCCGCCGATCTGCAGCAGCCACTGCACCTCGCGGGCGGCAAAATCATTGGTGGATTTATAGGCGGCAATGCCGAACTCGTTTAGGCCACCTGCCTTGGATTTGGCATCATAGACCACCACGTCATGGCCCAGCATGGCCAGACGATGCGCCGCAGAGAGGCCAGCGGGCCCCGCCCCGGCTACAGCAACCCGTTTGCCGGTGCTTTCAGCGCGTCTGAACGGATGCTCTCCGCGTTCCATCAGAATATCGGTTGCGTAGCGCTGCAGGCGGCCAATCTCCACTGGCTTGCCCTCAGCAGCTTCGCGCACACAGGCCTCCTCACAGAGCGTCTCTGTCGGGCAAACCCGCGCGCACATACCGCCCAAAATATTCTGCTCCAGAATTGTCTTGGCCGCAGAGGCCGGATGCCCTGCCTGAATCTCGCGAATGAACTGCGGGATATCGATGCTGGTTGGACAGGCTGTCATGCAGGGTGCATCGAAACAGAAATAGCAACGGTCCGCCGCAACAGCGGCCTCATGCGGGTCATAGGCGGGATGCAGGTCCCCGAAGTTTTCGGCGATCTCAGGAGCGGCCAAACGCCCTGCCTGGATACCGGATGCCTGATGGCTACTCGCCATTGGGTGTCTCCCTGACTTTGTTTATTTTGCTCACCCAGACTGCCACAGTTTATTTTTTTATCAACTGGTAAAATTTTTGAAGGCCGCAAAAAAATCAAACCCCACCGAAATATCACCTCACTACATGTTGATTTAACTCACAAAAAAGCAGAACAGCCTCATCACGACGAATGCGAACCATGGACATAGGCCGTCTTTCGAGACTGCACAAATGCTGAACTCAGCCGGTCTGGCGTGCCCATTTTTCCAACACGACACCAGGCAATCAACCAGTTTCCCAGCTAAAAAGCACGGCGACCGGTACAGATTCGCACTCCTTCAACAGACCTATCCATTGCCGAAAACTCGTTCTTGTATCTGCTGTGAAGGCTCAGGGAAGGTAGCCAAACCAAGAGGCAAAAAAAACGCCCACTCGACAGTGGGCGGTTCGCAGAAAAGTCTCAGTCAAAGAGCCCCTGGGGCTCAGCCTATTTTGGCAAGACGGCAGTTGCCTCAATCTCGACTTTGGCCTCATCCTCGACCAATCCAGCCACCACAACCATGGTCATTGCCGGAAAGTGATAGCCCATCACCTCTCGATAGGCCCGTCCGACTTCCGCCTGGTGGGTCAGATACTCGGCCTTGTCGGTGACAAACCAGGTCAACCGCGTGATATCTGCGGCAGAGCCGCCGGCGGTTTCGACCACATCCAGAATGTTGCGCAGAGCTTGGCTCATCTGACCGATAAAGTCATGCACTTCAAAAACCTGATCGGCGTTCCACCCGATCTGCCCCCCCACAAAGAGCTGCCTGCCCTCGGCAATCATGCCATTGGCATAGCCCTTGGCAGGTTTCCACCCTTCGGGATGCACGGAAATTGCGGGCATGTTGTGCTCCTTGCTCAGACTGTGATGCTTGATTTTTGCCAATATCGGTCAGTGAGAAATTTATTTCAAGCTTAAAATTTTAAGCCATAAAATATCCACCTGTCAGCAAAAGAAAAGCCGCGTATCCACTGGGGCTACGCGGCTTGCATCGCAGATTGGGGCAAATCACATACCCAGCGCTTCCTTGTACATTTCCAGAACCGCCTCTTCCTCGGCGATATCGTCCTTGTCCCGTTTGCGAAGAGAAATCAGCTTTCGGATCACCTTAGTGTCATATCCGCGCCCTTTGGCCTCGGCCATGACTTCCTTTTGCTGCTCCGCAATATCTTTCTTTTCAGCGTCCAAACGCTCGAACCGCTCAATGAACTGGCGCAATTCGCCTGCTGTTACGCGGTAGTTTTCACTTTTCTCGTCTTCAGTCATGTCCATGTCCGGCTCCTACTGCTCTGATTTGGCTCTTTGCCGCCGGGAGCGGACCCGACGCTTTCGCCTTGAAACTTGGCTCAAGGGGATAGCCGCTGCCCCGGTCCGCCGCAAGATGTCTCATGCTGGGTGGAGCCAAGAAGCTGATTTTGGCCAGGGGGGATATTCAATGCACCTGCCTAGGGCGATTTCCGCAGGAGCACTTGTCGCGGCTCCCCGCTTCCGTTAGTCGCAGAGCGGGCAATCAAAAGGATCCTGACCAATGTTCGAAATGCTTGTCTGGGCTGGCGCTGCACTTTCTACTGCCGGGCTCTTGGGCCTGATCTGGTGTATTGTTCGCGTCGCAAAAGCGCGGCGCCAAAATCTGCAAGATGAAGAGCTGCGCGCTGCTGTGCAGGCTGTTCTCCCCTACAATCTTGGCGCGCTATTGCTTTCTGTGCTGGGCCTGATGCTGGTGATGGTTGGTATTTTCCTCGGCTAGAGCCGCGAGAATGCCCCCACCGCAGCGTCGAGCGGGCATGACGCCGACCTAGAATGCACCACAGCAAGGCTTGTGG
Source organism: Roseobacter sp. SK209-2-6 (assembly GCF_000169455.1). Classification (GTDB taxonomy): domain Bacteria; phylum Pseudomonadota; class Alphaproteobacteria; order Rhodobacterales; family Rhodobacteraceae; genus Pseudophaeobacter. The sequence continues at coordinate 52,284 of NZ_AAYC01000021.1, read as the reverse complement.
GCAAAAAATCTGGAGAAGTCGGCTAGCATCGAGCCATAGCAACCGGCAAGGCCTTTGTCAGAGGCACCCACAGGCGCCCCAACCAAAAGCTTTCTAAGCACCAAGGTCGCCAATGCGCCGTCTATTGCCCTGGTAGAATTCTCTTAGACAGGCACATTGTCAAACTGCGCCTCTGCCATCTCTTCGCAGAGCTCGGCCTCCAGCTGCCTAAGCCGTGCAGGCACTTTGGCACCGTTGCATTTCAACGCCTGGATCGCCCGCGAAAACTCTCCCAAAAAGTTGAGACGCGCATCGCCCCGTTCCTTCTGGATCTGATCCGCGATGGTTTCTGCCTGCAGCATAAGTTCTGGATGTGTCATCCTGACACCTCCCTTTCCGGCACTGTGTTGCCAGACCATTGCAACACCATTGTAAACTGGACCCAAATTAGCGCCGCCTTGCAGGCCTAGCTCAGTAAATTATCAAAAAATCTCATGAGTTCTGGACCAAATGCAACGCCTGCACAAAAGCTAAGCGATCTGACTGCATAGCGCCTTGAGACAGGTCAATTTACAACTGCCAGAGGAAAGACCTCCCCTGTTCAAGCCGCCGCCGATACGATCTCCGTATCGCGGGTCTTGAAACACATTCATTCCTTTGTATATGTTGTTCGGAAAGGGAATGGAGCGCCACAGATGCAGCCAAAGGTCAAAGCCTTCTTTGATGAAGCCACCAACACAGTTTCTTATGTTGTCAGTGAACCTGAAGGGGGAAACTGTGCAATCATCGATTCCGTGCTGGATTTTGACCACGCCTCTGGGCGAACCGATACCAGTTCAGCGGATGAGATCGCCAATTGGGTTCGTGCACAGGGCCTGCAATGCGTCTGGATCCTGGAGAGCCATGTCCATGCGGATCACCTCTCTGCCGCGCCCTACCTGCAAGAGCAGCTGGGCGGCAAAATCGGCATTGGCGAACAGATCACCGTGATCCAAGAGACCTTTGGCAAGGTCTTCAACGAAGGCACGGCCTTTCAGCGTGATGGCAGCCAGTTTGATGCACTTTTCAAGGATGGCGACAGTTTCATGATCGGACAGATGCAGGGCAAGGTCCTGCATACACCGGGCCACACACCCGCCTGTCTCACCTATGTTATTGGTGATGCGGCCTTTGTGGGTGACACCCTGTTCATGCCCGATTTTGGCACCGCCCGCTGCGACTTCCCCGGCGGCTCCTCTTCTGATCTTTATCAGTCGATCCAGCGCATTCTGACCCTGCCAAATGAAACCCGCATCTATGTCGGACATGACTACAAGGCACCGGGACGCAATGACTATGCCTGGGAGACCACGGTTGGGGAACAAAAAGCGCTGAATGTCCACATCGGACAGGGCAAGAGCATTGAGGAGTTTACCTCTATGCGGGATGCGCGCGATGCAACACTGGGCATGCCACGCCTGATCCTGCCTTCGCTGCAGGTCAATATGCGCGCAGGACAGATGCCAGAGCCCGATGCCAAGGGGGATGTCTTCCTCAAACTTCCTGTCAACAAGCTCTAAGCGCCTCTTGTGACATGGGTGCTGGCACGTGTCCCCAGAGGCGAAAACAAACCTAAGGAAACGCGAACAATGGAAACAGATTGGATCTGGGGCCTCGTTGGAGGGGGCTTTATTGGTTTGGCTGGTGCGGTCTTTTTGCTTGGCAATGGTCGGATCATGGGCGCCAGCGGGATCATTGGCGGCCTGGTTGATGGCAGTGGCAAAGGGAACCTGGCCGAGCGCCTGGTATTTCTGCTGGGTCTTTTTGGTGCCCCATTGCTGTTTTTGCTGGTCACGCAAACCCCTGTGGAAACGCATCTGACCCCCAATCTCTGGTTGGTGGCTGGCGCCGGTGTCCTCGTCGGGATGGGGACGCGTATCGCCAATGGCTGCACCTCTGGTCATGGGGTTTGCGGGATCTCACGCCTGTCTCTGCGCGGCCTCGTCGCAACCGTTTTCTACATACTGGCCGGGGGCCTGACCCTGGCCATTTTGCGCCATGGCCTAGGATTGATCTGATGATGCGCCTGTTCCTCTCTTTGCTCTCAGGTGCGCTCTTTGGGAGCGGGCTTTTCCTCTCAGGCATGACCGACACGACCAAGGTGCAGGGCTGGTTGGATGTCTTTGGCAACTGGGATCCAACGCTGGCCTTTGTCATGGGCGGAGCGATCATACCGATGGCGCTGGCCTGGCAGCTAAGCCGCAAAACGCGGCCGCTGGTTGGTGGAAATTTCCCCACCCCACCTGCCCCCGAAATGGATCATCGCCTGATCACCGGTTCGGTTCTCTTTGGCATGGGCTGGGGGCTCGCCGGGCTTTGCCCGGGGCCGGCGATTGCCTCCCTCAGCTATGGTGGGACAGGTGGGTTGGTGTTCCTGGCCGCAATGCTGGCTGGCATGCTAATTGCACCCAAGGCTGGCGAGAAACTAGACCGGATCGCGACAAGCGTTTAAAGGGATTGTCATGGATGCTAAAGAGATCACCCCCCGCTACGCCGTCTCACCGCAGATCTCGGTTGAAGACTTGCCTGCCATTGTCGAAGCTGGCTTCAAGACGGTGATTTGCAACCGTCCTGATGCCGAAGTGCCGCCTAGCCACCAGGCTGCAGCCATTCGCGTGGCTGTCGAGGAATCCGGGCTTACTTTCAAAGAGTTGCCCCTGACACATCAAACAATGACACCAGAAAATGTCGCGCTCCAGCGCCGGTTTTATGAGGAATGTGAGGGCCCAGTTTTGGCCTATTGCGCATCTGGGACACGCTGCTCGGTGGTTTGGTCGCTAGGCATGGCCAGTGAACTGTCTGTTGATGAGATTCTCACCAAAACCAGTGCAGCTGGCTATCAGCTTGATGGGCTGCGCCCGACACTGGAAGCCATCGCGTCGCAGTAAAAACAGGCCATTGCCCCATGACCAAGAGCGAGGCCCGTTCCCTCTCGGGCTTCGCTGGTTATGATATTTCGGCAGTTTTTTCGTCTGCTAGGGAAAGCCAGACAAACCCCATCTGCCCAGGATCTGATTGGCAACCCTGCCGATTTCACAACTCGCAGGCCGCCGGTTGTGCCGAAGAATACTGCTTCTATAAAAGGAGCAATTTTGCGAGTAACAGGGCCTGCAGATCAGGCGCAGTTACAGACCAGCAAGCTTACTTATTTCCGCTGCGGCATCATCTGGATTGAACTGATCCAGCGCATCGCCGCCATCCAGTGCAGTTGCTCCAAGATCACCCAAGCCGTCGCCAAGCGCTGGAAGCTCTCCCATAGGAGCGCCATCCAGTGGCAAGCCGCCACCCAGATCCCCACCTAGGTCACCGCCAAGACCCATGCCAAGGTCGGCACCGAGATCCGCGCCAAGATCGCCGCCGAGATCTCCACCAAGGCCACCACCCAAGTCGCCCCCTAGATCACCGCCCAAATCACCACCTAGGTCACCTCCCAGATCGCCGCCTAGCCCGCCCATATCCATAGCGGGCATGCCCATGCCGTCATCCAGCGGATCTTGCAGACCCTGAGCCGCAATACCTAGATCAAGGGTTGGACCATCATCCATCGCAGGGAGCGCGGGTGCATCGCCGTTCACACCATCAGCAAAGGCACCGCCACCGACATCCTGCACCAGTTTGGTCTGGCTTTCGTTCAAACGCACCGCGCGCGAACCGTTCATTTGACCCAGTTTGCCCTGCGCAATCGATTGACCACCAATGCTGATCAGATCCGTCTCATAGAGAAAGGCTTGCTCCAGGGGGATCACATCCCCCGGTTTCAAGTTCGACAATTCATTCAGAGGCAGGCGCATTTTGCAAAGAACCGCGGAGAGTTCCGCGCGAAGATTGCCCATGCTGCTCCCAAGTGAAGGCCCTGCAGCCGCCCCAGCGAGGCCCAGTTCCTCTGGCGTTGGTTCGGGCAGGAGAAGGTTGATGCTGCCCTGCATCGTGCCAAGAGCGATATCCACGGTCATAGAAATCAACCTGTAATCTTCGGCCTCCAACCCAAGTACGAGGTTACGCACACTGTCGATCTGAGCCCCAAATCGATAGCCTTTAAAAAGTGTCTGGTCGGCCTGACCATCCAAAAGACCCAGCACTTTTTCAAAGGACAATTCAAGAAAGCCTGCGGTCATCGCCGCATCTGTTGGGGTGTAATTCCGCTCTGAAGGCGCTTTCCCCATGATCTGACCAATGGTCTGCTTCTGGATCAAGGCTGTGACCAGGGCCGCATCCATGGTGGCTGCACCAACACGCCCGTCCGGGCCATCTAGGACAATCAACAGATGCTGGTCGGAAAGAAGATCAGAGAGTTCTTCAGGCGCGCGGTTTGATTGACGTCCCGCAAGAACCGCAAGAGGCAGGTCGCAAAGCTCTGAGGCCGCGCGCGCAAAAGAGCGGCGCAGAACCTTGAGGGTAAACGAGCCATTCGAAGCCCCTTTCCCTTCTTTAGACACAGCCAGTTTGCGGGCCAGCCCACTAATCTTGCTGCCCCCGGCCTGATCTGTTTCCGCTTCAGACATTAGTCATCAACCTGCACTTTGCGCGCTCCCTTTTCCAATGTCTTACCGGCCGTTGGTTACCAAGATCTTTAAATGGCCGCGACACCAGCAATTTTCCGAGGTTTCGGCAAAGAAATACAGAAGCAGCACCCCTCGACGCCAGGTTGATAAAAAACATCCCCGTCAAGGCGCTGCATGATCTCGCGACAGATGGCGAGGCCAAGCCCTGCTCCGCCGGCACGTTCCGGACTAACGCGGGAAAATTTCTCAAAAATCAACTGCTGAAATTCTGCTGGAATACCACTGCCATTGTCGCTGAACTGGATGAAGAATTCCTTCTGACCTTCGCTGACCGAGATCCTCAATGTAGGAACTTCCGCATCGCAGTACTTCTGCGCATTGGCAATCAGATTGATGAAAACCTGCGACAGCCGATCGAGATCGGAGAAGATCATCAGATCTTCGTTCTGAACATCGCGCAGAACCTTCAGTGTCCGCCCGTTCCCCGCCAAAGCGGTGGAGACCGCATGGTCGAGAACATCCATAAGATTCCCAGATCCCAGGTTGAGATGCACCTGACCACTTTCCAGCACACTCAGATCCAGAAGATCATTCAAAAGACGTGTCAGACGCAGCGCTTCATCATGGATGATCCCGGCATAGCGGCTTTTGTCCTCTGGTGGCAGTTCCGCATCGTCACGCAAGATCTCCGAAAAAGCCCGGATAGAGGTCATGGGCGTGCGCAGCTCATGGCTGACCTGACTGAGGAAGGCATCCTTCTGCTCAGAGATTTGTGTCAGCTTCTCATTGGTTTCCCGCAGTTTCCGCGCTGTTCTGGAAAGTTCTGCCGATTGCTTTTCCAACTGGCTGGAATGCTCCAGCATCTGAGCGGTTTCATCCGCAACGGCCATCAAATCCTGAACCGAAACCGAAGATCCCCCAACGATCTGGCCAATCATCGCATGGGCAGCGGCAGCACCGATGGAGGCCCCAAGCTCTCGCTCCAGCCGTTCTAGGAATTCAGGCGTTGGTTCTGGCAGGGTGCCCCGCCCGCCCTGTCGCGCTTGTTCGCGCTGGAAAAAGGCCTGCGCCTCGGTGGCTCCGAGAATGCGCTGGGTCATCACCATCAGATCCTCGCTCTGGGCAATGGACCCGGTCCAGCCCCGTGGCCCGGCGGAGTGATCAAAGACATGCACGAACTGCGCCCCCTGCAGGCGCTCGATCGGACTTGGGAAAGTGATCAGCGAAACCAGGCAGAACACCCCGGCATTGAGGCTCATGGACCAAAGAACCGCATGGACAGTGGAATCCATCCCCTCGATGCCAAAAAGCGCATGTGGGCGCAGCCAGGACAGCCCAAAGAGCCCATCTGCCAGGATCTGATCCGGCAACACCCCGCCGCCCAGGGCCGGCAGCAGCATGGTATAAACCCAGAGCGCAAATCCCGTGGTCAGCCCTGCCAAGGCCCCACTGCGGGTCGCCCCGCGCCAGAATAGCCCGCCAACAAGAGCAGGCAACATCTGCGCAATACCGGCAAATGAGATCAAACCAATGGCCGCAAGTGCTGCTCCGCCTCCGGACATGGTAAAGTAGAAATAGCCCAGCGCCATGATGGCTGCGATGGAAATGCGGCGCGACAGGAGGATAACAGTCCTCACATCACCGGACACAGAGGCCCCTGCCCCTTGCAAGCTTAGCCATATGGGCATGACGATATGGTTTGAGACCATTGTCGACAAGGCCATGGCTGCGACGATCACCATGGAGGTTGCCGAAGAAAATCCGCCCAAAAAGGAGAGCATGGCAAGCCCCTGCTGCCCCTGCGACAATGGCACGGTCAAGACAAAGAGGTCCGGATTGGCTCCTTGGGGCATCAGCTCCAACCCGATCACCGCGATCGGCACCACAAAGATCGAAATCAGCATCAGATAAAACGGAAAAGCCCAGGCCGCGGTGCGCAAGTGCCGCTCATCCTCATTTTCGACCACCATGACTTGAAACATGCGAGGCAGACAGACAAAGGCGGCGGCCGCCAAAAAGGTGATGGTTGCCCAACGTCCCCCGTCTACTCGCCAATCTCCAATCCGCGAAGCATCGATCCGCATCAGGGTTTCGCCCACCCCACCGGCAATTCCCCAGACCACAAATATACCAACAGCCAGCAGGGCAAGGAGCTTTACAATCGCCTCTAGCGCAACTGCGGTGACCACACCGTGGTGACGTTCATTGGCGTTGAGGTTGCGTGTCCCAAAGAGGATGGCAAAGACCGCAAGGCCCGCCGCTACCCAGAAGACGGTTTTGGTATCCTGATAGTCCCTTGGCAGATCCGCCTCTGCAAAGGCTGCAAAGGACAGGGTGATGGATTGCAGCTGCAGAGAGATATAGGGGGTAATGCCGATCACGGCGAGTAGGGTCACCCCGATCGCCAAGGCATTGGATTTACCATACCGCGCAGACAGGAGGTCGGCGATAGAGGTCACGCGTTGACTGCGCCCGACCCGCACCAGTTTGCGCAGCCCCCACCACCAGCCCACCATGACCAGGGAGGGCCCCAGGTAGATCGTCAGGAACTCCAACCCCGAGCGGGCAGCATAGCCAACCGCGCCGTAAAAGGTCCAAGCGGTACAATAAATCGAAAGGGACAGGGTATAGATCAAAGGCGAGCGCATCCATTTCGCACTCTTGCCACGGCTCGCATATCGATCTGCCAGAAAGGCGACAAAGAACAACAGGGCCACATAGCCGAGGCAGACCAGTGCCAGAAGGTTGAGGGAGCTCATTTCCTACCCTCTTCGCCACTGGCCCCCTTAGTCCAGTGCCCTGCCCAGCGCTGCACCGCCAAGCCAAACAGAAAACTGGCAAAGATCAGCCCTCCCCAGACCACAAAGATATAGGCAATGGCCGATGAGAGCGGCATCCCGCCATGGCTATCTGGTGCTGGGTAAGGATCGGGATTGGGCCACAACAGAGGCACCGCCAGCAAGAGTGCGCCCAGAATTGGCAGCAAGCGCGCAGCATCCATAAGGCGCCGACGCCGGTAGGTCCGCCGCTCTACAAATGCGCCCTGCGGTTCGTCCGGGCGAGGTTCCACTGGGGGGCCTGCACCATCACTGCGCATGGATCCACCTGCCGGGCTGTGCGGCTGGGTACCATCTGCATTCAGGTATATGCCCTGTCATGACTTGGCTGATTCTACGCCGTTTTCCAGCTTACCGGCCTCAACAGCCTGCTGATGCGCCTGCGCATGCAAATCGCGTACGGCGGTCAATACCTCGGCATTGGAGAAGGGTTTGGTCATAAAGCGGGTCACACCGGCACGTTCTGCCATTTCCCGGTCTTTCAGCTGTCCCCGTGCGGTCAGCATAAGCACAGGCAAATCCTGCATATCTCCCAGGGCCCTCAGCTCCTGTATGACTTCCAGCCCGCTTTTACCGGGCAACATAAGGTCCAGGATCACCAAATCGGGACGCGCCGCCGCAATGACTTCGACAGCATCACTACCATCTCCATGAGCATCGACACTCCAACCATCGCGGATCAGCAGAAACCGGATGGCTTCAGCGATATTGGGCTCATCCTCGATCAGAACTACATGTCTGCTCATCGGCAGAATTTCCTCCAAGCGCGGTTCACCCTGGGTTTCGTATCGGTGCCCGCGTTCTCAATATGGATCTAAACTAGCCCCCGCACGGTGCCGGTGTCAAAACTCTTCCTTCAATATCGAAGGCTCACGTCGTGCGGAACAAGCCCTGGCTGGGCAGATGCGGCAACTCGCCCCAACTGGATAGGCTCCTTCCGGCACCTCGCGCAGTGGCAACACCAACATGACGGCGTGGAAAAGTGGCGTGGTCTCAAAGGATGGCGCCGCATGATTCCATGCCACAGCGTAGCAATCAAACCCCTGAAGATTGCGCCCTTGTTGCAGAACAGCACGCCGGATCGGAACCCCCGGCTGCTGCAAGGCACCATAGAGCGGCCAAAGCGGACATGAGGCACCAAAGCGTGGCAGCGCCAGGCCTTCCAGTGGTTTGCGAAACAGGATCGAACCAGAGGCATCACAGACCACCAGGCCGCTTTCCTGCCCCAAGATTGAGGGCGGCAGTGTCGCCAATCGACGCAGCACCTGTGGCAAAGAGCAATCAAACCGCGCCGCCAGAGCTGCTGGATCCAGCCCCCCCTCCTGTAGCGCCGCTTCTACCGCTTCCAATGGCAATGCGCGGGCATCCTGCTGGTATTGCTGCAAAGCGGCCAGAGCGATACGGCGAGAAGCATCACTGACCAGATGCGCAGCTCCCTTTACCAAGGCCTCTGGCGTACCCCCATCTTCCAGTTCTGCGAAGTGGAACCCATGTGAAAGGAAGAACTCTTCCGCCTCCTCCTGGGGCACACCGCGCCGGTTTTCCACTCCACCGCTTTCATCGAGAAAGCTCACCAGCGCCCGGCTTCCTTCTGCCAAACGCAATGAATCTTCATTGAGGTTCTTGTGAAACCTATCCCGCCATTCCTGTTCCAACTCCCCTGGCTCGGCCAGAATTGACGCGGTGGAGCGGATCGCGGCCGCCGTTGACAGAACCTCATGCAACGAGGCCGCCAGATGTGGGTCATGGGTTAGCCGGTCTGAAAGCACCTCTACGGTGCGTTCAAGTCGCGCAATCCTCTGATACCCGCCAGCCAGCACTTCGGCCCAGCCGGGAAAGCGGCCTGCGAATTCCTCTACCCGATCGAGTTCCGCCATCGGCGTCCCACTTTCGGCGGCAGCCTCGCGCAGAGAGGCAACCAATGCGGCCTCGGCTCCTTCGGACAACATCGAGGGTTCGACACCCAGAACCTGCGCCAGATCAACCAGAAGTTTGCCACCGATTCTGCGCCGGTTGTGTTCGATCAGATTGAGGTAGGAGGCCGAAATCCCGGTCTTTCGCGCCAGTTCAGCCTGGCGCAACCCAAGGATCATCCGGCGCTCCCTGATCCGGCTACCTGTTAATGTGTCGCGCCCCATTCCAAACCCCTTAGTCAAAACCTTTCGATTTCAAGGGCTTTCTGCAACGCAATATAAGCTAATTTACAAAACCCTGTAACGATCTGTTCATTTATTTACAGAATAGTTGATGAATTCAAGGGTTTTATTGCGTGGTTTTACAAGTGCCTCCCATACTGATTTTGCACAAATCGTGCAGACGTCGCGCAGAAGTGAGGAGCTGCGCCTCGTTATACATTCAAGGGAGGATTACATGTCCAAGTCAGATGTCTCGCGCCGCGGAGTCCTAAAATCCGGTGCTCTCGCAGGTGCAGGAGTCGCGCTTCCGACGATTTTCACTGCCTCTTCGGCAGCCGCCTATACCAACGAGCCGACCGGCTCTTCTGTCACCCTGGGTTTCAACGTACCCCAGACCGGCCCCTATGCGGATGAGGGTGCAGACGAACTGCGCGCTTATGAGCTGGCGGTTGAACACCTGAACGGTGGCGGCGATGGCGGAATGATGAACACCTTCTCGTCCAAAGCCCTCAAGGGCAACGGTATCCTGGGCAAGAAGGTTGAGTTTGTTACCGGCGACACCCAGACCAAATCAGATGCAGCCCGCGCGTCCGCGAAATCCATGATCGAAAAAGACGGCGCGGTGATGATCACCGGCGGTTCTTCTTCCGGTGTGGCCATCGCGGTACAGGGTCTCTGCCAAGAGGCAGGCGTCATCTTTATGGCTGGCCTGACCCATTCCAATGACACCACCGGTAAAGACAAGAAAGCCAATGGCTTCCGTCACTTCTTTAACGGCTACATGTCAGGGGCCGCTTTGGCGCCGGTTCTGAAGAACCTCTATGGCACCGATCGTAACGCCTATCACCTGACCGCAGACTACACCTGGGGCTGGACGCAGGAAGAGTCGATTGCTGCTGCAACCGAATCTCTGGGCTGGAACACCGTAAACAAGGTCCGCACCCCGCTGGCCGCCACGGATTTCTCGTCCTATATTGCGCCCGTTCTGAACTCTGGCGCCGATGTGCTGGTTCTGAACCACTACGGCGGCAACATGGTGAACTCCCTGACCAACGCTGTGCAGTTTGGCCTGCGTGAAAAGGTTGTGAACGGCAAGAACTTCGAAATCGTCGTACCGCTGTACTCCCGCCTGATGGCCAAGGGTGCGGGCGCCAACGTGAAGGGCATTCACGGCTCCACCAACTGGCACTGGTCGCTGCAGGATGAGGCCTCCACCTCCTTCGTGCGCAGCTTTGGCACCAAATATGGCTTCCCGCCCAGCCAGGCGGCCCATACGGTTTACTGCCAGACCCTGCTTTATGCGGATGCGGTTGAGCGCGCAGGCACCTTCAACCCCTGTGGTGTGGCCGAAGCGCTGGAAGGCTTTGAGTTCGACGGTCTGGGCAACGGCAAGACACTTTACCGTGCCGAAGACCACCAGTGCTTCAAGGACGTTCTGGTTGTACGCGGGAAAGAGAACCCGACCTCCGAGTTCGACCTTCTGGAAGTTGTCGAGGTTACCCCAGCAGCACAGGTCACCTATGCACCTGACCACCCAATGTTTGCCGGCGGCAACCTGGGCAGCTGCAACCCAGGCGCCTAATCGCTAGGGTCAATGACCCATACCGGGCGCATCACGCGCCCGGTACTGAATAGACTTTCCGGCAGGCCGCCCAAACGGGGCTGGCAAAGGCGCGAGATGGCTCCTGACAGCCGGAATCCACCACTTCCACATCGAAGAACCCAAGGGTGGGGACAATGGACGCAATCCTATTGCAAATCTTTAACGGGCTGGACAAAGGCTCTGCCTATGCGCTGATCGCGCTGGGGCTGACGCTGATTTTCGGCACGCTTGGCGTTGTGAACTTCGCCCATGGCGCGCTCTTTATGATCGGCGCCTTCTGCGCGGTCACATTGCAGCGCATTCTGAACCTCAGCTATGAGGTCATCGACGAAACACAGAAGGATTTCCTCGGCAATCCTCTGAAAGTGAAAACCCCCTATGTGGAAAGCTGGTTCGGGCCGGAAATGGGCGGAGCCATCATAGATTGGGCCGTTCCGCTGGCCATTCTCTTTGCCATTCCGATCATGATCGCCATCGGTTTCATCATGGAACGCGGGTTGATCAAGCATTTCTACAAGCGCGCCCATGCCGACCAGATCCTGGTGACCTTTGGCCTCGCTATCGTCCTGCAGGAAGTGATCAAGTATTTCTACGGCGCCAACCCGATCCAGACCCCCTCCCCCGAGGCGCTGAGCGGTGTTGCAAATGTCGGAGCCGTCTTTGGCATGGATATCGTTTATCCAGTCTGGCGCATCGTCTACTTCTGCTTCTCAGTCCTGATCATCGGCGCGATCTTCTCTTTCCTGCAGTTCACCACCTTTGGCATGGTTGTCCGTGCCGGCATGGCAGACCGAGAGACTGTCGGGCTCCTGGGCATCAATATCGACCGCCGCTTTACCATCATGTTCGGCATCGCTGCCGCTGTCGCCGGTCTGGCCGGTGTGATGTACACCCCGATCAACTCCCCCAATTACCACATGGGTATGGACTTCCTGGTTCTCAGCTTTGTGGTGGTGGTTGTCGGCGGCATGGGCTCGCTGCCCGGCGCGGTTCTGGCCGGCTTCATGCTGGGCATTCTCGAGAGCTTTGCCTCGATGAACGAAATCAAATCGATCATCCCCGGCATCGACCAGATCATCATCTATGTGGTCGCAATTATCATTCTGCTCACCCGTCCACGGGGCTTGATGGGCCGCAAAGGCGTGATGGAGGAATAAGCACATGTTCGGACTAGAGAAAAAAGACATGCGCATGCTGATGATCGTCGCCATTCTGACGCTCTGCGCCCCCTTCATCCTGAACCCCTTCCCCACCGACAGCGCCCTGGCGCAGTTCAACGCGGGCTATCCTGATCTGATGCAGCGCTTCGTGATCTTCGGGATCTTTGCCATCGGCTTCAACATCCTCTTTGGCCTCACCGGTTACCTCTCCTTTGGTCATGCGGCCTTCCTGGGTGTGGGGTCCTATTCGGCGGTCTGGATGTTCAAACTGCTGAGCATGAACGTGGTCCCGGCCATTATGCTCTCGGTCGTGATTGCAGGGATCTTTGCCCTACTGATCGGCTATGTATCCTTGCGCCGCTCGGGCATCTACTTCTCGATCCTGACGCTGGCCTTCGCGCAGATGTCCTTTAACCTCGCCTATTCGGTTCTGACCCCGATCACCAATGGTGAGACAGGTCTGCAGCTGACCCTGGAAGACCCCCGAGTTCTGGGTGTTTCTGCCACCGCAGATGGATCGATCCCGGTAACCAATCTTTTTGGGCTGGAGATGCGCTCCACCTTTGAGATGGCTGTTGGCCCCTGGGCCTTCCAGTTCAACGCGGGCTACTATCTCTGCGCGCTGATCCTGCTGGCCTCCTTCTATCTGTCGATCCGCATTTTCCGCTCGCCCTTTGGCATGATGCTGCGCGCGGTGAAATCGAACCAGCAGCGGATGAACTATACCGGCCTCAACTCTCGCCCCTATACTCTGGCTGCCTTTGTGATCTCTGGCATGTATGCTGGTCTGGCCGGTGGTCTGATGGCCTCGATGGATCCGCTGGCCGGTGCCGAGCGAATGCAATGGACCGCGTCAGGTGAAGTTGTTCTGATGACCATCCTTGGCGGTGCGGGTACCCTGATCGGTCCAGTACTGGGCGCGGGCTTCATCAAATACTTCGAGAACATCTTCTCCAAGATCAATGACAACGTGCTACACAGCTGGTTCAGCTTTATGCCCGACGGGATGGAAGACTTTGTGGTCTTCGTCATTCACCCCTTCATCGGCAAAGGCTGGCACCTGACCCTTGGCATTCTCTTCATGCTGGTTGTGATCTTCCTGCCTGGCGGGCTGGTCGAAGGCGGACAGCGCATCGCGGGCTGGTTCAAAGGGCGCAAGTCCTCTGAGAAATCCGCCTCTGGCAAAACCAACCCTGCGGAATAAGGAGACAGATCTATGGGTATCCTTGAAGTCAAAAACGTAGGCAAACGGTTCGGCGGGCTGCAAGCCTTGTCAGAAGTGAATCTAAGCGTGAAGGAAAACTCCGTCCACGCAATCATCGGCCCCAATGGGGCCGGCAAATCCACCCTGCTGAACTGCCTGGTGGGTAAGCTGATCCCCGACACCGGCTCTGTCATGTTTGACGGCCAGTCGGTGCTGGGCCGCGCGCCCTATGAAATCAACCAGATGGGCATCAGCCGCGTGTTCCAGACCCCAGAGATCTTTGGAGATCTCACTGTCTTGGAAAACATGATGATCCCCTGCTTTGCGAAGCGGGACGGCGCCTTTGAGCTCAATGCCATTCCTTCGGTGTTCTCACAAAAGGACATTCTGGAAAAGGCGGAGAACATGCTCGAAGAGATGAACATGGCGGATAAGCGGCATATGCATGCCGCCGCCATGTCCCGCGGTGACAAACGTCGCTTGGAGATCGGCATGTGCCTCAGCCAGGAACCACGGCTCTTGCTACTGGATGAACCAACCGCTGGTATGGCACGGGCCGATACCAACAATACCATCGACCTTCTGAAGCAGATCTCGGATGAACGCGACATCACCATCGCCATCATCGAGCACGACATGCATGTGGTGTTCTCTCTGGCCAACCGGATCACGGTTCTGGCCCAGGGCACTCCACTGGTCGAAGACGATCCGGAAAACATCCGCGGCAATCCAAAAGTGCGCGAAGCCTATCTTGGCGAAAGCGCGTAGGGGAAAGATACAATGAACGTCAAACCTGATTTCTCCAAGAACGCCAATGCCGCGCAAACGGCCCCGGCCTTCCTCTCGGTCTGGGATATGCATGCCTATTACGGTGAGAGCTATATCGTCCAGGGCATCAACTTCAACGTCCACGAGGGCGAGATCCTGGCCCTCTTGGGACGCAACGGCGCGGGCAAGACTTCGACCCTGCGTTCCATCGCCCGCATTGGTGACCCGCAGGTCACCCAGGGTGAGATCTGGCTGGACCACAAGCCCCTGCACCTGATGGAAAGCCATGAGGCCGCAGCGGCCGGTCTGGGGTTGGTCCCCGAAGATCGCCGCATCATTCCGGGCCTCACGGTTGAGGAAAACCTGCAGCTGGCGCAGATCGCCCCGCCGATCGGCTGGTCCATTGACCGTCTTTATGACCTGTTCCCGCGCCTCGGTGAGCGCCGCAAGCAAGAGGGCGTGACACTCTCGGGCGGTGAGCAGCAAATGCTGGCCATTGCCCGCGCGCTGGCCCGTGACATCAAGGTCCTGCTGCTGGACGAACCCTATGAAGGTCTGGCCCCGGTGATTGTGGATGAGATTGAAAAGACCCTCATCCACATCAAAGAACAGGGCATGACCACCATCATCGTGGAACAGAACGCGGTGCGCGCGCTGGAACTCGCAGACAGGGCGGTAATCTTGGACACCGGCGGCATCGTCTTCGACGGCACAGCGTCGGAAGTTCTGGAAAACGCCGAGCTACGCGCCGAATACCTGGCGATCTAATCAACCCTTACTCCCCGTTGCGCAGGCCCAGGCCAAAGCAACATCTCTTGAGCCGACCCTTGACACGAGGGTCGGCCTTTTTTGCGCTTCAGCGCCATGTGCAAGGTTCTGCACAGGGTTTTCAGCGCAGTTTTCCCCATAAACCAAAGGTATAGAGCTCTGATTTTGGGCCGATTTCAGCCCTTTGGCCTATTTCAGATTCCCCCCTCCTTTCCGAGGTTGATCGCAAGGAAGCGCATCCCGCCATTCCCAAACTATCAGCCAAAGAAATGGAGAGATCCCATGATGAAACGCAACTTCTCACTGCTTGCCCTCGCAATCGCCCTGCCCGCTGCGGCTTTTGCCTCTGGTCTGTCACCCAAGGCTGAGGATCAAGCGAAGATCCATGAGATCCTCTCGGGGCAAGGCTTTGAGGTGTACGAGGTGGAACTGGAAGATGGGCTCTATGAGGTAGAGGCCTCCAAGGACGGCCTGCAGTTTGAGGTCTACATGGATGCGCAGTTCAACATCCTGGAAATGGAAGAAGAGAGCGACGCGGAACCGGGTGACGACTAACGCCATCTGCGCGCAACCTGCCGCCCTTGGCTTTCCAGTGGCGGCCTCTTCTGTCATTGCAAAGGAGACCAAAATGGCCCGCTACAAGGTCTGGGACCCCTTCATCCGCCTCTTTCACTGGAGCATGGTGCTGCTCTTTGCTGCCAACTCCTTTTTCACCGACCCAGACGGGAACTTGCATGCGCAGATCGGCTATGTCCTGACCGCGTTGATTGTCTCCCGTCTAGCCTGGGGCTTTGTCGGCCCGCGTCATGCGCGGTTTGCCAGTTTTCGGCCCAGCCTTAGTGGTATTATCGACCAGCTGAGCGATATCGCAACGCGCCGCCGCTTTGCCCATCAAGGGCATAGCCCACTGGGCTCCTTGATGGTGTTCAATCTGCTTTTCACCATTCTCGCCATTGGCGTTACAGGCTATCTGACAACCCTGTCTGCGGGCCTATCCGCCGCAATTCCGCTGACCTGGACCGAGGATCTGCATGAAGCATTTGTTGCCTGGGCGCAGTTTTCCATTGTCCTGCATATAGCTGCTGTGGTTTTTGAAAGCCGTCGCCTGGGGGTCAGGTTGATCCATGCGATGATAACAGGGGTAAAGCAGATACCACGGCATAGGGTCCGCGAATAACCTCTGAACTAAAGTGCCCGGCAAAGGAAAACCTCTATGACAGATCCTGCACGACCTCTTGTTCTTATTCTGGTAATCGCCGCGCAGGCTCTCTGCGCGGTGGTCTTTCTGGGGGATATTGTCGGCGATCTATTTGGCCGTGGGGAAGAAGGCCCCGAAGGCAAACATGCCTATGTCGAGGCCCTGGCAACCTTTGCCCTAATCGCCGCCATCATCGTGGAACTGCGTATTCTCCAATGGCTGTTGCGGCGCAAGGCCCACTTGGAACAGGCGCTCAGCACAGCGCAGAATGCGGTGCAGGAAGTGATCGACAGTGAGTTGGAGGGCTGGAAGCTAACGCCCGCAGAACGCGATGTTGCCAATTTCCTGATCAAAGGCCTCTCTACCGGTGAGATTGCAGAGATGCGTGGCAGTGCAGAGGGAACGGTCAAGGCGCAGCTGAATGCGATCTACCGAAAATCCGGCTTTGGCAGCCGCTCTGACCTGATGAGCGGCTTGATCGACACCCTTATGGGGCACCGCGCCAGGCCATCTGACCAGAGCTAGCAAAAGGCGGAAACCCTAAGCGGGAGTTTTGGCTGCCCCAGAAACAGATCAAGGGCTGGCCCCTCTAAAGATCGGCCCTACCTATGCATTCAACAACCGCGCACGCAGCTCTGTTTTCAGGACTTTGCCATAGTTGTTCTTGGGCAGATCCGGCACCTGGAAATAGGCCTTGGGGCATTTGAAGCGGGCGATATGCGCCCTGCAATGCTCTTCCAGCTGCTCTGGCGTGGCGCTGCCAACCACAAAGGCCACCACCTCTTCTCCCCAATCCGAATGAGGTCGGCCAACGACCGAGGCCTCCTGCACCAATGGGTGAGTCAGGATCACCTCTTCGACCTCGCGGGGGTAGACATTGGAGCCACCTGAGATAATCAGGTCCTTAGACCTATCAGTCATGGTCAGATAGCCGTCCTGATCCAGGGTTCCCATATCCCCTGTCATCAACCACCCATCTCTTAGGGTCTCGGCATTGGCCTTTGGGTTCATCCAGTAGCCGGGCATCACCGCATCACCACGCACCATGATCTCCCCCATCTCACCGGTCGCTAGCGGCTCACCCTCTGCAGTGCCGATTTGCACCTCAACAAAGCTCTGGGCCCGTCCGACCCCTGCCAGGCGTGCCTCCCAGCGTGGATGACTGCGGTCAGCAACCTCCTCGCGCTTCAGCACCGTGATCCCCATCGGGCATTCGCCCTGACCATAGACCTGAATGAAAATCTCTCCGAAATGGGCCTCTGCCTCCAGGATGTCGGCCAGATACATCGGGCCACCGGCGTAGATCACACTGCGCAGCCCATCTCCGCTGCGCCCCATCGCCTTGGCTTGTGCCGTCATCCGGGTCACCATGGTGGGGGCTGCAAACATCTGAACCCTTCCAAAATGGGCGGCCAGATCCAGGATTTCCCTCACATCGAACCCCGCAGAAGGCGGACAGACATGGGCTGCACCCACAAGTACATGCACCATATTGTATAGCCCTGCACCATGGCTCATCGGGGCAGCGTATAGGATCTGATCAGCACCCGTGGCCTGATCCACATCCGCAAAATACCCCAGAGAGACCGTCGTTAGCATCCGGTGGGTGATCATCACCCCCTTGGGCTTACCGGTGGTGCCGGATGTATAGAACAGCCAGGCCAGATCTTCAGGCGCACATGCCACTGGCACAGGCAAAGGTTCCTGCTGCAGCGCAGCCTCATAGTCGGGATCGGCGATATCGAGCACCCTGCATCCAGCACGCTCTACCCCTTCTACCTGCAGGGCCTCTTTCAGACCCGCAGAGGTGAAAACCAGACCCGCACCGCTGTTTTCCAGAATATATGCCGCCTCTGCCCCGTGCAGTTTGGCATTGATAGGCACCGCTGCAGCCCCTGCATACCAAACCCCATAGAGCGCGATCAGGTAATCCGGGCAGTTCTTCATGAAGATCGCTACACGATCCCCGGGCGCGGTCCCCTCAGCGATCAGCCAGTTGGCCAGAGCAGCGGCCCGGCGGTGAAACTCCTGATAGTTTGCGACTAGCTCCGTCCCAAAGTAAAGAGCCGGGCGCTCTCCGCCCACCTGCGCCTGACGGCAAAGCCACTGGCTGATATTCATTGCGAACCTCCCCGAAACACAATTCAAAGGAGCCTTGCCAAAGGTTCCTTGCGGCAAAGAGCCTCTCACTCACCAGCTTCCTCTTCAATTCCGCAAAAATACCCGGTTAATAGGGGTATGACCGATTTTGCCTTCGACCACGCCCCTGTTGGCCTCGCCATCCTGGAAAGCCGGGTAATCCAGCGTTGCAACTTGCAATTCTGCGCCACCTTTGGTGGGGAGCCTGCCGATTTTATCGATATGCCCATTGTGGAGCTTTACCCAAGCCGTGAAGATTATCACCGCATCGGTGAACTTTTGCAGCAGGATGAGGGCGCCAAGAGTGGCCTCTATCATGATGAACGTATCATGCGGCGCCGATCTGGTGAGCTGTTCTGGTGTCGCGTACGCGGACGTTCGGTCAGCCCGGAAGAGCCGTTTCGCACCGGTGTCTGGTCCTTTGCCGATATCTCCGAAGACAGGCCAGTTGTCAGTCTGACACCGCGCGAGCGCGAGGTTGCGATCCTCACCTGCAAGGGGCTGTCGGCCAAGGAAATCGGGCTGAAACTGGATCTCTCCTATCGCACCATCGAAACCCATCGTGCCCATCTTTTGCAGAAATTCGGGGCCCGAAAACTACCGGAACTGGTGGCAAAACTGACCGGCATGCCGCTTTAGAGCTTTTTTCCCGGCAGTTCCCCGCCGAATTTACATCAGCAGCAATTGCGAATCCCTGTCTGAGTGCCCATTTTATGCGCCGGACCGGTTGCGCTTTCCTTGTGGTCAAGCTTCCCCTATAAGCGCTTTAATTTCCGGACCGCCTATGCTGCCAAAACGGCACTATGTTAGGGCGAACCCGGAGCCGGCTGAGGACACGCTGAGGACAGAAATGACAGATAAAACCCATGAAGCGGATGTGGCTTTCATCAAAGCACTGGCTGAATTGCTGCGGGAGAACGACCTGACAGAGCTGGAGGTCAAGCGCGACTATAGCGAAGACGACAGCCTCAATGTTCGAGTGTCGCGCCAGATGATGGCCGCTGCCGCCCCGGTTCAGGTTGCCGTTCCCGCCGCTGCTGCTCCCGTTGCCGCCGCAGCAGCCCCCGTCGCGGCCGCCGCCCCAGCGGCAGAAGCCGCAGCAGACCCGGCCAGCCACCCGGGCGCTGTGACCTCCCCCATGGTAGGCACGGTTTACCTGGCCCCCGAACCCGGTGCGGCCTCCTTTATCTCGGTTGGCCAACAGGTCAGCGAAGGCGATACCCTGTTGATCGTCGAAGCGATGAAGACCATGAACCACATCCCGGCGCCCAAATCCGGCACCGTGAAGCGCATTCTGGTGGAAGATGGCGCCGCCGTCGAATTCGGATCTCCGCTGGCCATCATCGAGTAAGGGCAGCCCATGTTTGACAAGATCCTGATTGCCAACCGCGGGGAGATCGCGCTGCGCGTGATCCGTGCCTGCCGCGAAATGGGCATCACCTCGGTTGCGGTGCATTCCACCGCTGACGCCGATGCAATGCATGTGCGTATGGCCGACGAGTCGGTCTGCATCGGCCCCCCTGCCGGTGCACAGAGCTATCTTTCGATCCCTGCGATCATCTCTGCCTGCGAGATCACTGGCGCCCAGGCGGTTCACCCCGGCTATGGTTTCCTGTCGGAAAATGCCAACTTCGTGCAGATCATCGAAGATCACGGCATCACCTTCATTGGTCCCTCGGCAGAAGATATCCGCACCATGGGTGACAAGATCACCGCCAAGGATACCGCAAAGCGTCTGGGCATTCCGGTTGTTCCCGGTTCCGACGGCGGTGTGCCCGATATCGCAACCGCCAAGGTGGTTGCCGCCGACATGGGCTATCCGGTGATCATCAAAGCCACCGCCGGTGGGGGTGGTCGCGGCATGAAAGTGGCCGAGACGGAAGCCGATCTGGAGATGGCTTTCTCCACCGCCCGCTCGGAGGCAAAAGCCGCCTTTGGCAATGACGAAGTCTATATGGAGAAATACCTCCAGAAGCCGCGTCACATCGAAGTGCAGGTCTTTGGCGATGGCAAAGGCAACGGTGTGCACCTAGCAGAGCGAGACTGCTCGCTGCAGCGCCGCCACCAGAAGGTTTTTGAAGAGGCCCCCGGCCCCTGCATTAGCCCCGAAGAGCGCGCCCGCATCGGCAAGATCTGTGCCGACGCAGTGGGTGAGATGAGCTATTCCGGCGCCGGTACGGTCGAATTCCTCTATGAAGACGGGGAGTTCTATTTCATCGAAATGAACACCCGCCTGCAGGTGGAACATCCGGTGACCGAGGCGATTTTTGGCGTTGACCTGGTGCGCGAGCAAATTCGCGTGGCCGCTGGTCAGCCGCTCTCCTTTACCCAGGAGGATCTGCAGATCAATGGCCATGCCATCGAAGTGCGGATCAACGCGGAGAAACTGCCGAACTTCTCCCCCTGCCCCGGCAAGATCACGGCCTATCATGCGCCGGGTGGTCTGGGTGTGCGGATGGATTCCGCCCTCTATGATGGCTATTCGATCCCGCCCTATTACGACAGCCTGATCGGCAAGTTGATCGTGCATGGACGTGACCGCCCCGAGGCGCTGGCGCGTCTCAGCCGTGCACTGGGTGAATTGATCGTGGATGGTATCGACACCACCGTACCGCTGTTCCACGCATTGCTAGAGGAACCGGATGTCCAGTCCGGTGACTATGGCATCCACTGGCTGGAACGCTGGCTGGAAGAGAACCTGCAGGGCTAAGCCCCTGACGAAATGAACCGGGGCGCGAGAGATACACTCGCGCCCCGGTTTTCTTTGTGGCAAGCTGCAAAGACCCTGACAACACACTCAGGCATGATGATGAACCTGACGACGGATCTATTGCTGCACGCCTATTCGGTTGGTGTCTTCCCCATGGCGGAGCACCGCGAAGATGACGAGATCTTCTGGGTCGACCCGAAACGCCGTGGCATTTTTCCACTAGAGGATTTTCATGTCTCCCGCTCTCTGGCGAAACGGATCCGCAGGGGCGAATATGAGGTCAGTGTAAATCGCGCTTTTCCGCAGGTGGTCAGTGCCTGTGCGGATCGCGCGGAAACCTGGATCAATTCCGAAATCCACGCCCGCTATCAGGACCTGCATGCGATGGGCCATGCCCATTCGCTGGAGGTCTGGCATCAGGGGGTGCTGAGCGGCGGCGTCTATGGTGTTTCTCTGGGTGGAGCTTTCTTTGGCGAAAGCATGTTCTCACGTCGTACAGACGCCTCCAAAGTGGCGCTAGCCTATCTCATCGATCGCTTGATCCAGGGCGGCTACGCGCTCTGTGATACGCAGTTTCTGACCGCGCATCTTGCCTCCCTTGGCGCTGTGGAGATCAGCCGTGCGGCCTATAAGGCCAAGTTGGATATCGCCCTGAGGCAAGATGCCGATTTCGCCCGCCCCAACCTGCCGACACCTCAGCTTTTGCTGCAGCGGATGACCCAAACGTCATAACGGCTGTGATCCAGCGCATTCAGGGCCGGGCTGGAAGCAATCATCCAGCCTTCAAAGAACTGGGCGCCGTTGTTTGGGTCGCGAATGATCAAATAGGCAAAGGCATCGCCTGTGGGGTTATCGACCGGGTAGCGACACTGCGCCAGGGTGACCAGAAGCCCGAAAACCTCGGCGCTGCGGCCGACCTGCACTTCGACATCTGTGCTCTGGCCATTGACCTTATCAAGCCCCCGCAGGATCGCCATGCTACCCTGCTCCGCCTCTTCCTGCGCTGCGGCTGGTGCCAAGCTACCCAAGCCAAGGGCAAATACGGTGGTCAGGACCCCATTGAACAGTGCCTTCACGAATCTTCCCCGCCACCCGCGACGAATTTCACCAGGAGGGAGATCAGACTGACTGCCCCCTGCGTGTCCAGGATTTCCTCGCCCTCAGCTAGGTTAAACGGGGAGCCACCAGGCATGATTTCTACAAAGTTCCCGCCCAGCAGGCCTTCGGAGGAGATCACTGCTGCGCTGTCATCCGGGATTTCGATACCGTCGATGACGGAAAAGCTTGTATCGGCCCGAAAGGTCTCGGAGTTGAGGGCAACGCCGGTGACGGTGCCAACCTTGACCCCCGCCAGACGCACATCCGTGCCCACATTCACGCCTTCAAGTGAGCGAAAGGAAGCCGTCAGCTCATATCCGGCTGTGCTCTGCGACAACCCGGCAACCTGACCGGCATAGAGCGCGAAACCAATTGCCGCAGCCAAAACCACGCCGCCTGCCAAAACTTCTGTCGGATTGTGGGACATTTCGACCTGCCTCAGTCCTGTAACCAAAAAAGGGAATCCCGGCAGGACTGCGCAGCAGAATCCGGGCTTTGCTTTAGTCTGTTCTTCTACGAAGGTTATTCCGGAGCCCAGGCTTCGTAATCGCTACGCGCCTTGGGTTCCGCGCCTTTGCGGATAGAGCCCTGAGGCGCATAGGCCATCATGGTGCCTGTCAGGTTTTCCTGATGTGGCTTTTCCCAGGACTTATGCTTTAGTGGCTTTTCGCTGGGCACTTCGTCAAAGGTGCGGTGCAGCCATCCATGCCAGTCGGGGCTTACTCGAGAGGCTTCAACCTCGCCATTGAAAATCACCCAGCGCTTGCTGTCATCGGCATTGCGGTAGAAGATATTGCCCTGATCATCCTCGCCCACCTTGATCCCCTTACGCGCAGTGAAGATCTGAGTATTGAGGGTCTGGCCGTTCCACCAGGTCACAGCGCGCAGGAGCGATTTCAAGATTCCCATAGGGTGCCTCCGGATTTTTCCAGCTCTGATATGACCCAATTTCCCGCCGGGGTCCAGATCCAGCACTGCCGTTGCGTACATTCTTGCCGACTATTGCATATCGGCCGTTTAACACCATGTTAAAGCCAACAAGTCCAATATGCGGGCTGATGCGCTGCACATTTACTATCGCGCCAAGCACGGATATAGTTCTGGGTACAAGCAAGGAGCTAAACAAAGTATGACGCTTGAAGGTTTCGGCAACGGAAGAAACATTGGCCTCTGAGCCGTTTCAAACACTTAAGCTGTAGAGAGCCTTTTGAACACTTGGTTCTCTTGGATTTTTGCCGTGTCCGCCACGCTGATCGCTGTCAGCGTGATTCTTTCTTTTGCAGCTCTGTCTGTTTCATTGCTGGCCGGTGAATTCGGGCTGCTTCTGGATCAGATCCCCGACGATCCGAGCGAAGATTACAAAATTCTTGTCAACCTTTTTGGTATTACCGCAGCCACCGCAACTGCGGCTGCAGGGGTCGTGGTCGCCCTTTGGACCTATAAGAAGACCAGCGAAGCGGCCCGCATTGCGCAGCGCAAGCAGCACACAATTACAATCCTGTTTGAAACACGCCTGTCCGACTATTTTCAAACCACCAACAAGTTGCGCAAGCAGGTCTTTCCAACCGATCGGGACATCTACCTCGAAGACTGGAAAAAGGCACGGAGCTCAGCTGACGTCACCCAGCGCGAAGGTGCGGACGCCCTGCAGCAGGTGCTCAATTACTATGAATTCCTCGCCGTGGGCATCTACCAGGAGGATCTGGACAAGGAGCTGCTCGAAAAAACCATCCGGGGCATTATGTGCAACCTCGTGGATGACGCCAGGATCATGATCTCCGAACTGCGGGAAAATGATCCGCACAGCCTGGAGCACCTTGCAACATTATATGAGGAATGGCGGCGTAAGGAGACCACAACCAACTATGCCGGAGCGGAAACCGAACGCCCCATTCCCTCTTCCCGTGAACTGGCGCAGCTATTGAGCAGCAGGTAAAACAGCTGTCACTTCGATTTCGATACGGTATTTCGGATCGATGAGATTGCATTCGATCATCGTCGCCGCAGGCGGATTGGCGCCAAAGGCTTCTGCCAGAAGAGGCCAGCAGGGTTCGAATTCAGCCGCGTCGGGCAAGTAATAAACCACCCGGACCGCATCGGCAAAACTGGCGCCAGCCTCGGTCAGAGCTTTCTCGATCGCAGCAAGCGCAGACCGGCACTGCCCAACCACATCGGCAGGGATCTCAGCCCCTTGCGCTGTAGTCCCGGCCACATGCACAAATCCGCCCGCAACCACAGCCCGGCAATAGCCGATTTTTCCCTCGTAGATGCCGCCTGATGAAATCCGTTTGATCATCTGTTTTCTCCCATACCTTCTGGTGGCTTACAAAAGAGAACGGCGCGGAAAACCGCGCCGTTGGTGAATTCAACTTTTAGATCCTTAGCCTGCGGAGGCAGGCTCTTTCTCTGCATCCGCGTGGATCATCAAGGGCTGAGCGTCGGAGGTCACGGCCTCTTCGTTCACAACCACCTTGGTAACGCTGTCCATGCCGGGCAGGTCAAACATGGTATCCAAGAGGATGTCTTCCATGATCGAGCGCAGGCCCCGCGCGCCAGTTTTGCGTTCGATGGCTTTCTTGGCGATGGCCTTCAGCGCTTCGGGGGTAAAGTCCAGCTCAGTCTCTTCCAGCTCGAACAGGCGCTGATACTGTTTTACCAGTGCGTTTTTCGGCAGGGTCAGAATGGTGACGAGGGCGTCCTCATCCAAATCTTCCAGCGTCGCCAGAACCGGCAGACGGCCGACGAATTCCGGAATCAACCCGAATTTCAGCAGATCTTCCGGCTCCAGGTCCTGGAAGATCTCTCCAACACCGCGGTCATCATTGTCGCGCACATCCGCGCCAAAGCCCATGGCAGAGCCTTTGCCGCGCTGCGCGATGATCCGATCGAGGCCCGCAAAGGCGCCGCCGCAAATGAACAGGATATTGGTGGTGTCCACCTGCAGGAATTCTTGCTGTGGGTGTTTGCGCCCGCCCTGGGGTGGCACGCTCGCAACGGTGCCTTCCATCAGCTTCAGCAATGCCTGCTGCACACCCTCACCCGATACATCGCGGGTGATTGATGGGTTTTCAGACTTGCGGGTGATCTTGTCGACCTCGTCGATATAGACGATGCCGCGCTGCGCGCGCTCAACATTGTATTCGGAGGCCTGCAACAGCTTCAGGATGATATTCTCGACATCCTCGCCCACATAACCGGCTTCGGTCAGGGTGGTGGCATCCGCCATGGTGAAGGGCACATCCAGTATCCGCGCCAGGGTCTGCGCCAGAAGCGTCTTACCGCAACCGGTGGGGCCGATCAGCAAGATGTTGGATTTTGCCAGTTCAATATCCGAGCCCGCCTTTTGGGCATGGTTCAGACGCTTGTAGTGGTTGTGAACAGCCACAGAAAGAACCCGCTTGGCCATGGCCTGGCCGATCACGTAATCATCCAGAACTTCGCAGATGTCTTTGGGGCTTGGCACCCCGTCGGTGGCCTTCAGCCCCGATGCCTTGGTCTCTTCACGGATAATGTCCATGCAGAGCTCAACGCATTCGTCGCAGATGAAGACAGTGGGACCGGCAATCAGCTTCCGCACCTCATGCTGGCTTTTGCCGCAGAAGCTGCAATATAGCGTGTTCTTGCTGTCGCCACTCGAATTCGTCGCCATGGTCTACCTTTCAGTCCGCTCGGTCAGCCGGCCAGTCCGCGCCATCCGCCTTTAGGCCAGCTTATGACAGCCATTCTGCCGCCACAATGTCAAAATGGGTGCCCGGTTAATGCGCCGGGCACACAACTCATCACTTAGAGGGCAGCTTAGCTGTCCTCACCCTCGCCCTTGGCGCGGTTTTCGACGATTTCGTCAATCAGGCCGAACTCTTTGGCTTCCTCTGGGGACATGAAATTGTCACGCTCCAGCGCCGCCTCGACCTTATCCAGTTCCTGTCCGGTGTGCTTGACATAGATCTCATTCAGGCGGCGCTTCAACTTCAACGTCTCTTCTGCGTGAATCATGATGTCGGTC
The DNA here is from genome assembly GCF_000169455.1 of Roseobacter sp. SK209-2-6. Taxonomy (GTDB): domain Bacteria; phylum Pseudomonadota; class Alphaproteobacteria; order Rhodobacterales; family Rhodobacteraceae; genus Pseudophaeobacter. Next base: position 26,141 of record NZ_AAYC01000021.1, on the reverse strand, counting down.
GCCTGTCCCTGGAAACCGCCAGAGGGCTGGTGCACCATGACGCGGGAGTTGGGCAGCGAAAAGCGCATGCCTGCCTCACCGGCGGTCAGAAGCAAAGACCCCATGGAAGCCGCCTGACCGATGACCAGGGTCGAGACCTTGGGCTTGATGTATTGCATGGTGTCGTAGATCGACAGGCCGGATGTCACAACGCCACCGGGGGAGTTGATATACATCGAAATCTCTTTGGAGGGGTTTTCCGCCTCAAGGTGCAGGAGCTGCGCCACGATCAGCGAAGACATGCCATCATGCACCGGACCGTTGAGGAAAATGATCCGCTCTTTCAGCAGGCGGGAAAAAATATCATAGGCCCGCTCGCCACGGCTGGTCTGCTCAACCACCATCGGGACGAGGGTATTCATATAGGTTTCTCTTGGATCAGTCATGTGAACCTGCCTGCGTTTTGTGTAATGCCCGGCACCATACCAGACATTGTGTTACTTGAGTCTTAGTATCGCCCCTAAATGCCTGCAAGAGGCCCAGGTTGTTTTTACGCCACAGCTGTCGCTTGTTTCTTGCACAACCGTTAGCGCCCCAGCCGTCGCAAATAGTCCGAACGCCGTCGCAAAACCAGAACAACGCCCCCTAAAAGCGCTGTAACAAAGGCGTAAACGCCCTGAATCAAAAATGTCGCAAAGCACACGGCATTTGATTTGCCCAGCGTCACACCCTCTGGCATCAGGATTGCAACATGACAGATGATACATTTGTTCAAAAGGGTGCATCAGCAACGCTGGCCATTCCCTATGACGGATCGCCGCAGGATTTCTATTTCTTGCTCTTGCCAAAAGCGACCATGTTGCCCGTCGCCGCAGCCATCGAGCCCCTGCGCATCGCCAATCAAGTGACCAATTCCAAGCTCTACCGCTGGTTCATCATGACCGAAGATGGAGAGCCCATGCGCTGCTCTAACGGTATGATGATTACGCCTGACCTGCCCCTGCAGCCTTTGTCCTCCGATGCGCTGGGTTTTGTTTGCGCAGGCGTGGAACCCCAAAGCACTGCCGGCGAGGCCACGCTCAACTGGTTGCGCCGTGAGAGCCGCTTTGGACGCACGGTTGGCGGTATCTGCACCGGTGCCTTTGCTCTGGCGCAAGCGGGTTTGATCCGCGATCAGTCTTTTACCCTGCATTGGGAAAACCAACCGGGCTTCCAAGAGAGTTTTCCCGATCTTGAGCCCACCGCCAATACATTTGAGATCAGCGGCTCGCTGATGACCTGTGGTGGCGGCAATGCGGCAACCGATCTTATGCTGAACCTCATTGAGCAACGTCACGGCAAGCAATTGGCCATCATCGTGGCCGATATGTGCCTACATGCGCGCTCCAGCGGTCAGGCCGCACCGCAAAAGTCCAATTTCGCCGTCGCGATTGGCAGTCGAAATCAACGTCTGTTGAATGCACTGCAGTTGATGCAATCCGCCATCGAGGAGCCCCTCTCTATCGGGCAGCTCTGTGAAAGGCTGGACATTTCGCGTCGACAGCTTGAACGCCTGTTTTCTCGCTATCTGAACCAAAGCCCGATGCACGTCTATTTTGACATGCGCCTCAGCCATGCCTTTGCGCTGATGAATGAGACATCAATGAGCGTCACTGAAATCGCATTGGCCTCTGGCTTTAACAGCTCGACGCATTTCTCACGTCAGTTCAAGCGCAAGTTTGGCGCCAGCCCTCACTTCTTCCGCAAGGGCTGGAATTAAATACACTGTAATTTCAAAGGCTTTTCCTCTCACCTTCACCCAAAGAGTTGCTCAGAGGCAAAGCCTTTTCTGTGTGAATGCTAGATCCGGGTCGCTCAAGCAGAGCTTTTGATGAGCACCCGGATTGGCACTACACGTGATAGCACAGGGTCTATACGACCCTCATCTGGCTCACACCAATTGGCTTGTCGGCCTCTGCCTCTGGTTCCAGGTCAATACCCAGCGCAGCAAAGAGCGGCAGACGCCTCGCTGCAAAACTGTTCGCGCGTGCACGAAGGAAAGCCAGGTTTTCCTCATCCGTTTCCAGAAGACGGCCCTGCGATTGCAACCTTTGCCCCTGCGGCGCCAGAATGCGCCAAGCCAGATCAGCCCAATCATTCGGCCCCACATGCCCTTCACTGCGCGCCAGTAGGAAGAGCTGTTCCAAGCGATCGGCCTCCACCCCGTTGCCGGTAAGCGGCGATGCCAAAAACTGCAGGTTTTCTGAATCTTCTGCACGTTTACAGATCGCCAAATTGAACTTGCGGCAGCTCTCAGTACGCGATTGCAGGCCTTCCATTGGCAGGCATGGGGCCATAACTTCGGCACCTATCAAGATCTGCAACAAACGCGAAATCTGCGCCCAGGTCATGGTTCCAAAGGCCCCTTGATCAAGCAATTCTCGAACTGTGGCCGGACCTTCTTTCAATGCCTCCAACACCGGCAGATACTCCTCAGCATTCAGAGGAATATCACCCTGCCTCCAGGCAAGCTTTAGGGGACCACCGTTGAAGGGGGCTGTCAGGGCCAAGGTTGTTTCAAACCAAGCACCGACACTGCCACGTTCGGTCATCGGCAGCTTACCCTTGACAAAAAGATCGCTGCGGAATTGCTCATTCACCAAGACGTCGCGCAGCGTCTCGCGACGGATCCGGTCGCTTTCCTCTTCCAGCAAAGCGATTTGTCGCGGATTTAGGCAAATGTCATCCACATGCTCGAACAGGATGCTCGACCCCACAAGGCTCAGCTTCGCTTGATCCATCTCAGCGGCCAGATCCGCAAAATGAAAGGGGGTCCAATGATCATTGAACATTTCATGGATCAGATAGTGCGGTGGCATACCCGGCATACTTCCAAGACGCGCGCTAGCTGATTGATTATGCGAAAAAAACTTAGCTCCGCTTTGCTCCACTCGCTCCGCAAAGCTGATCGCATCATAGAGCCTTTCGGTGATCGGTTTGGCGCTGTTTTTGGAGTGATCCAGCATCAATCTACGCAGCGGAACTGCAGAAGCCCAAGCGGACAATGTATTGAAGCTTGCATAGAGGATCCCGCCTGGCTTCAGGCGTTTGGCAACAAAATCAAATATATGACGGCGGTTCTCTTCTGAAACCCAGCTCAGGATGCCATGCATGGCAATCACGTCAAAACTGTCTGGCACAGTTGCCTGTTCACCAAAATCCTCAAAACTGCATTCATAGAAATGCACGTTCTCCATCTCTCCATCACGAGCAAGCTCCTGCGCGCCAGCAATTTGAGCGGGATTAAAATCCATTGCGTGAAATTCAACCTGCGGATTGGCCGCAGCCAAGAGGTTGGCAGTAAATCCCTGGCCGCAACCCAACTCGCAATAAGTCAGATTCTCACCGTCAAGTCGGCTCTTTTGTTTTTGAGAAATCGAAGCCATCAACAGATGAGATGGGGCCATGTGCTTGGTGAAATTATAGCTGTAATCAATTTCGGCTACATAGCCGGAAGTCCAATCACTCATGCCTTGCCTTTCTAGCATTATTTTCTGGCGCGATTTACGTGCCGTCTATAGGCAAAATCAGATAGATTCATGAGAAACTGGTTAATTGGCATCCAGCTATTTCACCCGCCGCGTCACAAAATTGTTTCCGACTTCTGCCGAGATCGGGCATCAGGTATTGGATAGCTTTAGAGATAGACCGTGACTTCGCAGGAACCCCCTATGGACCGCCATAACCTCATCCATGATCGAAACGTTGGAAACAGGTCCGAAGCATTTGAACTATATGATGATATCCCTGCGACTTCCGTGAAATCCCGCACTCTTGGCGACCTCATAGAGGCACGCTATTCCCGGCGTGACACGCTTCGGGGGTTGCTGGGTGTTTCAGCTATGGGGGCGTTTTTTGGCAGCACGGCAACACTCGCGCCAGAGCCGGTCAGCGCTTCTGCAACCCCCGATATCGCGCACCAGCCTGGCACCAAACCCTTTGCGTTCACCGAGCTCGAATGGGGAAACGATCAAACCCACCATGTTGCCCCAGGCTACCGCGCTGAGATCCTGCTTCGATGGGGAGATCCGATCACAGATCAGGCCCCCGAGTTTGATGTCATGAACCAGAGCGCCCATGCTCAACTGCAGCAGTTTGGCTACAACAATGACTTTGTCGGTTTCTTGCCACTGAATCCCGAGGCCACGCGTGGCCTTCTTTGTGTGAACCATGAATACACCAACGAAGAGGTCATGTTCCCAAGGCTTGGACGTCAGGATAAAGTGGATTTCGCTGGCATGACCGCCACTCTGATCGAGATCGAAATGGCGGCCCATGGTGGATCGGTTGTTGAGGTTGAGCGGGATCAAACCGGCAATTGGGCCGTGAACCGCGAAGGGCGGATGAACCGCCGGATCTCCCCTCTGCATAGTCCTATCGCGATTAGCGGGCCCGCAGCCGGACATCCAAGGTTGCAAACGCACGCAGATCCATCCGGTCGCAGCGTGATCGGCACCCTCAACAATTGCGCCGGAGGCATGACGCCCTGGGGCACCTGGCTTATGGCAGAAGAGAACTTCCATGGTTACTTCTGGACAGACCGTCTGCACCCAGATGGCAAGCCCGACCTCTCACACCAAAGCGAGGCCAAACAGCTGCGGCGCTATCGCGCCCCTGGTCGCTGGTACGGTTGGGGCAAATTCCACGACCGCTTCAACATTGACAAAGAACCTAACGAAATTAATCGCTTTGGATGGGTTGTTGAGGTTGACCCCAAAGATCCGAATGCCGAACCGGTAAAGCACACAGCACTCGGCCGGTTCAGCCATGAAGGCGCGGAATGCACCCTCTCCAAAGAGGGGCATCTGGTCGTCTACATGGGGGATGATGCGCGGTTTGAGTATCTCTACAAATATGTCTCGGCTGCACGGGTCACTCCCGGCAGCAAGGGCAGTACAGCCCTGCTGCAGGACGGCACGCTTTTTGTTGCACGCCTTGAGGAAGATGGACATCTAAACTGGTTGCCGCTCACCCATGGGCTGGGACCACTGACAGCAGAGAATGGCTTTGCCAGCCAGGCAGATGTCCTGATCGATACCCGGTTGGCGGCGGATGCGCTGGGGGCCACGCCTATGGATCGACCAGAGGATGTCCAGCCGCGCGGTGATGGCACAGTCTATGTCATTCTGACCAACAATTCTCGGCGCAAGGCACATCAGGTAGATGCCGCAAACCCCCGTGCCAAATCGCGTTTTGGCCACATCATCGAAGTAAAAGAAGATCAGGGGGACCATGCCGCCCAACAGGGACGCTGGGAAATCCTGATCAAATGCGGTGACCCGAGCATCGCTGAAGTCGGCGCAGAATGGCATCCAGAAACCTCGGAAAATGGCTGGTTCGGCTCCCCTGACAATTGCGCATTTGATGCGGAGGGCCGTCTTTGGGTCGCAACTGATCAGGGCAGCAGGTGGAACAAAACCGGCAAATCAGACGGCCTCTATGCGATCGAAACCGAAGGGGTGAAACGCGGTCTATCCAAGCTGTTCTTTCGCTGCCCAGTCGGAGGTGAACTCTGTGGTCCTTGCTTCACACCCGATGGAGAGACGCTCTTTCTGGCGGTGCAGCACCCCGGCACGGATGGCACAAAATCGCTCAAGGGGTTCGCGCGCGCCTCTACCTTTGAGGATCCCGCGACACGCTGGCCAGATTTCGACCCCAAGATGCCGCCGCGTCCCTCCATCGTGGTTGTCACACGCGAAGGTGGGGGCAAGATCGCAGGCTGACGCGCGCCTGGCCCATCCGCCCTAGAACCCAAAGACTTGGGGGGCTGAATGCCCATCCCTTTGCGGCCCCACCAAAACGTGAAGCCTAGGAGCCTCTCACTTCGGATAAGTGTTGGTTGCACGGTCAAATCACCAAGCAGCCAGGCCTGTTCAGCGGGAGCCAAAAAGGGATCAAATCAATATGTTTCTACGTGGCTTGATCACAGTCTTTTTGATGGCTTTTTCCGGCGCCATAGCCCATGCAGAGGGACTTTCAGATCGGACGGGATGGAAGATCCACAAAACATCAAAAGTTTACAAAGCCTTAATTGATGACCTTAAAGCCGCCATCAAAGCAGAGGGCCTGATAACCGTCACCCAGGCAGGGCCAACCAAAGCAGCCGCATCCCGAGGAATAATCATTCCAGGCAATCGGGTGATCGGGGTCTTCAACAATGACTATGCGGTCCGCGTTTTGGCACTCTCCACCGCAGCGATGATCGAAGCGCCTATTCGGTTCTATATCACAGTGGACCAAAATGGCACTGCTACCCTGTCTTACAAAACACCAAGCCATGTCTTTGCGCCCTATCAGGATGAAGGTGGCGCGGCACTGATGGAAATTGCAGCAGAGCTGGATATGAGGTTTGGACGGATAGCTGCTGGTGCTATAGCAGATTAGTCGCCAAAAACCTCAGTGCTCCAGATCAGGGGTTGTGGCAGAAAGAAAAAACTGCACCGCAGATCTGATACCCCCCCAAGAGAACCATCCCGCACAAGATACGGCACCCAGCGACATAGCCCCCTTGCTATCGGCGCAGCATCCCGCCGCCATACCAGCGGTCGGCGAAAAGCTGCCCTATTGCACCAACGAGAGTGCATAGGGTGACACGGGAAGGTGACACAGCAGGTCACAGGGCTGTGATACGGCTTGCGCAATGACGCGGGCTCGGCAATCTCTTGCGACAATGCAGATAACGAAAGACTTCGAAAATGAGTGACCCTTTGCGCGCCGCCGATGTTCTGGCCAGGCGCCTCTATGAGGCGGGCTGCCGCCACGCTTTTGGTATGCCCGGCGGCGAAGTCCTGACTTTGGTAGATGCCCTCGTGAAAGCCGGGATCGCGTTTCATCTGGCCAAACATGAAAACGCCGCAGGTTTCATGGGTGAAGGGGTGCATCATGCGGATGGCGCCCCGGCAATTCTGGTGGCGACCCTCGGGCCGGGTGCTCTCAACGGGGTCAATGTTGTCGCCAATGCCCATCAGGATCGAGTGCCTATGCTGGTGCTCACCGGTTGTGTCGATGCTGCCGAAGCCCAGAGTTATACGCATCAGGTGCTGGACCACCAGGCCGTCTTCACTCCGATCACCAAAGCCAGCTTCCGCCTCAACGCTGAGGCCGCAGACATCATTGCCGACAAAGCCGTCTCTATCGCAACCGAGGCACGTAGCGGCCCGGTGCATATTGATGTTCCGATCTCCACCGCCGATGCACCGGCCAGGGATCGCGGCGTCCGCCGCGCGCCTGCCAGCGCAACAGTCCCCAGCGGGGATGACCTGGCGCAGGCGCAATCTTGGCTGGCCGAAGCACAGCGCCCGATCGCCCTGATTGGTCTGGATGCGCTGGAACAGAACTGCGAGGCAGCCCTGAAGCGGTTTCTCGAGGACCGCCAAATCCCCTTTGTCACCAGCTACAAGGCCAAGGGCATCCTGCCCGAAGATCATGCCCTCTGCCTGGGCGGCGCGGGTCTGTCACCATTGGCGGATAAACATCTCCTGCCCCTGCAGCGAGAGGCCGATCTGGTCCTGCTGATTGGCTATGACCCGATTGAGATGCGCCCGGGCTGGCGCGACATTTGGGATCTTGAATCTCAAAAGGTCATCGACATCGCACCGGAACCCAATACCCATTACATGCATCAGGCCAGCCTCAACCTCATCTCTTCCATCGCACCCACCCTGGACGCGCTCTCTAATGGCTTGCCCGCGCGCGCCATTTGGGACAATGGCGCGCCCCAAACGGCGCAGGCAAAACTGGCAGAGGCCTTTTCCCACAACGATAGCTGGGGACCCGCCGGTGTGATAGCGGAATGCCGCGCCACCCTGCCGCCAGAGACCCTGGCCACTGCAGATAGCGGCGCTCATCGTATTCTGCTGAGCCAGATGTGGGCCTGTCAGGAGCCACGGGGATTGATCCAATCCTCCGGCCTTTGCACCATGGGATGCGCGGTCCCCCTGGCAATTGGGCGCAAGCTGGCGCAGCCAGAACGCCCGGTTGTCAGCTTCTCCGGGGATGCAGGTTTTCTGATGGTGGCCGGTGACCTGGCTACCGCCGCTGAACTGGGGATCGCACCGATCTTTGTGGTCTTTGCCGATGCCAGCCTTGCGCTCATAGAATTGAAACAACGCCAGCGCCAGATGGCCAATGCCGGTGTCGATTTTGCACGCCATGACTTTGCCGCCATGGGGCGGGCTTTTGGCGGCAATGGCGTCACCGTTCGCAATCGAAACGACCTGCGCGCCGCGCTGGAAGAGGCTGTGAAAGCTGACAGGTTCACGGTGATTGCCGCAGAGATTGAAGCAGGAGGTTATGATGGCCGGATCTGAACAGATGCCTGCGGGCTGGAATGCCGCGGACCTCCTGGGACATGGCGCCCTCAAAGGGGTCAAGGTTCTGGACCTCTCGCGCATCCTTGCAGGTCCCACCTGCACCCAGCTTCTGGGGGATCTCGGCGCCTCGGTTCTGAAGGTTGAAAACCCCAGAACCGGCGGCGATGACACCCGCCAATGGGGCCCTCCCTATGTGGTCGACGACATGGGGCAAGAAAGCGATCTTTCTGCCTATTTTATGGCTGCCAACCGCAACAAACGCTCGCTAGCGCTGGATATTGCCAGCCAAGAGGGCCAGCAGATCGTTAGGCGTCTGGCGGCAACGGCCGACATCTTGATCGAGAATTTCAAACCCGGTGGCCTGGCCAAATACGGGCTGGACTATGCCAGCCTGAAGCAGGAGTTCCCAAATCTGATCTATTGCTCGATCTCCGGCTATGGCCAGACAGGTCCAAACAGTTCAAAACCCGGCTATGACCTGATGGCCCAGGGCTATGGCGGCATCATGTCCCTGACAGGTGAACCACAGGGCCAACCTGTGAAGGCCGGGGTCGGCATCGCTGATGTCATGTGCGGCATGTATGCCTGCATCGGCATTCTCGCTGCCCTGCACCATCGAGAGAAAACCGGCGAGGGACAGCAGATCGATCTGGCGCTGGTCGATGCCCAGATCGCCTGGCTGATCAACGAAGGCGTCGCCTACCTCAACACCGGCAAGGTGCCCGAGCGGCGCGGCAATGAGCACCCTTCGATCATGCCCTATGGTCTTTATGAAACCTCGGACGCCCATGTCATTCTGGCGGTCGGCAATGACAGTCAATTTCGCCGCCTGATGGAGTTCCTGCGCCTCGAAGGGCTAGCAGAAGATCCGCGCTTTGCCACCAACCCCGCCCGTTTGCAGAACCGTGCAGCGCTCAACGATATTCTGATCCCGGCTGTGCGGCGCCACACAATGGATGAGGTCATCGCAGAAATGGAAGCCCGCAAGGTTCCCGCCGGACCAGTCCAGGATCTGGAGCGGGTCTTTGCAACGGATCAGGTTGCGGCCCGTAACATGTCCATCAACATGCAAAGCAGTGCTGGCCCCGTGCGCCTCTTGGGCAATCCTTTGAACTTCTCCCGCACTCCGGTCACCTACCGGCACGCACCTCCACAATGTGGGGCGTCCAGCCAAGAGATTCTCAACGCGCCCGATCCATTTGCCGAAGACTGACCCTCCCCGGGCCTGAACCCAAAGCAGATCAGGTCACATTGAAACATGGAATGTTACAAAAAACGGCAATGACCCGCCCATTTGGCGGGTCATTGTTTGCATTGCACCGCCGATGGTTACAAAGACGCGGAAAACCGCCTGATTTTACGGACTATTTTGGCAAGAATTCACACTCCGCACACACAGGGCTTCACCAAAGCGCGAGCATAGTCGCATGGCCTTTAGGGCTGGTCTAATCTTGGGAGCAGCACAGAACATATTATTCCAGGCAGAGATTGGACCCCCAATGACGCAAGACATCTTCGGACAAGAGACCAGCCTCAGCAGCGCAGGGACCCGCAAGAGCTGGGACGCGGCGCAGCTCGGGGTGCTCGCCCATTCCGCAAGCACTGCCGAGCATCTGGGCGCGGTCCTCGCAGCGGCCCCCGGCTTTGTCCTGGGACAGGCCATCAAAGGTCTTTCCCTCTTGATGCTCGGGCGTTCCGAATTGCTGCCCATGGCCCGTGAGGCTTTGAAGGATGCAAAAGCCAACTATGACTCCGCCCTCCCTCGGGAACAGAGATATGTCGATGCGCTCGAAGCCTGGCTTCATGGACGCCCCAGCCGTTCCATCCAGATTATGGAACGGGTTCTGACAGATTTCCCGACGGATACGCTGGCGATGAAGCTTAGCCACGGGATCCGGTTCATCATGGGGGATCCCAAAGGGATGCGGGAATCGATCGAACGAGTGATGCCTGCCTATGCACCGGAACATGCCGGGCGCGGCTACCTGCTGGGGTGCTATTCCTTCGCCCTGGAAGAAACCGGCTCTTATGAAAAGGCCGAGGTGACCGGGCGGCAGGCCCTGTGGATGGCGCCGGATGACGCCTGGGGGTTGCATTCTGTGGCCCATGTCCATGAAATGACCGGCAATGCCAAACAGGGGCTCGATTGGCTCGAGGGCCGTGAAGAAGCCTGGGACCATTGTAACAACTTCCGCTATCACGTCTGGTGGCACAAGGCCTTGATGCATCTGGATCTGGGCCAGGCGGATAAGGCGCTGGTGCTCTATGATACTGAGGTTCGCAAGGATAAGACCGACGATTACCGCGACATCTCCAACGCAACTTCCCTGTTGATGCGGCTAGAGCTGAACGGCCATGCGGTTGGCAACCGCTGGGAAGAGCTGTCGGAACTTTGTGCCAATCGGACAGAGGATGGCAGCCTGATCTTTGCCGATCTGCACTATCTGCTGGCGCTCGCAGGTCGCGACCGCAAAGCTGAAGCCCGTCGCTTGGTCACCCGGATCCACGAAGATGCCAAAACCCGCAACAACGAAGCCCAAGAACGCATGGCCAGCCCCGGTTGCCACGCTGCCAACGGGCTGGAAGCCTTTGGTGATGGGGATTATACGCTGGCCTTTGCCCATTTGACTCGCGCTCGCAAGGACATGCAGCTGGCAGGCGGCAGCCATGCGCAGCGCGATGTTTTTGAGCGCATGACCATCGATGCCGGCCTGCGCGCCGGAGAATTCGACGCAGCAGAGGCGATCCTGGATGATCGCCGCGCCAAACGGGCCGGCGGGGAAGACAATTATGCCCTGGCGCGCCGCGAGTTGATCGCAGCAGGGCGCTCCGGGACAGACAGCCAGAGCATGCCTGCAGAATAACGACAAAGACCAAGAAAAATGAACAAGGATCAGCCAAGCATGGCGGAGGTTTCTCCCTTTCCAGCATCCCGTGCCAAAGCGGCAAACAAGCCCGCCTCCCCAACGGCGCCGCTCTCTGCTGCAGCGCCGCGGGTGCGCGACCCGCGACTGGATTTTTATCGTGGCATCGCCATGTTCATCATTCTGGTCGCCCATATCCCCGGCAACCGCTGGACCGGCTGGATTCCTGCGCGCTTTGGCTTTTCGGATGCGACCGAGATCTTTGTCTTCTGCTCCGGCATGGCCTCGGCCATTGCCTTTGGTGGCTCTTTTGCCCGCCGGGGCTGGTGGCTGGGAACCGCACGGGTGCTGTTTCGCTGCTGGCAGGTCTTTTGGGCGCATATCGGCCTCTTCTTCTTTGTTGCCATGACCATGGCCGCGCTTGATACCTATGGCGCCTTTGACAAGACCTATATCAACTCCTTGAACCTGCAGCATTTCTTTAAGGATCCGGCGCCGCAGCTGGTGGGGCTGTTCACCCTCACCTATGTGCCCAACTACTTTGACATCTTGCCGATGTATCTGGTGGTTCTGGCCCTGATGCCACTGATGATGGGGCTGGAGCGCATTGGCCTCTGGTCCATCGCGCTGGCCTCTGCTCTCATTTGGCTGGCCGCCAACCCCTATCTGATCGGCCTCGGCCCTGATGGCGCCTCATTGCCGGCCGAGCCTTGGTCCGCGCGCGAATGGTTCTTTAACCCCTTTGGCTGGCAATTGCTGTTCTTTACCGGCTTTGCCTTCATGAAGGGTTGGCTGCCCAAACCGCCGGTCTCGGCCCTCTTGGGGGTGGTTGCGGCTGCTTTCCTGGTTCTGTCAGCCCCCTTTGGGTCTTGGAAGGTTTTCCTCTGGGTCGATGCCGCCAACGGAGATCTGGGGGATCTGATCCGCCCCTGGTGGAAAACCACGGCGCAGTGGCGTGAAAAAACCGACTTTGGCCTGCTGCGCTATGCTCATTTCCTGGCGCTGGCCTATCTGGGGTGGCTGATCGCCGGTGAAGGCGGCAAGCGTCTGATTGCCTCCGGGCATTCACTGAGCGCGCGGGTCTGGGCCTATCTCCTTGGGATCATCACCAAGGTGGGGCAGCAAAGCCTGGCGGTCTTTGTCTTCTCCATGGCTCTGGCCCGTCTCATCGGCTTTGCGCTGGATCAGACAGACCGCGGCATCCTGATCACCGCTGCGGCCAATCTGGCAGGCTTTGCCCTGATCATTGTCTGCGCCTATGCGGCGGGCTGGTTCAAATCGCAGCCCTGGAGGGCCAAACGATGAGCAGCTTCAGCCGCCGTGGCTTTCTGACCAGCCTCCTTTCCTCGACCATTCTCACTGCCCTGCCCCTGCATCAGGCTGCGGCGAGCGGGGCAGCGGCCTTCTCCCATGAAGTGGTCATCGACCGCGCCCGTGCCCTAGCAGAGAGACCCTATCAATCCCGGCCCCTGGTGCCACAGGATTGGCTGGATCTGTCCTATGATCAGTATAAAGCACATCGCTTCCGTCTTGAGGATGCGATCTGGGCTGATGGAGACAGCAGCTACAACATCGACCTCTTCCTGCCGGGGCTCTACTTCCGTCATACGGTGCAGGTAAATACAGTCGATCAGGGTATGACCCGCCCCTTTGGCTTTGATCTGGCCCTGTTCAAGCGCGGAGAGATTGCCCCGCCCCTCAGCAATCCGCCCGATCTGGGCTACAGCGGCGTTCGCCTGCGCACCCAATTGGACCAGCCGGGCAAAAAGACCGAATTCTGCGTCTTCCAGGGCGCCAGCTATTTCCGCGCAATTGGCATCGGTCAATCCTATGGCCTTTCAGCGCGCGGGCTGGCACTGAAAACCGGCGACCCCATGGGCGAAGAATTCCCTGATTTCATCGAATTCTGGCTGGAAAAACCCGCCCCGGATCAGCGCTATATGGTGGTCCATGCGCTGATGGATTCTCCATCCGTCTCGGGGGCCTACCGCTTTACCGTGACACCGGGCAGCAATACCATCATGGATGTGGAAGCCCGCCTCTTCGCCCGTGAAGAGCTCAGCCACGCCGGACTGGCGCCACTGACTTCGATGTTTCTGTTTGATCGTACCAACCGCAACCGCTTTGACGATTTTCGTCCCAATGTGCATGACAGTGACGGGCTCTTGGTGCAAAACGGCAATGGCGAAACCCTGTGGCGGCCGCTGGCAAATCCGACACGTTTGCAGATTTCCTCCTTCGTCGATGAAAACCCGCGCGGCTTTGGCCTGATGCAACGCTCTCGTCAGTTGGGGGACTTCGAAGATCTGGAAGCCTTCTATCACCGCCGCCCCAGCCTTTGGGTGGAACCAAAGGGCGACTGGGGCAAGGGGGCTGTGACCCTGGTGGAAATTCCGGCCGACAAAGAGATCTACGACAATATCGTTGCCTATTGGCGCCCGCGTGAACCCTATGCACCAGGCAGTGAGATCCCCCTGTCTTATCGTCTCAGCTGGGGCGAAGAGCCGGGCCTGGATCTGGCCCGAGTGATCGATACCGCCGCAGGTGCGCGCATTTTTGGCACCCCGGGCCGCTTGATGACGGTGGATTTCGAAGCCCATCCGCTCTTGGAAGGGAACCCCGATGAGGTCGAGGTGCATCTCTCTTCTCCGCATGTTGAGGTGAGTGAGGGAGTCTTGCAAAGAAACCCGGCCACCGGCGGGCTGCGTCTTGCCTTCAGCTTTGCCCCGAATGAAGAAAACCACGTGGAACTCCGCCTGCAGCTTCGCCGTGAGGGCAAAGCTGCCAGCGAAGTCTGGCTCTATCGGTGGACCGCATGACAGTGGCTTTAAAACCCGGAGAAATCCCCTCGCGAGAGTTACGGCCAGAGCCACTGATGCCGGTACTGCAGCCAATGGAGATGCCAGAGCAGGATTTTGCTGCCCCCTTCCGGGATCAGAGCGCACCAATGGCGGAGGCCCCCAGACAGGTCGCCCTGTGGCGCATTCTGGCATTTTCCCCTGCCATGTTGGCGACAGCGGCCCTGACCTGGGTGATGCAGGGCTGGTTTGCAGATGGCGGCTTTACCTGGCTCGAAGTGCTTTTGCTGGCGCTGATCGCCTTTAACTTCTTCTGGATCTGCTTTTCCGTTTCTACCGTGCTTCTTGGGCTTTATTCGCTCTCCAAACGCGACCGCAGCCGCCCCAGTGCTCCGGTAAAGCCCATGAAGGTGGCGCTGCTGGTCCCCGTCTATAACGAAGTCCCTTGGTATGTGCTGGGCAATGTGCAATCCATGCTGGAAGAGCTGCAGGCCCGCAGCTGTGGCCACAGCTACGCCATGTTCATCCTGTCCGACACCCGCGATGATGCGCTTGCCGAGCAGGAACGCCTGAGTGTCGAGGCACTGCGCGCGAGCCTGCCCGAGGGGATGGAGCTCTACTACCGTCGCCGTGCCGACAACATTGGCCGCAAGGTCGGCAATATCAGCGATTGGTTAAAGCGCTGGGGGGCGGGCTATGAGGCCATGCTGGTGCTGGATGCCGATAGCCTGATGACCGGTCGCGCCATCTCCCGTCTAGCAGATGCCCTTTCGCGCGATCCAAGTGCCGGGCTGATCCAGAGCTACCCCCAGCTCATTGGTGCGCAGTCCATTTTTGGACGTATGCAGCAGTTTGCCAATGGCGTTTACGGGCTCGCCCTGGCCGAAGGACTGGCGCGCTGGTGCGGGCATGAGGGCAACTACTGGGGCCATAACGCCATCATCCGCACCCGCGCCTTTGCCGCCTGTGCAGGTCTGCCTCTTTTGCGCTCTCGCCTGACAGGCCGTGAAAAGCTGATCATGAGCCATGATTTTGTCGAAGCAGGTCTTTTGCGCCGAGCTGGCTGGCGGGTGCGTTTCCTGCCACGCCTTGGGGGTTCCTATGAAGAGACCCCGCCCACCCTGATCGACCATATCCTGCGGGATCGGCGTTGGTGCCAGGGTAATCTGCAGCATCTCAATCTGCTTGGGGCCAAGGGGTTCTTTGCCATGTCGCGCTTTCATCTCTTGCATGGGGCCATTGGCTATCTGATGGCGCCAATCTGGTTTGCGCTGCTGGTGATCTGGGCACTCATCGGTCTTGGTGATGAGGTCTCGGTGATTTCCTACTTCAGCGAGAGCAACCCCTCGCGACCCTCCTGGCCCGACATGTCAGAGCCACGGCACGTTCTGGTGATCCTCCTGATCTATGCCATGCTCTTGGCGCCAAAGCTGCTTGCGGTGATTTCCGTTGTTCTGACCGGTGGCAGGCTTGCGGATTATGGCGGCCTGGGGCGTTTTGTGCTCTCGGTTCTTTCAGAAATTGCACTGGCGATCCTCTACGCGCCGATCCTGATGGTGCAGCAGATGATTGCGGTGTTCCGCACCCTGTTCGGATTGCAGCGCGGCTGGTCGCCTCAGGCCCGTGATGGCGGCAGTTACGGGCTACGCACTCTGCTCATCTGCCACGCGCTGGAGACCCTAAGTGGTCTTGCGCTTTGGGGCGGTATCATTGCCGGTCTGGTCTCGCTTTGGCTGGTGCCCATTGCCCTGTCGCTGATCCTGGCGGTGCCGCTTTCCGCTCTCTCTGGTCTGCAGGCCAGCCAGGTTTCTCGGGGTTGGATGGGAACGCCTGTGCTTTACCGCGAGCCCCGGATCACCCGTATGGCACGCCAATACCGGCAGCATCTGCGTCATTTTCTGGATAGTCAGGCAGGCTCCGCCGCAGAGTGACGCGCTCACCTCGCTCGCCGTCAACGCAATAGCAGAACGACTGCAGCGCCCCGTCAGGGGCGCTGCAGGGCCCAAGGCTGATTTTCGGGCTTCTTTGAAGCATGAAACAGGCGCGGGAGCACACCCAGTACAGGGAGCCTGGGAAATCCAGAGCAAGACGCCACGAAACAAGCTTCCCGCAACAAGCTATCGTCGCATTGCTGATCGCCCTCGTCGCCCTTGCCAAGCGCATCAACAGGCTAGAATCAACATATTGGGCAGCCCGCGCTAGCCTGCGCCAGGATCCGCCGCTTCGAACCAATCCACCATCCAATCGGACCACTCTGCCGGAATTTGATGGCCACCGGGATAAAGCACAAACGCGATATCGCCTCCCTCAGTGCAGTTCCAGCTTCTGCGCAGGGTCTCTCCCTTGATCTCACGTTTCTCGGGCGCTTGTTCGATGCAGCCATTGGCCTCTCGCCACAGCTCCAGCCCTGCAAAGATATCCCCCTGCTGAAACCGTCCGCCACCCAGATAGCGCCCCTCCAAGGGCACAACCCCATCCTGCCAACCATGGCTCTGGAACAGGCGCACTGGTCCCGCGCAGTGCTCCGGTTGTGGACGCCAGAACCCACCGGCAATCGGCGCATAGGCAGCAAAGCTGTCAGGTTCCGCGCAGGCCAGGTAATTCACCATAAAGGCCCCGGCAGAAAACCCCGCTAGGACCATTTCTTCACGTTTCAGACCAAAACGTTCCGCAGCATCCGCCGCCACATCCTGCAAAAAAGTGATTTCATCGCGCCCTTCCCAGCCGGGAAAAAAGGTCCAGCTGCGGGTGCCCCGGCGTGGTAGGGCATCTGGGGCAATCACCGCATAGCCCCACGCGGTCAACCCTTCGACCAGGCTTTGGTTGAGCAGCGATCCAGCGCCTGATCCCCCGTGCCCATGTAGAAAGACCACCGCTGGAAGTTCAGCCTCTGTCGAATGCTCGTCCCCTTGTGGCAAAACAATGTGATAGCTGCCGGTTGCGATCTCGCATGTCCCGGAGTGGGAGTCGCATTCGGCCCAGGCCGCATTGGCAATGCTCATCGGCAGAGCCAGCAACAGACCCGCCTTCCAATGGTTCCACCCCCCCATACTCATCCCTCCCATCGCGCCACTGGCAGGTTTCCGGCGATCCAGCCCGGACCTGCTCTGCTGCCCAACATCCCCTCCGGCACATCCATCACCTTGCTGAAACCTGCGTCTTTCATCGCCAGACTCATTCGGGCTGAACGCCCCCCCCGGGCGCAGATCACCGCAACCGGTGCATCACGGCGCCCACCAAGAGCCTCCTCCAGGGCTACAAAGAAATCCTCGCGCCGCATATCGATCTGCACCGCGCCAACCGGCACCCCACTGCTGCGCCACTCCTGTGGGGTGCGGATATCAACCAGGGTCAGGTCTCCCGAAAGCGCTTTGCGATAGGCCTCTGCCGGAGTAAGACGCGGGTTGTCATGGGCCGCTGGTTGACGGCGTTGCCACCAGACCCCGCCCGCGGCCAAGGCGATCACGGCACCGCCACCAAGAAGGAATTGCCTGCGGGTTTTGCCCACCGGCGCTGTTTCGTCCGGTGCAGGGTCAGGCTTGTTTTTAGACATTGTTTCTGATGCCCTCTTCGTTACGAGACTAATCAATAGATCTAACAGTGAGATTTATCAGCTTCCACTCCGGGCTGCAGCCTATGGCTGTGCGTCCAAAGATCAATTTCTCGTCAACCTCTCCCGTGCTGCGGCTACTTCAAGACGAAAACCTTCAATCAGCCCTCAAAATAGCATGGGAAAAGGACTAGATGGCGTCAAAGCACCACGCTTGGCTGGGAAAGCGCCCACGGGACTGGAACAGTTGCGAAAAATTGCCTAAGCCTTGGCCTAATGCCTAAGACCTTCCAGGAGAACTGCACGTGTCCCTGTTTTTGATTGCGGCCCTGCCCTTTCTCGGCGCCGTATTCCCCGCGCTGCTGATCCGCGCCGGGCGCAATGCCTCGGCCTCGGCGGCGGGGCTGACGACTTTTCTGGCCTTCACCGGCCTGATGCTGCACATCCCGGCCGTTTTCAACGGTGAGGTGGTGCAGGCGCGCTTTGACTGGCTGCCCGGCCTGGGGCTGAACGCGAACTTCTTCCTCGATGGTCTGGGTTTTCTCTTTGCCACGCTCATCTTAGGCATTGGGTTGCTGATCATTCTTTACGCGCGGTTTTACCTCTCACGCGAAGATCCGATGGGGCAGTTCTATACTTACCTCCTGCTCTTCCAAGGCGCGATGGTTGGTATTGTTCTGTCCGATAACATTCTATTGTTGCTGGTATTCTGGGAGCTCACTTCGCTCTCCTCCTTCCTGCTGATCGGCTATTGGAAGCACCTGCCCGAAGGGCGCCAGGGCGCGCGCATGGCGCTGGCTGTCACTGGGTCTGGCGGGCTGGCGATGATTGCAGGGATGCTGATCCTCGGCCATATCGTCGGCTCCTATGATCTGAGCGTCATTCTGCAAAACAAAGACCTGATCCAGGCCTCCCCGCTCTATCTGCCTGCGCTGATCCTGATCCTCTTGGGCTGTTTCACCAAATCGGCGCAGTTCCCATTCCATTTCTGGCTGCCGCACGCCATGGCCGCACCGACGCCGGTCTCCGCCTATCTGCATTCCGCCACCATGGTGAAAGCCGGGCTCTTCCTGATGGCGCGGCTCTGGCCGGTTCTGGCAGGCACGCCGGAGTGGTTCTATATCGTCGCCACAACCGGGCTGATTACCATGCTGCTGGGGGCGGTGATTGCCCTGTTCAAGGATGACCTGAAGGCGCTTCTGGCCTTCTCCACCGTCAGCCACCTGGGCCTCATCACCATGCTGCTGGGTTTTGGCACCAAGATCGCAGCGGTGGCCGCTGTCTTCCACATCATCAACCATGCGACCTTCAAGGCCGCGCTCTTCATGTCTGCTGGTATTGTGGATCATGAGGCCCATACCCGCGACATCAAACGCCTGGGCGGGCTGCGCCATTTGATGCCGGTGACCTTTACCATTGTCTTGGTCGCATCTTTGTCGATGGCAGGCATTCCACCCTTCAACGGCTTCCTCTCCAAGGAAATGATGCTGGAAGAGACCGTGCATACCCTCTGGGGCGGATCACACTATCTGGTGCCGGGCCTGGCCCTGATTGCAGCACTGTTCTCTGCCGCTTACTCATTCCGCTTCATCGTGCATGTTTTCCTGGGCCCCAAGCGCAGCGACTATCCCGCACAGCCCCATGATCCGGGTCCCGGCATGTGGCTTGGCCCGGCCTTCCTGATCACCTTGGTGATCCTGATTGGCTTATTCTCGGCAAAACTCGCCGGCCCCATGGTTGCCGTTGCCGCAGGCGCGGTCACTGGCGGCAATGATCTGCCCTATTACTCGCTCAAGCTCTGGCATGGGCTGACGCCGGCGCTCTACATGTCGATTGCTGCGGTTCTGGGTGGCGCGCTTTTGCTGAAACTACACCGCCCCCTTCAGGCAGCCTGGGAGGCCGCTCCTCGTCCCGAAGCAAAAGCCATCTTTGACCGCCTGATGCATGGGCTGACCAAGCTGGCGCAGCTGATCACCGACGGGCTGCATAATGGGGCCATCACCCGCTATGCCTTTGTGATGATGCTCTTTATCATCGGCATCAGCTACTACGCCTATCAGGGAGGCACCTTGGCAGCGGCTACCCGTGAGGTGCAGAATGTCGGACCTATCCCGCTGATCGCCTGGTTCTGCCTAGTCATCGCCACCGGCGCTGTCGTCGCCAAGCACCGCCAGCGCCAACTGTCGCTGGTGCTGATCGGCGTGGTTGGCCTGGTGGTCTCCATGGGCTTCAACTATCTTTCGGCGCCCGATCTGGCACTGACCCAGCTGTCCGTCGAGGTTGTGACCATGGTTCTGCTGCTTCTGGCGCTGAACTTCATGCCCAAGGAAAGCCCTATCAAAGCGCCCAATTGGGTGCGGGCTCGTGACGGCGCCATTGCTGTCATCGGCGGCTTGGGCGCAAGCGCGCTGATCTATGCGCTGATGCTGCGCGATTTCGCCATGCCCTCGATCTCGGAATATCACCTGGCCAATTCCTACAAAGGCGGCGGCGGCACCAATGTGGTGAACGTCATCCTGGTGGACTTCCGGGGCTATGACACCTTTGGTGAAATCATCGTTCTGGGCATTGCGGCCCTGGTGATCTTTGCCTTGACCGAAGCGGTACTGGGCACCCGCGTGCGGGCCTATCTGCTCAACCGCAAGCCTGACATGCCGCAGGCTGGGGATGCCCATCCGATGATGATGGTTGTCGCCACTCGCGTGATGATGCCGCTGGCGCTGATGGTTGCTGCCTATATCTTCTTCCGTGGCCATAACCTGCCCGGTGGCGGTTTTATCGCCGGTCTGATCGCCGCGATTGCGCTTTTGATGCAATATATGGCCTCCGGCTTTACCTGGGCCTCCGAGCGGCAGCGGGTGTTTTATCATGGCATCATCGGCTCTGGCGTCCTGATCGCAGCAGCCACAGGCCTCGGCGCCTGGTTCAACGACATGCCCTTCCTCACCAGCGATTACGGCTATCTCTACTGGCCACCGCTGGAGAAGTTTGAATGGGCCACCGCCGCGCTCTTTGACCTTGGGGTCTTCCTCGCCGTGGTGGGCGCGGTCCTTTTGGCACTGGAGAGCCTTGCCCGCTTTGCCTGGCAACCGGGTATGAGCACCGAACACGCCATGGATATCAACCCGGCCCGCGATGACGCGCCGCAACAAAACAGTGACGAGGTCTGAGCATGGAACTCCTGGTTGCCTCCGCCGTAGGGGTCCTTACCGCTGCCGGGATCTATCTGATCCTGCGCCGCCAGACCTTTCCGGTGATCCTGGGCCTTTCGCTTTTGACCTATGGGGTCAATATCTTCCTCTTTGCCACTGGTCGGCTGGCGGTGAATGCGCCCCCGATCCTCAACAAATATGAGGAGATCGCCTATACCGACCCGCTGCCCCAGGCGCTGGTGCTGACGGCGATCGTGATCTCCTTTGGCATGACGGCCGTGGTGGTGATGATTGCGCTGGCCGCCTATCTCTCTTCCCGCGATGACCGCATCGACATGCCCGACCACCCGGAAGACGAGGGAGAGAACGCATGAACCATTTCCTGATTGCGCCGGTCGTCCTGCCCGCCCTGGTCGCGCCCTTTATCATCATGGTGGTGCGCCATCATCTGGATCTCACGCGGATCTTTTCACTGGCCTGCTCGGTGGTACTGGTCGCGGTCTCTCTGGTGCAGGCCGCACAGGCGGCAGATGGCTCTGTACAGGTCTATGAGCTCGGCGCCTGGCCCGCCCCCTTTGGCATCGTTCTGGTGCTCGACCGGCTGTCGGCCCTGATGGTGCTGCTTACCTCAGTGCTGGCGCTGGTGGTAAACCTCTATGTGGTTGGCTCTGGCTGGGATAAGCGCGGCGCCAATTTCCATGCCCTGTTCCAGTTTCAGCTGATGGGTATCCAGGGCGCCTTTCTGACCGGCGATGCCTTCAACCTCTTTGTCTTCTTCGAAGTGCTTCTGATTGCCTCTTATGGGTTGATGATCCACGCGGGCGGCACCCGGCGTTTTCAGGCCGGTGTGCAATATGTGGTCTATAATCTCCTGGGTTCGACCCTCTTTCTGTTCGCGCTGGGAACGCTCTATTCGGTGACCGGCACGCTCAATATGGCGGACCTAGCTGTGAGAGTGGCAGAGCTGCCAGCTGAGGATACCGCCCTCTTGCGGGTGGGTGCTGTGATGCTGCTCCTGGTCTTCGCCATCAAGGCGGCGGTCATTCCGCTGCATTTCTGGCTGCCAGCCTCCTACGCCAATGCGCCGCTGCCGATTGCAGCGCTCTTTGCCATCATGACCAAGGTTGGCGCCTATGCCATCCTGCGCATGTACACACTGGTCTTTGGCCCTGATCTGGCCATCACTGCGGGCCTCTCGGGCGCTTGGCTACTGCCCGCAGCCCTGGTCACCCTGGGTATCGGGGCCATCGGCATCCTGGGCTCTTATCGTATCGGGCGTCTGGTGGCCTTTGGTGCGATCACATCCATGGGCACTCTGCTGACTGCGATTGCGCTGTTCACTCCTGAAGGCACCTCTGCGGCGCTCTACTATCTGTTGCATTCCACCCTGGCGACGGCCTTTCTGTTTCTGGTGGTGGATCTGGTTTCGGAACGGCAAGGGATTGAGATTGTCGCCAAGAAGCCAATGCCGCAAAGCGGTCTGATTGCATCGCTCTTCTTTGCCGGTGCCATCGCCATGGCGGGTATGCCGCCGCTTTCGGGCTTTCTGGGCAAGCTTCTGGTACTGGATGCCGCGCGCGAGAGCAGCCACGCCTGGTGGATCTGGACCGTGGTTCTGCTAGGCTCGCTGGTGTCCATTCTTGGCCTGGCACGGGCGGGCAGCCTGTTGTTCTGGAAAAGCCACGCTATGGCTGCTGAAGGTAGCGATGATGCCTCACAGGGAGGAGAACAGCGAAGCCAAGAGGATCTAGCGGAAGACGCGGCGCGAAACCGGGCTGCCCTGCCCTTTGTTGCCTGCTTTGCCCTGCTGGCTGGTTTGGTCCTGCTGACAGCCTTTGCGGGACCCGCCACCAAATATGCCGCGGCCACGGCTGAACAGCTCTATGATCCGCAGATCTATATCGACGCCGTTCTTGGCGGCGCAAGCAAATAGGAAAGGATCGGCCATGAGACTATTCCGCAGGGTCATCCCGCACCCCATCCTTACGTTGCTTTTGACCCTCACCTGGGTCTTGCTGGCCAGCAGCTGGACCCTGAATTCGCTGGTCTTCGGCTTTCTTTTGGGGCTGGTGATCCCCTTCCTGACCCAGCCCTATTGGCCAGAGCAAGCCCGGATGAAAAAACCGCATAAGATCGCGGCCTATATTCTGATTGTGCTCTGGGATATTGTCATGGCCAATATCACCGTCGCACGCATCGTGCTGTTCAAACCCAACAGCCGACGCCAGCCGCGCTGGGTCACTGTCCCACTGGACCTCAAAACACCCGAGGCCATCACCGCCCTGGCGGGCACCATCACCATGACCCCTGGCACGGTTTCTGCGGACCTCTCCGCCGAGGGTCACGCCCTTTTGGTGCATTGCCTGGATGCCGAGGACCCCGAGGCGGTGCGAGATGAGATCAAACAGCGCTATGAGCGCCGCCTGATGGAGATCTTTGAATGATTACCTATGCTGCCCTCTTTGCCTTTGTCTGCTTTGCCTTGGCGGTTCTGATGAACCTCTGGAAGATCCTATCAGCCGAGGAAATCGCCGACCGGATCCTGGCGCTGGATTCCATGTTCATCAATGCCCTGGCCCTCATGGTGCTTTATGGCCTGGCGCTCGGCACCGAGATTTTCTTTGAGGCCGCACTCATCATCGCCATGCTCGGCTTTGTCTCAACCGTTGCCTATGCCCGCTTTATCCTGCGCGGCAATATTATCGAATGATGGAGGGGCTGGGCATGATAACCGAATATCTGATCGCGGGTTTCCTGATCATGGCAGGGATCTTTGGCTTTGTCGGCTCCTTTGGCCTGATCAAACTCAATGACCCCATGTCACGCCTGCACGCCCCTACCAAGGCAACAACCCTTGGGGTTGGTGGCGTGCTTCTGGCCTCGATGGTGCATGGCATCGCAGTCGAAGGCCACCTGTCGCTGCATGAGGTGATGATCACCCTCTTCCTGTTTCTGACAGCTCCGGTCACAGCCTTGTTCATTGCCAAGGTGCATCTGCACCGGCATGAAACACTCAAAAGCCTGCCCCCCGCCGGTGAAGACGGGATCTGGGCGACCCATGACGTTGAGCCTGAGGGCGAAGAAGAGAAGCAATCCTCTGCCTAGTCCCAGCAAAGGATGCGTTTTCCCCTCTTTCTTGCCCTATCTCAAAGAGATCCGAATGCAGCCCTGCCAAAAGGGCTGCAATGTGAGTTTTATCAAAAGGCATAAGAGCCCATGCATAGCCCCCCTCTGCCCGCAACCCAGGATGTGGTTTTGATCGGAGGCGGACATACCCATGCGCTTTTTTTGCTGAAATGGGGGATGAAACCCCTGCCCGGTGCGCGACTCACGGTGATCAATCCCGGCCCTACCGCGCCCTACTCAGGCATGTTGCCGGGCTTTGTGGCGGGCCACTACACGCGTGAGGAGCTGGATATCGATCTGGTGAGGCTGGCGCGTTTTGCCGGGGCGCGAGTCATCCTAGGCGCAGCGGAACACTTGGATCCTGAGGCCCGCGAAGTTCATGTGACCGGGCGCCCCCCGATCGTCTTTGATCTGGCCTCGGTCGATGTAGGGATAACCTCGCAGATGCCCGGGATGCCCGGTTTTGCAGAACATGGCATACCAGCCAAACCCCTTGGCCCCTTTGCCCAATCCTGGCAGGAATTCCGCGAGGGGACAGGCCCGGTCAATATCGCCGTCATCGGCGGTGGGGTGGCCGGGGCCGAGTTGGTCCTTGCCATGGCCTATGCCCTGAAACTGCGAGGACGCCTGGGCATTGCCACATTGATCGACAGCGGCCCTGTTCTGGGGCAAGCAACACCCAGACTGCGCAAACAGATGTTGCGTGCCTTCAGCGAACACCGCGTCTCCCTTGTTGAGAATGCAGAGATTGCCCGGGTCGAGGCGGATCGCATCCTTCTCACCGATGGGCGCTCTGTGCTTGCGGATTTCACCACCGGTGCCGCAGGCGCGCGGCCACATGATTGGCTCTCCCAGTCAGGGCTGGCACTGCAAGACGGATTTATTCAGGTTGGCGAGACCCTGCAAAGTTCGGATCCCGCCATCTTTGCCACCGGGGACTGTGCCCATCTCTCTCATGCGCCGCGCCCCAAGGCCGGGGTCTATGCAGTGCGTCAGGCACCGGTGCTGTTTCACAATATGCGTGCCCTGCTGACAGGGGATCCACTGCGACGCTACCAGCCCCAACAAGACTATCTAAAGCTCATTTCTCTGGGCAGCCAAGAGGCTTTGGGGGATCGTTTTGGACAACAGTTCGCAGGGCCTCTAGTCTGGCGCTGGAAGGACCGGATCGATCGGAACTTCATGGAAAAATTCCGCGAACTCCCCAAAATGGAGCCTGCTGAACTGCCGCCAGAACATACCGATGACCTGCCGGATGCGCTGGGTGAAAAGCCCATGTGTGGCGGTTGCGGGGCCAAGGCAGGGCGCCTAGCCTTGCGCGCAGCCCTGGCTGATCTGCCCCCCTCGCAACGCGCGGATATCGAAAGCCTGCCCGGCGATGATGCAGCTGTTTTACGCATCGGTGAGGCCCGGCAGGTGATCAGCACCGATCATCTGCGCGCCTTTACCCAAGACCCCTATCTGATGGCGCGTATCGCTGCGGTCCATGCGCTAGGGGACATTTGGGCGATGGGTGCGACGCCACAGGCCGCCACCGCAAATCTGATCCTCCCACGTCTTTCGCCCAAAGTGCAGGAACGCACGCTGCGGGAAATCATGCAGGGTGCCAGCCAGGTTTTCCAGGAAGCCGGAGCCGAGATCGTCGGCGGTCATACGTCCCTAGGGGATGAGCTGTCGATTGGCTTCACTGTTACGGGCCTGTGTAGTGATAGGCCCATAACACTGGCAGGGGCACAGGCGGGGGATCATCTGATCTTGACCAAACCTATCGGCTCCGGTGTTTTGATGGCCGCGGAGATGGCCGGCGAGGCCCAGGGGGCAGATGTTGCCGCAGCCTTGACCTTGATGTGCCAGGCGCAAGGGAAAGCCGCTACGATCCTGAGGGGGGCCAATGCTATGACCGATGTAACGGGCTTTGGCTTGACCGGTCACCTTCTGGGTATTTGCGAGGCTTCTGACCTCGGGGCGCAGCTCGACATGTCTGCGATACCGCAGATGCCAGGTGCTGCTGCGCTCTCGGATGCCGGGACCCGCTCTTCCTTGTTTAAAGACAACCTGGCGCTTGCACCGGAGTTGGCGGGTATGCCAGCGGTATCTCTGCTGTTTGACCCACAGACCGCTGGGGGGCTGTTAGCAGCCGTCTCCCCGGATCAAGTTGAATTGCTTATTCAGGAACTGCGCGACAATGGATACCAGGCCGCTTGCATCGGCCAACTTGCCTCCGGCCCTCCCTCCATCTCTCTGCTTTAGGCCTTCATACTCCGATGCGCTCCCGCCTGTCATCGATCTCTTGAGTAAGAGATCTCTTCCCGTTGGGCCCG
>NZ_AAYC01000022.1 GCF_000169455.1 Roseobacter sp. SK209-2-6 | reverse complement strand
TACGGTTGGCTGCCTCGTCCAGCTCAAACAGCGTCAAGTCATGCGCACCGGTGATATTGATCAGCACACCCTTGGCACCGCGCAGGCTGATTTCATCTAGCAGCGGGTTGGCAATGGCTTTTTCAGCAGCCTGAACCGCGCGATCTTCGCCCTCGGCCTCGCCGGTACCCATCATCGCCTTGCCCATCTCGTCCATTACGGCACGCACATCGGCAAAGTCCAGGTTGATAAGGCCTGGGCGAACCATCAGGTCCGTCACGCCTTTGACACCTTGATAGAGCACATCGTCAGCCATCGAGAAGGCTTCGGTGAAGGTGGTCTTTTCATTGGCAAGACGGAAGAGATTCTGGTTCGGAATAATGATCAGCGTATCCACAACCTTTTGCAGGGCTTCGACGCCCTCCTCGGCCTGGCGCATACGCTTGTTGCCTTCGAACTGGAACGGCTTGGTCACAACACCAACGGTCAGAACACCGAGTTCGCGTGCAGCCTGCGCAATGATTGGCGCAGCGCCAGTTCCGGTGCCTCCCCCCATACCGGCAGTGATAAAGCACATATGCGCCCCGGCCAGATGATCAACGATCTGCTCAATGCTCTCTTCCGCAGAGGCAGAACCTACCGAGGGGCGTGCACCGGCACCCAGGCCTTCGGTCACTTTCACACCAAGTTGGATCCGGCTCTTGGCAGCATTTTGTTGCAGCGCCTGAGCGTCGGTATTGGCAACGACGAACTCGACGCCTTCCAACTCTTTTGCGATCATGTTGTTAACAGCGTTTCCGCCAGCACCACCAACGCCAAAAACGGTGATTTTGGGTTTCAGTTCTTCTTGCCCGGGCATCGAAAGGTTCAATGTCATGCTCTTACCGCCTGTGCTTCAGCCCTCCCGCAAGGGCTATTTCTCTATATTCCGCTTCAATCCTACCTTGAAGGCGGAGTCACGTCATCCAAAAAAGCGAAAAACGCCACAAAATATGGCCCATTCTTCGGCAGAAAACCGCAGAGTCTCGCCCCAACAAGCAGATATTGCGGATTAGGGCGGATGACAACACAATAGGGAACTCTTCCCAGCCATTGTGCCGGGGCAAGACTTACTGCGCAATTTTGCTGGCCACTGCTCGGCCCTTTGGCTGTCGCTTTTTACGACTATTAAACCAAACCTAACCCAGATTTACTCTTTTGTCACGAGGGCGAAAGAGGAAAATCTGGGTGGAATCAAGCTTTTCCGAAGGAATTTCCTACTTACCAGTTGTCTCGAAACCAGCGAACAGCACGGCTCAAGGATCTTGCCGGATAGCGATCAACGGGCATTTCAAAGTCCCACCATTCATCCTGCGGATTGGCAGCGAAGAGGCTAAGCCCAACCGCAGAGGAAAACCCAGGACCAGTTGCTGATTGCGGCAAGCCATGAACACGAAGAGGGCGACCCAAACGAACCTGCTGCCCCAACACTCTGCTGGCCAATCCATCAAGCCCGAGGATCTGACTAGAGCCACCGGTCAAAACGATCTGCTGACTGGGTAGATATTCAAAGCCTGCGGCATCAAGGCGACATCTGACTTCTTCCAGGATTTCCTCAACGCGCGGACGCATTATACCGATCAACTCGGCCCGGCTCACAGTGCGCCTGTCGTGCTCCCAATCCCCGGTATCACCGCCAATATCAATCATGTCTCGATCATCCGCACCGGTGGCATGCACCCCACCGCAGAAGGTCTTAATCCGCTCGGCATTGGCCGTGGGAATTCCAAGCCCCATCGAGATGTCACTAGTGATATGATCTCCGCCCATACGAACAGCATCCGCATAGATCATGTGCTTCTTCATAAAGACTGAGATCGAAGTCGAGCCACCGCCCATATCGATGCAGGCTGCACCAAGTTCCTGCTCGTCCTCAACCAAAGCCGCATAGGCAGAGGCGTAAGCAGATGAGGCAATCCCTGCAAGCTCTAGGTCGCAACGTTGGATGCAACGCACAACATTCTGGACAGTGGCTGCATCTACGGTGAGCATATGCATATCCACTGCCAGGCTCTGCCCCAATTGGCCGCGCGGATCTTCAAGACCTGAGCGGTTGTCCAGAGCAAAATTCACCGGTTGCGCATGCAGGACCTCACGGCCTGGACCATATTCCGGGACCTCGCAGGCGGCCAGCACTCTGGCAATCTCTGTTTCGGAAACCTCTTGGCCTTCCAACTCGATCTGCGCGTCCAGACCATAGGAGCGCGGGTTCGCCCCAGAGAAGCTGGCGATCACATGATCAACACGCACGCCCGCCATCTTTTGGGCGGCCTGTACCGCTGTGCGCACCGCGCGCTCGGTTTCCTGCATGGCGATGATTTCGCCAAATTGCACCCCCCGTGAGCGCGTCGTCGCCGCGCCGATCACCCGAAAACCCGATTGCCCCGCAAGCGAGCCAATGGAGTTATCCTCACTCAGGCGACCCGTGCCGTCGAACCGTAGGATCAGGCATGCGATCTTGGAGCTGCCGATATCCAAAATAGCAACAACACCGCGCTGCATAGCCTGGCGACGCATTTGCCGCATCGCGCGTTGGGACTGATAAAGATCCGTCATCCTACAAACCGCCTCCGTTCAATTCTCTGATCCGCCACCAGCTTTCCACTGCGTTTTTTGTCATCCGTACTGTCGGGCGCTGACCAAGCCGCATGTCGACAGCGGCGACATCGCGCTCCAGCAGATCCTGCACTTCGCTCACAACAATCACCCGCTCCAGCGCGGGCACCGGATCTTTGACCGGCAGCATAATGCGCTGCCCGCGATCCAGAACCACGTCCCAACGGCGCTCGCCAATGCGCACCAATCCCCGCATACGATCGCCAAGGGGGCGTGCGGCCGCGACCAGTTGCAGCGCTTCTTCGGCAACCAGGTCCGCGGCCTCTCCCGCAATGAGGGGAAGATCAGGATGCATGGCGCGCTGCCCCAACTCAGCCACATGTGCGCCGGTTTCATCCAAGAGCGCCAGCCCTTCGTGACTACGCCAAATAAGAGCCGGACTACGTTCTTTCACATCGATTTGCAAAACTCCGCCCGGACGAATTCGGACATCCGCAGATTTGACCGGATCCAGGCCTTCGATTTCTTCCCGGATCTGCGCGAGATCCAAATCAAAAGAACTGATCGGAAAATCAATCGGCACCACCTCGCGCACATCCTGCGCAACGCTGCTGCCTACGCCATCGATGGCAAGCACATTGACCATGAATTCCGGGCGCTGCTCGATCGACATTCGAATGCTCTGCGCCGTCGAGATGACCATGTCCCTCCTGGCTTCATCCGCGAGGAAGGCAAGACCGCCGGCCGTCAGCAAACACAGAGGAACGCCAAATTTGAGACCAAAGCGAATACCAGGTGTCAGCATCCAACGCTGTATCCGGTAGCGCAGGCGCGAAGGAGCCGGATCAGCCCGGTTTTCTTTCACCCTGCCGGAACTCTTCAACGCACGCATGATGCATCCTCCACCATCCAGGCACAGAGTTGGCCAAAGCTCATGCCGATCCCTTCGGCCTGTTCAGGCGCAAGAGAGGTGGGCGTCATACCGGGTTGCGTATTGGTTTCCAGCAGGATCAGGCCATCCTTGCCTTTGCTTTCATCCCATCGAAAATCGGTGCGTGACACGCCACGACATCCCAGGATCTCATGGGCCTTCAGCGCATAGGCAAGGCAGAGTTCCTCGATCTCCTCCGGAACTTTTGCCGGAAACTCATGTCGAGATCCGCCTTCAGCATATTTTGCCTCATAGTCATACCAGCCATCTGTGATGATATCCGTGACGCCAAGGGCGCGATCCCCCATCACAGTCGTCGTCAACTCACGTCCGGGGGCATAGGCCTCCACCATGACCGTTTCCGGCATGGAGTCAGACAGCTGCGGCGGAGTATTGGCACCCTCGTTCACGATGTAGATCCCAACAGAGGAACCCTCATTGTTCGGCTTCACCACATAGGGCGGCGCAATCACATGTGCGGCCATGACTGTGGCTTTGTCCGCCAGGATGCTCTCTGTTACCGGCAGGCCTGCAACGCGGTAGGCCGCTTTGGAGCGCTCCTTGTCCATGGCAAGTGCTGAGGCAAGTACACCCGAGTGCGTATAAGGCAGCCCCATCCATTCCAGCAATCCCTGGACGCAGCCATCCTCACCCCAACGACCGTGGAGCGCGTTAAAAACCACATCCGGTGAAATCTCTTTTAGGCGTTCGGCAAGGTCTGGCCCTGCGTCCAGCTCAACCACCTCATAACCTTCCCCCCTCAAAGCGGCGGCACATTCGCGCCCACTGGACAAGGACACCTCGCGTTCAGCGGAGGGTCCACCCATCAAAACCGCCACTTTCGGGAGAGTTCTGCTCAACTCACTCACCACAAGCGCCTCAAATATCTTGGGCTTTTCGCCCTTGTTTCTTGGGGCTGCGTCGCAACCCGCTGTATTTGTTCTTTTGGATCCCGCCAAGATCCGGCACCTTTTTGGGCACCCCGCCATCATAGCGCCGCAAACCTTACCGACGCGTTAACGACTGCTTTACCATGATTAAGATCTGCAAAGCCCTACTGCCCGCGTCCCGCCTGTATTTCCAATACCGTTCAGGGTGATTACCCCTATCAGCATAGGAATTGGGATCATTTTTCTGGCAACGGCTCTCCGACCCGCATGATTTCCCATATTAACGTTATGCCGGAATCTTCGTAAACCTTTTTTCTGACTTCTTCACCCAAAGCTTCCAGGTCTGCGGCAGTTGCGCCACCGGTGTTGATCAAGAAGTTTGAGTGTTTTTCACTCATCTGAGCGCCACCAATCCGCGCGCCGCGCATGCCCGAATTGTCAATCACCTTCCAAGCCTTGAGGTCCTGCACATCATCCACTCGCCCTGTGGAGGAGAACCCCGCAGGATTGCGAAAGGTTGAACCCGCAGTGCGATCTTTGGTCGGCTGCGTTTCATCGCGCTTTTTGAGCTGTGCATCCATCCGTGAATGCAGCTCGTCAGGTTCTCCCGGCTCGGCTCGGAAAGTCGCGGACACCAAAACAGCCCCGTCTGGGAAAGTGGTCTGGCGGTACTGAAACTGCAAATCCTCAGCACCAAGCTCCAGCAACTCTCCTGATCGCGTCACAATCTGAGCCGAGACAAAATGATCTGCCACATAGGAGCCATAGCAGCCCGCGTTCATCCGAACGGCCCCTCCGATGGAGCCAGGAATGGTGCGCAAAAATGTCAGGTCCAATCCGGCATCGGCCGCCTTTTTCGCAACATGCGCATCTAAGGCTGCAGCACCCGCCGTGACTGTATTGCCCTGACACTCAATACCATTAAAGCCGCGCCCCAAACGGATCACAACTGCGCGCAGCCCTCCGTCCCGCACGATCAGGTTAGAGCCTACGCCCATAGGGAAAACCTGAACTTCCGCCGGGAGCTGACGTAGGAAGTTCCGCAAGTCCTCAATATCGGCAGGTTGAAACAGATAATCCGCCGGCCCGCCCACGCGCAGCCAAGTAAGGCCGGATAGATCTCGTGAAGGGGTCAGTTTACCCCGGATGCCATCGATATTCATGTGTCCCGCCTTTTGCAGCTGCGTGCCCGCCAATAACAGGATTTCCCGGCACTCTTCAATGCATCGGTCATCGTCGGATTAAGCGCTTAAGCCAACGTCCAAAATACAAAACCGGATAGCGCAGAACGCTCATGCCTGCGACCAACACGCCCAGCCCCCACCAGGGGCCATGCTCATAAACCACAAACCCCAGTAGAGGGATGCCTATAGCGACCAACACATAGGCGCGACGCCAGTGATTGTCTTTGCTTGGCAACATGGCCAGCAGATTTGCGATCACCGCCCAAAGCGCCACAAGAGTAAGTGAGAGCGTCACAGCATTCCTCCGATCGCAACGCTAAGCGCCAGTGCAGAGAGCAAAAGCCCAACGACCGGTACCATCATAGGCACCCGGAAGCCCGCACCAGGGTGCAACCGTTTCATCCGGATCAAGGCCAGATTGACCAATACAAAAACACTGAGCAGTACCGTTGATGTCAGCTCCGCAAGGCGCGCTAGTGGTACGAACAGTGCTGCCAGAACAACAAGGGTACCAATCAACAATGTGGCAAGAACCGGGGTGCCAAAGCGTGCGCTGGCCTGATGGAACACTCCCAAGGCCGCATTGCGCCGTCCCAAACCAAAGAGCACGCGCGAGGCCATTACGATCTGCGCCAGGATACCATTCAGCGCCGCAAAGACCGCTATTGCTGAAAGGAAATTGGCATCGCCCCCACGCGCCACCTGCCAAACCAGGGCCAGCGGGCTTTGCGATTGCGTGAGATCCGACAGGGGAACCGCACGCACCGCGGCCCAGCAGACCAAAGCGTAGATTATTGAGGTCAAGACCAATGAGATCAGGATCGCCTTTGGCAAGATCTGCTCCGGGTCGCGCACTTCTTCAGCCATATTGACGATATCCTCGAACCCGATGAAGGCAAAGAAGGCCAGAACCCCGCCCAACCCGATCCCAGTCATAAGCGGCAGACCTGGAGGGAAGACCATCGCGCTCCAATCCGGTGATACCTCAGCGCTGGCGCCTGCCCAGACGACCAGCACCAACCCGATCAACTCTATCGCAGTAAAAAGCGCCGCAAGGGCCAGGCTTTCGAGAACACCAGCAATAGCCACTGCTGTCAGCAGTCCCCCCATGACCAGAATGGCGTAGGTACCGTCAAAGCCAGTAGCCGCTGTTAGATAGCCCGCGCCACCTCGCAGAACGGCACCTGCGGAAATGGTCCCTGCCGCGACAACTGCCAGCCCAACCAGCAGCGCCATAGCCTCTGACGACAAGCCCTTGCCAACATAGACCGCCTCACCCGCTGCTTCTGGCAGACGAGAAGAGAATTCAGCATAGGAGAGCGCCGTTGGAGCCGCTATCACACCAGCCAGCACAAAGGAGAGAGGAGCCCAGACACCGGCATCCGCTGCCACGGCCCCAACGAGAACATAGATCCCAGCCCCCACCATGACGCCAACGCCATAGGCTGTCAGCAGCCCAAGCCCGATTCTGCGCTTTAGCGGTTCTGCCATGGGATCCTCCCTTGTGTTCTGCTATTCTGTGCCCCTCCTGCGGGCCAAATTCAAGAATTTCAACTCAAAGGCAGGGGGCAGACCGCCAGACGCTCTGGCAGGCCATTTGCCCAAGCGCTGATTGTTCCTGCCCCAAGGCAAACAACCATGTCTCCAGGGCGAGCCTGCTCGCGCACCAGGCGCTCTAGGTCTCCCTCATCCATCAGGGCACGCGCGTGGCGGTGCCCGTGGCGAACCAGTCCAGCGACAAGATCATCCCGGCTAGCGCCTTCGATCGGGTCTTCGCCTGCGGCAAAAACCTCGGCGATGGCAACAACATCAGCTTCGTTGAAACAGGCGCAGAAATCGTCAAACAGGCTGGAGAGGCGCGAATAACGGTGTGGCTGATGTACAGCGATGACGCGCCCCTCACAGGCCTGACGCGCGGCCTTCAGCACGGCGGCTATCTCAACCGGGTGGTGACCGTAATCGTCGATGATGGTTACCCCATCCACTTCGCCCACTTTGGTGAAGCGGCGGTTCACTCCGCCGAAGGCTGCCAGAGCCTCACGGATTTCAGAACTGTTCATTCCCAAATGCCGTGCCACAGCAACCGCCGAAAGAGCATTGGAAACATTGTGGTCGCCAGGCATCGGCAGGGTGCAGCCCTCGATCACACGGTCTTCGGCTTGCAGATGCACATCAAAATGCGCAACCCCACCCTTGTATGTCAGGTTAGAGGCACGCACATCCGCTTGCGCATTAAACCCATAGGTTACCACTCGCCGATCAGAGATCCGACCCACCAGCGTCTGAACCTCTGGGTGATCGGTGCAGCAAACCGCAATGCCATAGAACGGAATATTGGAGACGAAATCGTGAAACCCTTGGCGCAAGGTGTCAAAGTCCCCCCAGTGCTCCATATGCTCCGGGTCGATATTGGTAACCACCGCAATCGTCGCGGGCAGACGATTGAAGGAGCCATCGCTCTCATCCGCTTCAACCACCATCCATTCACCCTGCCCCATCCGCGCGTTAGAGCCATAAGCATGGATGATGCCGCCATTGATGATGGTGGGGTCAAAGCCTCCCGCAACCATCAGTTCTGCCATCATTGTAGTGGTGGTGGTTTTGCCATGGGTGCCGGCAATGGCGATGTTGGACTTCAGCCGCATCAGCTCTGCCAGCATATCTGCGCGCCGCACCACTGGCAGCCCGCGAAGACGGGCTTCGTCTAGTTCCGGGTTGCCGGGCTTGATCGCAGAGGAAATGACCACCACCGCAGCCTCGGCCAGGTTCTCGGCCTTTTGTCCGGTAAAGATCAACGCCCCCAATTCTTCCAGCCGCTTGGTGATTTTTGAGCTTTTGAGATCAGATCCCTGCACCACATAGCCCAGGTTCAGCAGCACCTCGGCAATGCCGGACATGCCGATGCCGCCAATGCCAACGAAATGGATGGGGCCAACGTCGCCGGGCAGCTTGGTTGCAGGGTTCATGTTTTTATCCTTCCTCTGCCAGCTGCTCGACCAAGGCCACCAATCTCTCGGTAGCATCGGGAACGCCAGCTTGTAATGCGGAGAGCGACATTTGATTGGCTGCACCCGCGTTGCTCAAAACTGCGGTCATTTGCTCCGCCAGTGCGGCGGCGTCAAGAGCGCTTTCCGGGATCATGATGGCACCGCCTGCCTCAACCAGCCCACGGGCATTGGCGGTTTGGTGATCGCCAGTTGCCGCAGCATAGGGCACCAGAATGGATGGGCGCCCGATCACTGAGATATCCGCCACCGACGAGGCGCCCGCACGGGAGATCACCAATTGCGCCTCGGACATGCGGGCAGGTACGTCATGGAAGAAAGGCTGCACTTCCGCCGGAATGCCATGACTCGCATAGAACTCTTCGACACGGGCTTGGTCCTCTTCGCGGGCCTGATGCGAGATGCGCAAGTGGCGGCGGATCTCGTCGGGCAGAGCTGCAATAGCGGCAGGCACCACGTCAGACAGGATCCGAGCACCCTGACTGCCACCCATCACAAGGATGGACATTGGATAGTCGCCCGGCGCGATGTAGCCGGCCCCTGCACGCTCCATCACTGCAGTCCGCACCGGGTTGCCGACATGCTCATGCGGAACATTCTCTGGTAGATCCGTTGGCCAGGTGCCGCAGGCAACCCCTGCCACGCGGGTGGCAAAGAGCTGATTGACCCGGCCCAGCACGCCATTTTGCTCATGGATCATGCGCGGCAACTTTAGCAGCGTCGCCGCTCCAAGTGCCGGAATGGAAGGATAGCCACCAAAACCGATCACCGCATCGGGGCGATCTTTGCGCATCTGCAGCGCCATGGAGAGAACTCCGGCTGCGATCTTAGGCGCAACCAGGGCTTTGGCCAGTATTCCACCACGGGCAAAGGTCGCCGAGGAGACCTCTGAGATCTCAGTACTATGGGGAAAGCCGCCGGTATAGCGCGCACCGCGCGCATCCGTCGAAAGCTTCACGCGCCAGCCCTTGCGCAACATTGCCTCTGCCAGGGCTTGGGCCGGGAACATATGCCCGCCCGTACCGCCAGCTGCCATCAAAAGCAGTTTCTGTTTCATCGTCCGCCGTATTTTCAAACTACTGCCAGGAGCGCTAGCCCCGGCCCCTGCCACGCAGGAAATCCGCGAGCTCACCCTGTGGTCGTGTACGGGTAAAAGACAAGAGCATTCCAAGCGCAATGCCCCCTGCAATGAGCGAAGAGCCGCCGTAGCTGACAAAAGGGAGAGTCATGCCCTTAGCCGGCAAGAGCCGCACCGCCACGCCCATGTTGATCATTGCCTGAACGCCAAACATGCAGGCCAGACCGGTCCCTGCGAGGCGGATAAAGGTATCGCGTTCGCGCATCAGGCGGAACAGCGAGCGAACAACCACCATGGCGTAAAGGCTGATCAGGACCAGAACCAGGATAAGCCCGTATTCCTCTGCCGCGACAGCCACGATGAAATCCGTATGCGCATCAGGAAGGGACCATTTCACCTGCCCTTCCCCTACGCCAACACCAAAAAGCCCGCCTTCGCGGATCGCATTGGTGGCATAGCCCATCTGCGTGGTGGGATCGATTTCAGGGTTCAAAAAGCCATCGATGCGGCGGGCAAAATGCTCTGAGTTTGAATAGGCAACAATGCCCCCCAAGACCACAACAGCCGCCATAGCAAGCAACAGGATCATCGGCGCACCGCCAACAAAATACATCACGCCCCAGCCAAAGAGGATCAGGCAGGCTTGGCCGAAATCGGGCTGCATAACCAGCATCATGACAACCGCCATGCAGAGACCAAAGGAAATCAAGGTCCCCGGAGGCCCATTGATCTGCTGGCTAGAAGCGATCATCCAGGCAGCAGCAACGATAAAGCCGGGTTTCAGGAATTCAGAAGGCTGCAGGGAAGCAAAGCCAAGCGAGTACCAGCGCACCGCTCCTTTGCCAAAATCGGTGCCAAAAACAGGCAGCAGTGCGAGCGCCACAAAGGCGCAGGCAAATCCCAGAACCGCAAGGCGACGCACTAGAGTTGGTGACATCATCGAAGTCACGATCATCGCAATCAAGGCGGTGATGCCAAAGAAAGCCTGTCGCTGCACATAGTGGAAATTGCCAAAGCCATTGCGCTCTGCCAGAGGGACCGAGGCCGCCAAGCCCAGCAAAAGCCCAAGCACAAAGAGCAAAAGGACGCAGGACACAGACCATTTGTCCAGTGTCCGCCACCATTTCGGAAGGATCGGTTCACCCGCTTGAATGGGAACCGCCCCATAGACCATCTCAGTCATGGAAGCACCGCCGCGATTGTTTTTGCCTCAAAATGGTCCCGTTTTCGGGATCCTTTTAGTCACAGTAGCCCGGAATTGCCGGTCAGGCCAGCCTCTAGATGGTTCAGAGGCAGGAAATCGCAACTTGGCCCAAGAGAGCCCTGTTAGAGACTTGCAGAATGCCCGCCCCCATGGTGCAAGCCGCATATGTGGAAAAAAACTGTGATTCTTGGCGCGGGTGCCGCCGGCATGATGTGCGCGGCCCATGCTGGTTCGGACTGTTTGGTGATCGATCACGCCAAATCCCCTGGAGAGAAAATCCGGATCTCTGGTGGCGGACGCTGCAACTTCACCAATCTTTATGCAGGACCAGAGAATTACATTTCTGCAAATCCACATTTCTGCAAATCCGCGCTCTCACGCTATACCCAATGGGACTTTATCTCCTTGGTGGATGGGCACGGGATTGCCTGGCACGAAAAGACTCTGGGCCAACTCTTCTGTGACACCTCAGCCAAGGAAATCGTAGCCATGCTGGTGGCTGAGCTTAAACAGGCTGGCGCAGATCTTTGGCTTCAAACCAAGGTCATGAATGTTGAAAGGACAGATCCCGGGTTTCGTGTGGCGCTGGAGCGCGAAGGAAAACCGGTCACGATCACTTGTCAAAACCTGGTTCTTGCAACGGGCGGGAAATCCATTCCCAAAATGGGGGCCACAGGGCTAGCCTATGACCTTGCGCAGAAATTCGGCCTAAAAGTGACGGACACCCGTGCTGGGCTGGTGCCCTTTACCTTCACCGACGGGCGCTTCAAGGCATTGTCTGGTACCGCCCTA
Source organism: Roseobacter sp. SK209-2-6 (assembly GCF_000169455.1). GTDB lineage: Bacteria > Pseudomonadota > Alphaproteobacteria > Rhodobacterales > Rhodobacteraceae > Pseudophaeobacter. The sequence continues at coordinate 15,654 of NZ_AAYC01000022.1, read as the reverse complement.
CCCGCGCGATTGTCCAACCAACAGACCAGCTTTGACGAAGCGCTTTTGTTCACTCATCGCGGCCTGTCTGGACCATCTGTACTTCAGCTTTCCTCCTACTGGCGCGAAGGGGAACATATCCACGTCAATCTGACCCCGGAAATCGCGCTCTTTGAAATCTTGAGAGAGCAGCGCCAAATCCAGGGACGTCGAGACCTCACAACTGAGCTTTCACGCCATTTGCCCGCGCGCTTGGTGGACTTCCTCGCTACGGAGCTTGGCATCAAGGGGAAGCTGGCGGATCAATCCGACATGGCCTTGCGCGCGCTATGCGACCGCTTGCAAGACTGGCAGCTTTTACCCTCGGGCACCGAAGGCTATCGCACCGCTGAGGTCACAATCGGCGGCATTGACACGCAGGAGCTTTCCTCCAAGACCATGGGATCCAGCAAATGCCCCGGCCTTTTTGCCATTGGTGAAGCCGTGGACGTCACTGGTTGGCTGGGTGGCTACAATTTCCAATGGGCCTGGGCTTCTGGCTATGCTGCTGGAACGGCAATCGCCGCGAGCTGATGCCACTATAGCAAGGCGTCGATCAGACCGAGCTTTCCGCCAGTTCTTTGATTTGCGCCATTAGCCAGTTCCGAAAAGCCACGATGCTTGGGGCCTCACGGCGCGCTTCGGGATAGACCAGCCAGATCGAAATATCATCCTCTGTCACCAGATCAAAGGGCTGCACCAGGGCGCCGCTTTTCACCAGGCCGCGGGCATAGGCGGGTGTCAGCAGGCATGCACCCTGCCCCGCCAGAGCGGCTTGGACCTCCAGTAACTGCGAGCCCAGGCTATGGCGCTCCAGACTCTTGGGCGGCTCCACCCCGGCGTCGCGGAACCAGATGGCCCAGGCCGGGTCAGAGGCGTCAATCAATGGCACCCGCAGCAGATCTGACGGGGTGTTGAAAGGCCCATGTTCCTCCAGCAGCGCCGGGGTGAGATAGGGCGTGTAACTTGCCCGGATCAGAAGGTCAGCAGCAAGCCCAGGCCAGTCCCCGCGACCGGCCCGGATGGCGATGCTGGCTTCCCCGGCCAGCAAATCTGCGGGCCGCGGGTTCACATCAACTCTTGTCGTAATTCCAGGATTGGCAACCTGGAACAGTCCTAGCCAGGGTCCCAGAATAAAGGCCGCGAAACTGGCGATGGTACTGATCACCAGATCCTCTCCTTCTGCACCAAGCAGTTCCGCCCAGCCTTGCCGGAGCCGATCCAGAGCTTCAGCCGCTTGCCTCTGAAAGGCCTTGCCCGCCAAGGTTGGCACAACGCCGCGCGGCAGACGGCGGAACAGGGGCTGCCCGGCGCGGTCCTCCAATTGTTTGATCTGATAGCTAACCGCAGCCTGCGTCATCGCCAACTCATCGGCTGCACGACTGAAACTGCCCAATCGCGCTGCGGCCTCAAAAACGCGTACGGCCTGCAAGGGGGGCAAGGGCTGCTTGGGACTACTCATAAAACCAGCTTATACCAAACCCACTGAGTTTCAATTGGTCATTCGCTGCAACAATGACCACATCCTGTTCAGAACACACAAGGATTGAAACCATGTCTCAAACTGTTTCGCAAAACCGGCTTTGGAAAATCATCAACTTGTCTTTGATCTGGCCTCAGCAAAAGTCATCCACTGCGGCCCAGGCAGACCTGCAGGATCTGGCGCGCAGCAGCCTCCGGCATCTGCCAGAGCATCTGCTGCGCGATATCGGCCTATAAAGAAAATGCTGCGCAACTGGGCAAAGGTTCGGGCCCTAGCCTAAACGCCCCAGCACCTGGGCGGCGAAGTCATCACCGCGCTGCTCAAAGTTGTCATATTGGTCAAAACTGGCTGCGGCAGGTGCAAGTAGAACCGTTTCCCCCGATTGCGCGTCCTCCATGGCCCGCGCAACCGCTTGCTCCATCGTCGTGCAGACTTCTGCCTCCACGTCCAGCTGCATGGCAAACCCTGCAGCCTCTCTCCCAATCACATAGGCTTTCTGCACATTTTTGGTCTGCCCCTGCAAAGCAGACAACCCGCCTTCCTTTTCCAAGCCTCCGCAAATCCAGCGGATCTTAGGAAAGGCACTCAGCGCTTTGATGGCACTGTCGAGGTTGGTGGCTTTGCTGTCATTGACATAGCGCACACCCGCCGCCTCAGCGATGGTCTGACTACGATGCGGCAACCCTGGATAACTATCGAGGGCCTGCTCAATAACACGCGGGGCCAGTCCCAACACCCGAGCAGCCGCATAAGCCGCGCAGGCATTTTGATGGTTATGCTCCCCAGGCAATCCAGTCATCTGGCGCAGATCGATAGAGGCAACCTGCCGCCCTTTGCGATATTCTGACAGGAAACCTTTGCGGGCAAAGATCTGCCACCCAGGTCCGGTCAACTTTTTCTTGGCAGAGATCCGGATCACACGATCGTCCACCGCAGCCTGTGAAAGCTGCCCCGCCAGGAACAACCCCTCATCCTCATCGATGCCAATGATGGCCCTGTCTGGGCCACCTTCTGCAAAAAGCCGACGTTTCGCCGCAAAGTAACCACCCAGGCCCGCGTGGCGTTCCAGATGATCCTCTGAGAGATTGGTCAGAATGGCCACATCTGGCGTCAGGGCTCGGGCCAGTTCGGTCTGGTAGCTGGATAGTTCCAGCACAACCACGCCGCCATCGGCCGGTGGATCGATGTCCAGCACGCCACGACCGATATTGCCCGCCATCTGGCTGTCACGGCCGACGCTTTCAAGAATATGGTGCAAGAGCGCAACCGTTGTGGATTTGCCATTCGACCCGGTAATGGCGACCACTTTAGGAGGCTGGTCCATCATGTCCCAACCCTGATGGGCAAAGGACGCAAAGAAGAGCCCGATATCATTGTCCACCGGCACTCCTGCCTCTAGCGCAGATCGGATCACCGGGTTTGGCTGCGGGTAGAGATGGGGAATACCGGGGGAGGTCACCAGAGCAGCGATATCTTCAAATCCGCCCTGTTTATGCAGGTCACGGCAGGTGAACCCCTCCGCTTCCGCGGCCTCACGCGCTGCAGGATTGTCATCCCAGCAAATCGGCTCAGCTCCGCCTTCGCGCAACGCCCGAGCAGTGGTCAAGCCTGAGCGGCCCAGGCCAAGCACTGCAACCTTTGCGCCATTATATCCAATGACTGGGATCATTTCCTGCCCTCCGACCGGCCCAAATTTGGGGCACTCTGAGCAGAGCAACCGGATAAATGCAAGACCAGAGAAGCCCTGCACAAGAGAGCCACTGGCCCGTTACCCTTGAAACAGGCTCAGCATCCACTCCTGGAACTTGCAGTGGAATTCTCCGGTGCTGAAAAAGGGACAAGCCCACTCACGAGGAGTAAAGTCACCCAACCTAAGGGCCCGGACCTATTTGGCGATATTAACGAACCTTGAGGGTCGCCAGACCGATCATGGCCAGGATCAGAGCGATGATCCAAAAGCGGATCACAATGGTAGGTTCTGCCCAGCCTTTTTTTTCATAGTGGTGATGGATCGGCGCCATCAGGAAAACCCGCTTGCCCGTACGCTTGTAGTACAGCACTTGAATGATAACCGAGAGGGCTTCGACCACGAAAAGACCACCAACGATTGCCAAAACCAACTCATGCTTGGTGACAACCGCAATGGCCCCCAATGCACCTCCCAAAGCCAAGGAGCCGGTATCGCCCATAAAGACAGCTGCGGGCGGCGCATTGTACCACAGGAAGCCCAGCCCCCCACCAAAGAGCGCTGCGGTAAAGATCAGGATCTCGCCCGATCCTGGCACATAGTGCACGTCGAGATATTCGGTGAAATCGACGCGTCCAACAGCATAGGCAATAACGCCCAGGGTCGAAGCCGCGATCATCACCGGCATAATCGCCAGCCCGTCCAACCCATCGGTCAAGTTGACGGCATTGGCAGCCCCAACGATCACACAGATGGAGAAGGGTACATAGAAAAGGCCCAGATTGATCAGCGTATCCTTAAAGACGGGCAATGCCAGGCGGTTCTGCAGCATTTCCGGATGGTAAGCAGAGGCCCAAAGCGCAGCAATCACTGCAATGGCAATGCCCAGTGCCAGTCGAACCTTGCCGGGGACGCCCGCAGTATTCTGTTTGGAGACCTTAGCATAGTCATCCGCAAACCCGATGAGCGCAAAACTCATAGTGACAAAAAGGACGAGCCAAACAAACGGGTTATCCAGACGCGCCCAGAGCAGAGTTGCAGTCAGAAGCGCCCCAACAATCAGAAGACCGCCCATGGTGGGCGTACCTGCCTTAGAGAAATGCCCCTCTGGCCCATCATCGCGGATCGGCTGGCCCTTGCCCTGCTTGCGGCGCAGCACATTGATCAACGGCTTGCCAAAGATAAAACCAAAGAACAGTGCGGTCATAAAGGCACCGCCCGCCCGGAAGGTGATATAGCGGAACAAGTTGAAAAAGTCGCCGCCATCCGAGAGCGCTGTCAGCCAGTAGAGCATTGCAGCTGGTCCTCATTCATTGTCTTCGAAGTTTTAAGAGTGGGCCTTGCCATGACCCAATTCCCGGATGCCGTCAACGATCTTGCCTAACCCGGTGCTCAAAGAACCTTTAGCCAGCACAATATCGCCACAGGAGAGCTGCCCGGCGAGGTCCGGCAGTGCATCTGATGAGGTGGCGTAGTGTTTTCCACGCCTTGCCTCTGGCAGTGCCGCGTGAAGATTTGCCATCAACGGCCCAATGCAATGGATGCAATCGATGTCACTCACGGCTTTCAGATCCGCCATGCCCCGATGCAGTTCTGCCTCTTTGGGACCCAGTTCCCCCATATCGCCCAGATAGGCGATCTTGCGACCCTTTTCGGGGTTTGGCGTTGCGGCCAGCACCTCTAGTGCAGCGGCCATCGAGGTGGGGTTTGCGTTATAGCTATCATCGAGGATCAGGATTTTCCCACCTGCGACTGGCACCTCAACGCGGGCGCCGCGCCCTTTGACGGGGGACCAGAGCGCCAAAACCTGTGCGGCACGTTGGGCATCCCCGCCTAGGCCCGCGACGCAGACCAATGCCCCAAGGGCGTTCATAGCGAAATGCGCGCCCAAGGATTGGATCCGCAATTCCAGTGGCTTGCCGTCTATCTCCACCTGGGCGAGAGTATGCTCGCCCTCAAGCCGGGTTTCCAAGAGCCGGTAGCCCTGCCCGCTTTCGCCAAACCAGAGGTGCTGCACGCCGAGACGCTCGGCCTCCTCTTTCAGGACCTGCGCTTCAGCAATATCTCCATTTAGAACTGCGACACCGCCGGGCTCCAACCCTTCCATGATGGCGGCCTTTTCGCGCGCAATCCCTGCGACATCGTCAAAGGCCTCCAGATGCACGGCCGCGACTGTGGTTACCATGGCCACATGCGGGCGCGCCTGACGCGCCAGCGGAGCAATCTCACCCGGATGGTTCATTCCAATTTCGATGACAGCGAATTCGGTCTCACGCGGCATGCGCGCCAGAGTCAGCGGCACGCCCCAGTGATTGTTGTAGCTAGCAACCGCAGCATGGGTGCGGCCCTGGTCTGCCAGCATAGTCGCCAGCATTTCCTTGGTGGAGGTTTTACCAACAGATCCGGTCACCGCGACCACGCGTGCGGATGTGCGGGCCCGCGCTGCTTGACCCAGAGCTTCCAATGCCGCTTGCACATCTTCTACAATCAGGAGTGGGGCATCCTCTGCCACATCGTCTGGACGGTGTGTCACCAGGGCAGCGCCTGCGCCCTTTTCCAAGGCCTGGGATACAAATTCATGCCCATCGCGCACAGCTTTGAGGGCGACAAAGAGGTCCCCCGCTTCCAGCGTTCGGGTATCGATCGAGATCCCGTCTACCTGCCAGTCACCGATGGCTTGACCTGCAGTGGCCACCGCCGCTTCTTGCGAAGTCCAGAGTGCGCTCATACCATCTTCCCATCCAAAACAGCCACGGCCATGCTGGCCTGTTCCACATCATCAAAGGGCAGCACATCGCTGCCAACGATTTGACCGCTCTCGTGTCCTTTTCCGCAGATCAAAAGAGAGTCCCCCGGCCCAAGCAGATCTACCCCGCGGAGGATCGCCTCTGCACGGTCACCCACTTCCAGTGCTTCCGGCGCACCACCTTTGACGGCGGCGCGAATGGCTGCGGGATCTTCGGTGCGCGGATTGTCATCGGTCACGATCACCAGATCAGCGTTTTCCGCAGCAGCTTGCCCCATCAAGGGCCTCTTGCCCGCATCCCGATCGCCACCAGCGCCAACTATGGCCAACAAGCGACCCAGCACATGCGGCCGCAGCGCCTTGATCGCCGTGGCAACCGCATCTGGCGTATGGGCATAGTCGACAAAAACCGAAGCACCATTTTCGCGGGTAGCGGCATGTTCCATTCTACCGCGCACGGTGGTCAAATGTGGTAGGGTCGCAAAGACCGCCTCAGGGTCTTCACCACTGGCAATAGCCAGACCACAGGCCAGGAGTACATTTTCGGCCTGGAACCCACCGATCAGGTTCAATCGATACTGAAAGGGCCTGTCATGCCAGGCAAAGCGCAGGTCCTGACCGGTTCCATCATAGCGCAGCCCTGAAAGACTGAGATCCCCCAATCCCCGCCCCACGGTCAGTACCTCTTGCCCGCGCGCGGCAGCTATCGCGCGCATCTCAGCTCCGCGAGGATCATTCATATTGATGACCGCAACGCCTTCTTCTGGCAGCACCCGCCGGAACAGACCGGCCTTAGCGGCGAAATAGGCCTCAAAGGTCTTGTGATAGTCCAGATGATCCTGGGTGAAATTGGTAAAACCGGCGGCGGCCAGTTGCACCCCATCCAGACGCCCCTGATCCAGCCCATGGGAGGAGGCTTCCATCGCCGCATGGGTAACACCCGCCGCTGCGGCCCGCGCCAAAGCGCGGTGCAGGGTGATCGGCTCTGGGGTGGTATGGGCCAGAGGGTAGCTCCAGGCGCCCTCAACACCGGTGGTTCCCAGGTTGACCGCCTGATGACCCAACTCGCACCAGATCTGCCGCACGAAACTGGCAACCGAGGTTTTGCCGTTGGTCCCCGTGACCGCCACCATGGTTTCGGGCTGCGCTCCAAACCAAAGAGCCGCCGCATAGGCCAGGGCCTGGCGTGGATCTTCAACGATCACCACCGCCGCGTGGCTTTCTGACAGGGGCTGGGCCGCAATCTCCGCCCCCTTCGCATCCGTCAGGATCGCCGTGGCTCCACGTTCCAACGCGGCGGGGATGAACTTGGCCCCATGAACCTGACTACCTGGAAGGGCCGCGAAAAGCCCACCTTCCAGCGCTTCGCGGCTGTCGACGGAAATGGAGTGGATAACCGGGTCTGCACCTCCGCGCGCGGTCAGCCCCAGTTCGCTCAACGGGCGCGAAAGATCTTGATTGTCGGGGTTGCTGCTCATCTGCGGCCCTCACCTGATTTCTGCCAGGACATCCATCCGGGCCTAGTTTGAGGTGAGCGTTATATCAGTCACCTCTGCGGGATCAACTTGTGGTCTGAGCCCCAAGAGTGGGGCTAAGCGCCCCACCATCTCGGCAGCAACCGGCACAGCAGTCCAGCCTGCGGTTCGCCGCTCTTCGCCATGGGCAATAATGGAAGGCTCATCCAGCGTGACCACCAGAACATATTTGGGATCATGCGCCGGAAAGATCGAGGCAAAGGTTGCGATGACCTTCTCGTCGTAATACCCGCCACGCGGTTTTGGCTTATCAGCCGTTCCCGTTTTCCCACCGACCTGATAGCCCGGCACACGGGCAAAACTGGCTGTACCTTCGGTCACGACCTTGCGCAGCATGATGCGTGCAGCTTCTGCGGCTTCTTCCGACATGACTCTGCTGCCCAACTGCGGGCCATTTTGCTTCAGCACTGTCGGGCTGACATAGCGACCACCATTGGCGATGGCCGCATAGCCCGCGGCCAGATGCATAGGCGTGGTGGAAATCCCATGCCCATAAGAGATCGTCATTGCGGAAAGCTCTGACCAGTTTTTGGGCAACAAGGGCTTGCCTCCCTGTGCCTCTGTGATCTCAAACGGCGTGGCCTCAAGCATGCCCAGGGCATCCATAAAGCTCTGCTGACGCTCTGCGCCGATCTGCTGTGCCAGACGGGCGGTCCCGATGTTGGAAGACTTCACAATGATCTTGGACACCGACAGCGCATTTCCGTAGTTCCGGAAATCCTTGATCAGAAACTTCCCCCAACGCAGTGGCCCGCGCGTATCAATGATCGTCTCGGAATTGACCAGCTCCAGATCAACCGCCTGCGCAGCTGCAAAGATCTTGAAGGTAGAGCCCAGCTCATAAACCCCCTGGACCGCGCGGTTAAACAAGGGGCTTACCGACGGGTCATCCCCAGAAGTGGGGGGACGTGGCCGGTCATTGGGATCAAAATCCGGCAGGGAGACGACCGAAATCACTTCCCCTGTGTGTACATCCATCAGGATAGATGTAGCACCCTTAGCATTCATCAGGCGCATGCCACCATCCAGCACCCGCTCAGCCGCGGCCTGCACCGTCAGATCAAGCGCGAGTTGCAAGGGTTTACTGCCGTTGGCCGGGTCGCGCAGATAGCTATCAAACTGACGCTCCACCCCGGCCACACCGATCACTTCGGCTGCGCTTACACCTTCCTTGCCAAAGCCCGCCCCCCCCAGGACATGGGCCGCGACGCTCCCATTGGGGTAAAGGCGCATCTCACGCGGACCAAAGAGCAGGCCAGGATCGCCGATATCATGCACCGCCTGCTTTTGTTCGGGGCTGATTTTCTTCTTGATCCACAAGAATTTCCGTTTGCCAGTGAAGTCCGCAAGCAGTCGCTCACGGTCTAGATCCGGGAAGATCTCCACCAAGCGATCCACAGCACCGATGGGATCAATCATCTGCGGAGGTTGTGCATATAGCGAATGGGTTTCGAAATTGGTGGCCAAGATACGGCCCTGACGGTCAACGATATCAGCGCGTTGCATCGCAATAACGCTGCCGGGTGCAGCTGCCACCGGCTCTCTCGGCTCAGAGGTCGCGAGAACACCCATACGCCCCGCAACGGCCGCATAGGCGCAGAGAAAGAAGATCCCCAACACCAACAAGCGTCCTTCGGCACGATGACGTGACTTCGCCTGCATCTCTTCATGGCGGATCCGCAGGTTTTCACGTTCGATTGAATCTGGATTCTCCCCCTTAGCACGGGCATCCAGGATACGGGCCAGAGGGCGAAGCGGTTTGCGGATCATGGGCGCTGCCCCCCGGTTTGAGCGGCATTCAGCCCCGAGACATCAACGCCCTGGCTGATTTCCAGATCCTCTTGCACCGGATAGGTGACCTCATCCACCCGACCAAACTGATCTGGTCGCAATGGCAGAAGACCCAGACGTTCAAAATTCAGCTCAGCCAATTCCCGCAGTCGATCGGGACGGTTCAGGTAGGCCCATTCGGCCCGCAGTACACTCAACCTGGTCTGCGCTGCACGGATGTCGGACCGCAAGCTACGGGTGTCTTTCAACACCTGTTGCGTGGCGTAGTTTTCGCGGTAAGCCCAGAAGGCCAGGCCAAAAACCGCCAGAGCGGTGAACACATAGAACAGGCTCTTCATCTGCGCCGCTCCTTCAGCTGGGGCATCCCCAGCTCTTTGCCTGAGATCGCAACCGGTTCCGCCATGGTACGCCGTCCGACGCGCAACCGTGCGGAACGGGAGCGGGGGTTCTCCGCCAGTTCTTCATCATCCGGGCCAACCGCTTTGCGGGTGACCAGTTCAAACTGGGTTTCCACCTCTTCCAGCTCCGGTGCATAGCGATTGGCACGGCCGGTTTTGCCAGCCCGATGCTGGAAAAAACGCTTGACCATACGATCCTCAACCGAATGGAAGGTGACCACCGCCAGCAATCCTCCGGGTTTTAACGCCCGCTCCGCGGCCAAAAGACCATTGAACAGCTCTTCGTATTCGGCGTTCACAGCAATCCGCAAGGCCTGGAAACTGCGGGTCGCCGGGTGCGATTGTCCAGGCTTTGAGCGGGGCAGACACCCCTCAACAATAGAGGCCAGCTGCAGGGTTGTGGTGATCGGCTCCTCGGCGCGGGCCTTGACGATGGCCTTGGCAATCCGCCTGCTGGCGCGCTCCTCACCAAACTGAAAGAGGATATCAGCGAGTTGCGCCTCTTCCAGATTTGCAACCAGATCTGCTGCCGAAGGCCCGGATTGCGACATCCGCATATCCAAAGGGCCATCACGCATGAAGGAAAAACCGCGCTCAGCCAAATCCAACTGCATGGAGGACACACCAAGATCCAGGACAACACCGTCCAGATCCTGGGCATATTCATCCATACGAGAGAAGACCCCTTCCTGTAGGAGAAGGCGGTCGCCATATTCAGTCGCCCAGGGCTGCGCCAGCTCAAATGCCAGAGGGTCCCGGTCCACGCCAATCACCTGACTGGCGCCCTCTTCCAGTAATCCGCGCGTATAGCCCCCAGCCCCAAAAGTCCCATCGAGCCACCGGCCAGACACCGGCGCCACGGCCGCAAGCAATGGCCGCAGCAGGACCGGAATGTGAGGACCATTGGCAGTGTTTTGGTCCGTTGTCATGGCTTATAGCTCTCCGCCGTCGAGGAATTCCAGCGGATCAAAATCCTCCGGCAGGTCTTCCATCCATTTTTCAGTCTGCGCCAATTCTTCAGCCTCATAGGTCTCTGGCTTCCAAATCTGGAAGGTATCTCCGGCGGCTATGAAGAAGGCTTCTTTTTCTAGATCAATTTTGTTGCGCAGTTTTGCAGGCAGGACCAGGCGCCCGGTCTCATCCACCGTGGTTGGGAAGGATTGCCCATGAAACATACGTTGCAGCATCTTGCGTTGCATAGATCCGCGCGGCAGCGAGTCGATCTTGGCATCGACCTCTTCGATTGCCTCTATCGTATAGCATTCCAGGAAGTTGCGACGATGATCGCCATAAACAATGACCAGCTCTGGGTTTTCGCCGGATTTCCAGTTCGGGTCGCTGGCTTCGATCACACGGCGAAAGGAGGCCGGAATAGACACCCGCCCCTTTGTATCCACCTTATGGTGGCTTTCACCTCTGAACCTGCGGCCCAAGATACTGTCCTTTTCATACGCGTTTTGCGTTTTTCGGCCCCCAGAAGTAAAAGGGGCGGGTCGATCCGCTGCCACTGATCAACCCGCCACCTGTCCCGCTGTGCGGGTGTCCGACTGCGCGCGCCACCTGGGGGGATGTCTGCTCGCCCGCGCGCCGGATCTCTCTTTTCCGAATATTGAGATGGCCTGTATGAAACCTGCTTATCGTTTTGGCTTGGGGTCGTTTTTTGCCCCTATTTGCTCATCACCGCATCCGGTAAAGAAGGGATACTATGGGAAATCATGGTCTGGCAACCCACTAAAAGGGAAAGTTTCAGACGCAAAATTTTTCCAGGCTTTAGAACACCAAATTTGATACCCAAAATTTGGCAAAATTTGGCACAAATTGTAAAAGCGCGGAAAACAAACACAAAATATAGGGTGCAAATTTGGCTCACCCCAGCACCACTAATTCTTAGAGAGATGCTCTGTTAATCCGATTTTAAGACTCTGAAACTAGTCCGTTCCGGTTATGTTTCTCATGATTCCTGTGGATAATTCTGTGAGTAACTTGAAATATCAAATTTCCTACCTACCGATTCGGAGGATTTTTGCAGAGTTTACGGTTTCGACACGCAAGTGAGTCGGGAAAAAGGGTGCAAAGTCGCGGCAGATTTTTGATCTCTCCCATAATTTCCCATGGATCCCACGATTTCCCAAAGATCCCATAATTTCCCAAGCCAGTCCCAACCAGGGCACTGGCATTTCGAAAAATCGTATGTTGGAGCGTTTCCGAGCTTGGCGGGGATGCAAAGGTGGGATCTCTCAGGGAGAGATCCCATCCTGATCAGGATTTAGAGATCAATCAGGCCATTCCGCCGGCAACCAAACCCTTGGCAATTTGTGCATAGGCCTCAGCCATGTGCCCATCGCCCGCGGCAATAGGCACACCCTGATCTCCAGCCAACCGCGTGTCCAGATCGATTGGAAGCTGACCAAGTAGAGGCAGGCCCAAAGCTTCTGCCTCCGCAGCCATACCTCCATGCCCAAAGATCTGATGCTCGCCCCCGCAATCCGGGCAGGTGAAGAAGGACATGTTCTCAATCAATCCCAAAACAGGTGTCTTGAGGGTGCGGAACATGTCGAGTGCTTTGCGCGCATCCAGGAGAGCGACATCCTGTGGAGTACTGACCACTATGGCCCCGCTGGGTTCGGCCTTGGTGCAGAGCGTCAGTTGCACATCCCCGGTGCCGGGTGGCAGGTCCACAATCAGAACATCCAGCTCTCCCCAGTTCACCTGCGTGAGCATCTGTTGCAAGGCCCCCATGAGCATAGGCCCGCGCCAAACCACCGCCTTATCCTCAGCCAGCATAAGACCAATGGACATGAGCGTTACCCCATGGGCGTACAACGGTTCGATGATCTTGCCATCCGGGCTTTCAGGGCGTGTGTTCACACCCATCATCCGGGGCTGACTTGGACCATAGATATCAGCATCTAGCAAACCGACCTTTCGACCCTGGCGCGCCAGGGCAACCGCCAGGTTGGAACTCACAGTGGATTTCCCAACGCCGCCCTTACCTGAAGCGATAGCAAGAATGCGCCCAACGCCAGGCGGCTTCATCGGTCCAGCCTGAGGCTTGGCATGGCCACCTATCTTCAAGCTGGGCGCCTCCCCTCGTGCACTTGCGGAAGAGGCCGGAACGGGACCATGGGCCGTCAAAGCCACAAAGGCTTCCTCAACTCCCTCCAATGAGAGAACCATCTTCTCTGCCGCTTGGCGCAGGGGTTCCATCTGCTGTGCGATTGCGGGACTTGGTGCTTCAATCACAAAACTGACCTTCACCACGCCCTCTCTCCCATCGAGGTCCGCGATACTAAGCGCGCGGATCATATCGCGGGACACAAGATCTCCACCATCCGGCAAGACCAACCGGGCCAAAGCCGCCTGCACCTGTTCTTTTGTCACGGACATCGCACTCTCCTCTTCCCGCCTGTAGATGCCTTACCGCTCTTGGCAGGAACGCAGAGCAAAACGCAGGGCCTGAAATTTTCCACACCTTAGCCCGACGCAGAAAAGCTGCAAGCGCCACTTCCAGCACCAAAGCTATGACCAGTGACATATATTGTGGCGGGTGCTGCCTGCTCTTTGCGCAAAAGCAATAAAGCTGCAGGAAAAATGTGCGTTTACTGCAAGCAATTGAAGACCCATGCATTTGCTGCATAGCGGCATTGCCGACTCCAGGGATTGTGCAGCCGCAGCATTCGCCTATCTTAGCCTCAACACAGCCGGAAACGGCGCTAACCAAACACAGTTCTGAGGAACACTCCGATGGCCGCTGCAAATCACATGACCGCCTCCAAAGCTGCAATCGCCGCTAGCCCAATGGCCTGGCTGGACGATCTGCGCATCCGCTTCAACCGTTATCGTCTGTATCGCAAGACCGTGAATGAGCTCTCCGCGCTTAGCAACCGTGAGCTGGCGGATCTGGGTTTGAACTCCTCCATGATCAAGCGGATCTCTTATCAGGCGGCCTACGAGAACAACTAATAGAGATCAGGCCCTACTCCTCCTCCCTAACAGGGCCTGTCCTAAGCGGTGACATCCTCCTCCTCCCTGATGTCGCCGCACCCTATACCAGCTGAGAAGCTGGATCCGAATGCAGCTGGACCCTTCTCCTCCTCCCTATGGTTCAGATGCTGGAATGAACGGCGGCGCCCCTCCTCCTCCCTGGGCGCCGCCGTTTCTTTTTTGCACAACGGCATACTGTAAAAACGCCAGTTTTTTGGCGCGCATAGGCAATCATTGGCTCGCCCTTCCTGCTCTTGTCGACCAAACAGGCGCAGGTTACGCAGGGCAAACTCATGAAATTCATCCACATCACCGACATTCATCTAATAGCCCCAGGTGCCGAACTCTGCGGTTGCGACCCTACTGCCAATCTCTCTCGGGTATTGGAGGACATCGCTAGCTGGCAATCTGATGCTGCCTTCTGTGTGATCTCAGGCGACCTCGCAGATGAGGGCGATCCACAGGCCTATCGCTGGCTGCGGGACAAGCTGCTGGATTTTCCGCTACCCTGCTTCCTCATGCTGGGAAATCACGATGTGCGGGGAAATTTTCTGGACGTGTTTACAGACCATCCGCGCGATGCTTCCGGCTTTGTCCAGCACAGCCACAATGCCGCTGAGGCAAAGTTCCTCTTTCTAGATACACTGACCGGGGGGCCCGACACCCATGATGGGGAGCTTTGTCGGGATCGGCTCGACTGGCTGGAGGCGGAGTTGGAACAGGCTGGCGAGAGCCCTGTCTATTTATTCCTGCATCACCCGCCCTTTGACATTGGAATTCCTTATGTGGATGAGATCAAACTCAGAGACCCTGACGCACTGCACCGGGCCCTGAAAGTCGGAAAAAATATCCGGCACATCTTTTTTGGCCATGTCCACCGAATGACCTATGTGAATTGGCGGGGTTATTCCTTTACCTCGCTTCCTAGCACCAATCACCAGATCCCTCTGGTTCCCGATCGGGCTGGCAGCGAATACAGTGTTGAACCACTAGCCTATGGCGTCGTTCAGATAGCTGAAGATCAATTCACTGTGCATTTTGATGCCTATCTGGATCGTCCAACTTCCAAGAACAGCGCCTAGATGGAACTCCCCTGGATCCTGCTTGTCCTACTCTCTGCGGTTAGCCATCCACTTAGGGATCTGACGCTCAAAGGCGTGGCGCATCCTGTCTCTTGTTATACAGGCGTCTGTCTCAGCTGGGTGGTCTTTGCGGCAGTACACATGTTTCTGGGCAATCATGCGCCTATACTGCCGCAGGAGACCTGGCCCCTGGTAGGGGCCTCCGCCATTGGGCTGACGGTCTATTACTACGGAACCCTTTCGGCGCTTCGTCGGGGCAATGTTTCTGCCTACTATCCAATTGTGCGATCATCCCCCCTGGCGATCGCCGGTTTCAGTTGGCTCCTGCTGGATCAGAGTTACACGGGTGCAGCCCTTCTTGGCATGGGGCTGATCATCTATGCGGGTTTGATGATACAAAAAGGGAAAGGTCGGTTACTGGACGACCCAAAGGCCTTTGCCATGGCGAGCCTAGCCATGCTTGGCTCAGCCGCCTATTCCATTTCTGATGCAACTGCGATGCAGAGCGCCAGCAGCGCCCCCTTCCTTTTCTGGACCTACATCTTTGTAACCCTCTCATTGGCGAGCCTTCGTGCATGGGAAGACCGTGCACAATCAGCTCCCTTGCTGGGCGTAATTCGAGGCTGGGCTCAGAACCCCTGGCGGATCCTGTTTGCCGGGTTTTCCTCCTACCTGTCATATCTATTGATCCTTTGGGTATTCCAGAAAGGGGCAGAGGCAGCCGCAGTCAGCGCAGTCAGACAGGTCTCAATTCCGGTTTCCGTGGTTTTGGCCGCGATTCTCCTAAAAGAGCCGCGCGGCTTGCACCGTCTGATCTGGGCGACCCTGATTGCAATTGGCATTGCTATGATCGCCCTCTGACAGTCCCGACGGACAAACACCTACAAGGGAAAAGCACCTTATAGAGCAGGTTTGAAGACGGGGTGGCGT
>NZ_AAYC01000023.1 GCF_000169455.1 Roseobacter sp. SK209-2-6 | reverse complement strand
TTGCCAAAATCCGATGCCGCGCGGGAGCCACACGTCGCTTACGAAGGTTTTGCCTTCTACCGCGCGGGTCCACTCTGCAAAATCTCGCTGACAATCAACTGCGGCACCCCGTCTGAGGTCTTTCGGACGGAGCATCCATCCAAGCCGATTTCTCCGCTAACCCTTTGACGCAATGACGAGAAGCTTTCGAACTTCACGACATCCACAGGTTGGTCGAAATGCAAGGTAACGCGGCGACTTTCCCCTGCACCTTGCAGGGTAAGGCCAAGTATTTCGCCTTGGAAATCTTGTCCCAAATACCGACCCTTTACCCGGTCCCCGGGCTGCAACAGCAATTCGTTACCAGAGCGCGCGCAAAGAGTGTTCCAGTCCCGCGCCCCATGTTGACGCGCCACCAGCTCCAACGCATTTGAATGGCTGATCTCCTGACCCTGGCTGGCCAGCTCTGCGCGCAGGCGTTTGGCCTGCAATTTCAATGCTTCCCGTGAAAGCAAATATCGTGAGGGTTTCATCTGTATTTCGTCCTGTATGCCAGGCGCTGAAAAAGGATGGGATCCGCATTGCCACCCAGCGCCTGTTACAAGCGAAAGATGATCGTATCTTGGGCAGGTTTCACCATGCCCGACAAGGCCGGGCGGCGGATGGCAGGGGACCTGAACCTGCCCCCGCATACCCCAACCAAGGCCAGACCGTCAAGAGATCCGATAAATGCGGTGTAAAAGCAGAGAGGGCTGAAGGCAGATGAGCAACAGAAACTTCTTGACCTAAAGTCAGGTTTAGAAAGCAGCATGCCACGACAATTCCCCAACGAAACAGGTCCGACATGAACAAAACCTCCCTTCCCATCGGCTCACAGATCTCGGGCCTCTATGAGGGCCACCTCCCGGTGGCTGATCTCACCCGCGCCAGAGCGTTCTATCAAGGCATCCTCGGCCTCGAACTGGCGCGGGAGCTACCGGAACGCCGGGTCTGCTTTCTCTGGGTTGGCGCGCCTGAGGTCTCAATGTTGGGGCTATGGGAAAGTGGTAGCGCCCCCATGGGCATGCGTCTGCATTTTGCCTTCCGTATGGGGGAGGCCGCCCTTCACGCCCTGCCACAGAAGTTACGGCGCGCCGGGGTACAGCCACTCGGCTTTCACGGCGAACCGGTGGAGTAGCCCCTGGTGATCGGCTGGATGCCTGCGCTTTCGCTTTACTGCAAAGATCCTGATGGCCATTCGGTAGAGTTCTTGGCCAAGCTGGATCAGAGACCGGATCCAGATTTAGGCCAGGGCTCCTATTCGCAATGGCAAAAGCGCTGAGGCGCCTGGGTAGTCCGGCGTCAGGACTGGCTGGTGGCGACTGGCAAAGCCGGGTAAGGAGGGGTTCCGATGCTTAGCAAGGACCCCGGCATGATCACCACCCGCCTGCATGGCCGCCTCGGCAACCAGATGTTCCAATATGCCGCCGGTCGGGCTCTGGCCGCCCGGCTGGGGGTGCCGCTGGCGCTGGACAGTCGCGGTGCGAAACTGCGGGGTGAGGGCGTGTTGACCAGGGTCTTTGATCTGCCACTGGCACAGCCCCTGAGCCTGCCCCCGTTGAAGCAAGACGCCCCGCTGCGCTATGCCGCCTGGCGCTTAACGGGCCGCACGCCACGTTTTCGTCGCGAACAGGGATTGGGCTATAATCCCGCGTTTGAGACCTGGGGCGACGATAGCTATCTGCATGGCTATTGGCAGAGTGAGGCCTATTTTGACAGCATTGCAGATCAGATCCGCCAGGATTTTACCTTCCCGGAGTTCAGCAACAGCCAGAACCGCGAGATGGCGCAGCGGATCGCAGGCAGCACCGCAATCTCTCTGCACGTACGGCGCGGCGACTATGTTGCGCTTGCGGCCCATGTGCTCTGTGATCAGGCCTATTACGAAGCCGCCCTCACCCGTATCCTGGAGGGGGTAGAGGGCAGTCCAACGGTCTATGTCTTTTCCGATGACCCCAACTGGGCCAAGGAGAACCTGCCGCTCCCTTGCGAAAAGGTTGTTGTCGACTTCAACGGCCCGGATACGGATTTTGAGGACATGCGCCTGATGAGCCTTTGCCAGCATAATATCATCGGCAATAGCTCCTTCTCCTGGTGGGCGGCCTGGCTGAATACCCATAATGAAAAGCGCGTCGCGGGACCCGCGCATTGGTTCGGCAACCCCAAGCTGCAAAACCCCGACATCCTGCCCGAAAGCTGGTTGAAAATCAGCGTCTGAGCAGCAGATCCCCTAGAACACCCTCGTTAACCAAGCATTAGCTTGTTTCGCGCGCGAAACATTTTGCGGCGCGGCAGAGCCTATAGTCAGAAGCCCGCCTTGGCGCGAAACCGCATGGATTCCCCCGACTGCGGATGTTTGATCCGCAGCTCTTCGGAATGCAGCATCATACGGGGATGTTCCAAAGCAGCCCCTTCCGCATAAAGCGGATCGCCGAGGATAGCATGACCCAGTGAGAGCATATGGACGCGCAGTTGATGCGAGCGACCGGTCTTGGGTGTCAGGCGCACGCGGGTTTCCTCTGCGCTCTGCTTTACCACCTTCCAATCGGTCACCGCAGGCTTACCACTCTCGTTGCAGACTTTCTGGCGTGGGCGATTGGGCCAATCGACGATCAGCGGCAGGTCAACCGTGCCGCTCTTGGGCTCCAAACGCCCGGCAAGTCGCGCCACATAGGTCTTCTTGGTCGTGCGCTTTTCAAACTGCATCGACAGATGCCGCTGTGCATGTGGGCTGAGGCCAAAGACCATTACCCCTGAAGTATCCCGATCCAGCCGATGCACCAAAAGGGCCTCGGGGAAGACTCTCTGCACCCGTGCGATCAGGCAATCGGCCAGATGCTCACCCCGGCCCGGCACGCTCAGCAGCCCCTCAGGCTTGTTCACCACCAGAATTTCCGCATCGTGATGCAGGATCTCCAGAGGCTCTTGTGGCGGGTTATAGTCGCTGGTCAGGGTCATGGCGCCTCCCTACTGTGACCTGAGGTGCATGGCAAGTTCCCGCGACGTCGTACTTGCCTCCACCCGCTGCCCGCTCGCAGGATCGTCGGCAAAAGCAAACCCGGAGGAATTGAAGCAATGCACCCAACGATCATTCGCATGCAGGAAGTGGTGGCCAAGGGCGACGAAGCACTGGTGGCGGAACTGCTGGCAGAAGACGTGACTTTTCAGCCGCCAACCTATTGGAAGACCTGGACCGGGCGGGAACCGGTTGCTGCGGTTCTAGGCCATGTGGGTCAGGTGTTTTCCGAGTTTCGCTATCGCCGCGTCATGGGCGAAGGGCTGGATTGGGCGCTGGAATTTCAATGCAAGGTCGGGGAGCTGGACTGCGTCGGCGTCGACCTCATCACGCTGAATGACACCGGGTTGATCCAGCATTTCGAAGTGGTGATGCGCCCCTATAAAACCATCGGCGCCCTGCGGGATGCCATGATGGCCCGGATCACCCGCGACCCGCGCTTTCTGGAATATGGCAAAGCCATGAGCTGAGGCAGAGATCCGGCCGGATGATCGCCCTTGATCAGATCCTCAGGCTGCCTCTTGCCCCCTTGCTGTTCTGGCAAGGGCGGCGGGTACGCAAACAGGCGCTGATCCTGCCGGAACCCCAGGGTGCACGAAAGGGTGCGGTGGGCTCCGGGCCACCCCTGCGCCTGTTGATTGCCGGAGACAGTTCTGCGGCTGGTGTAGGGGCCGGGTACCAACGCGACGCCCTTAGCGGCTATCTCACCGCAGAGCTGGGGCGACACTGCGCTGTAGAATGGCAACTGATTGCGCAAACCGGCCTGCGCACTGGTGATCTGATACCCCTGATCCAAGAGCTGCCCAGGCAGGATCTTGACGTCGTGGTCCTGGCGCTTGGGGTGAATGATGTGACTGGTCTCAGCACCGCACAGCGCTTTGCCCGCGATCAAGCGCTGCTCCTGTCTCTCTTGCAAGAGCGTTTTGACCCAAATCTGATCCTCGCCTGCGGGGTGCCACAGATGCAGCGCTTCCCGGCCCTGCCGCAGCCCCTGGCCTGGGTTCTGGGGCGACAGGCGGCGCGTTTGGATCAGGCCCTTTCCAAATTGGCCGGGCAGAACCCAGCGGTCCTTCACCTGCCCTTTCACCTGCCAGAAGATCCCGATCTGGCCGCTGAAGATGGCTATCATCCCAGCCCCAGGGCTTACCGGCTCTGGGCCGAAGCGCTGGCAGCGCAGATCCTTCACCACAGTGATGCATAGGAAGAGATTTAGCTACCGGCCTCGGCTGCTTTTTGCGCCCGCAACTGGCGCACCAGCGGCACCGAGTAGATCACCAATGCAGCCCAGATCATCGGGAAGGCAATCATCCTTGCTCCGCCGAACTCCTCCCCAAAGACAAAGACGGCGATGAGGAAAATCATTGTCGGTGCGATATATTGCAGGATCCCGATAGTTGAGAGCCGCAACAGTTTGGCGCCATTGGCATAGGTGATCAGCGGCACTGCCGTCACCAGCCCAGCACCCAAAAGCAAAGGCACATCCCAACCGCTAAAGTGGATATCTCCCTGACTGCTGGCATAGGCCAGATATCCCAAAGCAGGCGGCGTCAAGATCAACACCTCCAGCATGAAGCCCTGATTGGGACCCACCGGCAATTGCTTCTTGAAGAAGGCATAAAACCCCCAGCTAAGCGTCAGACTAACCGCCACCAGCGGCAGGCGCCCCGCCGCAAGCGTCAGCACCAAAACCGCAAGGGCAGCCAGGGCAATCGCCGCCAATTGCGCCGGTGCCAGGCGTTCGCGCAGCAAAAGGGCACCCAATGCGATACTGAACAGCGGGTTGATGTAATACCCAAGGGCCGCCTCCAGGGCATTGCCGCTGGCAATGGCCCAGACATAGATCCCCCAGTTCACCGAAATCAGCGCCGCCGTGAGACAGCCCATTAACAGGGTGCGCGGGCTGGTAAGAGCCGCACGCAGATCCTTGGTTCGTTTGAGCAGTATCAGCAAAAGACCCGCAACAGGTACCGACCACAGGACCCGATGGGCCACCACCTCGGCAGCCGGAATATGCGCCACGGCCTTCATGTAAAACGGCAGGAAGCCCCACATCACATAGGCCGAAATGGCAAAGGCCAACCCCTGCGGGGTGTCTCGGTTCTCTGTTGGGGTCATGCGCTTCAAAGCCTCCTTGGACGCATCTTTATGGCAGCTTCTTTGAAAAACGCCATCGCAGTTTCTGTGAGGGCATTCATCACAGTTCGTGATGTACAGCCCCTCGATCATTGGCTTGCCATAGGTGCCAGGCTTGGCAATTCTGAAGCTCCAACCCTAGCAGCGGCAACGCCCACCCTCCGTCAGAACCAGGACAGATCATGCTTGAACTCAGACCCAATTGCGAACTCTGCGACAAGGATCTGCCACCGGCCTCGCTGGAGGCGCGGATCTGCTCTTATGAATGCACCTATTGTGCAGATTGCGTTGAGAAGCTGGCTAATACCTGCCCCACCTGTGGCGGCGGCTTTGCCCCACGTCCAATCCGACCTAATGCTGCCTATAGGCCAGAACTGAAACTGGGGCTGGGCAATCATCCGGCCAGCGACAAACGGCGCTATTCAAAATTCACTGCGGAAGACATCGCCGCCCATGTGGCGCGCATCAAGAGCATCCCGCCAGAGGAGCGTTAGGGACCTGATCTTGGCTGCTGTTCTTCCTGGTCACGTTCAAAGGGAACGGGCCTCCAAAGGGAAGCGTGCGCATTTCCGTTTTCTTCGACGGCCAGCGCTATGGAGTAACCGGATTTAACGTCGTTTCAAACCAAAGCTGAATTCGATCTTGCCTGAGAGCGAAGGCATGCCTGCCGCACAAGCGGCAGGCAGTCCCAGTAGCGCGCCTAGACCTTCACACGTTCCGATTTCGGGTCATACATCGGCTTCAGCGAGGCCTCGGCCTTGACCTTGGTGCCCATGACGTCGATTTCATAGGTGGAACCCAGTATTTCCGCTGCACTCTCGCCTTCGCAGGGCACATAGCCCATGCCGATGGCGGCACCCAGGGTATGGCCGTAGTTGCCTGAGGAGAGATAGCCCACATATTTGCCATCCCGGATGATTGGCTCATTGTGGAACAAGAGCGGCTCGGCGTCGGTCAGCTTGAACTGCAGCATGCGGTTCTTGGGGCCGCTTTCCTTGCGCTCCAGCACCGCTGCCTTGCCGATGAAGTCTTCCTTGTCGGTTTTCACCGCAAAACCCAGGCCCGCATCGATCACATTGTCCTCGCAGGTGATGTCATGGCCGAAGTGGCGGAAGCCCTTTTCAATGCGGCAGCTGTCCATCATGTGCATGCCGCAAAGCTTGAGCCCCATGTCCTGACCAGCCTCGAACAGGGTCTCAAAGGCGTGGCCTGCCATGTCGGCGCCGACATAGATCTCCCATCCCAGCTCACCCACATAGGTCACGCGGTGGACACGGGCGAGGCCCATGCCCAGTTCGATCTCCTGCGCGGTACCAAAAGGGTTCACTTCGTTGGAGAAGTCATTGGGCGAGACCTTCTGAAGCAGCTTGCGCGCGTTCGGGCCCATCACCGCCAGCACACCCTCGCCTGCGGTCACATCGGTGATCACCACGTTGAAGTCACCCTTGTGGCGCATCATCCAGGTCTGATCCGCCAGACGCGTCACCGCCGGCGTCACCACCAGATAAGCAGTCTCGCTCAGGCGGGTGACGGTCACGTCCGCCTCGATGCCGCCGCGGGAGTTCAGGAACTGGGTGTAGACGATCTTACCCGTCGGCACGCTGAGGTTGGCGCCGCAGATGTAGTTCAGGAAGGCTTCGGCGTCCGGGCCTTCGACACGGATTTTGCCAAAGGAGGACATGTCATACATGCCGACGTTTTCGCGCACCGCTTTGTGCTCAGCTGCCGAGTTCTCGAACCAGTTCTGGCGCTTCCAGCTGTACTGATACTCGCGCTCCTGACCTGCATTGGCAAACCAGTTGGCGCGTTCCCAGCCGCCGATCTCGCCCATCACAGCGCCCTGCTCCAGCAGGTGGTGGTGGAAAGGTGTGCGGCGCACACCGCGGGCGGTGGCCTTCTGGCGATAGGGGAAGTGGTCCGCATACAAGAGACCCAGGGTCTCTTTGGAGCGCTCAAACAGGTAGTGTTTGTTGCCCTGGAAGGGCTGCATCCGGCTGATGTCCACATCGCCCAGATCAAAGGGCTTCTGCCCCTCATCCATCCACTGCGCCAGCGCCATGCCAGCACCGCCTGCGGACTGGATGCCGATCGAGTTGAAGCCTGCAGCAACCCAGAAGTTGTCCATCTCCGGCGCCAGGCCCAGGTGGTAGGCGTCATCCGGGGTGAAGCTCTCAGGCCCATTAAAGAAGGTGTGAATGCCTGCCTCAGCCAGCATCGGCATCCGGTTGCAGGCGGCTTCCAGGATCGGCTCGAAATGGTCAAAATCTTCCGGCAGCTGGTCGAACTCAAAGCTGTCGGGGATGCCTTTCATCGCCCAGGGCTTGGCATTGGGTTCAAAGGCGCCGAGCAGGATTTTACCTGCGTCTTCCTTGTAGTAGGCGCATTCGTCCGGGACACGCAGCACCGGCATCTGGGTCAGGCCGGTGATGCCTTCGGTGACGATGTAGAAGTGCTCACAGGCGTGCAGCGGCACGTTGACACCAGCCATGCGACCGACCTCATGGCCCCACATGCCCGCACAGTTCACCACCATGTCGGCTTCGATATGGCCCTGGGATTTGCCATCATCGCTGGCCCAATCCACGCCGGTGACACGACGGCCTGTTTTGGAGATGTCGGTGACCTTGATGCGCTCTTTGACCAGTGCGCCGCGCTGGCGGGCGCCCTTGGCCAGAGCCAGTGCGATATTGGCCGGGTCACCCTGGCCGTCCTTGGGCAGCCAGACGCCGCCGGTCACATCACCGACATTCAGGTGCTCATAGCGGGCCTTGACTTCTTCGGGGGAGATTTCCTCAACCTCGACACCAAAGGCACGCGCCATGGCGGCCTGGCGGAAGATCTCTTCCTTGCGCTCTTCGGTCAGCGCCACGGTGATCGAACCGCAGCGCTTGAAACCGGTGGCAACGCCGGTTTCCTCTTCCAGCGAGCCGTAGAGTTCCTGGGAGTATTTCGCCAGTTTGGTCATATTGGCGGTAGCGCGCAGCTGAGCGATGAGGCCCGCCGCATGCCAGGTGGTGCCGGAGGTCAGCTGCTTGCGCTCCAGCAGCACCACATCCTTCCAGCCCAGCTTGGCCAGATGATAGGCAACAGAGCAGCCAATGACGCCGCCACCGATGATGACCACGCGGGCCTTGTTGGGAAGTTCGCTCATACCGTCACTCCTGAAGAAGCTATTTCTGCCTATTTATCACTGTCACACGGCAGAAAAGGCATCAAAAACGTCAGCAATCCCCGGCTATTCTCCGCTTGCAGAAAAATCCTCGGCGATCTCTTCGCCCAGACGTCGGCGTTTGCGCAGGGCAAAGGGCGTGATTCCAAAAATGGATTTGTAGAGCGAGGAAAACCCGTTCTGAAAGCCGCAGGCGAGGCCGATCTCACGCACGCTCATAGTGGTGTTCAGCAAGAGGTTATTGGCCTTGTTGAGGCGCATTTCCCGGTAAAACCCATTCGGCGTGGTGCCGAGGAAAGTCTTGAACTTGCGCTCCAGCGAGCGGGTGGAAATGCCCAGTTCGGCAACAATATCACCAATAGGCATCGGCTCTTCGATATTGGCCTGCATCAGGCGAATGCTGTGATCCAGATCCTGATCGCCGGTGATGGTCGGCTTGGCCCCGGCAAAGGGCTGCAGCGAAGAGAAATCGCGCACCTGTTCATGCAAGAGGATATTGGCCACCGACATCTGTGCAGCGGCAGACGTCAGCCGCCCGATCAGAGCCAGCACCACATCGGTGGTGGCGCCCATGCCCGCACAGGTGACCACCGGGCCATCCTCGCTGGCCAGCGCATGGCTGGCGTCAAACATGCCCAGCCGCTCCCGCAACAGGGCCGAGTTCTCCCAATGGGTCGCACCCTTGCCGCCCTTATCCTTCAGGTAACGTGCGGCGGCCTCGGCCAAGAGATACACTTTGGCGTCACGGCTGGTATAGCTCTTGATCAGGCGGCCCAGGGACAGGCCGGGGTGGTCCGGGTCACTATTGCCCAGCACAAATGCAAATTCCGCCACTGGACGTTCCAAGAAAGCCTCGGTCTCCACCGAGAGGCCGGTGCGGCTGTACATGCGCCCGCCCTTGGCGGAACGCATCACAATCTTGAACGGGGGTTGCGCCAGAACCCGATTTGCAATGCGAAGGGTATCCGCAACAGCGGCCATTTCCGTCAGCACAAAGCCTTCGGTCACGATGATATCAACAGTCCATGTTTGGCTGGATGCTGGTCCGGCCTTGGCAGAAACAGATGCAGACATATTGACCCCCTTTCGATCTGTTCCGGCCCTGAGGCCGGAACAGGTTTCTTATAGTGCTAGTCCCGCGCCTTATGCACGCAGGCGCTCGTTGGCCGGATCCCAGAGCGGCTGGTCTTCCTGAACCACCGCACGGCATTTCTGCCCGTAGATTTCGACCTCCAACTCAGTGCCAGGAACCGCCAGCTCAGCACGTACCATGCCCAGCGCGATGGAGGCATTCACCCGATAGCCATAGTCACCAGAGGTGGTTTCACCCACGATCTCTCCATCTTTCCAGATGCAGGACATATAGGGCGCATCGGCCTCGCCGGCCTCAACCACCAGAGTGACAAAGCTCTTCTTCACGCCCTGCTGCTTTTCAGCCAGGATCGCAGCCTTGCCGGGGAAGTCCTGTGGTTTGTCCATTTTGACAAAACGCTCCAACCCGCCTTCGAGCAGCGAATAGTCGGTGCTGAGATCGCCCTTCCAGGTGCGGTAGCCCTTCTCGATGCGCAAGGAATTCAGCGCGTACATGCCGAACGGCTTGGCGCCACCCGCCAAGAGGGCCGCGTAGATCTCACCCTGGTGCTCATTGGCACAGTGGACTTCCCAGCCGAGTTCACCAGCGTAAGAAACACGCGCCAGGAAAGCGGGTTTGTCAGCGACAGTGGCTTCCTGATGGGTCAGCCAGCCCAGCGAGAGGTCCGCATCGGAGATGCCAGCGAACAGCTCACGCGATTTCGGACCGGTGACGATCATGGTCGCGAACTCGGTGGTGTGATCCGTCAGGGTCAGGCCCGCAGGCAGCGCTTTGCGCAGGATCTCGAAATCGTGCCACTGGGCCGAGCCTGCGGTGATCATGGTGAAGTGGTCTTCGCCATGACGGACACAGGACATCTCGGTCAGGATACGGCCGCGGTCATCCGAGAAATAGACCAGGTTCATCCGCCCCACTTTTGGCAGGCCGCCAGTCACCAGGCCACGCAGGAATTCGGCCGCGCCTTCGCCGCTCAGATTGAAGCGGGAGAAGCCTGGCAGATCGAGAACGCCAACACCGTCACGAACTGCTTCGCATTCTTCCTGAATACGCGCCTGCCATGGGCCAGAACGACCCCAGGTGTGAGTCGCTTCCTCAGTGGTGTCGTCTCCATCCTTGGCAAACCAGTTGGCCCGTTCCCAGCCGTTATAGGCCCCCATGACGCCGCCCAGCTCCTTGATCTGAGCATGCACCTGGCTGACCTTCTTGTCGCGTGCGGCAGGCCATTCGTGGTGTGGGAAATGCATGGCATATTCGTTGCCGTAGACTTCCATGCCTTTCTGGTTGCAGTAGTCCTGATCGGTGTAGTCGGTGTAGCGGCGCGGATCGACGGCCCACATGTCCCACTCGGTCTGACCATCCACGATCCATTCGGCCAGCACCTTGCCCGCGCCGCCGCCCTGGGCGATGCCGAAGGTGAAGACGCAAGCCTCGAATGCATTGTCGACACCCGGCATCGGACCAATCAGCGGCAGGCCGTCGGGCGCATAGGGAATCGGGCCGTTGATCACGCTGCTGACGCCTGAGGATTCCATCAGCGGCACACGCGCCATGGCGTCGACCACAATATCCTCGATCCGGTCCAGATCCTCCTGCCAGAGCTGGAAGCTGAAGTCTTCGGGCATGGCATCATTTGCATCAACCCAATGCGCCTTGCAGTTCGGCTCATAGGGGCCAAGGTTGTAGCCATTCTTTTCCTGGCGCAGATAGTAAGACACATCCACGTCGCGGATCAGAGGCAGCTTCTTACCAGTTTCTTTGGTGAGTGCTTCGATTTCTGGGATCTGTTCGGTCAGCAGATACTGGTGCTCCATCACCATCATCGGCACGGTACGACCACCATAGGGTTTGAACCATTCGCCAATACGCTGAGCATAATACCCGGCGGCATTGACCACATAGTCGCATTCAATGTCACCCTTCTCGGTGTGAACGATCCAGGTTTTGTCCTCTTTCTGGGTGACACCGGTCGACGGGCAGAACCGGATGATCTTGGCGCCCATGTCGCGCGCGCCTTTGGCCAGCGCCTGGGTGACCTGCGCCGGGTCGATGTCGCCATCGGAAGGATCCCACAGCACACCTTCGAGATCGTGGGTTTCGAGGAAGGGATAGTGCTCCTTGGCTTCCTCCGGAGTCCACATCTCCATCTCGATGCCCTGATAGCGGCCCATGGAACAGGCGCGTTCAAACTCCTGCATCCGCTCTTTGGTGTGCGCCAGACGGATCGAGCCGGTCTGGTGATAGTTCATCGGATAGTCGACCTCTTCGGCCAGACCCGAATACAGCTCTGTCGAGTAGCGCTGCATGTTCATGATCGACCAGGAGGTCGAGAAGGTCGGCACATTGCCGGCCGCGTGCCAGGTGGACCCCGCAGTCAGCTCGTTCTTTTCAAGCAGCACACAATCGGTCCAGCCCTTCTTGGCCAGATGATACAGCGACGAGCAGCCAACGACGCCGCCGCCGATGATGACCACGCGGGCCTTGGTTGGAAAATCAGACATGGTCTCTCCCTTAGTCGTAATGTTCGAATTGCGGAGCGGCGCAGGAGATCTCGTAGTAATCCCCCTTGTCCGCGGTAAAGATGTGCTTGCCGGTTTTCAGGCCGGTGGGCTGTTGCAGGGTTCCGACGCCGATCGCGGTGCGGTTTTTGCCAAAAACATCGAAGAACAAGCTGGAGCCGCATTCCTGGCAAAAGCCGCGGCGGGCCTTGTCCGAGGATTTGAACCACTTCATGCCCCTGTTGCGAAGGAGCCGGATGCTATCGGCGGGCACCGTAACCGAAGCCCAGGCGTGGCCGCTGGTGCGCAGACACTGACCACAATGACAGATGGTCACGTCGCGCACCTCTGCCTCGGCCTCATAGGCGACAGCGCCGCATTCGCAAGAGCCTTTGTAAAGCATGTTCCTTCTCCCTAGTCTCGCTGCGGCAGACCATCAGCGATGTCGTAGAAATCGCCTTTGCTGGCGGTGAAGATGTGCTTTTCGATTTTCAGCCCCGAAGCGCCATCAATGGCCCCCAGGGCAAAACTGGTGGTGTCCTCATCATGGGCCTTCCAGAACAGGAAAGAGCCGCAACGCGGGCAGCTGCCCCGCTTGGCCTGCGGGCTGGTCTCATACCAGCTGACCGGGCCGGTGATGGTGAGGTCGCTATCTTTCACATAGGCCGAAGCCCAGATACCACCCGATTGTTTGCGGCACTGGCTGCAGTGACACATAGAGGCCCCCTGCGGCTGGGCCTCTGTCTCAAAGTGGATATCGCCACATAGGCAGGAACCCTTAAGCATTTTCATCTCCCTTGAATTCTTCGAACTGCGGCAGCCCGTCGCCGATTTCGTAGTAGCTGCCCTTATCGCACATGAAGACATGCGCCTTGGTCTGCAGCTCCAACTCCCCCTCCAGGGCTCCGGCCGCAACAACCGTGCGGCGCTCCCCTTCAGGCACCCAGAACAGGCTGGAGCCGCAGGTGCCGCAGAAGCCACGCTTGGTGTTCTCGCTCGACCGGAACCAGCGCAGGCCTTCGTCACGGGTGAAGGTCAGAGCCTCATCCGGCACCGAAGTAGCTGCCCAGAAATGGCCAGAGGTCTTGCGGCACTGTTTGCAATGACAGGCATAGACCGGGCGCAACGGCCCGTGCAGATCAAAGGCGACAGCACCGCAGAGGCAGCTTCCCTTGGTTACTTTTCCGGTCATTCCCCACCCTCCAGATGCGGCGTGCTGCTGGCGCCCAACAGAACCCCGTAGATGATAAAGCAGACCGCCATGCAGCGGCGGATCCAGGTGTTGAAAACGGCCTGTAGCGCCGCCCGCCCCATCAGCACCCCCAAGAGTGTGAAACCCGTGTAGCTGAGGCAGGTGATCACCAGTGCCGTGGGCATGATCACCCCCATCTGGCTCCAGATCGGTACATCAGGCTGCACGAACTGCGAAAACGCCGCCAGATAGCCCGCCACGCTCTTTGGGTTGATCGTGGCCACCGCCAGGGCATGCAGATAGACATGGCGTGCGGGCCGCTCTGCCGCTGGGGCAGGCCTGGAGGCATTGAGCCATCCCCGCACACCCAGATAAATCAAGAACCCCGCGCCAATCAGCTTGGCCAAAAAGAACCCCATGGGCGAGGCGGCGATCAGCGCGGTCACCCCCAAAGCAGAGAGCAGCAGAAACAGGCTCGCCTGGGTCAGGATTGCCAATACGCCGACCATGGCCTTGGCAAAGCCCAGCGACATGCCGTTGGAGATGCAATTCACCGCATTGGGACCCGGCGTGGTGACAAAGACCACCCAGAAAAATACAAATAGGGTCCAGGCTTCAAAGCTCATGTCTCACCCTCAGCCTGCCTGTCCGCAAATTCAGTTTTCAACGCCTCTACGAGATCTGGCGCTTCTTTCTTGAGAATGGCGTACCAAATTGCCCGTGCCTTTACGGGCACATGATCGTGGTGCACACGAAGGATGGCGGCGAACAGGGCTTCGGGTATTTTGTAACCAGAGTTCAGCGTCAATTTATGGCGACTCTTACGCCCCCATTCATAAGCCGTTTCAAAATCACTATTGGCTTGTTCGATAGCGCCGGCACGAAAACGCTCCACCGCATAGCCAATATAGAGTTCGGCATCACCTGGTTTTTGCGGCTGACCAATCTTGCGAAAGCCCATCAAACCAAATCTGCTAATCCGGCAGGCTCTGTCTGTCCTGTCCGGCTGCGTCAGCCCTTTGCGGCAACCGCCTGAGGCCAAGCCAGTTGCCATGCCAAAGGACCAGAAGACCATAAAGCCAACTGCAAAAAGGGATATGACTACGCCCTTGTGCATCAATAGACCGGCGGCGCGATGACCCAGACCGTTACGGCGGGCTCATCATAGGGGTTGGACCACTGGTACGGCGCGTGTTTGATCCGGAAACTGTCCCCCGGCCCAACGGTAAAAGCCTGCCCATCGATCAAGAGATCCAGCTTACCCGAAATCATATAGCCGACCTCTTGGGTTGGGCGGTTGGCCGGTTTCTGCATCCGGGAATGGGGCTGAAAGGTGGAATGCACCATTTCAAAATCATCGGTCAGATCCGGCGACAGCAACTCTTCGATCAGGCCCTCCTCGCCAGAACCCATCGGGCGGCGCGAGCCTGCGCGCACGATATAGCCGTGCTCTTCTGCTGGAGCGCCGGAATGAGCAAAAAGCATCGACATCGGCACACCCAGGCAATTTGAGATCTGGCGCAGATCGGAAATCGAAGGCTCCGAAAGATCCCGCTCCACCTGGCTAAGCCAGCCAACCGAACGATCCAGCATCCCTGCGATATCCGTCAGCGTCAGACCACGCGCCTTACGCAGGGCCCGAATGTCTGCGCCCAAGGTTGCGGTCTGTGGGGCCTGGTCCGTCACGTTTCAGTCTCCTCGATTGATGCAGGGTGCAAATCCCTGGCCCGTGAAATTTTCCACTATTTTTTCATGATGACGCGAATCGGTGAAATTTCCAAGCATTTTTTCATGAGCCGGTACAATTCACGAAAAATACCCGACACCTTCCGGCGCCGGGTCCCTCATCTTTCCGATAAATATCCTGGGGTGAGGCCCAAAGGGCCCAGGGAAAAAGACCCTTCTTTACAACAACTTACCCGAACACCTGCTTCAAAATTGCCGCCAATTCAGCGGCATCCTCTTCGGTAAAGGCATCCGACTGGTCGCTGTCGATATCCAGAACCGCAATCAGCTCCCCTGCCCGGTTCCAGACCGGCAGCACCACTTCCGACCGGGTGGAGGAAGCGCAGGCGATATGGCCTGGGAAGGCTTCAACATCCGGGACCAGCTGTGTGCGCTCTTCACGTGCAGCAGCCCCACAGACCCCGCGCGAAAAGGGGATCTGCAAACAGCCATGCCCACCCTGATAGGGGCCGATTTTCAGCATCTGAGGCCCGGTGACCCGATAAAACCCGGTCCAGTCAAAACGACTGTCGCTGTGATGCAGCTCGCAGACCACCGTTGCCATCAACGCAACCTCGTCGGTCTCCCCTTCGGTCAATGCGGAAATGGTCTTTGCCAGGCTTTTGTAATCGGCAGTCATTATCATGGCCCTTCACTTTGGTCAGGCTGGTTATCCAACCCGAGTTTCCGTAAATCAAGATCCGGATGTCGCGCGAAGGAGCCACAATGCAACAAACGATACTCTATCTGCTGAAATCGCAGTTCATCGACGCCAAGGTCGGAGAAGAGCCGCTTTTCTGCCCACAGTGCTCCCCTATCGAGGGGCTCATGGCCATGTTCCCCGATGTACGCCAGAATCTGGATGTCCGCTATGTCGAGTTTGCCCGTCCGCGCGGTGATATGACACAATATACCGGTGAGTTTCAGGGCTGCCCGCAGATCGTTCTGCCCGATGGCGATGACACTCATTCACAGGGGTTGAGCGAACCAGGCATAGGTGAGGCGCGCCGGATTGATGATTTTGACAAGGTTCAAAGCTATTTGATCACCCGCTTCGATTTGCCCAAACCACATCCCTGAGTGCTGGCGCACTCCGCCGGTGCAATGGTCTAAACTTGCGCGGATAAATCAACTGGGCAGGCCAACCCGCCCTGCCCCGCCCGTAGCAGTTACCCTACCAATTGCGCTGAAAAGAGACCTTGTGCAATCGGCGTTCTTTCTCGAATTCTTCAATCTCAACCCGGGGCTCCAGCCTGCCGGTCAGACGCCAGGCCACCAGAACCGCAGCCCCGGCAAAGAAAACGCCCCCCACGGCTTGGCCGACCAGAACACCGGCAGCGCCTGCCAGATAGGCGCCCAGCAGAACAAAGGGCAGGGTACCAATCGTGTGGCGCCCCCAATTGACAGCTGTGGAATAGAGCGGGCGGCCCAGATTGTTGAAACCCGCATTGCAGACAAAGATGGCGCCATTGAAGAACTGAAACAGTGCCAAAGGACCGCAGAACAGAAAGATCAGCTGCTGCATCTCCCCGGAGGCGTCAAACAGATCCGCGATCTCAACCCGCATCAAAAACAAAAGTGCAGTGGCCACCAGCACATAGGCTCCCACAAACTTCAGCCCAGCCACAAAAGTTCCGCGCACCCGGTCGAATTTCTTGGCGCCAAAGTTCTGACCGACGATAGGTCCAATGGCCCCCGACAGGGCCAGAACCACCGCAAAGGCCATTGGCGTCAGCCGTCCAATCACCGCCATCGCCGCCACCGCTTCGGTGCCGAATTTGGCCATCTCCCTTGTCACGATCGCGGTCCCAAAGGGGGTCGCCAGATTGGTCAGAACTGCGGGGCCAGCAATGGCCAGCACCTTGCCGATATCGCTCAAGAATACTCTGGCCGAGGGCCGCGAAAAACCATCGTGCTTCCGTATGACATACCACAGCCCGCTGGCCCCCATGGTCAGACGCGCCGCAACCGAGGCATAGGCCGCCCCATCAAGGCCAAGTCCAAGCCCAAAAATAAACAGCGGATCCAGGGCTGCATTCACCACCCCCCCTGCAAGGGTGACATACATCGAAGCCTTGGCATCTCCATTGGCGCGCAGAACCGCCATGGAGGTCATCGCGATCCCCATGAAGGCCATGAACGGCACGATGATCGCGCTGTATCTGATGGCAAACTCCAGCGTCTCGCCGGTCGCCCCCAGGAATTGCAACAGCTCCTGCAGGTTCCAGAGAACCGCTATTGGAACCAGGATCGAGACAAGGACCGCCACAAGCGCCACAGAGGTTGCCAGATCCCTGGCCCGCGCGCGCTCCCCTGCCCCCAAGGCCCGTGCAACCAGACTGCCGGCCGCAATCGACAGGCCGATATTTATCGAATTGGTGAAAAACAGCAGCGTGCCCGTATAGCCGATGGCCGCCGCCAGCTCTGCTTTGCCCAACATCGAGATAAAGATCATATCGATGAAATCGACGGCAAAGATCGCCAGGATCCCAACCGAAGACGTGGCGGACATCACCGCCACATGCCGCATAAGGCTGCCTTCGAGAAATACCGCTTTCGACATCGCATTGCCCCTTATGCGTGTTTTTCCCCACCCTGCCTTTCGGGTGCGGCTTTTTTAATCTTTGAATACAGCAACAACAGCTAAGCCTTTTGCGCATAGCTGTCTGCAGTCCAGATCACAGTTCAGTCTTAAAGGGCGAGCGATGCCCAGAAAAAAAGGCCGATCGGGACGTCACGGAGACGCCCCGATCCAGTATTCGCCAAGAGCCATCAGCGGCCCAGCCTTTAGATCATGTGCCAGAGCTGAAACAGCAACCCGGTCGCAAAGGCGCCACTCAGCGAAAGACCAAGGTAAAGTGCAAAGACCTTTGGCTTGGCCAGGGCCCAGACAGCCATAGCCGCCGGGATAGAGGTCACCCCTCCGGCCACAAGGAAGGCCAACCCCGCGCCGGGTGCCATGCCCTGTTCGATCAGGCCGCCAACCAAAGGCAGCGCTGCATAACCATTCAGATAGGCCGGAACCCCCACCAGAGTCGCGGTCACGATAGGCAGAATGCCAGTTCCGCCCAGCGCCTTTGTCACTGTCTCAGCCGGGATCCAGGCCAACATCAGGCTTTCGAGCAGGAAGGCAAAGAAGAGCCATTTCGCCAGGAAGAGGGTCGTGGTCCAGGCGGTTTTGAGGAAGGCGGAACGGCGTTCAGCCTCTTGCCAGAAACGCCAGACAACCTCCTTGGGCGCACGCACTTTTGCGCCACCACAGCCACCATTGCCAACACCCTCCCGCAAAGGGTCAATCAGAGCGCCGCCTTTCCCAAGTAAATGGGTAACAGTGCCACCAAAAACGCCCAGACCCACCGCCGAAATCGTCTTAGCGATGGCAAATTCAACGCCCAGGACGCCGGTTGTCAGGAAGAACATCGAAGGATCCATGATCGGCGAGGCCAGCCAGAACGCCATGACCGCAGAGAGCGGCACCCCCATGGCCAGCAGCGCTGCGATCAGCGGGATGACCCCGCAGGAGCAAAAGGGAGAAAGCCCCCCGGCAATGGCGCCCAGCAGAATCATCATCAGCGGCGCGCCGGTAAAGGCCTTGGCCACCAGATTGTCCGCCCCGGTTGCCCCGGCCCAGGCCGCCACGGCAATCGAAAAGACCAGATAGGGGGCCACGCGCAGCAAAGCGGAAACGGCAAATTCCGCACTGTCACCGGCCTGCCCCGGATCAACCAGCGCAAGTACTGCCAGAATAGCACCGGAGATAACCCAGATGCGCTGGTCACTGAAGAACTGCCACAGGACTGTGCGATGTCTCGAGAGAGGGTCCGTGATATTTGTCATTTCCAAATCACCAGTTTTGTAGTTATTTCAGAGCGAAAAAAGGCGGATTGGCCTATCATGCCACATCCTCCTTTGGCGCAAGAGTGACCCCTGCACAGCACTCAGAGGTCAAAAAGAAGACCAGATGCCTCATGACGTCATAGTCCGCCTTGTTAAAGACTTCGCGGCCCTGCTTTTCCTGCGCGACCAAACCGGCATCCACCAGGGTGGTCAGGTGATGTGCCAGGGTCGAAGGGGCGAGGCCCAGAAATTCACCAATTTCCCCCACACGCAGGCCCTCCTCCCCCTTTTTCACCAGCAAACGATAGATGGCGAGGCGGGCATCATGGCCAAGTGCAGCAAGAGCACGTGATTCTCTGGTCTTTGTTGTCATGAGGAAAACATAACCACAAAACTAGTTTTGTAAAGAGGTGGCGAAGGAGAGGCTGCGGGCGGATCTGGTGCTTGGCGGTCAAGATCTGTCTCCGGGCAGAACTCTGGGTGAGACCAGAACGCAATTTCGGCAAGGCAAATCACCCCCCCAACTCATGGTGACTTTCTGCAATCAGCTTTCCCTCGACTTTTTGAGGAAAAGGAACCAGATAGGACATCTTACCTTTCTATTCAGCCGGGTTGTCCGGCCAATCTCATGAAAAACAAATTGAATGTGCCCGCAGCGGTCACTGCCCAGGTTCGCAACTGGCAGTCTCCTAGGCATGGAAAATCCAACCCCGAGAATCAGACCAATGAAGTTTGGACCTGGATTGTCCGAAACGGGCTCGCAGCCTTTCATGTGCATGGTGCGGCCGGGCAAGAAGACTCACCCGCACCAGCCTGGTGCTTTGACCGGTTCGGTCAGAGCGAAACCATGCTTCCAGACGGCACCAAGATTTACATCGGTGGAGAGCACGAAGACTTCTATGATCCCGATTTTTACATCTACAACGATGTGGTGGTGAAACGACCTGATGGCTCGATAGAGGTCTATGGCTACCCAGAGGATGTGTTTCCCCCGACAGACTTCCATAGTGCGACGCTCTGTGGAGAGGAGATCATAATCATCGGCGGGCTGCGCTACCCTGAAATCCGTGATTACCACACAACCTGGGTCTTTCGTCTGCGACTGAGCGATTTTTCTATCCACCCTGTTGCTACGGCAGGGCAGGCCCCAGCCTGGCTGACACATCACCAAGCCACGCTGGCAAACTGTAAGTCCCAGCTGATCGTGTCAGGGGGACAGGTCATGCACCATCCGACAGAGAGGCCGGTCGAGAACCTGACAACCTGGGTCTTTGATCTCAATTCGCTGTCCTGGTCGGTGTGCGAAACGAAGCCTTTCCAGCGCTGGATCCTCCTACGCGAAGACGAAGGCTATAATGAGCTACGGCATATCAACACGGTGGCTAAGGCAAGCCAGGGCTCTCGCAGAAGTAAATATGCAGAAGATTACGAAGCGCAGTTCGCACAACGGGGCCACAGAGTAGATGCGGATCTCTATTTTTCGCGGTTTTCTCCACCCATGCCGCATCAACTCCTGAAGGCTGATATAGACGAATACCCCATCCGACGCCTTCTCATTTCCGGCATCATGGTGCGTATCTTTGAAGACATGCACGAGATTGTGGTGACCGTAGAGGGAACCTTGGAGCCGGATATCATCGAAAAACTCCAACGCTTTGGGGTAGAGACTTATAGCGCGCTGGAAGGGGTGCCTTACAAACTCATCGAGCTATAGCCGCTCTCTGCTGCGGCGTCTTTGGTCAGGTTTCACCCGACCAAAGGGCAAAAAAACGGATCTAACGCCATTCGCCTCTGCCCTGTCACATCTCGACGGGGCAGAGGTGGTTTCTCACTATCAATCAGACACGCTCGATCGCAATTGCAGTGCCTTCGCCGCCGCCAATACAGATGGCCGCAACGCCGCGCTTTAGCCCGCGTTTTTCCAGAGCGTTCAGCAGGGTCACCATAATACGTGCACCAGAGGCGCCAATCGGATGGCCCAGCGCGCAGGCGCCACCATTCACATTCACCTTGTCGCGGGTGATTCCCATCTCGTGCATGAAGGCCATGGGCACCACTGCAAAGGCCTCATTTACCTCCCAGAGGTCCACATCCGCCACATCCCAGCCGATCTGTTCCAGCAGTTTCTGGGCGGCAGGCACCGGTGCCGTGGTGAACCAACCCGGCGCCTGCGCGTGGCTGGCGTGTCCCAGGATACGGGCCCTTACTTTCAGACCCTGGGCCTCGGCGGCCTCCTCGGAGGCCAGGACCAGGGCGGCGGCCCCGTCTGAGATCGAGGATGCATTGGCAGCGGTCACGGTCCCATCCTTGCGGAAGGCTGGTTTCAGCGTCGGGATTTTGTCGGGGCGGGCAGAGCCGGGCTGCTCATCTGCTGCGGTCACGCTTTCGCCCTTGCGGGTTTTGACGGTGACCGGAGCGATCTCCCCCTCAAAGGCGCCGCTTTCCTGCGCTTCCAATGCGTTGGAGAGCGATTTCAGCGCATATTCATCCTGGGCTTCGCGCGTGAATTGGAAATGCTCGGCGCAATCTTCGGCAAAGGTGCCCATCAGGCGGCCCTTGTCATAGGCATCCTCCAGCCCGTCGAGGAACATATGGTCAATGACCTGGCCATGACCAATACGCGCACCGCTACGCTGATTGGGCAGGAGATAGGGCGCATTTGTCATACTTTCCATGCCGCCGGCCACAACGGCCTCTGTCTGCCCCAGTGCGATCTGGTCATAGGCAATCATCGCCGCTTTCATGCCGGAGCCGCACATTTTGTTCAGCGTTGTGGCGGGAACCTCCTCACCTAGTCCTGCGGCAAAGCCCGCCTGCCGCGCTGGGGCCTGACCTTGTCCTGCTGGCAAAACACAGCCCATCAGCACTTCGCTGACGGTCTCACATCCCGCATCATCCAGTGCTGCCTTGATCGCGACGCCACCCAGCTCCGCTGCGGTCACGCCCGAAAACGCACCCTGGAAGCCACCCATCGGGGTCCGTGCAGCCCCAGCAATCACAACATTTTTCATCAGCTTTCTCTCCAATTGCCCTGAATAAGGATACAAATTCCTAAGGATTGAGGTCTAGACTGGTAGAAATACGTTAGTTGAAACGCGGGGGATCACTATGAGCCTGACAAGTACTAAGGCCGATGGTGCACAGATTGTAACAGTGAATGCAGAGCGGATTGATGCCGCTATGGCTATTCAATTCAAAGAAGATATGCGCGCAGAAACCGAGAGCGGGCCTGAGCGCGTGATTCTCGACCTATCTGCTGTGCAGTTTATCGACTCCAGCGGTCTGGGCGCCATTGTCGCAGCGATGAAGCAGCTGGGCAGTGGCCGTCGTCTTGACCTGGCTGGGCCAACCCCAATGGTAGAGAAAGTCTTCCGCTTGACCCGGATGGATACAATTTTCAAACTTTACGGCTCTCTTAACGAAGCTGTTTCCGCCACCAATTCCTAGGATTTCACCCTCTACCTGGCGGATGACAGAAGCGAGACCTTGATGCCTGATACCTTTGCATGTTCGTTTACAGCAACAGAATTGGAAGCCCGTAGCGGGATTTCCTTTGTTGTTGAGCGACTGCGCGATTTTGACCTTCCCGAAGACCGCGTTGGGGATATCCAGATCGCGCTGGCTGAGGCTGTGAACAATGTTGTTGAACACGCCTACAAAGGCGTTCCTACCGGGGACGTCCGCATTCGATGCAATCTCTCCTCCGAGCAACTTTGGATCCGGATCAGTGATGCCGGCCCCCCCTTCCCCGATGGAGAGCTGCCAGCGGGGGAACTGGCAGATGTGTCAGGTCCGTTGGAGGACCTGCCAGAGGGGGGCTTTGGCTGGTTCCTGATCCGGGAACTGACCAGTAGAATCCTCTATGAGCGCACTGATGGCGCCAACCAGCTCTCGCTCTGCTTTCAGATCGAACCCCAGACCTGATTTCAGCCTGTCGCAACTGCGCGCTTAACTGGTATCCTGCCTGCCTTTGGGATTTGCCGGGTTGATCCCTTTTTCCCCTCCTCTTTCCGGTGACAGGCTCTGGCTACAGGTTGTTCGCCGCAAAAACGCCTCATCTTGGGCCAAATTGCGCCCCTCTGTTCACCTAGCGTTAACGCATAGCTCACAAAGCTTCCCTGACGCTGCACATCTAGGCCCCCACCGATTTAGCGGCGTCAGGGTATCCTCCCCCCTCTCTTTGCAGCCTTCACGCAAAACTGAACCTGTTAATTTGCTGCATCCGCGCATCTGGCGCAGCGTTGCCATTGTCTTTGCGCCCGTCTTCTCTAGGCTCTGCACCAAATCAGAACGAGGAGCGGCACATGCGCGATTTTCAGATACCGGGGCGGTCCCCCGTCTTTGCACAAAACGGGCTTTGCGCAACCTCGCACCCTCTCGCGGCCACCGCCGCGATCGATATTCTGCGGGCCGGCGGAAATGCCATGGATGCCGCCATTGCCGGCGCGGTTCTACTGGGGATCTGCGAGCCGCAGATGACCGGTATCGGTGGCGACTGCTTTGTTCTCTACTCCCGCCCCGGCGAGGATGGGATCCGTGCGCTGAATGGCTCAGGTCGGGCGCCCGCTGCAGCCAGTGCCGCCCCCCTGCGCGAAGAAGGGTTGAACGCCATCCCTTTGAACAGCGCCCATGCTGTGACTGTGCCCGGCGCCATCGAAGCCTTCTGCCATCTGTCAGAAACCGAAGGAAAGCTAGGGCTGGATGCGTTGCTGGCGCCTGCAATTCACTATGCTGAAGAAGGCGTGCCGGTTGCGCCGCGCGTTGCCTTTGACTGGGGCAATGATGCCGCGACCCTGCAAGGTGCTGCGCGTCGGGCCTATCTGTTTGATGGCATGCCTCCGCAACCGGGGCAGATCTTCCGGGCGCCGGGTCAGGCAGAGGTCCTGCGCCGCATTGCCCGCGATGGCGCTACCGCCTTCTATGAGGGGGAGGTTGCTGAGGATATGCTTGCGGCGCTGAACGGTCTGGGCGGCACGCACAGAGCCGAAGATTTTGCCGCCCAGCGCTGCGATGCCACCATCCCGATTTCCGGAAACTATAAGGATGTCGACCTGGTGGAGCACCCGCCCAATGGGCAGGGCGCAACCGCGATCTTGATGCTCAATATCCTAAAGCACTTCGACATCGCCGAGATGGACCCTTGGGGCGCAGAGCGGGCGCATATTGAAGCAGAGGCTGCCAAGCTGGCCTATGATGCGCGCAATCGGTTCCTGGCGGACC
Organism: Roseobacter sp. SK209-2-6; assembly: GCF_000169455.1. Taxonomy (GTDB): domain Bacteria; phylum Pseudomonadota; class Alphaproteobacteria; order Rhodobacterales; family Rhodobacteraceae; genus Pseudophaeobacter. The sequence goes on along the minus strand of NZ_AAYC01000023.1, from coordinate 2,269 downwards.
CCGATCACATGTCCCGTCTGGACCATATGTTGGCCCCGGAAACCGCCGCCCGCCTTGCAGCACTAATCAACCCCAATCGCGCGATGCAGGCCGCAGCCCCGCTCAGCGAAGCGGTGCATAAGGATACGATCTATATCACCGTGGTGGACAAGGACCGCATGGCGGTCTCTCTGATCTATTCCATCTTCCACGGTTTCGGGTCTGGAATCGCCTCTGAAAAATTTGGCATCCTGCTGCAGAACCGAGGCGCGGGCTTCACGCTGGAACCCGGTCACGCCAATGAGTTTGCAGGTGGTAAACGTCCGATGCACACCATTATTCCTGGCATGTTGCGCCAGGAGAATGGCTTCCTGATGCCCTTTGGTGTGATGGGCGGGGCTTATCAGCCCAATGGTCATGCGCGTTTCATGTCCAACCTGCTGGATTTCGGCATGGATCCGCAAAGCGCCATCGACGCGCCCCGTAGCTTCTCTGATGCCGGCACCTTGATGGTCGAACGTGGATACAGTGATCAGACCCGCCAGCAACTCAGCGATTTGGGACACAAGGTTGCGATTCCGACAACTGCGATTGGCGGCGCTCAGGCCATTTGCATCCATTCCGATGGACTGCTCGAAGGCGCAAGTGACCCGCGCAAAGACGGCTGCGCCCTGGGCTATTAGGTCTGCCGCACTATGTGCTGGTTGGCAAAAAGAACTGCCGTGCCAAACCCACAGGTTCGGCGCCCGGCCCAAGGCCTGTCAGGCTGGCGGGCACCGCCAGTTCTGCAACAGGGCGCGGGAGCCCCTCCCCTGCGGTGTAGAGTTTCCACAAAAACCAACTGCGCAGGCGCGATTGCCTGTCAGTTCAGCTGATACTGGAGGGAATAGGCGCCGCCATCAAACTGATCAAACATCTCTGGCAGATCCGGATGGTTCACCGGCTCCCCAGAGTAATCGGCAATCAGGTTCTGTTCGGACACATAAGCGACGTAATAGGTTTGGTCGTTTTCCGCCAACAGATGATAAAAAGGCTGATCCTTTACGGGGCGGCTTTCTTCCGGAATCGCCTCATACCATTCTTCAGTATTGGCAAATTTCGGATCGACGTCAAAGACCACCCCACGGAAGGGATGCTTCCTGTGGCGCACAACCTGACCCAAATTGTACTTAGCGCGCGTTCGCAACATTTTATTCTGCCCTTCTTTCCTGTTACTAGCGCGGATCAAGGGGTCATGTCCAATCAAGAGCCGTAGGAATCGGGGAAACAAACTGTGGAACTAGCTGTAACAGTCCTGGAGATTACCGCACCGGTCTTTATCTTGGCAGCCATTGGTTTCACTTGGGTGAAACTGGGGTTTGAGTACCGGATCCAGTTTGTGACCCGATTGACCATGACCCTTGCGGTTCCAGCACTGATCTTCACGGCACTGATGAAATCCGAGCTCGACAAGGGCGCGCTGGGACTGTTTTTTGTGGCAGGCGTTCTGGGGCACCTCTTGCTTGCACTCATCGGCTGGATTTTGGTCCGCGTTATGGGCCTCAACCAGCAAACCTATCTGGCCCCCTTCATTTTTGGCAATACGGGCAACCTTGGCATTCCGCTGGCGCTCTTTGCCTTTGGCGATGATGGACTTGGCTATGCGGTTGCTATGCTCGCCGTCACTGCCATCCTGTCTTTTACCCTGGGTTTGACACTGGTTGCCGGGCAAGGGGGCGGCACAAAAGCGCTCAAGGAGCCTATGGTCTGGGCCACCCTTCTGGGCGGGCTGTTCCTCTGGCAGGATTGGCAAACACCTGTGTTTCTGACCAATTCCCTGGAGCTGGTCGGTCAGATGGCGATCCCGGTGATGCTGATCACCCTTGGGGTGGCAATAGCACGTCTGACGCCAGGCAAAACCGGGCTTGCCATCCTGCTGTCCCTGGCCAAGCTCTGCGCCAGCATAGCGGCGGGCTGGGGTCTGGGCCTTGCCTTTGGGTTTGATGGCACCGCTTTTGGTGTCCTCGTGCTGCAGCTTGCCACCCCGGTTGCGGTTACCTCATACCTTCTGGCAGAGAAATTCGACGCCGATCCGGATGCGGTCGCGGGTCTTGTTGTGGTTTCCACCCTGATTTCCGTTGCGGCTTTGCCGCTGCTGCTTTCGACCCTGATAGAATTGTAATTTTCACTTTTCGCCAATTCTGCTAGACTGGGTCAAAACGAGCAGAGACAACAAAATCGGGCATAGGCTCATGAAAAGAATTTTTACGGCACTGGCACTTTTGCTGGTAGTTGCCTCCTGTGGGGGTGG
>NZ_AAYC01000024.1 GCF_000169455.1 Roseobacter sp. SK209-2-6 | reverse complement strand
GGTCTCGACTCCGCCATGAGCTTTAATGCCACCAGTACTGGCACCTATTATGTGGCAGCGGGCGGTTATTCGGATGCCCGTTCCGGCACCTATAGCATGGCCGTCACCAGCAGTGGCAGCACCCCGCCAACTCCCGGCGGCAGCGGCGCCAGCCTGGATGATCTGGCCAATTTCCTGACCCATGGCTATTGGGGCGGCTCCTCGCGCAGCTTCAACACCAGTGGCAGCAATCAGATCACGGTGAATATCAGCGGCTTGACTGCGGCTGGTCAGCAATTGGCCCGCTGGGCCTTTGAGGCCTGGGAAGCGGTGGCCAATATCGATTTTGTCGAAACCCTGGGCTCGGCTCAGATCACCTTTGACGACAATGACAGCGGTGCCTATGCCAGCTCTTCGACCTCCGGCACCACCATCCTCAGCTCGGAAGTAAACGTCAGCACCGCCTGGCTGGCCAATAGTGGCACCACGATCGACAGCTATTCCTTCTCTACCTATGTGCATGAAATCGGCCATGCGCTGGGGCTGGGGCACCAGGGCGATTACAATGGCAACGCCACCTATGGCGTTGATGAGACCTTCTCCAACGACAGTTGGCAGGTCTCGATCATGTCCTATTTCGACCAGAGCGAGAACACGACAACCAATGCCAGCCGTGCGGCCCTGATTTCAACAATGATGTCCGATATCGTGGCGATCCAGAACCTCTATGGGGCGCCAGGAACTTCCAGCGCCACTGCAGGCAATACCACCTGGGGGGCCAATACCACGCTGAGCGGCTATATGGCGGATGCGATGAATGCTCTGGCCAGCAGCCGCAACAGCTCGGTCAATGGCAATTCTGTCGCCTTCACCATCTATGACGTCGATGGCTACGATATTCTGGATCTCAGCTATAACAGCACCAACGACCGGGTCGATCTCAATGGCGAGGCCTTCTCGGATGTGAGCGGGCTGATTGGCAACCTTGGCATTGCGCGTGGCACCCTGATCGAGGAATTCCGCGCCGGCAGCGGCAATGACACCATTGTGGGCAATGATGCGGCCAACCGAATCTACGGAAATGGCGGCACCGATACCATTGAAGGCGGCACTGGCTATGACACGCTTTATGGCGGCTCGGGTAATGATAGTCTCTTTGGCGGCTCTGGTCGCGATAGCTTGCGCGGCGATATCGGCAATGACAGCCTGACTGGCGGCACCGGCGATGACACGCTTTATGGTGGCGATGGCGATGACCGTCTCTTTGGCAATACCTCGCTGGATACGCTCTATGGCGGCGCCGGCAACGATTATATCAGCGCCGGTGACGGGGTGGATTTTGTCAATGGCGATGCGGGCAATGACACCATCCACGGCCGTTCCGGCTGGGATCTGCTGAACGGCAATGACGGCAATGACAGCATTTATGGCAGCCAAGGCGATGATACGCTCAATGGGGGTGGTGACGACGATTGGCTCTCCGGCGGATCTGCCTGGGATGTGCTTTTTGGCAATGACGGCAATGACACGCTTTATGGCAACTTCGGCTCGGATGTGCAGTCAGGTGGGGCGGGGAATGACCAACTCTTTGGCGGCACCGGCGATGACAGCCTGCGCGGCGGCGATGGCAATGATACGCTGCAGGGCAATCAGGGGGTCGACCGCCTGGACGGCGGCGCGGGGGATGACCTCCTGCGTGGCGGCACCCTACGCGACACCTTTGTCTTCAACACCGGCTATGACAATGATGAGATCAATGATTTCGAGGAGCATCGCGACTTCCTGCTGCTCTCAACCAGCCTGACCGGAGGCGAGACCTCTGCCGCCAATATCCTCTCCACCTATGGCTCGGTGGTGAATGGTCAGGTGGTCTTTGACTTTGGCAATGGCGATGTCCTGACCCTCTCCAACCTCAGCACGCTGAGTGGCCTAGAGGACAATATCAATACTTTCTGACGCGGACTGAAGCGTTCCGCAGAAACATCAAGGCCCGCAGTGAGAGCTGCGGGCCTTCTGCCGTTATCCTCACTGGTCCCTCTGCCAAGCCCTCGCTGATTTATGCTGGGCCTGTAAGAGAGGTTTGACCGGTCTCGGTTTCTGGCGAGTCTGGCAGGGGAGTAAGTGAGGTTTTTGCAAACAAAAAGAGCGGCTCTCCTGGAGAGCCGCTCTTTTGCATTCTGAATTCTTCAGACGATATGCGAATTAGCTTTTGCGAAACTTCGCCAGAGCCAGACCACCAAGCGCAGTCAACATCATCGCGGCAGCTGCAGGCAGCGGCACAGCGGCGAGTTCGAAGGCGATGGAGTCAAATGCATCAGCACCGGTATAGGTGATAACCAGTGTCGACAGGCCGGAAATCGCAGCGCCGAACTCTGTTCCAACAACTGGATTGAAGACAGTGCCATCCAGGGTGAAAACAGCGCCGTGCAGCGTGTTGCCAACCAGATCAAAGGCCAGACGCAGATTGGAACCAACATCGTTCAGGATGTTGATGGTGATGCTGCCTGCACCTTCTGGTGCAAAAGCGATGGCGCCTACGTCAGCAGGGCTGGTGGTGAACAGGAATGTATCGCCATCGGACAGGGTACCTGGGCCACCAGAGAATGTCAGCGCGGAGGCTGCTCCGGGAGCAATCGCAGCAAAAGCTGCAGCTGCTGCATACTTGAGTTTTTTAATCACTTTACGATCCTCAAATGTTACAAATGGGCACCCTGATGACTGGTGCCGACACCATTGGCACATTCCGTCAAAGACATCAGGAAAGTTACCCCTCACAATTTAAATAAATATCGCAGTTGTTCACCACAGGCAATAATTCGTTAACGCGAGAGGAAGTTCTGGCTGAAAAAAGACGGATTTTTATAAAATTAACCAAAAATGAAAGCCTTCTTTTGTCTAATTCAGTAGAGCTCGAGAGTAAATAGACAACTTTAAGGGGATCTCAAATAAAGGGCTGACGAATCACCTATCCGCAGATCACCCCCAGAACCGCAAATAGGGGCCTGCTTCCCGCAATACGGTATCTCCCCCTAAATCGCTGGGATAACCGATTGAAAAAGTGTTATTATTCAGGAATATAGCGCGGCAGAGGCTCTAGCGCTTCAGCCATCAGGGCCTCCAGCCTGCGGGTTGCATCCGCTTCACTCTCACCTTCGTTAATGCGGGTGACAAAGCGCACCATGGCGCCATCGCTACGCCCGCGTATCAGCGTATCGCGCAGAACCGAGAATTTCGCCGCCACATCATTGGTCATTCGCACGCCGCGTTGTTCAAACCAATAATAGACCAGTTGTCGCCGTAGCCCCTTTTCGATCACCGCACGATTAACCGTAAAAGTGCCGTAGATCGTCCCAGGCATGGAGATTTCGTGCTGGTCCAGGGAATAGATTTCCCAGCCGCCATTGGGCAGGCAAACCTCAGGGGAATGGATCCCCTCGCCTTCGGTCTGGCTATGATACCAGGCGGCAAAAAACTCCACCGGAGCGGCTTGCTCCTGCGAGGTATAGACCGAATTGATGTAATCCGTAGCCCCCAGAACCTCCTCGACTTCGGAATCCAGGGTGGCAAAATAGCCGGACCATTCTCCCATGCGGCTGGGGAACAGCCCAAAGCTGTCGCGCGGTGGCACCTGGGGTTCTGGACGCGGGGCCAGCACAAAAGCGGCAGAGCCCGCGGCGGTCACCAGCAGGGCCAACCCCAGGGTCCGGCTGGCAGGCAGCTGCAGGATCTTGGCCATCTGTGGACCCAGGCCCTGGAAATCCAGGTCAATCGCCTCAGAGAGGCTCTTGGGCGCATGGGTGAGCTGTTGCAGCAGGAGGGCGGTGATGAACAATAGTCCAACGCAGGCGCCAAAGATCACCCAGCCCTCAAAGAAATGCAGGAAGCCATCAGCCTGCTCGATGCCGTAGGAATTCACCAGGATACCAATCACGCCAATGCGGAAGGCATTCATGAAAACGGTCAAGGGGGCGGCCAGCAGGAACAGGAAGACCTTGTGCCAATAGGGGCCGCGATAGAGGATCGCCATCAGATAGGAAAAGCTGAGGATCGGGAAGAGGTAACGCAGCCCGGAACAGGCCTCGGCCACCTGCAGCTTATAGGGGCCCAGGTCGATGATATTGCCATCGAGATAGACCGGCACCTCCACCAGCTTGATGAACCAGACCCCCAGTTCTGATGAGACGCCCTGCAGGAAGATGGTCAGCTTCCAATAGAGGATCTGCGGCAAGGGCAGCATAAAGATCAGATGCAGCACCGGCATCTGGTGCCTGCGCCCTTCGGCCCAGCCAAAACAGGCCAGCACCACCCCGCCAACCCAGATGATCAGCGCATAAGAGACCACATCCGGCACCGAGGTCGCATTGCCGACCACGGCCAGGGCCAGGGCCGCAATGATCACCAGCAAGCCCGGGCGCCGGTCCACCGGCGTGCCCAGGGGCAGCGGTTCCTTATCCCGCAGCTCCCGCAGGAAGAGATAAAGCGAGATCAGCGGGATCAGCGGCCCATGGCTATATTCCGGAGTGACCCAGACCTCTGCCAGCGATTCCAGCGCCAACCAGAAGATGGGCAGGCTGGCCAGCACCAGTGCCGCCAGGATCAGCCCGCCAGAGCGCAGCCCCTGTCCGGAGGAAAAACTGGGCGCGGGGAAGGACTGTCCAACTGACATGCAATGACCTAACCAATTAACAAGAGCTGTCGCGATGCTGAGCGCGTGAAATCAGAACTTGGCGTCCCATGCCCGCTGCAGCGAGAAAAACACCGCATCCGAGGTGGCCCGGGCACTGCCAAATTCATCTCGCTCTGTGCGGCTCACCCCGACATTCAGGTTCCATTCCCGGGTCAGCTGATGGCTGACGCTAAGGCTGACACCATATTCCGTCAACTCATCCGTGCTGTTCAGCGTATCACGATCGAGATAGTTCACATCAAAGTTCAGACTGGTGAGATCGCTCAGCGCAAGACCATATCCCAGCCGCCCTGTGGTGCGCAGCACGACACTGCCATCAGAATTGTCGCTGACCAGGCGGTTCAGATTGACCGAGATCTGGCTGACCTTGCTCAGCTGATGCAGATAGTCAAAACGCCCCACCACAGCAGTATCCCTGCCATCGGCAAAGGATCCGCCAATATCAAAGGAGACCCGCCCACCCTGTTTCAGGTCCCGCGCGGCGCCAACGGTCCAGGACACGCGATCCGCAGATTGGTTGGGCCAGGCAAAAGAGAGGGCACTGCGCAGCTCGCCGATGGGACGCTGGACGGAAATTCCAAAATCCGCACCCCGGGTGCTGCTACGGGCACTGCCTTCTTCTTCGCTCTGACTATAGCTGAAACGGGAGGTCAGCTGCACCTCAGGCGACAGATCAAACCGGGTGTTCAAAGCCGCATTGTAGCTGTCCACATCGCGCAGGGTGGATCCCGCCGAGAGGTTCTTGTAGCGCAGCGCGGCAGTCCCAAAGCTGAGCCCCCAGCCAAAACGCCGGTTCTCGCGGAACTGCGCATCCAGGCGCAGGCGTGCATTGGTCCGTGTGCCGGTGCCACCCAGATCATCGGTATCATCGATGATCGTATTCTCATCCACCAGATCAAAGGAGCGCAGATGCGCCAGCTCACGATGGTTCAAAAGCCCATAGACGGAGATCCGCGCGCCGGGCGCACGATGAGTATAGCGCAGGATCGCTCCGCTATTGTCAAAATCCGTATCGTCATTGCTGCCCGCAAGGGGCGCGCGCAGCGCCGTATGCAGACGCAGTGACAGATCGCTCTGGCGTGTCTTGCTTTCCAGCGTATAGGCAAAATTGCTGGTGGAGATGGTCTCCGTGCCTGTTTGCCCCGGATTGAGATCCTGGTTGCTTACGCTTTCTACACGCTGAAGGAATTCAAAGCGCGCAATGATGCCGCCTGTTTCCTGGCTCCCGGCCGGCAGGGCAGCAAGCCCTGCAACGAGGGTCAGGGATGTACCGAGATATCGCATGGTATCCGTTTATCACTCAAACAGGCGTCGGGTTGGCACCACGATGACATCGCCGCCAAAGACAGCGCTGGTGCCGACATTGCTCACCCCGTCCAGAACCTGGCGGTAGTTGAAACGATAGACGGTTTCACCGGCATCGGTGACCCGGCGCAGCTGGATCCGCTTCACGGCGGCAAAATCGGTGACTCCACCGGCCAGTGCCAGCGCCTGCAGCAGGGTGGTGTTGCGGCTGACATCCACATAGCCCGGATTGTTGACCTCACCGATCACATAGACCTTGCGTGAGACAGTACCGCCGGTTGCGCGGCGCTGTGCCTGCAGCGAGACCAGAACATTTGGGCGTTTGGCAAAGTTTGGCGCCAGCGCGGCAGCCAGGCTGTCGCTGGCCTGTCCGCGGGTCTTGCCGCCAACCGCAATGGTTCCCACCAGCGGCACCGAGATGCTGCCATCCGGTCCAACCAGAACATCCCGGTTGATGGTGGCATCTTCCAGCACTTCCACCCGCAGGGTATCGCCTGCCTTGATCCGGTAATCGCTGGCCTCAGCGGTGGCTGCCAGCAGAAGGCCACAGATCATCGCGACCCAGGTCCGGGTGATGATAGTTGTGATGATAGTTGTCACTTTCATATCGCGTCTCGTGCTCCAAATTCGTGGCACCGCTTCAGGAACGGGGTATCTGCCGGAATCTACATCTATTCTTCAGCGCCCATAAGCCGCGCGGGCGTTGAATCAATTATCCCGTGCCTTGTATGCCACATTGCGGATCAAAGCCAGTTCTCAGCATTAACCAATTGGCTCAACCGCCCAGTTTTTCCAGCAATTCCCGGGCGCGTGCCAGCTGCGGCACGGTTTCATCATCCCCTGCCAGATCAAAGCCGCGCTGCAGCTCCGCCAGCGCTTCTTCGGTACGTCCGGCCTGGGCAAAGGCATGGGCCAGATTGAAGGCAACGGTGGGATTGCCGGGCAAGCCGCGGGTGGCCGCCTGCAGGTTCAGGATCGCCGCATCGGTCTCTTCATTGAGGTATTGCACCCAGCCCAGCGTATCGAGCATGGCCGGAATGGTGGTGCCATTCAGGCGCTGCGCGATGGTATAGGCCCGTTTCAGATCCTCTTCACTCTTGCGATGCGTTGCCAGCATGCTGGCCAGGTTATTGGCTGTGATCAGACTGCCGGGATCCGCCGCATAGAGCTTTTCATAGATCGCGATGGCCTCTTCGCTTTTCAGCTGCTCCTCCAGCTCGACCGCGCGCAACATCAAGAGCGGCGGCAAATCCGGTTGGCGCTCAAGGGCGGCGGCCAGAAACCCGCTGGCCTCTTCTCCGCGACCGATTTCGCGCAGAGACGCATAGAGACGCTGCAGCACAACGGGCTGATCCGGGTTTTCCGCATGCAGGGCCCGGTAGATCTTGATCGCCTCATCCTGTTTCCCCTCCAGCGCATAGAGGTTGCCCTCCAACATGCGCAGGGCAAGATTATCGGGGAATTGCACATGCATGGCGGCAATCTGATTGCGCGCATCGTCCAGGCGCCCGGTCATCATCTGGACCCGCAGGATCTGCAGAGAAGTGATGAATTCGCTATCCGCATCGCCTTCTTCGACGCTGCTGCGCAGGAAGGCAAAGCCTTCTTCCAGACGGTTCTGGTTGAACAGCAATGCGGCCTGCATCGACCGGGCCAGAGGGGCGGCATTGGGGTTCTGACTATTGGCCAGAGTTTCCAGAATACCCTGGGCGCCTTCAAAATCGCCCCGGCGCAGCAGAACCTGCCCCAAGAGGCGCGCCACTTCCAGATTGCCATTGGCACTGAAAGAGTCGGTCAGCACACGATCTGCCGCCGCCAATTGGCCGCGGGCAATCTGAAAACGCGCATAGACCAGGGCTTCGCGCGGGGCACCATTGGTGATCTCAACCGCCTGAGCCAGACGCTGTTCGGCCAGTTCCACATTGCCCATCTTCTGCTGCGCTTCCGCCAGCAGCAGCAGGGTATTGGCATTGCGTGGTTCCTGATCCAGCGCGTGGCGCAATCCGGTGATCGCCTCCGAGAGCTTATCCTCGCGGATATGCCAGGCGGCCTGTGCGCTCAGCGCGGGCACATTGCTGGCATCGCTTTCCAGTACAGCTGCCACCAGGCGCCGTGCCTCCTCCTGATCTCCGGTTGCCGCCTTCATCCGCGACAGCAACATACGTGCCTCATTGACCAGATCCGGATCCTTGCCCTGCGCAACGATCTCTGTCACCTCAGCCATGGAGGCCTCATGCTCTCCGGCCTGGAAGCGAAGCTGCATCTGCTGCAGAAGATACTGGCGCCCCAGATCGCTTGCCTCATTGGCCTTGGCCAATTGCACCAGCTCCGCCAGGGCAGCCTCCTGGCCCTGGGTCTGCGCCAGCAGAGCGACCACCGCCATATGGCCTTCGAAGTTCTCCTCCACCGGCCCCGCGCGCTCGCGCAGGAAAGCCTCCAGTGTCTCGAAGTCACCGCGGGACTGATACCATTTGATCATCAGATCCACGATCACTGGATCCTCGGGGAAACGGTCATAGATCTGATGCAGCTGAGTGCCGATCTCCTCGCTCATCCCAGCCTGCTGCAGGATCCCCAAACGGGCCATCAACAGGCTGCGGGCATTGGGAAACTGCGCCAGAAGCTGATCAAGATAGGGCAGAGCCCGGGCCGGTTCCGGGCTGGTGGCATGCCATTCCACCAGGATCCTGAGAGCGGTTGACAGATCCGGATGGGTTTCCAGCAGAGTCTCGGCCTCGCGCACCACCTCGCCGGCGGCCACATCATCCTGACGCTGCCGGGCTTCCTGATAGCGAATGAAGATCTCCAGCGCCTGATGCGCGGGCACTTCCGGCGCCAATTCGATGGCGGCGCCCCCATGGCGCTTCACCTCTTCCCAATTGCCCAGATCCAGAGCCAGCTCCGCCAGCTGGAGCCGCACCTCAACCGCATCCGGATATTGTTCGACCAGTCGCAGATATTGCCCATAGGCCTCTTGCGCATCACCGCGGGCCAGAACCAGATCCGCATAGAGCTGGCGCGCCTCTCGGTGCAGCCCATTGTTATCAAAAACATTACGCAGCTCGACCAGGGCGCGATCGGTATCGCCCTCCTCCAAGAGGGCCAGAGCCGATTGATAGTATTCTTCCGCGCGCTCCTCACGGCTTTTGCAGGCCGTGAGTACACCCATCATCAGCATCACAATGAGGAGGTTTTTTAATTTAAACATCAGTATAATCCGGGCAAATATAAGCGCATCCCGGCGCTTATCATGAAACCCAATAGAGATCATGGGAAAATTTCTTTTAGGTTACCATGTTTTCCCACCCGCCTCGCCCCTAAAGAAGAGCCTTGACCTTCACCATGGCCAGCTGGGGCCAGCTGCCCCCCAAAGGATACCTGTCTTCGCATCTGCCCAGCAATTGCCATATAATTGGATTACCGTTAGAGAGCACCGAGATATGTGGTGCAGTAGGCCCGGCCCGGAGCAGCCTGTGCTGCATTTTAGTTTGGATGTACCATGAATTTTAATCTCAACATTTATCTGGACCATTTTGGCCTGAACCGGCGCCCCTTTACCCTGGTGCCCGATCCGGACTTCATGTTCTGGTCGCGCGCCCACAAGAAGGCAAAGGCGATCCTGGAATATGGGCTGATCTCGCGCTCCCCGATCACGCTGGTGACCGGGGAAGTGGGCTCTGGCAAGACCACCCTCTTGCGCGATCTGTTGCAGAATATCGGCGATGAGCTGCTGATCGGCCTGATCTCCAATGCCACAGCGACCGATCGCTCTGATCTGATGCGCCTGATCCTCGGCGCCCTGGGCGAAGAAATCCGCGAAGAAGACTCCTATGCCACCCTCAACCGGCGCCTCGAAGAGCTCCTGGTGGAGGAATACAGCAAAGGCCGGCGGGTGGTGCTGATCTTTGACGAGGCGCAGAACCTTGGCCAGGAATCGCTGGAAAACCTGCGGATGCTGACCAATATCAACTTTGCCGACCATGAGTTGGTACAGCTGGTGCTGGTGGGTCAACCCGAGCTGCGCGATATCATCATGCGCTCGGATATGACCCAGCTGGCACAGCGGATTTCGGCCTCGGTCTTTCTGCCCCGGCTGACGGATGTGGATGTGGAGACCTATATCACCCACCGCCTCAATATTGCCGGGGCCCAGCATCAGATCTTCCTGCCAGAGACCTTTGCCAAAATCCGTCAGGCCACCGGTGGCATCCCGCGGCTGATCAATCAGCTCTGCGATTTCGCATTGCTTTATGCCTTTGAGCTGGGCGTTCAGACCGTCGACGAAACAGCCATCCAGGAAGTGCTGGATGACAATCTCTTCTTCTGCGCAGGCCGGGGCAATCCCCTGCGGCTGGTGCAGGCTGAACAGGCCCCGCGCCTGGACAGCGATGAAATGAAGTAGGACTAAGATCCAATGGAATTTGAGTATTACTGGCGGATTTTCCGCAGGCATTTGCCTTCCATCGTCATTCTGACCGCGATTGGCGCGGCTCTGGGTCTGGCGATCGCCCTGGGATTGCCACCTGTCTATCGCTCACAGGCAACGCTGATTGTGGAATCCGAACAGATCCCCGGAGAACTGGCGGCCAGCACCGTGAGCACCGGCGAAATCGAAGCACTGCAGATCATTCGACAGCGCATTCTCAGCCGCGAGATCCTCCTGGAACTGGCCAATGACCTGCAGCTCTATGCCGATAAGCCGGATATGATCGCGGATGATAAGGTCGCAGATCTGCGTGATCGGGTCGAAATCACCACCGTTGGCGGTCAGGTGCGCCGCGGCGAACGTTCGGCCACCATTGTGACCGTAGCCTTTGAGGCCCCCAATTCCTCGCAGAGTGCTCAGACCACCAATGAGGTGGTCACATTGATCCTGCAGGAGAACGTGCGCATGCGGACAAGCGTGGCGCGTCAGACCCTGGATTTCTTTACCCAGGAAACCGAACGGCTGGAACAGAGCCTCAGCCGCATCAGCAGCCAGATCCTGAACTTCCAGGAGAACAACCTGGAAGCCCTGCCCGACAGTCTGGAATTCCGCCGCAGTCAGCAATCCGCATTGCAAGAGCGTCTGACCCAGCTGGAGCGGGAGAAAAGCGCGCTGCAGGACCGCAAAGGCCAGTTGGTCACCCTGTTTGAAGCCACCGGCCAGACCTCTCTGACTGATCGGCGCGCCATTGCCCGCGCCGTCAGTGCCCAGGCGCGCCCCGAAGAGCGGCAGCTGGCGGAACTGAAACGCGAATATGCCCGCCTGTCGGCAACGCTTTCAGAAAATAACCCGCGCATGACATTGCTCAAATCCCAGATTGCCGCCGCTGAAGCTGCGGTGGCGGCTCTGCCAACCCTGGCCCCTGCCCCCTCTGAGGATGCAGGGCGCAACCTGGAGCTTTCTCTCTTTGACATCCAGATTGCCGATATCGAGGCGCAGATCGGCTATATCGACAATCAATATGTCGCCGCTGAAACCCGGATGAAGGCGATTTCGCGCACCATTGAAGCCACGCCCGGCAATGCGGTCACCCTGGCCTCGATGGAGCGTGATTATGCCAACCTGCAGGAACAGTATAATCAGGCAGTTGCCAATAAGGCGCGGGCAGAGACCGGCAGCATGATCGAATCCCTGTCGCGCGGCCAACGCATCACGGTGATCGAACAGGCGGTGCCACCGGAACAGCCCACCAGCCCCAACCGGCCGGTGATTGCCATCGGTGGCCTGATGGGAGGGCTCTCTTTTGGGGCTTTCCTGTTGTTGATCCGTGAGTTTCTCAACAAATCTATCCGCCGCCCCCGTGATCTGGAAAATGGTCTGCAGATCACCACTTTCGCCACCATCCCCTATATGACAACCCAGGCCGAGACCCTGCGTCGGCGCAGTGTCGTGCTGGGGGTTGGTCTCACCCTGATCATCGGCGTTCCAGTGATCCTCTGGTATGTGGATCAACAGGTTGCCCCGCTTCAGCCGATCTTTGAGCGCGTGCTCGACAAGGCCGGCCTGGGCCAGTTTCTCTGAGTAGGGAGTAGAGTAACAATGGAACGTCTTCAGGCTGCAATCACCAAGGCTCGGGAAAAACAAAAGGGCATGGCCCCGCAAAGTGCCAGCCGCCAAAACTCTGGCCCTGCCCCCCAATCAGAGGCTTCGGCCCTCTGGCAGGCCCTGCCAGAGGTCACTTTCAATCCCCGGACCCTCACTCAGAATCGCATTGTCTCCATGGAGGCCAGCGCCGAGGCCACGCCCTTTGACATGCTGCGCACCCGCACCATGCGGATCATGCAGGAACAGGGCTGGAAACGGCTGGCGGTAACCTCGCCCACCCCATCTTGCGGCAAGAGCACAATCGCGCTCAACCTGGCCTTTTCCATGGCGCGCCAGCCCAATACAAGCGCGATCCAGATCGAGGCCGACATGCGTCAGCCCAGCCAGAACCGGCTGCTTGGGCTCTCCCGTCAGGATCGCCGCAGCGGCAGCTCTGTTGCTGATCTCCTGAGCGGGCAAACCCAATTCAGCGAGGCGGCCATCCGCCGGGGCAATGATCTGGCCTTTGTCACCAATGAGGCCCCGGTGCGCAATGCCTCTGACATTCTTCTGGGCGAAGGGGTCGGAGATGTGCTGGCGCAGATCGAGGCTGATTATCAGCCCCACGCGATGATCTTCGACATGCCGCCGGTGCTGGTCAATGACGACACCATGGCCTTCATGCAGCATGTGGACTGTGTCCTGATCATCGCCGCCGCCGAACGCAGCACCATCGCGGAGATTGATCGCTGCGAAAGGGATCTGGCCTCACAGACCAATGTTCTGGGGGTGGTCTTGAACAAATGCCACTTTACCCCATCGGAATACGGCAGCTACGGCAAATACGGCTACTGAGACAGATCACAGATCTGCAACACAGAAAAAGGCGCGCGATCCAGATGTCTGGGTCGCGCGCCTTTTTTGAAATCTCTCTGTTCAGATCCCTCTTTATCCAGATCCCCCAGATCCCTATGTGCGTTCAGCCTGCGTTCAGATCCAGAACCGCAGCGGCAACAAGGACAACCCGGGCTCAGGCCCTGCGGCGCAGCCCAGCCGGCAGCAAGAGCGCCAGCCCCATCAGCAGCGCCCAGATGGCGGCAGGCACCGGCACTGGCGCAACAGGGGTTCCCCCTTCTGCGGTAGGGGTTGTGACGCCAACCGATGGGAAGAAGGGCGAACTGGGTGTTGGGCTTGTGGTCCCGCCGCCGGTCGGTGTCCCACCGCCAGCGGCGCCGCCCCCAGCAGCACCACCACCAACTGCGCCACCGCCGAGTCCCCCAAGGGGCGCCAGGCTGCTGGTCAGGGCCTGCGGTCCACCGAGGCCTCCCGGAGCGAAGAAGTTGGTTACGCCATCGACTCTATTGGTCACATCATAAAGCCGCGCCAATTCCTGCGCGCTGAGTGTTCTGATCGCGGGGCAGGCCTGGGCCAGCGGCGCACAGGCGCCAAAAATGTCGCCCTCATCGCTCAGCCCCAAGCCGGAAAGCGGCTGTTTGTCCGCTTCCAGATAGATCTCTCCCAGGTCCTGAGGGCTATAGCTCTGCTCGCCCTCCGGTCCGGTGGGATCCGGGCGCAGCATGAAAAGATGCACCGCACCGCTGCTGGTCAGACCATAGGCGGCAATCTCTCCGCCCTCATTGATGGCCTCCGCGCGGATCAGCTGAACCCCCAGCTCCAGCGGTGCCGAGAGGCGGGAATTGAGGTCGATCGCATCGCTGCCATCGGCTGGCCAGAGAAGCGCCCGCGGCGCATCGCCCTCCTGAGCGCCACTGCCGGCACCAACCACATCCCCAGCCACATTGACGCCAAGCGCCTCGGTTGCGGCCCCGTCAGGACTGGTCAGCAAGCGGGTTGCCTCCCTGCTCCAGATATAGCCCTGATCGCCACTGGCCTGACCAATGAGATGCCCGGCCTGCGAGACCGCCTGAACATTTTCCGGTGTCTCGTCATTGACCAGCGCCAGGATCTGCACCGGTGCACCAGGCACCCAGTAAAAGATCTGCGAAGCACCTTCTGCGCTGAGCGCATGACCGATAAGCGCACCAGAGGCGCTGATATCCTGCACCTCGGTGAGGGTCACGCCCGCGGGCACCTCTGCAACATCGTTGAGATCCTGCATCCCGGTGACACTGTTCCAGATGAACGCGCGTCGGCCGGCCTCTCCTTCGCGAAAGCCCGCCAGGATATTCCCGGGGGCATCGGTCGCCAGAACATGACCTTCAATACCCAGGAGCCCCTTGAGCACAACCAGCCCCAGGACCGGATCCCAGGAGAAGCCCGCATTCTGCTGCTCTGCGGTCAGAAAACCCGCAGCAGCGCTGCCATCGCGGCCACCGGGCAGAGGCTCGGCCTCATCGCTTCCAGGGCTGCGGAAACTGGTCGAAGGGGTCCAGACATAGGGGTGCTGTCCCGAGAAGGCAGCGATCTGTTGCTGGGTGATCTCACCCGGGGTGAGCGTATTCACCTCAGTTACCGCCCATGCACTAGTGGCAGCAACCGACAGAGCGATCGACATGGCGAAACCCGCCGCGCTCATGCGCAACGCGGTTTTATACTCACAGCCTGATCTGCAACTAGGTAACATTTGATTCTCTTTATCGCTTTGACTACTCAATTTAATTACTCAATTTTTAATTAGCGATGTCTGACCGCAAAACATGGTTAAAATACGACGGCCATCAGCGCTTTTCATTTTACATGAGAATGTCCTACATTTTAAGCATTGGCGCAAGTCAGTCTCAATCCGAGAGGAACACGGTCGTCGTGCCCTCCAAGTCTCGTTGCACATTCTATGCGGGGAACGCGGCAACCTGGGCCTGCCCTCAGTCCTGTTCTCAGTGGGGGCACTCTGCTCAATGTGCCTTTCCAATGGGCAGGCAAATGAGCACAATAGCTGACCATGAACCAGGCCTCACAAATGACCAGGGCCCAAATCTGTCCCGCGGGTTTCTACCCGCCTACTCTTACAGGATAGACCAAAAATGCGGCTCTAAAAAGGGGAAACATGGTGGGTCTTTCACCGCCTGTGGCACCCCGGAGAAGGCCAGATGTGGGAAATCCACAAAATATGGCGCGACAGTCCCCCAAGGGCGCAGCCGAGAGCGGAACAAAGCAAAGACCTGACTTCGGGCGGAGGAGAGAGGCCGGAAAACGCGGTTGCCCCCACTCCACCCGCTCTGCAGAGCGCGCAAAAAAATGTGCCGCAACTGCGCCTCGGGCATAGCCGAAAAAAAGCCTGGGCAGCGGCCCGCTCCCTCAGACACAGCTTAAAGGAACTGCCCACCGCTGGAGGTGATTCCATTTTGGGAGCCGGGCACAAAGCTGGCGCCTGCCCCGCCACTGTCCAAAATCGCATTCTGTGCCAGCGCGTAGCGCGGCCCCGTACAGCCCGCAGTATCGCCGGCAAAACTCACCCCGGTGAGATCCGCATGGCAAAAGCCGCTCAGATCCAATCCGCCCGCCTGCGCGCCACCCCAGGTGATCCCTGTGCCCAGGGTAAAGGTGCCGCCAGCAGCCAACAGCCGGGCATGCCCCCGCAACTGCGCCAGGGCGCTGAGGCCGCTGCCCAGATAGAGATCCGCACCGGCGCAGGCGAGTTCAGCGCTGGTTGCGGTGATCCCGGCGCCGCTGCCCGTGAACCGCAGATCCGCCAGCGCCACCCAGGCGCCGCTCTCTGCCAGCAGCGCATCCGCCCCGCTCAGCTCCAGCCCCGCCAGAGCGACCCGCGCGCCTGCGCTGCAAGAGATCCGGCTGAGACTCACCATGGCCGGGTTGGCCACATCACCAGTGATCCGCAGCGCCCCGCTGCCGGGCAAGCCGCCAGCGATCTGCAGATCTTCGCCATAGCTGCCCGGACCAACCTCGATCCGCACTTCATGGGGGCCATTATCCAATGTTAGAGCCAGATCCACCGCATGTTGCAGGGTCAGAAAGGCGCCTGCGGCACTGTCACTTTGCCCCGAGTTGCTGTCAGAGCCATCGCTGCGCACATAGTAGCTGCGCGGCGCATTCAGCCTTTCGCGCAGGTTCGGGCTACCCTGCGGCAGGCTGACCTGGCCAGTGCTGCGGTCAATATGCAGCGCCTCCTGCCAGCTGCTGCCATCCGCACTCACCTTGATGGAAAAATCATCGCTCCCGCCGGTGCCCATCTCGGCCCGACCCTCCCAGCCGGTCTGAAACAACAGGCTGGCGGTATCACCTGGGGCAGATTTATTCAGCTTCAGCTGATGCCCTGCCCCCGCATGGGTCAAGAGCGTTGCCCGCGCAGAGACCGCCAGACGATTGGTATTGTCAGCGGCGGTGGCGATGCCCAGATGCGGCAGGTTCTGCAGCTCTGGCAGCACCGCCTCCCAGGCAGAGCCGCTATAGCGCAGGCTCTGCCCCGTTGCAGTGATATCCGCCCGCCACCCGGGGCGCGGCAGTAAAAAGCGCCAGAGATAGCCATCCCAAAGCGCAATCTCCCCGGCGTGACCGGCCCAGTCTCCCGTGGGGGCAGCGCCCAGAATGTAGCGGGCACCCAGGCTCGGCTCTGACGGCGGGTCGCTCTCCTGATGACCTTCCACCGTCAGCTGGACCACCATATCCAGCAGCATCAGCGCCTCGTTATGGGTAACGTGTTTCTGCGCCTGGGAGGGCATCAGCAGCGGCAGTGACAGGGCTGGGGTTTGCTCGGACATGGCGGATCTCCGGTCTGGTCTGATCTAGGATGGGCTGGGATGGAGTGGGTGAGAGGAGCGGGATATGCGGCAGGAAACGGGCGTGGGGTGGCAGGCCCAGCATCAAGCCCGCAAGAGCTTGCGATTTTTGCAAGAGAGCGCGCGCTGCTCCGCCCAATCGCGCCCGCGCGCAACAGGATACTTGCGGCCAAGGGCGCTTCGGTGCATGTCTGCTGAAATTACAAGGAACGATTGAGCCGGGCCCTCCCCGACAACAGGCCGGCAAGCAGGAGAGACTATGCGCAAGTTTTTTGGCACCGATGGGGTGCGCGGCACCGCCAATATCCACCCCATGACCGCCGAGATGGCGCTGCGCATCGGCGCCGCCGTTGGTCGCTACTTCCGCCGTGAGGCCGGCGGGGTGCATCGGGTGGTGATCGGCAAGGATACCCGCCTCTCCGGCTATATGTTTGAAAACGCTCTCACTGCGGGGCTTACCTCCACCGGTATGAATGTGCTCCTGCTGGGGCCGGTGCCAACCCCGGCGGTGGGGCTGATGACCCGCTCGATGCGGGCGGATCTGGGCGTGATGATCTCCGCCAGCCACAACCCCGCACAGGACAATGGCATCAAATTCTTTGGCCCCGATGGCTTCAAGCTCTCGGATCAGGCGGAGCTGGAAATCGAAGCGCTGATCGAAAACGGCGTTGCCCCGGCCCAGCCTCAGAATATCGGCCGTGCCAAGCGCATTGATGACGCCCGGTTCCGCTATGGGGAGCGGGTGAAAAGCTCCCTGCCCCGTGGCATCCGCCTGGATGGGCTCAAGGTGGTGCTGGACTGCGCCAATGGCGCGGCCCATCGCATCGCCCCCGAAGTCCTCTGGGAGCTGGGCGCTGATGTGGTGCCGCTGGGGATCGCTCCGGATGGCGTCAATATCAACCACGACTGCGGCTCGACCAAGCCCGAGGCGGCAGCGGCCACCGTTGTTGCCCATAGGGCCGATGTGGGCATCTGCCTGGATGGCGATGCGGATCGGGTGATCCTCATTGATGAGAATGGCCAGGTGGCCGATGGTGACCAGCTGATGGCGCTTCTGGCGGGCCGCTGGGCCAAGGCTGACCTTCTGGCGCAGAACACCCTGGTGGCCACGGTGATGTCCAACCTCGGGCTGGAGCGCTGCCTGGAAGCACAGGGGCTGAAACTGGCCCGCACCGCCGTTGGCGACCGCTATGTGGTCGAGGAGATGCGCGCCAAGGGCTATAATCTGGGCGGTGAGCAATCCGGCCATATCGTGATGAGCGATCACGCCACCACCGGTGACGGTCTGATGGCGGGGCTGCATATGCTGGCGGCCATGGTCGAGACCGGAGAGAAGGCCTCGCAGCTGCTGAACCAGTTCACCCCGGTGCCACAGTTGTTGAAAAACACCCGCTTTGAACGCGGCCAGACCCCGCTGGAAGACGCGGCGGTGCAACAGGCCATTTCAGCCGCAGAACAGGCTCTAAATGGGCAAGGTCGCCTGCTGATCCGCAAATCCGGCACCGAGCCACTGATCCGGGTCATGGCCGAATGTGAGGATGCAGTGCTGCTGGAACAGACCGTGGATCAGGTCGTGGCTGCGGTCGAGGCGGCCACCAAGAAGAACCCTGCCCCGGCCTGACCCTATCCTAGGAAACCCCCATGCGCTTCAAGTGCGGGCGCAGCCTTACAGGCGCCCGCATGCTACTGCCCCTTCCCGCAGTCCCGTCCTAAACATAGGCCTCAAACCAATGGGAGTGCGGTATAGCGGCCATCACTGGTGCGATCAGTTTCCGCTGGTGCGCCGCAGGAAGCCGTTTTGGGCGACGGTGATTAGCAGGCGTTCATGGATCTGGCTGTCGATCTCGAAATTGCCGCTCTCCTGCAGATAGGCCTGGATGGCGGTATAGGGGTTGTTCCCTTTGCCCCAGGGACGATCCGTATAGGTATCTTCCTCCATATCCTCGATCAGGGTATCAAAGACCACGCAATAGCTGCCAACCGAGGCCAGGGGCGCATAGGCGCGCAGCTCTTCCAGCACATGTTCATGGGTGTGGTTGCTGTCCAGACAGACCAGGACCTTCTTATAGCCCGAAGCAAAATCATGGACCTGCTGGATGACATCCATGTCCACCGAGGAGCCCTGGATCATTTCAATGCGCGAGCGCATCGGATGGGCGTCGATGGCCACACGGTTATGGTCACGGATATCGATATCGATCCCCAGAACCTTGCGTTTTGAGACATTGGGATCAAAGCTCTCACCGGCTTCGATCGCCTCCACCATGTCCAGCATCGCCAGCACCGAAGCCGAGAAGATCAGCGACCCCCCATGCGCAATACCGGTTTCAATGATCAGATCTGGCCGCAGGTCGTAGATCAGCTCCTGCATGGCAACAATATCCTGCGGATACTGAATGATCGGGCGGTCCATCCAGTGGAAATTATACGAATATTGCGCCTTGGCAGAGCTGCGCAGGAAATCCAGCGAGGCTTTCTGAAGGGCAGCATTTGCGCCCATGTCCTGGGTGCGGGCAGCGATCTCGGTCTTGAAGTGGGTCATGGGATCAGTCTCTCAGTCGGGAAGGGGAATAAGGCAAAGCGGGGCATCAGGCAGGAAGCGGGGTATTGCTGCGCTGCCCGATCACGCAGGGGGGGTCATCGGGATTGTCGGGGCGCGCCCCAAAGAGCAGGAGATCGCGGCGGCCGTAGCGGTCGGCGATGCTCTCGGCCAGAGCACGCACCGAGGTGCCCCTGCCGCTGCAGATATTGGTGGTGCCGCTGCGGTCAGAGAGGGCATCCTGCACCAGCAGGGCAGCCGCCGCATCGACATCCAGAAAATCGCGGATCTGACTGCCCTGGCTGAGTTCCAGCGCCCGGCCCTCTGCCAGATGCGCATGCAGGGCAGCCACCAGCCGCCGGGGATCCTCGCCTTCGCCATGCAGATAAAACAGCCGTGCCCAGAGGAAGGACACCCCAGCGGGTGGCAGCATGGCCTGTAATGCGATGGCGCAGGCCGCCTTGGCGGCAGCATAGGGGGATTGGGGATCCAGCGGCGTGTCTGGGGTGACCCGCCCGCCACTCAGATCATATTCCAGACAGGTGCCAAGGCCGACAAAGCGGGGCACCCCGGCCTGCTGAAGACCTTCGGCCAGGGCCATGGTTCCGGCAATGCACTGCAGGTTTTTGAGTGAGGTCTGATATTTGCCCGGCTCCGCATACCAGGCCATATGCAAGACCAGATCATAGCCCTGGGCCGTCTCGGCCCACCAGGTGGCAGGCAAAGCAAAGAGATCGTCAACCTCGATGATCTGCTCCGGGCTCTGTCCGCGCTCTGTGGTCCCGGCTGCCGGGAGGCGCGCCGCCGAGCCCTGGCGGATGACATGGCACAGCTCATGCCCGCCCCGGCGCAGCTCTCGGGTTACAGCGCGACCGACAAATCCGGTGGAACCGGTCAGAAGGATGCGTGTCATCGCCGCCACTCCCCCCGGATCGCGCTCCAGATCATCCTCCAACTCATGCGAATTTCTGCTGCAGCTGGGTTTCGGTGAGATGCGCCAGCGCGCAGGTTTGGGCCGCCTCCAGCAGCGCCGCCTCCTGGCAGGCAAAATCAAGCACCACATCGCTCTTGCCAATATCCGCGACCTCCGCCGTGCCGCGCACCGGCAGGGGCGTGATGGTATCGAGCTGCTGCAGGACGGTCTCGGGGCAATCGCCGATCACCGCAATACCCTCTGCACGCAGGGTCTCAGGCAGTTTGACACAGGCGAAATAGAGCGCCGCGGTACTGCGGATCTGCTCCATCGGAAC
The DNA here is from genome assembly GCF_000169455.1 of Roseobacter sp. SK209-2-6. Lineage (GTDB taxonomy): Bacteria > Pseudomonadota > Alphaproteobacteria > Rhodobacterales > Rhodobacteraceae > Pseudophaeobacter. The sequence continues at coordinate 3,205 of NZ_AAYC01000024.1, read as the reverse complement.
CGGCAATTTATCCTCCAGCCCCAGGCCCCGCAGCCTGGCGGCCAGGGCATAGTTCTCCAGCGGATCCCCCCCCATCTGCAAACGCATCCGCAGCGCGGTATACATGCGCTCAATGGGATGGCCATGGACAAAGCGGGCCACCTTGTCGGGGTGTTTCAAGCCACCATGAGCCTTGGCCAACCCATGCAGAATCTCCAGGCCACCGCGATAGGTATCCCAGGCGCTCATGACCTCGCTGTAGCCCAGCTGCGATCGGGTATCGCCCTCGAAATGGCGGCTGATGGAATTGTAAAAGGGCTCCTGCGCATAGATCAGATCCCCAACCCCGAGATATTCCGCCGGGGTGGTGAAGGCCCAGAAGGCGATATCGGTGGCAATCGGATGCAGCGCCTTGAAGACCTCCCGGCGCAGGATGCAGATCTCTGAGTAGATATTGTACTCGGCAATATGCTCCAGCAGCTGCGCATAATTGCCCCGCGCGATGGTGACATCGCAGGGCTGACGATAGAATTGCCCGCCGACCTTGCCCGTCACCAGATCCCTGGTCTGCCAGGGCGCATAGAGACCGCTGGCCTTCGGATTGGCTTCCAGCATGGCGATGGCCGCCGGGATGGCCTCTGGCAGCAAGCGATCATCATCCGCCAGATAGACCACATAGGTGCCTTTGGCCGCACACATGGTGGCGTGGATATTGGGCACCGCCCCAAGATTGCTCTCCTGTCGCAGGATGGTCAGGGGCAGGACGTCCTGCGCTGCCTCCAGCAACTCCAGGGTATTATCCTCGGAAGCATTGTCAGAGACGATGATTTCGGTCTCAAAGGGAAGCTGCGCCACAACCTCCAACAGATGCACAAGCAAAGTTCCCAGATACTGGGCCCGGTTATAGGTGGGAATACAGATGCTGAGTTTGGGGGCTGACATGCGGGGGGTTCCTATTCCAAAGGGGCGACGGCCTAGGCAGAACGCGCCTGCGTGAATGCAGGCTGTTCCAGGCGGGTGGGCTCCGGCATCACGGTCCAGAAGGCGGTGCCATGGTCCTGGGCCAACCAGGCGAGACTCGCGGCGATCTCCTCCTTGATGTTCCAGGGCAGGATCAGCAGGTGATCCGGCGGTGTCTCGCGCAGCGCCTCAACCGGGCGCACCGGGATATGGCTGCCAGGCAGGTAGCGCCCCTGTTTGAAGGGGGCCGCATCGCAGACAAAGGGCAAAAGACGCGGGTTGATGCGGGCATAGTTCAGCAGGGTGGTGCCCTTGGCCGCAGCCCCATAGGCGGCAACGGTCTCACCACGGGATTTGCATTCAATCAGAAAGGCCAGCAGGTGCTCGGCGGCGTGATCGGCCTGGTGTTGCAGGTTGTGATAAAACTCTGGCCGCGTGATCCCCGCCTGCGCTTCCTCGTCCAGGATCGCGCGCACTGCGGGCTCTGTGCGATGCGCGGCCTCAGCCCGACATCCCCAGATCCGCAGGCTGCCACCATGGGTCGGCAGAACCTCCACATCAAAGAGACGCAGCCCCGCCGCGGCAAAGATCTTCGCAACCGCTGTGAGCGACAGATAAGAGAAATGCTCATGATAGACCGTGTCGAACTGGCCGTGTCGCACCAGCTCCAGCAGATGCGGGAACTCCAGCGAGATTACGCCTTCGGGGGCCAGCAGCTGATAGAGGCCGCGGGTGAAATCATTGATGTCAGGCACATGGGCATAGACATTGTTGCCCGCAATCAGGTCAGCGCCCCCCGCCTGCCCTTTACCCTGTGTCGCCCGCTCCTGGCGCAGGGCGCGGGCGCTGGCCTCAGAGAAGAACTCCAGGCGGCTCTCCACGCCCTTACCGCGAGCCACCTCAGCGGTGCTTGCGGTGGGCTCGAAGCCGAGACAGGGAATGCCTGCCTCAACAAAGTTCTTCAGCAGGTAGCCATCATTGGAGGCCACTTCGACCACAAAGCTGTTTTCATCCAGATCAAAGCGTTTGATCGCGCTTTCCGCAGAGCGCGCGGCATGGGCGCACCAGCTGCTGGAGGTGGAAGAAAAATAGACGTAATTGGCATCAAAGAGATCATCGGCACGGCAAAAATCCTCGGTCTGCACCAGAGTGCAGCTGGGACAAAAGAACAGCCGCAGCGGAAAATGCACCTCCGGCTGCAGCCGCTGTTCTGCTTCCAGATAGGCATTGGAGGGCGGCGCATGGGCCAGATCCAGGATATTGTGGGAAAGCGGCGTCGCGCAATGTCGGCACTGCATCACGAGGCCTCCTTTATGTCAGAGAGAAAGGGCAGGGCCGCATCACGCTCGGAGAGCAGCGTCACCGGCAGCTCCCACTGAATTGCGATCTGCGGATCCCGATAAGAGATCCCGGCCTGATAGGCAGGGCTGAAAGGCTGCGAATGGCTGTAATGCAGGGTCACATCATCGCTGAGGCTCTGGAATCCATGGGCAATGCCTGCCGGGATATAGAGCGTATCGGCGCGCGCGCCTTCCAGAACAATGCTGGTCCATTGCAGATAGCTGGGAGAGCTGGGCCGCAGATCCACCAGCACATCATAGACCTGACCGCTGAGACAGGTCAGCAGCTTAACCTCGGCAAAAGGAGGGGTCTGGTAATGCATGCCCCGCAGCGTGCCCCTGGTAGCGGTGCGCGACAGGTTGCTTTGCACCCAGGTGCTGTTCAGCCCGGCCTCGTCCAGCATTTTTGCGCAAGAGAGACGGCCAAAACTGCCACGGTTATCTTCATGCAACTGCGGCTGGTAGTGAAACACACCAGGCAGAGGCAATGCGGTGAGGGATGGGCCAGACATGGGCTAGCCCCAGGTTTTCCAGGGGGCGCCGCCGCCGCTCCAGAGCGCTTCCAACTGGTTCTTGTCCCTAAGCGTATCCATGGCACTCCAGAAGCCACGGTGTTTATAGACCGAAAGCTGCCCGTCCTCAGCCAACTGTTGCATCGGTTTTTTCTCCCAGATCGTGTCTGGCCCCTCAATGTGATCCAGCACCGGGGGTTCGCAGACAAAGAAACCGCCGCTCACCCAATGATTGTCGCCGGCGGGCTTTTCCACAAAGCCGCTGGCGCCATTGCCTTCGATCTCAATGCTGCCGAAGCGGCCGGAGGGCTGCACCGCGGTGACAGTGGCCTGACGCCCCTCGCTGTGGTGGAATTCGATCAGACGGGTCAGATCCACATCAGAAACCCCATCGCCATAGGTCAGGCAGAAGGT
>NZ_AAYC01000025.1 GCF_000169455.1 Roseobacter sp. SK209-2-6 | reverse complement strand
CGTTGTGGCGGGTAGTATCCTTGGCACTAGCCATGTGCAAGAGGGGCCGAGGCGAAATCTTCGCCCCTTTTGCGGTTTTCCTCACCTTCGGTTTACCCCGATCCGGAAGAGCCGTAAGAGGCTTAATTAGACGGCGCGGGTGCGCGTATGAGCATTCTCTGTACTAGCTGGAATGGGGAAGTGCATTTCGTGCAATCATTGTCCGCAGCGTGAAACTGGATCTTGTATTGCGTATTCCCGGGACACACATCAAACGCTCTTCCAGGAAGCGATCAAAATCTGTCAGGTCCCGTGCAACAACGCGCAATAGAATATCGCGCGTGCCTGTCATGAGGTAGCACTCCATGACCTGGTCAAACCTTCGAACAGCCTTTTCGAATGCTAGCAGCGCATCGCGGGATTGCCGCTCCAGCTCGACCGCAACAAAGATTGTGACCTGCAGTCCAAGTTTTGCCTGATCTACGCGAGCCGAATAGCCGGTAATCACTCCCGCCTCCTCCAGCATGGCCACCCGGCGGGCGCAGGGTGTTGGCGAAAGCCCCACTTTCTCTGACAGCTCCGCCATTTTGATCCGGCCTTCATCTTGAAGGACCGAGACAATCTTGTGGTCTATGGCATCCATGGTGAAAACCTCCAACAAATCCAACATGATTTCAGAAAAACTCCAAAATCTACCCCTATTCGTCGCATCTTTGGAGAAAACTCACAACAGGTGCAGTCTAGATTAAGGAAGCAGCCTTGAGGAGCCAGCCAAATGAAAGTGACACCTGTCACCAGCACCACTCATGAAGAGATTTACCGCGTAGAAGATCCCAGCGTGGGCCTTTTGGGATTTATCGCACTGCATTCCACCCAGCTTGGACCAGCTGCTGGCGGGTTGCGTATGCGCCCCTATGACAGCGAGGCTGAAGCACTGACGGATGTTCTTCGGCTGAGCGAGGGCATGACATACAAGAATGCAGCTGCGGGCCTCACCCTTGGCGGCGGCAAAGCTGTGATCATCGGCGATCCCGCCACCCAGAAAACACCAGAGTTGCTGCGCTCCTTTGCACGGGCCATCCACAGCCTTGATGGCCGGTACTTTACTGCAGAAGACATGGGCATGAGCCCAGAAGACATGGCGATCCTGGCGGAAGAAACCCCCTATGTGGCGGGGCTTGCTGATGGGGACTACGCCAGTGGAGACCCCTCTCCCATTACTGCGCGCGGAATATTCAACGCCATCCGCACTGCCAAAGCACATAAAACCGGTAGCCAGAACTTAAAGGGCTGTAAAATTGCGGTGCAGGGACTGGGGCATGTCGGTTGGTTCCTCTGCGAACTCCTGCAGGATGCTGGCGCCAGCCTGATCGTCACAGATGTTAATGCAGCGCAGGTGACCCGCGCGGTTGAGGAGTTTTCAGCAACAGCCGTTGCGACGGATGCCATCTATGGTGTCGATGCCGATATCTTTGCACCCTGCGCTATTGGCGGCATTTTGAACAGCGAGACCATTCCACAGTTGAAAGTGGGCATTGTTGCTGGTGGTGCGAATAATCAATTGGCCACTCCTGAAGACGGTGCGGCACTGCACGCGGCAGAGATCCTATATGCGCCTGATTTTGTCGCCAACGGAGGCGGCATTATCAATGTCGCAACCGAGATCCAGCGGATCGCAGATCGGGTGTCCTTTGTTGAAGAAAAACTTGCAGCTCTGGACCGCAGCATGGCGGCCATCCTGCAAAAAGCCAAAGTGGAAGATCAAAGCCCCGATGCGGTGGCTGTCTCCACTGTTTTAGCCAAAATGGCGGAACAAACTGCCGCCTGAAAGGGCTAAGCCACAACAAGATCGAGTCCCGGTCAAGGGGCCAGAACGGAAGATAATCAATAAAACTAAAAGGGCGCCCCCTCGGAGCGCCCTATTTTTTGTTCCCTTAGATCAAGGGCAAGTAAATTAATGCGCCGGGGCGCCGGAACCACGTGCACCCGCCTCCAAAGCCGCGGCCTTGGCTGCGGCGGCTTCTTCTTCGGCTGCTTCGTCCCATTCGATGGCTTCAGGCTGTTCTACCAGCGCATGTTTCAGCACTTCGGAGACATGGCTCACGGTGATGATCTCCAGGCCTTCTTTGACGTTGTCCGGGATTTCCGGCAGGTCCTTGGCGTTTTCCTCGGGGATCAGCACCGTCTTGATGCCGCCGCGCAGGGCCGCCAGGAGCTTCTCCTTGAGGCCGCCAATGGCCAGCGCATTGCCGCGCAGGGTGACCTCGCCGGTCATGGCGATATCCTTGCGCACCGGGATCTGCGTCAGCACCGAAACGATGGAGGTCACCATGGCAAGACCCGCGCTGGGGCCATCCTTGGGCGTGGCGCCTTCGGGCACGTGGACGTGGATGTCCCATTTGTCAAAGCGCGGCGGCTTGATGCCGAGCTTGGGCGAAACCGAGCGCACATAGGAGGAAGCCGCTTCGATGGATTCTTTCATCACATCGCCCAGCTTACCGGTAGTCTTCATCCGGCCTTTGCCTGGCAGACGCAGGGCTTCGATCGACAGGAGCTCGCCGCCGACAGAGGTATAGGCAAGCCCTGTGACTACACCGACCTGATCTTCTTTTTCAGCCAGCCCATAGCGGAACTTTGCAACGCCCAGGAAATCATCCAGATTCTCTGGCGTGACCGATACGGTTTCCGCCTCTTTCTTGATGATCTTGGTCAGCGACTTACGCGCCACCTTGGCGATTTCGCGCTCCAGATTCCGCACACCGGCCTCGCGGGTATAGACCCGGATAATATCGGTCAGCGCCTCATCGGTCAGCTCGAACTCCTTGGCTTTCAGCCCGTGGTTCTTCACCTGCTTGGACACCAGATGTTGCTTGGCGATCTCACGCTTTTCGTCCTCGGTATAGCCCGAGAGCGGGATGATCTCCATCCGGTCCAAAAGAGGCCCGGGCATGTTGTAGCTGTTCGAGGTGGTCAGGAACATCACGTTGGAGAGGTCATATTCGACCTCCAGGTAGTGATCCACAAAGGTGGAGTTCTGTTCCGGATCCAGCACTTCCAGCATGGCGGAAGCCGGGTCGCCGCGGAAATCCTGACCCATCTTGTCGATTTCATCCAAGAGGATCAGCGGATTGGTGGTCTTGGCCTTTTTCAGCGCCTGGATGATCTTGCCAGGCATCGAGCCAATGTAGGTCCGGCGATGGCCACGGATCTCGCTCTCATCGCGCACGCCACCAAGCGAGATGCGGATGAATTCGCGCCCCGTCGCCTTGGCAACGGATTTACCCAAAGAAGTCTTACCCACACCCGGAGGGCCGACGAGGCAGAGGATCGGCCCCTTCAGCTTGGCAGAGCGCTGCTGCACCGCCAGATATTCGACGATGCGCTCCTTGACCTTCTCCAGCCCGTAGTGATCCGCATCCAGGATCTCTTCGGCTCGGCCCAGGTCTTTTTTGACACGCGACTTGGTGCCCCACGGGATCGAGAGCATCCAGTCGAGGTAGTTGCGCACCACGGTGGCTTCGGCGGACATCGGAGACATATTCTTGAGCTTCTTCAGCTCCGCATCCGCCTTTTCGCGCGCCTCTTTCGACAGTTTGGTCGCGGCGATTTTCTCTTCGAGCTCGGCAACCTCACCGGCGCCCTCTTCGCCATCGCCCAGCTCCTTCTGAATGGCCTTCATCTGCTCATTCAGATAATACTCGCGCTGGGTCTTCTCCATCTGGGATTTAACGCGGGTCTTGATTTTTTTCTCGACCTGCAGGACCGACATTTCGCCCTGCATCAAGCCATAGACCTTCTCCAGCCGCTCGCTGACGGAAAGCGTCTCCAGGAGTTCCTGCTTGCGGTCGACCTCGATGCCCAGATGGCCTGCGACCAGATCCGCCAGCTTGGCGGGCTCTGTGGTTTCACCCACGGCCGAGAGTGCCTCTTCGGGGATGTTCTTGCGCACTTTGGCATAGCGCTCGAACTCATCGCCTACGGTGCGCACCAGCGCCTCTATGGTGGTAACATCGCCCGGGATCTCGCTTAGGTATTCGGCGCGGGCCTCGAAATAATCGTCGTTTTCCAGAAACTCAGTGATTTCCACCCGCGCGCTGCCTTCGACCAGCACCTTTACGGTGCCATCTGGCAGCTTCAGCAGCTGCAGCACATTTGCCAAAACACCGGCCTGGTAAATACCATCGGCCTGGGGTTCGTCCTCTGCCGGATCAATCTGGCTGGACAGCAGAATCTGCTTATCGTCCGCCATCACCTCTTCGAGGGCGCGCACAGATTTTTCCCGCCCGACAAACAACGGCACGATCATATGTGGGAAGACCACAATATCGCGCAGCGGCAGTACAGGATAGGAAGAATTGAGTGGCTCTTTCATACTCGGTCCTTTGCTTGGCAAGAGCGCCAGGTCCCAACTGTTGGCAACCGCTGCGCTCTCCTCTTTGGAAGTCTTTATCTGGTGCAGGGGTTAATATTTTTCAACCAGCGCTCCCATAAAGTCGGAGCACACCTTGCCTGCAGACCACCCAAACCACAAGGGCGGTTTTTGCATTTCAACGCCCCCAAAGCGCTAAGAAAAGAGTAAGTCTCCACCACCAGAGCTGTGGAGGCCGCCGATCACCTGGACCGGACAAAGGGCACTCATTTCGAATTGGTAAAATGAGAACCGCTTTGCCGAGCCTCGCTCCCAGCATTGGCTCCACCCTTTGATGGCTGCACTTTGATCCGCTGCGCCAGTGCCCCCCGCCTAGGTTGACATTTACGCAGGCCATGCCTGCAAAAACTGCACCGATTGGCCGCAACGTTTATCTCAGGGTTTCCCGACCGCAGAGCCGTTGGAGATACCTAAAGAGGCTCGATATCGCCCTGGGCGCGGGTCTCGTGGAAATTCTTCTGCCAGGCCTCGAAGGTGCCCGCCGCGATGGCGACCCGCATGCCCTGCATGATGTCTTGGAAATACTGCAGATTGTGCCAGGTCAGCAGCATACCAGAGATCATCTCGTTCGAGCGGAAGACATGATGCAGATAGGCCCGCGAGTAGTTCTGGCAGGCCGGGCAAGCGCAATGCTCATCCAGCTGACGTGGATCATCGGCATGGCGGGCGTTTTTGATATTCACCACGCCTTTGCGGGTGAAAGCCTGGCCGGTGCGCCCTGAGCGCGAGGGCAATACGCAATCCATCATATCGATGCCGCGGGCCACAGCGCCGACGATGTCGTCAGGCTTGCCAACGCCCATCAGGTAGCGCGGCTTATCCTCCGGCAGGAAACCGGGCGCATAATCTAGGCAATCGAACATCGCCTCTTGGCCTTCGCCCACTGCAAGCCCGCCCACGGCGTAGCCCTCAAATCCAATCTTTTTCAGCGCCTCGGCGCTTTCTTCGCGCAGGTCTTCTTCAAGCCCGCCTTGCATGATGCCAAAGAGCGCGTGCCCTGGCCGGTCGCCAAAGGCCTCGCGCGAGCGTTCTGCCCAGCGCATCGACAGGCGCATGCTCTCGGCGATGCGGTCGCGGTCCGCTGGCAGCGCGGGACATTCGTCAAAACACATGACAATGTCCGAGCCCAGCAAGCGCTGGATCTCCATCGAACGTTCCGGCGTCAGCTCATGCTTTGAGCCGTCGATATGGCTTTTGAAGGTGACGCCCTTTTCGGTGAGCTTCCTGAGCCCCGCCAGGCTCATCACCTGAAAGCCGCCGCTATCGGTCAGAATGGGGCGCTCCCAGTTCATGAACTTGTGCAAGCCCCCCAGCCGGTCGATGCGCTCTGCCGTCGGGCGCAGCATCAAGTGATAGGTATTACCCAAGAGGATATCCGCCCCGGTCGCCCGCACGCTTTCCGGCATCATTGCCTTGACCGTCGCCGCCGTGCCCACCGGCATAAAGGCGGGCGTGCGGATCTCGCCGCGCGGCGTATTGATCACCCCGGTGCGGGCTTTGCCGTCAGTGGCTTTCAGGTCAAATGAGAATGGGGCGGTCATGGCGGGTCCTCGGAACTTGCCCGGCAAGGAAATCCAGGCGCAAACCCGGCGCATTTGCCCTATTCCGGATGGAAATTCAACCCTTCGAGACTTGCCAGACGGACCCGCTTGCCGCCATACAGGTATTGAATTCCGGCCGCTCTGGCCACAAATGTATACCATTGCACACAACAAGGCTTGACATTGAACAAGAGCAAAGTGCCAGGCGGGCAGCTGGTTCCGGGCGACAGTCCCAGCAAGCCAGAGGCCCCTGATCCGGTTTCGGCAGAGAATCTGCCGGGCGAGGAACTGCCGCTTACGCTCCCGCCGCAGCCGCCGCCGCAGGCCGCAGACAACACCGCCCCGCCCCCTGAGGCGCCACCCGCCGATCTGCCAATAGACCCGTTTGTCCCCCTCGAGGACGCAAAGGAGTTTCTCATGAGTGAAGACATCATCCTGGACCTGCTCTCCAGCAACCTTTTATTCCTTCTGGGCGCACTGCTGCTCATCATCATCGCGCTCAAGGGCATCAAGATCGTGCCGCAGTCCGAAAAATACGTGGTCGAGCGTTTTGGCCGCCTGCATTCGGTGCTGGGGCCCGGCATCAACTTCATCGTGCCCTTCCTCGACGTGGCCCGCCACAAAATCTCGATCCTGGAACGTCAGCTGCCAAATGCGACCCAGGATGCGATCACTAAGGACAACGTGCTGGTGCAGATCGACACCTCGGTCTTTTACCGCATTCTGGAGCCGGAAAAGACCGTCTACCGGATCCGCGACGTCGATGGCGCCATTGCCACCACCGTGGCCGGTATCGTGCGGGCCGAAATCGGTAAAATGGATCTGGATGAGGTGCAGTCAAACCGCTCGCAGCTGATCACCCGCATTCAGGAAAGCGTTGAAACGGCTGTGGATGACTGGGGCATCGAGGTGACCCGCGCCGAGATCCTGGATGTGAACCTCGATCAGGCCACCCGCGACGCCATGCTGCAACAGCTCAACGCCGAACGCGCCCGCCGCGCCCAGGTGACCGAGGCCGAGGGCCAGAAACGCGCCGTTGAACTGGCCGCCGATGCAGAGCTTTACGCCGCCGAGCAGACCGCCAAGGCCCGCCGCATCCAGGCCGAGGCGGAAGCCTATGCCACCGAGGTGGTCGCTAAGGCCATTGCCGAAAACGGCATCGAGGCCGCCCAGTATCAGGTTGCCCTGAAACAGGTCGAATCCCTGAATGCCCTGGGCAACGGCTCCGGCAAGCAGACCATCGTGGTACCCGCCCATGCGCTGGAGGCCTTTGGCGATGCCTTCAAGCTTTTGAAAGGGGGCAAATGATGCTGAGCACGGAGTTCTGGATGCTCTGGTGGGTCTGGGGGGCCGCCGCCTTGGTGCTGGCCATCCTGGAGGTGCTGATGCCAGGCTTTGTCTTCCTGGGCTTTGCTATCGGGGCGCTGGCCTGCACCGCCCTGCTCCTGGTGATCGGCAGCACCGGCATCAGCCTTGCAGCCCTGCTCTTCACCTTTGCCGCCCTGTCGCTGATCGCCTGGCTAGCCCTGCGCCGCTACTTCGCCCTGCCCAAGGGACAGGTCAAAACCTTCGACCACGACATCAACGACTGACACTGCGGGTTGCAAGGCAGCGTCGCCGTGCCTTTCCTTTGCGTCAAAACACATCCTGTGGCAGCATCAAGGGCAGATCACTCTGCCCTTTTTCTTTGCTACCTTTGGATTTTCAATGACCAGCCCGATTGAGCGCATCAACGCCCTGACCCAAAACGCCAAATCCACCTGGTTTGCCCTGCTCTCGGCGCTGCTGTTTGTCGGGGTCACCCTGATGGGGGTGGAGCATATTGATTTCTACGGGGTGGACCGCGCCACCCAGCTGCCGCTGATCAACGTCTCTGTCCCCACCCCGCTGTTCTTCTACGGCGCGCCGCTGCTGATTGCAGCGATCTACAGCTATTTCCACCTCTATCTGATCCGCCTCTGGGACGCCCTCGGCGCCGCCCCCTCACGGCATGAGGGCACCCGCCTGGGTGAGGCCATTGCCCCCTGGCTAGTGTCTGATGCCGCCCTACACCTGCGCGCCCGGCTGCGTGGCGACAACTGCGCCGCCCCGAGGGCATTGGAAAGCGCATCAATGCTGCTCAACATTCTCCTGGCCTGGGTCTTTGGCCCCTTTGTCCTTGCCTGGCTCTGGTGGGCCTCGATGCCTGCCCGCACCTGGGAGATGACAACCATCGCTGGGGTCTGCCTGCTGACAGCCCTGATTGCAGGTAGTGCCAGCCTAGCGATGCTGCTTCTCCGAATGAAATCAATGGCCCCAGAACCCTATAAAAACCTGTGGAGTACATTTCCAGCTATCGCCTTCCTAATCGGAACAGCACCGTTGATTTTCGCGCTTAGCCTCCAAAAGACCACGGGACCCGCCAAACACATAACAAGGGTCAATTTGGCAGAGAATACGCTAACCCAGATGCCCCAAGATTGGGTTCCATTTGCGCTGGAGTTTTCAATTTTTCAAGAATCTTGGTGTAAAAATAGAGGACTGATCTGCGACGAATTAAATTTCAGATCCCTTCAGGATCTTGAAAAATCTTGGAAGGTTTTTCGGCGTGCTAAAATTCAAAAGGCCATTCCACCGCGATTATCGGAAGTGCCGCCCCAAGAGATTAGAACCCAGAATGATCGTGCAACTGCTCACAATCGGAATTTTAGCATCAATCTCAGCAATTTAAACGCCCTCTCTTCGGTTTTTGTGGCTGCGAACCTCTCAAAGTCCTATCTCAAAAACTCCAATCTTTCGGGAGTCATTGCCGAAGGCGCTTTCCTGCGTGGCTCTCAGATTGTCCGTACCCCTCTACTTTACGGGCAATTGCAAAACGCAGATCTAGATTTTGTTGAAGTATCGCACTCCGACTGGAGATATCTAGCTTTCCAGGGGAGTCGCGCGCGGAACGCAAGCTTCACCGATACTGATTTCCAGAAGGCGGACTTCACGTTCAGCGATCTGCAAGGTACCGTTTTTCTCGATACGAACCTTTCTCAATCGACATTCCTGGGTTCCAACCTGAGCTATACGAAATTCAGAAACAGCAATTTGAATTCAGTAAAATTTGACAACTCAAAACTCGAACGAGTTGATTTTAGAAGTTCGGAAATTAACTACTCAATCTTCACGAACTCAGCGCATCCAAAAACACTACCGCGAAGAGCTGTATTCAGCGGCGCCGATTTCGATGGTTCCGCGTTCCGAAACATCAACTTACAATATGTTTACATGGACTCGAACACAGTCTTTCAAAATACCTTTCTTGATAAAACAGTAAGTATTAGGCCCGAATGGCTGAAGGCCAACGGAACACCATGTCAATGGCGCCTTGATAAAGAGCTTCCAGAAGAAGAGTTTTATGCACGTTGGAAAGGATGGATACACAGGGGAACCTTGCAAGGATTGCCAACTGACTTCGAGTGGGAAAAAGTCGCTCCTATGAAATACTGGGATGTCACACCGATCCCCCCGGATTCTCCCACTTGCAGATGGAAAGATGTTAAGTCAGTTGGTAGATACTAGGGGTAACTTAGCGCGGAATTTGTAGTCGTTTCACGCGATTCTTCTCCTATTCTTCTTCCCAAAGCCCCCGCTCTATTTAACCCAGCAGCTGGAAGATAGCTGGCACTCCGTCAGTACACAATTGGTGTACTGGAGGTGCCGCCCTGATTTAGGCCCCCGCCCGCTGCGCTGCGGCACCTTGGCACGAGGGAGGTTTCCCCCGCCTGCCCCTCTGGACCTCCCCGCCCCTATTCCCTATATAATCGCTCAGATTAACTTAAGGGCCTGCCCATGACTGATGCTACCGAACCGCTTGAAGGCGCGCCGCTGATTGCGCCCTCCTCTGTCACGCACCCGCTCTATCCTCAGATCGAGGATGCCTGCCGCTCGGTCTATGACCCGGAGATCCCGGTCAATATCTATGAGCTGGGCCTGATCTATACCATTGACATCAATGACGAAAACGACGTTCAGATCATCATGACCCTGACCGCGCCCGGTTGCCCCGTGGCCGGTGAGATGCCGGGCTGGATCGTCGATGCGGTCTCGCCTGTGGCCGGGGTCAAATCGGTGGACGTCCAGATCACCTGGGAGCCGCCCTGGGGCATGGAAATGATGTCCGACGAGGCCCGCCTCGAACTGGGTTTCATGTAAGACACCGGCCGCCGAAACCGGCGGTAAGAGTTCACAAAAGCTTCACGGGATCGCGGCAAAGGAGTTACCTTTGACCGCGATTTCTCTTTTGAAAATCAATTCAATACGGAGAATACCCGGTGCAAAAGATCCTTATCCTTTCACTTCTTGGATGCCTCTCGCTCTCCTCTGCTGTTGCGGCTCTTGATACCTCTGCGACGGACTACGGAATCGGCTACGGCCCGCGCCCCGCCTATCTGATCGAAAAGCTGCCCGAGGGCGCCCTGAAGGAGAAACTGCAGTCCTGCGCAGGCCAGACCCCCAGCCGCAGCCTCTTCTCCATCGGCCACCGCGGTGCGCCGCTGCTGTTTCCGGAACATACCGTGGAATCAAACGTGGCAGCGGCTCAGATGGGCGCAGGCATTCTGGAATGCGACGTTACCTTCACCAAGGATCACGAGCTGATCTGCCGTCACGCGCAAAACGATCTGCACACCACCACCAATATTCTCACCACGGATCTGGCGGAAACCTGCATCACGCCCTTCGCCCCGGCATCGGAGAGCCACCCCGCGACGGCTGAGTGCCGCAGCTCGGAAATCACCCTTGAACAGTTCCGCAGCCTGGAACCCAAGATGGACAGCGCCGACAAGGCCGCCCTGACCGCCGAAGCCTATCAGGGCGGCACCGCCGATTGGCGCAGCACGCTTTTTGCCGATGGCGCCGCCACTATGACCCATGCGGAATCGATCAATCTGTTCAAACGCCTGGGCGCAAAATTCACACCCGAGTTGAAGGCCCCCTCAGTGGAGATGCCCTTCAACAACTTCAGCCAGGCGGACTACGCGCAGAAACTCATTGATGAATACAAAGCAGCAGGCATTCCAGCCACTGATGTCTGGGCTCAAAGCTTCAATCTCGAGGACGTGCTCTACTGGATTGAACATGAGCCTGAGTTCGGAAAACAGGCGGTGTTCCTGGATAACAGCTATAACCTGGAAAGCTTTAATCCCAACGATCCGGAGACTTTTCCGCATGATTTTAACGAATTGCACGCCAAGGGCGTGAATTACATCGCCCCTCCAATGTGGTTCCTGGTCACGGAACAGAATGGCGAAATGCTGCCCTCTGCCTATGCCCGTGCGGCCAGTGCGGCCGGTTTGAAACTCATCACCTGGACGCTGGAACGCTCTGGCCCGTTGACCAATGGCGGCGGCTGGTATTTCCAGAGCGTGGCACCGCTGGTCACCGATGCCTCCAGCTACTACCAAATCCTGGATGTGCTGGCGCAGGAGGTGAAAGTTGAGGGGGTCTTCTCCGACTGGCCTGCAACTGTCACTTACTATGCCAATTGCATGGGGCTTTAGACGCCCTTAACGCATACTCGGCAGAATCTTCCCAGGAGCCGCATCCGGCGCGGCCCCTTTTGCCTCTTCCCTCTTGAGCCCGCGCCGGTGCGAGCCTAGATAAGGAGAGACGCGCGCATTGGAGACACTCATGTTCGGCATTCCCGGCAAACAGGCTGTGACACTTACCCCTCGGGCGGCTGCCCAGATTACCAAGCTGATGACCAGCGCGGGCCATGCGGGCCTGCGCATCGGCGTCAAAAAGGGCGGCTGTGCCGGCATGGAATACACCATGGAGTATGTCGATACTGCTGATGGTAACGACGAAGTGGTCGAACAGGACGGCGCGCGGGTGATGATTGCGCCAATGGCGCAGATGTTCCTCTTTGGCACCGAGATCGACTATGAGGTCTCGCTTCTGGAAAGCGGTTTCAAATTCAAGAACCCCAATGTCGCAGATGCCTGCGGCTGTGGGGAATCGATCAGTTTCAAGGAAGCTCCAAATCTGTAGCAAGCTGTTTTCCAAGTCCAATTAGCAAGGTAGGCCTGCCCACCTTTTTCTTTGCATGATTGCCCCTCTCCGCATCGGGTGCTACCACTCTCGCGAAATTCAACAAGGGGATAGCTCAATGCGGCAGAAACTGGCGGCAGGCAACTGGAAAATGAATGGCATGGGCCCCGCTCTCGCGGAACTCGAGACCCTGACCAAGACCCATAAAAAGAGCGCTTGCGAGATCCTAATCTGCCCTCCGGCAACGCTGCTCTCACGGGCAAGCGAAGCTGTGAATGGCAATCCGGTCGCAATCGGTGGGCAGGATTGCCACGCCAATTCATCTGGCGCTCATACTGGCGATCTCTCCGCAGAGATGCTGCGAGAGGCAGGTGCCACGGCAGTTATTCTCGGACACTCAGAGCGTCGCGCAGACCATGGCGAAAGCAATAAAACCGTGGCGGCTAAAACCATGGCAGCCTGGGAAAGTGGGCTCATTGCCGTAGTTTGCCTGGGTGAAACCCTGGAAGAACGCGAAAGCGGAAGCACCTTAAAAATCGTTGGCACCCAGCTCGCCGCCTCACTGCCGGACGGCGCGAATGGAGTAAACTCAGTTGTCGCCTATGAGCCGGTTTGGGCCATCGGCACTGGCAAAGTGCCAACGCTTGAGCAAATCGCTGAGGTACATAATTTCCTGCGAACCGAGCTCACCTCCCGCTTTGGGGAAGAGATCGCAGACAGCATCCGCCTTCTCTATGGTGGCTCGGTGAAACCCGGCAATGCCGCAGAGATCTTTGCAACCTCCAACGTTGATGGCGCTCTTGTCGGTGGCGCCAGCCTAAAGGCTGCAGACTTTTCTCCGATCATCCAGGCGCTGGAAGCAAGCTAGAGCCAGCACGCGTGAAGCATGGGGCCTTTCATTTTGCCCCCAATACCTCGGGGTGAATTGGCCAAAGGCCAAAAGGGGCAGCGCCCCTGCCTGTGAAACGCAAAACGCCCCGGAATACCGGGGCGCTTTCTTTTTACTGGACCCTGAGATCACTTGGTGATGATCTCCGGTCCCATCACCGCATTCGGCAGCACCGTCGACAGCCAGGGCACATAGGTGATCAGGATCAGGAAGACGAAGAGCACCGCGAGGAAAGGCAGCGCGGCCCGCACCACCCGCATCATCGGCATCCCCGCAACCCCGGAGGTGACAAAGAGGTTAAGGCCAACAGGCGGGGTAATCATGCCAATCTCCATATTGACCACCATGATGATGCCCAGGTGGATCGGATCGATGCCCAGCTCAATCGCAATCGGGAAGACCAGCGGCGCCACGATGACCAACAGGCCGGATGGCTCCATAAACTGGCCGCCAATCAGCAGGATTACATTGACCACCACCAGGAACATCACCGGGCCAAACCCAGCCGAGAGCATCGCGTTGGCGATATGCTGCGGCACCTGCTCATCGGTCAGAACATGCTTCAGGATCAACGCATTGGCGATAACGAACAAGAGCGTGACGGTCAGCTTGCCCGCTTCAAACAGCGTGTGTTTGGTATCCGGGTGGAACCAGGCCGTGACCAGGGCAATGGGCTTTTTCACCAGCGGCGTCTTTGCTGCGCCTTCGCCGTTCGACAGCGGCCCCATGTCCTTGTAGACAAAGCAGGCAATCAGGAAGGCATAGACCGCTGCCACCGCTGCCGCTTCCGTCGGGGTGAAGATACCGCCGTAGATGCCGCCCAGGATGATGACAATCAGGAACAGACCCCAGCCCGCCTCGCGTGCGGAGGCAAAGATCTCGCCCCAGCCCAGCCAGTCGCCCTTGGGCAGGTTCTTGACCTTGGCCATGACATAGATGGTGACCATCAGCATGATGCCTGCCATCAGGCCCGGAATGACACCAGCCAGGAACATCCGCCCGACCGAGACCTCGACCGCCGCCGCATAGACGACCATGACGATGGAGGGCGGGATCAAGATGCCCAGGGTGCCTGCGTTACAGATCACACCGGCCGCGAAATCCTTGGAGTAGCCCACCTGGCGCATGCCCGCGATCACGATGGAGCCGATGGCCACAACGGTTGCAGGTGACGATCCGGATAGAGCCGCAAAAAGCATACAAGCAAAGACGCCCGCAATGGCCAGCCCGCCCGGCAGATGCCCGACACAGGCGATGGAGAAGCGGATGATCCGCCGCGCCACGCCGCCCGTGGTCATAAAGCTCGAGGCCAGGATAAAGAAGGGGATCGCCAGCAGAGTGAAATGCCCTTCAAAGGCTTCAAACAGCGTGCCTGCGACCGAGGCCAGCGAGCTATCCGAATAGATCAGCAGGAACAGGGTGGAACTGAGGCCCAGGGAAACCGCGATTGGCACCCCGATGAGCAAAAGCCCAATGACCATTGCAAAAAGAAAGACAACTTCCATCAGTCATGCTCCCCCTGCTGGGCCTTCACGGCTTCCAGCTCATCTTCAACTTCATGACTTGCAACCAAACGGTCGGTCTCTCCACGCAAAACCTGCAACGCGGCTTGGGTAAAGCGCAGCACCAACAGCAGCATCGAGAGCGGCAGGATGATATAGGGCACCACTTTGGGCAGTTTTTCGTAAGGGTCCCCGTAGTTGATCAGATCCTCTAGGAACCGCAGCGCGCCGACCATTGGCACATCTTGCACCTCATAGAAGCTCTGGCTGCGGGCCTTCAGATCAAAGCCCGTCGGGAACCAGCGCCCAGAGGTGGGCGGCAGATCCGCAAAGACCGCCCAATAGTCATAGGCGCCCTTAAGCAAAAGCAGAGAGAACACCAGACAACAGCCTGCTGCAAAAAGTGCTACCGCCTTGCGAGGGCCTGGTGCCAGCATATTGAGGATGGCGTCCACTCCCAGATGCGCATGCACTTTTACGGCATAAGAGGCACCCAAAAGCACCAGCCAAGCAAAAAGGAACACTGTCAGTTCCAGCGCCCAGAGAATGTTAGAGTTAAAGACGAAACGCGCGATCACATTGGCAAAGGTGATGACAGTCATCAGCCCCAGCAACAGGGCGATCAACGTCTCCTCCAATGTATTGATAAACCCGGACGGGCCGGTTCTTGCCCCCGACATGATGATGTCCCCGATTGTTTGGATAAGAGAGGGTCAGGCGGCGGATCCCCTCGCCGCCTGGTGTCCGGGGCGCAGCTGCACTTTTCTAGAAAGGAACAGCGCCCCAGAGGCGGCCCGCAGAGTGCGAGCCTAAGGCTAGTGCCGTTAGTGGCTTGCGTTGATCGCCTGAGCGGCGTCGATCTTGTCTTGGCCCACGTCACCAGCGAACTGTGCCCAGACCGGTTTCATGGTCTCAACCCAGCTGGTGCGCTGTTCGGCTGTCAGGCTGCGCACTTCACCACCGGCGGCGATGATTGCGTCCTTGGCTTCTTGATTCACCTGTGCCGATTCTGCATTCCGGGTCTGCGTCACTTCACCCAGGATGGTGAGGAACTGCTCTCGCACCGACGGATCCAGGCTCTCAAGCCAATCCACATTGGTCACAACCAGATAGTCGATGATGCCGTGGTTGGTTTCGGTTACACCGTCCTGCACTTCAAAGAACTTCTTGCCATAGATGTTAGACCAGGTGTTTTCCTGTCCGTCGACAACACCCTGCTGCAGCGCGCCATAGACTTCCGAAAAGGCCATTTTCTGAGGAGAGCCACCGATGGCTTCCATCTGCGCGACCAGCACGTCAGAGGATTGAACCCGGAATTTCAGACCATTGGCATCTGTTGGCTCAACCAAAGGCTTGTTAGCTGACATCTGCTTCATGCCATTGTGCCAATAGGCCAGCCCCTGAAGACCGCGACGTTGCATGCTGTCCAGCAGCGCCTGACCATCTTCGGAGGCCTGAAAGGCATCAACCGCATCGATGTTCTTGAACATAAAGGGCAGATCGAACAGGCGGAACTGCTTGGTGAATTTCTCAAACTTCGACAGGGACGGAGCGGCCAGCTGCACGTCGCCCTGCAGCATCGCTTCCAGTACCTTGTTGTCGTTGTAAAGCGTCGAGTTCGGATAAACTTCCATACACATGGAGCCGTTCATCTCTTCGTTCACGCGCCTTTCCAACAGCGACGCCGCAATCCCCTTTGGGTGCTTATCGGTATTAGTCACATGGCTGAACTTGACGACGACTTCGCCTTCATCACAGGCGGCACTTACAGCACCTGCAGATACGGTCATTGCCAGCGCAGCGGCAGCGGTTGTTAGGAATTTCATTTTGGTCCTCCCAAATTTCTCCTGTACCTCTGCATGAAACAGAGGCCTCCTTCACAGGATCGCGAGTTGGGTGTCGCCGCTCAAGATTTGATTCGAAAACACTTGCTTTTTGAAAATTACCTATATTTTTCAGATATCTAAGCGTAGAAACGCAAAGGTATTTCCATGTCACTTGAATTGCTTGTGCGAAATCCCGCACAGTTCCCCCCAGGGGTTGTGCGGAAAACCGCACAGCGCGCCTTTCACAGCGAATCTGCACAGAGAATCAACTTCGAGACCCGTTCCTCGAATGTTAGCGTCGATAGTCTTCTGGCTTGATCCCGTAGCGAGCTAATTTGTCGTAGAAGGTCTTGCGCGGCAACTTCAGTGCTTCTGCAGCGGCGGCGGCGCGCCCATTTTGGCGGCCCAGCGCTGCGATCAGCAATGATCGCTCCACCTGTGCCATCTGTTCTGTCAAACCCAACTCACCGGACGAAATAGTCTCTTCCGGCATTCCCAACACAAAGCGCATTGCCGCAGACATCAAAGAGCGGGCGTTTCCAGGCCAATCCTGGGCCATGAGGCCCGCCAGGTATTCTTCTTCAACCTCCGGCGGTTCAATCCCAGCCTGCTCAGAGGCCTGGGCCACATAGTGGCGAAACAGAACCGGAATATCGCCAGGACGCTCTGCCAGACTGGGGACCCGGACCCGCATCCCCTCTAACCGATAATAGAGATCCGCCCCGAATTGGTTTTCAGCAACCGCAAGAGCGAGATCCTGAGTGGTTCCAGCGATGATCCGGGGCTCCCCTCCCTTTTCGATCCGATCCAGAAGCGCATATTGCACCGCTTCTGAAAGGGCAGAGATTTCATCCAGAAACAAGGAACCACCAGAGGCCTTTTGACAAAGTTCATCCAGTGCTGCAGGATCCAACCCAGCCCCTGGCGCCTTTACAAAGGCGCCCTGAGCACGTGGGGACATCAGGTGAATGACCTCCGCAACCTTGGAAATCCCGCTGCCGGCAGGGCCTGCAACCAATACCTCAGCCGATGTAGGTGCTACGGTTCGAACCCGTCTACGCAGCTCTTCGGCCTGGGCAGAGCTACCAAAAAGCATGCGTGCAGCCGGATCGCCCTCTGCCAATTGTTGCTTGTAAAGCCGGTTCTCCAAGACGAGACGCCGGTTCTTCAGGGCTCTCTCCAACACAGCCAAAAGATCAAGGGTAGCACAGGGTTTTTCAAGAAACCCAAAGGCCCCCTGCGACATCGCCTTGACCGCCATTGGGATATCTCCCTCCCCGGTCAATAGGATCACAGGCAAGTCTTCGTCCAATTCTCGGACATAGTCTAACAGATAAAAACCGTCGCGGCCCGGCATTCTAATATCCGAAAGGATCACCCCATCAAAACCCGGCTTAATGTGATCCTTGGCAGCCAAAAAGGAGCCAGCGGTCAGAGGTTCCAGATCATTCAGCTCAAGAGTTTGGGCCAAAGCCTCACGCAGCGCTGCATCATCATCAACCAGTAGGATCTTATTGGTCATCCATGCGCCTCCGCACGCCAGGGTTCCAGTTCCACTTCAAAGATGGCGCCGCCTTCTTTGCTGTTCAGACCCCGGATATTGCCACCAAAGCTCTGCACCAGACCATAAGAAATTGAAAGCCCCAACCCCATGCCTTCAGCACTTCCAACAACCTTGGTTGAGTAAAACGGGTCAAACATCTTCTCAGGTTCTTTGATGCCTGGGCCTACATCGGTTACCCGAACAGATAGCTTTTCGTGTTGCTCCACCTCAATCGAAATTGCCCGTTCCTCCTGGCCCAACATCGCATCAGCTGCATTGTTGATCAGGTTGACAAAAACCTGGGTTAGCCGAACTTCGCCCCCCCAGACCCATAGTGGTTCTTCCCCCTCGGCAGGTTCCCAGCTGAGCGCCACTTGATCTCCCTGAAGGCGCGGCGCCGTCAACTCAGAGGCTGCATTGATAACCTGGATCAAATCAACCTTGGACCGGGGCTCGCTTTCGTTGCGGGAAAATGCCCTGAGGTTCTTGATAATGCGGGCCATACGGGTGGACATGCCTGCGATCCGACCCAGATTTTCCCCCGCCTTCTCGCTTTGATCCCGCACAAGAAAAGCCTGCGCGTTTTCTGCGTATTGCTGGATCGCCATCAAAGGCTGGTTCAATTCATGGCTGATACCCGCTGACATCTGCCCCAAAGCAGAGAGTTTGCCGGCCTGGACCAGTTCTTCCTGCGCCTTTTGGAGTGCAGCCTCGGCTTCTTTGCGTTCGCGTATCTCATGACGCAATTGAGTATTTGTAGATTGCAACGCGCGTGTGCGCGCTTCCACCCGGCTTTCCAGCACCGCATTGGCCTCGGCCAGAGTGCGTCGACGTTCCAAAGCGAGGAACAGAAATGCCCCAAAAGCCAACGACAAGGCCCCTAGCGCTGCGGATTGCAGTGCGGCGATCCTGCGTGCAGGGGCAACATCAACCAAAATCTGACCGGTCAAGCCAATCACCGGCAGGTCCAGCGCCAAATGCAATGCGCGCCGTGGCAGATAGGGGCCTCCATCAAGGGTCCAAATCTCATGATTTGCATAGGTCTCGGTCGCGACCACCTTTGGGCTACCCGGATCCGCTGCTTCCCGTTGCCAAAAGAACAACTCCGGCCTGTTGGAGATAAAAACCTTGCCACCCCGGTCAGTAAAAATCACGGTTGGCAAAGAGCCGCGCCAAGTCTGCTCCACATCTTCGACATCGGCCACAACAACCAATGCACCAAGCACAGCGCCATTGGGTTCAAAGGAGGGGGCAGCGTAGTTGTAAACCCGTCGCCCTTGGGGAGAAAGCACGCCATGACTTGAACCCAAAGCGCCCTGCATCGCTCGTTTAAAATACTCTTCTGAGGCTACATTCCCGCTACTCACCCCTTCGGCGGCCGCAAGAACCTGCCCCGTAGAGCTAACATAGAAGACATCAAGGGCCGCGGTCTTGTCTGCAACCTGGCGCAACAGCTCCACCGCGTCTGCAACAGAGCTCGACTGCCCCGAATGGAGATCTTTCAGCACAGGGTGTTCTACCATGAGAACCGCCAGTTCCTGATAGATCTGCAATTGCGTACTGACCCGATCCGAGGCCAGTGCCAGATCCGCAGCGCTGCGCTCTGCCAATGCATCGAGTGCCTGCCGGTAACCATAGGTCCAGCTCCCTCCCGCAATCCCTGCAATCACCAGGGCAACCCCCAGCAAGACCTTCCAGCGCTGCACTTTTCCTTACCCGCTCTCGTTTTGTCCTCTTCGCCCCACCCTAGCAAAAAGCCCCTTGCAATGGCCAGCGTCCGGGACAAAAGTCCTGCCATGAAGACAGTATCGCAATCTCCCCTGGATCCGGCCTTTGTGCAGGATCCCTATCCCTTTTATGCCCGTACCCGTGCAGAGGGCGCCCTTCATTTCTGGCAAGACTACAAAATGCCCGCAGCTTTTAGTCGGGCGGCCGTACATGCCTTGCTGCGCGACAGGCGATTTGGGCGTGAGGTGCCCTCCGAACTGGCAACGGGAGGGCCTGCACATCTCGCCCCATTCCTGGCGGTCGAAGCACATTCAATGCTGGAGCTGGAACCTCCGCGCCATACGCGTCTACGCAAACTGGTCATGCGGGCCTTCACCTCTCGCGCGATCAAAGATCTGGAAGGTGACCTGATCGCGCTCTGCAATAATCTGATCGATGACTTCCCCGAAGAGCCCTTCGACCTGTTGCAGCACTATTGCACCAAAGTGCCCGTCATAACCATCTGCCGCCTTCTGGGCGTCCCCGAGAAGATGGCCCCACAGCTGTTGCAATGGTCCCATGACATGGTTGCCATGTATCAAGCTGGCCACAGCAAGGAGATTGAACTCGCCGCAGCAAAGGCCAGCTCCGAGTTCGCCAGCTTTCTTAGGACTTATGTCGAGGAGCGCCGCACATCTCCCGGCGATGACCTTATTACGAGGTTGATCGAAGCGGAGGAGGAAGGAGAGAAACTCTCAGCGACGAACTGATCGCCACCTGTATCCTGCTGTTGAACGCTGGGCATGAAGCCACGGTTCATGCACTCGGAAATGGGGTGAAACCATGTT
>NZ_AAYC01000026.1 GCF_000169455.1 Roseobacter sp. SK209-2-6 | reverse complement strand
CCACGCCCGGATCGGATCGCAACGCGATCCGATCCACTGGCAAAGCCGGTGAATATCAGGCTTTAAAAGGGCACATCATCGCTAGCACTCACAAAACGCGCCACGACCTTCTTTGCTCCTGCCTTTTCGAAATCCACCTCAAGCTTATCACCCTCGATACCGATAATGGCCCCATAACCAAATTTCTGATGGAATACGCGTTCACCTAAGGTGAAACTCGAGGTGGCAGTAAGGTCTATTACCGTATTCTTGCTTTCTTTAGGCTGAGACAATCCGCGTTGCCCGGCCCGCGCCTGCATCCGCTTCCACCCTGGCGAATTATAACCATCGGCCTGTGCCATGCGCTCTTCGATCCGAGACTTGACCGGAGCCTCGGAAAACCCACTCGATGCCGATAGTCCGCCGGGGGCTGCTGCCCCATAGCCTCCGCCATAAAGGCCCGGCGGGGTCAGCACCTCCACATGTGCTTCTGGCAGCTCATCAACAAAACGCGAAGGCAATTGCGATTGCCACTGCCCAAATACCCGCCGGTTCCCCGCAAAGGAGATCGTACAGATCTCTTCCGCTCGAGTGATACCCACATAGGCTAGACGCCGCTCCTCCTCGAGCCCTTTAAGACCACTTTCATCCATGGAGCGTTGCGAGGGAAAGAGGCCATCTTCCCAGCCAGGCAGGAAAACAGCAGGGAACTCTAGCCCTTTGGCCGCGTGCAGGGTCATGATAGAGACCTTCTGCTCCGCATCCTGTTTGTCATTGTCCATAACCAGGCTGACATGTTCCAGAAACCCTTGCAGGTTCTCAAAGTTTTCCAGCGCTTTTACCAATTCCTTGAGGTTTTCCAGACGCCCTGGCGAGTCTGGGTTTTTGTCCAGCTGCCACATTGTGGTATAGCCACTCTCATCAAGGATAATCTCAGCCAGTTCCATATGGGAGATATCCGCATCCCCGGTCATCCTGCCCCAGCGTGCAATATCTTCGACGAACTGGCGTAGGGCTGTGCCGCCCTTGCCTTTGATCTCACCACTTTCAACCGCCAGACGGGCCCCCTCCAGCAGAGAAATGCCATTTGAGCGCGCCATGAGCTGGATCTTCTGCTGCGCTTTATCCCCTAGCCCACGTTTGGGGGTATTCACAATCCGCTCAAAGGCAAGATCATCCTCTGGGCTGACCACCAAGCGAAAATAGGCCATGGCATCGCGAATCTCGAGACGCTCGTAGAAACGAGGTCCCCCAATCACCCGATAGGGCAGACCAATGGTCAGGAACCGGTCCTCAAAGGCGCGCATCTGGTGTGAGGCCCGCACAAGAATGGCCATTTCGTTCAGATCAACCGGGCGCTGCCCTCGGGTACCGCGCTGCATGGACTCAATCTCTTCGCCAATCCAGCGGGCTTCTTCTTCACCATCCCAATGGCCGATGAGACGAACTTTCTCGCCCCCCTTGGCGGCGGTCCAAAGCTCCTTACCCAGGCGCCCTGCGTTGCCGCGGATCACATTGGATGCAGCGGCCAGGATATGCTCGGTAGAGCGGTAATTCTGCTCCAGCCGGACAACCTTCGCACCCGGGAAATCCTTTTCAAAACGCAGGATATTGCCCACTTCCGCACCGCGCCAGCCATAGATCGACTGATCGTCATCACCCACGCAGCAGATGTTGCGATGCCCCCCTGCCAATAGCCGTAGCCAGAGATACTGCGCAATATTGGTGTCCTGATAT
Organism: Roseobacter sp. SK209-2-6; assembly: GCF_000169455.1. Taxonomy (GTDB): domain Bacteria; phylum Pseudomonadota; class Alphaproteobacteria; order Rhodobacterales; family Rhodobacteraceae; genus Pseudophaeobacter. The sequence continues at coordinate 13,970 of NZ_AAYC01000026.1, read as the reverse complement.
TCGTCCACCATGATAAAGCGGAACCAGCGCTGATATTGCAGAAGAATATCGCTGTGTTCCTGGAAAATGGTGACCATATGCAAAAGCAGGTCCCCAAAATCTACCGCATTCAACTCTTTCAGACGGGTTTGGTACTGCGCATACAACGCGGTCCCACGATGATTGTAAGCCCCAGCATCCGCCGCAGGCAGCCGATCGGGTGTCAAAGCGCGGTTCTTCCAATCATCGATGATATTGGCCAGCATACGTGCAGGCCAGCGTTTGTCATCGATACCTTCCGCCTTGATCAGCTGCTTCAGCAAGCGGATCTGATCATCGGTATCCAGAATTGTGAAATTGGACTTTAGCCCCGCAAGCTCTGCATGGCGCCGCAGCAGTTTCACACAGATGGAGTGAAAGGTGCCAAGCCAGGGCATGCCTTCGGCCGGTTGCCCCAACATGCCCCCCACGCGCTCTTTCATTTCGCGTGCTGCCTTATTGGTAAAGGTCACCGCCAGGATCTCATTTGTACGGGCCGACCCCGTATTCAGCAGATGTACGATTCGCGCGGTGAGCGCCTTAGTCTTGCCCGTTCCTGCCCCGGCCAACATCAACACCGGTCCCTCCAGACATTCCACCGCTTCTCGCTGGGCGGGATTCAACCCTTCCAAATAGGGTGTCGGGCGTGCGGCCATGGCACGGGAGGAAAGTGATGCGCCTTCAAAGGCGTCCATTTCATCGAAATCTGTCATGGCGACAATCTAGACCACCACCTAGATCAGGGGAAGAGACGTTCGCATTATGTTCGCAAATTTTCCGTCATCCCTGCTCCTTCCCCAAATGCGCAGTTTCCAGATGAGTGAAACGGGCACGAGATGGAAAAATGGTCATTCAAAACAACAGCAGCCAAGCCTTGCACCCCGGGTCTGAAGTTCCGAGCGAACTGGATTCAGAACGGTCCAGGACCTCAGCCAGCTTGCTGAACACTATGAGGTGAGCACGGAAGATTCCATTCGTACTAAAAAATTTGAGCAACTTATGGTAGGCTTCAGACCAAATGACGAACCTCGACAACGACCGAGGGGACAGACAGGGAACGAGACGAATTTGATGCAAGCATTGGAACAGGATTCTCAGACAGATACCAAGTTATCAATTCAAGTCATTGGTCGATTTACGGTTCTGAATTCCAAAAACCAGCAGATACGTATCTCCAGCAAACGGGGACAAGCGCTTTTGGCGCTTTTGGCTGTGGCACCTTCTGGATGGCGTGAACGTCGTTGGCTTCAGTATAAACTTTGGAGCATGCGCGGCGAAAAAGAGGGGAGCGGCAGCCTGCGGCAAACCCTTAGCTCCATTCGAAAAACTCTGGGTGATGAAAGCGATATTCTTTTGTCAGACCGAACTTCGATCGGTCTGAACCTCGACCGCGTCGCGGTTGATGTGCATGATCTAAAACAACTGCTCAGCAAAACCCCATTGTTGTCCCAAAGTGACTTTCTCGAAGGCTTGGACATCACCGACCCCGAATTTGAAAATTGGCTTCGTGATCAAAGAGTCTTTTGGGGAAACCAGCTAAGAGAGGTTGAAGTCCCCCCTGCGAACCAGCCTGCCGCCCAACCCAAACACCCCCCCGCACAGCTTTCGGCTTCCACCACGCCAGTCGTCGCAGTTATGCCCTTTTCCCGACATCTGGCGATGCATCAGCCGCAACTGAGCTCTCATGTAATGGAGGGACTGTTTGACGATGTGATTGATCAGCTAGCCAAAATCCGTTGGCTGTCTGTCATATCACGCAGTTCGGTGATTGCCGGTGCCAATGCCGGTATGGTTCCCTCAGAGTTCGGAACCCGATTTGATGCAAACTATGTCATCTCGCTAGATCTCTTTTCCAATGGCGATGCCAGCAAGCTCGGGGTTGACCTTATCCGGTCACAGAATATGGAAATGACCTGGCAGAAGACCTTTCTGCTTCCTGAAAGCGTTGCCCAGGCAGATGTTCGCAACATAGCCATCGAGATCGCTGGAAATGTGGCCAGCCAGGTTAGTCGTGTCGCGCAATCCTGTTCACAGGGAAGACCATCCGAGAACAGCTCTTTCAGTGAGCTGCTATGGCGGGGGAAATGGCATCTTCACCGGTTGAGCAAGGTCGATTCACAGGCAGCGCAGCAGATCTTTGCGGATCTGATTGCTCAGGATCCTGGCAATCCTGAAGCGCATCTCCATTTGGCCTGGACCCTCATGTGGGAAGCATGGGCCACGCGTGCGAGTGCAGAGAAAATTCGCGACATCTCTGAGCTTGGTCAAAAGGCGATCAAATTGGACAATAGCGACGGGCGGGCCTTTTGGATTGCCGGGGTCATGGAAAGCTGGTTGCGAAACTTTGACCTCTCCAATCGCTTTATTGATCAAGCAATTGAGCTCTGTCCCAGCTTGGCCTTGGCTCATATGCAACGCGCTTCCAACCGGATCTACGAAGGCCATCCAGCCGAAGCGTTGAAATCCATTGAAACCGCTTCGCGCCTTTCGCCAATGGACACCCATAGGTTCTTCTTCTTGGGCGAAAAGGCCATGGCGCATCTCCTACTGGATGATTTGGACCAAGCCCTGGAGGCCTCTACTCAGTCTTTGATGCTGCGGAGATCCTATTGGTACGCCCATCTAATTCAGACACTCTCTTTTGCACGCCAAGGTGAGCAAGACAAAGCAGCCGAAGCCTATCGGCGCCTCAAATGGCACACGCCAGATTTTCAAAGTGAATTCATCTCATGGCTCCCCTTCACGGATCGGGTGAAGAGCCAAGAGATGATCGCGGAACTGGAAGGTATTTAACGGAGATTCCAACACATCTCTCTATATTTCGGAGGACTATTTTGAAACTTTTTGATTTTAAGAAAGACATTGAAAAACCAAAGGAAGCCCAGGTTTCCGGATATAAAGAAGAGGATTTCGACCTCTCCACCCTGGAGAGCACCCGCCTGGGGGACGCCTTTTTTTCGCTACTCGGTGGATCGCTGCGCCGGGTGGTTTTCCCGCTTATGCATCGCTTCAAACCTGTGGTGAACTTGGGCTCCTTTACACTGGTTGCGCGGTATGAAGATGTTCAAACCATCTTAGAAAGCCCGCAATCGTTTAATGTTCCCTTTGGGCCGGATATGTTGGCCATGACAGGAGGACCAGTTTTCGCGTTAGGCGACGACGGAGCAGAGCACGACCTGCAAATGGAGATCGCGCGGGAAGCCTGGGACCAGGCTTGGATCTTGGAAACTGCACAATCAACAATCGATAAGATCGTCCCGGCGCTATTGAAGGATAGCGGAGGCGATATCGACGCTGCCACCGATGTCCTGATGCGGGGTCTTGCAGAGGCTTGCATTGCATCTTTTGGCCTCAACGTTCCAGATGCTGACAAGTTCGCGGCCTATGCAACAGCCTGTTCCGTTCAGCTCTTTGCCAACCCAACCAACGGTCAGAAACCGCAGGAACTGGCAAGTGTCGGCGCCAAACATTTGCGAAACATCATTGATGCAAGCATCGACAGATATCGCGCTGACCTCGCAACCGGATCAACGGACATAGATCAACGCTCCCTCCTTGCCAGCCTGATGCGGGCCCAGGCCGACACCGAACCAGAGGAACAGAAGGCACGCACGCGGGCACTTTTGTTCGGATTTGTCACCGGCTTTGTCCCTACGTTGTCGCTGGCAGCCGGAAAAATCCTAGAGTACCTGCGCAAGAACCCCGCGCTTTTTTCCGAAGCGGTCAGCCTGGCCAGACATGCAGGCAGCGATATTGGCAATAAAGAGTTCACAGACTTCTTGATGGAGGCAGCCCGCCAAAACCCAGCCCTGTTTCCCGGACAGGGACGTCGGCGCAAAACCGGCCTGCATGATCGCCCCCTGCCCCGCCACCTAAGAAGCATACCTGAAAACAACTATGTCTTCGCCTGCACTGCGGCCGCCTTACATGATGCCAATGTTATGGCGAACCCGCGCCGCTTTGATGCGAAACGCGGTTATCTTGATCATTCCGGACAGCCGGTTGAGAACTTTCTCTTTGGTCATGGCATACACCACTGCGTTGGAGCAGAGCTGTCCAAAGCGCTTCTACCCATCCTTTTGGGACATCTTCTGACCCGGCCCGGCATTCAATTTTCTGCTAAGCAGCCCCGCTTCTTTTCCGCCTATCTTGGTGAGCTCAGAATGACTTTTGAGGTAGATAGCGGCCATCGTTCACAATCAATGCTCAACGCCATCTTGCCGCTGCGCCCCACGTCAGATCCCGATGGCCTACTGACCTTGTTGGAAAGCATGAATGCCGCAGAAAGCCCCACGATGCAGATGTTGCAAGAAACGGGCATCGTTCATTTCGCCTCTCTAACCGCCATCAACCTGGGAGAGGGCGGAAATCTAGACGGGCGGCAGACCGACCTCTTGATAGAACTGAACCTGGATGGCGACCAGCAGACCGGGTTAGAGAGGCTAAGAACACGCGAAGGCGAGGCCTTCAAAGCGCTTTTGGAGCACATTGACACCAGCTCAAGCAGCTTCTTTGCGGCGGTAGAAGGCGCTATCCTACAGCCAAAAACACGCCCTTGGGGAACCATTGGCGTCAATTTCCCCGGCACTTCCGATATGTCGGTTGCTCAGATCGCGGCTGAGCAAAAACTCTATAAGGAAGCGCAGGCGGCAATCGAGGATGTTCGACGCCACAAAGGCTACTCGGATGGCCGTCATGAGGACGTAACCGATGTCTTTTCCACCGTGCGCAGCAAGATGGAACAGGACGCTGAATTTGGTTGGATGCTCCACCGGCCTAGTGATCGCTATCCCGCCTTTGCGAGGCACGAGGAAAGTGGCTACTACACCTTTCTGCTCAAGTACATTTTTCCGCGTAGACGTATCTTCGTGATCGCGGCCTATGTCCTCTTCACTTTGACCACCGCGCTGATTGTCGGTGTGAAATGGGGATGGAGCGCGGCGGACCAAACCTATTTCTGGATCTGGTATGTTCCTCTGTTTCTTTCATTGGCTGTGGCAGCAGGGTCGATCTGGCTATTGCGGCGGAAAGAACAGGAAGAAAAACCGGACGACCGCATTGCGCCACACGAATATGTGCAAAACATTCAAAGCCAGGAGAACAGACCTGGCCATGTTCAAAACCACATCACCTCCGTAAGCACTCTAAAACCTGGTTTCTTTCGAAAAATCACAACCGCCCTGGCCTTCCATCTGATCCAAAACATGGTCCTGCAGTGGTTCCGCCCGGGCTTTGTGACCGATTTCGCAACGATCCACTATGCTCGCTGGGTGCGACCCAAAGGATACGACAAACTGATTTTCCAATCCAACTATGATGGCAGTTGGGAAAGCTACCTGGAGGATTTCATCACCAAGGTACATGCCGGTCAGACAATGGCCTGGAACAATTGCGTCGGCTTCCCCAAGACCAATTGGTTTGCAGAAGATGGGGCCGAGGATGGCGATGCCTTTAAACGTTGGGTCAGGCTGCAGCAGGTGCCGGTGCAGTTTTGGTACAGCCGCTTCCCGGAATTAACAACTGGCATGATCCGAACGAATGCACAGGTCCGGGACGGTTTGGCGCGGGCCAAAACCTATGATGAGCACAGGGCCTGGCTCAGCCTGTTTGAATCGGTTCCAGCACCCGAGGCCGCCCTCGAGACCACTCAGGTGCAGACGCTCTTGTTCCGCGGTCTTGGGCGCCACAATCTGATGAAGGCCCGTCTCTTACATTTCGGAGAGCCTGATCTGGCCAGGGCCTGGCTGCGGCAACTGGTTCAAGAGGCCTATATCGCGGACTCGCCCACGACTCCGGCCCCAGGCCGGCTGTCATTTGGTGACTCCTACCCAAATGGCGCACCCGCCTTCATCGCTTTGTCCTCTTCCGGGTTGAAGCACCTTGGCATGCCGGATCAACCCTTTGATGGAATTCCAACGCTCCCCCATGCTTTCGTTGGTGGGATGGGTCAACGGCAGGAAATCCTTGGAGATAGGCCCTCGGCAGGTGGTTCGCCTGCCTGGCGTTGGACTGATGCAGAGGCCCCCAAGAGCAAAGCGGTCACAGCGCATGCTCTTTTGCTATGTTACACCCGCGAAGTTGGAACAATGACCGATGCGGATGAATACATTGAAAGGGCACTTGAACAGGCTGGGATCTCCATCCTTGAAGCCATCTCTAGCGACCGAAGACGAGATGATGGCAAGAAGGAAATGGCCTTTGGCTTTGAGGACGGAATTTCACAGCCAATCATGCGCGGAACGCAGGTTCATGCCAAAGAAAGAGCCTCAACAGATGATGTGGTTAGCCCTGGTGAGTTCATCCTAGGCTACCCGGATTCACGCGGCTATCTGCCGCCGCCCCTAACGGTTTCCGCCACATCTCCGGCCGCGTCTTGTCTTCCCTCTGTGGAACCGGTGGTCCAGGGGTTGGTGCCACGCTTTGGAAAGAGGTCACATGGTCTGATGGATTTTGGGCGCAACGGCAGTTTTCTGGTGGTGCGGCAATTTCTTCACAATGAGAACGCCTTTAAGTCTTTCATAGAAAAGCAATCCGCCCCCTCAGGAGAGCGAAAATCTGATCGAAGCAATGACCCGGCCCTGCCAAGAGATGCAGACGACAACATCGCGACAACAGATCGTGGGAAGCGCAAGCACAAAGAACAGTGGGTTGCTGCAAAAATGTTCGGCAGATGGCAGGATGGAAGCTCGCTGACCCGTAACCCCTCCCTTTCTGCCACGTCGCGCAGAAGGGTACAGTTTCACAAGAATGTGGCCGAAGCACTGCACCGGATTGCGCTTTCCGATCTTGACCAGGCGGGTAATGCCCAGAGCCAACTAGCTCGCTTTGCACCACCGGGGTCCCGGCTCTCTGAAGAAGACAGCCTCCACATCGACTGGGCCGTATGGGCCGATGACGATTGGGAGAGGTTTCTGAAAAACTATCGGAGCATCGAGGAAACCCTAGGTCTTCGGCTTTTTGTTCAAAAATCGCTTCTCAAGAAGATTAAGCCAGACAATGACTTCAGGCACGGCAGTGATGACCCACAGGGCCTCAACTGTCCATTTGGCTCTCATATACGAAGAGCCAACCCCCGTGACAGCTTCCGTCCGGGAAGTGAGGTTACGCTGGAAATCAACAACAGGCACAGACTGTTGAGGCGTGGACGGACCTTTACCACCGAACGTCTGGACGCTGTTTCTCAGGACCAGCTCAAATCAGGTTGGGCCCATCAGGACGCACAGGGAAATACGCATGAAGAAGGAACCTTCTTCATGTGCTTCAATGCCAATATCGAACGCCAGTTTGAGTTTGTTCAGCAGACCTGGATCGATTCCCGTGTCTTCCACGGAGGACGCGAAGGACCAGATCCTATCGTTTCGCCCAAAAGAGCAGGTGATCGCTTTGTTATTCCTGGGGCGTCGAATGGTGCCTTCCTAGACTGTTTCGACAATCCCAACGACGAAGGAGCCTGGGACTTTGTTCAGGTTGTAGCAGGTGGGTATTTCTTCATGCCAAGTCGACAGGCACTGGAATATCTGTCACGCCTCTAGATGAAAAATAACGCAACATTCACGATAGGTGCATGTTGCCCTGACGATGATCAAACGGCCCCCTGATTGAATAGGCACAAGACCTTAAGGCAATCAGGGGAAACACAATGCCTGCAATCCGTCTCCAAACTCTTTCGGGTGTTCCGATTCTCAATGATCGTGAACCTGCATCCAACTATGGGCAGGATGGATACCGCATCCGCCCCTATTTGGACCAAGCCTTTGCGCAGCGCATCGAGCGTGCCTTTTCATTCATGTTTCAAGGGATCGCTGCCGCTGGGCTTGGGCAGGTCACCGCAATTTTGGCCCATATGCCCGACGGCGGGGATACGAACTCCGAGAGCAGCTACAAAAGCCAGCTGCGCGCCTTTTCACTCGATGGTCTGTTGCTGTCGCAAGGACGCAAGTGGAATGCCTTTTCCTTTCCGGAGAAAAAATTCGAATACCTTTTGATCGAAGCGCACCTAAGGCTCCATTTTGGCACTGTTCTTGGGTATGGCTATGATTTCGCCACCCAGGATCATCTCTATTTTGACGATGGAGAAGAGCCCGGCTTTCAACCCTATTCGAAGAGCCGTGTCTTGTTCTTGCAAAACGCTGCACGGTACCTCTTTGATCGAATGATCAAGGTTGATGGGATCTACGGGCCTGAAACGCAGCTTGCGGAACGTCGGCTCAGAACCGAATTGCAAATTGGCAAACTCACAGACCTGGACAACTGGACTGCCCTTTTGTCTGCGATCATAGAAGAAGCCCAGGACCGCTTGGCAGACCCATCGCTTCAGGCACTTACGACTGAGTTTGTGCCAACCTAACCCTGCGCAGGCAGGTGGGGCCGCTTAACTCTCCCCGATCCATTGCGGCCCCAGATCTCTTCTTCCTTCAACTCCTGGCAAAGCGTGCTCTCGCTCTCACCGCTCTCCAGTGTCAGGGACGATGTAGTCCCCCAGGCTTTCGAGGAATGTTTCCACAAAATCCAATGACAACAGAGATCTGCTCCCTGAAATCGGCTTCAGAATAGAGAGTTTATGGACAAGTTCTGGCTCAAAGCGCCGCATTTCCAGGCCTTTGCCGCGATACTGTTCCGCGTCCATTGCACTCACGACAGAAACGCCCTGCCCTTCGGCAACCATAATGCAGGCCGTCGTGAATTGCCGCACCTCAACCCAACTGTTCATCAAGACCCCGTAGTCTGAAAAAGACTGGGAAAGGTCTTTGAAGAAACTACTGTCTCGGCGGGTATGGATGATCTTTTCGTCCCTCAGATCCAGTGGCGAAATACAATCTAGCCGGGAAAGTGCGTGCCCCTTGGGGAAGATACAGACGGTCTTTACTGCAAAGTTTACGTGCTCAACTGCGGGATGGCCCGAAAAACCATCGGTGATCCCGCAATCGTATTGTTCTCCGATGATCCACTCCAAAATACGCTCCGGCCGATCGGGCTCAAGCGTCAGGCTGACCCCTGGGCGCTGATCCAGAAAACGCGCCAGCAGTTTGGGCAAATGTGATGTGGCAAATCCTGGCAAGCAGGCAATGCGCAGATGGCCTGCTGTGCGATCAGTCAGATCCCGGTTTAGTTCTTCGAGATGTCTCAAACTCTCAAAAACTCGCCCGACTTCGGAGAGCAGATAGCGCGCCTCGCTGGTGGGAATCAGTTGGCCACCTTCGCGACGAAACAAATCAATAGCTACCGTTTTGGAGAAGTCGGACAACAGCCTGCTGGCCGCAGGTTGAGAAATCTCCAGGATTTTCGCCGCGCGTGTAATTGAACCTGTCTGCGCAACCGCCTGAAAGGCCTCTAACTGCCTGAGCTTAAATTTCAATAACTTAGCCTTTTCAGTGTCAACTTCGCTCGCTTTAACATAACATTGTATTATACCAACTGTCAAAAAACTTTCTCTTGCATTATGCCGCTGCCGCGTCACTGTTTCACACATCCAAGAAACGGGGAGACGAAAATGTCTGTTAAAACTCTTTTCAGCACGACGGCCTTTCTGGCCGCAGCAGCGACCTCTGCCTATGGCGAAACCGAAATCCAGTGGTGGCATGCGATGGGCGGCGCCAATGGTGAACGCGTCAACAAGATTGCTGAAGATTTCAACGCAACACAGGACGCCTATAAGGTGGTTCCGGTCTATAAGGGCAACTACACGGAAACCATGACCGCCGCGATTGCGGCCTTCCGCGCCAAAGAGCATCCGCAGATTGTCCAGGTGTTTGAAGTTGGCACCGCAACAATGATGGCGGCCAAGGGTGCCATCTACCCTGTCGAAAAACTCATGAACGACACCGGGGAGAACTTTGACGGCAAGGCCTTCCTGCCTGCGGTAGTGTCCTACTATCAGACACCCGAAGGCGAGTTGCTGTCGATGCCTTTCAACAGCTCGACACCTGTACTTTGGTACAACAAAGACGCGATCGAAGCTGCCGGCGCCAAAGTTCCAGAAACCTGGGCAGAGGTTAAAACCACAGCCCAAAAACTGGTCGACAATGGCATGGACTGCGGCGTCTCCTTTGGCTGGCAATCCTGGGTCATGGTAGAGAACTTCTCTGCCTGGCATGACATTGCCCTGGGCAGCAAGGAAAACGGTTTTTCCGGCTTTGACACCGAATTCACCTTTAACAATGATGCAGTAGCTGCGCGTCTGGACGACATCGCCTCCATGTCCGAGGGCAACCTGTTCAAATACGGTGGCCGCCGCGGCGATAGCCTGCCAATGTTCACCAATGGTGAATGTGGGATGTGGATGAACTCCTCTGCCTATTATGGCTCAATCAAGAGCCAGGCGGGTTTCGAATTTGGCCAAACCATGCTGCCGCTCGACACCTCACTTGCTGAGGCGCCGCAGAACTCTATTATCGGCGGCGCGACCCTCTGGGTGCTGGGTGGCCATGATGATGAGGAATACAAAGGCACAGCCAAGTTCCTGACCTATCTCTCCTCCGCCGAAGTTCAGGCATGGTGGCACCAGGAGACAGGCTATGTCCCGATCACCACAGCCGCATATGAGCTGTCAAAAGAACAAGGGTTCTATGACAACAATCCAGGCACCGACACAGCAATTAAACAGCTGAGCCTCAACACCCCGACTCCGAACAGCCGTGGCCTGCGCTTTGGCAATTTTGTTCAGGTTCGCGATGTGATCAATGAGGAAATGGAAGCGATCTGGAGCGGCGATAAATCTGCAAGCGAAGCACTGGATGCAGCCGTAGAACGTGGCAACGATCTGCTGCGCCGCTTTGAGCGTTCCGCAAACTAATCCATCATGAAATCAAGGTCATGCCGCCCATCCATGGGCGGCATGACTACGTCAAGTCAGGTTCCTCATGCTGAAACGGGTCCATTTCCCATCCTCGCCGCTCCCCTATCTTCTGGTAGCGCCACAGTTGGCAATCACGCTGATTTTCTTTATCTGGCCCGCAAGCCAGGCCTTCTATCAGTCCTTTCTGATCGAAGATGCCTTTGGATTGGGATCGGAATTTGTTTGGTTTGAAAACTTCGAAGTCCTGTGGTCCGACTCCCACTATTTAGCTGCCTTCTGGCGTACCGCGGTTTTCTCCTTACTGGTGGCTGGCCTCTCCATGGGGTTTGCGCTGGTTCTGGCAGGCTTTGCCCAGCGCGCCGTCCGGGGCGCACTCACCTATCGCACATTGCTTATATGGCCCTATGCGGTCGCTCCCGTTTTGGCCGGTGCGCTCTGGGTCTTTATGTTTAACCCAACGCTGGGAATCTTCCCCTACTTTCTGGAATTCTTCGGCATTGATTGGAACCACTACCTGAATGGCGGACAAGCCATGGCTCTGGTCGTCATGGCTGCGGCCTGGAAACAGGTAGCCTATAACTTTCTGTTCTATCTTGCTGCCATGCAATCCATTCCGCCCAGTGTGATTGAGGCCGCAGCGATCGATGGTGCAGGACCTGGACGTCGCTTCTGGACGATCATCTTCCCACTGATCTCGCCGACCACCTTTTTCCTCCTGGTGATCAACATGGTCTATGCCTTCTTTGAGACCTTCGGGATTATTCACGCGGTGACCCAAGGCGGTCCCGGCACCTCCACAACAATCCTGGTCTACAAGGTGTTCAACGACGGCTTTGTTGGCCTTGATCTGGGCGGTTCAGCGGCGCAGTCGGTCATCTTGATGGTCCTGGTTGTCACAATGACCGTCATCCAATTCCGCTACGTCGAAAGAAAGGTCGAATACTGATGATCGAGAACCGGCCTTTCACGCGCTTCCTAACGCATTTTGTTCTGATCTGCGGTGTCATTGCTGTTGCACTACCCATCTGGATTACCTTTGTCGCCGCCACCCATGATGAGCTGCGTATGAACCAGGCGCCCCTGCCTCTGCTGCCGGGATCGTACCTGTGGCAGAACCTCAAACAGACCCTCTTTGGCGAGGGGCTGAGTGGAACAGAGCAGGCGCCAGTTTGGTTGATGCTACTGAACAGCCTGGCAATGGCCATGCTTATATCCACTGGCAAGATTGCAATATCATTGCTCTCTGCCTTTGCGATTGTGTACTTCAAATTCCCCTTTCGCATGACCTGCTTCTGGATGATCTTCATCACCCTGATGCTGCCGGTCGAGGTACGTATTCTGCCAACCTTTGAGGTTGTCGCGAACCTAGGAATGCTCAACAGCTATTGGGGGCTTTCGATCCCGCTCATCGCTTCGGCGACCGCGACATTTATGTTCCGTCAGGTCTTTCTGACCGTTCCGGACGAAATGCTGGAAAGCGCCAGAATTGATGGCGCGGGACCAATGCGCTTCTTCTTCGATATTCTCCTGCCACTGTCGCGGACCAATATCGCAGCCCTCTTTGTGATCCTCTTTATCTTTGGCTGGAACCAGTACCTCTGGCCCCTACTGATCACGACAGACACTTCGATGACCACAATTGTGATGTCGATCAAACAGATGCTGGAAGCGGCAGAGCAAAGCCCGCAATGGAACATCATCATGACCACCGCGCTGCTGGCCATGATCCCTCCAGTCTTCGTCGTCATCTCCATGCAAAAGCTCTTTGTGCAGGGCTTGACCGAAACCGATAAATAGGACGCCCGAAATGGCTGAAATTCACCTCACAGACCTAACAAAATCCTATGGTCCCACAGAGGTCCTGCATCACATTGAAGGACATATCCAAGATGGCGAATTCATCGTCATCGTTGGCCCCTCTGGCTGTGGGAAGTCCACTCTCCTGCGGATGGTGGCCGGGCTGGAAACCGTGAGCTCTGGCGAAATCCGGATCGGAGAGCGCCGCGTCAACGAGTTGGAACCCTCTGAACGCGATATTGCCATGGTGTTCCAGAACTACGCGCTCTATCCGCATATGAGCGTGCGGGCAAACATGGCCTATGGGCTGAAAATCCGCAAACTTTCCCAGGCTGAAATCAATCGCCGGGTGGAGGAAGCTGCGGATATTCTGGAAATTCGCCAGTATCTTGACCGCAAGCCCCGCCAGCTTTCCGGTGGACAGCGTCAGCGGGTTGCCATGGGGCGCGCCATTGTGCGCGACCCCCAAGTTTTTCTCTTTGATGAGCCACTTTCCAATCTGGATGCCAAACTACGGGTCCAGATGCGGCTGGAAATCCGCAAACTCCAACAGCGCCTCGGAGTTACATCCATCTATGTGACACATGATCAGGTCGAAGCCATGACCCTTGGTGATCGACTGATGGTCCTGAACGGCGGCTATGTCGAACAATTCGGCACGCCTATCGAGCTTTATGACCGCCCCGCCTCTATCTTTGTGGCAGGTTTCATAGGCAGCCCTGCCATGAACTTCCTCCCGGCTGAGGTGAAAGACGGCAGCGTCGTCCTATCGAACGGAGTCATCATCCCGGTTGAGAGCCCAAAAGAAGCAAATGTCACGCTGGGTATTCGACCCGAACATCTGCAGCCGGAACCAGAAGGCGCAATCGCACTTCAGGTGGAAATGGTCGAGCAGCTTGGTGCCAATACGCTTTTGCATGGAACGCTACAGGGGACAGACAAAGCCCTGACCGCCTCTGTTGCTGGTCATGCCACATATGAGAATGGTGAATTTGTTAACTTCAGCGCGCCAGCTTCGATGCTGCATCTATTTGATCCAGAAACGGAAAGCAGGCTGGAACTGTGAGCACCTACCCTCAGATTGACGCCTTCACCGGTGGAACAGGGCTGATCCAAATCGTGGGGCATCGCGGCGCGCGTGGTGTGATGCCCGAGAACACGATGGAGGGGTTCTCCTTTACACTCGACTGCGGGGTACGCCTGCTGGAGTTTGATGTGGCTGTCAGCAAGGACGGTGTCCCTGTTATCACGCACAACCACCATCTGACCGGTTCCATTGTCCGCAATCCTGATGGTAGCTGGCTCCAGGATCCGGGACCAAAGATCTCCACTCTCAGCTGGGAGCACCTCAGCCAGTTCA
>NZ_AAYC01000027.1:7500-13944 GCF_000169455.1 Roseobacter sp. SK209-2-6 | reverse complement strand
CCGTGTTTTTGGTGGCGCCGCGCTGGCGCTCGGCGCGGCAGCGCCCGCTTCATAGTTTTGCGAGTTTGATCAAGCCTATTGAGATTTCGCTTCGGGCTTTGCCCGAAGCGACCCGCGCCGCTCCCTTCGGGTGCGGCGCCAGGCCCAACGGGAGGGGCTGGCGCTTAGCGCCAGCCGCCGACGGGCGGGAGCACTTGGTGCAGATTTGTTTGGCTTTATGATACTTTTTTCCTCGCCCCTTGCATCATTGCACAAAGATGCGTGCTGTTGGTGTGACTGGTAACACTGAGGTGTCAGAGACAGTCAAATCTCTAGCGGATGACAGCTGGATTGCCGCCAGGCAGGTGGCGGGCCATGAAACGATCAACATCGCTTTGTGCCGGAGGGGCCCCAGTAAAGACCTCGACATAATCGGGCATCAAGGCCAAGCGCTGATCCTCGGCTTCCCGAATTTGCATAGAGATATAGCCTATCTGCGTGTAGATCATGGTTCGCGCGCGAACCAGGGCATTTGCCGGCGCATAGCCAAAGCGCTCCAACATCGCTGCCATTGCGGCTTCACGTCGAGCATCTGCCAGATCCAGTCGAACCTGAAGGGCTGGATCATTGCGTGCCCAGTTGCGGATCGCAAGATCCAGCTTCGAATCAAACAGCTCACTATCCAGCCAGCAGTCAAAGAGGTTGAAAATCGCTTCGCTGACAGAATCTGCATAGGCTTCAGTTCTGGCGACCAGATTGCCCGTGTTTTTGTCTTCCCAGCGCTGGATCATCGCCTCCAACAGGGCTTCCCGGTCTTTGAAGTGCCAGTAAAAACTCGTCCGTGACACAGACAGTCTCTTGGCAAGGGGCATGATTCGAACAGCCTCCACACCATTCTGTGTCAACTCCTCATAGGCGGCTGAAAGCCAGGCCTCTTCAGAGGCCCGTATGCGGGATTTGTCCGGTTTGTTCATCGGGATGTCCTAACACCGACATGTAAAAGTCGCAATGGAGTTGACACACTTGACCATCAACCTGACACTAGTGTCAAGAAACGCATTCCAGGGAGGACGCAGGGATGAGCGAAGTGCAGGTGAAATCGCGGGGCAGACGGTCGCGTCGCGGTGAGGGGCGTTCGGCGGAGCCGGGCCAGAACACCCATCTGAAGGTGCCCTTCATTACGCGGCAAATCCCGACGTATGAACTCCTCTCGGAAGAGAGCCTGGATCAGATCGAAGCCACTGCTGAACGGATCATGGCGGAAATCGGCATCGAATTCCGGGAAGATGCTGAGGTGGTAGAGCTGTTCCGTGCCGCAGGTGCCCGGGTCACCGAGCTGACCCACGAAAGCTGGAACCTGAAATTCGAGCCGGGCATGATCCGCCAGATCCTCTCGACAGCGCCCGAGCGTTTCACCCAGCATGCCCGTAACCCGGCCAATACGGTCGAGATTGGCGGCGATGCCATGGTGCTGGCGCCCTCCTATGGCTCGCCCTTCGTGATGGATCTGGACAAGGGGCGGCGCTACGGCACCATTGAGGATTTTGAGAACTTCGTGAAACTGGCGCAGATGAGTCCCAATTTGCATCACTCCGGAGGGACTATCTGTGAGCCGACGGATATCGCGGTGAACAAGCGGCACCTGGATATGGTCTATGCCCATATGCGCTATTCTGACCGCGCCTTCCTCGGCTCGATCACGGCGCCGGAACGGGCTGAGGATTCTATCGAGATGTGCCGCATCCTCTTTGGGGCTGAATTCGTCGATCAGAATTGCGTCATCATGGGCAATTTCAACACCACCTCGCCGCTGACCATGGACGGGGTCACCACCAAGGGCATCCGGGCCTATGCCGAGGCCGGGCAGGGATCGATTCATCTGCCCTTCCTCCTGGGCGGGGCGGTGTCTCCACTGACCATAGCCGGGTCGGTGGCGCAGTGTTTGGCCGAAAGCATGGTCTCTTGCGCGATCACCCAAATGGTGCGCCCGGGTTCGCCTGCGGTTCTGGCCTCCTTTATCTCGTCGATGTCTCTGCGTTCAGGCTCTCCGACCTTTGGCACCCCAGAGCCCGCGCTGGGGTCACTGGCTATGGGGCAACTGGCGCGGCGTCTGAAACTGCCGCTGCGCTGTGCCGGCAATTTCTCCACTTCGAAACTGCCGGATGCCCAGGCGATGCAGCAATCGATGATGTCGATGATGTCGGCTGTGCAATGCGGGGCCAACTACATCTTGCATTCCGCAGGCTTCCTCGATGGTCTTCTGTCAATGTCCTATGAGAAATTCATGCTGGACACGGATCTCTGCGGCGCGCTGCATGCCTATCTCAAAGGGTTTGAGGTCAATGAGGATACGCTGGGCTTTGATGCTCTGGCCGAGGGTGGGCCTGGCGTGCACCTTTTCTCCACTCAGCATACCATGCGCCACTATCAGACCGCCTATTGGGACAGCGCCATGGATGATCACCAACCTTGGGAGAGCTGGGATGAACAGGGCGGCATTGATGCGGCCATCCGCGCCAATGCCCGTTGGAAAGCACAGCTGGCCTCTTATGAGGCACCACCCATGGATCCCGGCACCGATGAGGCCTTGAAAGAGTTCATGGCAAAAGCAAAATCCTCGGCACCAGATGCCTGGTACTAAAGCCTAAATCCGCTACGATCATGCCGCCGGCCTGCCGAAACCGGGCCGGTGGCCGCCAGCCCCTCCAAGGCAGAGATTTCCCAGGAAAGAGAGTTTTATGTCCAACGATCCCCTTTTGCAGCCCTTTCAGCTGAAGCATCTAACACTCAGAAACCGGATCATGACCACCAGTCACGAACCAGCCTATCCCGAGGAGGGGATGCCAAAGGAGCGCTATGCGGCCTATCACGCAGAACGTGCCAAAGCGGGGGTGGCACTGACCATGACCGCCGGTTCCGCTGCCGTTTCGCGCAACAGCCCGCCGGTGTTCAACAATATCCTTGCCTATAAGGATGAGGTGGTGCCCTGGATCCGCAACATGACAGATCAGGTGCACGAGCACGGCGCGGCGATCATGATCCAGCTCACGCATCTGGGGCGACGCACCCATTGGAACAAAGGGGACTGGCTGCCTGCTATCTCTGCGACCCGCCACCGTGAGCCGGCACACCATGCCTTTCCCAAACTGGCAGAGGACTGGGATATTGCGCGGGTCATCTCGGACTTTGCCGATGCGGCGGAGCGGATGAAAGAGGGTGGCATGGATGGGGTCGAGATCATGACCCATGGCCATTTGCTGGATCAGTTCATCTCGCCGCTGACCAATGATCTGGACGGCCCCTATGGGCGCGAACATCTCGAAAGCCGGATGCGCCTTACCACCGATATCATTGCCGCAGTGCGTGCGCGGGTGGGGGATGAGTTTGTCCTAGGTGTTCGCTTTGCCCCGGATGAGGTGCAGGAGGGCGGGATCACCCCGGAGATGGGGCTGGATATTGCCCGCATTCTGGAAGGAACCGGGCAGGTGGACTTCCTCAATATCAACCGGGGCCGCATTCACACCGACCCGGCGATGACTGATATGATCCCAGTGCAGGGCATGCGCGGTGCGCCGCATCTGCACTCCGCCGGAGAGGTGCAGAAGGCCATCAATCTGCCGGTTTTCCACGGGTCAAAAATCCCGGATGTTGCCACGGCGCGCCATGCGGTCTCCGCCGGGTTGGTGGATATGGTTGGCATGACGCGGGCGCATATGGCGGACCCTCATGTGGTGCGCAAAATCCTCGAAGGGCGCGAGGATGACATTCGTCCTTGCGTTGGCGCCACCTATTGTCTGGACCGAATCTATCAGGCGGGGGAGGCCCTCTGCATTCACAACCCCGCCACCGGCCGTGAGCTTTCCATGCCGCATGAGATCTCTCCTGCGGAGACACGGAAAGAGGTTGCTATCATCGGCGCCGGTCCTGCCGGGCTAGAGGCCGCACGGGTGGCTGCAGAGCGTGGTCATGATGTCATTGTCTTTGAAGCCCAGCCCGATCCTGGTGGCCAGATCCGTCTGACTGTGCAGAACCCGCGCCGGGCTGAGATGATCTCGATCGTCGACTGGCGCATGGCGCAATGTGCGGCGCGCGATGTGGAATTCCGCTTCAACACTTGGGCCGAGGCCGCAGATGTGACGGCGCTGAACCCGGATGTGGTCATTGTGGCCACCGGCGGCATGCCTAATACCATGCTGCATGAAACCCGCGATGAGGCCGCCAATGTTGTCACCAGCTGGGATATCATCTCGGGCGATGTGAAGCCGGGCTCAAACGTGCTGATCTATGACGAAAGCGGCGATCATCCGGGCGTCATGGCCGCAGAGGTTGCGGCAAATGCCGGGGCCAAGGTCGAGGTGATGACACCCGACCGCACCTTTGCCCCTGACATTATGGCAATGAATCTGGTGCCCTATATGCGGGCGCTGCAGGACAAGGATGTGACCTTTACCGTCACCCGCCGCCTGCTTTCGGTTGCTCCCGATGGCAACCAGCTCACCGCCACCATTGGCACCGACTACAGCAGTCACACATCAAAAGCGCAGTATGATCAGGTGGTGGTGAACTACGGCACCCTGCCGCTGGATGAGCTTTACTTTGACCTGAAGGAGCTGTCTTCGAACCGGGGTGAAGTCGACCAGAGTGCCCTCATCGAAGGCCACCCGCAGACCATTGCCAGCAATCCTGAAGGTAAGTTTCAGCTGTTCCGCATCGGCGACGCGGTTTCTGCCCGCAATACCCATGCGGCGATCTATGACGCCCTGCGCCTGGTAAAGGATATCTGATATGCGGCTGGGCTTTATTGGCACAGGGGTTATTGCCTCTGCAGTGGTGCGGGGGCTGGCAGGACAGGGGCATGAGATCCGGGTCTCTGCCCGCTCAAAAGCGCGCTCCAGCCAGTTGGAGGCAGAGATCCCGGAGGTGCAGGTCACGGGGCTGCAGGAAATTCTGGATCAAAGTGAGGTGGTGTTTCTGGGGGTAATGGCAGAGGCCGCTGAAGCCATCCTGACGGATCTGCACTTCCGGCTGGATCAAAAGGTTGTTTCCTTCATGGCCGGGGCTTCGCTTGATCGGGTCTCTACTCTGGTTGCACCGGCCAAAGCCGCTGCCGTGATGATGCCCTTTCCAGGGATCGCCCAGGGTGGATCAGCCATCATGGCGCTGGGGGATGAGGCATTGCTCAATCAGATCTTTGGCACCCGCAACACGGTCTTTACACTGGAAACTGCTGCCGAGCTGGAGGCCTATCTTTGTGCACAAGCGGTCCTCTCGCCGGTAGCGCGTTTAACCGCCGATGCAGCGGAATGGCTGGGCAAACGTGTCGCTGACCCCGCCAAAGGCGAGGCCTTCCTGCGTCTGTTGATTTCCTCAAACCTTGCCGTCTCAAACTCCGATGATCTGATCGAAGCGCTGAATACCCCCGGCGGGTTCAATCAGCGCTTACGCTTGTACATGGAGAAAGCGGGGATTGGTGAGGACCTGGCGCGAGGGCTGGACAGGCTGGAAGAGGGTTGATCATGCAACCCTATCCGCATCTTTTCAAACCACAGCCCCTACGCCACAAAACCTTGCGCAACCGCGCGGTCTTTGGTGCTCATACCACCAATATGGCGCAGGGCGGCCTGCCCGGCGCGGCCCATGCAGCCTATTATCTGGAGCGTGCCCTCGGAGGTGCGGCGATGATTGTGGTGGAGCCGATGCCGGTGCACCCGGCGGCGGTGCTGACACGCGGGAACTTCCTGCACTCCACGGATGAGGTCATCCCGCATTTCCGCCGCATGGTGGAACCCTGCCAGGAGGCAGGCGCGGTGATGATCCAGCAGCTCTATCATGTAGGCGCCCATGGGGATCAGGACAATTCCTGGCATGCTGCCTGGTCGCCTTCGGGCGGACCCAGCTATCATGACAGTGACGGCAGTCACGCCATGTCCGAGGCGGAGATCGAAGAGACCATCGAGGGTTTTGTGCAGGCCGCTATCCGCTGCCAGAAGGCGGGTTTTGACGGGGTCGAGGTCTGGGCGGCTTATCATTGTCTGCTGGATCAATTCTGGACGCCGTTCTCCAATACCCGCGATGACAAATGGGGCGGCTCACTTGAAAACCGTACCCGCTTCTCCCGTGAAATCCTGCAGCGCATCCGCCAGGCCTGCGGCGAAGACTTCATCATCGGCCTTGCGGTGAATGATGAGCCTGGCGTTGAGGTGGCCCTCAGCCGGGAAAGCATGGGTGAGATCGTCGCCCTGCATGACCGACAGGAACTGATGGACTATGTCACCGTCGGCTCCGGCTCCTATTTTGACTTCACCCGGCTCATCCCCAGTTTCCAAGAAGCAGAGATGCTGGGCGTGGATCTGGCGCAGAGCCTCAAGGGCGCGGTGAAACACGCGCTGGTCACAGCAGAAAGTCATATCCGCACGCCGGAAAATGCCAATACGGTGCTAGGGGCGGGGCAGGCGGATCTGGTCT
>NZ_AAYC01000027.1:0-2500 GCF_000169455.1 Roseobacter sp. SK209-2-6 | reverse complement strand
CCACAGGCTTACTGATCCTAACCAAACTCCGAATACCCGGGAGTACTAGATGGCAGACACACTGCGGATGCTAACGTCCGTAGTGGAGAGGGAAACAACCCTGACCTCCGGCTAAGGCCCCTAATTCATGGCTAAGTGGGAAAGCAGGTGAGACGTCCAAAACAACCAGGAGGTTGGCTTAGAAGCAGCCATCCTTTAAAGATAGCGTAACAGCTCACTGGTCTAATTAAGATGTCTTGCGGCGAAGATGTAACGGGGCTCAAGCCATGAGCCGAAGCCGAGGATGCACATAGTGCATGGTAGCAGAGCGTAGTGTGACATAGTTCCATGCGTCTTTAACCTTCCTCTGGAAGGTCTTGGACGCAAGGAGCTTTCGATGAAGCGGGCGCGTGAGCGATCCCGTGGAGAGATCACTAGCGAGAATGATGACATGAGTAGCGACAAAGAGTGTGAGAGACACTCTCGCCGAAAGTCCAAGGGTTCCTGCTTAAAGCTAATCTGAGCAGGGTAAGCCGACCCCTAAGGCGAGGCCGAAAGGCGTAGTCGATGGGAACCAGGTTAATATTCCTGGGCCAGGAGGAATGTGACGGATCTCGAAGGTAGTTCATCCTTATTGGATTGAATGGGCTGCTGAGAGGTTCCTGGAAATAGCACCTCCATAAGATCGTACCCTAAACCGACACAGGTGGACTGGTAGAGAATACCAAGGCGCTTGAGAGAACGATGTTGAAGGAACTCGGCAAAATACCTCCGTAAGTTCGCGAGAAGGAGGCCCGGGTCCTACGCAAGTGGAATCCGGGGGCACAAACCAGGGGGTGGCGACTGTTTATTAAAAACACAGGGCTCTGCGAAGTCGCAAGACGACGTATAGGGTCTGACGCCTGCCCGGTGCCTGAAGGTTAAAAGGAGGGGTGAGAGCTCCGAATTGAAGCCCAGGTAAACGGCGGCCGTAACTATAACGGTCCTAAGGTAGCGAAATTCCTTGTCGGGTAAGTTCCGACCTGCACGAATGGCGTAACGACTTCCCCGCTGTCTCCAACATCGACTCAGCGAAATTGAATTGCCTGTCAAGATGCAGGCTTCCCGCGGTTAGACGGAAAGACCCCGTGCACCTTTACTACAGCTTCGCACTGGCATCAGGATTGTGATGTGCAGGATAGGTGGTAGGCATCGAAGCAGGGACGCAAGTCCCTGTGGAGCCTCCCTTGAGATACCACCCTTCGCACTCTTGATGTCTAACCGCGGTCCGTTATCCGGATCCGGGACCCTGCGTGGCGGGTAGTTTGACTGGGGCGGTCGCCTCCTAAAGCGTAACGGAGGCGCGCGAAGGTTGGCTCAGAGCGGTCGGAAATCGCTCGTTGAGTGCAATGGCAGAAGCCAGCCTGACTGCGAGACTGACAAGTCGAGCAGAGACGAAAGTCGGCCATAGTGATCCGGTGGTCCCGAGTGGAAGGGCCATCGCTCAACGGATAAAAGGTACGCCGGGGATAACAGGCTGATACTGCCCAAGAGTCCATATCGACGGCAGTGTTTGGCACCTCGATGTCGGCTCATCTCATCCTGGGGCTGGAGCAGGTCCCAAGGGTACGGCTGTTCGCCGTTTAAAGAGGTACGTGAGCTGGGTTTAGAACGTCGTGAGACAGTTCGGTCCCTATCTGCCGTGGGTGTAGGATACTTGAGAGGAGTTGCCCCTAGTACGAGAGGACCGGGGTGAACGATCCACTGGTGGACCAGTTGTCGTGCCAACGGCAGTGCTGGGTAGCTATGATCGGACAGGATAACCGCTGAAGGCATCTAAGCGGGAAGCCCCCCTCAAAACAAGGTATCCCTGAGGGCCGTGGAAGACCACCACGTCAATAGGCCGGAGATGTAAGCATGGTAACATGCTCAGTTGACCGGTACTAATCGCCCGATTGGCTTGATCTGATCCAGTAAAAGACAGCCAAACAGAAAGCACCAAGCAAGACTTGGACAACACTTGATTGTATTCCTGCGCTCTTGGAAGTGTCACGAAACACCATCGTGACATAACTCGGGTGCGGCTTCTCGCGCAGTTGCCACGCAACTACGCTGCCAGCCGCCAACCGAGAAAATCCAAGAACCGCAGGTTCTTGGATTTTACTCGGTTTGGTGGTCATAGCGAGAGCAAAACACCCGGTCCCATCCCGAACCCGGAAGTTAAGTGCCTTTGCGCCGATGGTACTTGGGCTTAAGCCCTGGGAGAGTAGGTCACCGCCAAACCTAGTAAAATCCAACAATCCTCTCTAAACGATCAATCAAAAATACCTCGCCTGACAAATCTATACGTTAAGTGAGGAAAAACGGGCCCAAAAAGCGATACGCTCAGAAGCCCGTAACCCTGTCCTCAAGCAGCCGAATAGGCGGTAGGACTAACACAGCGTCGCGGGATGGAGCAGCCAGGTAGCTCGTCAGGCTCATAACCTGAAGGTCGTAGGTTCAAATCCTACTCCCGCAACCAAAACACAACAGAAATAGCAGA
>NZ_AAYC01000028.1 GCF_000169455.1 Roseobacter sp. SK209-2-6 | reverse complement strand
CGGGCCCAAGCCCGCAGAGGTTTGTCCAGCTCGGCTGGCAAAGCCTCGGGGTGCGGGAGCCCCTGCCTTGCTTGTTTCCCTGCGCCTTCAGCGGCAATCGGTTTGCTTTGAGATTTCCGGGAAACTAAGGTGGGTCAACGGAAATGGCGGAAGACAAACGGGCGGTTTACGCGTGGCTGGGCAGACAGAACAGGTTTTGAACGCGATCCTGATGGATATCGAAGCCGGACGGCTGACGCCGGGTGCCGGACTAGACGAGGCTGATCTGGTCTCCCGGCATGGGGTCTCCCGAACCCCGGTGCGCGAGGCTTTTATCCAGCTGGAAGCAATCGGCCTGATCAAACGCCTGCCCCGCAAAGGGGCGGTTTTGTTTAAGCCGACGCTGGAAGAGTTTCTAGCCATCCTAGAAGTGCATGCCCGGCTGGAAGGCCAGGCCGCGGGGCTGGCGGCGCGGCGTATGACGCAGGACCAAGCCCGGGCGCTGGCGCAGATCGTCTGTGCCTGCGAAACCCATGCGGCAGAGAAGGGCGATGGCGACCCGGCGGGCTACTATCAGCTCAACCTGCAATTCCATGGCGCTGTGGCGCAGGGGGCGGGCAATGCCTTTCTTCTGGAGATGATCAAGACCAATGCCCGCAAGCTGATGGCCTACTACCGGGCCCGTTACCGCTTTCCAGGCTCTATTGCCCAATCCGCCAAAGAGCACCGGGAAATAGCCGAACTGATCTTTGCGCATGACCGCGAAGCTGCGGAGGCCGCCATGGTGCGCCATGTGCAGTTCGATCAGGTGACGGTGATGGACCTGTTGGCAGCGCTGGGTTGATTGGTCCAAGCAGAAAGGCAGTCCCCGCCGCTGCCTCCGGCGGGGAATTTTGCGGGAAAGATGAAATCAGGCGCCACCTTGCGAGGCGTTCAGTTCTGTAGCTTGCTCAAAGAACCGGGCGATGCACTCGGCGAACTCTGCTTGGTCCGCTTGCTTGGTCAAACTTTCCAGCGCTTTGTCATGGGCCTTTTGCCCCAAGGTGTCGCACATTTCCCCAGTCAGAGCTGAAATGAACTCATGGCTCATTTCGGGATGATGCTGGCTGGTCCACAGATGCCCGTCTATCCGGAACCCTGCGTTCAGCCCGCTGCTGAGGGCCATTTCCACCGCTCTTTCCGGGAGCTTTGAGACATGCTCGCAATGCGACCCGTAAAGAGCAAAACTGCCTGGCAGGTCTCCGGTCCAATCTGATTTGCCAGCCAGAGTGTTTCCGACAAGGCCATGGACCCAGCCTTGCGGGTTTGCGGAGACCTTGCCGCCAAGAGCGAGCGCACAGGCCTGATGACCGAAACAGGCGCCAAAGAGCGGCTGCTTGCGGCGCTCCATCCCGCGGATCAGTTCCAAAAGCTGTTCAATCCAGGGAAGCCCTGCGCGGGTAGACGTCGGGCTGCCGGTGATCATCGCCCCGTCAAACCTCTCAAGGTCGTCCGGAAATTCACCCATGTGAACCTGAAAGGCTGAAAGCTGCCAGTTGGGGCGGACCAGACGGATCAGATCCGTGAACTTTTCGGCATCTTTCGGGTGCCTCTCTGCAAAGCTGCTTTGGTCCGTATTGGTCACAAGAATTGCTAAGCGCATGTTTTGGCTCATTAGTTTTCTGTTTACATATTTATAAGCTCCAATAATATACACAAAGCAAGTATTCGGGAAGCCTCTTATGACGATCTGGACACCACAGGACGACGGCCATGCTGACCTGAGCAGCCATGACACTTTTGCCAATGGCGCGCCGCATAACACCTTTGCCCGGCTGCGGCGGGATGATCCGCTGCACTGGACGGAATACGAGGGCGGGAAGAACTTCTGGTCAGTGACCCGGTACGAAGACATCACACAGATGAACAAGCAGGCGGATCTGTTTTCCTCGGCCCGCGGCATCCGCATGGAGGATCAGAGCTATGAGGAATATCTGGCGCGTCGCACCTTTCAGGAGACCGATCCGCCGGAGCATTCCAAGGTGCGGATGAAGCTGCTGAAAGCTTTCTCAAAGACGACTATGGCGCAATATGAGGAAGACATCCGGACCCTGTGCGCGGAGATCCTGGATCAGGCCCTGGCCAAAGGCACTTTCGACGCCACCAAGGAAATCGCCCGGCAATTGCCGATGCGGATGCTGGGTCGCGTCGTTGGCTTGCCGGATGCGGACCTGCCCTGGCTGGTTGAAAAGGGCGATGCGCTCATTGCCAATACCGATCCGGATTTCACCAGCCATGTGCTTGACAAGATGCAGACCGATGAATACCGGATGATGCCCTTCAATTCCCCTGCCGGGGCGGAGCTCTATGTCTATGCAAAGGAGCTGATGGCGGAAAAAGAGCGCAAAGGGGATACCTCCGGCGTGCTGAACTTGATCCTGGAACCGGCCAAGGACGGCTCAACTATCACCGAGACGGAGTTTCGCAATTTCTTTTGCCTCCTGGTGGCGGCCGGCAATGACACCACGCGCTACTCGATTGCGGCGGGGATACAGGCGCTGTGCCACCAGCCCGAGCTATTGGATCAGATGCAGACGGGCGGTGCGGTCTGGGAGACCGCGGCGGATGAGATCATCCGCTGGGCCACTCCGGCGCTTTATTTCCGCCGCACCGCGACGCGGGATGTGGAGATGCATGGCAAGACCATCCGCGAGGGCGACAAACTGCTCTACTGGTTCATCTCAGCCAACCGGGATGAGAGCCAGTTTGAGGACCCATTCCGCGTTGACCTGATGCGCAGCCCGAACCGGCATTTGTCCTTTGGGCAATTCGGTCCGCATGTTTGCCTGGGCATGTGGCTGGCAAGGCTGGAAGTTACGGTGCTGTTTCAGGAGCTGGCAAAACGGATCAAAAGCATCGAGCCCGCAGGCCCGCAAAAGTTTCTGCGTTCGAACTTTGTTGGAGGCATCAAGGAGCTGCCAGTCAAGGTTGAGGCCATCTGATGTTCTCTGACGCGTTGGCGCGCGGCTAGGTGAAAAGAGATAAATATGTTAAGCAAAAGGCGCAAAGCCGAGCTGTCACAGCATATCCCAAAGGGGGGATTTGAGCCATGAAAACAAGATTGCGTGCAATGTTCTGCGATCACCTCAGCGTTATGCGGGGGAAATACCTGCCAAATTCCAAGATTGGCGATGATAGTACGCGGTTTTGCCGCTCGGTCTTTGGCACTCACTATGATCGGGACCTTCTGGATGCGCCGGGCTCCATGGTCAAACAGGGCCTGCCGGATATGGAGCTGAAATGGCTGCATGATGACATCCGCGAGAGCTGGCACGCCTCGACTCAGGTGGTGCTTGGCGATCTATATGATGATGCGGGTGAGCCCTTGCCGCTTTGTCCGCGCGGCACCTTGAAACGGGCCGTCAGCGCCTGGCAGGCAAAGGGGCTATCGCCCAAGGTCGGGATCGAGCTGGAAGCCTATGCCATGCAGGCGGATGAGCGTGGCCGACTGATGCCCTATGATGCGCCGGGTGGTGTGGTTTATGGCACGGGTCCTTTCGCGGACCCCTTGCGGTTCAATGACCGGATCTGGGCTATGGCGGATCAGATGGGTTTCTCACTGGATATGATCACGGCGGAGTTCGACAGCCCTCAGTTCGAATATACGCTGACCTTTGACGATGCTGTGAAAGCCGTAGATGATATCGTTCTGTTCCGCCTGATGGCGCGGGAAATCGCGCTGGAATACGGCATTGTCCTCACCTTCATGCCGAAACCAGTGCCCGAAGCGGGCGGCTCCGGCATGCATATCAATTTTTCCTTTGTGGATGAGGCGGGCGGTAATGCGCTGTCTTCCGGGGCGCGCGGCGGGCCGGAAAACATGAACGATCTGGCGCGAGGCTGCCTGGCTGGGCTGCTGCACCACCATAAAGGGCTAGCGGGCCTGATTGCCCCGACGGCCAACAGCTACATGCGGCTGCAGCCGGGGTCTCTCTCGGGTTATTGGCAGAACTGGGGCGGCGACCACCGCAATGTGACCACCAGGATCAGCTCTGAAGGCGGTGCAAAGGCGCGGCTGGAGCATCGGATGGCCGATGCCTCTTCCAATCCCTATACCTCGGTTGCTGCGGTTCTACAGGCGTCTCTGCTGGGGGTTGAGCGGGGGTATGCTCTGCCGCCGATCGAGACCGGCGACGGGTTTGACCGGACCGATGCGCGCGAAGGGACCGCGATCGATCTGAAAGGGGCGATGGCGGATCTGGAGAAGGATACGGTCCTGGCCGAGGTGGTCGGGGCGGAGCTGGTGGCCAATCACATCTACATGAAACGCAAGGAAGTGCGCAAAACCCGCGACCTGGAAGGTGACGGCATGCGCGACTTCTACGTGCATTTCATCTAATCCGAGACGAAGGAAAACCCAATGAAGGTAACCTGGAAACTGCCGGGCGGCGAAGCCGTGACGGCGCAAGCGGACTATGGCCAAAACTTGATGGAAGCGGCTCAGGCCAATGATGTGCCGGGCATTGTGGGCGAATGCGGCGGCAGCCTGGCCTGTGCCACCTGCCATGTGCATGTGGCTCCGGAATGGACAGAGATTTGCGGCGAGGCAGGAGAATTCGAAGACGCCATGCTGGACTTGGTCGAGAACAAGCAGGATTGTAGCCGGTTGAGCTGTCAAATCGAGCTTGCACCGCAGCTCGACGGGCTGGTGGTTTCTGTTCCAGCAGACTGAGCAGGTCCAGATTCAGCCAAACGCAAGAATGGCAATGCCCAGCACTGCCAGACAGGCGCCGGAAAGGGCCGGCAGGCTAGGTATGCTGCCGTCTTTGAAATAGAGGATGGGAAGCACCAGAACGGGAGACAGGGAGCCCAGAACGGCGGCCACGGCAGCGTCTAAATTGGCAAAGGCATAGAGCAGCAGCGTCGAGGAAATACCGTAGCCTATGACGCCGGGCAAAATGGTCTGTCCCAGCAATAAAGGTGTCAGGCTGGTCTTGCCCTGCAGCGGTGCTGCAGGCCAAAGAGCGACCAGAGAAATCAGAAATGCCGCGCCGGTCAGGCGGATGGCCGAGGCGGCCAGCGGCTCGGTCTCAGCCAGCATCGCTGGTTTCATCACCAGAAAACCAAAGCCCTGGCAGGCGGTGGCGGCAAATCCAAGAAACAAGGCCGTGACCAGAGAGCCGCTTGAGACATTGGAGGCGCCTGCCGAGGACTCTTCGCTGGGGTCAGGTTCAAACAGCACAGCAATGATGATCCCGAGTAAGACGGTCAAGGCGCCGATCAGATCCATGCTTGAGGGGGTCTCGCCAAAGCAGAAAAATGCCATGATCCCCACCAACGGTGCTTTCAGCGACAGGAGCAGCTCGGTGAACCTTGGGCCCGCACGGCGCAGACAGGCAATCATAGCGAGGTTCCCCAGGATGATTCCAATCACGATGCTGGCCGCAAAGCTTGGCCAATAGGTCCAATGCACACTGGGCCAATACCCCAGGGCGCTGCATAGTGCAGCTAGCAGGGCTGCACAGGCCAGAAGCTGGATGCGGGTAAACTCAAAGGCACCAAGCTTCCTGGCGGGGTGCTGCGCCAGGACAATACCGGTGGCCCATCCCAGCGAGGCGCCGAGTGAAGCCAGAACAGGGAGAAAAATCATGGTGGGAACCGTGGGTATTTGCTACGTTTTGGGTAGCAATAATTCGCTATCAAATAAGTAGCAAGAGGTGTTGATGACAAAAGTACCAAAACCAGGGCAGCCGGTGCGCGGATCCAGGAGCGGCAAGCCAATCATGGCCCTGTTTGATCTTTTGGGGCGCAGCTGGGCGCTGGGCATCATCTGGCAATTGGCTGAAGCGGGAGCACTGCGGGGCGGCCGGTGCGGTCTGACCTTCCGGGCGCTGCAGGAGCGCTGTGAAGGGGTGTCTCCGACGGTGCTCAACAGACGTTTGAAGGAGCTGAGCGCCAGCAAACTGGTGGAGCGCGGCGCGGCTGGATATCAGCTCAGTGCGAAAGGCAGTGAGTTGTTTCAGCTTCTGCAGCCCTTTGGGGAGTGGTCGACAGATTGGGCCGCGAAACTCGACCAA
>NZ_AAYC01000029.1 GCF_000169455.1 Roseobacter sp. SK209-2-6 | reverse complement strand
GGGCGACACCAGGTCCATGCTCGGGCTCGCATATATGCGACTCAACCCCAATGCCGGCCAGTTCGATCCTGTTGCTGCTGTCGATTTACTAAAACGAGCTGCCGATGCGGGCGCTCCTGAAGCACAGTTCGAGCTGGCTAAACTTTATGAACAAGGAATAGGGGTGAACGCAGATTCGGCAAAAGCTCTTGAACTGTACCAAGCTGCGGCGCGTCAGAATTTTGCGGATGCAATCAATGATTTGGGTTTCCTTCACCACCAGGGCGGGCTTGGACTTCCTCCAAATCCAAAGAGAGCTTATGAGTTCTTCAGGCGTGCGGCGGAGCTACGTCACCCGCAGGCCCAGTTCAATTATGCTGCTTTGATCGACGATGGGCTGGTACCTGGGAAAGGGTCCAAGGAAGCGGCGCATTTTCTCTATGCTGCTCTGCGCTCTGGCAGCTCGGATGTGCTGAATTTGCTGAGCGAACGCCCCAATATGTTTACAGGCAGCACACGCAAAGAGCTGCAAAAGAAACTCAAGGAAAAGCGTTTTTACCAAGGTACCATTGACGGTGATTTTGGACCAGGCACGCAGCGCGGGATACGTCGGGCCTATGGGTTGGAGGATTAATGTCTCCATGGTCAAGCCACTGAACTCTAGCTAGTCTATGCTAAAGCCTGCCTTCCGCGATCCAACTGTCTAGCTGACGGCGACTGATTTCAAAATGCATACTATCCTCGCGTCGAAAACCAGCGCCCCAAACCCAGCCCTCATCAAAGAAGAAGTCAGCCATAATGGTGAGGCCGAGTTGTGTTTTCCCATCGGTGAAGTTGTCCAGTTTCCCGTCAATGTTCAAATCTACTGCCAACCCATAACTATGGGTGGAAAGAGAATTCGTGGTGCCCCGAATTCTTCGGACACAAAGAGCCCCCGCGGTATTGATACGATTGTAGAGATCAGGGTCAGCCCGGCGAATGTTCTCAAAGACAACCTTCAAGCTCTCGATGGCGGGGCGCAACATGCTGACTCTAATCGGTCCAACCTGTTCTGTGACCAGCTTTTCCTTAAGATCGGGATTTGTCATGGGCTGACAGTTGTCATTTAGATCTTCACGCGGACGACCTAGCTTCTCAGTGAGGTATTTCCCCCCTGTAACCTGTAGCCCTCTGTTGACATTCAGACGATCCGCGATCAGCACCACTTGCGCATAATCCAGATCAGCCCCCTCCGTCTGATCCCAAATCTCCCGCTCAGCCTCCGCGGATGAGGCATTGGGCGCAAGACCTGCAGATCCTCCTATCGGGAGACGCGCAACTTCGTTTTGTACATCGGAAAGTCGCAATTGCAGGTCTTCGATCTGCTGGCGCAGCA
This sequence comes from Roseobacter sp. SK209-2-6, assembly GCF_000169455.1. Taxonomy (GTDB): domain Bacteria; phylum Pseudomonadota; class Alphaproteobacteria; order Rhodobacterales; family Rhodobacteraceae; genus Pseudophaeobacter. The sequence continues at coordinate 451 of NZ_AAYC01000029.1, read as the reverse complement.
TCTCGATTTCAATTCTAGCTGTAGAATCAACTGCCGCGCCCTGGAAATCTTCCTCTGACAACAACCAGGTCAGCCCGATCCAAACGGCAGGGGCCAAAAGCAACCCAAAGAACACGATGATCGCTGGCAAAACCCGCATGAAAGACCTCTGTACAAAACCCATTTCATTCAAGTCGCTAGCAAACCTCAAGTAAACCCTTTTGTCAGAGACAATCTGCTCCTCATTGGACGCGAAATCGAAAGCCACCAAAAAACAAGCATTCGAGAGGAACAGCTGCCTGCGGACCATTGGCAGAATGCGATTGCTGGTATAGACTTACATGAGTGTTACTTTTCAGATCAGGGGACAAGTTATGGTCCGCGTCAATATTCTTGCCGCCTTTGCTATCTGCGTATCTTTTTCGGCGTCTGCGCCTGGCTTTGCCCAGAGCAGCGGCGAAGCGCTTTCGGT